>JABARQ010000003.1 GCA_019186985.1 Prosthecobacter sp. | reverse complement strand
ACACGCCCCAGCGTGTCCTGCTTCAATATCGCCGTCTTGCCCCGGTTGTTGTCCATAAGTGTCGTAGCCCTACGGCTACGACACTTGCTGACTACGACAGACCCATGGCGCTACGTTTGACGGATACCTTACTTTCATGACCGTGACTTTTGGTTTGATGGATGATGGGTTCGATGTCCTAAAAGGCTGGCGGAATGCTCAGCGCCCTGATGACCAGGGAGTGAACACCCGAAGTCCGACGGCCTGGATGGAGCTTGAGCTGGCGTCGAGCGGGTCTGTTCCCTCCTGAATTTCCACCAGGTCGGAAACACCGTCCCCGTCTGTGTCAGACTTCGCCGGACTGGTCCCAAGCCCGAACTCCTGGGCGTTGCTCAGGCCGTCACCGTCATGATCCTCATCCATGTCCAGAACACCGTTGCTGTCACTGTCACCCGCGATTGGACTGGTTCCAAGCAGGAACTCCCAGTCATTGCTGATGCCGTCGTCATCGTTGTCCTCCTGGGCATCCGCCACACGCATCTGGAGCCCGTTGGAAAACCTCCAGCGGCCGTACCTGTGCTCCCAGTCATCAGGCAGCCCGTCACCGTCCAGGTCGCCGGACATGACCCGGACAAACCGATAATGGTCCGGTGCGGACGGCCCGGCTGCCAGCAGTGCGTCAACCCAGTCCGAAACCCCGTTGCCGTCCAGATCCTCGTCTGCGGGCTCACCCCCGTTGGGATAACGCACGCTGAGGATCAGATGGAGCAGGTCTCCAAGAGCGCCTCCCCCGCCCGGAGTGTCCGGGTTTCCCGGGTCCAGCAGGAGCACCATCTCCTCATAATTGGTGACACCATCCTCATCGGCGTCACCAACCGCATCCGCAGGGTTCTGCTTGTTCAGCCCGTGGTAGTCCTCATAGACATCCGTGATGCCGTCCCCGTCCGCATCATAGCGGTCCATGTCGTAGTCAAGCGCAACGCCCATCTGATACTGCGCCCGGTTGTTGAGGCCGTTCAGGTCGATGTCACGCAGGGCGTCCATGGGATCCGTTTCGCTCAGCCCATAGCTCGAATAATGCTGCTCAACCCTGTCCGGAATTCCGTCAGAGTCGCTGTCCGTGAGATCCACAAGCTGCCAGTCGGTGTAAATATCGCCCCACCCGGCCTGCTGGCTCAGGTGATGCCTGTTCGTCGGGCTGGTTCCAAAAACCTGCACCTCCTCATAGTCGGTGAGCCCGTCTCCATCAGTGTCCACATTCTCGTCGCTGGTCCCGTGGGCTATTTCCTGGTCCAGGTTCAGCCCGTCACCGTCATTGTCCGGGGGAGGTGGCGGAGGATATGGGGATGTGTCCCAGAAATTCTGAATGCCGTCCCCGTCATCATCATTGAACAGAAGGCCGTTCCAGGTGAGTCCGTTTTGATAGCTGAAGTTGCCCGAATCATTGGGGGCCGGATCACTCACGTCCACAATGCCATCTCCGTCCGCGTCCGCGTTCGAATCCTGGTAGGGATGCAGGTCGCAGTAGTTTGCCAGGCCGTCATTGTCATCATCATTGAGTGCTGAGCCATGCCACGCCGTGCCGTTGAGCAGGCTGTAATTGCTCGCATCCCAAGGGTAGGGATCGCTGACGTCCGCAATCCCGTCGTAGTCCGAATCCTGGGTTCCGGAGGTGTCCGGATACGGGCTGGAGTCCCAGAAGTTCTGGGTGAGATCCCCGTCGGCATCCCCAAACACATCTGCATAGGACGCCCAGCTCTGCAGGTTGTAGGGACTGAAGTTTGAGTAATCAGCGGAGTTTGGATCTATTGAATCGTCGATGCCGTCGCCGTCAGCATCGTTCGGCGTGGGGGGAGGGTCACCTCCCGACCCGCCTCCTGACCCGGACCCCTCGGGAGGTGGCTCTGGAGAAGGAGACCCGTCCCAGTAGTTCTGGACCCCGTCATAGTCGTCGTCGTCAAAGAGGCGGCCTCCCCATGCGACATGATTATGATCGCTGTAGTTTCCCGCGTCATAAGGCGCCGGGTCATCGCCATTCAACACGCCGTCCATGTCATAGTCCGGCGAATTGTTGTACGGATCCTGGGGCCAGGCGTCCCAGAAGTTAAAAATCCCGTCATTGTCGTCATCATTCCAGACGTTGCCGTACCAGGCCTGGTTGTTGACCCAGCTGACGTTGTCCGGATGAGCGGGTATGGGGTCCTGGTTGTTTAATAGACCATCACCGTCCACGTCAGCGACTCCGTTGTAGTAGTCGTAAGGATACGGGTCGAAAAAATTTCTCACACCGTCACCGTCATAATCAGCCCTGCCTGTGCGATACCATGCAACGCCGTTGATGCTGCTTGTGTTCGTGCTGTCATCAGGGGCAAGGTCGTAGATGTCCGGTATTTCATCCTCGTCAGCATCTGCCAGCGTCTGGTCATGATCCGGTGTGTAGGGGTTGGCATCATGAAAGTTAATGATGCCATCTTCGTCATCGTCCCCATCCCATGACAGCCCCCAGGGCATGCTGTTTGCGGGGCTGGTGTTGTCATGATCCCTCGGGCTGGGATCAGTGCCGTTGGGTATGCCGTCGCCGTCCACGTCACCCGATCCATTGGAGGAATCATCAGGCCAGTCATCATAAAAATTGCTGATCGCGTCATTATCGTCATCTGACAGGGCGGCGCCTCCCCAGGACTGTCCATTGACCGGGCTCGGGTTGGCTGCATCATCAAGAACCGGGTCAATGCCATCATCTATTCCGTCCTGGTCGGCGTCGTTGTTCAACGGGTCCGCCGGGTACAAGTCGAAGGGGTTCTTGATGCCGTCGCCGTCATAGTCCGAATAGCTGGCGTTGGAATACTCCGGAAGGACGCCGTCCGTGTAGACAACCCCCGGGAAGCCGGGCACCGCAGATGCGGTGCCGATGTGAAAATCATCAAAGTCGCTGATGTAGTCCCCGTTGCTGTCCCAGGAGGTGAGCGAGTAGCCCTTTCCCTGGCCTTCTATCGCCAGATGGATTTCATCCCCGTCCGAAAGGCCGTCCCCATCCGAATCGAAGACAAAGGGATCGGAGCCGTAGTTTCGCTCCTCCTCATTGGTCGCATTGTCGCCATCAATGTCAGAGCTCTGGGCATCCAGATCGACAAGGGAGGTCGTCGCGCTGGTTGATGGATCCTGCCACGCGTCCCAGGTGCTGTCGGAATCCGTGTCCACCCAGGTGGATTGAAGGGCCAGCGGCTGGAACACCATTCCGGCAAGCGCAAGCAGCTGCAAAGCATTGCCACAGCGGCTTCGAAAGCGCGGCAGGATGGGGTGATAGTCTGGCTGCATGTGAAAATCCGGGAGAGGCAGCAGACCCGAAGGCCTGTGCCATTTAACTAGGGGCAGGGCTCCCTGGCCGAACTGAAGCCTGAATCGGAATCAGGCTTGCCTTACGGCAGGAGTATGATTTTCACGGTGCAATAGGGTGATTACCGCAAGGCCATCGTTTCCGTCGAGAAAATAATAGGTGCTTACCCAAAAAATTCACCCGACACACACGGACTCCGTTTTCTGAGTGAGGCAAAGGCGGGATCGCCCAGGCCGGAGAGACATGTGTTTCAACACTTTGGTTTTGTTTGCAGACGGGCATCTTACCCCATGGCAGGGCCAGCCGGGCCTAATCTTTCCCTGCTCGTCTACTCGGACCGAAATGTGGCAGCGGCAACAGCGTTTGAAATGCCTCCTTCAATCCCATGGCCCAAAAGCGCCGCGCAGGCCCTTTTTATCCGTCGCTCCATCAAGTTCAATTCGCGCAAAAACCCGTCATTGGGGCAGGAAGATTGGGGGTTGAAAGATTTTTCCAATCCCCGGATGCCGAACGGATCATGCATGGCCTGCCTTCAGAAGTCTTCGGTCCTGACCACGCCCGGTCGCTCCGCCTCATTGAAAGACGATGATCGGCACCAGAATGGACCCGCGCTCCACCTCGTTCCCAGCATCCAGCCTTGCCAAAAGGGATGCTGTTTGCCAGCATCTCGTCCCATGGAAAACTCACCCGGCGGCCCCGAGACACCTGCCATGGCGGGTGCATCAGCTTCTGATTCATCCAGCAGTGCAACCGCCACGCCGGAGGTTTCCGTAGCGCCTCCTCCACTGCCCCCTCAGCTCCCGTCCCCCGGCCTCAAGCGGCGCACGGCCCTGCTGGTGAGCCTGGTCTTTTACCTCGTGTCCTTTGGAATCACCATCCCTCTGGCGGTCTACCTGACCGTCAAAAAGCTGCCCATCGACAACACGATGCTGGTGCTCGTTTCCCAGTTCACCGGCTGGCCTGCCGCCCTCGCCGCCGGACTCTGGATCGGCAGGTCATCCTGGAAGGAGAGCTATGCCCTGCATCGCTGCCCGTCTCGACTTTTCCCCGGCCTGCTCCTCGGCTGCTTCGGCCTTACCTTTGTACTCAACCGACTGGCGACCACCGTTCCGATTCCGGAGCATTTCGAGAACCTTTTCAGAAGCCTGGTCAGCCAGGACGAAATCCTGGTTTCACTGCTGACCATGGTGGTTCTTGCACCGGTTTGCGAGGAGTTGTTCTTCCGTGGCTGGATGCTGCGCGGCATGCTCAAACGCTATACCCCGGCACATTCGATCTGGTTCACCGCCATCCTGTTCGCCCTCTTCCATCTGAACCCCTGGCAGGCCATCGTGGCCCTGCCCCTCGGCCTGCTGTTTGGCTGGCTGTCGTGGCGCACCGGCTCGCTCCTTCCCGGCCTCGCCGGACACTTCGTCGTCAACTTCACCGGCTCCCAGCTGATGATGCCGCTCGGTGGCCTGCTCGGCTATTCAAAAAAGCACCTGGAGGACGCCACCCACCTGCCCTGGGCCATGGTCGGCATGGGCGCTGCACTCGCCGTCTCAGGCCTGATCTGGATGACCGCCAGCATGAAGAAAAGCAGCCCAGGTTCGCCCGACCTGCCGATCCCCTGAACAGCTTCCGGTCTCCGAACTCTCTAGCCTGACAGCCCCGCCCGCTGCGGTCTTGCCTCTTTCAAAAGCTTAAGGTAAATTAAATAAATGAAGTGCCCCCACTGCTCCGCCCTCCTCTCGGCCAGCCAGGCCAGTTGCATGGCCTGCGGCTTTTCAGCAACCGCCATCCGCGCCTATCTGGGGGCCGACTGGGTCAGGCTGGAGCGCATCACGGACGTGGCGGGGCGTCTGAACCTGCGTGAAACGCGCCACCTCGAGACGGTGCTCGACGAGTTCGAAAGGCGTTTCCCTCAATGTTTCATGGCCGCTTACATCGGCGTGCTGCCGGATACCCTGACCCTTCCCGACCTGGGTTTCTGGCTCATCAACCACGGCGCCTTCCAGACCCATCAGATCACCCGGCGCAATGACTTCGCCATCGTCATGCTGGTGGACCCCCTGCGACAGCAGGCCGCCATCACCCTGGGCTATGCCCTGGAGCAGGCGCTGCCGGAGCCCATCCTGCAGGAGATCCTCAAAAAACTGCGCCGACCTCTGCGTCGTGGCCAGGTGGCCGAGGCCATTGAATCCGCCTGCCATCGTGTGGATCAATTCCTCCGAAACATCGGACATCGTGAACACCGCCAGCCGGATTCTCTCCCGGCCAGCGTCGGAGATGCCTCCGACCTCGGCCTTCACAGCCTGCGCCCCAGCCAGCCCCGCAGCCTGACTCAGCCGGGCACCGGCAGGCTCGCCGACAAACCCTGAGCCCTTCATGAAACCTCCCCGGCACCGCCCCCGCTCCGCCCTGCTGCTGGCATGCCTGTGGATGCTTGTCCCGACCTATCCCGTCCCGGCCGACGCCCAGTCGATCGATGAAGAGCTGCCGCTTCCCCGCTGGGAGGAATCCCCGCCAAGCCTGGACTCCCTGAACCCCGGCGGCCCGTTCAACAATCTCCTGCCCGGCACCCTCATCCCGGCACTCACTGACAGCTCGGAAGTCCAGCGGCTCGGTCCTCGTCTCGATGACGCGCCCACCGGCCTCTCCTCCCAGATCGGCCCCACCGACCTCTCACTCTTTCTCCATGGCAGCCTTCTGCAAAACGCCCGCCCCGCCCAGGCACCACGGGTTCCCACACCGGCCCTGGCGATCAAGGACCTGCCGCCCGACCATGTCGCCGCACTCGCCGACATCCCGGCCAATGAATACCTGGTCGATCCCCAAAACCTCGTCCCCGAGGTCGTTCGTGGCGACCTGGACAGACTGCTCGAATTTCATGCCTCCGACGCCCGCATCCGCCTGCATGTGCTGGTCCTCGACGCCGATCAAAGGCTGCCTGCCTCGGCGGATCCCCTCCAGTTCGCCCATGGCACCCTGACCCGGCACCTCTCCTGCCTCGCCGTCTATCCTCTCGGCGAACCCTGGCGCACGCGGATTTTCCTCTCCAAGACCCTGCATCACGCAGCGGCGGCGGACGAACTGGCCGACATGGCCTCCGACTGCATCCGCGACGCCCAGGAGGCCGATGATCCCGCCGAACAGCTTCAGCGCTACACCATCCGTCTCTGCACCCGGCTCTACTGGCTTCAGAAAAAGCTCCCCGACCCCGCCATGCGGACCGTCGTGAACTCCAAACCCTCGCTCCAGGAAGTCACGGGCGTCCAGGAATCCACCGTCGGCTTCATCAACCGCTACCTCCTGCCCGCCAGCCTGCCATTGGCCGGGGTCGGCGGACTTGTGATCCTCTGGCAGATCTTCAAACGGCTCAAAAAACGCAGGCGGCCAAACCCGGGCCATGTCTGGATCCTTCCCGAGCCCGAGGTCATCCCCAGGCTGGGAGGCGCCTTCTCCGCCGGGGCGGGCGCCGTCTTATCCTACAAGCAATAAGCAGAAGAAGGCTGTACACCTTGTGAAAAAATCGCGTTTCTTTGCCCCCCGTTCGTAACCCCCGCAGCCAGGCTTTTCTTCTCGCCAGCCGCCGGTCCTGCCGTCTAGAATTTCCGCCCCCCGCATGTCCAAAAATCTCAGCGCCCTTTCCTTCCGCAAAGGCATCGAAAAAAACGTCTTCGAACGCATGGTCGAAGCCGCCGAAAAACACGGCACCGCCGAAAGGAACGACCTCGTCCACCAGATGGGCCAGGACCATCTTTTCGGTGACGCCCTCACGCTCGGTGCGGTGAGCTTCTACGACTTCCTCAAGAAGGAGAACGCCGGCAGGAAAATCTTCCTCTGCAACGGCAGCGCCTGCCTCTGCGCCGGCACCCAGGACAAGCTGCACCACACCCTCGAAGGCCACTTCAAGAAGGAGGAGATCGGCCACATCTGCTGCCTCGGCCGCTGCCATGAAGGCGCCGCCTTCCAGTTCAACGGCCAGAACTACTCCGGCCTCTCTGACGAGGCCCTCTCGACCCTCGTCAAGACCGGCCAGGGCGACGGCACCGATCGCTACGCCGTCGTCTCCCACCTTCAGCCCGCCCTGCTCACCGCCGAGTTCCCGGGCATCGACGCCTATTACGCTCCTTTCCGCAAGCTCATCACCGAAGGCAGCCGTGACGCCCTCGCCAGCGAGCTGAAGGACAGCGGACTGCGCGGCCGAGGCGGCGCCGGCTTCCCCCTCTCCATCAAATGGGCCGGCTGCCGGGCGGCGGAAGGCAGCGTCAAATACGTCGTCTGCAACGCGGACGAAGGCGATCCCGGCGCCTACATCGACAAATACCTCATGGAGCAGCGCCCGCACAGCGTGCTGCTCGGCATGATGGTCGCCGGCTGGTATGCCGGGGCTGAAAACGGCGTCCTCTATATCCGTGCCGAATACCCCGACAGCGTCCGCATCGTCGATGAAGCCATTCAGGACCTGCGCGCCGCCGGTCTACTTGGAAAGAACATCCTCGGCACCGGCTTCAACTTCATGCTGAAAACCATCAAGGGTGCCGGCGCCTACATCTGCGGCGAGGAAACCGCCCTGCTCGCCAGCATCGAAGGCCAGCGTCCCGAAGTCCGCACCCGCCCGCCCTTTCCCGTCAACGAAGGCCTCTTCCGCAAGCCGACCATCGTCAACAACGTCGAGACCTTCGCCAACCTGCACGCCATCCTTTCCCTCGGCGGCAAGGCCTACTCCCAGATCGGCACACCGCAGTCCACCGGCCCGAAGCTGCTCTCGCTCGACAGCCATTTCGTGAAGCCCGGCATCTACGAAGTCGCCATGGGCACGCCCCTGCAGGCCGTCATCGACCTCGCCGGCGGCTTCAAGAATCCCGTCAAGGCCATCCAGGTCGGCGGCCCTCTTGGCGGCATCGTCCCCCTCTCCCATGTCAGCCAGCTCACGGTCGATTTCGAGAGCTTCAAAAAAGCCGGCTTCCTGCTCGGCCATGCCGGTGTCGTCAGCATCCCGCAATCGATGCCGATGATCGAATACATCCAGCACCTGTTCCAGTTCACCGCCGATGAAAGCTGCGGCAAGTGCTTCCCCTGCCGCCTCGGCAGCACGCGCGGCAAGGAGCTGATCGCCAAGGCCCGTGGCGACAGCAGCTACAAGATCGACCGCGAGCTCATCAATGATCTGCTCGACACCATGGAGGCCACCAGCCTCTGCGCCCTTGGCGGCGGCGTGCCCCTGCCGATCAAGAATGCCCTCCAGCATTTCGAAGCCGAGCTTCGTCCTTACTTCCAGTCTTAATCCCAGCCCCGCCTTCCCTCGTCATGGTCCAGGACCTCTCCACCCTCACCGCGTTCATCGACGGCGAACCGCACCGTTTTGAAAACGGCGAAACCCTCCTGAAGTTCATCGACCGCCATCGCGGCCGCGGCTTTGTGCCGACGCTCTGCGACGCCCCCCAGCTCGAACCCTATGGCGCCTGCCGCGTCTGCAGCGTCGAGGTCGCCCTTCAGGCCGACGGCCCGCGCCGCGTGGTGGCCAGCTGCCACACGCCCATCGCACCGGGCATGCACATCTTCACCGAATCCCCCAAGGTCCGGCGTCTGCGCAAAAACATCGTCGAACTGGTGCTCACGGACCACCCCCTGGACTGCCTGACCTGCGAGGTCAGCGGCAACTGCGAACTGCAGACCGTGGCGGCCAAGGTCGGCATCCGTGGAGTTCGTTATCCCGCCGGGGCCAACCACCTCGACCGCGCCAAGGACCGCTCGCATCCCTACATGACCAGCGAGCTGGCCAAGTGCATCAACTGCGCCCGCTGTGTCCGCGCCTGCGATGAAATCCAGGGCCAGCACGTGCTCTCCATGCACGGCCGCGGCTTCAACGCCAAGATCATCAAGGGCCTCGACCAGTCCTTCGCCGACTCCGAATGCGTCTCCTGCGGCGCCTGCGCCCAGGCCTGCCCCACCTCGGCCATCAGCGACGTCTTCTTCTCCAAGTCCATCGAGGCCACGAAGAAGACCCGCACCGTCTGCACCTACTGCGGCGTCGGCTGCAACCTCAACGTCGCCACCAAGGGCAACGAGGTGCTCAGCATCCAGGCCCCTGTCGATGCCGAGGTCAACCACGCCCACACCTGCCTCAAGGGCCGCTTTGCCTTCAAGTTCTACAACCACAAGGACCGTCTCCGGAAGCCGCTCATCCGCCAGGCCGACGGCAGCTTCAAGGAATCCACCTGGGACGAGGCCTACGACCACATCTTCACCCAGCTCAGCCACATCAAGGCCGAACATGGCGGCAACGCCATCGCCGGCATCTCCTCGGCACGCTGCACCAATGAGGAGAATTACCTCATGCAGAAGTTCATCCGCCAGGTGATCGGCACGAACAACATCGACTGCTGCGCCCGAGTCTGCCACTCCCCCACCGCCTGGGGCATGCAGAAGAGCTTCGGCACCGGCGCCGCCACCAACAGCTTCGAGGACATCGAGTTCACCAAGTGCATCCTCGTCATCGGCGCCAACCCCACCGAGGGTCACCCGGTCACCGGCGCACGCCTGAAGCAGCAGGTCATGAAGGGCACACCGCTCATCGTGGTCGACCCGCGCAAGATCGAGCTGGTGCCTTATGCCAAGTACCACCTCCAGCTCCGCCCCGGCACCAACGTGGCCCTGCTCAACATGTTCGCCCGCTGCATCCTCGACGCCGGCCTGGTGAAGACCGACTTCATCCGCAGCCGCTGCGAAAACTGGGAGCAGTTCGAGGCCGGCCTGAAGGCGCTCGACCTGGATGAACTGGAGAGGATCACCGGCGTGGACAAGGAATTGGTTCGCGCCGCCGCCGTCGAATACGCCTCCGCCGAGGCCGCCATGAGCTTCCACGGCCTTGGCGTCACCGAGCACGAGCAGGGCGCGAAGACCGTCATGCTCATCTCCAACCTCGCCATGATGACCGGCAACATCGGACGGCCCGGCGTCGGAGTGAACCCGCTGCGCGGCCAGAACAATGTCCAGGGCGCGGCCGACATGGGCTGCCAGCCCCACCAGGGTGCCGGCTACTTCGAAATGAACGACCCGCAGGTTCTCAAGCTTTATGAGGACTTCTACGGCGTGAAGACGCCCAGCGAACCCGGCTGGAAAATCCCGCAGATGTTTGACGCCGCCGTTGATGGCAGGCTCAAGGCGCTCTGGCTCATGGGCGAGGATGTGGTGCAGACCGACCCCGACGCCAACCACGTCAGGCATGCCATGGAGAGCCTCGAGTTCCTCGTCGTTCAGGAGATCTTCATGACCGAGACGGCGAAATACGCCCATGTCATCCTGCCCGCCGCCAGCTTCCTGGAAAAGAGCGGCACCTTCACCAACGCCGAACGCCGCGTGCAGCGCGTGAACGCCACCGTGAAGCCCCTGGAAGGCACCAAGCCCGACGGCCAGATCATGTGCGAGATCATCCAGCGCTTCGGCTTCCCCCAGGCCGACTACACTCCGGATGGCGTGCTGGCGGAGATCGCCCGCATCGTCCCCTTCTTCAAGGGCGCCACCTGGGAGAACCTCGGCGAAAACGGCAAGCAATGGCCCGTCGCGGAAGGCGGTGTTGACACGCAGATCCTGCACCAGACCGAGTTCAAGCGCGGCAAGGGCCACTTCCACTTCTTCGACTGGAAGGAGTCCACCGAGCTCGTCACCCACGGCCGGGAATTCCCCTTCATCCTCACCACCGGCCGTGTGCTTGAGCATTACAACTGCGGCACCATGACCCGCCGCACCGGCAACAGCCAGATCGTCACCCAGGACGTCCTCGCCATCAACCCCGCCGACGCCGCGAAAAAGGACATCGCCACCGGCGACCACGTCCGTCTTTTCAGCGCGCGCGGCGAGGTCGAGCTGGAGGCCCGCGTGACCGATGAAGTGAAGCCCGGCGTGCTCTACACCACCTTCCACTTCCCCGAGCACATGGTGAACAACGTCACCGGCGGCGGCTGCGACAGCGACACCCTCTGCCCCGAGTACAAGGTCATCGCCGCCGATGTCGAAAAGGTCGGCGAGCCCGCCTCGCGAAAAAAACGCAAAGGTGACTTTGCTCCGGCGATGGGCTGAAGTCTTCGAGGGCCGGCCTCACCAGGCCGGATGGCGCACCAACCACACCCGGGGACGGACGGCTTTCGTGCCATGTCCTGATGCCGGGTTCATCCATTTTTCTGCCCCCCAATCTTTCTGCCCACACACCCGCACCCACCGGACGGAAACACCCAGGTTCAGGGTTTGGAATGACGCCCCCAGGGTTGCGTCCTGAAGGGCAGAAAGATGAGGGGTAGAAAGATTTCTCCAAGCCTCTTTGCCAACAACTCCGGCACTTCTTGAGCCGTGCCGCCGTCAGGCAGGCCCCAGCAGATCCGGCCGCATCCTGCGCGTGCGCTCCAGGGACTGCCGGGCGCGCCATTCGGCGATCCTGGCATGGTTACCGCCTAACAAGATCTCCGGCACGGTCATGCCCTGAAACTCGGCCGGCTTGGTGTACTGCGGCGCCTCCAGCAGGCCGGTGGGTCCGAAGGATTCCTCCACGGCGCTGAGTTCATCCCCCAGCACGCCCGGCAGAAGCCTGACAATGGCGTCCATCATCACCACGGCGGCGATGGCACCATTCGTCAGCACATAATCCCCCAGGCTGATCTCCTCATCCACCCAGTGGTCGATCACCCGCTGGTCCACACCCTCATAATGGCCGGAGATGAAGATGAGATGCTTTTCCGAACTCAGCCGCTGCGCCGTGGCCTGATCGAATCGACGCCCGGCGGGAGAGGTCAGGATGACCCGGCTTTCCGGGCTGTGCACCTGCTCCAGGGCGGCAAACAGGGGCTCGGGCCGCAGCACCATGCCCGGCCCTCCGCCACAGGGCGTGTCATCCACCTGACGGTGCTTGCCCAGTCCGAACTGGCGCAGGTCATGCACGCCCAGCTCAATCGCGCCCTTGTCCTGGGCGCGTCGCATGATGCTGGTGCCCATCGGCACCGTGACGAGCTCGGGGAAAAGCGTGATGACGTCGAGGCGCACGGGTGGCTGGGATTGCGCCGGGGTCGATCAGCGTTCGTCGATCGGCACGAACTTCTGGCCGTAAGGCTTGCCGACGTATTCGCTCAGCGGACGGAACAGGCGGTTCTCGCTCCACTGCTCAAGAACGTGGGCGGTCCAGCCGCTCATGCGGGCGATGGCGAAGATCGGCGTGAACAGGTCGGTCGGAATGCCGAGGCTGTAATAAACCGTGGCGCTGTAGAAGTCGACGTTGGCGTTCAGGTTCTTCCGTTCGCGCATGATCTGGGCGATGCGCTCCGACATGTCGATCCATTTGGTTTCGCCCAGCTGGCTGGTGAGCTGGATCGCCATCTCGCGAAGGTGCGGGGCGCGGGGGTCGAGCACCTTGTAAACACGGTGGCCGATGCCCATGATCTTCTTCTTCTGCGCCAGGGCGTCCTCGACCCAGCCGTCCACCTTGTCCAGGCTGCCGATCTCCTGCAGCATGTGGATCACGCCTTCATTGGCGCCGCCGTGAAGCGGCCCCTTGAGCGCGCCGATGGCGGCGCTGATCGCGGAGAACATGTCGCTCAGGGTCGAGGCCACGACGCGGGCGGTGAAGGTGGAGGCGTTGAAGCCGTGCTCGGCGTGCAGCACATAGGCCACATCAAGGGTCTTTTCAGCCTCGGCGCTGGGAACCTCGCCGTTCATCAGGTAAAGAAAGTGCGCGGCCTCGCTGAGATCCTTGCGCACGGGCGGCAGGTCCAGCCCCTGGCGGGAACGGTGGAAATAGGCGGCGATGACGCCGATCTGGGAAACCAGACGGATGGCGTTGGCGAGGTTTTCACCCACGTCGATGTCATGCCGGTTGAGGTCATAGCAGCCGAGCATGGACACCGCCGTGCGCATGATGTCGATCGGACGGGCGGACTTCGGCGCGTTCTTGAGGAAGTCGATCACACCCTGGGGCAGCTCACGCTCGGCGCGCAGCGCGGTGGTCAGCTTCTCCAGCTCGGCGCGGTTGGGCAGGCGGTTGTAGAAAAGCAGGTGGACCACCTCCTCGTAGGTCGCCTTGCCGGCCAGTTCATTGATGTCGTAGCCACAATAAAACAGCACTCCTTCCGCTCCACGCACCTCACCAAGACGGGTTTCAGCAGCAACGATTCCTTCAAGACCTTTGGAGACGACGGACATGGTGGGTGGGCGTTTTTGGGGTTGTTTTTTGGAAATGGAAAGGGAGCGGATGTCGTGCCGTGACGGACGACTCTTTGCGTTTAGCGTGCAAACGGGGGAGGACAAGTACTGCCCTCGGGGAAAAATCATGCAATCTTTGCCGCCCGCCTGAAGGCCTGCTATCAGCACCGCCATGACCGAGGATTATCTCCAGCGTTTCGGCGGCATCGCCCGCCTTTACGGCACCGCCGCCCTGCCCCGCCTGCACCGCTCCAGAGTGATGGTGATCGGAGTCGGCGGGGTCGGTTCCTGGACCGTCGAAGCCCTGGCCCGCAGCGGCATCGGCAGCCTGACCCTGGTCGACATGGACGATGTCTGCATCACCAACACCAACCGCCAGCTCCCCGCCCTCACCCCCAGCCTCGGCCGCCCCAAGGTCGAGGTGCTGGCCGAACGCGTCCGTCAGATCGCTCCGGAATGCGCCGTGACCCCTGCCGTGGAGTTTTTCCTGACAAGCAGCGCCGACCGCCTTCTTACGGGCGGTTTTGACCTGATCGTCGATGCGGTGGACGACACCTCGGTGAAGGCCCTGATCATCGCCAAGGCCAGGTCGCTCGGCCTGCCCGTCGTTGTTTCCGGCAGCGCCGGCGGCAGGCGCGACCCCACCCAGGTGAAGACCGCCGACCTCGGCCAGGCGGGCTCCGACCCCCTGATTCAGCAGGTCAGGCGCCGCCTGCGGGAGGACCATGGCTTTCCCAAAAGCGCCGATGGACGCGCCATGCACTGGGGTGTGTCCTGTGTTTTCTCCACGGAAAAAGCCGTGTATCCGCAGCCGGACGGAAGCTGCGCGGCCTCCCGGGCGGACACCACCGAGGTCGGCCTGCGCCTGGACTGCTCGGCGGGCTTTGGCGCGGCCACCTTTGTCACCGGCACCTTCGGCTTTGCCCTGGCGGCGGAGGCCGTCCGGCTTCTCACCGCCGAAGTGTGAGAAAATGGTCAGCCTGCACATCCACGTTGCCGACTCCGGTGCGGGTGTTAGCTTTCCGGCCCTCCCGGGCGTATTACCATCCCGGTCCTTTCCTTTTCCCCACCCCTCATGTCCTGGCTTTCATCCCTCGGCCCTGTCGGCGAAGTCCTTCGCATCATCATCCTGATCATCGAAGTCCTGCTGGTCTTCAACCTCATGATCCTCGTCCACGAATGGGGTCACTTCCTCGCCGCCCGCTGGCGCGGCCTGAGGGTCGAGGCGTTCTACATCTGGTTCGGCAAGCCCCTCTGGAAGAAGACCATCAACGGCGTTGAATACGGCCTGGGCAGCATCCCGGCGGGCGGTTTTGTCAAACTGCCCCAGATGGCCCCCATGGACGCCATCGAAGGCGAGAGCACCAGCAAGGATCCCCTGCCCCCGATCTCGCCCACCGACAAGATCATCGTCGCCTTCGCCGGCCCGCTCTTCAGCTTCCTGCTCGCCTGCGCCTTCGCCGTCCTGGTCAGCTGGCTGGGCAAGCCGCAGACGGAGGCCTTCGTCACCACCACCATTGGTTATGTCGCCAAGGACAGCCCCGCCGCCAAGGCCGGCCTCCAGGCGGGTGACAAGATCCTGCGCATCGACGGTGCGGAAATCCACCGCTTTGAGGGCATGACGACCGACACCGTCCGCTGGAACGTCATCTCCAGCGAGGGCAAGACCATCCAGTTCGAGGTGGAGCGCAACGGCCAGGCCCTGCCTGCCATCCAGGTCGCCGCCGAATGGCCGGAAGCCGCCGAGGAAAAGTCCAGGTCCTGGCTCGGCAGCACCCTCGACGCCGTCTTCAAGCGTCCCCCGCTCCGCGAGGTGGGCATCACGGGCAAGGAAACCCCCATGGTCGGCGCCCTTCAGCCCCACAGCCCGGCGGAGGAGGCCGGACTCAAGGCCGGTGACGAGCTGCTCAAGGTTGATGACACCCCCATCACTCATCGCGGCCAGCTTTCCGAATACATCAAGACCCGCAACGGCCAGCCCGTGCAGCTCACCCTGCGTCGTGATGGCAAGGAAGCGCTCGCCACCCTCACCCCGCGTGTGCCCGACAAGCACCCCGCCGACTGGAAGGACCCCATGGTTGGCATTGTCTGGCACGCCACCGGCGCCCGCAAACTGGCCTATCCAGGAGTGTGGGAACAGGTCTCCGGCGCCGCCAAGTCCCTCGTCAGCATGGTGCAGAAGCTGGTCTATTCGAACTCCGACATCAGCCCGGCCCACATGAGCGGCCCCGTCGGCATCGGTCGTGTCTATTACAACCTGCTCCAGGATCCCGCCGCCCTCCTTCAGGTGCTCTGGTTCAGCGTGGTGCTCAACGTCAACCTCGCCCTGATGAACCTTCTGCCCTTCCCGGTGCTTGACGGCGGCCACATCACCCTGGCCATCGGCGAGGCCGTCCGCCGCCGCCCGCTCCAGGGACGCTTCCTCGAAGTCGTGCAGACGGCCTGCGTGCTCCTGCTTTTCGGCTTCATCATCTTCGTCACCCTGAAGGACACCGGCGACATCTTCCTCGGCGGCTCCAAGAAGGCCGGCTCCACCAGCGAGTTCCAGTGGCTGCCGCCTGAAAAACGCGCCGAGGTGAAGTAAGACCCCGCCCAGGGCCTGCACCTGGGGCTTCCCGGCTTCCAAGCCGGCATTCTCACGCCCCACAGGATCTGATCCCATCCTGTGAATCATGCCAGTCCTGTGAACCCTGTATCCAGGCTCTCACAGGACTTGGACCCGCCCCTTCCCGCGCCCGCCCCCTTCAAAGTTTGCGAGCAACTTCACCCGCCTTGCCGTCGTTCATGCGTGCCCTGCCCCTCATGCTACGTCCTGGCCTGCTCATCCTCTTCACCACCGCCCTGATCCAGGCCCAGACCTGTGCCTGCACCATTCCGGTGTTCCGCTACGCCCTGGATCGCTGGGAAACGGACCGCTTCCAGCTCATCGTCCCGGCAAGCCCCTCCCCCGGCGACGCTGTCACCGACCTGCTCCGCCCCCTGCGGGCCAACGGCAGGGCCAACCTCGACATCACCACCGCCAGGGAGCCGGGCGTCACCCAGGCCACCCTGCTCGACTCCAAGACCCGGCAGCAGAAAATCTGGTCAGGCACCCTGGACAAATCCTCCCTCGACTCCCTGCTCGACTCCCCCGGTCGCCAGAAGATCCTGCGGCACATCCTGGCGGGCGATTCCATCATCTGGGTGATCGTCGGCGATGGCAGCCCTGGCGCAAAAGCCGATGCCGACAGGGTCGAAAAGCGCCTCAAGTTCCTCGAAAACGTCGCCAGCCTGCCCATCCAGGATCCCAATGATCCGGACAGCCAGCTCGGCCCCGGCCCGGCCCTGAGGCTGAAGTTCACCACGCTGCGCATCGACGCGAAGGATCCCGCCGAACAAATTCTCATCTCAATGCTTGCCGGCCCCGAAGGCAGGATCACCCGGGGCCAGGCCTTCGCCGCCCCCGTGTTCGGCCGCGGACGAGTCCTGGGCTCCTGGCCGCTCAGCCAGCTTGATGATGCCGCCCTGGAGGAATCCTCCATGTTCCTGGTCGGACGCTGCTCCTGCCGGGTGAAGAATGAAAATCCCGGCTGGGATCTGCTGCTCAATGTGGATTGGGAAAAGGCCCTCAAGGAGGCGGGTGAAAACAAGGGCGCCACGCCGGCGGCGGTCACGGCTCCGGCGAAGCTGAGCGTGCCGGAAACCGTCGTGTCCAGCCCCTCGCCTCCGGCTGCATCGGCCCGGCCGGCTTCATCCCCGGAGGGCATTCCCCAGAGCACCATCCTGCTCACCTCCTCCGCCGTCCTGCTCTGCGCCGTCGGCCTGCTGCTCTTCCGCAGCCGGGGCACGCCGAACAAAGATTGATTCCCTCGGCAGAGCGCACGAGCGCGCACTGTTCAGACGGGAATGCCCAGCGCCTGCTTGATTTCGATCGCGCTTTCCAGCGCCTCCTCCAGGGTTTCCCCCAGGACGTTGACATGCCCCATCTTGCGCCGTGCCCTCGCCTCGGCCTTTCCATACAGATGCAGCTTGGCACGCGGATGCCCCAGGACGGCGTCCCAGTCCGGATGCACCTTTTCCGAAGGCCACACGTCACCGAGCAGGTTGATCATGACCGAGGGCGTGTGCTGCCCCGGATCCCCCAGGCTCAGGCCGCAGATGGCGCGCATCTGCTGCTGGAACTGGTTCGTGATGCAGGCGTCGATCGTGTAATGCCCGCTGTTGTGCGGACGCGGGGCGATCTCGTTCACCAGCACGCGTCCTTCGGCGGTGACAAACATCTCCACCGCCATCGTGCCCACATAATCCAGCCCCTCGGCCACGGCCTCCCAAAGCTCCAGCGCCTGCTCCACGACCTCCGGCCCCACGCGCGCCGGGGCGATCGTGACGTCCAGGATGTGATGCGCATGCTGGTTTTCCACCACGCCATGCACGGCCATCCGCCCGTCCACGCCGCGGGCACCGACGACGGAGACCTCGCACACGAACGGCACCCACTGCTCGACCACGGCATGATGCCCCTCAAAGTCCTTCCACGCATCGGCCAGGTCCGTGTCCGCGTTCACCTTGTGCTGGCCCTTGCCGTCATAACCAAAAGCAGCGGTTTTGATGACACACGGTCTTCCCAGTTCCTGCACGGCCTGCTCCAGCTGCGCCAGGCTTTCCACGATGCGAAACTCGGCGCAGGCAATGCCCTGCCCCCTCAGGAACAGCTTCTCCCTCTCACGATGCTGCGTGGTGTGGATGGCCTTGCGCCCAGGCCTCAGCGGCTTCACCGCCTCCACGATCTCCAGGCAGGCGTCCGGGATGTTTTCAAACTCCACCGTCACCACGTCCACCCGCTGCAGGAAGCGCTCCAGCGCATGGCGGTCATCGTAGGCTGCATTGAATTCTGCATCCGCCCACTGCCCCGCCGGACAGCCGGGACGCTCATCCGTGTAAACCGCCACCCGGTAGCCGCTTCGGCGAGCCTCCAGCGCCAGCATCCGGCCAAGCTGGCCGCCGCCAAGGATGCCAAGGGTCGAGGGAGGAAGAAGAGGTGAGCTGGACATGGGTGGGGTCGGAAGGAACGCCCCCTCCTTTGACTCAAAACCCGCCGTTCTGCCAAGACAAAGTGGAAGTCGCTGGAAACCCGCCCCGCCCCGTCCAACCTCCCTCCATGCCCCGCCGCCCCCGCCTCTGCATCCACACCATCACCACGAAGCCCTGGAGCACCGAAGATTGCATCCAGCGTTATGCCGACGCCGGCGCGGGTGGCATCACCTTCTGGCGCTACAACCTCGACAACCGCGACCCCGCCCAGGTCGGCAGGCAGGCCCGCGAGGCTGGACTCGACATCGTCAGCCTCTGCCGCGGCGGCTTCTTCCCGGGCGCATCCGCCGCCGCACGCCAGGCCTCCATTGATGACAACCGGCGCTGCATTGAACAGGCCCGTGACCTCGGCGCCCCGCTCATCGTCCTGGTCTGCGGTGCCGTCCCCGGCCAGCCCCTCGATGAATCGCGCAAGCAGATCGCCGACGGCATCGCCGCCGTCCTGCCGGACGCCGAGGCTGCGGGCGTGAAGCTCGGCATCGAACCCCTCCATCCCATGTATGCGGACGACCGCAGCGCGGTGAACACGATGCGCCAGGCGAACGAAATCTGTGACAGGCTCGGCTCCCACCCCATGCTCGGCATCGCCGCCGACGTCTATCACCTCTGGTGGGATCCCGAACTTGAGCAGCAGGTCCGCCTCAGCGCCGAGCTCCAGCGCCTCTTCGCCTTCCACATCTGCGACTGGAAGACGCCCACCACCGACCTTCTCAACGACCGCGGGCTCATGGGCGAGGGCTGCATCCCCATCCGCCAGATCTCCGACTGGGTCGATCAAACCGGTTTCAGCGGCTGCCGCGAGGTGGAGATCTTCTCCAACCGCTACTGGTCCATGCCCCAGGAGGACTGGCTGAACCAAATTTGCAGCGCCTACGACTCCCTCTACGCCTGAGGCCTCACGGCAGGGCACCCTGCCGGATTGGCACCTCGAATCATCAGCTCCGGCGGAAGCGATGAACCCGGCATCCTGACCACACACCAAACCCGCCCGTTCTCCGGGCGACATGGGTCCTCTCTCCAAGTGCTGGATGCGCAAAGGTTTTCCCCATTCCGTGAATCCTGACAATCGGATCCATCCTGTGCCAATCTCACCGCATTGTCTGGAAGCTGCCCCGGCATGGCGGCGTAATCATCCATCCGTCCATGCCCCGAATCCTCGTCGTCGAATGCAAGCAGGAGGTCTCCACCTTCAATCCGCACCTGAGTGGTTATGACGACTTTGCCGTCAGGCGCGGCCGGGAGATCCTCGACTACCACTGCGGCATCCGCAACGAGGTCGGCGGCGCCCTGAGCGTGCTGGATGAGCAGCCCGACGTGGAGGTCGTCCCCGCCTACAGCGCCTTCTTCATCACCTCGGGCGGCACCTTGTCCCGGCAGGCCTGGGCGCGCATCTCCGGTGAACTGCTGGAGGCCGTGCGCGCCGCCCCCGACGTGGACGGTGTCTATTTCTGCCTTCATGGCGCCATGGCCAGCGAGTCGGAGCTGGATCCCGAGGGCTGGCTGCTCGCCGAGCTGCGCAAGATTGTCGGCGAATCCATTCCTGTCGTCGCATCGCTCGATCTGCACGGCATCCTCACCGACCTCATGCTCGAACACTGCGATGCCGTCGTCGCCTACCACACCTATCCCCATGTGGACTTCTTCGAGACCGGCCAGCGCGCCGCCAGGCTGCTGCTGCGGATCCTGCGCGGCGAGGTGAAGCCGGTCACCGCCAAGGTCACCGTGCCCGCCCTGGTGCGTGGCGATGAACTCATCACGGCCACCGGGTCCATCCGTCACGCCGTGAACGCCGCGAGGCAGGTCGAGCAAGGCCCGGGCGGCCTCTCCGCCGCCATGATGTGGGGCAATCCGTTCACCGACGTGCCCTCCCTGGCCTCCTGGTCCTTCGTGGTGACCGACAACGATCCCGCCCTGGCCGAACGCGAGGCCCTGCGCATCGCCGGGCTCTTCTGGGAGCATCATGACAAGATGCGCGTGCCGCTGCAAAGCCTGGACGAGATGGCAGCCATCGTGAAAGCACATACGCAAGGTACGTTAGGCCTGGTGGATGCGGCGGACGCCACCAGCTCGGGCGCCTCCGGCGACAGCAACGCGATCATGCGCAAGCTGGTCGAGGCCGGCTGCCGCGCCCGTGTCCTCCTGCCCATCGTGGACGCCCCCGCCGTGCGGAGGGCCTTTGCCGCAGGCGTCGGCGCCATCCTCACCATGCCCGTCGGCGGCACGCTCGATCCAGCACGTTTCACGCCCCTCGAAATCACCGCCAGGGTCCGCCTGCTCGCCGACGGCCGTTTTCAGAGCGAATCCTTTGGCGAAGAATGGTACGCCGGCCCCACGGCCGTGCTGGAGGCCGGCAGCTTCACCCTGGTGGTCAGCAGCCGCGCGGTGAACCTCTATGACCGCTCCTTCTTCCTCGCCCACGGACGCAACCCCGCGCACTTTGACGCCGTGGTCATCAAGTCCCCGCACTGCCAGCCACACATGTACGCCGACTGGTGCATCCGCATGGTGAACGTGGACGCACCCGGTTCCTCAAGCGCCAACCTTCCCTGCCTCGGCCACACCCGCTGCCGGCGCCCCATGTTCCCTCTTGATGCGGCGGTCAGTTTCAAGCCAGTGGTTAAAATCTATGCACGACCTGCCGCAGGATAACATCCAGCAGAATTCACGGGTGTCGGTGACACCCGAGGACGTGGCTGCTTCATTTGCCCTGCTTGGCATTCCGGCCTGCATATCAGCCGTCATGTTCTGGCCTCCATCCTCGTCCCTGAACGAATCCTGGTGGGGCTTGGTGCCCATCTTTTGGATCTTTGCGGGTGCAGGACTCGGTCTTCTTGGTTTGAGCGGAGTGCTGCTTCCTTCCTTGTTCATGCCCTGGAAAGCCTTCTCCTGGCCGCGTCTTGCCCTTGTGATGACAGGTGTTTTGATCTCGACCACAGGTTTGGTTACGCTCATGAAATGGCAGGCGGTCAACCTGCCGGGCCAAGGTCCCTGAAAGCCCCCTCTTCCCATTCCACGTCACACCCATGAAAATCACCGAAATCCGCTGCGCAGGACTGCGCGGCGCCACCCCTGAAGGCGGCTGGAGCAATGAACTCCGCCCGGAAGACTGCGTCCACACCCTCGTCACGGTCCACACGGATGAAGGCCTCGTCGGCCTCGGCAGCGTCTTCACCAACGACGCCCTGGTGAAGGCCGCGCTTGCCGTCCTCGAACCCCTTTACCGGGGCGAAAACGCGCTCGAACCGGAGCGCGTCAGCGAAAAGCTGCACCAGAACATGTTCTGGCTCGGCCGCGGCGGCTCGATCACCCACGCGATCAGCGGCATCGACATCGCCCTCTGGGACATCCTCGGCAAGGCCACCGGCCAGCCGGTGGGACGACTGCTCGGCGGCCGTCACCGCGAACGCGTCCAGCCCTACGCCTCCCTGCTCATGGACGAGCCGGCGAAGATGAAGGACCACCTGCTCGCCGTGAAGTCCCAGGGCTTCCGTGCCTTCAAAATTGGCTGGGGCCCCTTTGGCCGCCGCAACGCAAAGACCGACGAGGCCATCGTCCGCGCCGCCCGCGAGGCGGTGGGTTCCGGGAACAAGCTGATGGTCGATGCGGGCGGCAGCGACGCCCACTGGACCAACGGCTACAAATGGGCGCTGAACACCGCCAGGATGCTCGCGGATCATGACGTACACTGGTTTGAGGAGGCCCTCGTCCCCGATGCCGTCGAGGACTTTGCCAGACTGCGCGAACACTCTCCCGTGCCCATCAGCGGCGGCGAGGTCCTCACCCGTCGCCAGGCTTTTCAGCCCTTCCTGGAAGCCCGCGCCTTCGACATCATCCAGCCCGACGTCACCAAGGTCGGCGGCATCAGCGAGGAGCGGCGCATCGCCTGGATGGCCCAGGAGCACGGTGTTCAGTTCATCCCCCATGGCTGGAACACCGCCGTCGGCCTCGCCGCCGACCTGCACCTCGCCTCCGCCTTCCCCGGCACGGACCTGGTCGAATACCTCACCGGCTCGCCCTTCATCGACGAGATCACCGCAGGCGGATGGAAGCTCGACGCTGACGGCATGCTCGCCATCCCCACAAAACCCGGCCTCGGCCTGGAACTCGACCCGGATGCCGTGGCGAAATACACACGCGGCGAAAAGCTTCTCTGAGAACTGCGGCGACACCAACCCTGCCATTGTCTCCTCATGCAGCTCCGCCTTTCCATCGCCCTGTTTCTCACCTCCGTGCTTCACGCCGCCGACGTGGTGCCCTTGAACCTCTTCCAGGTTCCCGAGGGCCTGGAGGTCACGCTCTGGGCGGCCTCGCCCATGCTGCGAAACCCGGCAAGCATCGACACCGACATGGACGGCCGCATCTGGGTCGCGGAGGGCGTGGACTATGGCGCGAAGCATTACCAGACCCAGCCGGGCGGCGACCGCGTTGTGGTGCTCGAGGACACGGACGGCGACGGTGTGGCGGACAAGTCCTCCACCTTTGTCCAGGACCCGGCCCTGCGCGCCCCGCTTGGCATCGCGGTGATCGACAACCAGGTCGTCGTCTCGATGGCGCCCAACCTTCTTGTCTACACGGACGTGAACCGCGACCGCAGGTTCGACCCCGCCGTGGACCGGCGAGAGGTCCTGCTCACCGGCTTCAACGGACATAACCACGACCACGGCCTGCACTCGCTCACCGTCGGTCCCGACGGCCTGTGGTACTGGAGCATGGGCAACTGCGGCGCGGTCTTCACCGACAAGTCAGGCCGCACCTTCCGCATCGGCAGCCCCTACGACATCCGCTATGGCATGACGCTGGACATGGATCCGCGCGACTTCGCCGGGCAGCGCAGCGACGACGGCCACGTCTACCTTGGCGGATTCGCGGCACGCATGAGGCCGGACGGCTCCCATGTGGAGGTCATCGCGCACAACTTCCGCAACAGCTACGAGCACACCGTCACCTCCTTCGGCGACGTGTTTCAAAACGACAACGACGACCCGCCCGCATGCCGAACCAGTTATGTAATGACCCATGGAAACGCCGGATACGCGTCCCTCGACGGCAGGCGCACCTGGCAGGCCGACCGACGCCCGGGCCAGCCCGTGGCCGTGGCGGAATGGCGGCAGGACGACCCGGGCACCATGCCTGCGGGGGATGTCTATGGCGGCGGCGCACCCACGGGCATCGCCTTTTATGAAAACGGCGCCCTGGGAGGGCGCTATGCCGGCCTGCTCCTGAGCTGCGAGGCCGGACGTAACGAAGTGTTTGGCTACCTGCCAAAGCCCGATGGCGCAGGCTTCAGGCTGGAACGCTTTCGCTTCCTCGCGAGCAACCCCGGCCACGCCTTCAACAGCTCCGACTTCGGCTCGAAGAAGGACGTGCACCTGGAGGACAAGTTCCTCTTCCGCCCCTCCGATGTCGTCGTGGGGGCCGATGGTGCCATCTATGTCAGCGACTGGTTCGACCCCGTGGTCGGCGGTGGTCACAAGTATCTCGATGAAGCCGCCGCAGGCGCCATTTACCGCATCGCCCCGAAGGGCTTCAAACCGTCCGTCACGAAGCACGACCTCAGCAAGACCTCCAGCCAGGTCGCCGCCCTGAAAAGCCCCGCCATCCATGTGCGTGCCGCAGCAGCCGCCAGGCTTCGCGCCCAGGGTGAAAGCGCCGTCCCGGACGTGGCCGAACTTCTCGAAGACCCGTCCGACTACATCCGCGCCAGGTCCGTGTGGGTCCTGGCATCCCTGGGTGAGACAGGCCGTGCAAAGGCCGAGACCATGCTTGCTGACAAGAACCCGCAGCTGCGCGTCACCGCCTTCCGCGCCCTCCGGCAAAATTCCAACGACGTGCTGCCGCTCGCCCGCCGCCTGGCCAACGATGCGTCTGCCGCCGTGCGCCGTGAAGTCGCCACGTCCCTGCGCGATGTGCCGTTTGCAAAAGCCTGTGACCTTCTCGTCACCCTCGCCCAGGCCTGCGATGCGAAAGACCGCACCGAGATCGAGGCCATCGGCATCGGCAGCACGGGCAAGGAGGCGGAAGTCTTCGACGCCATCGCCGCGAAGATGGGCCATGACAATCCCTTGAAATGGTCGCCGGCCTTCGCACGCCTCGCCTGGCGACTGCATCCCCCCAAGGTCGCTGTTTCAATGAAAAGCCGGGCGCTGGCCTCAACCCTGGCACAGGAAGACCGTCGCTCCGCCCTCGTCGCCCTCGGCAGCATTCCCTCCAATGAGGCCGCCTTTGCCATGGCGGATGTCGCCGCCCAGGCGGCTGAACCCATGAAATCACAGGCCGTGTGGTGGCTGCTCAACCGCAAGGATGACCTATGGAAGCAGGCGGGACTGAGCGACCGGCTGAAGCGCGACGGCATTTACGATCCTGACAAGGTGCAGATCACCGAATCCCGGGTGCCGCAGCAGCCGCCGGTGAAGCTGCCGCCTGTGGATGAACTGCTGAGGCTCAAGGGTGATGCTGCACGCGGCAAGACCACAGCCTCAGTGTGTCTCATGTGCCATCGCATCCAGGACCAGGGCGTGGACTACGGCCCGGACATCACAGCCTACGCCAGAATGCAGCCCTCGGAGGTCGTGCTGCGCGCCTTGATCGAGCCTTCGTCCGACATCTCGCATGGGTTTGAAGGCAGCGAGATCCTAACCCACGATGGCAAAACCATTCACGGCATGCTCCTGTCCCAGGGCGATCCCGTCATCGTCCGCTCCCAGGGAGGGATGACCCAGATGATCCCCGTCGGCCAGATTCAGGGCAACAAGCCCCTGCGCCGATCCCTGATGCTCTCCGTGGAGCAGCTCGGGCTCGGCCCCCAGCAGGTCGCCGACCTGCTCGCCTACCTGAAGTCCCTTTAAAACGGATCACGAGCCGCCACGCAAAAGCCGTCACCCAGGTGTCGTAACTCTCTGCTCATGTCCCCCTGCGAGCAGCTCATCACACGAACCCGACGCGACTTCCTCGCGACGAGCTCCTGCGGCCTGGGCACGCTCGCCCTGGCCTCGCTGCTCAGGCAGGACGGCCTTCTCGCGGAGGAGTCGACCATCCCCGCCAATCCCCTGTCCACGCGCCTCTCGCATTTCGCCCCGAAGGCGGAGCGCTGCATCTTCATCTTCCTGGAGGGCGGCCCCTCCCAGATGGACCTCTTTGACCCCAAGCCGCTGCTGAACAAGTACGACGGCCAGCCGCTGCCCGACTCGATCGTGGGCGACGCCAAGTTCGCCTTCCTGCAGAAGGAGACCGCCACCGTGATGGGCACCAGCCGCGTGTTTCAAAAGCACGGCCGGTGCGGCATGGAGATCAGCGACCTCCTCCCTCACATCGCCACCTGCGCCGATGACATCGCGCTGGTGCGCTCGATGCACACCAACCAGTTCAACCACCTGCCCGGCCAGCTCATGCTGAACTGCGGCGCGGCGCTGCTGGGCCGCCCCAGCATCGGCTCCTGGGTGACCTACGGGCTTGGCAATCTCTCCCAGGAGCTGCCCTCCTATGTCGTGATGGTCAGCAAGGGACGCGGCCTGCCCGGAGGCAGCTCCACCTGGTCGAGCGGCTTTCTGCCCTCTTCCTATGGCGGTGTGATGTTTCGCAACGGTGCCTCGCCCGTGCTCAACCTCAACAACCCGGACGGCATCACTCCCGAGATGCAGTCGGAAAGCATCCGTGTGCTGAACGACCTCAACCGCCTCCAGCACAAGCACATCGGCGACCCCGAAATCGCGGCGCGCATCAACAGCTACGAACTGGCCTTCCGCATGCAAAGCGCCGCGCCGGAGCTGGTCGATCTCAAGGGCGAATCGCAGGCCACCCTCGACGCCTACGGCCTGAACCGTGTCGAACCGCCCATCAAGAGCAACCTCGGCGGCATCGGCAACTTCCAGACCTTCTCACGCCACTGCCTGCAGGCGCGGCGCATGGTCGAGCGCGGCGTGCGCTTCGTGAACATCATCCACGCCTCCTGGGATCATCACAGCAGCCTTGACCCCCAGCTCGCCCACAACTGCCAGATGGTCGACCAGCCCATCGCCGCCCTGCTGAAGGACCTCAAGCAGCGCGGCCTGCTCGACACCACGCTCGTCGTCTGGGGCAGCGAGTTCGGCCGCACCGCCCTCGGCGAAAACCGCAAGGGCTTCAAGAAGGTCACCGGCCGTGATCATCACCCCTATGCCTTCAGCCTCTGGATGGCCGGCGGCGGCGTCAAGGGCGGCCAGGTGCATGGCGAGACCGATGACTTCGCCTGGCATGTCGCCCGCGACCCCGTGTCCATCCACGACTTCCACGCCACCATCCTGAACCTCTTCGGCCTGGACCATAACAAACTGAGCTACCGCTTCCAGGGCCTCGACTTCCGCCTCACCGGCGTCAACCCGGCGAAGGTGGTGAAGGGGCTGATTGCGTAGCTTCGACCGGCAGTCGAAGCCTTCAACATCATTGGCGACGAGAAAGCATAAGCTCATCAAACAACCGGCTTACAAAGCTTACCACAGCCATGTCATGTGCGACGAGCAGCACGGTATTCTTCACTCATGACGCCTGTGGCCCAGTGCCTCAAGGTTTTGCATCACATATGTCCTGGCTGACAACCCTCATGGCATCTTTGGCAATGAACAGGTGCCCGGCCTCAAGCGGCACAAGGGCTCGCAGAATGAGGAAAAGGACAGCCATCCTGCAGCATCCAGGCTGATGCTCAGCGCCCAAAAAAGTGAATAGCGAGACCAGGACCTTGCAATTTTAACGGACCGTCGGCAAGGCCGTGCTATGGCAATGCCATGATCAGCAAGCACAAGACAGGCCAGCATTTAGCAGCACGCATGCAAAGAATCAGGCATGACAGCTGGATGAGGGAAACGGAAAGGCCATGAACGCCTAACAAAAAATAGTACATTTAAAGCGCCGAATCCACCGCAGGGAACAAGTCCGAATCGGGTTAACCCATCGTGTTACCGAATTAAGTTTGCGCGGCTTTTCGAAAACCAGAATAACTATTGGGTCAGTAAAATCCAATCATATGAAAATTCAAATCACAACAAGCCGGTTCAACCGCAAAGGCCTTACTCTTATTGAAGTCAGCTTGGTCATTGCGCTGCTTCTCGGACTCATTTCAATCGTTTTCCTGGGGATCGGCTCGTACCGAAAAGGCGCGGACAAGGCGAAGTGCAAGATGCAGCTTTCGCAGATTCAGAAGACTGTGCGCGCTCACGCCAACTTCAACAACCTCGCCATCGGCGCCGCGTTTGCTGAAGCTGACGCATTCGGCACCGGCAAACCCATCGCCACCACCACTCCGGTCTGCCCTTCCGGCGGCACCATCACCTGGAGCGCCACCATTCCCGCGATTGGCACTCCCTACGGCAACTGCGCCTACACCGACGCAGATGACGCATCATTGACGCATGTGCTGGCGACCACCGACACCGAAGGCTGGTAAGTGCGATCTCCTGCTTTTTAAACTGTGAATGAAGGGAGGCTGACGCCTCCCTTCATTGTCCCATGGCTGAACTCAACTTACAGGATCCAAGGGAACTGGATGCAGCCGCCCTGCATCGGCAAGCCTGCCGCATCGCCTCCAAAGGCAGCCGGGGCTCGGACCGCAACTGGTATCGTCAGGCCCACGAGCTGGACTGGCAGTGGCATCTGCTTTTTGACGGTGGACGCGAGGTGGTCTCGGCGGTCTTCTACAATCCCACGAAGCAGTGGCGGCCAGGGCCGCCCATCCCATTGATGAGCCTGACCACCGGAGAGGGCGCCGCCGACTTTCTTGACTCCCTCCGCAGTGGTGAATTCTTCCCCAGGCCGCCCAGGGCGCTGGGGATCTTTCTGCATGTCGGCGACGAGTTCGCGCTGGCTCCGCTGCGCGACGGCCTGCTTGGTGCGGACGCTCCCAAAAGCGCCTTTGACCTTCTGCACTTCAGCCTGATCGATGACCCTGCTGAAGTGCTTATGGAGCGGGATGTGTCCACGGAAACCAGCTGCTGGCGGCTGCTGCCCTACTGGGGTGCGCAGGGGACACAGGTGCGCGCTGCGGCAGTGGCGTTGTCGCGCAGCCGGGAACCGCTGCTGCTCAACTTCATCAGGCAGGCCGAGACCATGCGGCTGCCCGTGCGAGTTGCCGTCAAATCCGCTCCGCTGGAGGCTCTGGCAGCCCTTCCGCTCGCGGCGCCCGAGAGCATCGTCGGGGGCTGCCTGGTGCTGATGCCCTACCTCAAGTTCACCGCCGCCTTCGCGCTGAACTCCAAGGGGGACCTGGTTGCCTGCCGAAGCCTGATTCACCGATCCAGCGCCCTGCCCGCAGGTCTCGGCGACATCGCACTCGGGATGTGCATGGCTGCGGAACTGGCCAGTTCGGGAGCGCCTCGTATCATCATCGCAGGGCCACGCAGCCTGACTCAGCCACTTCTGGAAGACTTGACGGGCTTCAGCCAGCGCCGCGAGCTCCTTGATCTTCACAGGATGGATGTCGAAGGCCTGCCGAAGCTCTCCGGCCTGCCCGGGCACCGGCTGGAGTGGCTTGGCCTGGGTTCCACCGCCGATGAGCTGGCGCAGCTCGCCGGCGCCCCGGTTTCTCAGTCGCTTACCTTCCGCAAACTGTGGGGCGAACTCGCGCAGCGCGGCAACTTCTTCAACTCCGATGGCATCGACCAGATCTACCCAAGCCAGCGCGACATTCGACTGCTGAAGACCGGCAACTGGCTCTCGATGCTGCTGCTGACCGGGCTGGTCGGCATGGCCGGTTACTGGATCTTCACCTACTACACCGCCTCGAACCAGGCCTTCTGGAAACTCAATGCAGCCCAGACTCAAAAGCTCGAAGCCGAGCTGACCGCCTTGCAGAAGGAGAAGCGCGAAGTGGAGACGACCCGCCTGATGTTTCAACCGCGCAATCATGGCTGGTCCACGCTGGAGATGCTGATGCGCCTCTTCCCGGAAGACAGCGGCATACGGATTGAAAGCGTGAACTGCGGCAGCAACACGGTGCGCCCCACTGCCAAGGGCGGAACAAAGCTGGGATACACTCGCACCTGGCAGATCCGCGGCCTGGCCATGAAGGAGTCGGTCGACCTGCTCAGCCGCCTGAACAGCAGCCGCGAGCTCGGCCAGCAGTTTGCCGACCTGGCCAGGGCGATGGACGAGCCCAGTTTTGCCCCGGACCCAGGAAGACATTTGACGGTGAACCTCGTGCTGAGCAAAAACCCACGGCACCGGGAAAATGCCGCCACGGATGATTTTCAGCCGAACGCCGCAGAGCTGTACCCCTTTTCGTTCGAGCTTCAGATCAACCAGAGCCTGCCTGACGGGGATGCCCTGAGCCTGCCCATCGCCGACAAATAGTAACCTCCTCCCTGTCATGAGCTTCTACACCGCCGCGATTGTCCGATACGGGATTGTCGCGCCCTTGATTCTCAATGGCATGCTCTGCGCCTTCGCCGGCTTTGCCGTCAAACGGCTTGAACGCCAGATCAACACACGCAAGGCCGCCTACGCCCTTTATGAGCAGAAGAAGGCGGCCACATCCAAGATGGAGGCGGAAGTTGCGCCCCTCAGGGCCTCCCACAAGGATCTTCAGCTGATTCTTCGCAGCGATCCGGCGCGTCTGTTCTCCCAGATTCTCGACAACTCGCTGCCCAAGTACAAACGCATTGAACTGGAACGCAGCTCGCTGACCTTTCTGCCCGACAAGGGAAACATCGGCCGCAGCGTCAACGCCCCCTGCAGCCGTATCAAATCCACCTTCGAAGGGGGGCTTGGCCCCATGCAGGAGATCCTGCTGCAGCTCGAGAGTCTGATGCCGCAGGCGATTCTTGAGGATTTCAAAATCACCCGCAAGGAAAACGCCCTGACCGAAGGTGGCGAGCATCTCGCCTTCGACCTCACGCATTTCTGCTGGAAGTCCGAGGACAAAACGCCATGAACCTGAGCAGTCACCTTGCCCTGCTGCTCGTCCTGGGCAGCCTGAATGCATCGGCTCAAAGCCCGCAAGGCCGCGATGCAGGCAGGATATTCATCGGCCGCCAGGAAGCCGCCTGGCTGCCCAAAATCCAGGGCGACCGCCTCCCGAAAACCGAAGAGCTCGAGCAGAAGGCGCGGAAACTGGCGGCGCGTCGGCGCAACCTGGATGCCTTTGCCCTTCCGGTGTTCCCACGTGAGCCGAGTCCCAAGGCACCGGAGAGGAGTGCTGGTCTGCAACGACAGGCCGAGCGCATCACTCTGAACCAGGCCCTTCAGACCCTTCATATCACCGCCGTCAACCTGCGTGATGGAGAGTTCCTGGTTCAAGGTCATGAAGTGGGACTTGGAGACACGCTTCTGCTTGGCTACAAGGGCGTCACCTTTGAGGCGATAATCACCGAAGTCGCCCCCTTGGAGGTTCGATTTAAAGACAAAAGCAGCGGCGAAACGGGTGTGCTTCCTCACCGCGTGCTGCCGCGCTTTGTCCCTCAGCCCATGCTGCCCGGCCAGGCCCAAATGAAAGGCCACGCCAGCCCCATGCCACCCCTTCGATGAATCCGCCCTCCCTCCCCCGCCTCCTCCTTAAAACGCTGCTAGGGCCGGCCTGTCTTGGCCTCGCTGTATGCCTGAATGCGCAGGACGCGCCCTCAGCGGCTCCAGAAGCCCGGATGACGTCCAATCTGTCTTCAGAGCCCGCCACCAACAAGCCGGCTCCTCCCGCCGGGATGAGCGCTCCCCAGGGAGGAAGTCTTCCGGAAATCACCAGCGAGGGCTACTGGCTGCAGGCGGCACCCATCAATGAAGTCTTCCAGTACCTCGCACGGCTTGCCAATCGCCAGTTCTTTCACAACAACCAGCTGCTGGGCCCTGACTACCAGGTCACCGGCCATTTGAAGCTTCAGGATCCTGCGGCGGAGATGGAGGAGCTGGCGACAGCGTTTGGCCTGACAGTTTACAACAAGGGCGACAGCGTGCACCTGCTGACTGAGGAACAGGTCGCGCGCCTTCCGCTGGAAGTGATGACCTACCCGCTGAAGTACCTTCGCGGCGCACGTCCGGCCAGCGTTGCCACCGGCTCAGGCCAGGCGGGCGGGCAGGCCGGGACCCCAGCCGCGACTTCCATGCAGGACGTCGAAAAGATCAAGACGATGATCAAGCCCCTGCTCACCCCCGGCACCGGCAGCATCGACCTGGAGGAAAAGACCAACGTGCTTGTCATCACGGACAACGCAGCCCGGCTTCAGCGTGTGACCCAAATCCTTGACGAGCTCGACCAGCCCCGGAAGCAGATCGTCATCAACGTGAGAATCCTGCGCGTGCGTCAGCAGAAAGGCAGCCGCAAGGGCATCGACTGGACAAAGACGCTTGGAGACGGTCTTCCCGTCGGCGTCAGCCAGAACCTCAACACCCTTTTCAACCTTCCTGAGTCAAGCACCCTCAAGAAAACGAACAACACGTCGACCGCGGTCAGCGAGTATGTCACAGGGGCCGGGCTGGTGTTCAATCCCGTGGAGGTCAACGGCATATTGCATGCACTGGACAGCAACAACCTGGTCACCCAGGAATCCTGCCCTTCGATCATCACCGAGGACAATGAACAGGGCGTCATCTCACTGGTGGACCGGTTCCCCATCATCATCGCCCAGACCAACGCCTCCCAGAGCAACACCTCCATCACCGACCGTGTGCGCTACAAGGTGGATGAAGATGACCCTGACGCCGCCCAGCAGCCGGACAAAAGCCGCGAAATCGGCGTGACGCTCACGGTCACCCCCACCCTCATGCCCGATGGCACGATCAGAATGAAGCTGCGTCCGCGCGTGGCCAACATTGTGGAGCTGGTGGCAAGCGCCAGCGGCAACCGTTATCCCAGGGTCAGCGAATCAACCGTCGAAGGCATCAGCCGCATCCCCGACGGCCGGTCGCTCATCCTCGGAGGATTCTATAGCCGCGATGACCGCCAGGCCGGCAACAATGTTCCCATGCTTGGCCGCATCCCAGTGCTCGGCAGGCTTTTCCGCTACGATGATGACAGCAATGAACTGGTCAGCCTGGTATTCATCATCACTCCCAGGGTTTATGACGCCGCTGGCGTCGGCCAGGATTTCGTCAGCCAGCAGATGCAGAACGCCGCCGGGCTTGGCTTCATGAATCCCGAACCCCTGGGCTCCCCCCTTTTCCCAGAAAGCACCACCCATCTTGACCCCATGGGCAAGTCGGCCTCTCCGCCGCAGTCCAAGCAACCGCTCTTCAAGTTTCTCTTCCAACGTTGATCAAGTCGTCCATGGCCATTACTTTCCCGGATGCCTCAGCCGCCGGCTTCACGGTGTCCGCGTTCACCGATGAGGTGACAGGCATCAGCCTTCCAACGCAGCCAGTCTCGGCGCCCTGGCCGGAGATGGTCGGTGTCTGGGGCCAGGCGGCGCGCTGGACGGCCCGCCAGCTGCTGTCTTGCGGTTTCTGGGAAGAGGCTAGCTGCGCCCAGGTGCTTGGATCCTACCATCGACATCTTGCTGCATGCGATGAAGGGCGCATGCCTGAGGATTTCCTTGCCTGGCTTGCCCGCACCTCAGGCACCCATCAGCCCACCACAACGGAGGGCAGCGACATGGATGAAGAGCTGCGATATGTTCAAAGCGCCGTTCATGCCAGGGTCTTCGAACAACAACCCCTGTGGCGCTTTGGTGATCTGCCCGGCCGTCTTTGGTCGCAGGCAATTGAAAACCCGGGTCGTCGCCGTCTCCTGACCCTTTTGCGCTGTGCGACTCTGGCCAGTGAGGATGGAACGCTGGTGCACGTGGTCGGCTTCAATCCGGTTGCAGTGCGACTGGCCGCCCGATGGCTTGCCGTGGACGAAACCAGCCAGGCGCCCGGTGAAAATACTTACTTCATCTTCCCTTTTGTCGTGGAATGGGAGGTCTGGCACCGCCTCTACGAACGGCAGTTTCCCGGCGAACCGTCATGAACTACGACATCAAGTTCAACGACACCATCCGTCGCCAGATTCTCCGGCAGCTGCGCCTGCTCGAGTCCGCATCCAGCGTGGAGAAGGACGACGACGCCATTCTCCGCAAGGCATCCAAGATCAAGCTGCTTGGCGCGATCGGGGCCGCCTCAGGTCTTCCTGCGATGCCGCAGGTCAAGGAGCTCGCCGATGCCAAGCTGCTGGCAGGTTGCGACCCTTCGGTGCTGTCACAGGGCATGTTCACCCCGCTGCGAAGCGCCGAGGGGCGGCTGCTTTTGGCGGTGGCCAACCCCTGGGACTACCGCGCTGACGAGTTCTCCAACGCTCATTTTGCGGATCACGAAATCTTCAAGGTTGTGACGCTGGCGTCTGAAATTTCCGCGACCATCGAGCGCTCCACACAGTCAAGCGGGCCCAGCCGGGCTGAACTTGAAGCTCTCGAGGTTGACGGAGGTGGCAATGATGTCAGGGACTTTGATGTGACACGCATTCACAATGAGCCCATCTCGCAGCTCGTGGCCAGCATGGTGTCAGACGCCATCAAACGGCACGCTTCGGACATTCACATTAAGACCGAGAAGTCCCAGTTCTTCTACAGCTTCCGCGTCGATGGCGACCTCGGCCCAAAGATCGAGATCCCGATGAAGCTCAAGGACCGCCTCGACGCCTTCCTGTTGAACCTGATGCGCCTGGCGCCGGAGGACCGCAGCAAGCGTCCGGGAATGTCGGGGCGCTTCACCGCCAGCTATTACGGCCGCTCGGTGGGCATTCGTTTTGAGCGGCACCGGTCTTACCGCGGATACCACATCACCATGCGTCTCCTGGACAAGACGCATCTCGAGCCCAGGCTTGGGATGGGCACGCTGGCCTTCGATGAACTGACTCTTTTTGAACTGGAAAAGGCCCTCGCGGTGCCGTCGGGCATCATCGTGATGTCCGGTCCCACCGGCTCGGGCAAGTCCACCACGCTCAACGCCATGCTGCGTGAGCTGAACCGCCCGGAGGACAACATCCTGACCTTGGAAAACCCTGTGGAGGACGAGATCCCTGGAGTCACCCACTGCGACCTGCGCGACTCCTCCGAGTTCAAGCCCATGATCTCAAGCTTCATGCGCTCCGACCCCGATGTGATTTTCATCGGCGAGGTCAGAGACCGGGAATCGGCCGAGCTCGCCATTGAGGCGGCCATCACAGGCCACAAGGTTTTGACCACGATTCACACTCCGCGCGCCTCCCAGATCATCGAACGTTTCCAGCAGCTGGGCATTGAACGCTGGAAGATCGCCCAGACGCTCAAGGCTGCCTGCGCCCAGCGTTTGGTAAAACTGCTCTGCCAGAACTGCCGGGTGCCTTGCGATGGAGTCGGCGAACGTGAGATGCGCCTCTTCAACCTGGACACGGAATGGGCGGGCAGAAAGCTCTATGCTCACCGCAAGGAGGGCTGCGACGAATGCGGGGGCCGAGGCTATCTCGGGCGCGCCGCGCTGCTGGAGATCCTTCCCATCACACCCCGCACGGGCGACGCCCTGGCCAAAGGCGATCTGACGCCATACGAACTGGAGCTGGCAATCCGCAAGGAGACATCGCTTCCCTCGCTGCGCGACAATGGCCTGCGCATGCTTGCCGAGGGAAAAACCGACCTGGACGCCCTTCGCCGCGTTCTGGACCTGACCTATTTGGAGTAGCACCCCATGCCTCTTTTCGACGTCACTCTGCGCAACCTTGGCAAGCCCGATGTGGCTAAAGTGGTGCAAGTCCATGCAGCCAGCGCAGCCCAGGCGGGCGCGCAGGCCAAGCGCGAGGGCTGGGGCGTGGCGCTGGTAAAACCACGAAGCAAGGCCGGGGGAGGAGTTGAAAGCCTGCGCATCATTCCTTCCAAGGAGCTGATCAAGCTTTTCCGCGGCCTGTCCTCCATGCTGCGGGCAAACATCAGCACCGCCGACTCCCTGACCTATTACGCCCAGGGAGTCTCCAACCCGAGACTCAAGGCTGTTCTCTCCAACATTGCCGAGAAGGTCGAGGCCGGAGTCCCGATTCATCAGGCGTTTTCCGGCGAGACAAAGCTTGAGCCGACCATTCTCACCGTCATTGAAGCCGGCGCCGACGCCGCCCAGCTGCATATGGCCTTCGCCTCGATGGCCGCGCGCATCAAGACGGCCCTGGCTTTCAGCAGCAAGCTGCGCAGTGCGCTGAGCGTACCCTGCGCGGTGATCGCATTTCAGATCGTGCTGTTCATCTGGTCGCAGCTCAGCGTGGTCAAGAATGTCGAGGACACCCTGAAGAGCGTACGTCAGGCGCCAGACCCGCTGTCCAAGATGATCTTCTCCTTCAGCCATGTGGTTCAGGCCACCTGGCCGTTTTTTGTGGCTGCAATCGTCAGCTTCCTGATCTGGCTCTGGCGTTCAGCGTCCCTGCGCCAGTTTCTGCTCAACGTCATGATGAAGCGTTGGTCCCTGCTGCGAAAACTGGTCATGGGGCTTCGTCAGAGCGCCTACCTGGGCACGCTGGAAATGCTTTATGGCAGCGGCATCAGCCTTGCGCGTTCGGCAGCGCTTGCGGCCCGCGTGGTCAGCGGCACTCGCATGTACGATGAACTGGCGGCGGCAAGCAGGACCTACGAGACCAGCGGCACCACGTTTGCCGAGGCGCTCAATAGGCACACCGAGGTTGATCCGCAGGTGATCCATATGATCGGGATCGGCGAGAAGTCCGCCTCCCTCACCGAACAGCTGCGCCTGCTTCGCGAGATCTACGAGGAGGACACTCAGACCTACATGTCCGACTTCACCCAGGTCATCAATTTCATCACGCTTGCCCTGGCGGTCTTCATCATCGGCCTTGTCTTTGCCGGCGCGATGCTGCCCATCTTCCTGATGGGGCCACGAATGATGAACTCTGGAAACATGTGACCCTCATGCCTGCCCGCACCTGCCTTCTACTTGCCGCAAGCGCCATCCTTGCCGCGCATGCCGCCGACTTAAAAAGCCCGGTGCTGGTTCCGCGTCCGCTGCCGGCGCCGACATCAAAAACCACCCTTGCGCGAAAGCCGCGCCCCACGCCACCGGCGCCTTCCGCAACGGCGGTCAAGGCCTCCCCGATTGTCACAGATCAGGCGGTGATTCTGGAAATCCGCCGAGCGCCGGCTGCCCCCAGATCGAAGGATGTCAGTGCCTCTGCCACCAGATTACAGGCCCCGCCGACACTCACCCCTTTGCCCAGGGACGGCGAAGTGCGCATCCAACGCTCCGGACGACAGCTGGCCCTGCCAGGTGCTCCCTAAGTAAGGCTCATGTCATGATCATCAAGCACACAACACCTCTTCCTCGCGGAGTTACCCTGCTAGAGCTCAGCATGGTCATGGCCCTGATTCTCAGCCTGGCCTTCCTTGGATCCTACTCGATGCAAGAATATAAGGGATGGCAGAAAGGCCGCAATGCTTCGCTGGCCCTGCAGGCCGTCTATGAGGCCCAGCGTGCCTTCCTGGCGGACCATCCAACCCAGAGCCCGGCGCAACTTCAAGAATCCGATATCCTTGCCTACCTCCCCCAGGGATGGGGTGCGGAAAGCGGAGTGACCTCCATGACAGGGCTTCTGACCCATGGCAAGGTCAGCGGCGTTTCCGGAGAAGCCCTTGGCTTGGACATCAACCACCTGCCACCAGCCCTCACCCTCAGTGGAGGCGTCTATGACCCCACCCAGTCGCGCGACGGAGGCGGATGGGACGGGCTTTGGGATACCGGCGAACCTCCTGCCTCCACAGTTCCATGACCGCTGATTCCTCCAGCCACTCGCAGACTCACGCAGTGATCGAGCTGCCCGTGGAGACTCGCTTCGGGCATCTTGCCGGATGCTTTCTCCGACGTCGTTTCGTGGAGGTTTTGAAGGTGCCCAAGACCCTGTGGATCCACACAGGTCTGCACGTTCTCATCGCAGCCAATGGCTCAGGTAAAACCACCCTCATGCGCACCCTTGCAGGACTGCAGCCCGCAGTCGCTGGAAACATCGTCGTCCGGGGACCGGTGCTCTACTTTGCCGACGACCTGGGTTTCGCACCCGAGCTCAACGCCCGTCAGGTGTTTTCGAGCCTACTGCCCGGGAACCAAGCTTCCCTTGCCCTGAGCCTGGCGGAGCGTCTGAGGCTGGACCTTGGCAAACCGTATCGCGCACTCTCACGAGGCAACCGGCAGAAGATCAGTCTGATTCTTGCCGAAACACATGCGGGACATGGCCTGGGAGGTCTGATCCTGCAGGATGAGTCTCTGGCCGGCCTGGATCCTCCGACCCGCAGGGAAATCTTTGGCCTCTGGGAACAGAAACGCCAGAGCCGCTGCCGCATCATCGCCCTTCACGAAACCGAGGCCCTCCAGTGCGTGGACTCGGTGCTCAGCATCCAGGCGGGTGAGCTCCGCCAGCATGAACCGCGCAGCCCCGGTGAGTTAAGACAACTCTGTGAAAGCCTCACCCAATGAGTGAATCCCTGTCCCGCAGCCTGACACGTTACTGCCTCACCCTGCTCTGGCAGCGACGCAGCTCCCTGCTCGTCTGTCTGATCATTCCCCTGCTGGGCTGGAGCCTGCCATTGCTGACCCCATGGCAGGCCCAGGCCACCCTGCTTCAACCCGCGCGCGTGCAGACCGCCTGGATGCTGTCATGGCTCAGTCTGGTTCTGTTCTTCCTGTTTCAGGCGGCATCGCTCGGCCGTGAACTGAGCTCCTGCGGGCTGCTCGAACACAGCGATGCGGCAGGGAGAAAGTGGAGCCGGGCGCTGTTTCCCATCCTCGGGTCGGTAGGTGGCTGGGTTGTGGCGGCCCTGCTGCCTGTGCTGGCGCTCAGCTGGGCCTGCCGTCCTGCTCTCGCCGCGGAGGCCATGGCCTGGAATGTCCTGCTTCTTCAACAGGCGCTGCTGTTTTTCATCTCGGCGCCAGGCCTCCTTGGCCTGGCGGCCGCCATTGGCACCCGCTTTTCACAAGCGGTTGCCTGCCTTGCCCCCTTCTCTCTCTGGCTGGTTGGCTGGGCTATTTCCCCGTGGCTGGAATCGTGGCTGCTTCAGGTGCTTCCCGGACCAGGCGGTGTGCTCATTCATCTGCTTCCGCGCTACGATCTCGCCGACCTGACCGCGCGTCTGACCTTCAAGCTTGGGCCCCTTCCCACCGCACCCTTTGCACACATCTGCCTGGTCTTGATGATGCAAAGCCTGGGTTTGATCTTCATCTCACGCGGGATCACCCGCGGAATCGGCCGATGAAAAGTCTGGCTACAGGTCTTCTCTTCATTCTGCTGGCCTCCTGGCTCGCTCGTGAGGAGACTCGTCTGCCGCCTGACCGTCTCTGGGGGGTTTGTGGCAGCCTTTGGGGAGCGCTTGCGGCTGAATGCATGCGTCCGGGCCTGCATCGCCTGTGGCATGCAGGCCGCGAACAACATGGCCCCCGGCTTTCAAGACTCTCTTCAAAGACACAGCACCAGGAGTCGTTGAGCCTGGCTGCCCTGCGCGCCAACACTTCCTCCCCGCCCTCGCCCGGGCTGCTGCGCCACAGTTTCGGCCTCGCTCATTCTCGCCTGCAAACGGCGCTGCTCCTCAGCCCTTCTGACTGGGTGCTTCTCGACATCGCCCTGGAAAGCGCCAAAACTGGTTTGGAAACTGACGCCGAAGGGACCTGGCGAAGGATGCTGGCAATCGCGGGTCCGGCGCTCCGCCCACCGCCTGACGGGCGGCATTCCCTGGCTCAGTCACTGGCTGCAGCAACAGCCTGCGCCAGCTTTTGTGAAGTGGCACATGCCACCCGAAGGCCTGACAGTCAGGCCTGGCTTGCCAGCCTCAGGCTAAATCTGGAGCGCAGCGAAGCCCTGCTGGCAGATGCATCACAACGCGGTGAGCTGCAGTCGCTCAGCCCCGCACGAACCAAAGACTTGCTCACACAGATATCCCTACTCCGGAGACTAGGCGACAGTTACCCCAAAAGCTGAATTGAACTGGAGCGCCTCAGCTAGATTATATGAATGAAAAATAACACCGCCATGAGCACACCATACTCCGTTCTGGCCGCAGTCATTGGGCTGATGTTTCTTCTGGTCGGTGCCGGTGCGCTGTTCGCCCCTCCAGCATGCTCCAGCTCAAGCAGCACGACCACCGGCGGCGTCAATGTGATCGTGGGAGAAACCACCCAGCCCGATCGCATCACCCTTCTGCGCGCCGGCAACTACATGCATCAAACTCGCGGTGCGCTCAAACATGTCTTTGAGGTTTCCATCAAGAACATTGAGGTCAACATTTTCAGCACGGCATGCACCAAGGGCTCGGCCGTCACGGTCAACATTGAGCCTACGATTATTAGCTGCATCAGCGGCACGAACACGATCGTGGCAAGCGTCACCGGCGAGCAAATCCACGTCAACCCGGGAAAACGGAGCACCTCTACGAGTTCTCTCATCAATCATAATGGAGGAGATCAAGATGACGGCGATGACGGCGATGATGACCATCTTGCCTATCATGCAGGCGGAGAACTCAACAGCCCGGCCCTGGACATTGACTTCCGTTTTTGGTTCAGGGGCCAGTCCAAGAGCGTTTCCCTCGACGGCAGCTACCTGAAAGTGAACCTTGACGGCGTTCGCTTCGGCGCGCCAAGCATCGGCGGCAAGCTCACCATGAGCGGGCCGTTTTCACCCGACAGCATCCCGCAGGGACTGACACAGTTCTCCTATCAATGAAGCCTGTGTCAGGAAGACTGCTGGCGGCAGCCGTTCTTATCATCGCAGCGCAGGCCGGCCTGAGAGCCGGGGATCCAGCTGACTCGCACGTGAGCCGGATGACGGAGCGCCTGCGTCATCAAGGCTACCAAGGTGTCCGGCAGCTCAAGCCGCCCCAGGCAAGCATCCCCCGGCGAAGTTCGTTTTATGAACGTGCCCTGATTCTCGGCGAGCCGGGCGGAGACATGCATGCGATCGTGCCATTGGGAAGCGTCCTGCATCTGCCGGACCACCTGCGGGATCGTGTTCTCAGCAAGCCTCAGGGCAAACTGGTGGCCTGGGAGACGCTGTTGAAAAATTCCAAAAACTGGCTGGGAACCCAGGAGATCAGCCTGGCAGCCTCCCGCGGAGAAAGCCACGAGATCGATGTTCTAAGCGCTCAACTGGCCGGCGAGCGACGCATCATCATCGCCGTAAACCAGGCGCGGCCCGTGCCCGTCCTGCAACCCGCAGAAGCCCCCTCTAAAAAACCGGATGAAGCGGCGGCGGCAAACCTAAATTCACGATGAACCACCCTTTTCTGCCTCTGATGGTGCTGCTTCTGAGCCTGTTCGGCGCTTCAAGCGCCTCAGCCCAGATCTCCAGCCTCGACCGCTTTGTCACCCAGGAGCTTTACGATGACCCCACGCGCTTCCCTCACCAGATCCGCGATCTTGGTCCGAATGGTGAGTTCAGCGCCCTCTATGCCATCGGATCAGGGAGTCTTTTCACCCTCTACATCCATCCGATCGTCTATGACAGCACGTCCCGCCTGTTCCGCCAGTCCGAGACTCCTGTTGCGGTGGACAGCTTCGAGGCCCTGCCATTTCAAGGTCCGAAGGGTGAAATGACAGTGTTGACGGATGACACGACCTACAACAACCCCGCCTACTATCCGCAGAACCTGTCCAAAATGTATCGCACACGCCAGGACAAGCCTTTTGCGATCAGCCTCGGGAACTTGCTGAACATCAAAGCGTCCTCGTCCTACCTCCATGAACGCGAGCTGGCGCTGACCCTGGTTCGCCGCACCCGCCAGGCATCCCCGCCTTATGACTATCTCACCGGCCAGGCGGGCGCCACCGGCGGTGAGGAGCTCTCATTTGGCATCACCACCAGCACCGTGATGCTCAGCAACGAACTGACATGGAGCGGAGGGATGACCTGTGGAGAGTACGAAATCGCCCTGTACCGCCATGAAATCCCCGCCGACTTCTTCAACCCCGCCCTGAACGCTCCCGTCGCAGCCGTGCGCATCGCAGAGGCAAGCGTGCGTGTCTGGCCAAATGCCAGCGCCACCCTCACAGGCATCAGCCAGGGCCAGGTCTTCGCCGACCGCCTGCCCACCATCGAAGTTCAGCTGCAAAATCTTTATCCTGATTCACACACCTTCCTGCGCGCCTATCCACAGGGGGCCCCTCCCGGTGACAGTCATATCATCAAGGCTCTGGAGTTTCGCTGCGGCCCATTCTACGCCGGCGATGCCGGTGATTTCGAACAGCCTCAGCCGCGCTCCGGCAATTACGACCATCTTTCCGACCACATCAACACCGACGGGACATGGGTGCTTGAAATCGTGACCCGAACCCCATTCAACCGGACGGAGGATGAAGTGCTGCTGCAGCGCACCTTCAGCCTTCAGCGCATCAAGACCCGCGGACAGATCACCTCTTCGGAGACTGCGTCCGCCCCTTGAAACCATCATGCATCCGCAGCCTTCAACGGTCAGCAAACAGCGTCGGCGGATGCTCGGCAGCGTGCTTCTGGAGGTTTCCATCGGACTGGCACTGACCGCGTTCGTCGCCGTGGCCACGCTGAGGCAGAGCATGCTTGCCATCTCCGCCGGCCAGTGGGCGGCCATGCAGGCGGTCACCGACGCTTATCTCACTCGTGAAACAGCGCTGGCAACCCGGCTTCCCTACGATCAGCTGCAGCAAAGCGGTCATTGGCCGCCGGTCTCCGACGCGACATCCGTCACGGTCTCGCTCGGCAGCATCGCCGATCCTGCAGGTCACGGCACCCTGACTCTCACCGGCCGGCTGACACGCAGCAGCAGCAGCGAGACCATCAGCGCGGACAATCTTCCCGAAGTGCGCCTGACCCGCCTCGACAGTGTGCTCAGCTACCAGATCGGCGGTCAGTCTTATCTGAAAAGCCGCAGCACCCTGCGCACCCGATGAAACTGCAAGCCTCCAAGACCGGGAAGCCCTGCGGTTACACCCTGCTGGAGATGTCGCTTGCCATGGTGCTGCTCATCGGACTCGGACTGTCCCTGCTGCTCATGCTGAACACCCATGTAGAGTTCATGAACTGGTGCCGGCGCCAGTCTTTCGTAGCACGTGAACTGCCAAAAATTTCCAACCTGCTCGGTCGCCTGCTCAATCAGGCCGACCACTTCTTCATCTATGAAACCGCGGCTGACCTCACCAACCCGGAGGCGGCCCCCAGCCTGAGCGGTGGCGCGGTGAAGCTTTTTTTCAATGTCCCCGACGGCGGCCTGCCAAAGGAGCTGCACTTGGTCTCGCTGCAAGGCGAGCTCTTCAGGGAACTGCGCGTCTTCGACGGCCAGGACGGCAGCTCATGGACTCTGGCTGGAGGCTATGCAGCCACCGCGGGCCTGGATGCCTCCGGTCTTCAGGCAGCCGATTTCACACTCGATGAGGGGCTGTTGCGAGTCACCCTTCATGGCCCCGCCGGCGAGGAAGTGCACTTCTATGGAGGAACTCGATGAGACGCCGGCTCCGCAAACCTGCTGGCTTTGCCTCGCTGCCCATGGTCAGCTTCATCAGCCTGATCCTTTTCAGCGGCATTCTCATGGTCATGCGCGAGGGAGCGCAGCGACGACAGTCGGCGGCCATGAGCCAGCTGCGCATCGACCGCCATCAGCGTGAGGAAGGCCTGCTGCGTGCACTGCTGGCGCTTCTCCCGGCACGGATCTCCCAGGCCATGCAACAGAATTACGCAAGCGACCCGCAGCTAAGCTGGTCCGGCATTTTTGTGGAGGCTGCTGGCAGAGCCCTGGTGGCGCAGTCGTTGCTCACCACAGACAGCCTCGCGCAGATGGGCGTTTCTGGTGCGGGCGCACGCAGCGGCAACAGCGCCGACATCGCGGCCTCCAGCTCTGCTGACGCTGCCTCCTGGATCACGGACCTCGAGGGCAATGCCGGACGCGTGACTCCCGGCCTGCCGGCTTTTCAAGGCACCCTGGAGGCAGCAGGCCTGCTCAGCCAGCTGCCTCCACTTCTCGCCGCAGACACAAACGGCCTTCCCTCCAATGTGGCCGAACTTGATGCGCTCATGCCGGTGCTTGGATCCGCCAAGCTATACCAAAACGACCCGGCGCTTGGCCTCAACCATCGAACTTACGGCGTCCAGCCCTATCCCAGGATCCGCCTGAACTACACGACCCCAGGTGCGCCGTTTGTGGCCAAGCATAACTGGTGGGTCTTTCGCATCCGCCCTCCAGGCACTCCGGGCTCCGCCGCCCGCCACTACCTCCTCTCCCTCTATGAAGTGCCGGCACAGCAGCCCATCGAAAGCTCGGGAGCTGCGACCATCGGCATGTTCACCAATGGCGAAAGCTGGAACAGCGACCGAGTTCGCATCGAAGGTTCGATCACCGCTGAAAACCTTGAGGTCAGCAGTCTCAATGGCGCCAGCTCCTTGATGGGGCGACAGGGTGTGAACCTGCTTACCAGCCAGACCTTTGGATCGACGACGGTTGGAGCCGATTTCGATGACACCTCCGTTCGCTACGCCCTTCAGGCGGCGGCACGCAACGCCGCCCTGCCAGTGGCCGTGGCCGCGAACCAGGCGCGGTCGGCCTTTTATCCCGTCGGATCGGCCGCCACCTTCATGCGACGCTCCAGCGGCGAACCAACTCTCTGGGACCGTTACAGTCGTGGAGCCCAGCGCTGCCGGACCGTGGTGCGAATCCTGGAGATGGACGACTATGACATCCAGCTGCCCAATCGTGTGGAGGTTCTCTTTTATTCAGACACCGGCACCCTGGTTTCAAAGCTCGAACTGGCAACGGCGGACAGCGTCACTTCATTGGTCGCAGGCACCTGGCTGGGCGGCAGCACGCCCTTTGAACGCGAAGTGCTGCCAGGCAACCCTGCCATTGAGGGAAGCATCACCCGTCACGCCTTGCGACTGCACCTGAACAGGCTGCGTAGCTGGGCCTCAAGTCTTGGCCTTGCAGGAGTCGACGCATCGACGGCGGACAGCCTTTCGATTGAACTGGACGCCCCCTCTCTGGCCAATAAAATCAGACCTGAGGACGATCCCGCCCGCATGTGCCTGCTGCTTCGAGATGGCAGTGATTTAAGCCAGTTCACCCAAGGACTTTCCATCATCGCACCGCTGCGAGTGCACATTGGCGGAGACATCAACACGGCGGCCAGAACAGGTGAAACGACCAGCTATCCCCCGCTTTCACTCTTTGTTTCGGAATTGCGCTACGGCACGATCCAGGGCGAACAAAAGCCGGTGGTCCATGAAGGGCAGATCAATGCGATGACGGCGGCTGCCGACGGAACCTGGCATCCGCTGGACCTCCGCTCGGGCGATGACAGCGTTCACACCGACACCATGGAAGTCACGCTCAAACCCATTCGAGACCCGGCCGACCTCGCGCCGATTCACCCGATGAACTGGCTTCTGGTCATCGAACAACTGACGCCTCCCTAAACCCCGCAATGCCTCTTCAAGACCCTCAGCTTCTTGCCACCCTGTGCGCGCAGTTCGCCGGGCGCGAAATTTCAGACGTGCAGCTGCGCAGCGAACGCTTCATCTATCTGCACACCAACAGGGGCATTGAAATCGCCGACTCCTTCGGCATCTGCAAGCCCGAGGACGTCCGCCGTGTCCTCAGCAGCCTTTACAACAGCCAGTCCCTGGATGCCTGGAGCGCCTCGTCCAGCAGCCATGACGAGGAGCTTTGGAGGCGTCTTCAGCAGCAGCGTGCAGTGGATTTCAGCTGTGAGGCGGGCACCCTGGGTTCGCCAGTGCGCATGCGTGTCCAGGCCCACTACAGCGAAAGCGGCCTGGGAGTCACCTGCCGCATGCTGCGGGGCCGGATCACACCTCTCGAGGAGCTGGGCCTCGCCCCCCTGGTCACGGACAGCCTTCGTGAACTCGTACAGAGACGTTTCGGCCTGGGCCTGGTCACCGGCCCGACCGGCTCTGGCAAGTCAACCACTCTGGCCGCCATCCTGGACTTTGTGCGGCGGAATTTCTCCAAGCACATCGTCACTATCGAGGACCCGATCGAATACCGCTACAGCTCGACCATGCCCGACCCCAACAGGCCAGAAGTCCTGCTGCCCAGCCCCTCCCTGGTCACCCAGCAGGAGATTGGCCGCCACACCCTCACCTACCAGAGCGGGCTCAAGGAGGTGCTCCGTAAAACACCACACATCATTCTTCTTGGCGAGATCCGCGACCGCGAAACCATGGAGACCTGCATCGAGGCCGCCCAAACCGGGCACCTCGTGCTTTCCACCCTTCACACCCGCGGTGCAGTCAAGACCGTGGACCGCATTCTGGAGTTTTTCCCCAAGGCGCAGCACGCCAGCATGCTGAACCGATTGTGCGAAACCCTCACGTTCATCCTTTCTCAAACGCTGCTCACAGGATTCAGTTCCCGTGTCCTGATCACGGAATACCTGCAGAACACCAGCGTGGCGGTCAGCAGCGGCATCCGCTCCTATGACGGCTCGGCCAACTCACTTAATGACGCCCTGCGCAGCAAGGGCAACCTTCGCTGGGATCAAAGCCTCACGGAAGCCTACCGGTCCGGGCTCATCGCCGAAGATGTGTTTCGAGCCAACCAGATGGACTGAGTGACTGGCCAACTGTTTGTCGAATTCCAGCTCGCCGCCCGGAAGATGCGGCCTGGCGCCATCATCTCCATGGCGGCCTACGGCGACTACGCCCCGGGCTACATTGGCACCGGGATCGCCTACTCGCAGGGAGGTTCTGAGGTCCAGGCCAGCAGCTCCAACACCGCGCCGGCGGTTGAAATGGTGCTCATGAACGCCATGCGAAATCTGCTGGACGCCGGCAGAACGGGCCATGAAACGCAGCCAGCGCCGAAAAAATGATCAAACCGGCGACCTAACAGCTTTTGATAGGTTCATCATGAGCACCAAGGCATTCATCCTCTTCCTGCTGACAGCCGGAGCCGCAGCCGCCCAGGACGGCCTCAGGCAGCTCCGCGCCGGCATCGTCGGCCTCGACACCTCCCACGTGCCCGCGTTTACCAAGCTCTTCAACAAAGGCGAGACCGAGGGCGATCTGGCGGGCATCAGGGTGACCACCGGATACACCGGCGGCACCGACATGCCTGCGAGCCGGGACCGCAAGGAGAAGTTCACCCAGCAGCTTCGTGAGATGGGCGTGGAGATCGTGCCGACCATCCCCGAACTGCTGGCAAAGGTCGATGTCGTGCTGCTGGAGAGCGTGGACGGCCGCATCCATCTCCAGGAGGCGCGTGAAATCTTCAAGGCGGGCAAGCCGGTCTTCATCGACAAGCCTCTCGCGGCCTCGCTGGCGGAGGCGATTGCCATCGTCGAACTGGCGAAGAAGCATGGCGTGCCGTTCTTCAGCAGCTCGTCATCGCGCTTTGGTGCGGAGATGGTGGCGCTCAGGAACAACAAGGATCTGGGTGAGCTGCTGGGCGCCCAGACCTGGGGACCCTGCTCCTACCAGGAGGGCACGCCGGACTATTTCTTCTACGGCATTCACGGCATCGAGGCGCTTTACACGCTCATGGGCACCGGCTGCGAGACCGTGTCCAGGGTGAAGGCAGGCAATCATGACGTGGCCACCGGCGTGTGGAAGGGTGGACGCGTGGGCGCGTATCGTGGCATCGTGAAGGGCAAGGCCGACTTCGGCGCGGTGGCCTACGGCAGCAAGGCCGTCGGACAGGCGGCAAAGGCGGTGAGCTACGAGGGCCTGTGCCGCCAGATTGGCAGGTTCTTCCGCACCGGCCAGGCGCCGGTAAGCGCGGAGGAGACGATCGAGATCTTCACCTTCATGGAAGCTGCGGACGAAAGCCTGCGTCTGGGCGGCAGGCCCGTTGAACTGGCCGGAGTGCTCGCCAAAGCCAGGGCGGAGGCCGCGAAGCTTTTGAAGTAGCCGCAACCCAAGCCTTGCCCCTCTTTCATCGAATCATTTTTCCAGACCATCACGGGCTGAAGCCCATGACTACTTTTTAATTCCATGCGCACATTGCTCCTTCTTTCGTCATTGATCCTTTTGCAGTCGGCACTCGCGGCGACACCTCCTGCGGTCACGGTCACGAACATCCGCCGAGCTTTTCATAACGGCGAGCACAACGCCTTCACCGATCTCGTCCGGTTCAAGGGCAGCCTCTACCTCTGCTTCCGCAGCTGTCCGGACGGCCACATGGTTTTCAACACCGCCTCCTCCATCATCATGCACAGCACGGATGATGGAGCCACCTGGAAGCAGGTCCACCGCTTCAGCATCCAGGACCGCGACACCCGTGACCCTCACTTCCTGGTCTTCAGGGATCGCCTGTTCGTCTACACAGGCACCTGGTGGAGCGGCCCGGGCAAGATCGAGCCCAAGGATTATGACATGAACAAGATGCTCGGCTTCGCGGTGTTCTCCGACGACGGCACGAGCTGGAGCGAGCCCACGATGCTCGAGGGCACCTTCGGCCTGTACATCTGGCGTGCCGCCGCCTTTGACGGAAAGGCCTACCTCTGCGGCCGGCGCAAGCCAGGTTATGACATCGGCCCGAGGGGCGAAGGCAGCCGCGTCCAGTCCCTCATGCTTGAAAGCGATGACGGCCTGGTTTGGAAAAAGCATGCCTACTTCAATGAAACCGCCGGTGATGAAACCGCCTTCCTCTTCGAGACGGATGGCAGCCTGGTCGCCATCGGCCGCCATGGCGGCGGCAAGGAAGCCTTCCTGATCCGTTCCAAGCCGCCCTACGCCGACTGGAGCCGTCGGCAGTTCGACCGCGCCATCGGCGGCCCTCTCGTGACGAAATGGGGTGGGCACACCCTCGTCGGCGGCAGGCACACCACGAAGGAAAACGGAGCCAGAACCTCCCTCTGCTGGCTGATTGGCGAACAGCTCCACGAATTCGCCGAACTCCCCAGCGGCGGCGACAACTCCTATCCCGGGTTCGTCGAGCTCTCACCCACCAAGGGCCTCATCTCCTGGTATTCCAGCCACGAGAAGGACGCGACCGGCAAGACCATCACCGCGGTGTACATGGCGGAACTGAACCTGACCGAATAACACCATGCTCCCCCCACCCTCCGGCGGTTTTTTGAAGACTCGCTCATGGCCGCCGCGGCGGTCATCCTGCCGAAGATGATGCCGGGGTGACCAGCCGACATCAGCATCAGCAAATATCGCGCTCCCTTTGTGATTCCTAAGTTAAGCGAAATCTGAACCCCATGCAGTCCTCCGTCGTTCTACAAAAGATCCGTTCCGGCCAGGTTGTCGTCACGGCCAAGTCCTGCTACACCGACCCGGAGTTGGTCGAGCTGATCGCCTCCTCAGGCTACGACGCCGTGTGGATCTGCCTGGAGCACAAGCGCGTGGACGCCGTGATGACCTGCTCGCTCATCCAGGGCTGCCGCCTCGGCGGCGCGGACGCCCTCATCCGGCTGCGCCCATCCAATTATACGGATGTGCTGCATCTCATCGAGGCTGGCGCCCGCGGCATCATGCTTCCGCGCGTCAGGCATCCCGACGAGGCTCGCGAGGTGGTGCGGGCGATGAAGTTCCCGCCGCTCGGGGCGCGCGGCTATGACGGCATTCATGCGGAGGCGGACTTCGGCCGCATCCCGCCTGCCGACTATCTCGCGAAGGCGAATGATGAAAACTTCCTCGCCGTGCAGATCGAGGAGCCCGAGGTCGTGCCGCACATCGACGAGATCGCGTCGATTCCAGGCGTGGACGTGCTGTTTGTCGGACCTGCGGACCTCACGCTCGGCCTGGGCAAGTTCGGCAGGACCGATGATCCTGAGGTGCTGGCCATCCTGGAGAAGGTCGTGGCCGCCTGCCAGCGCCACGGCAAGGTCGCGGCCATCCCCTGCGCGCCGGAGCAGGTGAAAAGGTATCACGCCATGGGCTTCCGCTTCTTCAACGTCATCAGCGACTTCCGCTGCGTCTCCAGCGGCATGAAGTCGGCAAGGTCAGCGGTGGAATTCTGATCACGCCGCCTCATGCCCGCGACCGTGCACACGCTTGAAACGGACCTGCTGGTGGCAGGAGGAGGGATCTCGGGCGTGTGTTGTGCGCTCGCGGCGGCAAGGCTTGGAGCCCGTGTGATCCTCTGCCAGGACCGCAGCGTCCTCGGCGGCAACGCCAGCAGCGAGGTGCGCATGCACATCGTCGGCGCCACCGGCCTCGGAGGCGGGCAGGAACTGCAGGACGAACTGCGCGAGGGCGGCATCATCGAGGAACTGCGGCTGGACCTGGCCGTGAACAATCCTCAACGCTCGCCCGCCCTCATGGACCTGCTGCTTTACGACAAGTGCCGGCGGGAACCGAATCTGACACTGCTTTTAAACACCACTGTCGTCAGCGCCGAGCTGGAAGACGGGCTCATCCGCGAGGTGCGCGCTGAAAGGCCGTCCACGGAGGATGCCTTCATCCTCCGGGCGAAGACCTTCGTCGACTGCACAGGCGACGGACGCCTTGGCGCCGAAGCCGGCGCGCCGTTCATGCGCGGGCGTGAGGGCAAGGCACAGTTTGGCGAATTCCTCGCGCAGGACGAGGCGGATGCCAGGACGCTCGGTTCGTCGATCATGTTCCAGGCACGGAAGCACGAACACCCGATGCCCTTCGAGGCGCCGCCATGGGCACGACGCTTCAGCGAGGACGACTTCAAGCTGCGGCCCTACGGGCAGAGCGGCTTCGACCTCGGCCTCGAATACGGCTACTGGTGGATCGAATGGGGCGGATGCCTCGACACGCTGAAGGACAACGAAAAGATTCGTGATGAACTGCTCGCCATCACGCTGGGCGTCTGGGACTTCGTCAAGAACCGCTCGGGCATCGACGCCTCACACTGGGCGCTGGAGTGGATCGGCTTTTTGCCAGGCAAGCGTGAAAGCCGCCGCTTCGTCGGCCAGCACATCCTCACTGAGGGCGACCTGCTCGCATCACGCCCCTTCCCCGATGCCATCGCCTACGGCGGCTGGCCCATCGACACGCACCCGCCCGAGGGTGTTGACGCCCCGGACGAACCGCCCTGCACCCAGCACGAGCTGCCGTTCATCTACGACATACCGCTGCGCTGCTGCGTCTCCGCCGGACCGCGCAACCTGATGTTCGCCGGACGCAACCTTTCCGCCACCCACATCGCCTTTGCCTCCACCCGCGTCATGGCCACCTGCGCCGTCGTCGGTCAAGGCGTCGGCACCGCCGCGGCGCTTGCCTTGAGACAGGGTGTCCCGCCCGCCGACATCGCCGACGACGCCGGACTCATCCACGCCATTCAGCAGCAGCTTCTGCGCAACGACTGCCACCTGATCGGCCGCAGCAATGAAGACCCGCAGGATCTGGTGCGCAGCGCCTCCAGGATCACCTCCTCATCTTCGGTGAACGCCCCCGAGAGCGTACGCAGCGGCATCACGCGCATCGTCACAAAGCTGCCGGCAGAACGTCAGCAGCCTGGCCTGCATCGCTGGATGAGCCGCGAGCTTCCCGCCACGCTTGAAATTCATTGGGACAGGCCCGTTTCACTCCGCGAAGTCATCCTGGTCTTCGACACCGGCCTGCACCGGCTCCTCACTCTGTCACAGGCCGACGGTTACACGCAAAAAATGCACTGGGGCCGTCCGCAGCCCGAGACGGTTCGTGATTACGAGATCAGTATCGAGACCGCCGATGGCTGGCGCACCCTGGCAGACGTCACCCAGAATCACCAGCGCCTGCGCAGGCACGTCTTTGGTCCGGTTGAATCCGTCACCCGGCTGCGCCTTAACTTCACCGGCACCAATGGCATCGACCATGCACGCATCGTCGAGGTGAGGGCGTATGGATGACATGATGCTCGCGGCTTTGAATGCCCCAGGTTCTGCAAGCGCGGCGAAGTCCGTCCCGTTTTTTTTCGTGGATCGATGACCGGGCTGACGGAAGCCCCGGCGCAGGTGCGTTAAGGTGGCATGCGCATCTGGGACCTGCATTGCCACCTGAGCGGAGTGGCCGGACTGACACCGGAGGAACGGCTGGGCAGCCTGCTCCGTTACGCCGACCGTGTCGGCATCGAACGGCTCTGCGTCTACATGGGCATGAAGTGGGTGCAGGATCCCACACCGGACGACCTGACCCGGCAGAACGACGACGTCCTGCGCGCGCTGGCAAAGCATTCCGACCGCGCCTTCGGCTTCGTGTATCTCAGCGCCAGGCATGTCGAACGCAGCCTGGCCGAGCTTGAGCGCTGCGTTGCCAGAGGCCCCATGGTCGGCGTGAAGCTGTGGGTGGCGAAGCGCTGCAATGATCCGCAGATCGACCCCATCATCCAGCGGGCCGCCGAGCTGAAGGCGGTGATCTTCCAGCACACCTGGTTCAAGACCAACGGCAACTATGCCGGCGAATCCACCCCGGACGACCTGGTGGAACTGGCCCGCCGCTTTCCCCGGGTGCCGATCATCTGCGGCCACACCGGCGGCTCCTGGGAGCAGGGCATCCGCGCCATCCGCGACCAGAAGAACCTGTATGCCGACCTCGCCGGCAGCGACCCGACCTGGGGCATCACAGAAATGGCCGTGCGCGAGCTGGGGGCCGGGCGGGTCATCTACGGCAGCGACAGCGGCGGGCGCAGCTTTGCCAGCCAGCTCGCCAAGGTCCACGGCGCGCAGGTCAGCGAGGCTGACAAGGAGAAGATCTTCTGCCACAACCTGCGCAGCCTGATGCTGCCCATCCTCAAGGCGAAAGGAATCCAGGCATGAACCGGCGACACTTCATGATTCAAACGGCGGCCATGGCCGCAGCCTCCCTGCCTGCGGCGGAGACGCGCAGCGGGCTGATCGACTGCAACATCCACCTGGGCCCCCATCCTCACCGGATGCTGCCGGAGATCGACAACGACTTCCTGGCGGCGCGAGGCGTGGACGAAGCCTGGGCCGGCAGCTTTGAAGCCCTGCTGCACCGCGACCTCGCCCAGGTGAACGCGCGGCTGGCCAGGCGCTGCGCGGCCGTGCCAAGGCTGCGTCCTGCGGGCAGCGTGAACCCGGCCCTGCCCGCCTGGGAGGACGACCTGAAGCGCTGCGCCGACCAGCATGGCATGCGCATCCTGAGGCTGCACCCCAACCATCATGGCTACACGCTGGCGGACGCGCCCTTCACCCGCGTCCTGGAGGCGGCGACCGAACAAAAGATGCTTGTGCAGATCGTGGCCCAGCTTGAGGACCCGCGCACCCAGACACCGCTCATGCAGCTGCCGCCCGTGGACCTGAAGCCGCTGGCAAGCATCATGAAGCCGAGGCCGGAGGCCCGCGTGATGGTGCTGAATGCGAACGCATCCATGATCAACACCGCGCTGCGCGGCTGCCCCGGAACCTGGGTCGACATCGCGATGGTCGAGGGGGTCGGCGGCGTCGAGAACCTGCTGGACCTGTGGCCGCCTGACAAACTTTGCTTCGGCAGCCATGCGCCCTTCTTCTACTGGGAGTCGGCGGCCCTGAAGCTTCAGGAGTCCGTCCTGGGAGAAGCCGCGCTCCAGGCCGTCCGACGTGGCAATGCAGCGGCTCAACTTCAGGCTTGAGCAGGGAGCCGGTTTCATGGCAGGCTGCCCGCATGACAAAGACCGCCCTGCCCCTCCTCCTGGCGCTGCTGTGCTGCCAGCCCGTCAGCGCCCTGGACCTGTCCACGCACGGCTTCTTCAAGCACCTGGTCGGCGAATGGAACGCCGAGGGGGAGCTGAAGGGGAATGAAAACAACACCGTCAGCATCCAGGAAAGCTGGAAGGGGCAGGCCGACGCCGAGGACAGCTTTTCCATCGAAGGCACTCGCACCGTGAACGGCGACACGCAGAAGTTCACCTGGACGTTCACGCGCAATCCGGCCACGGACAGCTACGAGGCCATCCTGGCGGGCGGGGACGGCCAGCCGATCCGGTTTGAAGGCAGCCTGTCCGACGTGACATCCACCCTTGAGCTCAAGGCCATCACCGGCAACGGCGGCAGCAGCATCGCCGTCCAGGACAGCTTTGCCGACGACAGCAGGGACGTCATCATCACCAAGGTCACCTTCACCGGCGAGCAAGGCGAGACCACCCTGCAGGGAACCATCACGCACAAGCGCGTCAAAAAGGCCTGAGCATCGACGGCCTCAGCCGCGCCTCGGGAAGCAAAAGCGTGTCAAGCGCACCTCCACCAGCGCATGGCAGGCGGCGGAGGCCAGCAGGACCGCGATGATGCCCGCGCCCCAGAAGACGGCCAGGGAGGGAACGCCTGGAAAATGGGTGGCCATCTTCACACACAGACGCCTCAGCACGTCGAGCACGAAGGGATGCAGGAGATAGAGGCTGTAGCTGACCTTCCCAAGCCAGAGCAGGGGTGGCGTTGACAGAACCCGGGCCAGGAAGCCGCAGTTCGTCGCCAGGCCGGCGAAGAAGACCAGGGCTGCAGCCGCCGAAAGCAGGTAATGCCCGTGGCAGTAAAGCGAGAAGCCGCCCACGCAGCCCAGAACGCCCAGGATGCCGGCAAGAGGTGGAGCATTCAGCAGCCCGCGCCGCCGCCCCCACCAGACCAGCGCCCCGACGGCGAAGAAGACAACCTTCACCTCCCGCCAGGCCACCACGGAGATCATCAGGAGCGCCAGGCCGGACAAGATCATCCCAGGCAGCGTCCAGCGTCGGCGCAGTCCTGCAGACAGAAGGCCGGCAACCAGGTAAAACCACGCCTCATAGCTCAGCGACCAGGTGTTTTTCTGGGCGATCGGCAGGTCAAAGATTCCGGGAAGAAAGAGCAGGTTGGAAACAAAATGCCCCGCCCAGGCCAGCGGATCGCCACGAAGCGCGCCCATCCATTCATAGTTCATGAACGGCCCCGCCGTGAACATGACCAGGTGCAGCAGCCCGAAGACCGGATAGATGCGCGCCACACGGTTGACGGCAAAGCGGCGGACGTCGCCGTGACGTGAAAGGGTGGAGGTGATGAGATAACCGCTGATGCAGAAAAACAGCATCACCGCATAAGGCCCGAGGTCCTCGATCCAGGCAGGACCGGACAGCTTCGTCAGGCCGCCGTTCAGGGCCATGAAGTGCACATGCACCAGCATCACCGCCAGGGCTGCGGCACCCCGCAGCCCCTGGATGGCGGGATTGATCGTCTTCGTCGGCTCCGTCCGGATCACGGTTCCTGATAGTCCGGGTGCGCGGCCCTGGGAAGGATGAACCAGGCCTGGCCGGGCTGGATCAGCAAGGCGCGCGTCACATCCAGCAGCGAAGGATCGGCTTCATCCACCCAGGCCGTGCCTTCGGCGGTTCGCAGGAAGAAGAGACTGCGGTAGCTGGAGCCGCCCTCGGTCGCATCCCCCAGCCAGAGGCGCAGGCGGTCGGCGCTGGCGGAATCAGTTCCGGCGGTGAAGCCGTTGGCTTCCGAAAGCCCGAGGCTGAGCGGGCTGTGATCCATCGGATAACCGCTGCCGATGAGCTGGGCTCCCGCCTTGAGCGGCAGCTTGAAGCGACCCGTGCGCAGGGCGCCGGTGAAGGTGAGCATGACCGGGGTGCTGCGGGCATGAAGCAGCAGGCCCTCTCCGGGCGGCACGCTGCGCGCGCCGGTGAAGTCTCCGGTCCATCCATCCGCCGTCAGCGTCGAGGTCTTGAAGGAGGCGCCGCTTTCATCAAGGAACATCACCCGGTCATCCAGGCTGAAGGAATCCTGCATGAGCTCGGCAACCGTCCAGTGGGCGCGGATCGAGAAGACCTGGGAGGCGGACGGAGACTTGTCACCCACGAGGCTGACCTCCGCCCCGGAGGAGGCCTCGGCGTCGATCTCAAAGCGGTCGCCCGTGCTGTGAACCTCCAGGTAGCAGCCGGTTCCGGACGGCAGCGTCACCGGCACCGGCAGCGTCACCTTCGAACCTGCGGTGGAAGCCGCCGTGCCGGTGAACAGCGCAGGCTTCAGCAGCGGCATCGAAAGGGTCATGCGTTCCGTGATGAAGCGGCGCATCCAGGCCTGGGGCACGGAGGAGGCGGTGGCTTCGGCCGTTCCATCCAGGTTGGCGTCCAGCCTTGCCTCAAGCCTCACCACGCCCGTCTGGGAACCCGCGAAGACCGGGTCCGAGGCCACGTCGGCATAACGAACCGTTTCGGTGCCATCATTGTTCTGCGTCACCGAGGGCACGATGGCGAGAGTCGCCCAGGCCGTGTCACGCAGGCCTGCCTTCGCCGCCAGCACATAGCGGACGTCGGCACGGCCGCCGCTGGGGCGGATGAAGAGGGCGTCGATGCGGCCGGTGGCCGGATCCGCCGCCAGGCTAACCAAGGGCTGGGAGGCGCCGCTTTCAGGCAGGCTGTCCACCGCGTATTCGAGCAGGTTGGCCGCGCCGTCCGAATCGTTGTCTGCACCAGGGGCACCCGCATGAGCCGCCTGCCAGGTGGCGAAGGTGGCCGGCGTTGGCTCCTGGCCGGCAGAAGGCGCCGCCAGGTTGCGCTCGCGCTGCGCCAGAGGAGCACCGGAAGGCACGACAAAGCCGAAGTCGACGGTCAGGTCATAGCTGGAGTCAAAGCCGTTGTCGTAGGCCGTGTCGAAGCCCGCCTCCGCCGCTCCGGCGGGGGCCGCTCCAGCCTGCAGGCTGATGGTGGCGCTGCTGATGCCGACGAGCATCGGATCAGAGGCATCCACGCCGTCCTCGCCCAGGTTGTCATCCGCCACGCCCGACTGGCTGCCGCTGACGGAAACCAGGCCGTAGAGAGGAGCGTTGCCGGAACCTGTCTGGTTAGGCTGGCCCGGGCTGGGCATGTTGGGCTTGAAGTTGTCCGCAGCGACATGGACTGTGTAATCTCCTGCCGGCAGGTTGGTGAAGACATAACGTCCGGAGGCGTCGGTATGCGTGCTGCGGTAGGGCGTGGCCTGGCCTGGCAGGTCTGAATCGCGATACAGCAGCATCCACACACCGGGCTTCCCTTCCCCCGCATCGTAGCGGCCGTTGCCGTCGGCATCGACAAAGACCAGGTTGCCGATGCCGAGGTTCGCCTGCGAGCCGACGCCGGTGAAGCCGAGGTCGATGGTGAGGTCGACATCCGCATCCATGGAATCGTCGCTGCCGCCCATGAAGCCGCCTTCCTGGGCGCCCGCAGGCTCGGTGCCGTAGTCAAGGTCGAAGACGATGGAATACACGCCCGTGCCTGTGGGATCCGCAGCGGCAAGGGTGTCCTCATTGACCGCGTCGTCGCTGCCGTCGTCGCTGCCAAAGCCTGCGGAAGGCAGGGCGGATGCCAGCGGCCTGCCAGCCATGAATTCAGTGCCCGGCACATGAACAAAGTAGCTGCCGGGAGCAGGGGCACGCAGGCTGTAGACGCCCTGGAAGTCGGTGTAGGCCGAGGCCGCAGGCATGTCAGCGCCAGGCACGGAGCCGAGGGCATAGAGGTTCACCTGGACTCCCGGCACGCCCAGGTCGGTGCCGGCGGTGAAGCGGGAGTCGCCGTTCACATCGGCAAAGACCAGGTTGCCCGCCAGCAGCGGCTTGGGAGCCAGGCCGATGTCGATGGTCAGGTCGGAGTCGAGGTCGAAGCTGTCGTCATCAAAGAACAGGAACCCTGTTTCACCGTTCGTCTCATCGGGAGCCAGGCCGGGAAGCACCGTGAAGGCCGCCGTGCGGATGCCTCCGGCGGTCACGCTGCCGCCGTCCACATAACCATCCTGGCCGAGGTCATCATCGACGCGGAAGCCTGAGGTGTTCGGCGTTGATGGCGCGGCGATGAAGTTGGCCGCGGCACCGCCGGCGGCGAAGGCCGAGGCAGGGATTCGGATGTGATAGGAGCCCGGAGCGATGCTGAACGCATACTGTCCGCCGTTGGCCGTGGTCGTGGTGGCGAGGGGCGAGGTCGCTCCCGCCGAATTGCTCCAGAGCTGGAGAGGAATGCCATCAAAGCCGGTTTCCACATTCGGATCAAAGACACCGTCGGCATTCGCGTCACGGAACACGACGTTGCCGATCTGGACTCGCGGCACGAAGCCGAAGTCACGGGTGAGGTCGACGGCGGCGTCGCTGAGGTCATCACTGTCACCGCCGAGGCCGCCTTCGGCCGTGCCCACAGGACAGCTTCCCGGAGTCAGGGTGAACAGGGCCGTGCGGATGCCGTAGATGTCGGGCCTGCCGTCGTCGATGCCATCCTCGCCAAGATGATCGTCGCCTGCCTGGACGTCCGCCACGCTGGCGTGGTGGTAGAGGGGCGCGCCGTCCACAAACATGTACCAGGGGATGTGCAGGAAGTAGCCGCCAGGGGCGAGGTCGCTGAAGAGGAAGCGGCCGCTGGAGTCCGTGGTGGCGACGGCGCGTGCGCCGTCAGGCAGGGCTTCGTCACCGTCGTGGAAAAGCATCACCTCGATGCCGGAGACACCCTCTCCGGCGTCGGCTCGGCCGTTGTAGTTGCTGTCGATGAAGACCAGGTTGCCGACGGCCACGGGTCGGTAGAAGCCGAAGTCGACGGTGAGGTCGGAATTGTTGTCATCCGCATCGTCCATGAATGCGTCACGGCCGAACTCGCCCGTGGAGTTCACCGGCTCGGCATCTGAAGCGAGCGTGATCTCAACCGAGGAGACACCGTTCAGCACGGGGTCCGTGTCACTGCCGTTTTCATCCGAGTTGTCATCGACGCCGTCATCCAGGCCCTGGCCCAGCATCGAGTTCCAGCCGTGGAGCGGGCCGCCTGCGGCAAACTGGGAGGCGGGGATGTGGACGCGATACTGGCCGGCATCGAGCCCGGAGAAGAAATAGACGCCCTCATCCGCGGAGGTTGTCGAGCGCAGCGGAGGATCGGCCTGGGGGTCGTCGGTGGCCAGGAAGAGCTGCACGGTGACGCCATCGACACCTTCGCCCGCATCGTAATGGCCGTTGGCGTTGAGGTCGAGGAAGACAAGGTTGCCGACGCCGACGGCGTTGGAGTTGGTGGCGACGAAGCCGAAGTCGATGGTCAGGTTGTGATTGTCGTCATCGGCGTCGTCATCCGTGCCATAGAGGCCGGTCTCCGAGGTTGTCGGCTCCGCATTGATGGCCAGGTCCACATCACGGCTGCGGATGCCGTTCAGGGACGGGCTTTCATCGTCGATGCCGTCCTCACCGGAGTCATCATCGGCATCCGCAGCCTGCGCGCCCGTCATGGAGACAAGGCCGGCCAGGGCGGCGCCCGGCCTGAACTGGCTGGCCGGCAGGTGGACGAAGTAGGAGCCTTCGGCGAGGAAGCTGAAGAAGTACCTGCCGCCGTCCGAGGTCACACGGGTGAACAGGGGCTCGTTGACGCCCGGCGTCTGGCCGGCGCGGTAAAGGTGCACCGTCACACCGTCCACGCCCTCGCCCTCATCAGCGAAGCCGTTGCCGTTGATGTCGCCAAACACCAGGTTGCCGATGCCGACGGGGCTCTGGAATCCGAAGTCCACGGTCAGGTCGACGGCGGCGTCGTTTTCATTGTCGCTGAGATGATCCGTGCCGGTTTCACCGGACTCGTCGGTGGGGCATGCGCCGGGGAAGAGCGTGATGACATAGGAGGTCACGCCGTCGGCCTCAGGGATGCTGTCATTGCGGCCGTCCTCGCCGGCGTCATCGTCACCGGCCAGGCCTTCATCCACGCTCACGCGACGGTGGAGCGGCGCATCCACGGCGAACATGGCCTTGGGAATGTGGACCAGGTAGTTGCCCGGGCGCAGGAAGTTGAAGAGGTAGCGGCCGCCGCCGGCGGAGGTGGTGGAGGCCAGGGGCAGGTCGGTCTTCGGATCCTGGGTCGATGCAAAGAGCTGGAGGGTGATGCCGTCCACGCCCTCCCCGGCGTCGGCGCGCCCGTTGGAGTTGTTGTCGAGGAAGACCATGTTGCCGAGCGACACCGGGCGGAAGAGGCCGATGTCGACGGTGAGGTCGATGTTGGCGTCATCGCCGTCGTCGGCCGTCGCATCCAGGCCTGTTTCGGTCGAATCATTGGTTGGCGCGCTGTCGCGGGTCAGGATGATGCGGGTGGTGCTGATGCCGGAGGTGTGGGGGGACATGGTGTCCACCGAATCCTCACCGACGTTGTCATCGCCCGCCTGCACGCCTTCCAGGCTGAAGAGGCCGCGCAGGTTGCCGGTGGCCAGGAACTGGGAGGCGGGCAGGTGCACAAAGTACTGGCCCTGCCAGAGGCCGGAGAAGAGGTACCTGCCGCCGCCGGCGGTGGTGGTCGTGGCGACGGGCTGGTTGACGCCCGGCACCTGGCCCCAGAAGTAAAGCTCGACGGCGACACCGTCCATGCCTTCGCCGCTGTCGTAGCGGCGGTTGCCGTTCATGTCCTCGAAGACGAGGTTGCCGATGCCCATGACGCCGGGCTCCACGAACCCGAAGTCGACGGTCATGTCACCGCCGTCATCCGTGGCGAACACGCCGTGCGAGAAGTCATCAAGGTCGCCGGCGGCGCCGGATTCAACGCCGGCGGCTCCGTTGCCCGACGGCTCCAGGCCGGGGGCCAGCGTGATCAGCGGGCTCACGGTCTCGGTGCGGGCGCCACCGGCCTGGATGCCGTTGTCATCGCCGTCCACCTGGTTGTCGGAGTCAACCGTCACGGCGCTGCTGAAGCCGGAGCCGGCGAGCGCCTGGCCGTCGCCGAAGTTCGAGAGCGGCACCTTGAGCTGGTAGACGCCGGCGGCCTGGCCCGAGAAGTAGTAGGCGCCGCGCGCGTTCGTAAAGGTCCAGCCGACGAGCGCCTCGGCGCCGTTCGCGGCATTGCCGTCGGCGTCACGCCAGAGCTCGACACGCACGCCTGGGATGCCGTTTTCACCGGCGTCATGCACGCCGTTGCCGTTGACGTCATTCCAGACCATGCTGCCGACGGAGACGGTGTCCGCAAAGGCAGGACCGGCCCTGCCGAGCGCAATGTCACGGGGACCCGACCAGATTTCATTGTTAGGCCCGGGCGGGGTCGGGACGGGCGCCTCGAAGAGGCTCACGGTGCCGTTCGGAGCCCCGGCGGGATCCACCTTCAGAAGCGCGCCATGGCTGTAGGTTCCGCCGATGACCGTGCGGGTCCAGTTGTAGCCGGTGATGTAGAGGAGGCCGTCATGCGGGTTGAACTCAATGTCACGCGTGTCCACCTCGCCCTGTCCGACGCTGCCAAGGGTCGCCACGATCTGGGGCGCCCCGGGCGATTCAGGCGTCGTGATGTCCATGCGGAAGACCTCGCCGTCGGAGCGGTTCATGCCGTAAAGGGTGGCGCCGATGATGTCGATGCCCGAGATGACGGGCGCGGGCTGGCCGCCGGAGACAACGGCCGCAAGCTGGGCGTCGGTGACGATGACATTCATCAGCGCGCCGGTGCTGGCATTGAAGCGGCGGACATCCCGGGTGGAGGTGGTCTGCACGACGGCGTAGAGGTTTCCATCCGGACCGAAGCCGATGTCCTGGATGCCCGCCTGGCTGATGAAGGTGTAGGGGGCAGCCCCCATCGGCTGGCCGGGCGAGGCCCCGAGCGGCCCCTGGAAGCGCACCACGCGTCCCGCCTGATGATCGACGACGTAGAAGCTGCCGTCAGGGCCGATGGCAAAGGTCTGAAGCTCGTTGAGGGTGACGGCGGACTTGTCAAGGATGCCGGAGGTCTGGACTCCGTCCGGGGTGATGCGGTAGAGGTTGCCGTCACCGAAGTGGGCCACATACCAGTTTCCATCCGGGCCGAGCTCCAGGTTGTAGGGCACGTCGAAGGGATTGCCGTCGCCCTGGTTGTGGCTGGCGCCAAAGGGATGACGCAGGTTGCCGGAGTACTTCCCTGAAGGTGCGTAGATCTGGATGCCGTCATCCTGGGTGGCGGAGAGGTAGATGCTCGGCGTGACGGCAAGAAGGCCGAAGTCGATGGTGTTTTCGTTGTAGCCTCCGTCGGAGGCCTCGGTGCCGGAGACCAGCTGGACCACGGGGCTGTAGATGCTGCCGGAGTTCACCTGATGACCGTTGTCATCATCCTTCACCTGGCTGTCCAGGAGCACCGAACCCGAGCTGGACAGCGGGTGCGATGCAGGAGGCACCGGCAGGCGCAGGTAGTAGCGTCCTGGAGGCAGATGGGTGAAGCCATACTTGCCGCCGTCGGCCGTGGTGGTGAAGGAGACCAGGACGTCGTCCGTTCCACCGATGCGCGTGTCCGTTCCCGCCTGCCAGAGCTCCACCCTGACACCGTCGATGCCAGGCTCGCCGGCGTTGCGGAGGCCGTTGTCGTTCGTGTCCTGCCAGACGTAGCCGGGCTGCGCGGCGGTGCCCATGCTCATGCCCCTGTAAAGGCCGAAGTCGATCGTGTGGTCCGTGTCGTTGTCACCGTCATCCGCGACGGGTTCCGCAGCGACGGCAAGCTCGACCACCGGACCATAGATCACCGTTCCAGGACCGCCGGGCTGCAGGGCGGCGTTGTTGTCGTTGTCGACGCCGTTGTCGGCGTTCACAGGGCTGCCGCCGGGCACGGGCAGGTCTGCAGGCGGAATCACCCGGACGTAATAGAATCCGGGCAGCAGGTTGGTGAAGGAGAACTGGCCCAGGGCGCCGGTGGTCCTGTCAGCACCGATCTGGACATCCGCATTCGGCCCCGTGCCGCCGACCGCGTTGTCCGCGCCCGGATCCCAGAGCTGCACGACGATGTCCTTCACGCCCGCCTCGCCGGCATCATGGATGCCGTTGTAGTTGGCGTCGTCATACACCAGGTCGCCGATGGACAGGCCCTTGACCGTCAATGAGACCGCCACCGTCGCCGAGCAGCCATAGGCATCCGTGGCGCGAACGCTGAAGGTGGCCGTGCCGAAGGCCGTGCTGGTGCCGGCCAGGACGCCCGCGCTGCTCAGCGTGATGCCGGAAGGCGGCGTGCCCGCGACGACGCTCCAGGCGTACGGTCCGGTGCCGCCGCTGGCGCTGAAGCTGGTGGAGTAGGGCATGTTGTAAATGGCCTCGGCCAGCGTGGTGGGCGAGATCGTGATGGCCGGGCAGACGGTCGTGAGCGTGTAGGAACGGGTTCCGGAGCAGTTGAAGGCATCGGTCGACTGCACGGTGAAGCTGGCGGTGGTCGCCGTGGTCGGTGTTCCGGAGATCAGGCCGCTTGGCGACAGGCTGAGCCCGGTCGGCAGCGACCCCGTGGTCAGGCTGTAGGTGTAGGGTGCGGTGCCCGCCGAGGACGAAAGGCCGACGGAGTAGGCCGAGCCAACGGTGCCATTGGAAAGCGTTGACGGGCTCAGCGTGATGGTCGGGCAGGTCACGGTCAGCGTGTAGCTCAGGCTGCCCGAGCAGGAACCGGAGGCGTCCGTAGCCTGGACGGTGAAGTTGTAGTTTCCAGGACCGGAGGAGGGTGATCCGAAAAGAAGGCCCTGTGAGGACAGCGTCATGCCCGTGGGGATGGTGCCGCTGGTGCGGGTGAAGACATAAGGTGAAGTGCCGCCCGCTGCGGCCAGCTGCTGGCTGTAAGGCGCGTTGTTGGCCGCCGAAGGAAGCGTGGTGGGAGTGAGCGAGATGACCGGGCAGGCCACCGTCAGGGAAAGGGTGCGGGTCGCGGCGCAGCCATTGGCATCGGCCACACGGAAGGTGAGGGCGAAGGTGCCGAGCTGCGTGGGGGTGCCGCTCAAGACACCGCCGGAGGAAAGGTTCAGGCCCGTGGGAAGCGTGCCGCTCGTGAGGCTCCAGGCATAGGGCGTCACTCCATCGCTGGCGGCCAGCGTGGCGGAGTAGCCGGAATACTGGACGGCATCGGCCAGTGAGATGGTCGTGATGGCCACCGGCGGGCAGTTCACCACAAAGGAATAGGCCCGGGTGGAGGCGCAGCTGTAGGCATCCGTGGCCCGCACCGTCACCGAATAAGTGCCGGGAACGGCCGTCGGCGTGCCCGAGACCACACCGCCGGAGGAAAGGCTGACACCTGTCGGCAGCGCACCTGAGGCGATGCTCCAGACATACGGGCCGGTTCCGCCTGAAGCGCTGAGCGTCTGGGCGGTGTAGGCGACGTTTTGAGTGGAGGCTGGCAGGCTCGCAGGCGTGATGCTCAAGGTGCCGCAGTTGACGGTCAAGGTCAGCGCACGGCTGCCGGTGCAGCCATGGGCCGAGGTCGCCGTGACCGTGATGGCGTAGGAGCCCGGCGCACCGCCGGGGGTGCCGCTCAGCACGCCGCCACCGGTCAGGCTCATGCCTGCGGGCAGCGTGCCGGCATAACTCCAAGTGTAGGGAGCAGTGGCTCCCGAGGCGCTGAAGGTGACGGAGGTGTAGGCCGTGCCGATGGTGGCTGCGGACAGGCTTGCCGGAGTGACCGTCACCGTCGGGCAGGCGATGGACAGCGAATAGGCGCGGTCCACGGAGCAGGCGCGGGCGTCGGTGGCACGGGCGGTGAAGCTGTAGGTGCCGGGAACCGTCGGCGTGCCGCTCAGGACACCCGTGCCGGACAGCGTGATGCCTGAAGGCAGCCCGCCGGAGGCCAGCGTCCAAACATAGGGCGTGGTGCCGCCGGAGGCGGTCAGCGTCTGGCTGTAGGCGGCCGCCTGAGTTCCGGCAGGAAGGCTGGCAGGAGTGATCGCAAGGACCGGGCATGCCACCGTCAGGGTGTAGGTGCGGGAGACCTGGCAGCCCGAGGTGTCCGTGACACGTGCCGTGAAGCTGTAGTTGCCCGTGGCGGCCGTGGTGGTTCCGCTGAGCAAGCCCGTGCTGGAAAGCGTCAATCCGGCGGGCAGCGAGCCGCTGGGCACATCCCAGAAATAGGGCGAGTTGCCGCCCGCCGCCGTGATCGTCTGGCTGTAGGCGGCGCCCACGGTGACCACGGGCAGCGATGTCGGGCTGATGGTGATGGTCGGGCAGCCGCGCAGGCCGAAGTCGATCGTGGTCTCGCTGTTGGTAGTGCCGGTGCCGCCCGGCTCGCTGCCTGGGGCGAGGTTGAACACCATGGAGTTGACCGCCGTCCCGGCCCCGCCGGGCTGGCTGCCGTTGCTGTCGTTGTTCACGCCGTTGTCGGAGGTCACCACCACGGAGGAGGCCAGGGAAAGCGAAGCCGTCGGAGTGATGCGGACGTAGTGAGCTCCGGTCGTGTAGGCGCGGAAGCTGTAGGCGCCGGTGCTGTTGGTGGTGCTGCTCTGGAGCACGGTGTCGATGTTGCCGCCCGTGCCGCCGACGGCGCCATCAGCCCCGGGGTTGACCAGTTCCACGATCACGCCGCTGACGCCGGTTTCCGTGGAATCCTTGAGCCCGTTGTTGTTCACGTCGTTCCAGACAAGGTCGCCGACCGTGAAGCCGCTCCAGAGGCCGAAGTCCACCGTGGCGTCTCCGCTGCTGCCGTCCCCATCCGCTGCGGCGTCGGGTTCAGCACCCACGGCCAGGTCAATGACCGGGCTGAAGAGGTCCGAGCCCGGACCGCCGGGCTGGCTGCCGTTGTTGTCATTGTCAACGCGGCTGTCCAGCGTCACGGCCACGCCTCCGCTGGCGGCAAAGGCGGCCGGTGGCGTGACCCGGATGTAATACTTGCCGGGCACCAGGTTGGTGAAGCTGTAGGCACCACTGCCGGAGGTGACCAGGGAGGAGCCGACCTGGACATCCGCACTGGCGCCGCTGCCGCCCACCGCACCATCCGCACCCGGATCGAAGAGCCTGAGGGTCGCGCCGCTGACGCCAAGCTCGGAACCATCCTTGAGCCCGTTGTTGTTCGTGTCACTCCAGACCAGGTTGCCGATGCTGACCCAGGGTGAGGAGGAGCAGGGTTCCGTGGCGATGGTGAACACACCGGCGGCGTCGGTTTCAAACGTGCCCTGGGTGGCGGCACCCGGCGTGTAGGGGAAGCTGGTCAGCGCGCCCGCTGCGTCATAGACCGGAGCGCTGTCGAGGTCCACCGTGCGCAGGACGATGCCGCTGGTGCCGGCCATGAGCAGGCCCTCCCAGGTTGCCGCATTGACCCCCATGGCCGTCCAGTTGGAGGCGGTGTTCACGCGGTTGACATCGATGACGAACTGGAAGCGCACGTCCGCGCCGCTTTCAGTCACCTTGTTCTGCAGGACGTCGGCGGAGTTCGGGCCGCCCGCCGCGGTGCTGAGCATCAGGTTCGCCGCCGTCTGCCAGCTCTGATGACCCAGCGCGGCGTCGTACCTGTAGATGCTGAGCTGCGGACTGCCGCGGCTGAATCCATCGACATAGATGACGGCGTGGTTGCCATCCGCCGGATTGCCACCGGTGCTGACCAGCATCCACAGGGCGTCCACCTTGGCAGCGCCGATCTGGTTGAACCGTGCGTCCAGCAGCAGGCGCTTCGTGGGCGCGTCGTAGGTCAGGTCAAAGGAGTCGATGTAGGCGATGTTGGCGGCATAGTTGAAGTCGTAGGCCTGGGCGGGCGTCCATTCCGCGGACTTCTCCAGCAGCGTGCCATCACGGCTGGTGTCGCCAAAGGCCAGGTGATAGCAGCCTGTCTCGCTCGGGCCGGTGGATCGGAAGCCGAAGTCCACGGTCATGTTGCCGTTGTCATCCGCACCGTCATCAAGGCCGTAACGGAAGCCCGACTCACCCGTGCTGTTGGTCGGCTGCTCGCCTTCATACAGGGTGAGCAGCGGGCTGGAGATGCCGTTGGTGGACGGCGAGGCGTTGTCCACGCCGCTGTCGCCATCGGGCTGGTTGTCGTCCAGGGCGTCGTTCACCGGACTGGAGGGCGTGATCGACAGGGTGTTCGCCAGGGCCATGCCGGAGGCAAACTCGCTCGGCGGAATGCGGACATAATACCGGCCGGGAACGACGCTGGTGAAGATGTAGGAGCCGCGGTTGGTGGAGGAGGTGCTGGTCGTCGTGCTGCGCACAAAGACGCCGCTTTCATTCATCAGGTCCACACGCACGCCACCGACGCCCTCGCCGCTGTCATAACGGTTGTTGCTGTTGCCGTCCTTGAAGACCAGGTTGCCGACGCTGACGAAGACGGGCCTCAGGCCGAAGTCGACGGTGTATTCGCTGTTGCCGCCAAAGGGTGCGAGCAGGCTGCCCGGCTCGGTCAGGGAGGCGAGCGTGACGACCATGGAGTAGACCGGCTCGCCGCGGCTGGCCTGTGATGCGCCGTTGCTGTCGTTGTCCACGCCGTTGTCCGAACTGCTGAAGGTGCTGCTGCGACGCGGGTGCGAGATCGGAGGAGTCAGCTTGATGTAATACCTGCCGATGGGCAGGCCGTTGAAACTGTAGGCCCCCGTGGCATCCGTGGTGCAGGAGGCGACCAGGACGTCATCCCCGCTGTTGATGCTGCTGTCCACGGTCGAATACAGCTCCAGCACGGCTCCCGGAACGCCGCCTTCGCCTCCGTCCACAAGCCCGTTGTTGTTGTCATCGCTCCAGACCAGGTTGCCGATGCTCATGGCGGCGCAGAAGCCGAAGTCGACGCTCATCTCCTTGTTGCCGCCGCCGGCGGCGCCCGGCTCGCTGTTGAGCGCCAGGTTGATCACCGGGCTGCTGACCGCCGTGCCGCTGCCCCCGGGCTGCAGGCCGTTGCTGTCATTGTCCACGCCGTTGTCCAGGCTCACCGCCGGCGATGCGACGGGCCAGGCGCTGCTCGGCGTCGGGATCTTGACGAAATACTGCCCCGCCGCCAGGCCGCTGAAGAGGTAGTAGCCGTTGGCGTCGGTCTCGGTGGTGGCGTGGAAGGTGTCGTCGGCGGTGTTGGCAAGGCCGTCGGCCCCGGCGCGGTAGAGGTCGACCTTCAGCCCGGGAAGGCCTGGCTCACGCGGATTCTTGATGCCGTTGCAGTTGAGGTCGCTCCAGACAAAGTCGCCGACGGAAAGGGTGGGAGGATCACAGGTGGCGCTGCCTTCGAGGACGATGTTGTCGAAGTCGATGTAACCCGTGCTGTCGCCGCCCCAGAGGTAGATCTCCAGGAGGAATGACTTGCCGGCCAGCTGGCCGCCCGTCGGAAGCGCCGTGGCTCCGCCGATGAAGCTGGCCCAGTTCAGGTTCTGCGAATACCAGGCCGTTTCGGCGGAGAAGGTGAAGGTGCTGGTGACGGCGGTGTGGTAGCCGGCCCCCTCTTTCCAGGTGAGGTAGGCCTTGCCCGAGACCGGCGAGGTGCTGTTCACACGGCGCACGTCCATCAGCAGGTTGCCGATGTTGCCCGTGGAGGTCGGGTCCATGTCAAACCGGACCCACAGGCTGTCACGAAGCTGGGTCAGGCTGGTGCGCGCCGCATTGTAGCTGACATCAAAGACATCATCCCATTCACGCACCCGGCGGCTGAGAGAGCCCCCCTTGATCGGGCCGGAGTAGGCGGGTTCGCTGACGTCGGTGAGGCCGTTGAGATCCTCCTCAAGCTGGATCTTCGCGGCATTGACAATGCAGGGGTTCTGGTAGCTCGGGGGGGCCGGCAGGCCGCTGCTGGCAGTGTTCATGTCGTATTCCAGGAGCGGCGTCCCGGGGGCGGGAACCGCACGCAGGGCGAAGTCGATGCTGCTGTCCGTGTCTCCGCCGCCCACGATGTCACCGGGTTCACGCCCGACGGCCAGGGCGATCACGGGGCTGGTGATGGTCGTCCCCTTCCCTGCCGGCTGGCTGCCGTTGTTGTCGCCCTGCACGCCGTTGTCCGTCGTGACGATCACGCCCGAGGAGTAAGGATGCGAGGCCGGAGGCGTGGCGATGCGGACAAAGTAGTTGCCGGGGACGAGCCCGCTGAAGCCATAGAGGCCGCCGCTGTCCGTGGTGGCCGTGCCCTGAAGGGCGTCGTCGCCGTCGCCAACAACCGTGTTGGTGGTGCGGTAAAGCTGGAGCACGACGCCGGAGACGCCGGTTTCACCCGCATCAAAAACACCGTCCTGATCCAGGTCATTCCACACCAGGTCACCGACACCGAGGCCGTTGATGGTGATGCTGCGGTCAGCCGACACCTGGCAGCCGTTGGCATCCGTGGCGCGCAGGGTGACGGTGGCGGTTCCCGTGGCCGTCGGCACGCCGCTGATCACTCCGGCCGTGCTCAGGCTCAGTCCCGCCGGCAGCACACCGCTGGTGACCGCATAGGTGTAAGGGGCCGTGCCGCCGCCCGCGGCCAGGGTCTGGCTGTAGGCCACTCCACGATAGCCGGACGCAAGGCTCGCCGGAGCCAGGGTCAGGGTGGGGCAGACGGTTGTCAGGCTCAGCGCACGCGTGGCGGAGCAGTTGTAGGCGTCCTTGACCTGAACGGTGAAGTTAAAGGTGCCCGCCGCCGTCGGCACGCCGCTGATGACACCTGCAGAACTCAGGGAAAGGCCGCCCGGCAGGGCTCCGCTGGCGATGCTCCAGCTGTGCGGAGTCGTGCCGCCGCTCACCGCCAGCGTGGTGCTGTAGGCCGCCCCGGTGGTGCCGTTGCCCAGGCTGCTTGTGGTCACCGACACCACCGGGCAGAGCAGGTTGAGAAGGTACGAGCGGGTCACCTCGCAGTTGTTGGTGTCCCTGGCCCGGACCGTGAAGCTGTAACCGCCCGGCGCTCCCGAAGGCGTGCCGCTGATGACACCTGCGGGGCTGAGGGAAACCCCCGTGGGCAGGCTGCCGCCGACCAGCGACCAGGTGATGGCTCCCACGCCGCCCGTGGCGCTGAGGGTCTGGCTGTAAGCCGTTGCCGTCACGGCATCCGGCAGGGACGATGGACTGATGACGAGGCTCGGGCAGCTGACGCTCAGGGTGTAGCTGCGGGTGGCCGTGCATCCATTGGCGTCCGTCACGAGCACCGTGAAGTTGAAGCCGCCAACCTGGCTGGTGCTTCCCGCCAGGCTGCCAGCGGAGGACAGCGTGATGCCCGCCGGCAGCGTGCCGCTCTGCAGGCTCCAGGTGTAGGCTGCGGTGCCTCCCGCGGCGCCCAGGGCCTGGCTGTAGGCCGTTGTCGCCGTGGCGGCCGGCAGGGTGGCGGGTGAGATGCTGATGGCCGGGCAGTTCACCGCAAGCGAGTAGCTCCGCGTGGCGGCGCAGCCCTCGGCGTCAATGACGCGGGCGGTGAAGCCGTAGCTGCCGGGCGCAGCCGTCGGCGTGCCGCTGATGACCCCGCCGGTGCCCAGGCCCAGGCCTGCGGGCAGCGAGCCGGCGCTGACGCTCCAGACATAACCACCATTGCCACCGGAGGCGGCGAGCGCCTGCGAATAGGCCGCATACTGGGTGGCCGCGGCCGGCGCCGCCGGCGTGATGCTGATGACCGGGCAGCCCACGACAACCGAGAAGGCCCGGGTGGCCGAACAATTGTTGCTGTCAGTGGCGCGGAGGGTGAATGCGTAGGCGCCGGGCACCGCCGTCGGTGTTCCGCTCACCATGCCGGCGCTGCTCAGGCTCATGCCCGTGGGCAGGGCGCCGGCGCTGACGGCAAAGGTGTAGGGGGCGCTGCCGCCGCTGGCGCCCACCGTCACCGGAGTGTAGGCGGCGAACTGGGTGGCGTCGGCGAAGGTGGTGCTGGAAAGCGTGATGACCGGGCAGCTGACGGTGAGCGTGTAGGCACGGGTGGTCGTGCAGTTGTTCACATCACGCGCCTGCACGGTGAAGCTGTAGCTGCCGGGGCTGGCGCCGGGCGTGCCGCTCAGGCTTCCCGCGCTGCTCAGCGTCATGCCCGTGGGCAGGCTGCCGGAGAAGACCGACCAGGTGTAGGGAGCCGTGCCGCCGGAGGCCGTGAGCGACTGGGCGGTGTAAACCTCGTATTGAACGGCGGAGGGAAGCGTCGCCGGGCTGATGCTGATCGCCGGACAGGCGATGGTGAGGCTGTAGGCGCGCACGCCGGGGCTGCCGTTGGCATCAGCGGCACGCGCCACGAAGGCGTAGGCTGCGGGCACGCTGGTCGGCGTGCCGCCCAGGACGCCGGTCGTGGTGTTCAGGCTCATGCCGGCGGGCAGGCCATTGTTGCCGGTGAGGGTGGACGTATGACGGCTCAGGATCTCGGCCGCCGAAAGGGCGCGGTTGTAGATGAGCAGTTCATCCAGCCCACCCTTCCAGGCGGTGCCGCCTCCATTGCCGCCGCCGATGCGCAGGCTGCCGGAGCTGTGCGTGACAGCCGTTGCATAAGCCTTCACAGCCGCCTGCACGCCGTTCACATACAGCCTCATGTTCGCGCCGTCATAAGTGGCGGCCACATGGGACCAGACACCGGCGGTGAGCGTGGTGGTGACACGGTTTCCAGCGCGGTCATTCAGCCAGAAGCCAAAGGTGCCGGCGCCGCCAAGGAAGCCCAGGCCGTAGCCATCCGCCCCTGCCGTGCCGGTGGTCTTGGTCATCACGACGGCATCATCGGAAAGGCCGCTCGAAGCCGGATTCACCCAGGCTTCCAGCGTCATCTGGGCAGGCTTCAGGGAGGTGCTGTCCGCCACCTCCACCAGATCGTCCACGCCATCCAGCAGGAAGGCGCGGCCGACGGCGCCATCCTGATAGGCGAGGCCGTTGAACGCAGGCGAGAAGTTCGCCATCAGCGCATCGGCGCTGCCATTTTCAGCAATCCACCACGACACGGCTCCGGCGGGCACTGGCGGGCTCACGCTCCAGCCATAGGCCGCCGTGCCGCCCGAAGCCGTCAGCGTCTGCGAGTAGGCGGCATACTGGGTGCCGCCGGCCAGGGTCGCAGGCGAGATGCCAACCAGGGGGAACTGAACCGTCAGAACATAGTCACGCGTGGCAGCGCAGCCGGTGGCGGAATCCAGCGCCCGCACCGTGAAGGAATGATAACCCGGCAGCGCCGCGGCATTGGGAGTGCCGCTCAGCACGCCGGAGGAGGTCAGCGTCAGGCCCGCTGGCAGGGTGCCGGCGGACACTGACCATGCATAGGGGCCGGCGCCGCCGGTGGCGCTGAAGTTGACGCTGTAGGGGCTGTATTGCGTGGCCACCGAAAGCGAGGAGGGGCTGACGCTGATGGCAGGGCAGCCGCGGAAGCCGAAGTCGATCGTGTTCTCAATGTTGGTTGAGCCGACGACCCCCGGCTCGCTGCCGGCCGTGAGGGTGAACAGCGGGCTGGTCACCGCCGTGCCGACGCCGCCCGGCTGGCTGCCGTTGCTGTCATTGTCCACGCCGTTGTCCGCCGCCTGGTTGATGGCGGCGATGAGCGGGGCCGATGCCGGCGGCGTCGGAATGCGCACGCGATACTGGCCGGGCTGGTAGGTGAGGAAGCCGTAGGCGCCGGAACCGTTGGTGGCGGTCGTCTGCAGGACATTGCCGGAGCCGTCAAGAAGCTGCACGGAGACGCCGCTGATGCCGCTTTCCGTGCCCGCCTGATAGATGCCGTCGTTGTTGGCGTCGCCCCACACCAGGTTGCCGACCGTGATGCCGCTCCAGAGGCCGAAGTCGACGCTGAAATCCGTGTCCGGGTTGGTGTCACCGTCATTCACCGGCTCGGTGCCGAGGGCCAGCGTGATGACCGGGCTGTAGACCGCCGTGCTGACGCCTCCGGGCTGCGAACCGTTGTTGTCATTGTCCACAGGGTTGTCCAGCGCCACCACCGTGCCGCTGGTCGCGGGCAGGCTGGCGGGGGGCGTCACCTTGACGACATACTTGCCGTCCGCCAGACCGCTGAAGGTGTAGGAGCCCGAGGGCGTGGTGGAGGTGGAGGAAACCAGCACATCGTCGGCATCACCGGCCGTGTCGTTCGGGCTGCGGTACAACTGCACCTGCACGCCGCCGACCCCGACTTCGGTGGCGTCACGCAGGCCGTTGTTGTTGACGTCATTCCAGATCATGTTGCCGATGGCGAGGGTCGGCGACTTCGAGACTTCGCAGAGGGAGAGGTGGTCCATCACCACCGGGCTGGTGCCCGAGCCGCCCGAGAAGACGAAGGAAGCCGTGTCGATCTGCGAGGCAGTCGCGCCCGGGGCGATGCGGAAACGCCAGGTGAACTGACGCCACTGGGGGAGCTGCGTGTTGCCGGCCGCCTCGCTCCAGCCGTTGTAATCGGCTGCCGTGAAGGAGGCGAAGGAGCCGCCCGCGCCGCCGAAGCCGCAGCACTGCTGCTCACCGGGAGCCGTCGCCGTCATCTCACCCTGCGGCACGGAGTAGAACTGGTACAGTCCGGGCGTGGCGCCGTTGATGACCTGGATGATCGGGGCACCGGCGCCGATGTCGAGCAGGATGGAGGCGTTCGCGGCGCTGGCGTTCGCAGCCCAGATGGAGACCTGGTATTCGCGACCTGCCTGGAGCGCGCTGCTCCAGCCGCCACCGCCGCCGGCACGCAGGCTGACGCAGGAGTTGGTGCCCTGGAAGAGCAGGTAACGACGGCCATGGCGCGCCTTGCCGGACTCGATCCAGCTCACCTTGGAGCCGCTGTTGCCCGCCAGCACCTGGACGCGCTGGATGGGCTCGCCAAGGCCGCTGGTGCCGTTCACTCCGCCGGTCCACTGGTAGCCGTTGATGCCGGCGCCGAAGCCGGTCTCCGTGCCGTTGAAGCCCAGCAGCGCCATGGGAGTGCCGGTAACGTTGGCGAGCTGCTGGAATTCAAAGCTGGCGTTGTCCACCAGCGAGGAGACATAACAAACATCAAGGTTGGCAAAGCCCAGGTCCACCGTGCTGTCACGGTCAGTGTCATCACCGTCCACCCCGGAGGCCGGCTCGGCGCCCACGGCCAGGGTGATCAGCGGACTGACCACGGGCGTGCCGCTGCCTCCCGGCTGGAGGGCGTTGCTGTCGTTGCCGACACCGTTGTCCAGGTCCACGCCGCTGCCGGAAACCTGCGGGTAATAGGCGGGCGGTGTCGGAATGCGCACATAGTAGACGCCTGCGGCGAGGTTGATGAACTGATAGAGGCCGTTCACGTCCGTGGTGGTCTGGCCCAGCTTCACGTCATCCCCCGCCCCGTTGTTGCGGATGCCGTCCACGCCGGGCGTCCAGAGCTCCACCAGCAGCATCGGCACGCCGCTGTCCGTCGCCTGCCTCAGGCCGTCGTTGTTGGAATCCACCCACACGAGGTTGCCCAGGCCCAGGCTTCGTGCCGCCAGGGAGAAGGACTTGATGGCCTGGCAGCCATAGCTGTCGGTGACACGCACCGTGATGGTGGAGGATGAAGCGCTCGCGGGCGTGCCGCTGATGACCCCGCCGCTGCTCAGGCTCAGGCCCGCCGGCAGCGTGCCGCTCGCCAGGCTCCAGGTCAGCGGCGCGTTGCCACCAGCAGCCTCCAGTGTCTGGGAGTAGGCATTGGTGACAAAGGCATCCGGCAGCGAGGTGGTGTTGATCGTCAGGCTCGGGCAGGACGTGGTCATCGTGTAGCTGCGTGAACCCGTGCAGTTGCTGCCATCGGTCGCCGTGATCGTGAAGCTGGAGGTGCCGGCTGTCGTCGGCGTGCCGCTGACAACACCGGTGGAGCTGTTCAAGCTGAGGCCTGCGGGCAGCGTGCCGCTGGAAACGCTCCAAAGGTAGCCCACCCATTCCGTCACCTTCTTCATGGAGAACGACGGACCGGACCATTGAAGGCGGGCGACGGCATCACCACCGTTCTCATAGTACTCCACCCGCACCGGCACCGTCTGGCCTGCGGTCAGGGAAACCGTGGCCGTGTGGCTGGTCGCAGACTGGTCGTACCAGCGGTCGATGACGAGCGTGTTGTTCACCCACAGGCGGAAGCCGTCGTCGGTCGTGCACTGGAAGGTGTGGCTGCCCGTGCTGGACGGCCGCAGGAATCCGGACCAGCGGACGGAGAAGTTGTTCGTCGGCACGGCCGCATCCGGGGAGCCTGCACCCCAGTTGAAGTCGATGGAGGAATCCAGCCTCGTCAGCAGCGAGGCATTGAAGTTGGAACCCGAATAATACTGCCCGATCAGACCCGTGATCGGAGAAGCGGTGAAGGCCTGGCTGTAGGCGGTGCCGACCGTGCCCGAGGGCACCGAGGTCGGTGAAATCGTGACCACCGGGCACCCAGCGCTGAGGATGTAGCTGCGTGAGGCCTGGCATCCGGCGGCATCCGTGATGCGCACGGTGAAGGCGCTGGAACTGTTCGAGGTGGGCGTGCCGGTGATGGCCCCTGTGGAATCCATCGTCAGACCGGCCGGCAGGCCTCCGCTGGTGATGGCGTAGGTGTAGGGCGCCGTGCCCGCACCTGCGCTGATGTTCTGGGAATAAGCCACGCCCTGGATGCAGTTCGGCAGGCTCGCGGGGGAGATGGTGAGCACCGGGCAGACGAGCAGGTTGAGCGTGCGGGTTCCGGCGCAGCCCTGGGTGTCGGTGGCGCGAACCGTCACCGAGGAACCCGTGCCGTTGCCTGCGGTCGGCGTGCCGCTGATGACGCCCGTCGTGGCGTTCAGGCTCAGGCCGGCGGGCAGCGTTCCGGAACTGACCGCCCAGGTGTAGGCGCCGACACCCCCGGCCGCCGTGAAGCTCTGGCTGTAGGCCGTGCCCACCGCCGCCGTCGCCGCCGCCGCCGGCGTCACCGTGATGGCATAACAAGAAGGTGTGACCATGTAGGCGCGGGTGCCTCGGCAGCCGTTCACGTCCGTGCTCGTCACCGAGAAGGTGGCCGCCGCCGCGTTGACCACGGTTCCGGTGATCACCCCATCCGCGCTCAGGGTGAGTCCGGCGGGCAGGCTGCCGCTGGTGACGCCGTAGACGTAGGGCGCACGTCCGCCGCTGGTGCTGAGCGCCTGGCTGTAGGCCACGCCCACCGCCGGCACGGGAAGCGCCGAAGGCGTGATGCTCATCACCGGGCAGTTGATGGTCAGCGCGTAGGAGCGGGATCCCGTGCAGCCCTTGAAGTCGGTCGCCTGCACCGTGAAGATGGAGACACCGGGAAGCACCGGCGTGCCGCTGATGGTGCCGGAACTGGAGAGCGTGAGCCCCTCCGGAAGGCTGCCGCTGGCAAGCTGCCAGGTCACGGCTCCCGTCGCACCGCCCGCCGTCAACGCCTGGCTGTAGGCCGTGTCCTGCACGCCTGCGGGAAGGCTGGCGGGTGAGATGTCGAGCACCGGACAGGCACGCACGCCGATGTCGATGGTCTTTTCAAAGCTGCCGCCGCCCGCCATCCCTGGCTCGGCGCCCATCGCGACATTGAAGCTCATGCTGGTCACCGTCGATCCACCGGTGCCTGGCTGGGCTCCGTTGTTGTCATGATCCACGCCGTTGTCCGCATTGACCACGGCCGTGGAGGTCATCGGCGTGGAGGAAGGCAGGAAGGGAATGCGCACCTTGTAGCTTCCGGCCGAACTGCCGAGGCCGAACATGTAGGCTCCGTTGACATCGGTCGTGGTGCTCATCAGCACGGCGTCCGTGGATGCGTTCAGAAGCTGCACGGTGACGCCACGCACGCCCTTCTCCTGGTTAGCGGCTTCATAGATGCCGCTGTCGTCCCTGTCCTCCCAGACGAGGTCGCCGATGGCAAGGCCCGTCGTCAGGCCGAAGTCCTGGGTGAAGTCCGTGTTTGCATCGCTGTCGCCGTCGTTCACCGGCTCGGTGCCTGGCTGAAGCGTGATCACCGGGCTGTAGATGAGGGTGCCTGGACCACCGGGCTGGCGTCCGTTGTTGTCGTTGTCCTGACCGTTGTCCGCCAGGTCCGGCGCACCGGAGCTGACCGGCAGGGCGGGCGTGGGCGTCAGGGTGATGTAGTACTTGCCCGCAGGCAGCGGACTGAAGCTGTAAGCGCCCGAGGAGGTCGTCGTCACCGGCGGCAGCACTTCGTAATCCGCCGCCGTGCCGCTGCCGCCCACCTCGGCGTCATCACCCGCCGCAAAGATGCGCAGCACCACGCCGGCCGCACCGGGCTCGCCGACTTCCTTGATGCCGTTGGAGTTGGTGTCGCTCCACACCGCATTGCCCACGCAGAGGCGGTCGGCGACCGGACCGACGCTCTGGAAGATCAGCGAGTCCTCCATGCTGAAGATGTTGTTGCCGTAGACTGCGAAGGTGCGTCCGTCCGCCGACATGCCATCGCCGCCGTTGTAGATGTTCCAGCCGAAGTAGCTCGAATCCAGCGCCAGATGTCCGTCGTTCGCAAGCACGTTCATCAGGGTGGTGTAGGAGGAGGCCGGCGACTCCCACAGCACGGCGACACTGCCTCCGCTGCGGTAGATGCTGCCCAGCACGCGCGCCGTGTCACTGACCGCCCCGACGATGCCGCCCAGGGTGTCGGAGGCGGCGCGCGGCAGGTTGGTGCGGATTCCCGTCAGCGTGTCATACACAAACGGCACCGGCACGCCGGCCACGGTTTCCGCCGCACCGATGTAGCGCCCGTTCGGGCTGACCTTGCCGCCCTTGAGCCTGCCGCTGAAGCTGACCACGACCGAACTCCAGCCACCAAGCACGGTGCCGCGCAGGACCTGGCCCTGGCCGCTGCTGTTGACGACCAGCGCCACCGTGGCGTCGGCGCTCACATCCAGAACCTCGCGCCAGCCGGAAACCGGTGTCCATGCCCGCGAGCTCAGGCTCCAGTAGCCGCCCTGGCTTGGCTGCGTGCCTCCAGGACCATCAGGATCAACATTGCCAAAGGCATAGGAACTGTCGTTGGTGATGGAGACCGGTGATGCCGTGATGCTGGGGCTGGCGTCAAACGGAGTCGTCAGCCGCTGGATGGTGGAGGCCGCGCGGTTGCGATACCAGGGGATGACATTCGCATTGGCGCCCGAGGTCCATTTCTCATACCCCACCACGTCGCCCGCGTCGTTCACATCCGAGCCCACGGCCTGGACATTGCCCGGCGTCACCTTGGTCACATCCGTGTAGAGGCTGGTCAGCGTGTTGATCAGGAAGCCGCGCGTCGTCGTGCCAAAGCGCACCCCGGTGACCCAGCGGCCGTTCGGGGACATGCCCATGATGCACTGGGAATGCTGGTAGGTCTGGCCTCCCAGGATGTCCTTGCCAACCCGCGTCACCATGTATTGCGAGCCGATTGTCTGGCCCCTGGGAGCCGGACAGGCCGAGGAAGGCGGGACCGTCAGGGCCGGCCTGTAGCCAAAGTTCAGGTTCAGGACGCTGGCCCCCGAGCTGATCGTGGCGCTGGCAATGCCATCCAGCGGCGCGACCGGGTCCGCCGTGATCGTGGGCCCCTGAATCGCCGTCAGCGAGTCCGCGCGCACCTTCACCACATGGGCGCCGTTGGCAAGGCCGTCGAAACGGTAGGAGCCGTCGCTGCCGGTGACACGCGCGTCGCGCCAGGTGGTGCCTGCGGCGTCAAACAGCTCCACCACCGCACCAACGACGCCGCCCTCGCCACCATCCAGCGCGCCGTTGCCGTTCGTATCCGCAAACAGCCTGCCGCCAAGCGCGCCGGTGTAGGTGCGCCCGAAGTCGAGCCCCGCCATCTCCCAGCCGCCCTGCATGACGACCGTGTGGCTCTCCACCGTGGTGAGGCGTGTCATGCCGGCGGGAAAGTCGGCGTCCGCCGAGTCAAAAGTAATGACATAGCTGCCCGCCGGAAGCAGGAAGGCGTATTCGCCCGCCACGTCCGTCACCGCCGTGCGGCTGATGGCGCCGCCGCCCGATGCCGTCCCCGTCGCCGTGACCGTGATGCCGGGCAGCCCGGCCTCGCCGGGATTCAGGTGCCCGTCGGAGTTCGCGTCATGGAAGACATGCCCCTCGGCCAGCCCCATCTCGGCAAAGCCGAAGTCGGCGTTCGTCACCGCCTGGGACGCCGCCAGCGTCACGCCGATCTCCTCGCCCTGCGTCGGCAGCATGGTGTTGTAAAGTCCGGCGTTCGGGCTCGACGGCGGAGCAGGGACATGCTGTTCGTCCACCCGCGTCACATATTGTCCCGGCGCAAGCTTGCCGACGGTGTAGACGCCGCTGGCGTTGGTGAATCCGATGCCCGCCTCACGCTCATCCCCGTCCACCCTGCCGTTGCCGTTGCCATCCTCATAGACGCTGACACGCACGTTCGGGACGCCCTCCTCACCGGCGTCCTGGACACCGTTGACGTTCAGGTCGTAGAACACGGTGTCGCCGATGCTGCCGGTGTGGTTGTAGCCGAAATTCACCCCGGTGCGGTTCTGCAGCGCCGCCAGGGTCACGGCACGCACATTGCCGCCGCCGCTCACCAGGATCATGCCCACGGGCAGTGTCGGCTCCTCGACATCCAGCAGGTAGGCGCCTGGATTGAGGCGTGTGAAGCTGTACATGCCCTGGTCGTCGGTGAAGGTGGCGCGGATGAGAAGATCCGTTCCTTCCAGGGTGCCGTTGCTGTTCAGGTCGCGATAAAGCAGCACGCGCGCGCCGGAAAGCAGGTCCTCGTCATAATCCTGCACGGCATCCTCGTTGACGTCCGTCCAGACGACACCACTGACGCTGGCGGCGACCGAGGGGTCCGCCGGACCGAAGAAGCCGAAGTCCGCGTCATCGACCTGCGCGCTGTTGCTGGCCAGCGTGCGCTGAAGGGTGGTGGCGGAGCTGGCAAGCCAGTTTTGCGGCAGAGAGCTCATGTCGACGCTCACCGTCCAGGGCATGCCGCCGTTCGCGGTGAGGCCGAAGACCCGGTAGTAGCCACGGCTGTCGCTCGTGGCCGTCTTTGTCACAGCACCGCTCTTCACCGTGACCCGCACGCCGGACAGCCCGGGCTCGTCGGCATCGTGGGAGCCGTTGGCGTTGATGTCGGCATAAACCAGGTCGCCGATGCTTCCCGTCAGGCCGGTGTCGACCGGGTTGCTCTGGGTCGGCGGGATGATGACCGCGCTCACCGGGCTGGCGATCGCCTCATAGTCGCTGTAGGCGGAAAGGGCGGAGGTGAGCAGCAGCTTCGCGGTGCACTGGGCGTTGGTGGTGTTGACACGCCACAGGGTGTTGTTCGTGGCGGCGGCCCCGCCCGTGCCGGTCGTGACGTTGAGGTTGCCGTCGACGTCGAAGCTCATGCCCTGCACGCCGTCAATCGCCGTGGTGGTGGAGCCGACCATGAAGCGCCCGACGCTGCCCACGGCACCGGTGCTGGTGTCGATGATCACCAGCCTGTCCTTGTCGCCAAACCCGGCGGTGGAGTCGTTGGCGATGGCGAAAAGCTGGCCGCTTTCCGGATCAAAGCTGATGTCATCAATGTCATACAGCGGCGTGCTCAGGGTGTTGGTGGTGATGACGAGGTAGTCCACCCCCGTGCCGAAGGCGTTGTTGACGTGCAGGCCGGTGGCGGGGTCGATCTTGAAGAGGCAGTCGAGCAGCGTGTTGCCAGCCGTCGTGTCCTCACGGCGATGCACCGCGTAGAGGTCGCCGGTTTCCGGATCAAAGGCCATGCCGCGGATGTCCGCCACGGAGATGTCGCCCAGCGAACCGGCCAGAGGATCACCCGCACTGACCACGCGGCTGATCGCGGTGAACGCCCCCGTGGAGGTGTTGACGGTTCCAAACAGGTCCGCGCCAGCCGCAGCCGTGGCGTCACGGTCGACGCCGTAGATAAAGACGCCGTCGGTGCTCAGGGCCAGGGCCCGCATCTGGGTCGTGCCGGTGCCGCCGACATCGGTGGCCGTGGTGCCGCTGACCTTGATGAACCTGTCGCTGGTGCTGCCGCCGCTGCCCACGTTGGCCACCAGGTAGCTGCCGCGGAATTCGTTCGTCTGGATTCCAGCGATGTTGCGCAGGCTGTCAAGACCGCTGTTGCTGTTGACGCTCACGGTCATCGTCAAGGGCCGCGTGGTCAGCACCGAATTGGAGGCGGAGGCCGGGAAGTTCGTGCTGGCGCTGGTGAAGGCCGCATTGGAGAAGCGCACGCTGCCCGGGCTCGTGCCCGCATTGACACGATAGGTCCAGGTGAAGACCACGGAGCCGCCGGCGGTGATGTTTCCAGAGGATGGCGTCGGTCCGGAAAGCAGCGTGGCGGCGGCGCCATTGGTGACGGCCACGCTGAGCGACGGCGGAGACACGCCCGAAATGTTGGTTGCGCTGGAGCTCACCGTCATGGTGACGGCGACGTCCCCGCCGTCCATGACCAGCGTCTTGTCCGTGGCGAGGTCCACCGTCAGCTCGGTCGGAATCGGAGCCCCGTATTCCACCAGCGCACCGCCGGAATTGACCGAAGACGGCACCGAGGTCAGCGTGGTCCAGGTGTTGGACTGGAGGCTGTAGCGCCAGAAGGCCGTGCTGCTGTCACCGCGGAGGGCGTAAAGCGAGGAACCGCCGAAGACCAGCGAGCCGCCGCTGTTCACCGTGCCGGGCGCATTGGCCATCTTCGTCCAGGTGTTGGCCGACTTGTTGTAACGGTAGAAGGTGGTCCGGTCATCCCCGCGGAAGGCGTAGAGATTGGCGCCGTCATAGGTGAGCGACCCGCCGGACTTGATGCTGTCAGGCGTGCTCGCCCGGCTTGTCCAGGTGTTGGCCGCCGGATCATAACGGTAGAAGCTCTTCGAACCGTTGCCACGCAGGGCGTAGATGTAAGTGCCGTCCGTGGCCAGCGAGCCTCCCGAACTGACGCTGCCAGGCAGGCTGGCGCGTGTCGTCCAGGAGTTGGCGCCGGTGTCGTAGCGGTAGAAGGTGGTGGTGCCGTTGCCGCGCAGGGCGTAGATGTAAGGTGCCAGGTAGGCCAGCCTGCCTCCGCTGCCGATGCTCCCCGGCGTGCCCGCCATGGTGCTCCACACGTTGGTGGAGGCGTTGTAGCGCCAGAAGCTTGTCGAGCCGTTGCCTCTCAGCGCGTAGATGTAGGTGCCGCTGGAAACCAGCGCAGCACCGCTGCTGACCGATGAAGGCGTGCTGGCCCGGGTCTGCCAGGCCAGCGTCGTTGGATTGTAGCGCCAGAAGGTCGTCGTGCCGTTGCCGCGCAGGGCGTAGAGGTTGAGGTTCTGCGTCAGCGTGCCGGAGGTGGCGGGAACCGTGGTTCCCAGGTTCCAGGCCACGGTTCCGCCGCTCTGCACGCCGCCCTGCCCCGCGCTGACAAAGGTCGTGCCGGCGGGCACGGCGTCTGTCACCGTCAGGCCGGCCAGGAAGTCTCCGCCATTGTAGTTGGGCGAGATGGTGTAAACGACCTGGTCACCCGCCTGGGCGGTGCTGCGGTTCGCCACCTTGATCAGCAGGGGCGAAAAAGGAAAATGATTGGCAAGGCTGTTCTCGCCGGCGGCCACCGTCGCTCCAAGGGTGGTGGCGCCCACCTGATGGCCGGCCGGAACCTCCGGTGACTCCATGTCAATCACCACCAGGAAATCCCCTGCACCGACGCCTTCGAAAAGGTAAACGCCCGAAACGTTGGTGCGTGTGCCCTGAACGAGCTCGTTCACGTCGGCGTTGCCGTCACCATCCTGGTCGGCAAAAAGCTCCACCAGCAGGTTGGCCACGGGCACCTCGCCCGCATCCTTGACGCCATTGAGGTTGGTGTCGATGAAGGCGGTGCCGCCGACCGAGGAGGGCACCTCCCTCCAGAACCCAAAGTGGGCGTTGGCCTTGCTGCCCTCCAGGGAGCTGATCACCAGCGGATCCGGCGTGGTCTGGATGACCGGCGCGCCGCCCAGCACGGTCACAATCGCAGATGAAGCCTGGTCCACGTCCACCACATAGTCGAGCCCCGAGGGCAGGTTGCTGAAGGAATAAGCACCCGTGGCTCCGCTGCTCACCACCGTGGCCAGCAGGCCGTCGCCAGGCGCGTCAACCTCGCCGTTGCCGTTCTGGTCGCGGTAAAGGCGCACGCTCACACCGGCGATGCCGTCATCCGTGGCGGCCTGGTAGCCGCCGTCGCGGCCGACGTCGTTGAACACCGAACCTGAAATGCCTCCTGATCCGCCCGGCCGGTAGCCGAAGTCCACGTCCTGCCGGTTCTGGTTGTCGGCCACCGCCACCGTCGCCTGGTTCAGGCTGGCAATGCCGTCCACGTCAAAGGTCGCGGTGTGCGAGGCGGGCGCAGTCACCTTCACCACATAGGTCCCGCCGCCGATGCCGGCAAAGTCATAACGCCCCTGGCCGTCCGTGGCCGCCGTCTTCATCAGCGTGGTGCCGTCCGCCGCAAACAGCTGCACGGTCACGCCGGAAATGCCTTCGTCCGACACGTCCTTGACGCCGTTGCCGTTCCAGTCACGGAACACGGTGTCGCCGATGCGCGAGCCGCCGACCGTCACCGGGGCCAGGGCGCCGGTGGACATGACCTTGCCATCGTATTCAAAGGTGTAGGAGTTCGTGTAGACGCCGCCCGGCTGGCCGGCGCTGATCCGGGCCTTGAACGTGACCACCAGGGATGCTCCGGCCGCAATGCCCGTGTTGACGGTGAACACGGGCTTCGCCGTGTCGGCGGCGTTCACGCTGACGGCTGAGGTGGGCGATCCCGCAAGCTTGACCGAAACCAGGCCCTCATAGGTGAAGCCCTGCGGCAGCATCTCGCGCACGACCAGCGGCACGGCGCTGGAGCCCGTGCCCTCGTTGGTCAGCGTCAGGGTGTAGGTCACCTGGTCGCCCGGATTGGCGAACGACGGCGTCACGCTCTTCGCCGGATACAGCAGCGGGTTGTTCGCCACCTCGATGGTCTCGGTGTTGCAGGTCTTCACGCCCTGGTCGCTGGTCGCGCAGACCGTGTTGGTGAGGATGCCCGTGCCCGTGGCTCGCACCGTCATGACGATGCTGTTGACGGTGTTGGCCGCCACGGTGCCGAGGTTCCAGCGCAGCGGGCTGGTGCTCGACGGGGCGGGCACGGCGCTGACAAGGCTGATGCCTGCGGGGAGAGTGTCCTCGACCACCACGTTCGTCAGCGGCGAGCTGCCGAACGTCGTGTACCAGATGGTGTAGGTGAATACTTCGTTAGGTGCGACGCTCGGCCTGGAGGCCTGCTTGAAGATCATCGGCTTGCTGGCCAGCGAGACCGTCGTCGGCTCGTAGTAGCGCCACAGGTGGTCCTTGTTCGTGTATTCGCCGCCGGCGTCGCCTCCGAAGGTGTCACCATAGGCCTGAAGGAAGCCTGCAGCGTCAAACGGCGACCCGGGCTGGCCGGGACCGACGAGGACCTTGAACTGCACCCGTGCATACTCCGGCCGGAACAGCTCCAGGTTGCCCCAGGCCATGCGCACCGCCTTCGGGCTCGTGGCGTCGGACCAGCTCGTCGTGGCCGGCAGCGGATTCGCCTCGCTGAGCTGGAACCCGATCTCGCTCGCATCCACGCCGACATAACCCAGGGCGGTGCTGCGCAGGCCCGGCGTGTCCCTGGCGATCATGCTGCCCGGATACTGGATGCGCTTCCACGGTCCCATGTCGCGAACCGAGTTCTTCATGCGTGCGGCATCGCCGGCGTTCGCATCCCAGTAGGTCTTGTTGAAGTGCCAGGCATAGCCGCTCTGCGGGCCGGCCACCGGGCTGCCCATGCCCCAGGGGGTGTTGCCGCGGCCGTCCAGGTTGTCCACGATCGGCGAGATCGGCACCTTGCTGCCAAAGGCCAGAAGCTGCTCGGCATCCCAGCGCGTCGTCGGCAGGATGCGGTCACCCGAGTTCGTCGTGATCAGGTTGTCGGTGACCGTGGCCGTGCTGTTGTCAAAGCCGCCCATGTTCGCCCAGCTCTGCCAGGCGGTCTTCGGATCCGTGGAGTAGAAGATGCCGGTGTCGGAATACACCCCTGCCATCGTGCCGCGCATCAGCCCCGTGCTGCCATCCACCGTGAAAGCCTTTTCACCGATGATGTTCGGCCCAAGCTCCAGCCCCTTGAGCGCTGTCTGCGCCTTGGCTCCCACCGAACCATCCCCCAGCGCCAGGATCGACTGGCCCTTCATCGGCATGACGACAAAGGCCCCCTTGTTGTCAATGCGCCCATACTGCGCCCCCACGACCTGGGTTCCCACCGGAATGAAGAAAGTCGAATAACCACCCGCTCCGGTCGGCGTGCCGACACTTGGTGTCGCCTTCATGATCAGGCCCACGACATCACCCGTCTGAATCAAGGGCTGCCCCGCCGCCTGGCGCTGCTGCATCCGTGTCAGGGTCTCCTGATCAAAGCCGATGTAGTCCGCCCGCTGGTTGAGGTTGTGCGCTGTCGCAGTTCCCCAGAGCAGCACCCCCTGGAGACAGGCGGCGAGCAGGCGGAAAACGTTGAATCTCAACCTGCGGTCCAGGATTCTCATGGCGACAAAAACCCCGGCAGAGAGTTGTTCACTCCCTGTTCTGCCGCCCTGGTGAAGGGTTTTAGAAAGGCCGCTTTGTTCCATTAATTATCGAAATTATATCCAGAGATATTATAATTTCAATACAAAATAAGTTGATATTTAAAAAAAGTTAATTAACTTTTTCGTGCTATCAGTCCTTCTTTAAAAAACTCGCGCCCAAGCTTCTGGGACTGGAGCGAGGGGTTTTTACCCCTTCGAAATAATTGAGTGGGAAGGCTTGGCTGGCATCCTTGCATCAAGGAAGAAATGCGTGGCAGGATGGTCCTCCGGCTCGCAAGACCAAAAACCTCATGGTCACATAACGCCCCGACACCCAAGACTAGGCCTCCAGAGACCCTACCAGCCTGTCATAGAGTTCGCCGACATTCCGCCCGTGCGCGGCATTGGTGCTGTTAACATCGTTCGCGGCACCGGGTGGAGCGTCAATCCTCGCCCACTCCCCGATGGTGCTGGCGTTTTTATAGGCCTTCCCTGTGGCTACCACTGCAAACTGACGGTCAAAGGCGATGCGCCATTCGTCTTCGCCGAATTTACGAGGTCCGTTTTTCACCTTTCCATTGGGCTGGCCGAGCTGGCTGCCGCCAGGCCCAAACGGGTAGAAATCCACTGAAATCCCCCATGGATTTCGATATGAATCATTCACCCCCTGGTTGATGAAATTCGCCAGCACAAAGAGAGGGTTGATGCCGAACTTGACGCTGCTTTCAGCGATCGCCGCAGCATAAACCGCGTAGCGCTGCCTGGAACCCGTGCAAAGCCTCTGGATCTTGTCCGCCGTGACATCGAAGCGGCCTCGGATCGGCGCGGCTTCGCCTACCGGCTCAAATTCAACCTTGGGCAATGCTGGAAGCTTTACAGAAACAGGGTGGTCCGCCAGTTCAGCCGAAACGACCGCCTCAGCTGCTGCCGACATCCGGTTCATGAGGATGGCAAAGGCATTGGGAAAGGTGTCTGAGGCAACCTTTCCACCCACAAGGCGAAACGTCCGCTTGGTCACGGACTGATCCACGTTGCCGCCGATGACCGTCACCGTCGTGTCGGTCCTGGCGACGACGAGGTCGCAATGCGAAGCATACCAGCCCGGGTTCTCAGCATCTTCAAAGCTGATCTTTTTCTTTCGCCATGCACAGATGAGGTCGCCCACCTGCGGCGCGTGATCCTCCAGCCGGGCGCCCCAGTATCCATAAGAGCTGCTCTTCTCCCGGGCCGCCACCATTGCTGCATGGATGTAGGCCTGATGATGGTCGCTTCGCCTGAACAGCGCACCGGCTCCAGCCTTCAGCATGACGTAGGAGATAAAGGCCGCCGACCAGAATTGGTTGCGGTCCTTGCCCGTGATCCCCGGCTTCCCGACCCCTTCAGTCCAATACAGCGCCACCCGTGCCGAACCCGCTTCAGAATGCTCCTCAAGACCTGACTTCACCTTCTTCCCTTCAACATCCACCTCCTGCTCTCCAAAATGCTTCCATTCCTCGATCGCAGTCGCCACTATCGCCTCGACCAGGCCGCCCGTGGCCGAAACCAATCCTTTCGCCCAGGCTCCGCCATCCGGGCGGAACAGGAGGACGTTCTCGTCCTTCTCCTGCTCTCCCGCCTCCTTGACCCGGATCACCGTCCAGGCCAGCGGTGCGTTGCCGGCCTTCAAAATGCCCGCGATCTCCTTCCGCTGCTCGTCATCTGTGACGCCCTCAAGCTTCTTCATTTCCAGCGGCTCCAGCCTCACGCCGGCCGGCTTCAGCCTGCTGATCATCAGGTTCGTTACGGAGCCGTTTTCCGCAACCTGCTTCACAAGACCGGTCACCTGCTGCCCAGCATCCGCCTCCTGCTTGCGCAGGGTGTCCAGCAGGAGTGCTCTCGTTGATGTCTGAAAGGGTGTTTCCGCCATGCGACTTTAGTGTTGAATTCCGCCATCATCAGCGTCCAAAGGCCTGGAGGCTTTTCTTCAAGTTCTCCCGGGCCTTCGTGCTTACCGCATCATCCTGTGCCATCAGTTCATTTCGGGTCGATCTGAGATGTTCGTTCAGGGCCTCCTTGATGACATCCATGTCCGTGCCCTGCACTTCACCCAGGATGTCCTGATGGAGCTGCCTGACCCGCTCAAGCTTCGTGGTGCCGGAGAGTTCCGCAGTCATGCTGTCGATCTTGCCTTGCGCCTCCGTCGGCGTAAGAGGCTGGACTGTCTGCTCCTTTACCAGACGCTGCTGCTCTCGTTTCATTTCCTGCACGCCACGGTCCACCGCAGCCTGCAGCTGCTCCGGCGTCACCCCGCCCAGATCCGGCTTGTCCCCCGCCGCTGTAAAAATCGTCTGCGGAGTGCCGCTGCTCCGCCGCTCCGCTCCGGCCTTCGTCATCCGCTGCGTGGCCTGCTGCAAATCCACCAGGGCAGGCATCCGCCCGTTCAGCGTCTTGCGCGCCGCATGCAGGGCCGCGTCCACACGCGAAATCAGAATCGCTCCATTCTCCGTCAGCTGGTCACTTGATGCATTCGGATTGTATTGCCGGTACTCGCCTTGTGCCTGACGAACCAGATATGCCGCGTCTGCAAACGCCTCCGATCGTCCGCGCGAATTGAAGATCCCCTGCAGCTCCCGCAGAATGATGACACCAACGGCCCCTTGCGACACTGTTTTTGCAGCAATCCCCAAAGGTTCGCTCGCCGCCGCCAGCGCACCCGCCACCATCAATGTTGAGTCGGATGCTTCACGCGTAATCCGTGCTCCGGTAGCACGTCTCTCCAGCAGGCTGGCCACAGAGTCGGCATATTGCAGAGCCAAAAGATCGCTCCGCACGGTCAACTTCTGCTGCGCCGCAGAAGGCTGGAAGCTCTCAAACGAATACTTATCTAGCGACTCACAGCTTACAGCCGCCATGCCGAGCAACAGAACTAGGAAATTATTCACAAAACACTTCATGGTCTGGCAATAAGATTTGTCTAGACGTTCATGCATGATTCGCGCCGCATCCCGATTGCATCGTAAAAATGTGACGCTTTTTTCGGATTAATCACCTCCATTAATCTTAAATTCCCCATGTTTTTCCAATGTTTTTTTAACAAACAATCATTTCTCAAGCGCAACTGCTGAGCACACGCTCCCAACCTCTCCCAGACAATGTCCTTTGCACCCATGCCTTCGGTTTCTGTGCTGATGCCGGTGCGTGATGCGCAGGGCTCGGTCATGGAGGCCGTGGCAAGCATTCAAGCGCAGTCCCTGCACGACTGGGAACTCGTCCTCGTGGATGATGGTTCCCAGGACGCAACCCCCGCCCTGCTCGAGGACGCCTGCAAAAAAGATCCCCGGCTGCATCGGATCCGCATCCCCGCCTCCGGCATCGTCCAGGCGCTGAACACCGGTCTCGCCGCCTGCCGCGCCCCCCTCATCGCCCGGATGGATGCCGATGACCTGATGCATCCGCAACGGCTCGCCCTGCAGCTCAGGCACCTGCAGGAAAATCCGGATGTCGGCCTCGCCTCCTGTCGCGTGCGCTACCAGGGAAACGGCGCCGGCTACGCGGACCATGTGCACTGGATCAACACGCTCATGAGCCCCCAAAGCATGAGCCTGCGACGCTTTGTCGAAGCTCCCGTCGCGCATCCCAGCGTCATGTTTCGCAAAAGCCTCGTCAAACTGCACGGGGGTTGGCGGCAGGGCGCTTTCCCGGAGGATTACGAGCTCTGGCTGCGCTGGCTCGAGGCGGGCATACGCTTTGCCAAGCTGCCCGAGGTGCTGCTCACCTGGAACGACCCGCCTGGCCGGCTCTCGCGAACGGACCCGCGTTATTCAACGGAGGCGTTTTATGAGCTCAAGAACAGACACCTCGCCCGCTGGCTGCAAAGCCAGGTCGGCGGGCATCGCGGTCTCTGGCTCTGGGGTTCGGGCCGCATCACGCGCAGACGCTTCGACGCACTCGAAGACCTGGGCCTGCGCTTCACGGGCTTCATCGACGTCAACCCCGCGAAACGTGGACGGCGGATCAACGGCCGGACAGTCAGGCTGCCCGATGAACTTCCCGGCATGGATGAAAGCTTCATCGTCGCCGGAGTCGGGGCGCGCGGCGCACGAGAAAACATCCACACCCACCTCACCGAACGTGGCTGGGTGGAGGGGCGTGACTTCCTGCTCGCCGCCTAATGCCTCAGAACCGCGGAAGCGCCACACCCGGGAAAGCTTTTTCCGATGGCAAAAGCCAAAAGATGCGGGCTGCAACGCACGTCATACAAGGCCCCGTTTTGAATCCCCCCTCTCTCCAAGATCGTCCGTTGCGGCCTGTCAGGCCGTCCCTCCTGCCCTGGCTCTGCCTCGGCCTTGTGCTTGTCACCTGCCAGCCCATGAGGGCCGAACAGGACAAGGAGCTTGCCGCCATGCAGGCCGAGGCTCAGAAGGCCTTCAAGCAGCATGCTGAAAAGTTTGTGAAGGAGTACTGCGTTGAATGCCACGGCAACCGCCGCTCCAAGGCCGGTCTCAACCTCGAGGTCGCCGTGCGCAAGCCGGGCGATCCGGCCTTCAGCCGCAAGTGGATGGAATGCATCGCCAACGTCAACGCGCACGACATGCCGCCTGACGACGCCGACCAGCCCTCCGAAGAGGAACGCCAGCGCTTTCTCGACGCGCTCGCCAGGATCAAGTACCTCAGCGCACGCGACCCCGGCCCCTTCGTGATCCGGCGCCTGACCAAGACCGAGTTCGGCAACACCCTTCACGACCTCTTCGACGTCGATGCCTCCGTGGCTGCGGAACTGCCCGATGAAGTGCCCGGCGAAGGCTACCTCAACTCGCTTTCACCCATGCAGACCGAGCAGTATCTCGGCATCGCCGCCACGGTGATCCGGAAGACGCCCGCCAGCCGGTTGAATCATTGGTTGGGCGCCCCCTCGGCAGGCCCGGCCGACGCCCGGGACGCCGCCCGCCAGGCGGCCCGCAGGATCGCCCGCAGCGCCTACCGCCGTCCGCCCGCCGAAACGGAGCTGGACGTGCTCATGCGCGTCTATGACCTCGGACGGTCCGGCGGGCTCGACCACCGCACCGCCCTGAAGCTGATGCTCAAGGCCGTGCTTGTCTCGCCCCAGTTCCTGTTCATCACCCCCTCCACGGAAGCACCCGCCGGCCAGAAGATCGTTCCGCTCGACGACCACCAGCTCGCCTCGCGCCTCTCCTACCTCCTCTGGGCCACGATGCCGGATGCCGAGCTGTCCAGGCTCGCCGACGAAGGCAGGCTCCACGAGCCGGAGGTGCTGAAGGCGCAGACACGCCGTCTTCTGGCCGACCAGCGCTCGCGTGCGCTCTTTGACGGCTTTGGCGCGCAGTGGCTGGGAGCGGCGGAGCTGAAGGACAAGACCTTCGACGCAACCCGGTTTCCGGAGATGACGCCGGAGCTTCGTCAGGCGATGTATGACGAGGCGCGCCTCTTCTTTGAAAGCATCGTGCGCGAGAACCGCAGCGTGGTCGGTTTCGTGAACAGCGACTACACCTATCTCAACGGCACGCTCGCGAAGATCTACGGCCTCGACAAAAAGATCACCGGCTCCGGCATGCAGAAGGTGAAGCTCACCGACGCCAACCGCGGCGGCATCCTGGCCATGCCCGGTGTGCTGGCCACCACCTCCTTCGCCACGCGCACCAGCGCCGTGAAGCGCGGCGTCTGGGTGCTTGAGCAGGTGCTCGGCCAGCGCGTGCCGCCCGCGCCGCCCAACGTGCCCGCGCTTGAAAAGCAGGATCCGAAGAAGGTCGCCAGCCTCACCCTGCGCCAGCGCACCGAGCTGCATCGCACCAACGCCGTCTGCGCCAACTGCCACAAGATCCTCGACCCCATCGGCTTCGGCCTGGAGAACTTCGACGCCATCGGCCGCTGGCGTGACAAGGACGAGTCCGGAGGCCCCATCGACGCCGTCGGCGAGCTGCCGGGCGGCAGGCGCTTCGCCTCCCCGAAGGAGCTCAAGGCAATCATCGCCGAACGCCAGGACGACCTATCCCGCAACCTCACCGAGAAGCTGCTCGCCTACGCCCTCTGCCGCCAGCTCGACGGCTATGACCACATCATCGTCGACCAGATGATGAAGACCATCGCCGGCGACGGCCACCGGATGCAGACGCTCATCACCGAGATCGTAACAAGCTACCCGTTTCTGAACCGGCGGATGGCAGAGTGAGGTGTCGGCGAAACAATGGATCTCTCACTCTGACTTGATGGTTTTCGCGATCCTATCACGCAGCTCGGCCAGTTCGGGACAAAACTTATAAAGTGCTTTTCGATTCCTTAGAGTCTCGGCAATCATCAAATCACGACCGGCACCAGCTCGCCTGTTGTCTCCGTGCGCCAATAAGAGCGGTTCGAAGACATCCTCCTTGAAGTGAACATCCTGCCGTGCCGCTTCCCATCCCCCTTTTATCTCTCCGCGATAAGGAGCACACGCATAAATCTCCACCTCGGGCTGAGCGGGACAACACAGCAACTTGACACTTTTGGCAGCCAACTCGGTTTCTAAGGCTGACATCGCATCGGGCTTCGCTCGATCAGCATCGGGCATGAACACCCACAGGTCCCAGAAGCCATAGCTGTCTGGTAAATCTTCCTTGATGGCTTTCAGAGCATGATCGTAGCCTTCAAGCCTTGGGTTGGTCAGCACGGTGATCTTGGCGTTTGGCTTGCCTGCATCCTCAAGAATGGCCTCCATCAACGGTTTTAAAATATACCCGTTGTTGGTCGGGTCTTCGGGGATGACGAGAACTTTGAAGCTCATATTGCAGCCTCCAACCATCCTTCGGCGAACAAATCAGAGATTGGCTGCTTCTTAACCACCTCGGCAAAGTGCGGGATCTCATGGAGAGGGCAAATCTTGGACTCTCCAGTCGATTCATCGCGCTTACAGAAGAAAGTAGTGCGATATTCCGGCTCCTTTAGCCAAGCCAGAACGATAGGGGAGTGCGTGGTGGCCATGATCTGTGGTTTTCCCGTCTTCGCCCGGCTGCGCAGCAACTCCATGAGCAGCCTAACCCGGCTGGCATGAATCCCGTTCTCTATCTCCTCAATAGTCATGATGCCCGGCATGTCCGGCTGGAAGAAGGCTGCGGCTATAGCGGCGAAGCGCAGTGTGCCGTCGCTCAATACCGGAGCAGGAAACTCTTTGCCTCCCTCTTTTAGCATGAACAACGGCTCACCTACAGCTCCGCTAAGAGTCCCCACATCCTCCACCTCAGCAGGGCGCAACTGCCTCAACCAAGTCAAGTAAGCATCCTTTGCCTTCGCATCCTGACATAACGTCTTCACCAGGGCCGCGAAGTTTTCTCCATGTTCCCCCATGCGTTGTATCTGATGTGCCTGGGAATAATTGCGCAGCTCAGACGGATGAGGATCAACGCGCTGTGTATTTGCGAGCAATGTTGCGACCTCCTGGGCCAGTTCTGCGTCGCCCTTTTTCCATTTGCCATTTCCCTTGGCAAACTGTCCGAGAACGGGTCTCGAACGTTCAAACTTAAGATGCGGCGGCTTACCTTGGGCTCCTCCAAAGTATCGAACTTCGAAAACAGGGTCAGCCGGCAAATTTTTCGTTACTGGCGCAGAGTCGAAGATGTTATGTCCAACTTTCAATTTCTCGCCCGTAACTCGCCCCTCAGCAGCAGAAAACGAGATGACATACTCCCAACTCTGCCATGATCTATCGGCACGCTTTCCCGAAACGGAGATGGTAATATCCCCACCACTTGCCCCGTTTGCGAAACAAGCTTTTGCGGTCCCCCCCCGAATTCCGTCCCAGACCTCGCTTGTGGCACTTTTGGGCTTCCCGTCAAGAATTTCGCTGACCGTAAAGCCGTTGCCAATCCCCTGGAGCAGACGCAAAGCGTCAAAAAAGTTCGATTTGCCACTCGCGTTGGTGCCAATGAAAAGATTGAGAGCACCAAGGCAGATATCTACCTTTTTCAGGCTTTTAAAGTTCTCGATGGTGATGCGTTCAATCATGGCTCAGTCCTTGGCGACCACCGCATAAAGCCCTGTATTCGCACTCAGGTCAATGACCTTCACTGACTCGCTGGGCACCAATTGCATCAAAGTGCAACGAAGTCATCTCTTGTCTCGTTTGCTGTCAACTCACCAATTACCTCATGCCCGCTCACCCCCACCTCAGCCGCCGAGCCTGCCTGCGCGGCCTCGGCACCACCCTCGGCCTGCCCCTGCTTGAAACCATGGGCTGGGCGGATTCCGGCAAGGGCCCTTCAGCCTACAAGCCGCCGGTGCGCCTCGGCTTCATGTACATGCCCCATGGCGTCATCATGGACCAGTTCTGGCCGAAGTCGCCGGAGGCTTTCCTCACCTCGCCGCCGCCCGCTCTGGAGTCGCTGCGCCCCATACTGGACCAATGCCTCCTGATGAAAGGCATCTCCGGCGTGCCCATCGCCCCGTTCAACGGGGCTCCCCATGCCCTGGAGCTGTCCACCTGGCTCACGGCCACGCTGCCGGACGCCGCCAAGCGCAACCAGATCCACATCGCCATCTCCGCCGACCAGATCTTTGCGAACTATTATGGCGCCCTCACCTCCCTGCCCTCGCTGGAGCTGGCCACCATGCCGCAGACGCACAAGGAGAATCAGGAGGGCCTGAACGAGGGCTACTACTCGCACTGCAGCTTCCGCTCGCCCACCCAGGCCATGCCCGCCGAGATCAACCCGCGCAGCGTGCTGAATCGTTTGTTCGGCAAGTCCGGACAGGGCGGCAGGGCGGCCGCCGCCGACCCGCTCGACCGCCAGATGCTCGACCTTGTCATCGGCGGCGCAAAGGACCTTCGGCGCAGGCTTCCGCACAGTGACCAGCAGAAGCTCGATGAGTACCTCGACAGTGTCCGCTCCGTCGAACGCCGCATCGCCGCCATCGAGCAGCGGCAGAAGGAGGCCGCCCTGGAGAAGGCCGGCGTCGCCCCGAGCAGGCGCAAGGCCACGGACTCGCCGCCCATCGAGGTCAGGATTCCCGAGGGTGACAAGCGCAGCGAATACATGCAGGTCATGTGCGACCTCACCGTCCTGGCCTTCCAGACCGACACCACCCGTGTCAGCACCTACATCGGTTCCACGCCCAACGGTGTCTCCTATCCCGAGCTGGGCTTCAGCGACACGCACCACGGCCCCACGCATCATAACAACGAGGCGGAGAAGGTGCGCAAGGTGGCCGCCATCACTAGGTTCAACATCGACCAGTTCGCCTACATGGTGAAGAAGATGGCCGCCATCCGCGAGGGCGACGGAACCCTGCTCGACAACTGCATCATGATGTGGGGCAGCGGCCTGGAGGACGGCAACAAGCACACGCGTGAAAACCTGCCCTTCATCATCGCCGGCAGGGGCGGCGGCTCGCTCAACACCGGCCGTTTCATCAACAGCGTGAAGGGCAACCAGGGCGACCTGCTCACCACCCTGCTGACCTGCGCCGGAGTGCCTCTGGACCGCCCCATCGGCATCGCCACCCGTCAGATCCCCGAAATGATGAAGGCCTGAGCAGGATTCACCTGCCCGGCTTTCCGCCCATCACCGGACGACGGGTTCAGGACCATCCCAACAAAAAGCGCCGGAAAAAGCAGGTGCGCTCCGCCCTCGACATCCGGCCCGCCTTCCGCCATGGATGGCCACCTCATGAAGCTGCCATATCTGTTCCTGACCTCCGCGGCCATCCTGCTCGCCGCCTGTGAATCCAGCACCGCAAAGAAGGAATCCGCCGCCTCGGCAGCCCCGGTGCCGCTTCCTGAATCAGCCCTGCCGCCAGCACCGGCCCCGCCACCAGCCAGCACCACGGATGCCTCCGGCGTCACCACCACGCCCAGCGGCCTGCGTTATCGCATCCTGGCCTCAGGACCGGCTGACGGCAGGCCGCCGTCCCATTTCGACTCCGTCATGGTCCACTATCGCGGCACGCTCACCGATGGCACGGTTTTCGACAGCTCCTACGAACGCGGCAGCCCGGCGACCTTCGGTGTCGGCCAGGTGATTCCCGGATGGACAGAGGCCCTCAAGCTCATGAAGCCGGGTGACAAATGGATGCTGCACATCCCCTCACGTCTTGCCTATGGCGGCCGTGCCGTGGGCGACAAGATCCCGCCTAACAGCGACCTCATCTTCCAGGTGGAGCTGCTTCAGGTTTTCAGCGGACTGTGATTCATCCTCCCCATGAGCACCCTCCCTTCCCTTCCATCCGTCATCAGCCTGCCCGGCACCGGCAAGGTCCTGCGCGCGCTCGGAGACGAGGTCACCGTCCTTCTCAGCGGCGAGCAGACCGGCGGCGCGTTCACCATGGTGCAGGTCGTCACCCCCCCGGGCGGAGGACCTCCCCCGCACTGGCACACCCGCGAGGATGAATGGTTTCACATCCTCGAAGGACGTGTTGAGTTCTGGCAGGATGGTGCCTGGACGGAGGTTCCAGCAGGCACGACCGCCTTCCTGCCCAGAAATTCAAGGCACACTTATCGCAACTGCGGCGACACCCTGCTGCGCATGATCGTGCATGCCGCCCCCGCAGGTTTTGAAGTGTTCTTTGAGCGCATCGCCGAAGCCTTCAACGCCCCCGGCGGACCCGACATGGGGCGGATTGTGGAGATCAGCACCGAGCACGGCATCCACTATGTGCAACCAGGCACCGCAGGGTGAAACGCCATCCAGGACTCGACGCACCCAGTTCATGAAGTCATCGGAAGCCAGTCACCTTCCCGAACCGCTCCTGGAGCAGGTGCTGGTCAGGCTCGGCTTCACGGCCCGTCCTGATCCCACCGAGGCCGGCCTGCGTCTGATCTACGCCGCCTGGTGCCAGAGCGTGCCCTTCGACAATGTGCAGAAGCTCGTCCATCTGCACCAGGAGCGCCCCGGACCGCTGCCGGGAACCACGGCCGAAGACTACTTCACCTCCTGGCTCAAGCATGGCACCGGCGGCACCTGCTGGGCGGGGGCCAACGCCCTGCACGCGCTGCTGGCCACGCTGGGCTTTGAAGCAGCGCGCTGCATCGCCACCATGCTCGTCGCGCCTGACCTGCCGCCTAACCACGGTTCCGTCAGAGTCACGGTCGAAGGCCGTCCCTGGCTGGCCGACACCTCCATTCTGTCCGGCGATCCCCTGCCTCTGGATGGCCGGGACGATGTGGGAGTTTCACATCCGGCATGGGGCGTGCGGGCAAGCCGGGTCAACGGCCTCTGGCAGGTGAACTGGAGGCCGCTGCACATGACCGACGGCTTTCCCTGCCGCTTTGACCGGTTCGGCGCGGATCATGAGGAATACGTCCGGCGCCATGAGGACACACGCGGCTGGAGCCCCTTCAACTACCAGCTCACGGCCAGGCGCAACCGTGGCGATGAAACCTTTGGCATGGCCTTTGGCGACTCCGTCCGCCTGCGTTCCGACGGCGGTGTCGAGAAGGCGCCGGTCGATGACCCCGAGCGCAGACGCAGCCTGGTCGAAGACTTCGGCATGAGCGAGGAGATTGTCTCGCAGCTTCCAGCCGACAGGCCGACACCGCCGCCACCGGGTTCAAAGACCTCCGGGCGGGCGGCCGCATGAAGGATGACCCGCATGGCGGCGGTCGCTTGAGAAGCAACGCCGGTTGAATGGACGGCGTCAGGCACGGCGTTTGGCTCTTCTGCCATGACGCCACCCACCAGCCTCCGCGTGCTTCTTCTGCTCCTCCTTCTCCCGGCCCTGCCTGCGGCCGCGGACATCACCATCGGCCGTTATGACATGGCATCGGTGCGCGATGCCTCGACGCTGGAGACACGCGTCATCGAGGACTGGAAGCCCCTCGCCAAGGATCCTGCGCTGAGATCCAAGGTCGTCGAAATCACCATCTGCGAATGGTGGCCGGGGCAGAAGGTCCGGCTGCCGGTGGCCATGCTGGCACCGGTCGGCAGGACCTGCAGCAACGTGCTCATCGAGAACATGGGGCTGGCCCCCAAGGCGCCCATGCCGACGGGTGCGAAGCTCCGGCTGCTCAGGGAGCATGGCGTCGGCCTGGTGTTTGTCGGCATGGTCCCCATCACGGACATGGAACCCGTCGGCAGGCTGCACCTGCTCATGGAGGAGCACTTCGTCCAGACCAAGGACACCCGTTACACCCCCGCCTGGATCTGGGGGCTGAGCGACATGCGCGCCCTGACGGCGGCGATGGCCGAACCCGATGTCTTTCAACCGCGCCGGGTGCTCACCACCGGAGGTTCCAAGCGCGGCGTCGGCGCGGCGGCATCCTGCATCGCAGACGACCGCATCACCGCCATGATGCCGGTGGTCGCCCCCATCATTGACAGCCCCGGAGGCCCGTATGTCGAGGGCACGCAGGATCCGGTGATCACCCGCATGAACGACGAGTTCATCGCCGCCATGACCTCGGAGACCGGACGCAAGGCCATGCTGGTGCGCCAGAAGGCGCGCTCCGACGAACGCCTCACCCTGGAATCCGTGAAGGCCGCCGGCTGGAGCGATGACGAGATCAAGGCCGCCAGCAGCCTCGCCTGGGAGGTGTGCCGTACCACCAATTACCTCGACGCCCTCGAAAGGCGCGGCGTGGACATCCTCTACTGCCAGGGATCCAACGACAACGTCAGCCCCGGACTCATCGAGCTGGGTGAAAAGTTTCCCGGCCTCCCCGTCTACATCATGCCCGGAGGCCAGCACGGCGGCGCCAAGGAGGCCGGTTTCACCCAACCCGTGAACTCACAGGCGGACGTCGATGAAAACCTTCACGCGTTCGCGATGCATCATTTCTTTGACGCACGACGGCTCATACGGTCGCCAAGGATCGAGGCAAAGGCTGACGAAGGACTGCGCCGCTGCCAGGTCAGCGTCAGCTTCCCCGACGGCACCGAGCCTCAGTCGAATGAACTTCACTGGTCCGTGAACCGTCATCCGGACTATAGCATCCTCATGGAGTTTGATGCCTGGCAGAGCATCCCGCTCAAGAAGACGGGCAAGGGCTCCTATTCGGCCGAGGTGATCCTCGAGGACGGGGCGAAGACGGTGGACTTCATCTCCGTGCACAGGCATCAGGAGGCAGGCGTCACGCTCACCGTCTCAAGCCATGAAGTGAGGCTGGAACGCTGAATGCAACGGGGGCCGGCGCATCCTCCTCGCCCGTCCGCAGTCTGAGGAATCAAGGCTGGACCTTCTTCACAAAGCAGGCTTTCAGGGCGATGGCCATGCCGTCCATCTTGCAGGAGATCTCATGATCACCGTCCACCAGCCGGATGGGCCTGGACTTCGTGCCGACCTTGAGCACATCAGAACTGCCCTTGAGCTTGATGTCCTTGATCATCGCCACGATGTCGCCATCGGCCAGGACATTGCCGTGGGCGTCCTTCACGACGCGCTCCGCCGGGGCCTCCTCCGGAGCCGGATCCTGGGTCCATTCGTGACCGCAGGTGGCGCACTCCAGGCGGTCGCCATGATCCAGGATTTCATCCATCTCACACATCGGGCAGGTCTTCTTGCTCATAAGACGTTCATCTGACAGCAGGGCGCAGGCATGCGCAACCCCGCGATGCAGGCGGCGCTCCAGCATGGATTTGGCAGAAGCGCGCATTCACCTGCCTTCGCGGCTTCATCCGGATCAGGGCAACGACTGGCGGCGCTTTTTCTGCTCCTCGTCCTCCTCCCCTTCCCCGCCGCCGTATCCCAGCACCTCCACGCTCATCATCGAAGGCGTCTGGCTGTCATCGTTCTGAGCCACCGTGCTGTCCTTGGCGGGCCCGGACTTGGTGGCGGCCGTGTTGGCGGCGGCCGCTGCCGTGTTCGATGAAGAGGACATGCCGGAGACGTTCACCGCCGCCGCGGCCGGAGCCGCAGCCCCGCCGGAGGCCGTGCCGCCGACGCTGATGTTGCCGCTGTTGAGCACCACCGTCGCGGCGATGTTGAGGTTGCCCGTGGCTCGAATGCCCGCATCACCCGCATCCACGGTGCCATTGGGAGCAATGAGGTCCACGTTGCCAGGAGGCACGCCGGCCACCGTGGCCAGCACGCCGATGCCACCGCCTGTCGCCAGGCCGGCCAGGTCCGTCTTCAGGTCGGCGCTCTGCGGATCAATGATCACGCGCGTGGGCGGAGCCGACTGCACCGTCTTCGACGAACTGCCCGCGGCAATGTCACCCTTTGACGACCAGATCACCTCGTCACCACCGCGCAGCGTGAAGATTCGCGCAATGCCGATGTCCACATCCTGGTCGGCGAAGATGTTGATGCCGCCGCCGCCCTCCGTGATGATCCCAGGAGGAGCCAGTGAGTTGCCCAGCAGAGCCGTGGCCAGCTTCAGGCCGCCGCCGGGCACCAGGATGTCAATTCCGCCGCCACTTTTGGTCCGGATGTCACGGGCCTGGGTGGTGATGTCACCGCTCCAGGCCGTGCCGGGAAAGAGCGACGCAACCGCCGCAAAGCCATCCTCATAATCCGTGCCCTCCGACGAATGCTCACGTCCGGCAGTGCGCAGCGCGATGGCAAAGACACCCAGTGCGACGCGGCGCTGCTCGTCCGGCGAGAGCGCCTGAAATTCGGCAATCGTGTCAACGGATGATCCGGTGGCCTTGGCGTAGTCAGTCAGATACTGGCCGCCACGCGGGCCGTTGATGACCTCGGTGATGAAGCGGCTGAAGTCCACGTTGCTGGAGGCCAGTCCTGCCGACGGACCGATGCCTGCGGCAAGCGTGAGGCTGGCGCCGTCAAACGGCAGGCTTGGGTTTCGTCCGTTGCCGATGCTGGTGACGCCCACCCCGGTGCCGTCCGGATTGTTGCCACCGCTGCCAAGGTCAAGATGACGTCCCGCCAGCACCTGGAGCGATCCCGGACCGCTGACCTGGATGTCGCCCGCCAGGGGGCTGTCGCCGACATTGATGATGTTGCCGGTGGAGTTTGCCTGCGTGCGCAGCAGGCTGCCGGCATCGTAAAGGATCATGTCACGCCCGCTGGAAACCACGCTCACATCGGAGGCGGCGGTGTTTTGCAGGTAAAAGGCCACGTCACGGATGTCGCGTGCAGCCAGGATCCTCGCCATCTTGGGCGTGAAAAGCCCGAGCCCGCTGATGTCCCCCCCCTGGGCGGTCACGCGCACAGGCTCGGTGTCACCTGCATGAAGCAGCCCCTGGGCATGCAGCGCCTGCTTGGCCTGAAGCACGCCAAAGGCCCCCTGCGTGGAGCCGGTTTCACGAAGGCTCGCATCCAGGAAGAGCAGGAAGTTGTCGCCCGAAGCACTGGCCGTGCTTGCCGCCAGGCCGCCGATGGTCTGGAACGCAAAGGGATTGGCCAGGCCAGGAATCGACTGCGGGCTCGCATCGGAGACGTTGATGATGCTGCTGCCCCAGGCGGTTGTCGACGCGCCATTCACCGTGGTGCGCCCGTTCGGCTGCAGGGCGTTGACGGAGCCTGCGGCCAGGATGTCCAGCGTGCCACGGCTTGATGGGGCCAGGGTGAAGCCGCCGACCACGTTCACATTCCCGCCAAGGGCCGCCAGCCTCAACGATCCAGGGGCAAGCGACGCCACCGTGCCAAAGGAGTCCACCTTCGTCTCGTTGAGGCGCAGCCAGGGATGGTAGAAGGAGGAGGTGCCCGGGTTCTGAGCATTGTAGAGCAGCTGGTTTTGGATCCAGGCCAGCAGCACGGACATGGCTCCGCCCCCGCCGACCGTGGGCAGCGTCGTGGAGGACCTCATCGTCACGGAGCCTGAGAGCGAGGTGACCGAGACCGAGGCATCCTGGGAATAGGTGTTGAAGTAGGTCTTGTACCAGAAGCTGTTGCTGTAGCCGCCCGGGAGCAGGAACGGGTTCGAGGCGGGGGCGATGAGCACGTCACGGCCCGCACTCACATCAAAGGAGGACTTCCCAACAAAAAGCTGCGTTGGCAGCCACGTCTGAGATGCCAGCGGGGCGGCGTCGGCCAGGTTGGTCAGCGAGGGCGAGCGCGTGGCGTTGGTGATGATCGAGCCCCCGGCCCGCAGGCTTCCGGCACCGCGCTCCACATAGTAGACGCCGGCGTCGAGGTTGCGTCCGGCGCGCACGCTGAGGCTGCCGCCGCCCAGCTCGACCAGCACGCCGTCCTTGGAAAGACGCGCGTTGGTCGGCACCACGGCGTCCACGTTGGCGATGTCGCGTCCAGCGCTCATCGAGACATTGCCGCCGCCAAGGGCGCCGACCCCTTCAAAGAAGTTGCTGTAGTCCACCCACCACGAGGTCGTCGCCACATCACCGAACCGCGCCGTGCCAAACTGTCCGGTCATCGGGTCCACATAGCCGCGCCGGTAGAGCCAGTTCATGGGAAGCTGACGCTGGGAGTCCGCCACCAGCTCACCGGCGGCGTTGCGCGTGAGATGGATGATGTCATTGCCCGCACGGATCTCCACATTGCCGCCGCCCTGGGCGTACTGCACCGCATAGGGCGGCGTCTGCTGCACGGGTCCGAGGCTGCTGGTGCCTCCGGCGTAATCAAGGATCGGCAGGTCGAATCGGCCTCCCATCGTCGGATCCGCCACACGGACTCCGGCCGAATAGATGGTCGCATACTGGTTGAGCAGGCGGACGTCGGCCCCCGTGCTGATGTCAATGCCACCACCGCCGGTGCGGATCACCTGGTAGAAGCCAGCCACGGCCACCGAGGTCCTGGCCCTGTCACCGAGGTTGCTGGCGATTTCATTCGCGTCACCCGCGTTGCGCCCAAGCAGCAGCGAACCGGTGCCCTGGACCACCGAACGATGGTCGACCGAGCTGAAGTCCGCGCCTGCGGCAAGCCGGTAGGACCAGCCTTCGACATGATCCGAGACCAGCGAATTGTTCGTCATCAGCTGGGCGTTGTAGGCGGCGGAGGTGAAGCCGTCGCTGAGCGCCTCGTTGAACACCAGGTTTCCTGCGGCGCGCAGGGTCAGCACCCCGGCGCTCTGACGTGCGCCGAACCGGAAGCCTGACAAATCCCAGGCCGTGCTGCCAGCACCCGGGCTGGTGGTCCCCAGCGTGATGTCGCCGGTGCGGTTGACAATTTCAGCGCCGGTCAGCAGCACGAAGCTGGAGGCAAGCCCCGCGTTGCCGCCCGTGAACAGGCGGGAGGTGATGGCGGATTCATTGGCGGCAAAGGCGTTGCCGTTGGCCAGCACCTGGTCCCTGACGGTGGTCGTGATCGTGCCGCTGCCGGTCAGGTCATGCACTTGAAAACCTTCCGCCGTGATCGCCGAGGCACCCAGCACGGAGCCGGCGACAGGCCGCAGGGCCAGGTCAGTTCCACCCCCGGTCTGGGGAGCGCGCAGATGCAGGGTGCCGGAATACTGCCCGGCGGAGAGCGTCGCATCGACCGACAGGTCCACCACGCTGCCGGACTGGATGTCAATCTGTCCGCCGGACTGGCCGCGCGTCTCCAGATAAACAGCACCGCCCTTGCCGGCGGAGTCCACTTTTTCAGCCGATGCATCCAGCCGTGAGCCCGGCTGCAAGGTGACGCCCTTGTAGGCCAGCAGGCGGATCGTTCCACCCGTGACACCCGAGGCGTCGACCTGGCCCGTGACACGAACAGCTCCGGCATCGGCACTCAGAACCAGGCCGCTGACCCTGGCGTGTCCATCCAGCAGCACATCACCCTCGCGAACCCTGAAGTCGCGCTGTCCGGTGAAGCCGGCGTTGTTCAACAGAGAATGAAGCCCCGAGGTCGAGGCCATCTGCCGCACATCCAGTCCAAACGAAGCACCGCCGGTTCCAAGCAGGGTGGCTGCCCCCAGGCTGACCGAACCGGCAGGCACGCTGATGTCGAGACGCCCCGCCTCACCCCCTGTCACGGCGGAGACATCCAGAGTTCCGGAAACCGTGACATTGCCCTGATCTGCCGCGAGCCGGATGCTGCCGCCCTGAATCAGGCGCTGCTGTCCGGCCGGGCCGGAGGCGATGCCGGCGGTGCTGACTTCACCGCCCATCTGCAGGCTGCCGGATGTGGCACGAAGCGTGACTGAACCACCGGGCAGCGTCATGCGGCTGTCAAAGCGCAGGCTTGAACCTGTCAGGCCGAGGCTCGCGGCCGCTCCACCGGCCTGAAACGCGGCCGAACCTGCGGAGGCGACCTCCATCGCACCCGTCGAGGTGATCGACTGCGAGGATCCGGCGGCCGACTTCATCCAGGGGGCCGCCAGGCTCAGGCTGCCGCCAACGGCCAGGCTGCCCGAGCCGTCGAGGAAGATTCCCTTGGAGGCCTCGGCCTGCACCGCACCGTATTGAACGATGCGAGAGGCGTTGCCGCCGAGGTGCAGTTCCTCGGCCTCGATGCGCAGCGTGCCGCCCGCCGTTCCCGTCTCCGTCCCGGTGGCCGCTGCATTCGCGGTGTTGGCGATGTCCACGCGCCGCGCGGCGAAGGTGACCACGCCGCCGCTGTTGCTGAAGCCGCGGATCTGAGCCGCGGAAAGGCTGAGTGAATCCAGCCCGCCTCCCCCCAGGGTGCCAGAACCATAGGTGTCAAGCGTGGTGTAGCTGAGCAGGGACAGCGAGCGTGCCGAACCAAGATTGGAAAGAGCCGTGGCATCCAGCACCAGGCCGCGTCCCGAAGGCGGACCGGATGCACCGCCCAGAAGCAGGCTGACCTGGCCGCTGCTGAAGCCGATGCTCGTTCCTTCCACCACGGCGGACGAGGCAAAGGTCGTGGCATAGGTGCTGTCCAGCAGAACGCTGACGCCTGAAACCTGGCTGCCGGCACCGAGGGTCATGGCGGCGGCCCCCGTGCCAGGCGTCACTCCAAATCGCCTCACCGCAGCCCCCAGGTCGCTGGAGACACGCAGCAGCGACCCCGAGCCGCTGCCGGAAATGCTGTTGCTGCCGAGCAGCAGGGTGTCGGCTCCCCCGGAGAGAACGCCCGACTGCCGGACCACCGCATCCGCCTTAAGCTCGATCAAACCAGAGGCGGCGAGGATGATCTCCGGCCCTTCAAGCACCTCCGCCTCACCCTGGGCTGTGTTCATGTTGTCCACCGTGATGTTGCGCGTTTTCACCGCCACCGCCGTGCCATCCGCACCCTGGCTGCGCACGCCGCCGATGAGCAGGCTGCCGACTCCGAAGCTGCTCAGCTGACGTGCGTTGAGCAGCAGTTTGCCAGCCACCGGAGCACTGTCCTGATGACCGATGATGATGTCCAGCGGACTGCTGATGTCGATGCTGCCGTCGCGCCCCTGCGTGGTGAGCGGGCGCGCGGAGACCGTGCCCGCCAGGGACATCGCCGAAGTCGCATCAAGCACCATGCGTCCGGAATCACGAGGCAGGCGCTGAAGATCAAGCCCGCGCTGGGCTGCATAGGCGGCCAGGAAGGTGTTGGCCGAGAAGGTGTCATACTGGGCGCGCTGGGCCAGCGTGGCGGAGGACGCGATTTCAAAGCGCTGCTGCAGCAGCGGCGCGGCGCGTGCCGTGCTCAAGGTGTTGTAGCGCTGACCCGATGTGAGCACGGCGCCGTCAGGACGGAGCTGGCTGGAAACGGGCAAGCCTGACTGAGGCGTGATGAGAAAAGCGCCCGGAAGCAGCGCATAACGTGCCGGCAGCAGCGTGTAAATGCCGGCGGCAAGGCCAGCCCCGCCCCCCAGCTGCACGCGGTCCCCCACCCTGATCGTGCCGTTCACATAACCCAGGTCGCCCTTGAGGCTGGCGGCCTCGGCACCGGTGTTGAAGGCACCGAAGGGAGCATACCAGTCCTGATACCCTGGCAGCACCGCGAAAAGGCCGTCATCAGCCAGGATGTCGCGCGTTCCACTCGTGCCGCTGACAAAACGGTAGGCCAGCAGGTCACCTCCGCCACGAAGGTCCTGAATCGCGCCGTCCTGCGTCGTGATCTGCTGGGAGGAAAGAAGGATGGTCTTTTCAGGCAGGCCGGCGGCGGTGATGTCCACACCCGAGGGATCAATCCAGGAAACTCCGTCGGTGCTCGTGCCATAGGGAACAAGCAGGCCCCTGCCGGTGATCGGATCCACACCGGAAACCGAGGTGATGCTGCCCGTGCCGAGCGTGAGGCTTTGCGTCACCGGAATCTGCGCCTTGGAACCCGTGATCAGGTCCTGCGGGCGCGTGCCCTCGCCATTCCAGCCAAGTTCAATGGAACCAAAGGGCGCACGCAGCACGCCGTCCTGGCGGATGTTTGAGGCATACACCTTCAAGGCTCCACCCGCACTCAGCGGCAGGGCCTTGCTGCCTGCGGCCTCAAAGGCCGCCGAACCCTTCACACCCGCCGAAGGATCATAAACCGAGATCGTGAAGTCGGTGCCGGTGACCGGATAGACCTGGGCGGCGCGCATCAGCAGGCTGCCCGCCATGTTGAAGGTGCCGTTGCCGCGGATGTCACCGTTTTCAGCGATGAAGGATGCCGAACCCATTCCTTGGAGGGAAAGGTTGCCGATGTCGATCAGCTGCGCCTGAACCGTCAGGCTTCCACCGCCGGAGGTGGGCGCAAAGAAGAACGGCTGCACGTCCTGGAGGAAGGGATTGGGCACCTCGGTGGGTGCAAGCGGGGCGTCAAAGACCTTGCCCAGCGCCACATGCCGCCCGGCGAGCAGGACGTCCGCCGAGGCCTGCAGCACGCCGCCCGTGGCGACGGCGAGGCTACCACGCGCCTGAATGGCGACACTGCCGTCAAAGGCGACGTTGCCGCCCAGCCTGAGGTTGTCGAAGCCGCCCGAGGCAAAGTCATCCGCAGCAAAGTAGCCGATGCCGGACGGCACCGTCGGCGCCGCCCCGATGGCTGCGGAAGGATCGGCGAAGAAGGCGCCGCCGAGGCGTGACTGGGCAATCGAAAGGTTGATGTCGTCAGGCTCGGGCGTGACACCGTTCTGATAAAAGCGGCCCGAGGAAACTTCGAGCGTGCCTCCTTCAGCCGTGGCTCCACCGGCACGGGCGCTCAAATCAGCCTGCGTATGCAGCATCTGGCCGCCTTTGAGGATGACCGAACCGCCATCGCTCTCCAGGCGCACCGGCCTGGAGGCGACCGCATTGACCGGCGCCGTCAGACCGCTTGAAGGAGGCACTGAGCTGCCACCGCCTGCGAGGCTGCCACCAAGGCTGTTGCCACCCAGGTTCGCAGGGATGACATCCACCGTCTCCGCCGTTCCGCTGGCATCCAGGCGAGAACCTTCCTCGGCAACGATGTTGCCTGAGACCTGGATCCTGCCGCCGGAGAGCAGCGTGCCGATGCGCCGCCCGAAAGGATCCGGCACGGCCAGGAAGCTGCCGGCCGTGGAAAGCCTGGCGCTGGATCCCAGATAAACCGTCGTGAAGGCCTTCTGCGGATTGGGGTCAAGCGTGGGAAGCCTGTCCTCGCCCTGCACCGTGATGCTTCCCCCGCTTGCCGTCACATGGCCGAGCAGGCTCACCGTGTCGGCGATGAAGGAAGCCGAGCCACGCGCTCCGGCATCAATGACGGAGCCTGCACGCGCCACCAGGTCACCACGCACCACCATCAGGCGGGAAAACTCATCAACAGCCCCGGTCGCTGAAAAGGTCAGTGAAGAAGGCTGGCGCAGGCCGGGATGAGGCAGCAGCGTCCGGACGCTCATGTCAGGGCCGTCGGGTTCATAGATGTAGCTGACCACCTCGGGCTTCACACGGGCCGAGGAGTCGATCATCAGGCCCGGACGGTAGGTTTCAGGACCGGTCTGGACGCCGATTCCGATGAGGCTGTGGCTTGAGAAGCCGCCCAGGTTGAAGAAGCCGGAGCTAATCAAAAGCGTGTCAGCCCCCGCCGTGCCGCCCACCTGGATGAGCGGGGCCTGCACGGTCAGCGAGCCTCCCGCGACACCTGTTCCGGCCATGCCGCGCAGATCTCCGCCCAGCTTCAGGCTGCCGCCGCCTACCCAGTTCAGGCTCAGGTCGGCGCCACCCTTGAGCGCCAGGTTTCCACCGCGCCCGTAGGTGCGGTCCAGAACACCGTCGACACGCGCGCCACCGCTGACATCCAGCCGGCTTCCCGTCCTGACATCCACGTCGTATCCACTGATGCTCAGGCTGCCTCCGGCCAGCACATACGGCGTCGTCCCCAGGGAAAAGCGGTCGTCCACCAGGCTGCCGCTGACGTCGATCACGGAAGAACCGCCGACGGTCACCCGCCCCCTCCCGGTGTTCGCAAGCGGCGTCGATGGATCCGCGCTCTGGCGAAGCTCATCCACGGCAAAGGGGGAGAGGTTGTAGGCGCGCAGCGCCACGGATCCTCCATGACTCATGATCGAGCCCTGGATGTCGATGCCGGCCCCCTCCAGCGTGACGCCGCCGCCGGGCTGCATTTCAAGCACCTCACCGTCCGCCAGCACCACATCTCCGTCACGGTTGCTCACGGTCAGCTTTCCAAAACCCGCGCGTTTGAGGTTTTCCGGTGAAAGCAGCAGCGTGGCCAGCCTGTCGCCCGACAACCCCACCGGATTCCCCGAACCATCGACCGCAAAGTCCGGTGCGGGCGTCTGCGTCAGCCCGCTCTGGAACAGCACTGTCGGAGGTGTCGGCGACTGGTTGAAATAGGTCGGGCCCGCGGCCTTTTGATTCTGGATCTGGATCGACAGCGTCGAATGAGCCGCCTGCACCTCGACCTGGCGCTGACCGTTGACGGTCCCGGCGTTCATCGTTGCATCCAGCGCCAGGCTGGGAGCCTGGATGTTGAGCGAGCCTCCCGAGCCGCCATACACATAACCCGCCTCAAAACGGGTGCCGCGCAGAAGCTGGCTGGTGTAGGTCCGTGACACGCCCCACTGATTGCTGGTCGTGGTGAAGGAACCTGTGTAAAGCCCGTCATAGACCGTGTCCGGCGTGGCATCCGCAATGTCCACCAGCCGCCCGCCGAGCATGACGCGGCTGGTCGTGACCACGGCCCCCTGATAATCGACGTATCCGCCTGACACATCGAGGGTGGACCCCTGCTGGAGGATCACGGAACCGCCCGAACGAATGTTGAGGTTGCCGCCGTCGATGGTGAGCTGCGCGGCGTCACGCTGGATGAGGCCGACGAAACCGGAGGCGTCCGCCAGGGGCGTTCCCACCCAGGTGTGCCCGTCGAAGACACCCTGCCTGCGGATGTCGATCGTCAGGTCAACGCCGCGCAGGTCGCCGTTGCGGTTGTAGGAGAAGTCGGCGAACTCGGAGCCGCGCAGCTGCAGCGTGAGGATGTTCTGAAGGATTGAAGCCTGCACGGCAGCGCTGCCGGCCACATTGATGAAGGCCCCCCTTCCCACATGCACCTGGCCTTCGGAGTAGGCAAACTGGTTGCGCAGGGTGCCGCCGATGCTGTCAAGCTTCCAGGCCCCCGCATCCAGGTTCACCGTGGCGTTTGGAGCCAGCAGCATGGCGTCGTCCATGAGGCGGACCACCCTGCCCCTGAGGTTCACCTGGGACGGCAGGGCCAGGCGCGTGCCGACCAGCGTTTCATTGGAATCCCACTCCGGCAGAATCTGCGTCACGCTGCCCTGGCCAAGCACCACCTCACCCGTGCCGCCAAAAAGGAAGGGCGCGCCAAAGGCCGTGTTCGTCGGATCATAGATCGGGTTGGCGACCGCCGCATAACCAGCCTGGAGGTCGATGCGTCCGTTGAAGGAAACCGAGGTCGTGGCCGCAAGGATGCCGTTCTGCCGCACGCTCCTGCCCGCCATCGTGATGTTGCCGCGCTGGGCGTTGATGATGCCAAGGTTGGTCACCGTTCCCGCGCTGCCGGTCCAGGCGCTCACCAGGGGGTCTTCAACCGCGCCGACAAACACGTCGAGGCCCCGCAGGCTGGGATCGCTGGAGCTGTGCCCCATCATGCCCACCTGCAAGCCGGCGGCGAGGATGGCCTGGCCGTCCGGAGTGGAGATGGTGCCTTCGTTGACCACGTTCGCACCCGCCAGCACCACGCGACCGCCGACCTTGTCCGCCGTCGTCGGGGCGGTGATCTGCGCCCCTGCTTCGACACGCACATCCCCCACCTTGCCCGTGCCGTTCAAATCCGGGGTGAACTTCGGCGTTCCCTTGCCGCCCGCCGCGACTTCGATCGCTGAAAACAGCGGCTGAAGGTCCGGGTTGTTCAGCAGGCCGCTGCTGGTGAGGTTGGTGTTCACAGGCAGCGCGGAGGCCACCAGGGCATGCGCATTGACCTGGGATTTGCCTCCGAAGATGATGCCGTTCGCGTTGATGACATACACCTGGCCCTCAGCCTTGATCTGACCCAGGATCTGCGACGGCCTTCCGGTCGGATCCTTGACGGAGTTGAAGGCAATCCACTGCCCGGCGCTCTTGCCGCCCTTGGTCTGGTCAAAATACAGCGTGGTGTTGCGCCCAACATTAAACGTACGCCATTCCAGAAACGCCTGCTGCAGCTGCTGCTTCACGGTCACCGTGACCGCGCCGCCCGTGCCGGGCGTCTGCACCGGTGCATCCGCGCCCACCGGCGCTCCCAAAGGATCAAGACCGCCGCTGCCAAGGCCGTCAGGCACTGACGGAAGAGGCGTGCCCGGGCTGTTAGGATTCATGCTGTTGCCTGCACCCACCTGGCTGCGCGCCTGTAGCTGAAGACGCTGCACGGCTTCAATGGCCCTGCTCGTGCGCGCCAGGGCGTCGCCCGCGTTGCGACGCGCGGCCTGCGCCGCCGCGCTTCCCGCAGTCGCATCCGCCCCCGGCTGAGGATTGTTCCTGCGGCCTCCGCCTGCGGCGGCACCACCCCGCAGGATGTCCCCCGCCATTCCATGCAGAGGCATCATCAGGGAAAGCAGAAGGGCCAGGGGCTCCTTCAGCCGACGTGGAAAACGGAGGAGTGCGCGGTGACGGATCGTCTTGTTCATGGCGCGGGCTTGCTGACGTTGGCGGCGGGCTCGGAGACGGGCGGAGCTTCGCCGGGCAGAGGTGCTGCCGGCGGCTCCATGGAGCCGCCGGCATCGGGCTTCACCTTCGCCGCCTCCACCTTCCGCCCGTAGTCGTTGATGTAGTTCTCAAACTTCACGCGCATCGATCCGATGAACGGCTCCCTGGACATGATGGCCGTGCCGAGGCCGAAGCTTTCATACTTGTCCAGGATCTCCGTGGCCAGGGCGTACATTTCACGGTTCTTCCGCTCATGCTCGGCGGCCCGCCGCTCCTGCTGCAGCGCCTTGGAAACAGCCTCGATGCGCTCGGCCTCCTTGGCGAGGGCGATGGTCTTCGCCTGTTCAAAGCCCTGCCTCCACTTCTCCAGCGCCTCGGCGTATTGCTCCAGGGACTTCTCCTTCGCCTGCAGCTTCGCCTCAAGCTCCTGGATGCGGCGCTGCGTCTCGTCCTTGTAGGCCTTTGACTGCGTGACCTCGTCCTTGAGCTGCCTGGCCGTGGCCTCCTGGCGGGCCGTCATCTCCTTGAGCGAGGCCTCGGCCTGAAGCTGGGCCGCCTGGGCGTTGACCATCTGCGTCTCGGCGTCGGTGATGCGCTGCGCCAGCTTCTTCATGGCGTCACGCATGCGCTGCATCATCGGATCCTGCGCCTGCTGGGCGGGCGTCGTGACGGGAACGGCGATGACAAGAAGCAGTAGGAAAGGAAGTGAAAGGGGACGGTTCATGGGGTCAGAACTCGGCGGTGAAGTCGAACATGAAGATGTCGGTGCTGAGGGGCGGGCCGGCGATTTCGCTGGTGCTCATCCACCTCGCGGCCATGCGGACGCGGCGGGACAGGGCCACCGATGCGCCCAGCGAGAAGCCTTCGAAGTTGGTTCCGCCGCCGCCGAAGTCGCTGTCGGTGAAGGCGTCGGGCATGGCGTCGGACTCCACATAGCGGTAGTCCACCCAGGCGGACCAGTCGCCACGCTTTTCAAACCTTGGGCGGCCAAACTCGGCGCGCAGCATGAAGGCGGTGTCGCCGCCCTCATAGGAGCCGAGGACGTTGTTCGCGGGAGAAGGCCCGCGGTTGTTGACGGCCACCTTGTCGATCTCGGAGGGATTCCATGCGGTGTTCTTCACATAGTCGGCGATCAGGCTCAGGCGGTAGGGCTCCCACAGGTCGAAGTCCAGACGTGCGTTGATGTCGATGTCGCGGAACTTCGAGGCCAGGCCGTAATACTGGAACTGGTTGATCGTGCCCATGTTGTTGTCGGCGGTCGGCAGGATGTTGCGGATCGGCCGGTAGGTGTTGCCGCGCTGGGCGAAGGAGGGGCGTGACTCGTCCGTGTCCCCGATGTCCTGGTCAGAGAGCGGCACGAAGGGGGATGAAAGGCGGCCTTCAATGCTGTCGAAGTCGTAGTAGGCGGCTGCGACCTTCGCCGTGATCTTCTCAGCCAGGGCGAACTGGATGCCGAGCTGGGCGCCATAAAGGTACTTGTCATTGCTGGCGACCTTCGAAGGCTGGTTGACCGCGAAGTTGAAGTCCGAGTTGAAGATGGGGAAGGCGCCGAGGGTGCCGAAGACGGTGCTGCGGCCCACCTTGCGGCGGCCCTTCAGGGCAAGGCCGTCAAAGCCAAGATCCTCGTCCCACATCATCTCGGTGGACATGAACGGATTGTTGTAGCGGCCGAGGAAGAGGTTCACGTTGTTCCCCAGTTCGCTGCCCACTTCATAACGGACGTAGGCGCGGTCGAGCCAGATGCTGTACTTGCTGAAGTTGCCGCCCTGGCCGTTAAGCGTGGTGCCAAGCGACTGGTTCTGCGTGACGGGCGAGTTGTTCTCACCGGTGCCGATCCCGGCCCCGATGAACCAGCCGTCCTCAAGCGAGGCCTCCAGCCCGGCACGCGCACGCAGCTGGAACGTGTAACGGTCCTGGTCGACGTTGTGCTGGGGTGAAAAGTTGTTGCCCGCCGTGTCGAAGGGACGGCCGGTGTTGAGCTGGTTGAAGTTCGGAAAGGCACCGCTGTTGTCATTGCCCTGGTTGGCGAGCAGGTCGCCGCGGTAGCGCATGCGCAGATCTCCAAACCACTCGATGTTGTCAGACTTTTCGTCAGGCAGGTCGAGCCACTTCTCGTCACGCGCCTTCTGCATCACCTCGCCGCGGATCTCCTCGCGCAGCTCCTGCTTCACATTTTCAGGGATGTAGGTCACGCGCACGTCCCCCGGGCCGGCATGAGCCAGGGCCGCGTCCTCCAGAAGCTGGGACTTGGCCGTCTCCGCCTCGGCCTGGGCCTGGGAGATCAGCGCCTCGGCCTCCTCCTGGCTGAGCAGCTTCTTCGCCACCATGAGCTTGAGCAGGTTCAGGGTCACGCTCGTCGCGGGTGAGTCTGCGGCAACCGCCGGTGTCGGCAGGGCCGGCTTCGGCAGCTCTTCCACGGGTGGTCCGCCAAGAAGCATGACGGCTTCATCAGAAATGCCAGGAGCATCGGCAGCCGCCACGACAGCCTGGGGAAGACCGGCATCCTGGGGCGCCTGAGGCTGTGGAACGACCGCCTGCTGGGCCCTGAGGGCCTGGGATGTCATCAGCAGAAGGCAGGAGAACACCGGCAGACGCCGGATGGAGGAGGGTAACATCATGGAAACAAGCTTGGCGATCTAAAGGTCTTCAGGGGTTGGCGGAGGCGAGCCCGCCGGACTTGCGGGCGTTGAGCCGCATCACGATGGGCATCGGCATGCCGGCGGGCGGCGGCTCATCCAGGATGAGCCCGACAAGCACCTCGCCCTTGAGCGCGGCGTCCACGGCGGCGTCACCGGACGAGCCGGAAAGCGTGGCGCGCGTGATCCTGCCGGAGGCGTCAGCCCAGATCCGGGCCGTCAGTGAAAAGGAGGCCGAGCGTGTTCGCGGGTGGCTGCGCATCGCGCCTGCGATGGTCTTCTGCACCTTGCTGGCGAAATAGCCGTACTTGCTGCCGCCACCGCCACCGCCAATTCGTCCGCTGCCATTGCCCTGGCCGGGCTTGAAGGCGCCCAGGCCGGCCATGCCGGGACCGTTGCCGGTGAGGTTGGTGGAGATGGGCGGCGGCTCGTCCGGAGCAGGCTCCTCAGGCTTGGGCTCCTCCTCGACCTTCTCCTGCGCGACCATCTCCTCCTCCTTCGGCGGCTCGGGCTCGGCCGGCTTCGGGGGTGGAGGTGGAGGCGGGGGGGGCGGCGGAGGCGGAGGCGGCGCGATGCTCACCATCATCATCGGCTGCGCGGCGCGTGCCGGAGCGTGGCTCTTCGGCCCCTTGAACATCATCCAGGCGCCGCCTCCGACCCCCGCTGCCAGCAGGATGAAAAGCCAGCGGTGGCGGCTGAGGAAACCATCCTCTTCATCATCTTCCATGTCGTGGGCGCTCATGTGCTGATTGGGTTTTATTTGTTAGGTTTGGTGGCCAGGCCGATCTGCTCGAAGCCCGTGCGGCCGAGCACGTCGAGCACGTCCATGATGAGCTGGTACTGCGTGGCGCTGTCCCCTCGAACGACCACGGGCGCGTCCGGCAGAGAGGCCTTGATGGAGCCGAGCTTCGACTCGAGCTCGGCGACGGAGGCCACGGGGCTGGCGTTGAGCTTGATGTTGCCCGCGTTGTCCACGGTGATCGCCTGGATCTTCGGCGCGTCCATCTTCTTGGCCGCCGCGTTGCTCGCCTTGGGAAGGTTGACCTTCACGCCCTGCACCCCCGCCGTCGTCATGATGATGAAGATCAGCAGCAGCACCAGGTAGAGGTCCACCATCGGCGTGACGTTGATGTCGTCGTAGCTCTTGTTGTCGGCTTGCATGGGTTCAGGCCTCCTTGTGGTGCTCCGCCATCTTGGCGATGAACTCGTCGATGAAGGTCTCCATGTTGGTGACCACGTCCTTGATCCTCGAGCTGAGGTAGCTGTAGATGAACAGGCAGGGAATGGCGACCGCCAGGCCCGCGACCGTGGCCAGAAGGGCGCCCGCGATGCCCGGCGCGATGGAGTTCACCTCCACCTGGCCCGACTTGGCGATGACGGCGAAGGTGATCATGACCCCGATCACCGTTCCAAGAAGCCCCAGGTAGGGGCCGCCCGCGATGCCGATGGTCAGGAAGACCAGGTTGCTGTGAAGCTTCTGCACCTCGCGCACCAGCCCGCCGTGCATCGTGGCCTTGATCGCCTGGATGGAGCGTCCGGACAGACCTTTCGACTCCTTGCGCTTCGTCCCGTCGAGCGTGATCTCACGCACGGTCGTGACGCGGCGGGCGATCTCCTCGCTGCCCAGGTGGTAGATGTGGTAGAGCGGCGACTTGCGCATCAGCTTCATCGACTTCGCATTCACCGTCCCGCCCATGCTCTTGATGCTGTCCTCGTTCTCGGAATCGAGCGCCGTCAGGTCGGAGGAGATCTTCTCCCAGCGCTTGATGAACTCCTTCGAGGCCTTCTCGATGGTGTTGAGGTACATGAACTTGCCCGCCGCGATGAACATGCCGACGATCGCCAGCAGGGCGCAGAGCACGATCACCACCCAGCCGTCGAAAGTCAGGTCCTTGGAGATGTCGGCCAGCAGGGACAGGTGCTTCATCAGCTCGCCCTCCTCCGCATGTTCGGAAAGCTCGTCCTGGCCGATGACAACCAGCTTGCCCGCCTCGCTGGCCGGCCCCTGGGAGACGGCGTCAAACAGCACCATCCCCTCGCTGCGGGCCGCCTTCGCCAGGCGCACTTCGTCAAGATCCCCCAGCGGCCCCCTGCCCCCGGCTCCATCACCACCCAGATGAACGGGAGTCTGCAGGGCTGGAAGCGTTGCGGCAAGCGTGCCGTCGGCCTTGCCATTCACAAACAGCGCCGCCTTCCCCGAACCCACAACCAGGGCGACATGGTGCCAGGCGCCCGGAGCAACCGGGGAGGTGCCGCTGCCGCGCTGGCCGTTCACCTCGACATACGGAATTCCGGCGCTGAAGCCGACCGACAGCGACTTGGCGCCATCCTTGCGGCTGAACAGCACGCCCTCGGGCGCGCCGGCCGGCTTGAACCAGGCGCTGAAGGTGAAGGAACCTCCCTCCGTCCATTCGATCTGCGGCGCAGGCTGAATCGTCAGCGGCGCCGTGCCTGTCAGCCTCTGGCCCGAACCCACATTGCCGGGGCCGGCGGCCGTCGTCCCCTCAATCGTCAGGGCGCTGACGGTGGAATCCTTGGAAAGCGAGGCTGCATCGGCAAAGTGAAACACCGCCACCGTTCCTTCATCAAACGTGCCCTTGGCATCCGCCGTGGCGGCGGCATCGGTGACATTGCCCGTGTACATCCAGAAGGTCGTCGCCGCGCCGGACTTCACCTCGGGCACCTTCACCCAGACATAGGCCTCGTTGAGCAGGCCGTCCCATTTCTCGATGTGGTGCGGCAGGACGGTCTTGTTGTCATCACTGACAAAGCGCAGGTCGCTTCCGTCCTCCTTGGAGGCGAGGAAGTTGAAGTTGCCGTCATGCAGGCGCAGCAGAAGCACCGCGTCCTTGAGGTCGCCCTGGAGCTGGACGCCCCCCGTGCCTGCGTCGATGACGAGCTTCTTGCGCGAAGGCCACTTCGCATCCCACCAGGGATGGGCGGCGGCGTGTTCCTCGGCATGCAGGCAGGTGAGCGCGGCAAGAAGAAGGCCGAGGCAGGCGATGGTTCGTGGGATCAGGTGGGGACGGATCATGCGTGAGGGGGGAGGTGGTTTCAAAACTCGGACCAGAGCCTGAAGCTGAGCATCAGGTCGCCGCGGCGCGTCGGCTCCATGTCGAGAAGCGGGAAACCGGCGTCGAGGACGGCATGCCAGTGGTCCCAGAGGCGGAACTCGGAGCCCACGCCCAGGCTGGCCAGGCTCCACTGCTGGCGCTGCTCCGGCAGCGAGTCGTTGATGGAAAGCCATCCGGCGTCGGCAAAGGCGTGCAGCCGCCATTCCACGGAGGACGGCGTGCCGTCCTCGTTCTTGCCACGACTGGGGCCGAGGAGCGAAGGCGTCCTGAATTCCAGCGTGCCGGTCACGCCCTTGTCACCCAGGGCGGCCGAGGCCAGGTAGCCGCGCACGCTTCCCTGCCCGCCTGCGGCAAACTGCTCGTTGTTGATGAGCGGGTCTCCGGTGATCTGGCCCGCCCCCTTGATGAAGGCCTGCCAGCCGCCGGGCAGGTCATGCAGATGGGTCAGCTCGCCGCGCAGGTAGATGAAGCCGCCGTCGGCATTGTAGCGCTTGTCGTCAAACTCCTGACGCTCACTGGTTCCGCGGAACGCCCAGTTCAACCCGAGGCTGCCGCTGGTGAAGGAGCTCCTCCGGCTGGCAAACGCATTGTAGGTTAGCGAGAAGGGCCAGTAGCGGACAGGGGCGCGGATCTCGGCGCCGGTGTCCCCAAGCATCGTGTTCTGCTTGAAGTCCTTGTAGTCAAAGCCCCAGGACAGGGAATGCATGAAGCCGTCCTTCATGGGCAGGTCATGGTTGAGCCGCAGCCCGGCCATCACACCCTGGCCGACAACCGCCGAATCCCCCAGGGTGTTGATGTCGCTGCTCTGCTTCATGCCGCTGAGGGTCAGGCTGGAGTTTTCCCCCACGGGAAGCGTGTAATAGCCCGAATAAACCTCGCCGTCCTCGATCCTCTCGGGCGCGACCTGGAAGCTGAGGCCCAGGGTGTGCCCCAGAAGCCAGAGGTTGGCGTAGGACAGCGCACCATTCACCCGCAGCGGCACCGTGTTCGGGCTGTAGCGGTTGTTCAGCTCGATGCTGCCGTGAAACGGAGCCTTGTCCTCCACGTCGAGCTCGATGTCCAGGAACCTGGGATCCTCGGAAGGAGTCAGCCTCGGCGTCACCTTCATGTCAGCCGACTTGTTGAGCGCGACGATGTCACGCTGGATGTTTTCAAAGTTGGGCGGTGTCCCGGGGGCGAGCGACGGGGCGCGGTTGCGGATGGACGATGGCAGGTGCCATTTCGCGCCGTTCACATGCAGTCTGCCGACGCGCGCCTCCACCACCTCCATGCGGATGATGCCGCGCCTGCCCGTCTGGGGAGGAATGGTGACGCTGACGGCCTGGTAGCCGCGTTCATGGAAGGTTTTTTCAAGCGCCTGCCTGGCCTTTTCGATGTCCTCCGCGCTCCGCCCGGGCCCCAGGTAGGGGTAGACCGCCTTCGAAACATCCAGGCTTGAGAGCAGGGTCGAGCCGCTCACGCGATACTCGCGGATGAAGTAAAAGGGTTCTGGCCGGGCCTGCGCCGCAGCGTCCTGGGAAAGGAGCGCGAACGGCTTCACACAGGCCAGGAACAGCGCAGCGCACAGGAGAGGGCGGATGGCGTTTCGGCGTGGCATTCAGTGGGTGCTTCGTGCGCCCAGCCTTGCTTCCTGAGCCATGCAGCCTCAATGGGATTAAGGTGACGAATCCGTTTCAGAAAGCCGCGCACCGGCCTGAAAGCGTGAACAAACTGTCACACAAGGCGCCCTGGGAGGCCCGCCATGAAACAAAACATCCCGTGGATGTGAACCACGGGATGTCTGTTGCTAAAGATTGTTAGTCCTGAATTTTCGCCGGAGGCTACTGAAGCGGAACCAGCTCCACGGGCCCCGACTCGCCAAGCCCGTCAACCACCTTGGGCTTGCCGGACAGGAAGTAGCCGTGGGCGCCCGCGAACGGACCCTTCTGATAGACCCTGCCGTTGAACTTCGGCTTGGTGCCGTCCGAGTGGGTGAAGGTGCCGGTGAGCTCGCCGGAGGCGGCCGTCAGCTTCACCGAGTAGCTCTTCACGTCCGCCGCACCGGCGGCGGTGACGGAGGTCACCTTGTTGACATCGCTGATGGCAAGCCGCGCACTGACGTCAGCAGCAAGCAGGCCGCCGCTGAAGACGAGGTCCGCATTGCCTTCCGCACCGATGGCCGGCAGGCCGGGGACGACGCCGCCGGCACGTGCCGGATCATAGGACGAGGCATAGAGGTCCGCCTTGACCCCCTCCTCCCATCCCCAGGGATACCACTGCATGGCGTTCTGCCAGGGGCGGTACCAGAGGCAGTCCACCGCCTTCATGTCGCTGTCCGCCTGGCTGGCGTCGAGGATCAGCAGGCCGCCGAAGGAGCCGCGGCTGCCATACAACTGGGCGAACAGCGGCGCCTGAAGCGTGGAGCCTGCGCCGGTGTTGACGGGCACGCTGACGGTGATCGCGGTGTCATCGGCAAGCCTTGCAGCAAGGCTGACCGTGCCCGTGCCGGTGATCTTGATGCTGCCGACGCCTGCTCCCTGCGGATAATCAACCGAGGTCAGGCCGTTGGTCTGATCCTTGGCCGGAATCACCACGTTGTGGACGCCCTTGTTTGCCAGGAACGGCGAGGCCGCGGGCATCGGAGCCTTGGCCGTGAAGGCGGCACGCTTCAGCGTGAAGGTGCTGCGCGAGGCGACGGCGCGACGGTAATAAAGCGTGACCGTCCCCGTGATCTCGTTGGCATCCGCGTCCCAGTTCATCTCGGAAAGCTCGATCGCCGGCTTGGTCGTGCGCTCGACACGCACCATCTTCGTCGTGTCAGCGCCGAAGTAGGCCAGGCCGTCCGCCGTGAAGCTGCCCGCAGGAACGGTCAGCTTGAAGCCGTCCATCAGGAGCGTGCCCGTGAAGGTTCCCTTGGAGGTCAGCGTCACCTTCATGAAGCCGCTTGTGGAGTTCGACTCCGCAAAGCCGGTGTCTGCCCTGACCAGGCCGTTGAACTCGCCGATTTCAGCATCGGTGAAGGGTGCGGCCGTGAAGGCGGCGGTGAGGGTCGGGGACGTCCTGATGGCCTCGGTGTAGACGAAGACCAGCGTCGGCAGGCGCGTTGACGGATCATTGGTCAGGCCGGGAACCGTCCAGCCGCTGAAGGCCGAGCCAGCCTTGGGAGTGGCCCTGACCACATAGGTCGTGCCGGTTTCAAACTCACCCGGCTTGATCGCAACCGAGGATCCCTGGCGGGTGACCGCGGACACGGTGCCGCGTGAGCCGTCGCCGGGGTTCACCGCCACAGTCAGGCTGCCCTTGCGCACAAAGGTGAACTGGCGTGTGGCCGTCGCCTCATTGCCGCGGGAGTCGGTGGCACGCGCCACCACCGTGTTGATGCCGCCGACAGCCGTCACCGTGCGGTTGTAGGTTCCGCCGCTGAGGGTGGCGTTGACGAAAGCGCCGCCGTTGAGCGAGATCTCGACCTTCTCCAGGGCGATGTTGTCCTGGGCCTGGACGCGGACCTGCACGCTGGCACCGGCGGATTCCTCGATGCGCTGGCCGGCGGCGGGTGCCGTGAAGGCAAGCGTGGGAAGCGTGCTGTCCTGGGCAAGGATGGTCACCGCAGTGGTCGAAGTGCCGCCAATCTCCAGGTAGGAGGGGCCGTCACCCGGCTTGGCAACCGACACGCTGAACGTACGGTTGCCCGCAATGGCGGGATTGGTCAGCGGCACGTTGTAGCTCGCGGTGGTTTCACCTTCGGCAAACGAGACACGGGTGCCGGCAGCGGGAGCCGTGAAGTCCGTTCCTGCAAGGGCGGTGCCGTTGGTGGTGCTGATTTCAACCTCGACAGGATCCGTGCCGCCGCTGCGCTCAAGCTGGATCGCCGCAGCGCCGGCCTCGGCGTTCACACGCAGGGTGGCGTTGACGAGCTGCACCGTGCTGGTGACCACCGTGTCCGAGATCGTCAGCGTCGTGGTCGTCTGCGCGCCAAGCTCGCCGTCCACGGCATTGGAAAGCGTCAGCACAACGGTGCGGTCGCCCTGGATCCCCGGACGGTTCAGCAGGGTGAGGGACACCGTCCTCTCCGTCTGACCGGCGGAGAAGCTGACGGTGTTCACCGCCAGGGCCTCGTAATCCGTGCCGGAAACGGCGGTGCCGCCGGTGACAGCGATGCTGACCTGGCTGGCTCCCGAGGCGTTGCCACCGCGGGACAGCGTCAGCGTGACCTGGCCTGCGGTTTCAGCGGCTCCCTGCGTGGCCTGGGCAAAGGCCATGACCGCAGGACCGGACAGGTCCGGCTGATAAGTCAGGGCGCCCGTGTCGCTGATGAACAGCTGGCCGAGGTAGTTCCCCGGAGCATCAATGTCAGCACCGGTCACGGCGGGTTTCACGCGATACAGGTAAAGCGCGGCACCGGCAGTCCCGCCTTCAAAGCTAGCTTCAACCGTTGGATTGAAGAAAGCAAAGCTGGTTCCCGGCGCAGGACCGGAGTTTGCCGTCGTGCCACCAGGCTGGTAGCTGCTCCAGCTGTTGGAGTCAGAGATCGTCTGCTGCACGGCGGATGTGTGGGTCAGCCCGGCGGAACTTGCCGAATTGAAGGCCGTCATCATCGCCACCATCTTGTTGGTGACCGCACCATGAGTGGCGTTGCTCTTGCGTGTCCAGGCGGTGCTGAAAACGCTGGAACCATAAACCGTCTTGGCCGGATTGGTGCCGATGTCGGTGAAGGAGCCGACGGTTCCTGCAGCGCCCCAGAAGAGGTCGGAGCGGGTCTTCCACTCGCTGCCGTAGGTGTTCGCCAGGTCCGTGCCCAGGTTCCCCAGGCTCACCGTCCCCGTCGCGTTCTCCAGCGCCGTCGCAGCCCCCAGGTTCACCACCAGGTTCTTCGTCGACCCCGTTCCCCCGGTCGCCCGGAAGCCCAGCAAAATGTCTCCATTGGCCGCCGTGGCCGCCTCCGCGCCGCCGGACGTCAGCATCGCCGCCGCCCCCAGCGCCAGCACCACCGCCAGCGTTCTTTGTTTCAGTTTCATGTGTTCTTCTTGTTTAAAGGTTTCTCTTCACGTCGCTCGCCCTCCACTCAGTTGTGGAACACCACCCCGCCGTCAGCCGTGCGCGAGCAGTTCATCTCCGAGAGCTTGATCGGCGCGTAGGTCGTCGTGATCTTGTCCGCCATCGTGTTCGCAAGGTTCTTCTTCGCCGTCGCCAGCGTCTGCTGGTACATCACATGCTGGTAGCACCAGAACGTGTAGCTGCCGTTCTTGATCGCATCGAGGCTGAAGGGCACTCCGTTGTAGGTCAGCTCCTGGGCCCCCGCGTTGATCGCCGTCGGCGCGTCCCCCGTGCTCACGTAGCTGATCAGGTAGCCCAGGTTGCTGACGTTGCCAAAGTAGCCCACAAGCGTCCCGCCGCTGCTCTCACCGCCGTTGCCCTCCGTGAACGTGATCCCGTTGACCACCTGCTGCGGATACGGCGCCAGCGCCGTGATCACCCCGCCGCTCACCGTCGGCTTGTACTGCGTCACCGTCGAGTCCACGCCGATGCCGCTCTCCGCAAAGGTGATCAACCGCGTGCCTGAGTCAGGGTCGCGGCCCGTCGCATACACCAGCGTCCCGCTGTCCGCCGCGTTGCCCGTGAACTGCGCAAGGCTCGCCGTGCCGTTGCTCCACAGCGCCTGCGCAAGCTGCGTGTTGATGTTCGTGATCGGCGCCGGCGTTGCAAACGTCGCCGTCACCGGGCCGCCCGTCGCCGTCGCGTTCGCGCTCAGCGTCACCTGCGTCCCGCTGTCCACCGACACCACCTTCAGGTGCGTGTTCGTCGGCAGGCCCGTGCCCTTCACATGCATGCCCACGACGATCCCCGTCGTGTCCGCCATCGTCACCTGCGCGGAGCCCAGCGTCGTGCTCACGTCGCCCTTGCTCACCATGCCGCTGCTCAGGCCCCGGTTCACCAGCCACTTGAAGCCGATCACGCCCACCCTCGTGCTGCTGAGCACCGGCGCCTTGAACGGCGTCGCCGCCTGGTAGCTGTCTCCCATCGCCACGTCCGCCACCTGCAGGTTCGAGCCAAAGCTGCTGCTGCTGCTGATCTGCGTGCCGCCCGTCGCGTTCGCGCCCGCCGTCGCCAGGACAGGCGTCGACGTGCTGTCCGCCAGCGTGTCGGCGAGGAAGCCCACCGGAATGGCCCCGGCCACCACCTGGATGCCGCCCGTGGACCCAGACCACGAGGTCGTGATGATCACCTGCTGCCCGCCCACCGTGCCGTAGAAGAAGCTGCGCCCCGAGCCGCTGAGGCTCGAGCCCGCGTAGCCAGCCTTCGGCGCGCTGTCGAACATCGACACGATCGCGCTGTGCGTCGCCGAACGGAACGCCGTCGAGCCCGTGATCCTCAGGATCGTCGCCTCCGTCGAGGGTTCCGCGTTCGCGAGCACCGCCGCGCCAAGCACGGCCACGCCCGCCATCATGCCCTTCATCTTCCTGTATGTCGTCTTCATTTGAATGGTCTGGTTATGGATGGTTTGTGTGTTGAATCCTTTGCTGCAGGTGCCTGCCGCACCGCGCTGATCCAATCACACCGCCGCATCCGTCCGCCATTCCGCACGGGTGACTTTTACGTAACCTCACGCGTGCCGTTTTTGTCACACAATTGGTTGCCGCCAAGGACGGCGGAACCACCCGGCAAACCCGGACAAGCCTAACCAATAATCTGGCACCAACAAGGCGCGCCGGCTCAGCGGCCGGCCACAGGCGCCCCGCCGCCCGGAAGCGTGCGCAGGCGCTGCGACGGGCTGAGGCCGTGCCTGTCAGGCTCGTACATCGCCTCGATCCGCGCCGGCGGCGCGATGCTGTCGCCCTCGGCGATCACGCGCGCCAGGTAGCGCAGCTGGAACCGGCCCTTTTGCGGCGCGTAGTTGGTGAAGAAGAGGGCGCGGTCGGCGTGCAGCTCACGGTGGTCGCAGAACCATGCCTCGACCCCGTCCGGAAGCTGTGCGCTGGAACGTGCGTTCTGGGTCTCATACTCCGGATTGACCGCCTCCAGCACGCTGGGCAGCGGGTCGTTGACCGCCAGATAGCGGTCGCCGCCGCCGATCTCGATGCCGAGGGTCACGACCACCATGTCACCCACACGCAGGTCGTCAGGGCCCGCCATGGTGCCGTCAGGCAGGAGCCTGGCGTAGGAACGTTGAATGGAATACCCCTTGTTCTCACCCTTGAACTCGCGGTCCTGGGCGAAGCTGCGGGCCTCCACCCGCGAGAACAGGGCGCGTCCCACGGGAAGCCCGACCGTGAGCGGGGCGGCGGCCAGCTTCGCATCCAATGGGAATGAGGCGCTGGCGCTGCCCGGATGAGAGGCGATGCCGAGGTCCGCCTTCAGCGATCCCCAGTTGATGACGGCGGGCACGGGTTCAGCGGCGCCCTTCAGGCTGCGCTCGTAGGCGGCAAGGGCGGTGAGCGTCCAGGCGTTGGCGTAGGTGTTGCCCCATTCGCCGCGGCCGTTTCGTGACTGAAGGATGGACTGGGCGAGAGCCTCCGCCTCGGTGGTCAGGCCGAGATGGGTGCAGATGATGAGGCGCATGGCCTTGTTCGGCCCGTTGCCCGCCCAATGGCTCCACGTCACAGGAGCAGCGGCGGCGGGCCTTTTCCTTTTGCCTGCCGAAGCGGCGGCCTTCTTTCCAGCCGGGCCCGCCGCAGCCGCCTTGTTCAGCCCGAGCATGTCCAGGACCTGCGCTTCCGGCGTGCCTGCCAGGCACATGGCGAGGCCGGTGTAAAGGCGCGCCGCCTCGGGGATGGCGTCGCGCTTTGCATGAAGCAAATTTTGGTAGGCGGGCTCGGCCCTGCCGCCCTTGGCCAGCGTGTAAAGGGCGAGGGCCCGGTCCGTGATGGCATGAAGGTCCGTCTCCTCCTCCAGGCCGCGCAGCTGCTTGGAAAGGCAGGCCAGCAGCCTGTCGACCACCTGCGCCGGCACCTGGGCTCCGGCGTCCCGGGCGCGCAGCAGCAGCAGTCCGCCGTAGGCGCTTCCCCAGAGCGAGGACTCCTGGCCGCCGGGCCAGTAGGCCAGCCCGCCGTCCTCCGTCGTCATGGCCAGGAGGCGGTTCACCCCCTTCTGCACGGCATCCTGAGTCCTGGCCGCATCCAGCAGTCCGGGAAACAACCCCTGATAACCGCCCAGCGCCAGCCAGGGCATGGTGGCCGAGGTGGTCTGCTCAACACAGCCGTAGGGATAGGTCAGGATGTAGCCAAGCGCGTCACGCGCCTCAAGCAGGCGCGAGGTGCTCGCCGTCACGGAAACCTGTCCGTCGGTTCCCTCAAGAACCATGGGGTTGATGCCCGCAAGCAGGCTGGTGACCGGCCCCGCGCCGAGACGTGCATAACGAACTTCACGCAGTTCAGGCACCGGATGGGTGACTTCAAGTTCCGAGACAGCGCCGTCCTCAAGCGCCGGACCGCTCCAGCCCGCCGAGGTGACGACCGACCACCTCCACTTCGCCGTCCCGACCTTGATGAAATGCACGGGAAAGCTGACGGCGGCGGTTTCCTCCGCCTTGAGCGCCACCTTCTGCGTCCATTTGCCGGAATCCGCCGGAGCCTTGACGCCCGCAGGAATGAAGGGGCGGTCCTCGTGGATGAAGCCGGCGGTGGAGTCCAGCTCCAGCGTCACCTCAACCTCTCCGGCAGAAGCAGTGGTGTTGTGGACCACGGCCTTCAGCAGGGTCTCGTCCCCAAGTCGGGCAAAGCGCGGCACCCCGGCATCAATCATGAGCGGCTTGTTGATCCTGAAGGCGGATTCACCGCTGCCGAAACGATCGGCACCCGAGACCACCACCGCCATGAGACGGTAGCGCGTGAGGTTGTCCGGAGCCGTGATGTCGGCGGTGACCTGGCCGTCCGCATCCGTCATGGCCGTCGCCAGCCAGAGAGGTGTGGCGACAAAGTTCTTCCGCAGCTTGACGGGCGAATCATTTTCCCCGCCGCCGCCGCCGATGACGAACCCCTTGTTGCCGCGCTCACGGGCCGCAAAATCCTCAGGCAGCAGGTCTTCAAATGATGTGTAGTTGTGCACCGCGAGCGGCATCGGTGCATGGAAGAACTTCCCCGGGGCCGGCGTCTGGTGGCCCATGAGGCTGAGCACGCCCTCGTCCACGGCGTAGAGCGTGACCTCCGCGCCGGACACCGGCTTGCCGGCATGATCCGTCACCGTGGCGGCGACGGCGAAGTTTTCCCCCGGCTTCACCTCGGGCTTGGACGGGTTGATGACGGACCTGAGCTCCTTCACCCTCGACTCCACCGACAGCTCGCAGTAGCCAAGCCTGTATTCGGGCATCTTGTGCTGCTTCGGACTGGCTTCGCTGCCGCGGACCAGCACCACGGAGACAAACACGTTCGGCGCCTCGGCATCCTGCACGGACACCCGGATCACCGGCTGCTCGGGGGAGAGCCGGGTGACAAACTGACGATGCACCTGGTTGCGCTCCACCGTCACCAGCGCGGTGCCGGCGATCGGCGTCTTCACGACGATGACTGCCTCCTCGCCCGGCTTGAGCGACTTCTTCTCCGGCTGAAGCAGGATTCGGGCGCCATCCTCCATCGCCCAGGGAAACTCATCACCGCCGATGACGTAAAGCGGCATGCGGCTGAGCACCTTCCTGCCCTGCGGATCCACGGCCTCGGCCGTGACGAAATAGGTGCCGCCGCGCGCAGGCTTGAAGGCAAGCGTGGAGGAGGGCGCACTGCCATGCGTCACCGCCCTGAGCTCAACCTGCCGGCGCAGTTCCTCGCGCAGGATCACCTGGTCCTTCGTGGTGCTGCCTCCTCCGGCCGTGGCGATCTTGAGCGTGTGATACTCCTGGCGCTCCACCTTCAGGCCGACCTTCACCATCCCGGCGGCAGGCCTGCCCTTGGAATCAATCGCCACGATCTCCAAGGCCGAGTCCTGGCCCGCCCTTCCGAAGAACTGAGGACCCTTGAGGCCGAGGATGAACTCCGCACCCGGCACTTCAAACTCCGTTGCGGCGCTGATGGTCTGCTGGTTGATGTCCGTGACCTCCGCAGTCACCCGCACCTGCTGCGGCAGGGAGGCACGATCCGGCGGCGGCATGGGCATCTCAAGGACGGCTCCACCTTCTTCATCCACTGAAAGGTCGCCGTTCACCCACCATTCACCTTCCGGATCATCACCGCTGTCGTCATAATAACCGTCGGCATCACGGTCCTTGCCGTAATGCGCCCAGCGCGGGGCGTCGCCAAAGTGAAAGTCACCGTAGGCTTCCGGAGGCTGGTAGGCCCTCATGGAGGAGGCGGTCCAGCTCACCTTGGCTCGGCTCAGCGCCTTGCCCATGAAGTAGCTGGCGCTCATCGGCAGCTTCAGCCGGTCCGCGAGGATCTCGACGTCCCTGCCGTCTAGCCTCACTTCAAAGGTGTTGGGCTTGTAATCATCGACACGGAAGCTGTGATGTCCGGCGTCGGGCGCATAGTCATCATCGCCCTCCTTGCCAAAGCGCAGCGTGAGATGGTACCAGCCCAGGGGGGCCTCGGGCAGCTTGAGGTCATCGGCCCAGCTTCCCTGCGCGGTAAACTTGACCTGCTTGTCGAGCACGGTGCGATAACGCGGATCACGGATGATGACGCGGCCCGTGACGGGCGCGGTGTCGAGCATCAGGGAGTCACCGCTGCGCAGGCGGGTGAATGCCTTGAGATGCATCGTGTCACCGGGCCTGTAAAGAGGGCGGTCGCTGAAGACAAAAGTGCGCCTCGCAGGCTTCCAGACATCCTCCCAGGCGGTCGGGATGTCATAGGGAATGACGCCGTTGATGCCGCTTCTCGAAGTCTCGACGGCCGTGCCGTCCCCTTTCAGTTCGGCCAGCACAAAGGCGGGATCAGCCGCCGTCATCGTGGCAAGGCCGCTGGCATCCGTGTCCGCATGTCCGAGCAGCTTCTGATCCTGGTCCACCAGCGTGAGCCGGACGCCGGGCACGGGCCTGCCGGTCGTCAGGGAGGTCACGAACACCAGGGTTTCCCTGCCGTTGCTCTTCTGCATGATGCCCAGGTCGGTGAACTGAACGAGGGACTGGGTGATGACTCCCTGCTGGGCCAGCCCCTCCGAGGCACGGCCCTCGATTTCGACGAACAGCGGGGCGGCAGGCGCTCCGGCAAGCACCTCCTTCCAGCTCAGGCGCAGCAGCTCGCTTTTGTCGAACTCCTTGTTCACGGGATAGGTGCGGTCAAAGACCTGGAGCCCCGGATACTCGTCGATGCCTGCGGGCCTGAAGCCCTTTTTCTTGTCCTCATCCTGATAAAACCTGCTGTGATACTCGCGGAACTTTGCAAGCGCCTGAAGCAGCTCAGCCCCCCCGAGCTTCTTCACCCGCACACGAACCTCGCGGACGTTGGCCGCCGTGAATTCAAACTCGCCCCCGCCCCCGGCGAGCTGCGTCCTCACAAAGGCCGGCGCCGCCACATAGGGTGGATTGGGGATGAAGCTGACCTCCGCCTCACCCGGCTTCTCAAGGACCAGCCCGTCACCGGACACGAGGCGGGGATCCACAACCACGCGATGAGGCTTGTTCAGCTCAAACGCCCCCTTGAGCAGCAGCACACGTCCGTCCACCTCGGGCACCACCGGCACGTTCGGCTCGATGCTGACCATGCTGGCCAGCTTTTCCGCGAGAGCCCTCAGCTCCTCGCTTTTCCAGGTCTCGTCCCTTTCGGGCACCAGGGACTTGTTGAAGGCGATCCTCAGGTAGTAGTCGCCGTCAAAGGGCGTGTGCGCCGTGATGCCCGAGACGCTGAAGGGACGCACATCCCCCAGGGCGATGTCCTCAGGCTCCTCAAGCGTGTCATGCCCGGAGGCGTTGGCAAGCGTTGCAGCAACGGCAAGCTTCCAGTTGTCGGCCACGGGCAGCGGCTCCGCAGGCTCGACCACAAGCGCGCTGAGGCGCATGGCGTCTGCCGCGAGCGCAGGCTTCGCGCCGGCGATGTCCTCCGTCCAGGTCGGCTGCGGCGCACTGCCGTTGAAGTCACGGCCGGTCGCCAGACGAACCCTGGCAGGCACCTTGATCACGGGCTTTTCCGAAACGAACACCAGGCTCGCGGCGGCCCTTGCGGCATCCACGTTGTCATTGAACTCGAACAGGAACTTCACCGTGCGGTCCGCCTCGCCCCCTCCCAGCCACCTGGGCGCCCGGTCGATGATCTTGAAGGGAGCACTGCCCACCGCGGCCAGCTCCGCGGTGGAAAGGGCGCGGCCCGCCAGGTCGGCCAGCCCCGGGCGCAGGGCAAAGGCGTAGCTTGTGTTGAACTTCGGCGTCTCCTGAAGCCTGAAATGACCGCTGCGTGTGCTGACCCACTGGAACTCCCCCTTCAGCGCGGGGACCGCCACGAGCGGCGGCACGGCCTCGGACGAGCCGACCCTCCCCTTGTCGATCATCGGGGTCGGAAAGACGACCTCGATGGTGCTGTCAGGAGAAAGCTCTTCCGGATGGATGGAAACCTCCGCCTCAAGGGCGGGCGCGGCAGCGTCAACCCTCTTTTTGGTTAGACCCGACGGCGCCGCGGGCGAGGTGAGGAGCGGCAGAAGGGTCGCAAGGACAAGGGCCGTCGTGAGCCCGGGGCGTGAAGGCGGTTTCATGGGGTGCGGAGGTGCGCCCCCGAAAGTAGCATGACGGCAAAAACGCGAAGGCGGAATTCGGGGATTTTTTTAACCCCGGTCAGGCGGCCGCCGCCTGACCCTGCCGCATCTTCCGGCCCGGCTCGTCCCGGTCCACCAGCCCGTCCTTGAGGCGGATGATCCGGGAGCAGCGCTCCACCATGCGCTCGTCATGGGTCACGAAGACCAGGGTCCGGCCCTGCGCGTTAAGGTCGTCGAAGAGGGCGAGGATCTCCTGGCCGGACTTGCTGTCGAGGTTGCCCGTGGCCTCGTCGGCCAGGATGACGAGGGGGTCGTTGGACAGGGCGCGGGCGATGGCCACTCGCTGCTGCTGGCCGCCGGAAAGCTCCGTGGGCTTGTGATTCAGCCGGTGGCCCAGCCCGACCTGGTTGGCGAGCCTTTCGGCCACCTCGCGCATCCTGGCGTCCTCGGCGCCGCCGTAATACATGGGCACGGAGATGTTCTCCAGCACGGTGAGCTGCTGGATCAGGTTGTAGCTTTGAAAGATGAAGCCCAGGTTCCGGTTCCTGGCCGCCGAAAGCTCATCGTCGTCCAGGGTGGCGACGTTTTGCCCGCCGAGGAAGTAGTCCCCGGTGGTCGGCTGGTCGAGGCAGCCAAGGACATTGAGGAGGGTGGACTTGCCGCAGCCCGAAGGCCCCATGATGCAGACATATTCGCCTGGATAGATGTCGAAGGAGACGCCCTGCAGCACCTGGCTGACCATGTCACCCATCTGGTAGGACTTGCGGATGTCTCGGAGGCTGATGATGGGTTCGGGCATCGGCGGCTAAGGGCGGCGGAACAGCCCTCCCGAAACCAGGAGGGCGGTGACGAAGATCGGATCAGAGGGCGGCCTGGGAGGAGGTCGCCGCAGCCACATCCTTGGCCTTGCCGGCCTTCTGCCCCTTGGGCCGGGCTCCAGGCTGTCCAGGATCGGCTGGCTGGGCGGCGCCGGGCCTGTTCATGTCATCGGCACTGGACTTCTTCGGCAGGGAGATGGCCACCTGGTCACCGGGCTGCAGACCATCCTTGATCTCGATGAACTCGTCGTTGAATACACCGGTCTGGATGGGCCTGCGCTCCAGCCTGGCGCCGCTGCGGATGTAGCAGAAGTGCTTGTCCTGCTCAACCTCCACCGACTGGACCGGGACGAAGACGACGTCGCTCAGCTGGTCCACGATGATCTCCACCTTGGCGTTCATGCCGGGCTTCAGCCAGGGATGGATGCCTTCGATGTGAATGGTGCTGGGGTAGACCTTCAGGTTCGGCGTGTAACGGCTGCTGGAGGAGTCGGGCATCAGGGCGAGCTCGGCGACCCGGCCTTCGAGAACCTTGCCCGGTTCGGCATCCACGCGGATGAGCGCCGTCTGTCCGAGCTTGACCTTCTTCACCTGGGATTCGTGGATCTTCACATGCACGCCCATCCGGCTCATGTCCGGGATGGTCAGGATGGTCTGGCGCAGGCGCACGCTGGCCCCTTCCTCGATGCTGTTGCTGTAATTGTAGGAACTGCCGGCATCCAGGTCGCCGTAGGCCACCAGCCCCGGCTGGGTGGCCTTGATCGTGCAGGCCTTGAACTGGCGGTCCAGGTCCTCACGCTGGGCGAGCTCCATCTCATAGCGGCGCTTGGAGGTCTGGAAACGCGTCTCGGCCTGGGCCATCTTGGAACGGTTGGCACGCACCACGCGCTCCAGCTTGGTCAGGCTTTCACGATAGGCGGAGAGCAGCATGGCGCACTGCTTGGAGAACTCATATTTCTTGAAGAGGTCGAGCTCCGTGGCGGCCGTCTTGACCGCCAGGGTCACCTTTTCAAATGTCACCTGGTCGTTTTCGAGCTGCGCCTTGGAGATGAAGCTCTTCGCCGCCAGACGTCCCGAGGACTCCACCTTCTGCTTGGCGACCGCCAGCTCGGACTTCCTGAGAAGCAGGTCGTCCTCCAGCTGCCGGAGCTTCTGCTGCGCCTCACCATCCCCGCCGCTGGTGCCTTCCAGGAAGGGTGTGAAATCAATGCGTTCGCGCACGGGCGTCGCCCCGAGCTTCCTGGCCGGCGGCAGCTTCGCGACGGCCTTCTCACCTCCGGCGGCGGCCTTCACCACGGCGGGGTCAACAGGAGTGTTGGCCTGGGCGTCCAGCATGTGCACAAACTTGTCCAGCGCGTCCACCGTCGCGGGAAGCCCGGCATCGGCCAGGATCTTGGTGGTCAGCTCCCTGCCCAGGTACTTCTCAAAGTCCATCAAGGCAAAGGTGCTGGACTCCTTCATGTCACGAACCAGGCTCTGGTTCTCGCTGCGCTGAATCTCCCGGCCTTCGTCGGCATCAATGTAGTTGGAGACCGTGGTCTGGAAGTCGATCTCGTGCGACTGGATGCGCGACTTGATGTCGGTGGAGTCCAGTTCAACCAGCACCTTGCCCTCCTTCACGTCCTCCTCGGTGACCATGTAGCCTTCAGGGATGATGCTGAGGATCTTGGTGGGCGTCTCGATCTCGGACTTCACCTCATGATTGTGCAGGGCGCGGATTTCCCCGCCCTGAAGCACGGCGACCTGAAGCGGGCCCCGCGCGGCGGAAAAGGTCGGGACGGTGGTGACCTCCTCCGAGCTGCCTCCCAGAAGCAGCCATGAGCCGCCCCCGACGGTCACCGCAATGATCGCCGTCCAGGTTTTCCAGTTTCCCTTGTTTTTCATCATGAGTCTCCTTGGGGCTTCTCTTGTTTTAATACGTCCGCCCACCGGACATCTTTCCGGATGAACAGCACCCCCATGTCAGCCCAGAGCTGAAGGCGGGCGAGATTGTGGTCAATGAGGGTGGAGATCACCAGGTCGCGTGCAACGATGAGGCGGTCCTGCGATTCCACGATGTCACGCGCTGTCCCCTGCCCTTCCGCCATCAGGGCCTCCTCGATCTCCAGACGCTTCTGTGAAAGCTCCAGCCCCTTCAGGGCCAGGTCATACTGCTGGCGGGCCACGTTCAGGGCTCGCCAGTCGCTGCGGATCGTGCTGCGCAGTTCCTCCTCGGCGAGGTCCAGGGCGCGGCGCGAGGCCTGCTCCACGATCTGCGCGGCACGCAGGTCGTTGCGTTCAGGCAGCGTGTTCAGGTTCAGGTCGATGTCGAGACCTCCGTAAATCTGGCGCTGACGGTGGTTGATGCTGAGCCCCTGGCTGCCACCCGTCGGTGTGCCAGCCTGATAGCCGGCCAGGGCGTCCACCGTCGGCAGGGTGCTCTGGTGGGCGATCTTGACCTTTCTCTCCGCGTCATAAAGACGGTCGCGGGCGTTGAAGATGTCCAGCCGGGTGGTCAGGGCCACGTCGATCATCTGATCCAGGCTGCCCTTCGGATCGATGACCTCCAGACGCTTGAGTTCGGAGGAATCAAGCACCAGCTTTTCGGTCACGGGCAGGCCCAGGGAGATCTTGAGGTCGTCCAGCGCCTCCTCATAGGAGCGGATGGCGGTGATCCACTGGCGTTCATAGGTGATGCTGCCCTGTTCAATCTGCTTCAGCTGGGACTGCGACCGGAGGTTCGCCGCCGCCAGCTCACGCTCACGCTCAAGCGACCCGAGCGAGGCCTTGTAGGCGACATAACGGTTCCGGGCCTGCTCACGAGCCAGCAGCGCGCGCAGGAAGGTGCGGGCGATGTCCACGGTGAAGGATTTACGATACTGGGTGAAGTCCCTGACTTCGTAGAGCACATCACGCTCATCCTGGCGCAGCGGCTCCGCAGCCGCGAGCACTCCTGCGCCGCTCAGGAGAGGCTGGCTGAGGGTGACGGCAGTCCGTGAATTGCCGAGGCTGTTCACGCCCCCCGTGAAGAAGCGCGTGAAGTCCGTGGTCAGGTCAAGCGCCAGGCGTGCCCCGGTCTTCATCAGGTAATCCAGGCCGAAGCTCCCGTCGTTGGTGAGCGCCGAGGTGCGGACGAAGTCGTTCACGCGGTTGTGAACCTGGACTTCGCTGAACCGGGTGCTGCCCGAGGCGCTGGCGACCGGGCCATACTGCTGCCGGGTTTCCGTCAGGGCCAGGGCGCTGAGATAGACACGTTCCTTACGCCCCAGATAGACACGGTTCCGATGCACGGCAAAGTTCAGGGCGTCCGGCAGCGTCAGCACCTTCGCTCCTTTTTCCACAAAGGCCCTTTCCCCGAGGAAGTCGGCGTTTTCCGCCTGCCTGATCAGCGTCTCCAGCCTGGCAGGCTCCGGCGGCGTGATGCTCTGCAGGACGTCGTCCTCAGCCCCGGCCACCAGGCCGGACTTGCTGCGCAGGATGCCAAAGACCTGCTTGTCGGCCCATTTCTTGTAGAAGCCCTGCGTGCAGCTGCTCAACACCAGTCCCAGCGCGGCCAGGGGCAGGACCGGGAGGAGGAGGCGTGTGGATGGCATGGGGGATCGTCGGCTCATGGGTGTGGACTGCCGCCTGCCCTTGACCATGGGGCGGTGGGATGAAGGCATCAGTTACGGGGGGGATGAAACTACGACCCCGGGGCGACGCTTCTTTCAACAGGTGGATCCACGCCACCGGATGACCAGGGCTTACGCATGAAGAGAAGCGAGGAGTTGGAGCCTGAAGTCGGGGTCGAGGGCAGCGCGGCGGCGCTTGCGGCGCAGGCTGAGTTTGCTGGGGTGTTCCCGCAGCACCTTGACCACCAGCTCC
>JABARQ010000004.1 GCA_019186985.1 Prosthecobacter sp. | reverse complement strand
AAGGTTGGCCGGTGCATGGCCCAGCAGCCAGGCTCTCACCTGAGGAGGATCAAAGCGGATGAGGCGGCCGATGCGCACAAAAGGCAGACCCTCCGACCGCAGATACCCGACCTGCCGGAGGCTGCACCGAGCGTAACGCGCCACATCGCGTGCGGTCCAGAGTTGAGGGGAGGCTGGTCTCGCCTGCGTTTCCTCGGGCGTGGCTGCCCCTGATTGCATGTTGTTGCTCATGCACGGGGGGGCGATGTCAACCAACCAGCCATCTTCGTTGCGCAACGAACATCACCAGGGCCGCCCTCCCAAGGCTGGTTGACACCCTTCCAGGGGGGATGAACCAACCTGCACCTCCCCGGCCACAAGTGTGGCTCACTGAACCTGAACTCGCCAAACTGCTCAAGGTTAGCGTTCGGCATCTCATCAACCTGCGCAAGGTAGGTCTGCCCCACTTCCAGCTGGGGTCCGTGGTGCGCTACGACATTGTGGAGGTGATCGGCTACCTGAAGGTCAACCGGAAGCTTACCTCTAAGCGGACTAAGCGTGCTTCCAAGGCTGGAGGGGAGGTGGCACGATGACCGTGGACTGGAACCAGGTTCGCAGGTGCTACGAAGGCGGCGGCAGCTCTCTGAGGCGTGTGGCAGAGCAGTTTGGCGTGTCCGTGTCCACACTGCTCAAGCGGGCGGCACGCGAACAGTGGAAGCAGCACGCTGCGGTTGATTCCATTTCGGGGGTTCAGGATGGAATCAAAGGAATCAACCGGCCTGAAGTTGATTCCAATTTGGAATCAACCCGTGGAATCAAACCTGCCGGCCAGACCGAGTTTGATCCCATTTCGGGAGCTCAGGATGGAATCAAAGGAATCAAACGACCCGAAATTGATTCCAATTTGGAATCAACCGGTGGAATCAAACCTGCCGGGCAGACCGAGTTTGATTCCATTTCCGGGGCTCAGGATGGAATCAAAGGAATCAACCACCCCGAGTTTGATTCCACTCCCCGCCATGGCTGGGTGATTCCTGAGGACATTCATTCCTGGGACCGTCTGCGTGCTGCCTCCTTCTACCACCAGCAGCTCGGCTGGGCCGTGCACCCCCTTGTGCCGCCCGATCGCGGCGATGACAAAGAACGGGGCAAGAAGCCCTGTTCCAAAGGCTGGCGCGACCACAAGGCTGCCGACGTGACCCCGGAGGACCTTCATGAGGTGTTCTCCTCCCAAACGCCCTACAACCTCGGTGTCGTGGTCCGCCCGCCCTTCGTCGCCGTGGACCTCGACAGCAAGCCTGACAGCGGTGCTTCGGTCCGCGCCTGGCTGGAAGCTCATCCGGCGCTTGCCGCCGTGCCCCGGGAGCGCACCGGAGGAGGTGCCCACCTGCATTTCATCTGCCGCGACCTGCCCGAGGGCGTGCTCAAATCCAGAAAGGCTATCACCTGCCAGATCAATGAGAAGGTAAGCGCCGAGCTCTACTTTGACGGCCTCAATCTGGTGCTCAGTCCCTCCGTCCACAAAAGCGGCCACCGCTACACCTGGGAGGTGACCGGCCCGATCCCCGAGGTGAGCTGGGAGCAGCTGCGGAGGTGGTTCGGTTTTGCAACGCCGGAGGTCAGGAAGCCGGGCCGCCCTGCGAAGGAAAAGCCCTGGTGGTCCCAATGGCGGGAAGACCTGCGCACGCTGGATCTGGTGAAGGTGGCCGGGGAACTGGACATCCTAGGTGGCTGCCTGGATCCGGACACCGGCAAGTGGGCCGTGCGCTGCCCGTGGCAGGACCAGCACAGCGAACGGGCGAAGGGCGAACCGGGATCTGATACGGTGCTCTTCAACGCGCCCGGCACACTGCCGGCCTTCCGCTGCCTGCATGCCCACTGCGACGAGCGTGGTCTGCCTGACTTCGTGCAATGGTGCGAGTCGCAGCGCCCTGGGATCATTGCCGCTCATTGCACCGGTCTGCGCGTCTGGCAGCCGGGCGTGCGGCCTTCGGGCGCCCGTCCGAAGATTGAGCTTCCTGGCACCGGCAGGAGCCACAGCGAGTTCGCCACCGAGCTGGGGGAGGTGATCGGACCAAGGCTGGATCTGTTTCAGTTCTCCCGAAACGTCGTTGAAATCACGATGGTGAAGGAGTCCGACGCCAGGGGCGCGATCCCTGGCACCATGCTGCACACGCTCAAGGCGGCCGACCTGGTGACCGCCGCCGAGCGCTCGGTGGAAACCGGCGTGCTCAGGCAGGATGAGGCAGGCGACAGCGTGTTCATGCAGAAGAGCATGGCTGAGTCCGACGCGCGTGTGGTGCTCTCGGCCCGGCAGTTCCTCTCGCGGCTGCCCAGGATCGTCCGCCTGCTGGACGTGCCGGTGCCGGTCCTTCACGAAGGACAGGTGGTCTATCCCAGGCCCGGCTATGACGAGCGCTTCGGGACCTGGCTGAGCCCCGACGCACCGACGTTGCGCCCGATGGGCTTTGAGGAGGCCCTTCGCCTGCTGTTGGGCGAGCTGTTCTGCCAGCCGGAGGAGGGCGGGTTCTGGTGGCAGGACGAACAGGCCAGGGTGCATGCCCTGGCCCGCCTCATCACGCCGTTCTGCCGGGGGCTGATGCGCTGGAAGCGCACGCCCCTCTGGATCTATGACGGCAACCGGGAGGGCTGCGGCAAGGACACCTGCGCCGATGTGACGCACGTCCTTTACACCGGGCGCTCGATCATCTGCGCCCCGCTCTCCAAGGACGGTGACGAGGAAATGCGCAAGCGGATCACCTCCGCCCTCATGGCCGGCAGCCGGTTCTTCCACCTCGCCAACATGAAGGGGCACGTCCGTTATGCCGCCCTTGAGGCGGCCACCGACAACTCGGGCATCTGGGAGGACCGCCGCCTCGGCGTGAGCGAAACCCTGGTCCTGCCCAATGAGACGGAGTTCAGCTTTTCGGCCAACAACGCCACCTGGGAGCCGGACATCGAGCGCCGCTGCCGCCGCATCCGGCTGAGGTTCACGCCGGAGGACATCAACGGGCATCGCTACCGTCAGCCGAACCTCCTGGACTGGGTGCGGCAGAACCGCTCCGAGCTGCTTTCCGCGATTGCCACCCTGGTCGCCCATTGGGTTGGCAACGGATGCCCGCCTGGACCGAGTCCGTTCACCTCCTTTCCGGACTGGGGCAGGGTCGTTGGAGGCATCCTGGCTGCCTGTGGGCTGCCGGATCCCTGCCAGCCGCACGCCGACAGCCAGTCCTCCGGCGACCAGGACACCCGTGCCATGCGTCAGTTCTTCGGCCTGGGCCATGACCGGTTTGGCAGCGAATGGACGCCCAAGAACACGGTCTATGAGTGGGTGCGGGAGGTGGAGGAGGTTCAGGAGCTGTTCGACTGGATCGACTTCACGCAGAAGCGCGGCATGGTCGCCTTCGCCAAGTTGCTCGCCAAGTTCGACGGCCGGGAGCTCGGGGGCGTGGTCTTTGGCGTCCAGCGGACATCGGCCAACTGCTGCAAATACCGCTTTCTCCGCTCCTCGCAACCCGCCGCCCTGCTTTCCTCCGGGGCATCCCCAACAGTGAGGTGTGAGGTGGAGGGAGGTTTTTCCAGTCGTTCCGCGTGCGCGGAAAAATGCGGAGCAATTTCAGAAAATGAAAGACCATTTATTGAGTCTCTACATCACGGTCAGCCAAACCTCACTGCACCTCACACCTCACTGTCGGCGGTCTTCTGCACCGCCCGGAGTGACCTGGAGCGGATTGGTGCGGACCTGGCCGGGGCCTCGGGCATCTCGGTGGACATCGAAACCTGCGGGGCAGGCAAGGGCGACGGCCTCGATCCCTGGAAGGGGGAAATCCGGCTGCTTTCCCTTTGCCGCGAGGGCGGCCCGATTTGGACGCTCGACCTGCGGGCCATCGGCTACGACCTGGGCGAACTGAAGCCCATTCTCGAAGCCACCGAGATCATCGCCCACAATGCCAAGTTCGATCTCCTCTGGCTGCGCGTGAAATGCGGCCTGCGCGCCACACGCGTGTTCTGCACGCTCACTGCCGCCCGCCTGCTCACCGCAGGCACCAAACCCGGCAACGACCTGGACAAGTGCCTGGAACGCTACCTGGGCATTGCTCCCGCCCCGGATCACAGCCGTTCGGACTGGGGTTCCATGTTCCTCACCGAGGATCAGCTCGCCTATGCCGCCCGAGATGTGTTCCACCTCCAGGCGCTCTCCAACAAGCTCTGGGGTGAACTGGAACACGAGGGGCTCGACCGGGTGGCGCGTCTGGAGTTCGATCTCGTGCCCGTCATCGTCGAGATGGAAGCCGCTGGCATTGCCGTGGACAAAGCCAAGCTCCGAGAGATCGAAACGAGGGCACGCTCCTCCGCCTCCGACCATGCCGGGATGCTGCGGCAAAAGCTCAACCTTCCCAAGCTCAACCCAGGCAGCCCGCAGCAGCTTCTTGAGGCGCTCAAAGCCTCAGGCATCGAGCTGGAGAACACCAACGAGGAAACGCTCAAGGCGGCGGACGATGGCGAGATCATCCCGCTGATCCTCGACTATCGAGGCGCTGAAAAGCTCGCCCAACAGGCTGCATCACTCCTGGACTGCGTAAAGCCGGATGGGCGCATCCATGGCCGCTTCGATCCAACCGGCACGGCCACGGGACGCTTTGCCTCCAAGGAGCCGAACCTGCAAAACGTGGGACGCGGCGAGCTGCGTGAGTGCTTTATCCCCTGCCCTGGTCACAAGCTCATCGTCGCCGACTACTCGCAGATCGAGCTGCGTGCTGCCGCCGTGATCGCCGGGGAGAAGAAGATGATCGAGGCGTATCGCAACGGCGTGGACCTGCACAAGCAGACCGCAGCCGAGGTGCTGGGCAAACCCCTGGAGGACGTGAGTAAGGCGGACCGGCAGACAGGAAAAGCGGCCTCGTTCGGTTTGCTCTACGGTCAGAGCGCTCCGGGCCTCGTGCGCTACGCCGCCTCCAGCTACGGCGTGCATCTGGAGCTGGACCAGGCCGAGAAGATCCGCCGCCAGTTCTTCCGCACCTACGACCGCCTGCGTCAGTGGCACGGCGTCAGCCGCAACAAGGCCGACGAAGGTGCCCGCGAAGTGCGCACGGTGCTGGGCCGCCGCCGTCTCATCCCGGAAACCGCTTCCGAATGGGAACGTTTCACCGCCCTCGTGAACATGCCCGTCCAGGGCGGTTCCGCCGACGGCATGAAGCAGGCTCTGGTTCTTCTGGCCGAGCGGCTGCCTGCCGACGCGCAGATCCTCTCCACGGTCCACGATGAAGTGATCGTCGAGGTGCCTGAGGCAAAGGCGGTTGAGGTCCGTGATCTGGTCCAATCGACCATGATTGAGGCGATGGCCACCCTGTTCCCGCAGGTGCCCATCGAAGTCGAGGCGGGGGTGTGCGCCCACTGGGGCGAAAAATGAAACCGGCCCGCCAACGCCTAGAACCTTGCCATTGATGAGTTGTTTTCCTGGGCGGTTCCCGAGGCCGTGGGCGCATCCAACCAGCTCTGGGCTGCTGCCATGCTCAGGAGTGGCCTAAAGCGGCCACAGGCCCCTGGAACGCATTCCTGGCTATGCCTCTCCCTGGCTGAGCCAGGTCAACACTTCATCAATCGCCCTCTGGTTCACCGACTGGATCTCGGCCGCCTCCAGCTCGACCAGCACGCCGGGAAGCTCCTGCTCAAACTTCTCCCTCAGCAGCCTCGTTACGCGGGCCTTTACTCGGCTCCACTCCGCCCACACCTCGGCGCGCGATACATACAGCGCCCGTCGAGCCTGAAGGCGCATCTCCCGCTCCTGGGTCTCGGCCAGCAGCCGACGCAGGCGCAGTTCGGCCTCCTCCGGGTTGCATTGGCCCGCAAGCCTCGCCTGGCGCATGAACTCCCGCCAGGCCTCCACCTCGTGAAAGCCTGCGGCGGTCGGCCTGGGTGCATCGGAGCGCTTCCGCCAGGTCTGGATCGTTCGCCTTGTGACGCGCAGGACGGCCGCCAGCTCCACAAAACTGCCCACCAAGGCGGGAGATGATGGAGGGGCCGCCGGAGCTGCCGCCATGTCCTGGAGCATGGAGCGCTCAGCCGGGGTGAGTGGTTGGCCCTGCTGAACGCGGCGGACGAGGTTGGCGATGTCGTGCTGGAGGAGCTTCTGGGCGAGGACGGCGGGCAGATCGGTCATGCCTCGGGCCGTGCGTCAAAACGAAGGGCACGGGAGCAGCCACAACACCGACAAGCCAAGGCAAATGGGAAAATCAGCGTCGCAACTTTACTGATTTGGGTGAATCCTACAGAACTCAGGATGCGCCTCTGTGCGCGTGCTGGCGGCTCCATGCAGGGCACTGCGGCTCACAGCCACCCCTGGAGCATGAAAAAAGTGGGAAGTGCGAAAATTGCGTTTGCATGGAATTTGCGTGGTGGTGCCCCGACCCAGGGACAGACGAGAGCTCGGGAATAGATTTCCTGCGCAAACTAAATAATTGTTATTCGAAGCTGCCTATTTCAAAAACCGACGCAAATGTGTGGCGGGGGCTTTTTGAAGGTCCACACGCAACAGGCAGTAGAGCGCGTTGCCGAACTCTTGTTCGACATGGAAGTCGAGGAAACGAGCGTTCATGGAGAGGTAATGGCGGATGAGTGGGGGAATGCTGCGCGGGGTGCCGTCGGGGGCACGGATAGTATCGCGCAGCGATTCGATGAAATCGCCAGCGTGTGCATCAGCGATGAGCTGATGGGCGGTGCCCGGTGGCTGAAAGGGGCTGCGGGCTTGGATGAGGCTGCGCAGGGATTCATCCTCCAGATGATGACGGCGGAGATGTTCGACGATGATGGCGCGGGAGGCATCGCTCACCGATGCGGGGATGGTGACAGAGCCAAAGAGGCTGCGGATGCCGCGCCGGGCGCAGACCTGGCCGAGGCCACGCCAGAGATGGGAGAGGGCGAGCGGGTCTTTTTGGTAATCGGGATGGATGAAGCTGCGCGTGAGTTCGATGGCTGGGCCAATTTGCTCCAGGAAGGCGGGCTGGATGTGAAACACACGATTTAGATACAGAGCCTGCTGGCCGCGCTGGGCCAAAACCTCCTTCGTGATGCCGAGACGATAGGCTCCGACGAGGCGCTGCTGCTCCTGGTCCCAGAGCACGAGTTGATGGTAGTAGTCATCTTCGCGTGTGATGTCCGCGCTGCTGCCGCCGCCCTGGCCTGAGGCGCGGAAGGTGATCTCGCGCAGGCGGGAGAGTTCGTGAAAAAGCTGCGGGGCCTCGTGCCGCTGCCACAGCAGAGCGGTGAAGCGTCCTTGAGTGAAAAGATGGCCTTCACCAGCGGTGAGATGTTCCACCTCCGCTTGCATCGCGGACGGTGCTCCTGTGGGGGCGATGTCGGGCGGTTTGCTCATCGGCGTGGCAGTGGACACGGGCTGGATTTCAGCGAGGAGATGGCAGCGGGCGCGGAGCTTGGCCCCGGCATGGCCGGGACGCGTGAGCTGGCTGACGAGCGCGGGCTCCATGAGCGGGCCTATGTGAAAGCGGACGATGGGCTTTGACTGGCGCATCATTTCATGCGGTAAAAAGAGGGCACGCAGACGCGGCCACCGTAGCGGCACGCGGAGGAAGAGGCTGCTGTTCGTTCCGGGCACATGCAGCAGCGCCACGGCGGCGTGAGCGGAGGCGGCGAGCCGGGCGAATTGATCGCTCCAGGGCAGGTCGAGCACCTGCGCGTGCTCCGCGTGCCATCCCGCCACGCGTCCGGCGGGGAAGACGCCGAGCAGCCCGCCAGTGTCGAGCCAGCGCCGTGCCTCGGCGAGGCCTCGATGATTCACCGCGCGCGACTGGCCGAGCGGATCGAGCGCGATGAGATGCGGCGCGAGTTCCGGAACGCTGGCGAGGAGGCTGTTGGCAAAGAGCCGCCATTTGCCGGGGCGCAGCCGTTCCATCAACTGCATGAGCGCCAGTGCCTCGACGCCGCCGAAGGGATGGTTTGCCATGAGCACGAGCGGTCCCTGCCATTCACGCAGCGGAGCCAGCGTGGTATCATCGGGCCACTCCACGCGGGCATCGAGGGAACGCAGCGCCTCCTCGCAAAAGCTCGGCGCGGTCATGCCGGGGCATTGCAGGCGTGCGTAGAGGTCATTCATCGCCTTGAAGCCACAGGCACGCTCCACAAGCGGGCGTATTGCACTATATAAGAGTCGCGGCAGGCCGCGAGGCAGCAGCGTGGCGCTGTCGATGAAGAGACGCGGGGAGTTCATGAGGTCAAAGTGAGGCGCATCTCCGCACGATGCGTTTCGTGAACAAAGCCGGTCACGCCCTGCGGACGTGGATGATGAGCCATGAAGGAGCGGCCCTCATGGAGGTGCAGCGTGTCGAGGCTCACCGTGCGGGCGTCGTCACGGCTCATGCAGACGGCCCATGCAGGCCCATGGATATGCCGCGTCTCACGGTGAAAAGCCTCCAGCTCGGTCAGCGTTGGATGTGCATGCGTCTTTAGCCATCGGCGAAAGATGGCATGACGCGAGGTCACCACGGCGGCTGTGTTCCAAGAGGAGCTGGTGAGCATTCCGATGGTGCGCGGTGCGAGACGCCTCCGCATCAGGCTCGTGCCGTCCCAGGTAAAAACCACCGCGCTCTGCTCCTGTGGCATCAGGCACAGCAGGCGGAAAGGATTTATGCCAGCGGAGATGTGCTGATGCAGAAGAGCGGAAGTGATCTTTTCATCCGTGGCCGATAGCGCAGGGATCAGCAGTCCACGGGTGGGAGATGACATGGCAGGCGTGAAGCCCGCCGGGTAATGATTCAGCAGTGCCATCACCGCACCATCTCGCCGCACGGCCAGCCAGGTGCCGCCGCCGGAGGCATCACGCGGAGCGAGGAAGCCGCCCGCGTCCCACACGCACGGCGGCAGACCGGCGGGACGCGTGTGCTTTTCATCGCGATTGAAGCACAGCACCAGCTCACCGGGCCGTGGATGGGTCCACGTCACGCTGCACATGAGGAGCTGGCTTTTTGCGCGGCTCGATGCCGCAGGGTGGACGGCGCGGTGCCAAAGCCCTCCGGCACCGTGCGTCCCCGCAGGCGCAGCAGGATGGCGATGAGGGCGCAGTGATGCACTGTGTGGCTGAGCAGAAAGCGCAGCTCACGGCCCACGCTCGTGGCGGACCAGTCCGTATCGCTACCCGTGTGGTTTTCGATCACGCGCAGCAGGTGCATCGTGTCCTGTCTGGCGGAAGCGTCCCGAATCTCCTCCGCGATATGTCGCAAGGCCGCGACCGCATGAGCGACCTCGTTTTCGATCCGCACATCCCTGGCACGCGCATCGTAGTCAATGCGGCCAGACTCCAGCCCGGCCAGAAAGCACTGGTAAAACTCCACGCAATGCCGCGTGTGGCCGCCGATGCTGCCCCCGAGACATCGCGCATCCACGGTGGCATAGGCATCCGGCTCCAGGTCCTCCAGCAGCGCGGCAGTGCGCTCCAGCAGGGCGGCGTTTTCATCGAACAAACACTCGGAGTAGGGGCAGGCGTTGGCTTCGGGCATGGGCGGGCTTATTTTCCGAGTTCGGGCAGGCCCACGGACTTGGTGATGACGCGGCAGGCCGGGCACGCGCCGAACATGCCGGAGATGCTGACGTAGGCGATGATGCCGACGACGATGAGGATGACGCCGCCATGGCGGGCGAAGAAGGATTTGATCATTGCGATAAGAGTGAAGGTTCAGCCAACAAGCCAGCGCCACAGCGCGATGCCGCCCTGCACGATCAGGACGACGGCAAGCAGGATGGTGCCTGGGCACAGGCCGCGTGAGCACGGGCCGCAGGATTCTTTGCTGGAACAGGCGGGCGGTGAGGGTGTGGAAGTTTTCATGCACCCGTGAGCCGTCCGCACTGGGCGCGGCCTTAACAGGAAAAAGCCGTGGACTCGGTTTTACTCCGCCAGACCGAAACATCCCAGCACCTTCGCGGAGCGCAGATAGAGTCTGCCTCCTGAAATGGCGGGGTGAGCGAGCGTGTCGGGATGCTTTTCGTCGAAGGGGCGCAGCTTTGCCAAGGGTGCATACTTGGGGGACTGTGTGTCGAGCAGTTGAGCGGTGCCGGAAAATGCCCATGTGAACTGATGAGGGCAGTTGCCATCAATCCTAATCCCCGCATGGGAGCAATCACTCACCACCCGCCGCCGAGTGCCTTGATAAGAGGCACGGTGGCGATGCGGAATGCGAATAAGCGCCCCGGGCCGGGTGTGAGTAATGTCTAGATGCCAAAGTCATCGAACACGAGCCAGGCTGGGAAATGTGCAGGTTTCGTCACACCATCTGGCCGATGGTCCTCCGGAAGCGTCCGAGGGCGAGGGCGAAGAAGATCGCGCCGAGAATGAGCAGGATGAGAAATGGCTTCCAGACAACGTCGAATCCGGCACCACGATAGAGAATGGCTTGGGCGAGTTGGACGAAGTGAGTGGTGGGCGAGGCGAGCATGATGTCCTGCACGAATTGGGGCATGCTCTCGCGCGGCGTCATGCCGCCGGAGAGCATTTGCAGGGGCAGCAGGACGAGGATGAGCAACATGCCAAATTGCGGCATGCTGCGCGCGATCGTCGCGAGGAAGATGCCCAGTGACGTGGTGGCGAAGAGATTCAAGGCGGCACCCGCAAGGAACAGCGGGATGGAACCTTCAATCGGCACGCTGAGCGCGCCTTGGACGATGACCAGCAATGAAATCGTGGTGGCCAGGAGCACGACGACGGCCATGGACCAGACCTTCGCCAGCATGATTTCGCCGGGGGTGACGGGCATCACGAGCAGGTGTTCGACCGTGCCATGCTCGCGCTCGCGAATGAGCGCGGCGCCGGTGAGCAAAATCGACAGCATGGTGACATTGTTGATGATCTCCGTGATCGAGCCGAACCAACTTCGCTCGAGATTGGGATTGAAGCGATTACGCACCGTGATTTGCACGGGCACGTCCGTGCCGCCCCGGTAGCGGCGGACGAAATCGCTCACTTCTCCGGTCACGATCTGCTGGACATCGCCGCTCCCCGCGAATGCCTGGCTCATTCGAGTGGCATCCACGTTGAGCTGGATGGCCGGTGAACGACCGGCGAGAACGTCGCGCTGAAAATCCGGGGGTATGTCGAGCGCGAAGGTGTAGCGGCCTTCGTCCATGCCGGGGTCCAATTCCCGGAGCGAGATCAGGATGGGCGTCTGGAAGTTCGGCGGATAGAAAGCGGAGGTGATTCTCGCGGAGAGCGGTGAGCCATCTTCGTCCACGATCGCGATGGGAGCCTTGTGCAGCGTCTCAGGCATTGCCGTCGCGGCGACATAGATCGCAACTGTGAAGGCATAGACGATGAGCACAAGCATGAACGGATCGCGTGCCAGGCTCCATAGCTCCTTGATTCCAAGGCGGTAGATATTGGCGAGACGGCGCAGCATGGTTCAGGTTTCCTGCTTTTTCAGCAGGGCGATGGCAAGGCCGAGGATGACGGGAATGGCCAGCAGGAGCGGCACAAAGGCCGCGCCCAGGTCGAAAAACCCAAGCGCCTTGTTGAAGACGCCACGGCTGATGAGCAGAAAGTAGGTCGTGGGAAAAACACGGCCGATGAATGCCCCGGCTCCTTCCAGCGAGGAGATGGGGTTGATCATGCCCGCGAACTGGATGGCTGGCAGCATCGTGCCGACCATCGTCGCGAACATCGCGGCAATCTGGCTGCGGGTGAAGATCGCGGCCACCAGGCCGATACCGGTGGCACTGATGAGGTAGATGAACGCGGCCGCGAATAGCGTCGGAAAACTTCCGGTCATCGGAACGCCGAAAACCGTGATCGCCAAGAGCGTGAGGATCAGAAAGTTGATCAAGCCAAGAGCCAGATAGGGCAGCAGCTTTCCCAACAGGAACTCGGTGCGGGTGACCGGAGTAACGTAAAGATTGATGATCGAGCCGAGTTCCTTTTCCCGCACGACGGTGAGGGAGCTGAGCATGGCCGGAATCATGAGCAAGAGAATGGGGATCACCGCGGGCACCATCGCCGGCAGGCTCCGCACGTCGGGATTGTAACGAAAGCGGACTTCGATCGCGCTCGGGTAGGTCAGCGTCTGGCCGAGCCGCCGTTTTGCCATGTCGCCGAGCCAGCCCTGGTGCATGCCTTGCACATAACCGACGATGGTCTCGGCCCGCTGGGGCATGGCGCCGTCCACCCAGGCGCCAATCTGGACGGGCGCGCCGCGCTGGAGGTCGCGCGCGAAGCCGGGCGGGAGTTCGACGGCCAGCGCCAGTTCGCCGGAACGCATGCGCCGGTCCATTTCCTCGTAACTCGTGATCGGCGGATGCTCGGTGAAATAGCGGGAGCCGGAAAGATTGAGCGCATAGTTCTGGCTCAGCGTGGTTTGATCGAAATCGAGCACCGCGTAGGTCAGGTCTTCGACGTCCATGGTGATGCCGTAGCCCATGATGAACATGAGAATGGCCGAGCCGAGCAGCGCCAGGGTTCCGCGCACGGGGTCGCGGCGCAATTCCAGCGCCTCGCGCCACATGTAGCTGAGGCAACGCCGCAGACTGAAACTTCGCCGGACTGGAGCCGGCGTTGCCGAAACCGGAATGGGTCCGGGCTTGTTCGCTTCTTCCCGTGTTTGTGGCGAAGCGCCGTCCTGCTCAGCTTCGCGCAAATAGGAAATGAAAGCGCTTTCGAGATCCACTGCGTCACGTTTGCGCACGAGTTCCGCCGGACTATCGCTCACCAGCACCTTTCCCGCATGCATGAGCGAGATGCGATCACATCGCTCCGCTTCATTCATGAAATGCGTGGAGATGAAAATCGTCACGCGATCCCGCCGGGCGAGGTCGATCATCAGCCGCCAGAAACTGTCGCGCGCGATGGGATCAACGCCCGAGGTCGGTTCATCCAGGATCAGCAGCTCGGGCTTGTGGACCATGGCGACCGCGAGCGACAAGCGCTGCCGAATTCCCAGCGGCAGGCTGTCGGGCAGCGCCGAAAGCACATCGGCGAGGCCGAAACGCTCCGCCATTTCCAGCACGCGAGCGGCAATATCTGCCTTGGGAACATGGAACAGCCGCGCGTGCAGGAGGAGATTCTGTTCGACCGTCAGCTCCGTGTAGAGGGAGAAGGATTGCGACATGTAGCCGACACGCCGCCGCGTGCCGATGTCGCGCGGATCGACTGCCCGGTCGAAGAGCCATGCCTCCCCTTCGCTCGCCGGGAGCAGTCCGGTCAGCATTTTCATCGTCGTCGTTTTTCCGCAGCCATTCGAGCCGAGAAAGCCGAAGATTTCGCCGCGTCGAATGCGGAAATCGACGTGATCCACCGCCACGAAGCCGCCAAATCGCTTGGTCAGGTGGCGGGCCTCGATCGCGATCTCCTCGGCGCTTTCGGGCTGAAAGGGCATGATTTCGACGGGCTGATAATCCCTCTTCTTTTCCTCCGGCAGCAGAGCGATGAAGGCTTCTTCCAAGGTCTTCGCGCCGGCGCGCTCGCGCAGTTCCGCCGGCGCCCCCGTCGCCAGCACCTTTCCGGCGTCCATGGCCACGAGCCAATCGAAACGGTTGGCCTCTTCCATGTAAGCCGTCGCGACGATGACGCTCATTCCCGGCCGCTGTTGACGGATGTCTTCGATCAAGCGCCAGAACTGCCTGCGCGACAGCGGGTCCACGCCGGTGGTCGGCTCGTCGAGGATGAGCAAATCCGGGTCGTGAATCAGCGCGCAGCACAAGCCGAGCTTCTGCCTCATGCCGCCGGAGAGTTTGCCTGCCGGGCGGTCGAGAAATGGCTTCAGTCCCGTCGTGGAAGTCAGCGCGTCGATGCGGCGGCGGCGTTCGCTGCGATCGTGTCCGAAAAGCCGACCGAAGAATTGCAGATTCTCCTCCACGGAAAGCGCCGGATAGAGGTTCTTCCCCAAACCCTGCGGCATGTAGGCGATGCGCGGGCAAGCCGTCTCCCGGTGCCGCTTTTCCCGCATCAAGCCGCCGAGCACTTCGACTTCGCCTTGCTGAATCGCGTGCGCCCCGGAGATCAGCGCCAGCAAACTCGACTTGCCCACGCCATCCGGACCGATGAGTCCGAGCATGCGGCCTGCGGGAAACTCCAGGTTCACTCCGTCCAGCGCGAGCGTCTTGCCGCGGCGCAGCGAGATGCCGCTCAGCCGGGCGATGCAAGGGCCCGCGTTCATTCGGGCAGTTTCACCTCCAGGTGCCCTGGCCATTCGGAGTCGGCGGCGAGCTTCAGCCAGGCCACGCCGGGAATCCCGGTCTTCACCTGTTTGAGATGCTTTTGCAGCAACTGCCGATCTATCTGCGCCTTCACCCTGAACATCAGCTTCTGCCGCTCGCTGGCCGTCTCCACGGTCTTTGGCGTGAACTGCGCGACGCTCGAAACGTAAGAGACCTTCGCCGGGAGGACGAAATCCGGCGCGGCATCGAGAATCAGCCTCACCTCGCTGCCCATCGACACGCGGCCAGCGGCCGTTTCCGGCAAAAAGAAGGTCATGTAAACGTCCCCGAGATCCACGAGATTCAGCACCTTGCCGCCAACGCCCAACACTTCACCGACTTGGGTGATGCGGTATTGCACGCGCCCGTCGCGCGGTGCCTTCAGCGCACAGTCATCAATGTCCGACTTGATCCTGGCGATCGTCGCCGCCGTCGCTTCCGTCGTCGATTCGGCGCCTTTGACTTGGGCGTTGGCGGCCCGAATGGCCGCTTCCGCAGCCGTGACCTGAGCCTTGGCCGCACTGACGGCCGCTTCCGCGCTGCGAGTCGCGGCCCGGTCGTCGTCTAGCGTTTGTAGCGAAAGCGCGCCTTTGGTGCTCAATCCCTCGGTCCGCTCAAGCCTTTGTTTTTGCGCGGTCCACTCGGCCTCCCGCTGTGCCACGACTGCCTCCGCCGCCAGCTTGTCGCTCTCACGCGCAGCGACGGCGGCTTCCGCACTGGCGACTGCATTTTGCGCCTGGCGATGCTGTGCCTGTGCCTCCAAAAGCTGGGCTTCGAGCGATTCCGATTGGATTCGAGCCAGCACCTGCCCTACCGCGACGAAGTCGCCTTCGTTAACCAGAATCTCCTGCACTCGTCCGGCAATCTTTGTGGCTACGTCGATCTCCGTCGCCTCGATGCGTCCGTTGCCGCTGATTACACTTTCATGATCCTTGGCGGGGCGAGAATAAAACCACACTCCCACCGTTAGGATCACTGCGAGTAGTAGTGTGGCTATGATTGCTTTTTTCATGAATCAATGTCCCCAATTTTCGTGCGTCGTCAATCACTCACCACCCACCGCCCAGGGCCTTGATGAGTCGCACGGTGGCGAGGTGGCGTTGGGCGGCGATGCGGGCGGTTTGGAGTTCGGCTTGGAGGCGGGTGCGCTCGGCGTCGAGGAGTTCGAGATAGCTCAGTGTGCCGCGCTCATACGCGGCACGGATGAGGTCGGTGGCTTTGGTGGAGGCGGTGAGGGCTTCGCCGACGGCGGCGGCTTGCTCGGCGCGGTAGCGGATCTGTGTGAGGCTGGTTTCCACGTCGTTGATGGCGCGGAGGGTGGTCTCGCGAAAGGTGGCGATGGCTTCTTCGCGGGCGGCCTTCTTGCGGTTGACGTTGTAGTGAATCACCGCCCAGCCGGTGACGGGGACGCTGATGCTAGGGCCGATGCTCCACACTTTGCTGTCAGCCGAGAGCAGGGTGTCCACATCATTGCTCAAGAACCCTCCCGAGCCTGTGAGCCGCACGGCGGGAAAGTAGGCGGCTTTGGCGGCACCGATGTCGGCATTCCGCGCCACGACATCGCGCTCGGCGGCGGCAACGTCGGGGCGGCGCTCCAACATGCTGGCCGGGATGCCAGCGGGGATGGTCGGCGGCGCTTTGGCACCGATGGGGCGCTCGGATAGCTTGAAGGTGCTCGCGGGCTGGCCGCAGAGCAGCGCGAGTGTGTCACTGGCCTCCTGACGAAGGCGCTTCACATCCGCGAGGTCGGCGCGGGCAGTGGCCACTTCCGTCTGGGCGCGGGCGAAGTCCGTCTCAGGTATGGCCCCTGCCTGGAGTTTTTCATGGAGGAGATTTCGCCACTTCTCGCGCAGATCGATGGTGCGGCGCAGCGCGGACACTTCGGCGTCATAAGAGCGCAGCAGGAAATACTGCGAGGCCACATCGCTGGTGAGCGTGAGAAGTGCGCTGTGGTAGCGGGCACCGGCCGCATCCGCACTGGCGCGCGCAGACTCGACTTCACGGCGCACCTTGCCCCAGAAATCAATCTCGTAGCTGAGGTCGAGCGATGTGCCGAAGCTGTTCACCCGTGCGCGGGGGATGTTGACGGGAACGGGAGTCGGCAGGTTGCCTGAAATCTGCTCGCGTTGCGCGTCGCCGTTCAATCGCACGTCTGGTGCCCAGTTGGCGGCGCTGATGCGGGCGGAGGCGCGGGCTTGATCCACACGGGCAAGCGCAGCTTTGAGCGAAGGGCTGGCTGCGAGTGCTAGAGATTCCAGACGGTTGAGTTCGCTGTCACGAAAAACCTTCCACCATTCGCCGCGCGGGGTGTCATCACTGGGCGCGGCGGGCTGCCAGCGCCACTTTGCTGGCGTGATGTCGGCGGTGTCTGGCTTTTTATAATCTGGGCCTACCGCGCATGAGGCGAGCGCGAGCGCAAGCGTGGCGAGGCAGAGTGCGTGGCGATGGAGCATGATTTGCATCAGGGCTTGGCGGGATCGAGTTGGGCGGCGGCTGTCGTCGCAGCTTTTGCCGCCCGCTTCTCGCGGCGGTGCTGGCGGAAGTGGATCACATCGTCGAACAGCGAATAGATGACCGGTGTGGCGAGCAGGGTGAGCAGCAGCGACAAGGCTTGTCCGCCGAGGATCACGCCAGCGGTGGCGTTGTTGTAAGCTGCGCCGACGCCCTTCGCCATCATCATGGGCACCATGCCGGCGACGAAGGCGAGGGTGGTCATGAGGATGGGCCGCAAGCGTTCTTTGTTGGCCAGCAGGATGGCATCGAGACGGTTCATGCCTTTTCCGCGCAGTTGATTGGTGTGGTCGATTTGCAGGATGCCGTTCTTTTTCACCATGCCGAAAAGGACGAGGATACCGAGCATGGAGAAGATGTTCACCGACTGGTCGAAGAGGATGAGCGAGAGCAGTGCAAAGGGCAGCGTGAGCGGCAGTGCGAGCAGGATGGTGAAGGGATGCACCCAGCTCTCGAACTGCGCGGCGAGGATGAGATACATGAAGATGAAGGCCATGAGAAAGGCGACCATGAAGGCCATGCCTGCCTTCGCCATTTCCTTGGAGCGACCGGCGCTGCCGCTGGCGTAGTCGGCAGGGAGATTGAGTCGCTTCACGGCGGCGGCGATGCCATCGAGGATTTCTGTTTCGCCGACGCCGGGGGCGTTGTTGGCGGTGATGGTGACCTGGCGGCGGCGGTTGAGGCGGTTGATCTGTGAGGGGCTGTCGGTGTTCTCCAGCGTGAGCAGATTGGTGACGGCCACGGGTCCAGCCATGGTCGAGGGCACGGTGAGGATGTTGAGGATCTCGCGGCTGTTGCGATAGACCTCCTCGGCCTGGAGGTGGATGTCGTATTGTTCCCCGGCATCGTCGTAGGTGGAGACATCGAGTCCGCCGACGAGCAGTTGCAGCGTGAAGGAGATGTCGGCCATGCTCGCGCCCATCTGGCCGGCCTTGTTGCGATCCACGGTGCCGCTGATTTCCGGTTTGCCGGGGATGAGGGTGGAGTCGAGGTCGCGGATGCCGGGAAGGTCTTTGACTTCCCGCATCACGCTCTCCGTGGCCTGGGTGAGCACGTCGAGGTCGGGTCCGGCGATGAAATACTGGACGTTGGCGCTGGACATGCCGCTGTTGAAGGGCGGCACGGACATGACCGAGATGCGCCACTCCGGCGGAAAATGCGGGACGACTTCCTGGCGCACCGTGTCCATGATGGTCTGCTGGTCGGGACGCAGCGCGGGATCGTTGAGACGGACGAAGACCTCCGCGAGGTTGGGCGTGCGCTGGTCGTTGTCGCCGATGGTGAGAAGCGTGCCCTCCACGCCCGGGATCCGGCGGATCTCGCGGGCGAATCGCTCCACCATCAGGTCGGTGGAGGCCAGGTTGGTTCCTTCCGGCGTGCGGATGCTGACCACGAACTCGGCCTCCTCGACGGGAGGAAGGAAGCTTTTCTGGACGTTCTTCATCAGCGTGGGCACGGCGAAAAGAATGCCGAGGCAGCCGAGCACGATGATCCACCGGTGCCGCATGGAGAAGCGCAGCAGCAGCATGTAGGTCGCCTCGATCGGTCGATAAACCAGATTGACGAGATGCTCCAGCCAGACATCGAAGCGGGTGCCGACGCCGTTCCGGAACATGCGGGCGGACAGCGCGGGCGTGATGGTGAAGCTAACCAGCAGCGACACCGCGATGGCGAAGGCCATGGTCAGGCCGAAGCTCTTCAAAAACATGCCGACGATGCCGCTGAGGAAGGCGACTGGCACGAACACCGCGAGCAAGGACAGCGTGGTCGCAAGCACGGCCATGCCGATTTCGCGTGGCCCCTCGATGGAGGCGGTGAAAGAATCCTCCTTCTTCTCCTCCATATGCCGGAAGATGTTTTCCACCACGATGATGGCGTCATCAATGACGATGCCCACTGCGAGCGCGAGGGCCACGAGGCTGATGACGTTGAGCGTGAGACCCTCCGCCCACATGACGCCGAACGCGGCGATGATCGAGGTGGGAATAGCCAGCGCGGAGATGAGTGTGGCGCGTGAGTTGCCAAGGAAGACGAGCACCACGATGGCGGCGAAGATCGCCCCGAGCACGAGGTGCTCTTTCACCGCGTGGACGCTGGTGCGGATGACCGTCGAAGTGTCGCGCACGACTTCCACGCTGTAGCCCGTGGGCAGCAGCTTCTTCACGTCCACGAGCTTCTCATTCACCGCGTCCACCACGGCCACGGTGTTCGTGCCGCTTTGTTTGCGGATGGAGAGGACCACGGAGGGCACGCCGTTGTTTCGCGCCACGGTCATCTGTTCCTCCGCTCCGTCCTCGATCCGCGCCACATCGCGCACGCGCACCAGGCCACCCTGGGCTTCACGCACGATCAGGAGGCCGATCTCCTCCACGCTGCGTGCTTTGCCCTGCACGCGGAATCCTGCCTCACTCGCCGCGTTCTTCACGGTGCCTGCCGGGATCTGCACATTCTGCGCAAGCAGGGCACGCTGCACATCCGGCGCGGTCAGATTGTAGGATCGCAGCCGCATCGGATCGAGCCAGACATTGATCTGCCGAAGGCGTCCGCCCAGCAGCGTGATCTGGCCCACGCCAGCCACGCTTTCCAACTGCCTGCGCAGCGTCTTGTCGGCAAACTCGGTGATCTCGCGCACCGGCCTGTCAGCGACGAGGGCGAGGTTCAAAATCGGCGCGGCGTCGGGATCGAGCTTTTCGACAATGGGCGCGTCCACGCCCTCCGGCAGGTCGGGAATGATGCGAGCAATGCGGTCGCGCACCTCCTGCGCCGCCACGTCGATATTTTTCTCCAGCACGAACGTCACGAGCACCTGCGAGATGCCTTCGCTCGACACGGAGCGCAGCTCATCAATGCCAGCGACGGTGTTCACCGCTTCCTCGATTTTGTCCGTGATCTCCGTCTCGATTTCTTTCGGTGTCGCCCCGTCCTGCCGCGTGACGACGCTCACCGTGGGGAAGTCAATCTTTGGAAACCGGTCCACCGGCAGTCTCGTGTAGCCGAGAATGCCGACCACCAGAAACACGAGGATGATGACGCTGGCGAGGACCGGGCGTCTGACGGAGATAGCGGCGAGCCATTGCATGATCGTGAAGCGAAAAGGTTAGGCGGAGGGTTGAAACGGCGCACCGTCCGTGGCGTCGGTGCCGGGTTGCAGCAACACCGCGTCACCGGCCACTGCGCCTCGGCGGATTTCGATGAAGTCCTCGCGTGTGTCTCCCACCTCCACGAGGCGCTCGGAGAGGGTCTTGTTCTTCTCGATGACGAAGAGCTTGCGTCTTGATCCCTCCACGCGAAGTGCCGCCACCGGCACGACAGCCGCCTTTTCCTCACGAAGCCGGATGCGAGCATCGCAGAAGAAACCGGGACGCAGTGAGCCGTCTTTATTTTCAACGACGACCTCGACCATGAGATCGCGCGATGCCTCACGCACCGCCGCCCCGAGAAACTTCAAGGTTCCCACAAAGGTCCGCCCCGGAAACGCCGCCGTGGTGAACTCCACCGTCTGCCCCACGGCGAGAGCACCCACTTCCGTCTCAGGCACATTCAGCACGAGGCGAAGCGTCGCCAAATCCACCACACGAGCCACCGGGGAATCCGCCCGCACATACTCGCCCGGCTCCACCATGCGCTCCGCCACCACCCCGGAAAAAGCCGCCCGAATGACGCTGTCCGCGAGCGTCTTCTGCTTCATGTCGCGGCGTGCGGAGGCGGACGCCACCTCGGCCTCCTGCGCGGCCGTGTCGGTGATGAGCTTTTGAAAATCCGCCTGCGCGATGGCTCGCTTCTCCGCCAGCGGCGCATTGCGCTCCTGCTCATTCCTGGCCAGCAGCAAACGTGCTTTCGCCAGCTCCAGCGAAGCCTCCGCCTCGGCCAGCTCCAGCCGTGCCTGCCGCTCGTCCAACTTCACCAGCACATCGCCCGCTTTCACCTCAGTTCCTCGTTCCACCGGTGTTTCGATCACCTTGCCCACGGCATCGGCGGCGATCACCGCGTCGTTTTGCCCGATGAGCTGGCCCGTCACGCGCAGGAAGCGCGGAACCTCGCGCTCGGTGATCGTGACCGTGCGGCCTGTCACGGCGGCAACTGGCTTTTTCGTAGGTGGAGGTGCCGCCTCTGGCTTTTTGCCGCAAGACGGCAGCAGCAGAGCGAGCGCTAGAAGGGAAGGTGTGATGACTCGTTTCATGAGGAAGATGGTTCCAGGGTTTTCGCGCCCGCTTGGGCGCCGCTGATACCGCGCAGCGCCAGCGCGGTTATGCTCCCGGCCAGCCGGGCGATGGCGTCCTCGGTGGTCGGCACAGAAAATCCGAGCCTCTCGATGACCTCGGCGTTGTGCTCGTAGTGCACACACATGCCCACGATGTGATGCGCCCACATCTCGATTTCCGTCTTGTCCATCGAAGGGGCGGCAACAGCCGTCACGATGCGCCGCAGTTCATCAAAGATGGGCCGCACGACGAGCTTTACCAACTCGCTCAGCGCCGCGGTCGGCTGCCGCATCTCGTGAGCCATCAATTTGCCCAGCACCGGGTGCGATGCGCGTTTCAGCAGCACAAAGCGCAGACAGAAGGCGATCCAGCTCCCCAGCGCCTCCTGCGCATCCTGCCCACCCTGCAAGGTCACGGGCGGCTCCTGCTCCAACAACTGCCGGTGCGCCGCCAGCAGCACCTCCCGATAAAGCCCCGCCTTGCTGTCGAAGTAATAATTGACCGCCGCCACATTCACCCGCGCCCGCCGGCTGATCTCCCGCACACTCCCCGCATCAAAGCCCGCCTTGGAGAAGACCGCGCCCGCAGCAGTCAAAATGCGTTCCTTGCGCCCCTCAGGGTCGCGCTCACGGGATGAGGCTGGTGCGGCGTGTGCCATGTGTATTGAAACAGATGTTTATAAACGACTGTTTCAGTAGGCTCAGGCGAAATGTGAGTCAAGCAGGATTTTGGAGCCATTCTCTGGATCTCAAAACTCAGAGGACCATCAGCACCGGGGTAGATTTTTGCAGCGCATAGCCACCACGAGAAGGGGCTGGTCATGGTCGGCAAGGGTGGCATGATGACTGCCACCTACTCGTTGCCTATCATCGCCTCATTTGCCGAAAAAGTTTCCAGGATGAAAAGGATGCACCCGCCGCCAAAGCAGTCACCGCCTGGCTACTCCAGAATGAAGCAGGCCACCGCTTTTCCCGAACGCAGGAACAGCCGCCCGTTGGCAATGGCGGGGTGAGCGAGCGTGTTGGGATGCTTTTCGTCGAAGGGGCGCAGCTTTGCCAAGGGTGCATACTTGGGGGACTGTGTGTCGAGCAGGATCAGATCGCCATTGGCTGTCCAGAGCAGGGCGCGGTCGGCGGAGGTGATGATGTTGCAGTGATCGTGAAACTCATCGCCAGGCTGCTGCCACACGGTTTGCAGGCCTCGCGCCAGATCGAGGCAGAAAAGATCACCATACGCAGTGGCGATGACGCGCTGGCCGGCGATGCCGGGCGTGCAGGTGTCCGGGGCGAGGTCGTCATTGCGGGCGAGAGGATCGGTGACGATGCGGCCTTCGCCATCGAAGCGATAGAGCCGCGTGCCGTTGTTTTCGGTGGCGAGCAGGAGCTTCTCGCCGAGCATGATGGGTGTGGTGACGTTGAAGTCGGAACCGTCCGGCGGCACGAGGGTCCAGAGACGTTCGCCGGTGCCGGGATGCCAGCCGCCGAGGCTGCCGGAGTCGTAACCGATGATCTGAGGAATGCCGTCAAAGGTGGCGTGGATGAAGGCGGCATACGCGGCGGCATTGCCGGGCGTCTTCCATCTCACTGCACCGGTTTTGCGATCCAGCGCGGCGATCGAGGCGTCTTTGGCACCTGGAGCGATGATGAGCATGTCGTCCACGACGAGCGGGGCGATGGAGGCACCCCAGGTCAGACGCTCGGCGGCGAAGTCCGTGAAGAGATTCGTCTTCCACACGACCTTGCCTGTCTCCAACTCGACGCAATGCAGATGGCCAAAGGCTCCCTGAAGATATGCGAGGCCGTCATGGATGACGGGCGTGGCACGCGGGGCGTTGCTGTATTCCATGTCGCCTGCGACATCATATTCAAGCCGCCAGAGTTCGCTGCCGTCCTGTGTGCTGAGGCAGAGGAAGACATCACGTTTGGCATCGGCGGATTTGTCGGGAATGACGAGCCGCCGGCCGCTGACGGCGGGTCCGGCCATGGCGGGCCCGGTCAACGCGTGCGTCCACAGCGGTTTGAACGGCTCCGGGAGTTTTGTTGGCAGGTGGGAAATGGATCCGCGCCTGCCATTACCGCGCCAATCCGGCCAATCGGCGTCATCAGGGGCTTTTTCCGCCAAAACGAAGCCATCGCGGCTTTCGAGCGCGGTGAGCAGTTCGGGCAATTTGGCGGAGGAAAACAGCGCGGCGGTGATTTTTGCCTCCAAGTCCGTTTCGAGGCCCTCCGTGGCAAAAACGCGGATGAAGGGCACGGGATCCGTTTCGGCAAGAAGGCGCGTCTGGCCCTTTTCGAGTTTCCCGCAGCCTTCCAGAAGCACGGGCATGAAGGCCGAGACGACAGCGGCATCCGCTTCGCCATCACTCATCGCCAGCGCAGCGGCGTCCATGCTGCCAGCGGCGTGTAGCGTGACGTTGGCGATACCTTGCAGCGCTTTTTTGGCAGCGGCGTGCGCTTCCTCATCCTCCGCCGGACCGAGGCTGAGGCGTTTGCCGCTGAGATCATGCAGCGTGCGGATGGCGGAGTCCTTCGGCACGATGAAGGCACCTCGCAGGTCGGTGCTGCCCGCATGGATCGCATTCAGGCAGAGCGTCAGGATGTCCCCGCCGCTGAGGCCCTTGGAAAGCTCCGCGAGAACCGCATAATCCGCCGTCACCCGTTCGGGGTTGGGGAGGTGGAGGGTGAACAGCTCCCGGCGCATGGAAGCGTTGGGAAGGCGGAAGTGGATGTGGCTCTGAATCCGGCGCAACAGGGCGGGGTCGTAGTTCTCAAACAGGTTGGTGGTCACGATCACCACCCCGTCGAATCGGTCCAGCTCCTGCATCAGCGTGTTTCGGTTCTGATTGATGCTCGTGGAGCACGACTCACTGGTGGCCACACGGCGCGAGAGCAGGCTGTCCGCCTCATCGAAGAACAGGATGGCGTTGAGTTCCCTCGCCGCCTGAAAGGCCGCTTTGATGTGCTTGGCCGTGTCGCCCAGGTATTTCGAGATCACCGCTGAGTAGTCCACTTGATAGAGCGGTTTGCCGAGGTGCCAGGCGATGCCCAGAGCCGCACGAGTCTTGCCCGTGCCGGGCGGGCCGTAGAAGTTGAGGATGCATCGGCCCTGCATCGGTTGAATGGAGCTCAGGTTCCAGATGCGCTCCAGATCGGCGCGCTTTTCCAGTGCTCTGAGGCTGGTCTGGATTTCCGACTTCACTTCCGGCTGCAGGATGAGCTTGTCGAGGGCGTGATGAGGTTCCGCCTCGACAAGCAGCCCAATCTCCGATGCGGGTTCCTCACTGTCGCGCCGCCGGCGACGCGGGTTGCGGTGGTCATCGGCGGTGGCTGCATCGGGCGGCAGTTCGATTTCAGGGGTGTGTCGTGTGGGCATGGTGGGATTGGATTGCGGGTTCAGCCAAGCAGCACCAGAGCCGCCATCAGACCCGCCACAGCGAGCCATGCGAACAGGGGTTCGAGATCAGGCGACGGAGGGTGGGACGAACGGCGTCGGCGATGCTTGGACATGCCTCCTGCGTCGTCACCGTGACTTCGTGTGTCGCGCCGTTTTGATCGCCATTTTGCGGGTGACGCCGAGGCAGCTCCAGGTAGCTTTCCGCATGTGTGGCCGCCTCAATCAGTTCGCCAAACTGCCAGCTCTCGCGGTCGCGGGTGAGCCGCTGCGGGTGAAAACACGCGCCCCGAAATCTCGTGAAGACAGGCGGAGCGCCGTGCGGGTGCTCAACAACATCTGTCCGACCGACTATGCCGAGGTGATTAGGGTCGATGGGGCGGGCGATCTGGTTTCGGAGCCCATGCGCTTCGGATTGGTTCCAAGCTGGACCAAGGGCAGCAAAGCCGACGTCGCTCGAAAGTTCCTTCACACCTTCAATGCCCGATGCGAAAGCGTGTTCGAGCTCGCCTCCTACCGATCTCCCATCCTCCGCCAGCGCTGCCTTGTGCCTGTTCGCGGCTGGCACGAATGGCCCGACCGCCGCACCCCCTATTTCATCCACCGCCGAGACGACGCTCCGCTCCTGCTGGCGGGTCTTTGGGACACCTGGGAAAGCCGGGATTCAACAGACGAGGCCAGTGGTCCCTTGGTCACCTCGATGAGCGTGATCACCACGCCGCCAGGACGCTACATGGCCAAGTTCCACGACCGCAGCCCCTTGGTTCTGGAGGAGAGGGCTGCCCTCGACTGGCTAAGGCCTGACCTGACCACCGAGCAGATCCGCGCATTTTTCCAGCCCTACGACAGCATGGCGCTGGAAGCCTGGCGGGTATCGGACGCAGCCGGGAGGGCATCCAACAAGAGCGAAGCGGTCTGGGCACCCATCTGCCCACCGGTTCCCCACGAGGGCGATGCCCCTGTGGCGGACGAAAATGAAACGCCGCTCTTGAATATGTTCTAGAGAACAGTATCAGGATGCGCCATGCACGCATCCCTCACCCCCGCATGGCAGCTCGTCTGGCACTGCGCCTCCCGAGCCTGGCTCCGTCATCAGGTGCCCCTCCTGGGCAGCATCATTGCCGGTCGTCCCGAAGTCCAGGAGGGACGGATGGAGGCCTGCATCGACATTGATCCCTCGACGCTACGGCTGCCCAAAAACGCCCGCACCTTCGCGTTGAAGGTGCGGGGCGATTCCATGCGCAATGCCGGCATTTTTGAGGGCGACATCGTCATCATGGAGTTCCGGGAGGCCAAGCACGGTGACATCGTGGCGGCCCTGATCGACGGGGAAACCACCCTGAAGCGGTTCATCATTCAGGGCGGCGCACCCTACCTGCGCGCGGCCAATCCCCGCTACCCGGACCTCATTCCGGCCCGCGAACTGGTCATCCAAGGGGTGCTCATCGCCCTGCTGCGTCTGGTGGAGAAGTCCTAGCCTGCCAAGGCCATGATCCTGCACTTCGATGCCGACGCCTTCTTTGCCTCGGTGGAGCAGGCTGCCGACCCGCGTCTGCGGGGCCGTCCGATTGCCGTGGGAGGAGAGCGGCGCGGGATCATTGCCTCCGCCAGCTACGAGGCGCGCAAGATGGGCATCTACACGCCCATGCCCACCGCACGGGCCAAGAAGCTCTGCCCCGGGCTCATCGTGCTGCCCTGCGACTTCGACAAATACGAACGCTTCTCGCACCTCATGTTCTCCTATGCCTACGACTTCACGCCGCTGGTGGAGCAGGCTTCGATAGAAGAATGCTATATGGATTTGCATGGAGCGCCCCGTCTTCGGCCAGGGGAAGCGGCTGCCAAAATGCAAAAAGCGATCGCGCAGAGCCTGAAGCTGTCCGTCTCGGTGGGGGTGGGGGCCAACAAGCTCGTTTCGCAGATCGCCAGCAAGCTGCGCAAGCCCCACTGCTTCATCGAGGTGGCTCCCGGGCATGAACAGGGGTTCCTGTGGCCGTTGGAGAACAAATGGCTGCCTCTGGTCGGCCCGCAGCTCGCCTCCCGGCTGGACACGGCAGGGTTGCGCCGTGTCGAGCACATCGCCCGCACGCCGTTGGAGGAGCTGGCTTTGCTGGTGGGCAGCGGCGCACCGGCCCTGCACGACTACGCCATGGGCAACGATGCCCGCCCGGTGATCTGTGAGGCTCCAGCGGCCAAAAGCTATGGCGAGCAGGAAACCTTCGACGAGGACACGACCGACACCACCTTCATTCAGGCTCGCCTGCGTGCCATGATCGACGGGCTCATGCGCCGAGTTCGGCAGGATGGGAAAAGCATCCGCACCGTCACCCTGCGCCTACGCTACAACGACATGGATGAGGTCACCCGTTCCGCCAGTCTGGATGAGCCGACCGACCTCGAGAACGACTGCTACCCGCTCCTGCCTGTTTTGCTCAAGCGGGCCTGGGAACGCAGGGTCAGCGTGCGGCTCATCTGCCTGCGCCTGAGCAAAGTCTATGAAGCCGGGTTCAGCGCGCGCCTGGCACTGGAAGTGGCGGATGCCAAACGCGAGCGTCTTCACGCCTTGTCCCTGGTGGTGGACGAGCTACGCCGGGACAATCGCAGCATTCTGCGAGGGCACGATCTCTGGCTCGACCGCCGGGGTCATGCGCCGCGCCAGATGCTGCCCAAGCCAAAACCCGTCGCCGCTCTCAAGGAAGAAGCCACCAACCGCGTTCTGCGCGAGCGTCCAGGAGGAGGTCCGCAGATCTTCCTCAAGCCTGCCCGCCTTGGGTTCGCTGCCGCGCTCAACGTCAAAAGCTGTTTCAGCTTCCTCGACTCCACGCTCACCATCCCCAGCATCATTGAAGCAGCCGTCGAGGCGGGTGTCAGCGCGGTGGCCCTCACCGATCCGAACCTGCATGCGGCCGTGCCGTTTTGCCAGGCCGCCACGGCTGCCGGCCTCAAGCCCATCATCGGTGCGGAGTTGCGATGCGATCAGGACCGCTGGCTGGCCTATGTCCAAAACAACGTCGGCTATGCCCATCTCTGCCGTCTGCTCTCTGCACCCAAGATCACTCCGCCCATGCTGCGGGAGCACGCGGAAGGCATGCTTCTGGTGCCTGCTGGAGCCCATCCTGAGGTGCGCTACCGAAAGCCTGAGGACCGGGTGTTCTTCGACATCCTTCAGAGCATGAAAACGCTCACCCTCCTGCACGAACCGCATCCGGAGAAGCGGCGTGGTGATTTTGCCTTTCGTGCCAGCACCGAGGTGCAGGACCTGGTTGAAAGCTGCGAGTTCACCTTCGATTTCCAGAGGCTGCGGTTTCCCCGTTATGAACCCGCCGACGGCACGACGCCTGCGGTCTTGCTGCACCGCCTCGCTCACGAAGGCTTGCGCAGGCGCTACGGCAAGAACGCACGTCGGCATGAAGCCCAGTTGCGCGAGGAGCTCACCATCATCGCTGAGGTCGGCTACGAGGAATACTTCCTCACGGTGTGGCAGCTTCTGCAGGACTGTGAAGCGCAGGGCATCCGCTGGATCACACGCGGCAGCGCAGCCGACTCGATGGTCTGCTACTGCCTTGGCATCAGCAATGTCTGCCCCATCCGCTTTGAGCTCTACTTCAAGCGCTTCCTCAACCGTGAGCGCATGGCGCTGCAAAAGCTGCCGGACATCGACATCGACTTCGCCCATGACCGCAAAGACGACGTGGTGAGGCTGCTGCTCGACCGCTACGGCCCCGAGCACGCTGCCATCGTCGGCGGCTTCAACACCTTCCAGGCCCGCTCGGCTTTCGGCGACATCGCCAAGGTGCTGGGAGTGTCGGAAAGTGAAATTCGCCGCCTGACGCAGCACATGCCGTGGACCGATGCTCGCCACGCCGCCGATGCCGTCGCCCTGTCCCGGGAGTGCGCGGACCAGGGATGGCAGGAGGAACCCCTGCGAACAGCGCTCCTGATGGCGGGGATGCTCGATGGCTTTCCCCGCTATCCGAAGATGCATCCCTGTGGCGTCGTGCTGTCTCGTGATCCCATCCACAGCCTCACTCCAACCTTCGTGAGCCAGAAAGGCTGGCCCACGACCCACTTCGACATGGACGCCGTGGAGGCCGTTGGACTTATCAAGCTCGACATTCTCGCCCAGGGCGGGCTGGCCGTCCTGCGCGACACCGAAGCCAGCCTCAGCAGTCAGGGCAGGACCGTGCGTCTGGATGCCCTCGAAGTTGGAGGTCTGGGTGGCACGGAATGCCCACCACGCTCTGAATCTGTTGAGCCGTGGAGTGATCCCGGGGTCTGGAACATGATCGCCACGGGCAATGCTCGTGGTGTTCATCACATCGAGAGCCCGGCCATGACGAGCCTGGCCTGCATGGCGGGCGTGCGCGACATCGACCGCCTGGTCGCCATCGTTTCTGTGATCCGCCCGGGCGCTGCCAACGGGCTGAAAAAGACCCAGTTCGCCCGCCGTGCCCAAGGTCTGGAACCGGTGGAATACCCCCACCATAGCCTGGAGCCCGTTCTGCGCTCAACCTTCGGGGTCGTGGCCTACGAGGAGCACATCCTGCAAATCTGCGAAGCCTTTGCCGGACTCCAACCCGGACGAGGTGACGTGTTGAGGCGGGCCTTGGTCAAACAGGACCAGGGCAAGGTGGAGGCCTTGAAGCAGGAGTTCATCGCAGCCGCCCGGAACAGCGGCAGGGATGAAGCCAGTATCGAGCGCGTCTGGGCGCTGGTGGCCGGATTTCAGGGCTATGCCTTCTGCCGCGCCCACAGCACCGCCTACGCCGTGGAAGCCTACCAGGGCGCTTACATGAAACACTACCATCCAGCCGAGTTCCTGGCCGGGGTCCTCACCAACGGGAAGGGGTTCTACTCGCGGCTGGTTTACACCCTGGAGGCGCGCAGGCTCGGCATTGGTTTTCTGCCTCCCAATATCAATCACGCCAGCGATGCTTTCACTGTGGAGGAGCTTTGCGTTCCACACGGCACGCCCGCGCCGCCACTCGGGCAATCCATCCGCGTGCCGATCCACGTCATCAAAGACCTCAGTGCAGGAATGCTGGAACGCTGGCGCAGGGAGATTGCCCGGGCCTCTTTCAGTGGCGTGCGAGACTTCTGTGATCGTGTCAGACCCGACTCCACCGAATCGCTCAACCTCATCCGCTGCGGTGCCTTCGACGGCTTGGGCGCGAGCAGAACAGAACACTTCTGGCATTGCCTTCACAGCGCCCAGGAGGCCGGCACTGGGGCGGACTGGCTGCTGCCATCATCCGACGCTCTCCGCACCACCTTTCGGGAGGAACCCACGAAACTCCAGAAGCTGCGTGATGAGATGGAGCTCATGGGCTTCACCATCGGAGGCCATCCGCTCGACCTTCACGACGGGATCGCCTGGCCCTCCTACTGCCCGATTGCCGATCTGCATCGCTACCCTAATCAAACCGTGACCGTCTGTGGTCTCATCATCGTCAGCCGCTCCCATCTTCAGCAGGATGGCCAGCCCATGAAGTTCATCTCAATCTGCGACCGATCAGGCATCGTGGAATGCGAAATCTTCGCAGCCGCTTATCGGGCCTGGGGCATTGCCACAGTGCGCTTTCCGGTGGTTCAAGTCACCGGCACGGTGCGCCCGTTCGACAATTATCAGGGCTTTACGCTGGAAGTGCGTCAGGTCACCAAACCCAGGACTGTGTTGCCATGATTCAGGCGTGTGCTGCCTGAGAGGCTGCATGGCCACCGAGGGCAGTTTCAAGCCTTCGGGTGTCCCCGTGCTGCACGATTTGGCGCGCGTAGGCCGGGATGCGGCGGTGCAGAATGGCCATCTGCTTTGGACTCAGGCATCCGCGCCTTTGATACTGCCGGGTAAAGCTGGAGAGGATTTCAGCATCGGGACCGGTGAACCCGATGCCATTGCGCTCCAGGGTGGTGTCCCGCGTCTGTTCGTCGGTAGTCTGGTTCTGGTAGATGCGCAGAAGAGCGCGCAGAGCCCAGCGGTCGTTGCTGGCGAGTCGGAGGCGGAGTTGTTCGACGAGTGCTTTCTTGCTCATGGTGTTGAGGGATGGAAGGCGGCCCATGCGGACCGCCTCCTGGCCTCGTCACCGTGACTTCGTGTGTCGCACCGTTTGCATCACCATTTGATCGCCCATCACGCCTTTCCAAAGCCCTGCTCCATGAGGTTGAGGTCCCACTGGTTGGCGAAGTCCCGCAGGTCGCGCAGCAGCGCTGCATTCCGCACCTTCAGCCGGCCTTCCCGCGTCACCTCCGCCACCACCTGATAGCAGCCCATGTAGCTGTTCTCGAACGTGAGCGGCGTCCAGGTCGTTCCTTGTTCCGCTGGCACCACCAGGAACGTGATCTCCGGGTCACGCATCACATCACCGTTCTGCTCCCCGTAGTGCGCCACGCTCACCTCATAACCGCCGTTCTCATACGGCCCGCCAATCACCTCCACCGCCAGCCGCATGAACGGCGGGTTCTCCAACCTCAGGTAGTTCTCCCGCACGGCCTCATAGCCGCCTCGCTCCTCAATCATTCTCTGGATGTTCTTCATCGGTCGTTCTCTCTGTTGGGTTGATTTCAGGGTTGCTGGTCCAGGTAGGATTCGAGGTCAGCGAGGGCGGCTCTGACGCAGCCGCCGCTGCCCACGGCGATCTGGCTGGCCGTCACCGCTGGCACGGCCCAGTGGCTGCTCAGGAACTCCGCCAGCTCCTCCGTGGTGGGCGGCAGCAGCTTGATCGCCTGGAACCGCGTCTGGAACCGCTCCGTCAGCAGGTCCAGCTGCAGGTTGCTCGTCCCCAGGAACGCCCGCCCTGGCGGCAGCCGGTCCAGGTAGGTGAGCAGCAGGTCCTGCGCCTCCCGCGAACAGCGGTCCAGCTCGTTGACGATCTTCACCGACCAGGGCGCAAACAGGCTTCCATAGGGCAGCTGCGTCATCCACTGCCGCACCACGTCCACCGTCACCTCCCGTCCGTTGTAGTCCTCAATGGCCAGCGAAGTGCCTGCCAGCTGCATTGCCACCAGTTCCACCACGCTGGTCTTGCCCACCCCCGGCGGGCCGTAGAGCAGCAGCTTCATCGTGGCAGAGGGATCGCTGGCCAGCCGTTTCGCTTTGGCCACCTGCGCCATTGCCACCCGCCTGGCCTGGCCAATCAAGTCCTCCGCCAGGCGTGGTCGCCAGTTCATCGGGGAGGCCACAAGCGTTTTGAGGGCTCGTTCACGCGGCTTGGATGCCATGATGGACCTCCTTTCCGGGATGCGTGGAGAGCTTCGTAATCGCGGTGACCATCGCCTGCGCGCTCATCTGAATGGTGGAGAGACACTCACTCATGGGTCCAGCCCTCCCGGCGGCAGCGCGCCTTCACAGAGTTCACCGACAGTTCAAAGCGGGCCGCTGTCTGCTTGAGGGAACCGGTGCGCCGATAAAGCCTGCGCACCGCACTCCAGTCCACCACGCGCCCGTCTGCTGTGGGTCGCCTTGGCGTTCGTCGAGGCCTTGGCGGCGGCTCAGGCGGAGCTTCACCAGAAGTGAACGCATCGAAGCGCTGGGGTGAGGGTGGAGGTTCAGCACTTGCAGGCTGGGCCGTGCGCAGGCTCGCCAGCTGCTCCCTCGCCACCTCAGCGGCAATCGGGCGGATCAAGTCCTCCACCCGCTGTGGCGGTCGCCCGCTTTGCAGTCGCTGCACCGCCTCCGCCAGCCTCGCATCCACAATGCTCTGGATGAGGTCCACGGGGATTTCCGTGATGGCATACACCACCCCGGTCAGCGAGCTCATGCCCAGCAGGGCCTTCATCTGCTCCCGCGCTTCACGCGGGGATTCCGCCTCCACTCGATCGTCGAATAGCACTTGGCCAGCTCGGCTGGCGATCAGTTTGAACAGTTTCATCAGGGTATCAGGTTCGGGTTTGGGGTTAGCAGGCAAACAGGCAGGACTGGTGCAGGGGCAGCGAGGGCGTGGTCTTGGCGGCGCGCCGTGCCTGGGCGGCCCGCAGCCTTGGGACGAAGTGCGTGTTGCTCACCTGCATCCCCCGCCAGGTTTCCCAGGCTCCGGAAAGCCGTGTCTCCGCCGCATTCATCCACACCCAGCGCCCCGGCAGCTTGTCCAGCACCTCCGGCCCTGCCGCATGCACCAGCAGCGCCGCCGCCCGCGTGTCGCTCATCGGCGCTCCCGGCAGTTCCCGCTCCTCGCCCAGCCTCTCCAGGGCATCGGCATAACCGCTCCAGGTGCCGTTGTGGAACAGCACGCTCTCCGCCATCCCCGACAGGCTCAAGTTCGCCTTCGGGGTGACCGGGAACGGATGGCACAGCCGCGCATCCACCCCGCCCACACTGGCCCAGCGGAAGTGGATGACCACCTCTCCCTCCAGCTTCTTGAGCAGGGTCAACACCTCCCCGGTGGTCAGGTTCTTCTGCCAGCGGACACGGCCGCCTTCCCGCCACGCCAGCCCGGCCCCGTGCGGGTTGGCTTCATGGCAGGCATACAGCACCTCGGGCTTCGGGCGCACTTCTTCAGGGCATACAAGGATCACACACATGGTCGTCGTCGTTTCTTGGGTTTGGGTTGCTTCGGTTCATGCCCCCGCCACCCGCAGCCTGCGGGCAGCGCAGGCAAAAGGGGTCAAAGGTCCGCGTCCGGGTAGCGGGCGTCGAACTGCTGGCAGAGCCGCTGGGCGGTCTTGCGGTAGCGGCGGAACTCGGCGTGCAGCCTGCCGAAGAGCCCCAGGGCCACGGGCCGCGCGCTGCCGGTCCACCCCAGGTAGTCCCAGAGGAACCGCAGGGCGTCCTGCGCGGTGGCGGTGCGCTTCTGCTGCACCTTGTTCTTGCCGAACCCGCCGAGGCACTGGACCTCGTGGGCACGGCGGCACAGGCCGAGCACGCTGGCGAGGTGGTGGAGGATTTTGTCGAGGTTGAGCGTGCCGGCAAAGACGCGGAACTCGATCACACCGACGAACCGGCCGTTGCGGTCGCGCCGGAAGGCTTTTCTGAAGTTCACCATGCCGCGCCCGCAGTGCTCAGCGCACTCGGCTTTGACGCGCTCCTCCTCGCAGGTGACGAGCTTGCGCATGTGCTGCGCGGTCTGCTCATAGAGCGGGTGGCTGTAGTGGTTGAGGTGACGGTCGGTGCCCGTCTGGCCGTAGAGGCTGCGGGCGTGCCAGCGGGCGATGTGGGCGAGCTTGCGGATAAAGGCGCTCACCGCTTTCGGGTCGGTGGTGCCGATCACGCTCTCGATGCCCACGGTGATGTGACAGCCACAGGAGCGGTCCACCGAGGCACCGACGGCGTTGAGCCAGTCCACGAAGGCGGCGAGGTGCTCAACCCCGTCCTCGCCGTGGAGGATGGGCGAGACAAACTCGCAGGGCACCTGGCCGGGTTCACAGCGGATGGAGCCGTCGCGTTCAGCTTTCCAGGCTTCGGAGTTGAAGACCGGGGCGCTCAACCTCGCTCCGGCGGTGGTGATCGCAGCCACCACAGGCAGGCCGGCGTGGTAGCCACCGACGGGCACGCTGGCAGCGGCAGGCAGGCGGGTTTCCAGTTCAATGCCCCATTGGATGAGGGCGGCTTGGGAGTCAGAGGGCTTCATGGTCAGGGGTGGGTTCGGAGGACTGGCCCCATGCAGGGCACCCCTTGGCCTCGTCACCGTGGCCGCGTGTGTCGCACCGATTTGATCACCATTTGTCGGGGCCTCAGATCACAGGTCCCACGGCTCGCGAAAGCCGATGAACTTGGGGAATCTGGGCGCTTCCTTCGCACCGCTGGGCTGGTGCTTGAACTTGACCAACCGTCCCGTCAGCGACTCCCGCTGCTGCCACAGGGAGACACGGTCCACACCGCCGACCACATGGTTGTAACCGAGTCTGAACTCGATGCCCGTCTCCACATGCCTGACCACAAAGCCGCCCAGTTCACCGCGCCCAACCATGCCGGACTGCGCCATGCTGCGCTTGGTGCGCCCGAACGCATCCTTCTCGGCGGCGTTCTGATTGCTCATGCCCTCGTAGGTGCTCACCACCACGGCCTCGGCGTCCTCGAAGCGCTTGATCTTGAGCAGGTAGCCTTCGCGTTCCGTGGATCGGCCGCACTTGTAGGGTGAGCCCGGCGTGCGGATCATCACGCCCTCGTAGCCCTCAGCGACACAGCGCTCTTCATAAGCCATCAGCTGCTCAAGCGAGCGGATCTCCTCGGGCAGCACTTTGTCCACGCGTGCAAAGTCGGGGAGGCGTACGAGCTCCTGCATCCGGCAAGCATAGGGCACGTCGAGGCCTTCGCTCACATAGTCGAAGACGGCGAAGGTGAAGTCCGGCTCGCCGCTCTCACGTCCGACGTGTCCGGCGGTTTCATTGAAGGTGGTGCCTTTCACGATGAGTTCGCCATCGAGTCCGTCGGGGAGGTTCGCCTCGATCCACTCGCGAATGAAGCGGTTGGAGACCGGCTTGAAGCTGCGGGTCAGGGCACGTCCGTTGATCTTGAGGCAGCGGATGCCATCGAGCTTGGGCGTGGCGAGCAGCGGGAAGGTGAGGTCATGGAGGCGCTCGCACTTGTCGGCGAGCATGGGCTTGGTGATGGGCGACTGGGCGGTGGTGATCATGGTCAGTGAGGGTGGCTTGTTGACCAGCAAAGGGCTGGGTTCCCTCCGGCCTCGTCACCGTCCCGCGTGCCGTCGCGCCGTTTTGATCACCATTTGCCGGAGGTGCAGGAAACCGTTGTCCATCCGTTTGAATCACCATTTTGCAGGTGCTTGAACTGCTGTTGGAAAAGGGTGGTGAACCAGCCGCCGTGTTGCCGCGTAGGATGCGTTTTACAGGCGCAGAGTCCCCGGCTGGTATGAGGGGATTGCCCGGCCTCTCGTCCACTTGATGCGACCATCAGCGCGACTTGTTGAGATCATCAACCGCGCTTCTCCGGCAGCTTAGATGAGCCCAACTTCGCGGAAGCTGAAGTAGCTGTGCGGCATCCCGGGGCGGGCACCGACAATCACATGGTCCATCAGGTTAATGCCAATGATCTCGGAGGCTTCACGCACGCGGCGGGTCATGCGCCGGTCGGCATCACTCGGATCGGTGCAACCGCTCGGGTGATTGTGCATCATCGCGAACGCATAGGCGGCTCCCACGATCACTGGCCGCAGAATTTCCCGTGGATGCGCGCAGGTTTCGTTCAACGAGCCCAGGCTGACCAGGTGCCAGCCTACGGCTTCGATCTTGGTGTTGAAAAGAACCACGGCGAACAGCTCCTTGTCGGGCTGATGCAGCGGTGAGGTTTCAATATGGTCGATCCAATACTTCATGAGCCGGTCGGGCGCATTGCAGACGACCGGATCAAGGACGTGTTCACGAACCGACTGGATGGTGAACTGGCCAAAGGAATAGCGGACTTTGCGTTGCATGGCCCCTTGGCCTCATCACCGTGCCTGCGTGTGTCGCACCATTTTAATCACCATTTGACGGAGCCGTAGCTGGATGTTGTGCAGGCAGCCTCGATCAATGGGCTTCGTGGTCACAAGGGATGATGCTTTTCACTGGCACGAGCCAGTGCAGGGGATGGGGATTTTCAGCCCCGCGACTGAACTTGATGTGACCACCCACATCCAGACCCTAACAGATGCCCCACAAACAGGTCTTTCGTATTCATGAGACGGGTCCTTCTGTGGAGCTGCTCATGGTTTGGCACGGTGAGCGAAATATTCATACATGGTTTTTACCTGCTCATTTGAGCAAAAACCTGCATTTTTGTTGCTTTGCACTCAAATGAGCCGCTAAAGCAACGACATGACTCGAAAACCCCGGTGCAAAGCAACATTCTTGTCGGAGATAAAGCTGCTGACAAAACAACAAGCTTGTCAATAATTCACCTGCTCGCCCAACACACAAGTCGCTATGATTGAAGCCCGAATCACAAACCTAGCACTCCTAGTTCTGACCGTGCCGTTGTTTGGAGCCCCACCGCCTGAACTCGCTGCACTCAAGCTGTCATTCGAGAAGGCAAAGCAACAGGCAGTTTCACCGTTAGAGAAGAAGTATTCCGATGCCCTCACGGCACTCAAAGTGCGATTCACCAAGGAGGGTAACCTTGAAGCAGCGCTTGAGGTAGATGCTGAGTTGAAGGCGTTAGTATCTTCACAGTCCATCGCACAGCCTGCAACCTCCGCTACACAAGCCACTTCTCCACCCACGCCAGGACTGAAGACCCAGCAGGTCGTTCGAGGGGACTTTGCCTACACTCTAGTTCACGCCGAGGTTTCTTGGAAGGAGGCAGTTGATGCCTGTCGCCAGATGGGAGGAGACCTCGCAGCATTTGAGTCTTGGTCTGAGTGGGAGCGAGTTTATCGACTCTTCAGCGCCCCCGCTGAAGATCAGACTGTCTGGATCGGAGGTTGGCGCACCGAAGGCACGAGTGGGCCTTGGCAGTGGAATGACACTACTGCTGTTTCAAAGTCGATACTCGAAAAGATAGGCTATAACGACAAGCTCGAGAGGTCGGCGCTTCGCGCCGACATCAAAGGCGGTGGCATAACAGCAGATAAGCCACACTTTCGCAGGGGCTACATATGCAAGATGCAGAAGAAGAAGTGAGGAAGTTCACCGCGAGAACGGGGGCGAACAAAGCACTGCACCCAACAGCAGGGGCTGAGGTGTCGGCGATGGCTTTTCGTAGCCCGACCGCAGGTGTCACACCTCCTGCTGCCAACCCCCTTCGCCCCTTGCAGGAGGTGCGCCACCTGCTAGCATCTCACCGTTTCCACGCTCTCCGCCGCCCCTGCTGTGGGTGAGCTTAGACGTTCAAAAGAAATGACCTATGACAGCAAGCGAATTCAAAGATTTGGACCAACATCTTGAGCACGAGTGGCTCGCGTCCTATGGTAACCCAGAGATCGATTTTATCTACGATGGTGCCACCGATCCAGTAAGGTGGCTTGAGAGTCCATTGCGAATAATGTGCCTTTTGAAGGAAGCGCATGGAGGTGGGCAGTGGAATCACGCAGCAGGAATTTTAAAGGATGAAGGATTGCTTCGAGTGGGAGGGACAGCGAATCAAGCCGTCCATTATAGAATGATTGAGTGGCTATACGCGTTTGAATCAACGCTTTTGGGTTTGTCGTTCAATGTTGAAGCCGATAGGTCTGAGAATTATCCTAAGGCTCGGCAAACAATGCTTAGATCGGCCTGGGTTAACATCAAGAAGGCAGATGGCATAGCTTACTCCGACAACGGCAATCTCAGAGAAATCGCATTGAGGGATGGGAGCTTCCTGCGACGACAAGTTGCCTTATTGGCACCCAGATTCGTAATCTGCGGCTACACATATGGCACAGTTCAGGATGTTTTATTCCCGGGAGCGCAGAGGATCGCCGGAACTGATTTTAGCTATTCTACCCCTGACGGCCTTGTCGTGGTTGACTTCTACCACCCGGGTCGCAAGTCGCGCGAATCATACAGTTTATTAGCAGAAGAGGCAGTTCGAATAGCAAACAGTCTTTCATCGCACCTACCAGCAAAAGAGGAACGCGGACATGAAAGGGTGCATGGCTGCGAGGAACGAGCCAGCCAATGCCCCTCTGATTGAACAAGCCCGGCTTTCGCTCTGAGACTTTCCTTATGCGCTTTGTGTTTGGCGCATGTGCTTCGATTCGCTCGTTCCTTGTGTTGAGGTATGTCTTAGCGCAGCCGTATGCAATATCGCCAAAGGTGATCTCAAGCATGGTTGAAAGGCAGGCGGGTTTTCAATACTTCCGGAAGAGCCATTTCACTTGGCTGAGAACCTCGGTTGGTTTGCACCCCATGGAGTTGACGAAGTCAGCCACGTCTGCAGTCTCAATCTTGGCATTGAGGATTTTCCCCGGTTGGGAGCAGTAGTGAGCCTCGTTCTCCAACCGCTTCTGGGCGGCAGAGATGAGACGCTTTTTCGCCTCATTTTCATCACGGCCATAGGAAGCGCTCAGGAGCTGTTTTTCACCTTGATGATGAATCCATGCCACCCAGCAGAGTCCGTTTTCTTGGTCAACCTGCTTCAGTTCCCACTCGCCAGGATCAATGCGGACGTAATGTGGGGTATGGCAGTCCGCCGTCTCCCAGGCGATAGGAGTTTCCTCATCCGGGGCGAGCACATTTTTCCGACCTCCCATCGGGCCGCAGCACCCTGTCCAGTCACCTCGAGGCAGAGGCATGAGCGCTTCACGGCCGACCAGTAGGCTCCCCACTTCTTCACCCTTGCATGTGATCTGCTCATTCTTTTTCACCTCCATGTAAGCACCTACAGGCAGCAGTTCATGACAGTCATGCAGGTCCAGCAGCCACGAATGCTGGTGATGGTACAGGTCGCGCGCCAAAAGTGTGCCGGTTGGCTTGTGGTAGATGTGGCAGCGTGGCATGACGGTTAATGCGGAGTCGGTGACAGCGTGAAGATCCTGATTCACAGCTGCCTACGCAGCAGCGGCCTACACATTTTGCGTCCGACGCTGGGGGCGACTCCAAAAGGAGATTCGCCGATGTGTGCACAGCGTCAAGAAGGAGGAACGAGGTTGTGTGCTGAATGCCTCCTCTCTGGACGTGCTGACGTCTCCCGTCACGCCCCCCCATTCCGTCATCAGAAATCGTTTTTTGATGTGTCCAAAGACCTGCTCGGCTGCATCTCTTTGCCTATTCGATCAAGTGATCAAACAGGCCCGGCTGGAACGGCTCCAGGGCCGCCTGCTCCGCCTTGAAGAAGTCCGTCTTCGTCTTCCCGCGCTTCTTGCCCTCCCGCGTGTGGCAGTCATAGGCATACTCGGGGATGGCCACATACTCCCCGCTCTCACGCAGTTCCTGCGCCAGCGTTTCCGCCTCCAGCCCCGCCTGCTGGTCATAGACCATGTTCTGCAAGTGATCGGGGTCACGGCTCTTTTTGGACAGGCACAGCAGGATGACCGCCTTGCTGATGAAGATGCGGCCCTTCGCATGCTTCGGCGGCACGCCCTCGTTGATCACCAGGTAGGAATCATGCAGCGCTCTCACTTCCTGGGTGAGAATGCCCCAGCAGTCTTCCGCGCTGACGGTAAGCAGGCGCTTCCACACATACTTGCCAAACCCGCTGCTCCAGAGTTCCAAGGCCCAGTAGCCGGCCAGGGCGGCATCCCCCCTGCGGATGGCCTTCTGCATGGCGGAGGAGACTTCGGAAAAGTTGTAACCGCGAAGCGTGCGCAACTGCATGGGGTTGGTGGGGAAAAGGTCAGGAAGGTCCATGGAGGAAGCCCTCGTCACCGTGACTTCGGGAATCCATCCGTTTGCATCACCAAATGATTGCAGGTGAGGGGCTTGAGTCGCGGTGAATGGCGGGTGCCATGGGGTGCACTCCAACAAAAAGCCCGTTCGATTGAATCGAACGGGCTCTGCTTGAACTGAGTCCCGGGGACAACAGGTTTCGAGCGAGTGTTGTTGGTTGATGCAGCGGACACCGTGAAGCCCGCTGATGACATTTCGATCACCGGCTCCGTGTCTTTCAGGTCACATCCACAAAATGTGCCAATCCTCTTGTCTGATGCGCTGAGACGATCACTTGTCCGCACTTCGTTGCGCAACAAGGTCACACGCAGCTACATCTCGCGAGGCTCAACTCCGAAGCGCTTCTGCAGTGCCTCCTTAACCGCCTCAACATCAAAGAGGTGCATCCTCGGACTCGTCGCCAGATACGGGATCATCCGCTGCGCCACCCAGTTGTCGATGGTTCGTGAACTTACCCCCAGCAGGGCGGCGAGCGGTTTTTTCTTCAAGAAGGGCGAGTGTGTCTGGGGTGTGGGGTTCATACAGGGATTCGCATGTCAATCGGGGATGCCGCAGGTTCATGGCAGGATGCCGAACCACTGGTCGGCCGCCTCCCTCGTCACCAGTTCCCGGTAGTGCTTGAAGATGATCGCCGGGGAGTTCCCTGCCTCCAGGGCCACCTGAGCCGCACTCTGCACCACCGCGATCCGGTAGCTGATGTAGGAATGCCTCAGGGCGTTGTGCGGCCATGCCAGCCCCAAGCTCCTGGCCAGACGGCGTGCCTTCATGAAAAGGGCAGCGTCAGGAACCACCGGTCCACGCCTCTCCACCTTCTCCAGCCAGCTGGCGAGGTTGTCGCTGACCGGCACGATCCGGCGTGAGGCCGTCTTGGCCTGACCGGCTCGCAGCTCGATGATCTTGCGTCCCAGGTCCACGGCACTCCAGTTCAGGCGGGCGATTTCCGCCCCCCGCAGGCCCGAGAACCCGCCAATGGCCAGGATGGGTATCAGATCCGCTGAGGCAGCCCGCATGAGCTTTTCCATCTGCTCGGGGGTGAAGATGCCGACGTCCGTGTCCACCTGCTTGCCGCGCTTGAGCTCCTCGGCGACCGTGGGTTCGTTCTTGGGCAGGTAGCCTCGCCGCTTGGCGAAGGAGAACAGCTCCTTCACGCGCTTGAGCCAGTTGTTGCGTGTGACCATGGAGTGATCGCCACGGCGGAGCCAGCTGTCGATCATGGCTCCCGTGACCTTCGTGATTTCGCCATCAAAGGTTTGGGCAAACTGGCGAAGATTCCCCTCCAGCAGCTTGAGGTAGTGCCCATTAATGCCGTCCTGCCTCTTGAGCAGGAGGAGCTCCTCGACCACCTGGGACACGGTGATGCCGGGCTGGTAGCTGCGTGACCGGGCGAGGAAGTCCTCGACGGCGGTCAGCAGAGGAACATCGCCGAGCTTGCGTCGGCATTGGAGGTATTCCTCGACCACGGACACGAGGGGCAGGCTGAGGGGGCTGAGCATGTCCTGAACCGTTCGGAGAGCTTCCCGGTCCTGGGGGCGCAGGTCGTTGTCGGTGCTCATGCCGCGCTGGATGTTGAGGGCGACTTTGCGTGCCTCGTCCTTGGCGGCGTCGAGGGAGCCGAAGGTGAGCCTGCGTCGTTGCTGATTGAGGTAGAAGGCGATGGTGAACCTGGGGACACCCCGGCAGGAGCCGCGGTAGATGGGGACGGCGGCGGAGCCTTGTTTGACGACGGCCACGGGCCTGCCTTTGGCCCTGGGGGAAGAGGGCCGAGTTGTCATGCTTTTGTCATGCATGACCATGATTGGGGTGTCAAAAGACAGCCCCCTGATGCCGTCCAAAGCCCGTGGAATATGGGCTCCAGAGTTATTGATTACCCTGTTTTGAGCGCTCTTTTTGTAAGCCCGTTGGGCTTCAAACCATGATGAGATGCGAAAGCGTTCATGGGTTTAGAAAATGTAGCGAAACTCCGCCGTGCCCAGAAGCGCCTGCACGAGTGTCTGGTCGTCCAACTCGCGTGCGTCGGTGATTTCTTCGGTGGTGGGATCGCGGCCCAAAATGAGCTTGTAGATGGCTTTCGTGTCTTTTCCGGCTTTGTCGGCGATTTGAGCCGCGAGTTGCTCCACAAACGGGTTGTTCATGAAGAACAGGGCCTGTGGGGCGACAGTGGTGACGTCGCGCTGGCCTTTGATTTGGGTGGGGCCGGGGAAGTCGAAGGTGCTGAAGAGTTCCGGGATGTTGTCGCGCACGACAGGGAGGTAGATCGTGCGATACGGCTCCTCGATACCGAGCAGGCCGCGTGTGACGCCGTGACGGCCTTTGCCGCCGGTGCCGGCGACTTGGATGCCTTCGGGGCGGTCGAAGGTGAGCTGGCCGGCGAGTTGCAGGAGTGTGTCGCGCAGGGGTTCCAACTCCAGGCGTTTGGCATTCATCCGCCAGTAGAGCTTGTTACCCGCGTCGGGATGCGATGAATGCGGAGTGTGGAATTCGGAATGCGGAATGACAGGCGCTGACGCGGGAGCGGTGCTTGATTGGGATTCCGCACTCCGAATTCCGAATTCCGAATTTCCCGACGAAAGTCGATACGTCCGGCTCAACATCATCGCCCGAATCATGCTTTTGAGGCTCCAGCCGTTCGTGACGAAACGGATGGCGAGATGGTCGAGCAGTTCGGGATGCGTGGGATCGGCGCCGGTGATGCCGAAGTCATCGGGGGTGCGCACGAGGCCTTCGCCGAAAAGATGCTGCCAGAGGCGGTTCACCATCACGCGTGAGGTGAGCGGATGCGTGGGCTGCGTGAGCCATTGGGCGAATTCGAGGCGGCCGGAGCTTTGTGCGGGCACTTTCGGCATCGGCGGCAAGGCGGGGAGCTTCAATTCGCCGCGATTTGGGGCGGTGGCGCGATCATGCGGATCGCCGCCGATGGCGATCTCGCAGTCTTTGATTTCGCCGTCGATGACGCCCATGCAGAAGTGCGGATCGTGGTCGTAGCGGATGGTTTGCTTCGGATTGCCGAGCTCGCGGATGTCATCCATCGAGTGAATGCCAGCGGGCAGTTTTTGCGGCGGGCCGACGGCTTCATCGAGCTCGGTGGGCAGATCGACGAGCGCCTCGGGGCTGACGTAACCACCGGCGACGCCGTCGTTGCGGTTCGGCGTGCCGCTGAGTGTGCGGCTGCTGTAAAAGATGCCGGCGAGCGCGTAGTAGTCGCGCATGGTCACGGGCTCGGTTTTGTGATCGTGACAGCGGGCGCAGGCGAGCGTGAGACCGAGGAAGGCGCGCCCGACGACGTCAATCTGGTCATCGACCTGATCGAGGAGGTATTGCTCGTGGTCGCCCTCCTGCACGTTCATGCTGCCAAGCGCGAGCATGCCGGTGCCGACGATTTGGTCGCGGCGCTGCAGCACGGTCTTCGCCGGGAGCAAATCACCCGCGATCTGCTCGGCGACGAAGCGGTTGTAGGGCTTGTCTTCGTTGAGGGAGTCGATCACCCAGTCGCGATACCGCGCCGCATACAGAAACGGCGCATTCCACACGCGACCGACGCTGTCCGCATAACGCACGACATCGAGCCAATGCCGCGCCCAGCGCTCGCCGAAGCGTTCGGATTGAAGAAACGCATCCACGACCTTCGCGAAGGCGATGTCATCAGACGAAGGATCGCGAAGGAAGGCCTCGACCTCGGTTTGAGACGGCGGCAAGCCGCGCAGATCGAAGGAGGCACGACGAATGAGCGTCGCTCGCGAGGCATCGCCGATGGGATGGAGGTTTTCCTTTTCGAGTCGAGCGAGGATGAAGCGGTCGAGGTCATCTTTCGGCCACGCCGTGTCTTTGGTGGTCGGAATGGCGGGGCGCTGGAGACGCTGGTAGGACCACGGCGTGGGGTTGTCGTATTTCTCGGCGGCTTGAAGAGAAGAGCAGGCCAGAAGAAGGGCCACCGCAGAGATTGGAAAGGCGCAGAGAAAAACTGATGGCGCGTATCTCATGGCTTGGACTCAGTTGAAGGGTTTGGAAGTCAGTTGGAAGCCTTTTTCAGGCTTTCCTGAGTCGTAAGTCAGCGTGAATTCCTGGTTGTTCTCACGAGGTGCCCAAAACACGACCTTGCAGATGCCATCCTTCCATTTGGGCATTTCAAGGAATCCTTCGTCAGTCCAACACGACTCCACTTTGCGATGCTTTAGCTCTGCAATTTTCCAGTTGGTGAGCTTGAGCCAGACAATGCTGGTTTCGACGCCTGCACCACAGTTTCCGTTGCCATTTCCAGACCTTCGAGAAGGGCCGGTGACTTGAAGAAGGAGGTAGCGATGCTCTGCTCGAACTTGATCCGCGAGCAGGATTGCATCGTCCATGTCCACGCCGACCTCTTCGGGTAGTTCAAGCTTCTCGGTCTTGCCTGCATGGCTGAGGGTGATTGTTTCGAAATCGCCGCTTACTTTTAATGGAGCAGCGTGAACCGAGCAGATGATGCTTAACCAGAGGTATGTGTGGAATGCAAAAGCCCAAATGGTCGAGCCGGAGGCTCGCGAGAGATTAGCCGGTGGTGAAGCGAGGCTTGGCGAGCGAGAACCACCGGATCGAGAACGAGAAAGGATCACCGAATCAAGGGGGCGCCCTGGAAGGGCGCGAGAAGGGGGCGATTCGGCCATGACGGTTGCGCTGGATTGGCGTTGGCTTCTCGCGCCCTTCCAGGGCGCGGTGAATGTGTAACCTGGATGGGGCGGCGTGGTCCGGTGGTTCTCACTCGCTGCGCTCGTTTCACCACCGGCTAATGGCTTTCGAGCCTCCGGCTCGGCTGAGGCATTCATTTCACGCCTCCTTTCGCTTTCAGCCAAGCACTCATGGCTTTGACGTTTTGGACGAAGTCGAGGCTGTAGATCACGCCACCAGCGGGCTTCGTTTTCTTGCCGCTTTCATCTCGCATCCAGCCGCGGTCGTCGGTGATGGGCCAGGAGCCGTTGGGGGCTTGTTCTTTGAGGATGGTGGCGATGTCGGCGTCGGTAGGCGGGGAGGACCAGCGTTCTTTTTCGGTGCTGGGGAAGACAGGCTTCTCGCCACGGGCGATCTGGCTGCCAGTGGCTTGCAGGGCGTCGAGTTCGCTGTCCCAGACCCAGCCGTAGTTCGAGGAGGCGCGTTTATCGGAGTAGGTGAGTTCGAAACCTTTGCCGCCGGGGCCGCGTTCGAAGTAGAGGGGCTTGTTGGTGTTGAGTTCGTAGAAGCGGGCGAGCTTGTTGCCGGGCAGGAGCACCGTGCGGAGGTAGGTGATGGCCTTGGCGACGGGCGCGAGGTATTTTTTGTCGCCGGTGGCGGCGGCGAGTTTCAGCAGCGCCCACATGGCGGCCTGGCTTTCGCGTCCGCTGATGGCGGTGGGCTCGAACTGACGGCTCCACACGGGCTGCATGTCGGCATTGTATTGCTGGCCCCACGCGGGCTGCGGATCAGGCATCTGCGCGAGCAGGAGGAAGTCGCCGCCGCGTTTCGCGGCATCCAGGTATTGTGCATCGCCACGGAGCTGCCACGCGAGGAGCAGCGTGCTCATCAAGGTGGCGTGCGTGTTGTCATTGAGCACGTAACAGCCGCTGAAGTCCTTCGGCCACTTGCGCGGCCAGTCGGCGGGATAGTTCGCGGGCTTGATGGGATACTTTTCGACGGGCGGCGGAAAGGTGGGCGCGTCATCGAAATTCGCGCTCCAACCGCCGGCGGGATACTGCGTCATCAAAATCGTGCGCAGCGCGAAGTCGGCGGCGTCTTTGATCTCGGCGTCCTTGCCACCGAGCGCGTGATCGACGCGCACGAGCAAGCGCGTGGCGGCCTGGGAGACATCGTCGTCGTAGGTGGAGTAGTTTTTCTTATCCTGACGACGCCAGTTGTGCCAGCCCGCCTCGCGATCAGATGCTTTGGGTGGAGTCATGAGCTTTCCGTCCAAATCGCGGCGGTAGAGCTTCGATTCGCGGCCTTTGGCATCGAAATGGCCCGAGTAGTCCCAACCACCCGAAGCGAGCTGCGTGCGCGAAACGCATCGCGCGGCCTCCACCGCGGCGGCGAGGCACTTTTCGTCCTTCGTGGCCTCGTAAGCATCCAGCATCGCCATGCCGACCGCAGGCGTGCCCGGCGGCTGAATCCAGATTGTGTCCGGTCCGGGAATGCCTTCTGCCTCGCGCAGCGTGAAGTCGGCGCTGTAGCGGTAAACGTAGCCGCCGTGGGCGGCCGCGTGTGCGTGGTAAAAGGTGACGGCTTTGACCGCCGCGGCGGTGACTTCGGCAGGTGTCGCGGCCGTCGCGAGCGACGGAATGACGACGAAGGACGAAATCAGTATGACGAGTAGATGCTGGAAGACGAAGGATGGCTGGGGCATGGCGATGATTTGAATAGCGTTTCGAAATTCAGTCAGCGTTATTAGCCTGCGTGATTGCTCGCAGGCTTGTTGGTGATGACAGCGTTGACCCTGGAAACCCGACTTATTCCGCCTTGATGCCGACGTTCTTGTTCCCGTTGTCGCGGACGGCATCGACGGTGTTGTGGAGGGCTTTGAGCGGGGTGTCGTCGTTGCCGGTGACTTCGACTTTGGCACCGGGGTGGTCGGGGAGGAAGGTGCTGAGGAAGCCGCGGAGGCGGTTCATGGGGACTTTTTCGTCGCCGATGAGGACGGTGGCGCCGCCGTCGATGACTTTGAGGGTGATGAGTTCGCTGGAGGAGGTGGTGGAGCGGTCGCTGTCGCCTTTGCGGGGCTTTTGGCCGGATTCGGCGGAGGGCTTGCGGCCTTCGCCATCGCGTTCGCCGCTTTTTTTCATGCCTTCGCCGTCGCGGGAGCCAGTGCGCGGTTTTTCGCCATCACGTTCGCCGGTGCGGGGCTTGTCGCCATCGCGCATGCCGGGTTTCTTTTCGCCTTCGCCATCGCGGGGGCCGGGTTTGCGGGTGCCGTCGCGTTCGGCGCTGGGTTTTCCGCCTTCACGCTCTGCGGAGGGTTTTCCGCCTTCGCGTTCGCCGTCCTTCATCGCGGGTTTTTTGTCGGACTTTTCGGACGAGTCGGATTTGTCCGTCGAGGCGGGTTTTTGGGTGGTGGAGCCTTCGCGGACTTTGGGCGGGACTTCTTTTTCGGCGGCGCGGGCGGTGGTGAAGGAGTAGCCGACCAGCACGCTGAGCGTGAGGACGAGCAGGGCCTGAATGACGGGCTGGCGGGTGGTCGGGGTGGCGATCATGAGGATGCGTTGACGCAGGGTGGGATGGTTGCGCACGCATGGAGCCAGCCCTGCGATGGCCGGTGGTGCGCAGAAGGTTTCCTGAATGCGCAGCAGCGTACGGCCGTAGTCGAGCCGCTCGGATGGCGAGAGCATCTTGAGGGCTCCGGCGTCGCAGCGCAGCTCGCGATCGGCCTGGAAGCGTGACACGACGAACCCCACGAGCGGGTTGAACCAATGCAGCGCCTGCACGGCGGTGGCGGCCCAGTTCCAGAGGAGGTCGCGATGACGAACGTGGAGCAGTTCGTGAAGGAGGACGTGGCGCAGGCTGCGGTCGGTGAAACGCGTCTGCCAATCCTCCGGCAGCAGCAGTTTCGGCCGGCGGACGCCGACCATGGCCGGCGTGGTGCCTGCGGGCATGAGAACGATCTGCGGGGCGGGCACACGAACCTGGGATGAGAGATGCGTGATAAGGGATGTGAGATGAGGATCCGTGGCGAGGGAGAGTTTGGAGAGATGCTGGTTAAAGCGGCGCTGGCGGAGAAGAGCGGCGGCGAGGATGGTGAGAGCGCCAGCGAGCCAGGCCGCGAGCGCGGCAAGATGAATGTCGAATGATGAATGCGGAAGTGGGGCGGGCGCGGTGGTTGGCCGAGGTTCAACCACGGAAGGCATGGAATACACGGAAGGCTCTGAGATGAGGGTGATGCCAGTTCGGTCCTTTGCACTGCCTGGGCCCCGCCAGAGGGTGCCAAGGCCAAATCCGGCCGGGATGAAGGCGGGGAGCATCAGCTTGGCTCCGACGAGCATCCACAGGCCGATGCGCCACGCGGGACTCAGGCGGGTGCCGAGCATCAGGCGCAGGCCGAGCACGGCGAGGATGAGGAGACTGGCTTCGAGGGTGGTGCGCTGGAGCCAGTGGAGGAGCTGGTCAGTGGAAATCATGGGGTGAAACGGTGCGCTGGGTGGCAATGACGAATTCCGAATGTCGAATGACGAAAGAAGGATCAATGACCAGCCTTCAAGGACCAAGGAGTGTCCCAATGCCAGCATGACCAACAGGTCCGCCATGTGCGTCACTTGGGAGTTGGGTGGTTGGGATTTCCTTGGTCATTGGTTTTTGAACCTCGGTCATTTCCGCAGCTTCTTCTCGGCCTGGGCGAGGATCTCACGAAGGGCGGCGAGGTCAGCGGGGCTGACTTCCTCGCGCTCCATGAGCCCGGCGACGAAGGGCGTGAGGCGGCCGTTGAAGACGCGGTCGAGGAAGCTGCGGCTCTCCTCGTGCTGGCAGTGGTTTTGATCGACGGCGGGCGCGTAGCGGAACTCGCGGCCCACGGTCTCGACGGCGAGCGCGCCCTTTTCGGTGAGCCGGCGGATGAGGGACTGCACGGTGCGAGGTTTCCAGTGGAGGCGTCCGTCCAGTTCCTTCACGACTTCTCCGAGGGTGCTGGAACCGCGTTCCCAGAGCACTTTCATGACAGTCCATTCGGCATCTGAGATGCGTGGCGGGAGGGTGGGGAGGTTGTTTTTTTCGGGGGGCATTTTTTGGATTACAAACGTGATCCTTGATGGATTACAGATGTAATCGAAAATTGGCAAGGCTCTTTTTTGGGTGAAGCAGGCCGGCAAGGGGCGCGAACATTCCCCGAAAGCGTGCTTGCCAGGAAGGCATCCTCACGCATCATCGGGCAGTCGCTCGAAGCGATGCATTGGGGCTATAGCTCAGTTGGTAGAGCGTCTCGTTCGCAATGAGAAGGTCAGGGGTTCGAATCCCCTTAGCTCCACCACCGCAGAACGCGGTGATTCATCTCGGGGATTGATCCGCAGCGCGGCTTCTTTTATGGCTGGGCTTCCGTCATGTCTGAAGTCACCGCCCTATCCAAGTTTTCATGCCCGGCCTGTGGCGCTGAGGCTGTTTGGACGCCCGCCAAGCATGCGCTGGTCTGCCCCTATTGCGGCACGGAGTCGCCGGCAGAGTTGAAGATGGACGGCAATCTGATTGAGGAAAATGACCTGGTGACGGCGCTGCGTGCGCTGCCAGAAGACCAGCGTGGCTGGGCGGCGGAGCGAAAGACCGTGCGCTGTCAGAGCTGCCAGGCGATTTCGGTTTTTGATGAAAAGCGGGTGGCCCAGCGCTGTGACTTCTGCGGGTCGCCCTCATTGATCCATGTGGAGGACATCCAGGCGCCGATCCGGCCGGGGAGCGTGCTGCCGTTCAAGTTCTCCGAGAGCCAGGTGCGGGAAAGCATCCGCAAGTGGTATGGCAGTCATTTCTGGGCGCGCAACGACCTGGGGGAGAAGGCTTTGACGGACACGCTGCATGGTCTTTACCTGCCTTACTGGACGTTTGATGCGCATGCCGAATGCCCCTGGGAGGCCGAGGCAGGCTACCATTATTATGTGACGGACAGCCAGGGGCGGCAGCAGCAGCACACCCGCTGGGAACATGCGAGCGGTCATGTGAGTGAAACCTTTGATGATGTGCTGGTTCCAGCCTCAAAGGGCGTGCATCCGCAGCTGCTGGACAAGCTGGAGCCGTTCCCGACGACGGATGCCCTGGTGCCCTATGACCCGGGCTACCTGAGCGGCTGGGTGGTGGAGCAGTATCAGATCGACCTTGTGCAGGCGGCTTCGAACTCCCGGGAACGCATGAACGCCCGTTTGCGGGACATCTGCGCCAGGCAGGTGCCGGGGGACACGCATCGAAACCTGCAGATTCACCCTGAGTTCAGTGAGCAGACCTTCAAGCACACCCTGCTGCCGGTCTGGCTGCTGACCTACACCTATGGGAGCAAGACCTACCAGGTCGCCGTGAATGGCGTCACGGGCAAGGCGGGCGGGGAATATCCCCTGAGCTGGGTGAAGATTGCCATCGCCGTGTTCCTGGGGCTGATCCTCCTGTTCCTGGTCATCCGCTACGGCGAATAGCCCCGGCGGGGGAGGGGCATCAAGGCATTTGCAAACTCCGCGAGGCCGGGCTAGGTGGCGCGAATTTCCCCCTAACCACCCTTGATGAAAGCAATCCTGGCACTTGAAGACGGACGGTATTTTGAAGGCGTTTCCTTTGGCGCCGCAGGCACCACGAACGGTGAGGCCTGCTTCAACACCTCGATGTCGGGCTATCAGGAGGTGCTGACCGATCCGTCCTACCGCGGCCAGATCGTGACGATGACCTACCCGATGATCGGGAACTATGGCATCAACGGGCTGGACGATGAAAGTTCGGAGCCGCATGTGCGCGGCTTTGTGATCGAGGAGCTCTGCGAAGTGCCGAGCAACTGGCGCAGCACCGAGTCCCTGGACGCCTACCTGAAGCGTTACAACATCCCCGGCATCCAGGGGGTGGACACCCGGGCGCTGACCAAGCATCTGCGCACCCGCGGCGCCATGCAGTCGGTCATCAGCACGGAACTGACGGTGGAGCAGGCGATCGAGGCGGCCAAAAAAAGCCCTCCGATGAGCGGCAGTGACTACGTCAAGGAGGTGACCACGAAGAAGGCTTACCGCTGGGATCCTGAAGGGCAGGAGAGCCGTGAATGGGACATCCCCAGTCCGAGCCAGAACCGCGAGGGCGGCCCGCTCGGTGCCTTCCGTGAGCTGCCGGAGGCCCGGCATCACATCGTGGCCTACGATTTTGGCATCAAGAAGAACATCCTGCGGAGCCTGCGGCAGGCTGGGTTCAGTGTCGATGTGGTCCCCGCGACGACGAAGGCAGGCGATGTCCTTGCCCGGAATCCGGACGGCGTCTTTCTTTCCAACGGCCCCGGTGACCCTGCGGCGCTGGGTTACATCCATTCGGAGATCCGGGAATTGATCGGCAAAAAACCCATCTTTGCCATCTGCCTGGGCCACCAGCTTCTCGGTCATGCCTACGGCGGCAAGACCTTCAAGCTCAAGTTCGGCCATCGCGGCGGCAACCAGCCGGTCAAGGACCTGCGCAGCGGCAAGGTCAGCATCACCAGCCAGAACCATGGCTTTGCGATCGATCCTTCGAGCCTGCCCAGCAATGTCGAAGTGACGCACATCAACCTCAACGACGGCACCGTGGAAGGCATGCGCCACCGCGAGGCTCCGGTGCTCAGCGTGCAGTATCACCCCGAGGCCGCTCCCGGTCCGAATGACGCGAAGTATTTCTTCGCCGAGTTTTCGAAGCTGATCGAGAGCGAAGGCTGAAACCTGAATTCGTGAGCTAAAGCGAGCAAAGAGCGTGGCAACCCGCCTCGTAGCGAGGTAAAGGGAGAGGTGACGAAACCAACCCAGCAGGTTGCCACATGACCACTCTTGCACTGACCCGCGAATCCATCAACGCCCAAGGCGGACTTCCCCTCATCGGCACGCTCATCGAGAAGTTCAGCGGCCTGCGCCGCGCCTTCGGCAGCGACCCCGCCCGGCGCAGCGACCGCCTCAGCGACGCGGACATCCTCATCAGCCAGCTCGGCCTGCTCGTGCAGGGCCGCAGCCACTACGACGACATCGAGCTGTTCCGCCAGCCCGACACCCAGGCCCAGGCCGAGCACTTCGCCCGCAGCCTCGGCCTGCCCTTCGTGCCCAGCGAGTCCAGCCTGCGCCAGCGCCTCAAAGCACTCGCCCAAGACCCCGCCGTCAGCGCGCAAATCGACGCGGCCAACCTCGCCCTCATCAAGCATCACCGCCCCGCCGCACTCACCGTGCAAGGCCGCGCCTACATCCCCTGCGACATGGACGTGAGCCCCTTCGACAACAGCCGCAGCCACCGCGAGCAGCTCGGGCGCACCTACAAAGGCACCGACGGCTTCGCGCCCATCTTCGCCTACATCGGCACGCAGGGCTGGGCCTTGCATCACGAGCTGCGCCCCGGCAGCCAGCATTGTCAAAAAGGCACGCCCGAGTTTTTGCAGCAGTCGCTTGATCGCATCGCCACGCTGGATTTGAAAACGCAAGTCCTCATCCGCATGGACAGCGGCAACGACAGCGCCGACAACATCGCCCTGCTGCGCAAGAGCGGCCACAGCTTCATCATCAAACGCAACCAGCGGCAGGAAGACCCGGTGAAGTGGCTCTCGCACGCCATCGCCCAGCAGGAAGGCGAGCCCGAGCGCCCGCGTGAAGGCAAGGAAGTCTATGCCGGCACCGACGAGCATCTGCGCCCCGGCGGCGAAAGCAGCACGCAGGAGCCGCTCACCGTCGTGTATCGCGTCGTGCGCCGCAGCATTGACAAAAAAGGCCAGCCGCTGCTCATCGACCAGATCAGCGTCGAGACCTACTGGACGAACCTCGGCGAGGACGCCGCCGACATCATTGAACTGTATCACGACCACGGCACCAGCGAGCAGTATCACAGCGAGCTGAAGAGCGACCTCGACCTGGAACGCTTCCCCTCGCAGAGCTACGCCAGCAACGCGCTGTTCCTGAGTCTCGGCGTGCATGCCTACAACCTGCTGCGCAGCCTTGACGAGCAGGCCCGCGCCGTGCGCGAGGAGCAAAAAGAAAGCTGGCCCCGGCGGATCAAAGCCGTGGCGCGTCGGCGAGTGGGCAGCGTGGTGCGCGACTTGATCCAAGTGGCCGGCAAATGGGTGAGCCACAGTGGTCGGCTCGTGCTCAAACTCGCGGAGAGCTGGCCCTGGAGCCGGGTGCTGCTGGGGATTGAAGCGCGATTGCGAGCCATCTGAGGCCGCAGGGAGCAAGAAAAGCCATGAACCGGGAAGCCCAGAGGCGGCCCGAGGAAAGTCCATGCTCGCAGGCAGAGCAGAATCGTCCAATAAATCAAGAAAAGCTCACAGGCATCCCATAGGCATCTGAGGTTAAGAGTGCTGACTGAGGGCGGAAAGCGGCTTGATTTGGAGTGCGATGTCAAAATCAACACACATTCACGCCACCCAGCCAGCACGTCACCACATCAATGTTCTCGGGCAGATGCTCAAGTTCATTCCGCGTGACATCATTCACCGGACGGCCAGGGAGACAGGAGTCGATGTCAAAGCCCGAACCTACTCCGTGCTCAGCCACTTGGGCACGATGCTCTTCGTGCAGCTTGCCCATGCGCTGAGCCTCAATGATGTCTGCGACTGGCTGCGGCTCAAGGCACGGGCCATCGCCGCCTTCGGCCTCACGCCGCCCTCACGCAACAACCTCTCCAACTCCAACAAGGTGCGCGATGCGAAGTTTGCCGAGCTGGTCTTCTGGCGCACGCTGGCCCACCTCCAGCACCATGACCGCAGCTTTGGGCGACAGCGCCCCGGCGGCCATGCCGGGCGCTCTTTGCTGCACCGCTTCAAGGTGCGCATCCACGCGGTGGACTCCACGGTGATTGAGCTGGTGGCCAACTGCATGAACTGGGCGAAGCACCGTCGGCGCAAGGCCGCAGCGAAGATGCACCTGCGTCTGGGGCTCAATGGCTTCCTGCCCACCTTTGCCATCGTCGATACCGCAGGCGAGCATGACAACAAGCGCGCCCGTGAGGTCTGCGCCGGGCTGGAGGAAGGCGAGGTCGTCGTCTTTGACAAAGCCTATGTGGACTTCGGGCACCTGCACGACCTCGACCTGCGCGGCGTGCAGTGGGTGACCCGTGCGAAGGACAACTTCCGCTGCCGCGCCCTGCGCAACCTGCCGGTGAAAGCGGGCGGCAACGTGGTCAAGGACCAGGTCGTGCAGCTCACGGGCGACAAGTTCAAACACCTCAAAGGCTGGACACTGCGCCGCGTCGAGGCCTGGGTGGAGGTCGATGGAGCGCTGCGCCTGATGGTCTTCATCACCAACAACACCGCCTGGAGCCCCGGCAGCGTGTGCGATCTCTACCGCGCCCGCTGGGATATCGAGGTGTTCTTCAAACAGGTGAAGCAAACGCTCAAGCTCGGCGACTTTGCTTCGCTGCGCTCACCCCTGCGGGGCAGCCTGCGGCTGGCTGTCTCGCTGCGCTCGGCTCTCGGTCACAGCGCCAACGCCATCCGCTGGCAGGTGTGGACCGCGCTGCTGCTCCATGTGCTGCTGCGCTACGCGGCGCACATCGGCCAGTGGGGGCACAGCTTCACGCGGCTCTTCGCCGTGGTGCGCGCGGCGATGTGGGAGCGGCTGGATCTGACAGGACTGCTGCGAAGCTATGGGACAGCAGGCGGCAGCTTCACCCTGCTTGGAGCCGCACATGCCGCATGGTTGCCTGGATTTGAGCCAGCGGGGACGGCACCTCATGGGACAGCATCCGCCTGACTTTGCGGGCCATCCCAGCAAAACCTCAACTCGACCTCCGCCACTTTTGCCCATCCAGCCCTCGTAACCTCAAGGCTTGCCCCTCATTCGGCACCGCCTATGGGATGACTGTGAAAAGCGAAGTTCGTGAGCGCGCCGGCAAACGGAAAGGGCCTGAGAAGGCCAAAAGCGCCGTCGAATCACTCCGCCACTGCCTCCCGATCCTGCAAAACGCCTCGCTCAGCGGCGCTCAAGCGATAGCTCACGGAATCAGGTGATTCAACGATTCCGCGCCCTACTTACTTGAGATGGAGATTCGTAAAATATTCCCCTCAAACTTCCCCTTCGCGGTGTAAGTGGCCACGGGCACTTTGTTGTCATGGCCGAGGCAGAAGTCTTCTTTGGGTTGGGTGCGAATGAGGCTGGGGCTGGTGGCGGTGATGGGGGCGTTTTGGTCGAGCTGGAGGGTGAGCTGGCCTTTTTTGCCGAGGGTGGCGGTGATGCGGTGGGGTTGGTTGTCGGCGGGGTAGTCGGTCTGGGCGGTGGTGAGGGTTTTGCCGTGGCGGATGGCCCAGATGAGTTTGCCGCCGCTGAGATGGAGCGCGTAGCCGGTGCTGGCACCGCCGTGGGCGATGAGGATGGCATTGCGCTGGGCGGTGGTGAGCTCGCAGGATAGGGTGAAGGGCGCGTTGGCGATCTGCGGGGCTTTGTCGGCGGCGAGGATGTCGCCGGGGTGGAGCTTGGAGCGACGGGCTTCGCGGATGCTTGGGGGCGGCCTGCACCTCGGGACAGTCATGCGGCCGATGGTGCCGGAAGCGGGGCTGGAACAGCCGCCGAGCATAGCGCGGTGGAAGGCTTCCACTTTGTCCATCTCGGACTTCTCGCAGGCGGCGACGGCCTTACACATGGAAGTGGCAAAGCAGGAGCCGGGGAGGTGAAAAAGGTGGGCCATGAGTCGAATCGGTCTGCCAGCGGATGATTCACTTTTTTGGGGGGTCTGTCCGCCGGGTGGCTACTTCCCGGCATTCCTTCCCTGATCCGCCGCACCTGCAAGCGCCCCCGTTTGGAAATCTAAAATGGCGCGGTGCAGCAGGTATTCGTAGCGGGTGGTGGTCTGGTTGATCTCGGCGGCGGTGAGGTTGAGCTGCGCCTGGCTGAGCTCCACAATGCCGCTGCTGCCCGCCTGATAACGCGCCTCCGCCAGCGCGTAAGACTGGCCGGCCTGCGCGCGCAGATCGCTGGTGATGGCGAGCCGCTCAAGCGCATTGCTGGCATTGAGCCAGGCGATTTGCACATCTTGTGCAATGCGCGCCTCCTCGTCCTTGAGCGTCTGCCCGGCGGCCTGCGCGCGCAGTTCGGCCTCCTTGCGCCGGGCGCTGTTCATGCCTCCGGTGAAAATGGGCCAGCTCAGGATGACCCCGGCGGCGGCATAGTTTCTGCCAAGGTTGTCATCGTGGTAGGGGATGACGCCCGCGGACCCCTGGAGGCTGAGCCGCGGCCTGCCGAGCGCCGCCTCGGCTTGGGCGAACCGCTGCGCGGCCTCGAGTTCCAGGCGCAAGCCTGCCAGTTCGGGACGCTGCGCGGCGGCTTTCCGCAGCAACCCCTCGGCTTTGGCGGGCAAGGCTGAAGGCTGGGCCGGCTCGCTGACGACATACTCACTGCCTTCGGGATCGAGCAAAAGGCGCGCGAGGGTCGCCTGCGCGGATTTCAAATCATTGCGGGAGCGCGCCAGCAGCAACTCCGCGTCCTTCAAATTCACCTCGGCAAAACTGACATCGAGAGAGGACTTCAGCTCGTTTTTTTGCAGGGATGCCGTGTTGTCGCGCAGCACGCGGCGAGTTGCCACAGTCTGTCCGGCCACTTCGAGCACCGCGCGCGCTTGCAGGATGCGCAGGCAGGCGGCGTCGGTCTCCAGCAGGATTTGCGCCCGCGTGGTGTGCGTGTTTTGCTCCGCGGCCCCGGCGCGCAGCCGCGAGCTGGCGGTCAGATGCGTGGTGCGGCCAAAGTCGGTGATGAGCTGGCTGACACTGAAGCCGGCGGAGGCGCGGTCGTTCACGCCGGGCATTTGCAGCGCGCTGGTGTCAATGTTCACACCACCGTCACTTTCCGAGGTGATGACACCGCCGCCGAGCGCCTGCACTTGCGGCAGGTACGCGGAGCGGGCTTGTCGCACGAGTTCCCCGGCGGCATGCCAGTTCAAATCCGCGGCGCTGATGCGGGGGTGGCGCCGCAGCACCAGCGCGCGCGCCTCCGTCATGCTCAGCGTGGCAGGCTTGTCCGCGGCGAAGGCGGCGGCGGTGGTCAGGACAGTGAAAAGAAGAGCGGTTGGATTCATGAGACGGTGGCGGACTCGCGGCGGCGGTGGGTGATCAAGTAAGCGGCGGGCACGACAAAAACGGTGAGCACAAACGACACGCCGAGACCGCCAATGATGGCGCGCGCCAGCGGCGCGTAGGCCTCGCTGCCGGCGCCGAGCGCGAGCGCCATGGGCGAGAGGCCGATGACCGTGGCGAGGGAGGTCATCACGATCGGCCGCAGCCGCACGCGGCAGGCTGTGACAACGGCGTCCAGCAACCCGATGCCGTCCTGGCGCAGGTGGCGCGCAAACTCGACAATGAGAATGCTGTTCGAAACCACGATGCCCATCATCATCACCACGCCCATCAATGACATGACATTGAGGGTGGTGCCGGTGGCCCAAAGCATGAGCAGCACGCCGATGAGCCCGGTGGGAATGGCGAGCAGGATGAGGAAGGGATCCAGGAACGACTGGAACTGCGCCACCAGGATCAAATAGACGAGCACGATGGCAAGGATGAGGCCGAATCCGAAGGTCTTGAACGAGGCCTGCATGTTGCCCACGCTGCCGCGCAGGTCAATGCGGGCGCCCTCCGGCACTTTCGTTTCCGCCAGGATCTTTTGGATTCCCCGCATGGCCTGGCTGACGTCCTCTCCTTCGGGGGCGACGAAGACATTGATGATGCGGCGGATTTGATAATGAGTGATCTCCGTCGGACCGGTCATCGGCTCCAAGGTCGCCACGGCATCCAGGCGCACGGATTTTTCCATGCCCGGACCGCGAACCGGAATGGCGCGCAGCATCTCAAAGTCCTTCACATGATGATCGGGATACTGCACGGTGAGGTAGTAGTCGTTGCCGCTTTTCGGGTCCGCCCAAAACGTGGGCGCAATCAGCCCGTTCGACATGAGCGCGGTGATGACGTTGTGCGTGACCTCTTTGGGCGTCAGGCCAAGCTCGGCGATGCGCTTGCGGTCCAGTTCCATGCGGATGGCCGGGTAGTCCATGTCCTGCGGCACGAGCACATCACTCACACCGGGCAGGGCGCGGATTTTGGCGGCCAGTTCGGAGGCGGTTTTGTGTGTGGCCTTGATGTCGCTGCCGCTGATCTGGATGTCGATGGGCGTCGGCTGGCCCAGATTGAGAACGGAGTCCACCAGGCCACCCGACTGGAAAAAGGCGCTGACATGCGGCATGTCCGAGCGCAGGCGGTCACGCACGCGCCGCATGTGATCGTAGCTGCCCGTATGATGATGCTCCTTGAGGCTGACCAGCACCGTGGCGGTGTGCTGGGCGCTGTTGGGGTTGAAGATCGCCGAAAAGTCGGCGGTGATGCCGATGTTTGAGACGATGATGTCGAGGTCCTCCCCGCCGACCACTTCGCGGCAAATGGCCTCGACTTGCTCGATCAGCTTTTCGGTGATCTCCAGCCGGGTGCCGCTGGGCGCCTTCACGCTGATTTGAAACTGCCCGGCATCCGTGCGCGGGAAATAAGCCAGGCCAATTCGCGGCAGCAGCAAAGCCGAGGCGGCAAGGCCGGCGACAAGCAGTATCAACACCAATGAGGGTGCCTTCAGCGCTTTGCGCAGCAGCCGCTCGAACACATCAAGCATGGCGTTGAACCGGCGGTTGAACCAGGCATTGAACCCCCGGGCGCCCGGCGCGTCATGAGCCTGGACGTTTTTGATCCACTTGGCGCAAAACAGCGGCACCACCGTCATGGCAACGAAATAAGAGGCGAGGATGGACAACACCACCGCAAGGCCCAGCGCCATGAAGAGGTAGCGGCTGGCGCCGGAAAGAAAAATCACCGGAAAGAAAACCACCGCCGTGGTCAAAGTCGCCGCCAGCACAGGCAGGGCCACTTCCCGTCCGCCCTTCTCGGCGGCTATGGCCGGCGTCTCGCCATGCTCCATGTGGCGGAAGATATTTTCCAGCACGACCACCGAGTCGTCAATGAGGCGGGAAAAGCCGAGCGCGAGCCCGCCGAGGATCATGGTGTTGATGGTGCCGCCGCCTAGCGCGAGCGCGATGAACATGGCCAGCGCGGAGAGTGGAATGGAGAGAAACACCGCCACCGTGGCGCGCATGGAACCGAGGAAAACCAGGATCAGCACGCCCGTGAGCACCAGGCCGATGCCGCCCTCATGCAGGAGGTTTTCCACCGCCGTTTTGACAAACACGGACTGGTCAAAGACGACGTTGGTGACGAGTTGCTTCGGCACATCGACGAGGTTTTTCAGCACCTCGCGCACGCCGTCCACCACGGCGATGGTGTTGGCGTCGCCGCCCTGCTTGAGCACGGGCTGGTAGGCGGAGCGCTGGCCATCAACGCGGACGGCATTGTATTGCACCTGGGAGGCGTCCTTGGCCTCGCCGATGTCGCCCACGAGCACGGAGGACTGGCCGACGGTTTTGAGCGGGATGCGGTTGATGTCATCCACCGTGTCCACCTGGGTGTTGGCGTAGATGTTGTAATCGAACGGGCCGATGCGCACGTCTCCGGCGGGCAGGATGAGGTTCGAGTCGTTGACCGAGCGCACCACGTCCATCAGGCTGAGCTGGTGAGCCTCCAGCTTCAGCGGATCGACATAAACCTGGATCTGCCGGTAGCGCCCCCCCATCGGCTGCGGCAGCGCCGCTCCAGGGACCACGGCTGCCTGGGTTCGCACTTTGTAATGGCCCACATCACGAAGCTGGGATTCGTTCATGCCCTCGCCTTTGAGCGTGATCAGGCATACCGGCTGGCTGGAGGCGTCGAATTTCAACACCACCGGCGGCAGGGTGCCGGGCGGCAGGCGGCGCAATTCGGCCATGGCAAGGTTGCCGATGGAGCTGACGGCGGAGTCGGCGCTGATGCCTGGCTGAAAGTAGATTTTGATCAAGCTCGCCCCCGGCAGCGAGCGCGACTCCATGTGATCAATGCCGCCCGCCAGGGTGAGAAAGCGTTCCATGCGGGAGGTCAGGTCCTGCTCGATCTGCTCCGGCGGCATGCCGGGATAAAAGGTGGCCACAATGACCACCGGCATCTTGATCTCAGGGAACAAATCCACCGGCAGGCGCAGAATGCTCGTCACCCCGACGACGAGGACTGCCAGGCAGGAGACGATGATGAAATACGGGTAACGAAGAGCGAAGCGGGTCATGTGTTGAGAGCGGTCTTGGTCTCCGTTTGGTCAGTTGAATACGCCATGCACGGCGTCGCGCAGTTTCTCCACCGTCACGCCGCCCGCCTTGCAAAGGTCGAGCACCCTGCGCTCGCGCTCAATGATCCGCGCAGCCGCCTGGGAAATGTCCGCGGCAATGGATGGCGGCACCGAAAGCACTCCATGACTGTCCGCGTGCAGCAAATCGCCCGGCCTCACTTCCAGCCCGCCGATTTTCACCGGCTGGCCAAATTCCACCACATGCACGTAGGCATGCGAGACGGAAACATGGTTCGCGAACAGTCTGAATCCGGCGGCCTGGATCGCCGGCAGGTCGCGCACGGAGCCATTGGTCACCGCCGCCACACAACCCAGCGCCTGCAGGATGCCGGCATGAACCTCGCCAAGAAAAGCTCCCGCACCTGGAGTCTCGTCCACGTCTTCAATGACAACGATGCGCGGTCCCGGAATGGTCAGGATGTGGTCCCACCAATCCGTCCGGTCAATGTAGGCGCCCCCGGTCATGGGCGGGCTGGAGCAGCGGATGCGCGCGGTCACGGCGTAGCCCGCCACCGGCGCCTCGCAGCCAGTCAGGCAGCGGATGCTGGAGTCGGCATAACCCTCGTTGCGCAAGCGCACGTCAAAGGTCTCGATGGCGTTCGCCACCGTGCAGGTGTCCAGCGCCTGCAATGCATGAAGGGTTTCGGGAGAAAGCGGCGGCGTCATTTTTTGTCGTGATCGAGGGTGGGCAGTGTCACTTGCCTGGGCTGCACGCTCTGGCCGTGATAAAACTGCGCGCGGCTTCCGACCATGACACGGTCACCCTCCGCCAGGCCGTCCGCGATCTCGACATGTGTTGGCGACTCCGTGCCGATGGTGATGTTGCGCGCCTCGATCTTGTTGTCCTTGGTGATGAGATAAACACTGGCCGTGCTTTTTTCCCGTGTCACCGCCTCCAGCGGGAGCACCAGCGCGTCGTTGCGGCGGTCAATTTTGAGGATCACGGTGGCGTAAACCCCGGCGATGAGGCTGCGCCCGGGATTAGGCAGATCAATCTGCGCCTCCATGGTGCGGGTAGAGGTCTCAACCTTCTGCGAGACGCGGGTGATCCTGCCGGCAAACTCCTTCTTCAAGGAGGGGATGCGAATCAGCGCCTCGTCATCCACTTTCACGCTGGCCACATAGGAAACCGAGACCGGAAACGCCACTCGCAGCAAATCCACCTGGGAAAGCCGCACCAGCGGCACCGAGCCGGAGCTGGTGCCGGCCTGAATCAAGGCTCCGGGGTCGGAATAGCGCCGCGTGACCACGCCTTCGAACGGCGCGGTGATCCTGGTGTAGTCCAGCATGGTTTGAAAGCGCTTCGTGCTTGCCGCGGCCACGTTTTGCTCCTCGCGCGCCGCGCTCAGCGCCGCCTTGGCGGCCTGATCGCGCAGCCGCGCGCTGTCCACATCCTGCTTGGCGATGAGGTTGGGCTGGGCTTTGTCCGCCGCTTCCAGGCGGGTGAGGGCAAGGGTGGTTTCTTCAAAAGCAGCGGTGGCGCTCTCCACCCCGGCCTTGGCGCGGCGCTCGGCGGCCTCCGCATTTTGCAGGTCAAACTCCAGCTCCGGCACGCTCAGTTGCGCAATGAGCTGTCCCTCTTGCACCGCGTCCCCGGCATCCACAAGGATCTTGTCCAGGTAGCCCGTTGCCCGCGCGTGCAGTTCGATCTCCTTGTAAGGCCGCAATTCCGCGTCAAAGGCCACTTCCCGGTAAATCTCACCCCGTGTGACAGAAACGACAGCCACCGCCGGTGCTTCTGCTGCCGAAACGGCTCCGGCGGGTGGCAAAAGCAACAGAATCGACAGATGAACAAGGAGCGGGGTCTTGAATAAAAGCATGGTGCGGAGAGCAGATTGGAACGGAGGCAAGCAATTTAATGTTGCAAAACCGTCAACCTCGCCCTCATCAAGCACCACGGCCCCGCCGCACTCACCGTGCAAGGCCGCGCCTACATCCCCTGCGACATGGACGTGAGTCCCTTCGACAACAGCCGCAGCCACCGCGAGCAGCTCGGGCGCACCTACAAAGGCATGGACGGCTTCGCGCCCATCTTCGCCTATATCGGCACCCAGGGCTGGGCCTTGCACCACGAACTGCGCCCCGGCAGCCAGCATTGCCAAAAAGGCACGCCCGAGTTCTTGCAGCAGACGCTTGATCGCATCGCCGCGCTGGATTTGAAAACGCAAGTCCTCATCCGCATGGACAGCGGCAACGACAGCGCCGACAACATCGCCCTGCTGCGCAACAGCGGCCACAGCTTCATCATCAAGCGCAACCAGCGGCAGGAAGACCCGGTGAAGTGGCTCTCCCACGCCATCGCCCAGCAGGAAGGCGAGCCCGAGCGCCCGCGTGAAGGCAAGGAAGTCTATACCGGCACCGCCGAGCATCTGCGTCCCGGCGGCGAGAGCAGCACGCAGGAGCCGCTCACCGTCGTTTACCGCGTCGTGCGCCGCAGCATAGACAAAAAAGGCCAGCCGCTGCTCATCGACCAGATCGGCGTCGAGAGCTACTGGACGAACCTCGGCGAAAGCGCCCAGGACATCATCGAACTGTATCACGACCACGGCACCAGCGAGCAGTATCACAGCGAGCTGAAGAGCGACCTCGACCTGGAACGCTTCCCCTCGCAGAGCTACGCCAGCAACGCGCTGTTCCTGAGTCTCGGCGTGCATGCCTACAACCTGCTGCGCAGCCTGGACGAGCAGGCCCGCGCCGTGCGCGAAGAGCAAAAAGAAAGCTGGCCCAAGCGGATCAAAGCCGTGGCGCGTCGGCGAGTCGGCAGTGTGGTGCGCGACTTGATCCAAGTGGCCGGCAAATGGGTGAGCCATAGCGGCAAGCTCGTGCTCAAACTCGCCGAGAGCTGGCCCTGGAGCCGGGTGCTGCTGGGCATCGAAGCGCGATTGCGAGCCATCTGAGGCCGCAGGGAGCGAGAAAAGCCATGAACCGGGAAGCCAGAAGCAGCCCGAGGGAAACCCATGCGCGCAGGCAGGGCGGAATCGTCCAATAAATCAAGAAAAGCGAAGTTCGTGAACGCGCCGACAAACGGAAAGGGTGGGAGAAGGCCAAAAGCGCCGTCGAATCACTCCGCCAGTGCCTCCCGATCATGCAAAACGCCTGGCTCAGCGGCGATCAAGCGATAGCTCACGGAATCAGGTGAAAGACTCAAGACCCGCCCCATTTAAAAAAATACCTTCCACCGGCGACGGAGGAAGGTGTTTTCTTTTGAGCGGGAGGCTGGATCAGGCCGCGTCCTGCACCGGATTGGTGAGGCTGCCGATGCCATCGATCTCGACGGTCACGGTGTCGCCGGCCTTCATCCAGAGCGGGGGCTTGCGGGCCATGCCGACACCCTGGGGCGTGCCGGTGATGATGACCGTGCCGGGGAGGAGGGTGGTGTCCGCGCTGAGGAACTCGATCAGGGTCGGCACGTCAAAGATCATGTCATTGGTGTTCCAGTCCTGCACGGCCACACCGTTGAGGATCGTCCTGATGCCCAGGGCGTTGGGATTGGGGATCTCATCGCGGGTGACCAGCACGGGGCCGAGCGGGCAGAAGGTGTCGAAGGTCTTGCCGCGGCACCACTGGCCGCCGCCGCCGTTCTTCTGCCAGTCGCGGGCGCTGACGTCGTTGGCGCAGGTATAACCAAGAACGTAGTCGAGCGCATCCGCCTTTTTGACGTTGCGGGCGGCCTTGCCGATGACGACGGCCAGCTCGCACTCATAATCCACGCTGTCGCTCTTCAGCACGGAGGGAAGCAGGACGGGGTCGCCGGGGTTCTGGACGGCGCCGGGGCTCTTCATGAACAGGACCGGGTGCTGGGGGATGGCCATGCCGCTTTCCTCGGCATGGAACTTGTAGTTCAGGCCGATGCAAAGGATGGCGCGGGGATCGACCGGGGCGAGGAGCTTGGCGACGTCCGCCTTGCGGTCCGTGACCTTGGGAGAGCCGAAGATGCAGCCTTCGATGACGAGCGCTGAGCCGTCGGCCTGCTGGGCTGCGTGATGGATCTGTCCGGAGGAGTCGGAATAGCGGATGATTTTCATGGATGGGGAGGTGGTGCGGTCCGATAAGGCAGGGGGCCTGGTTGATCCAGGGCAAATCCAACCGCCTTGTCGGGCAACCAGATACCCGGCCAACGCGGCCCGCCTTTCATCGGGATTGCTTCCGGTCCGCCGAAGTTTCTGGCGGTGATGGCAATTTCCGCCACAATCGCGCCCGCCCAGCCGGGCTCAATTGTCATGATCAAGATCCAATCTTCCGCCCTTGCCGTCGTGCTTGCCCTCTCAGCCATTCCGCTGACCGCCCAGGAAAAGGAGGCGGGGAAGGCGGAAGCATCGAAACCTGAAACGCCGAAGTCTGAAGCACCGAAGGCCGGGGACAAGGGGGGCGAAGAGGAGAAAAAAGACAAGGAGAAGGACAAGGACAAAAAAACCGAGACGGATCACTCCATCACGTTGGGAGGGCAGAAGATCGACTTCACCGCCACGGCCGGCACGCTGGCCCTGAAGGATGCCGAAGGGAAGACGACGGCGGACATCTTCTACATCGCCTACGCCAAGAAGGGGGTGGAAGACCCTGCGAAGCGGCCTCTGACCTTCTCATTCAACGGCGGGCCGGGGTCGTCGTCTGTCTGGCTGCACATGGGGCTGCTGGGGCCGAAGCGGGTCAAGCTCCGTGACGATGGCTTCGCCGTGCCGCCGCCTTATCAGCTGGTGGAGAACGAGTTCAGCCTGCTGGATGAAACCGACCTCGTGTTCATCGACCCCGTGGGCACCGGTTTCAGTCGTGCGGCCAAGCCCGAGGAGGCGAAGAACTTCTTTGGTGTCAACGAGGATGCCAAAAGCATCGGTGAGTTCATCCGGCTTTACATCACCCGGCATTCGCGCTGGCCATCGCCCAAGTTTCTCATCGGGGAAAGCTATGGCACCACGCGTGCCGCTGCGTTGAGCGGCGAGCTGATGCGCGCTCATCGCATGAACCTGAACGGCATCATGCTCGTCTCCACGGTGCTCAACTTCCAGACCATCTGGGGGGCGGAGGGCAACGACCTGCCGCACATCCTCTACCTGCCCAGTTTTGCCGCCACGGCCTGGTATCACAAGAAGCTGCCCGCCGACCTGCAGAAGAAGCCGCTGCCCGAGGTGCTGGCCGAGGCGGAGAAGTTTGCCTCCGGCGACTACAATCAGGCCCTGCTCCTGGGGGCGGGCCTGCCGCCTGCCGAGAGGGTGAAGGTGGTCCGCCAGACGGCCCGGCTGACGGGGCTGACCGAAGCCTTTGTCGATGCCTCGAACCTGCGCGTGCCGCTGCACCGGTTCAATGCCGAGCTGCTGAGGGACAGGCGCCTGGTGACCGGCCGGTTTGACAGCCGGTACACCAACTTTGTACGCGACCCGCTCAGCGAGGGGGCGGAGAGCGACCCCAGTGCGGATGCGATTTTCAGCGCCTATGCATCGACCTTCAATCACTACGTCCGCAGCGACCTGAAGTTTGAGGATGACCGGCCCTATCACATCCTGGCCAGCGTTGGGAAATGGAACTGGAGCGCCGACAACCAGTTTGCCGACGTCTCCGAGGTGCTTGCCGAGAGCATGACGGCCAATCCCTACCTGAAGGTTCACGTTTCCAACGGCTACTTTGACATGGCCACCCCCTATTTTGCCAGCCGCTACACCTTCAACCACCTGCGGATTCATCCTGACCTGATGAAAAACATCGTCCAGGACGACTACATGGCCGGACACATGATGTATTTGAACCTGCCCGATCTGAAGAAGCAGAAGGAGGATCTGGCCAGATTCATCCGGTCCGCCTCCGGTCAGTGACGGGCAGGGGTGGGGCTGAGATTGCCCTCCCGGCCTGCCTTTTCCCTTGCCAAAGCGGGTTTTCCCCCGACTTTCGCGACCCTCTTGCCTCCCGGTCTTCTGGCCGTGCGGGGCGAAAGCCCGTCGCAGCCCTCAGGAGTGGAAGGCTGCGTGCGGTTCACCCACACCGGCACTCCCAACCCATCCATAGCTAATGAGCGCACAAACACTCGCGGAAATGATCGCAGGATCCTTCCGTGAACTCTCCGAAGGTTCCATCGTCAAGGGCCGCATTTTGGAGATCAAACCCCAGGTCGTCCTCGTGGACATCGGCTACAAGTCCGAAGGAGCCATCCCCTCCAACGAGTTCGAAGACGAAGACATCCAGGTTGGAGACGAGGTCGAAGTCCTCCTCGAGAAGCTGGAAAACGACGAAGGCATGGTCGTCCTCTCCAAGGAGAAGGCCGCCTACAAGCAGAACTGGGACAAGATCGCCTCCGTCTTCCGCGACGGCGGCCTCGTCAAAGGCAAGATCAAGAGCGTCGTCAAGGGTGGTCTCACCGTCAACGTCGGCGTCGAAGCCTTCCTTCCCGCCAGCCAGATCGACATCATCCCGCCGAAGGACCTCAACGAGTACGTCGGCAAGGTGTTCGAATTCAAGATCGTCAAGATCAACGACGACCGCAAGAACATCGTCCTTTCCCGCCGCGAGGTCATCGAGGCGGAGCGCGCCGAGCAGCGCCAGAAGTTCCTGGAGTCCGTCACCCCCGGCGACAAGGTCATCGGCGTGGTCAAGAACATCACCGACTTCGGCGTGTTCGTGGACCTCAACGGCATGGACGGCCTGCTTCACATCACCGACATGTCCTGGGGCCGTCTCAACCACCCCACGGAACTCGTTGGCATCGGCCAGAAGCTCGAGCTCCTCATCCTCGAGGTCAACCGCGAGAAGGAGCGTGTCTCCCTCGGCCTCAAGCAGCTCCAGAACAACCCCTGGGAGAACATCGAAGGCCGCTATCCTGTCGGCCAGCGCGTCCGTGGCAAGGTCACCAAGCTCGTCGCCTACGGCGCCTTCGTCGAGATCGAAGAGGGCGTGGAAGGCCTCGTCCATGTGTCCGAGCTTTCCTGGGTCAAGCGCATCGCCCGTCCTTCCGACGTGCTCAACGTGGGCCAGGAGATCGAAGCCGTGGTGCTTGGCATCAACACCGACGAGCGCAAGATCAGCCTTGGCGTGCGTCAGCTTGACACCAACCCGTGGGATGACATCGACATCCGCTACCCGATCGGCACGCAGCTCAAGCGTCCTGTCCGCAACCTCACCGCCTACGGTGCGTTTGTGGAGCTGGAAGAGGGCATCGACGGCATGATCCATGTGTCCGACCTGAGCTGGACCCGCAAGGTCAACCACCCGTCCGAGATGCTCAAGAAGGGCCAGGAAGTGGATGCCGTCGTTCTTGGCATCGACAAGGCCAACCAGCGCATCAGCCTGGGCATGAAGCAGCTCGAAACCGACCCCTGGAGCGTCATCGACAGCCGCTTCAAGGTGGGCGACATCGTCAAGGGCAAGGTCGCGAAGATCGCCAGCTTTGGCGCCTTCGTCGAGCTCGACGGCGACATCGACGGCCTCATTCACATCTCCCAGCTCAGCGAGGAGCATGTGGCGAAGGTCAAGGATGTCATCAACGTCGGCGACGAAGTCGAGGCCCGTGTCATCAAGGTGGACAAGGTCGAGCGCCGCATCGGCCTCTCGGTCAAGGCCCTCAACTACAACGAGGCCGAGATCCAGAAGGAAAGCGCCGCCTTCGAAGCCCTGCGCCCCAGCACCGACCTCGTCGGTCTCGAGCAGGCCTTCAAGTTCGCCACCGAAGAATGGCGTCCGGGCGAGTGATCGCCGGGCTGAGAGCCAGAATTCCAACCACGGAGGGACGCCGAGAGGCGTCCCTCTTTCTTTTTTGACGCGGTCCCAGGAGCGGGCTTGCCGGGGGGCGATTGCTCGTTTTGATCCGCTTCGTTCCCATGCCCACCGCCTCCGCCTTCGCTCCGCGTCATCTTGGTCCTTCGGATAATGAACAACAGGCCATGCTGGCCGCCCTGGGGCTGAAAAGCCTGGAAGAATTGATCGACCAGGTGGTTCCGGAGGCCATTCGTCAGCGTGAGGAGCTGAACCTGCCTGCCCCCTTGACCGAGGAGCAGGCCCTGCGCCGGATGCGCCAGCTGATGGACCGCAACAAGGTTCTGCGCAGCTTCATCGGCCTGGGGTATCACGACACCTTCACGCCCCCGGTCATCCAGCGGAACATCCTGGAAAACCCGGGCTGGTACACCGCCTACACCCCCTACCAGCCCGAGATCAGCCAGGGGCGTCTGGAGGCGCTGCTGAACTTCCAGACCATGATCTGCGACCTCACCGGCCTGGATGTCGCCAACGCCAGCCTGTTGGATGAGGGAACCGCCTGTGCCGAGGCCCTCAGCCTTGCCCATGCCCAGGTGACGGGCAGCACGCGGGTTTTTGTCTCCGATCGCTGCCATCCGCAGACGATTGCCGTGGTCAGGACCCGGCTGCAGGCGCTGGGAATCCAGGTGGTGGTGGGTGATGCGTCGGCTTGGAAAAGCCATGAGGGTGCGGCTGGCTGCGCCGCCGTGCTGGTGCAGTATCCGGACACCCTGGGTGTCATCCACGATTTTGCCGCCCTGGCCCGGGAAGTTCATGAAGCCGGAGCCCTGCTTGTGGTCGCTGCGGACCTTCTGGCCCTGACGCTGCTCAAGGCTCCGGGTGAATTCGGGGCGGACATCTGCGTGGGCAACAGCCAGCGTTTTGGCGTGCCCCTGGGGTTTGGCGGACCTCATGCCGCCTTCATGGCGGTGAAGGACGCCCTGAAGCGTCGGATGCCCGGTCGGTTGATCGGTGTCTCGAAGGATGCCGAAGGGCGTCCGGCCTGCCGCTTGAGCCTGCAGACCCGGGAGCAGCACATCCGCCGGGAGAAGGCCACCAGCAACATCTGCACCGCCCAGGTGCTGCTTGCCGTCATGGCCAGCATGTACGCGGTTTATCATGGGCCGGAAGGCCTGAGAAAGATCGCCCTCCGGGTGCACGGCGCCGCCTTCTGGCTTGCCCGTGAAATCCTCTGGGCCGGGCTGGATCTGGCCAGCGACGACTATTTTGACACCCTCACCGTCAGGGTGCACCGGGCGGATGACGTGCTGCGTTCAGCGCTGCTTTTTGGCATCAACCTGCGCAAGACGGACGACACCCACGTCTGCATCGCCCTGGACGAAAGGGTGACGGAGGAGGAACTGCTCAAGCTGGCGGCCTCCCTGGGCATCAAGGAGCCACGCCAGAAGCCTGATCTGGACGGCGATGTTGAACCGCACTTTTCACCGCTGTTCCTGCGCGAGTCGGGTTATCTGAAGCATCCCGTCTTCAACCGCCACCACAGTGAGACGGAGATGATGCGCTACCTGCATCGCCTGGAGAGCCGTGACATCGCCCTGAACCGCAGCATGATTCCGCTGGGGTCCTGCACGATGAAGCTCAACGCTGCGGCTGAGATGATGCCTTTGAGCTGGCCCGAGGTGAATGGAATCCATCCCTTTGCGCCGGCGGACCAGAGCGAAGGATATCGCGCCATGTTTGCCGAACTGGAGCAGTGGCTGGCGGAGTGCACCGGCTTTGATGCCGTGTCGCTTCAGCCAAATGCCGGCTCCCAGGGGGAATATGCCGGCCTGCTGGCCATCAAGCGCTTTCATGAAGCCCAGGGCGAGGGGCATCGTGACGTGTGCCTGATTCCGACCAGCGCCCATGGTACCAATCCCGCCAGCGCCGTGATGTGCGCCTTCAAGGTGGTGCCCGTGGCCTGTGATGACCAGGGCAACATCTCCCTGGAAGACCTGAAGGCCAAGTTTGCCGCCAACACGGGCAGGGTCGCGGCACTCATGGTGACCTATCCGAGCACGCACGGCGTGTTTGAGGAGACCATCGTGGAGATCTGCCGTCTCTCGCATGAACACGGCGCCCAGGTTTACATGGACGGCGCCAACATGAACGCCCAGGTGGGGCTCACGTCTCCGGGCCGGATCGGGGCGGATGTCTGCCACCTGAACCTTCACAAGACTTTCTGCATTCCCCACGGGGGAGGCGGGCCGGGGGTGGGGCCGATTGCCGTGGCCGCCCATCTCAAGCCGCATCTTCCAGGTCACATTTCCTGGCCGGGACAGGCCGAGGGGGCGGTTTGTTCGGCCCCCTGGGGCAGCGCCAGCATCTGCACCATATCCTGGATGTACCTGGCCATGATGGGGCCGCGCATTGTTGAATCCACCAAGCTGGCCATCTTGAATGCCAATTATGTCGCACATAAGCTCGAACCACACTTTCCGACGCTCTACAAGGGGCGTTCCGGCTATGTTGCGCATGAATGCATCCTGGACTTGCGTCATTTCCACAAGGTGACCGTGGAGGATGTGGCGAAGCGTCTGATGGACTTCGGCTACCATGCTCCCACGATGAGCTGGCCCGTGGGCGGCACGCTCATGGTTGAGCCCACGGAGAGCGAGTGCAAGGCGGAGCTGGACCGCTTCTGCGAGGCCCTGGCCTGCATTCACGGGGAGATCCTGGGGGTGGAGGAAGGGCGTTATCACGCCACGGACAACACCCTCAAGCGGGCGCCGCACACGGCTGAACTCCTGACCCGGAGCGAATGGCCGCATGCCTACACCCGGGAGGCAGCCGCCTATCCGCTGGAGTGGGTCAAGGAGGCCAAGTACTGGCCGCCAGTGGCCCGCGTGGACAATGTCCATGGTGACCGCCACCTCATCTGCTCCTGCATCAGCGTGGAGGAGGCGGCAGGTTGAACCTGCGCAAGAACGGAGGTCGGCCCAGGTCGGTTTCATCGGGGCTCATGCCTGAGAAACAAGGGCTGTTCTTAAAATGCCTGTCAGATTCCCGGCGGCGGCATTGACCCGTCAACCATGGTTCAAAAGCCTCCTCGCTCTTTCCTTGCCGCGGAACCCGCCGCGGTCGCAGGTCGTTTCAGACATTTTTTTGAGCGTCGGCCAGAATGAAGGCTGTGCGGCTGGGCTGAATGAGCATAAAAAACGCACCGGTGGACCGGTGCGTTTTCAAGAAGTTTCCCTGGAGGGATCAGCCTTCGGAATCGGAAGCTTCTTCCTCACCGGAGGCTTCGCCATCAGCAGCGGTGACGCTGAGCTTGAGGAAGCAGCTGACTTCGCCATGAAGCTTGACGGGAACTTCGAAGCTGCCGGTGTTCTTGATCGGCTTGTCGAGCTGGATCTGGTGACGGTCGAGCTCCACCTTGGCGGAGCTTTCGGCCACGGCCTTGGCAATGTCGATTGTGGTGATGGAGCCGAAGGCCTTGCCACCCTGGCCCGTCTGAAGCGTCAGCTTGAGCTTCAGCTTCTTGAGCTTGGAGGCGGTCTTCTCGGCCTCCTGCAGCTCCTTGGCCTCACGTTCCGCACGAAGCGCCTTGAGGTGGTTGAGGTGACGCAGGTTGCCAGCGCTGGCTTCATAAGCCTTGCCCTGGGGCACCAGGAAATTGCGAGCGAAGCCGCGCTTCACTTTCACGACATCGGCCTCGGCTCCGAGACCTTTGATTTTTTCTTTGAGGATGACTTCGACGTTTGCCATAGCGGTGACGCCCTTCCTGGGGGCGAGGGGGCGCGATGCTACACGCAGTCCCCTCGCTGTCAAAGGCGGATTGTGGGTTTTAGGTCAGGCTTTTTTCTGCTTCAGGAAGGCAACGCCCAGAGCGGCGATGACCAGGCCCATGCCGATGATGATGTAGAGCTGGAGGTTGGATTCCTCCTCCTGAGGAGGCATGACGGCGGGCATGGGCATGGGCGGGACGGGCTGCTGGTAGGCCGGCTGCTGGGCCACCTGGGCGGCCATGGGCCGGGCTGCGGGGGCCGCAGCCTGTTGTGCTGGAGCGGCCTGGGCGGCTGCCTGTTGAGCGGCGGCTGGCTGGGCGGCGGCTGTCATGGCACCAGCGGCCGCAGTCTGGCCGCTCGCGGCGGGGGTGGCTGCCGCCGGGGTGGTGGCACCGGCTTCAGCAAGGATCTGCGCCACACGGCTGTCCACACCGGAACCGCTGGTCCCGCCAATGGCTGATGAACCGGCCGTGGCCGTGGCGCCGCTGGCAATGGCCCGGCTGAGTTCCTGATGCAGCTTCAGCAGGCGGTTCCTGATGTCGAACACGATGTCGCGGTATTCCATGTTGTTCGACAGGCTCTGGATTCGTTCAAACGCCGATGCCCCGGCCATGTAGTCTCCCTCACCAATTTTCCGGTAGCAGTTCGTGAACTGTTCGGCCACCTGCTTTGCCGCCTCCAGATCCATGTTCTGCAGCCGGGTCCTTTCCTGGACGGCCTCCTTCTGGGCGTTTTGGATTGATGGGAGGTCGTACTTGTAAGGCTCCGTCCAGCGCAGTTTCTGGCGTCGCTCGGCCTCATAGGCGGCGCGCCACTTGTTCAACTCGTCATTGATGGCGTTCTTGGTCTTTGAGAGCTCCGGCTCCTGCAGCTTTTTCAGGCCTTCCTTGCGGGCCTGGTCCAGCTGGGGCTGTTCAGAGGACATTTTGTCGAGCACGCTGGTCCACTTGTCGAGGATGGTCATGACCTCGGGAATGGCCTGGACATAATAGGTGCTGCCCCGGTAGGCCGGCGGCGGCGAAACGAGGCGGTCAAAGTCGCGCAAGGCCGCTGAAAAATCCTGCCTGGCAGCCTTGGCGCGCATGGACTGGATGATCCGGTAGGCTTCGATGTTGAACGACTCGGCCTTGGACTCCTTCACGCTCAGCCACTTGCCTTCCAGCTTGATCTGGCCGTTCGACACCATGGTTTTCTCCTCCTGGAGCTTGGCGATGATGTCCTCCACTTCCTTGGCCTCCGGTGTGCCGGGGTATTTGTTCACAAAGGGACGGAGTCGGTCCTGGATGAGCTGCTCGTATTCGTCCGCCTTCATCAGGTCGGCAGTCGGCAGAACCTTGCGGAGATCGACCACCTCCACCTCCTGGGGGGTCTGCTTGATGACCTTGTCAATTTCAGTCATGGGAAAGACCTTTTCATCCATGATCTTCGGCGTGAGACGGTACTTCATCTTCACGCCCTGGTCGTTCTGTTCCAGGATGGTTCCCTCCACCTTGGTGCCGTTTTTCAGCATCAAAATGTCGGCGTTGAGGAGACTGGTGCCGCAAAAAAACGCCAGGAGGGCGATACGGGATCGGCTGATTTTCATGACTCGGAATAATGGAATGTGATGAGGATGGCGGGCGGCAAATTACCGCTGAATTGGTGGATTTAACCGGGATTCGCCTAGTGAGTAAAGAGAGAATCCTTGGCCTTGCCCCGTCGTCACGGCATTCCTCCAATGCCAGGAAGCTGGATGGGTGGACTCAAAGGTCAAGATTCCCTGATTGCCAGGCGTTCATTATGGAGATTATAGTGTGGGGTCCTGCCTGTGAAACGCCGCCCCCGCCTCACCTTTCTCATCCGTGACCTCGGTCATGGCGGGGCGCAGCGTCAGATGGTCACCCTGGCAAAGGCTTTGGCCGCCGATGGCAGGTTTGATGTCAGTGTCGTCCACTTTTACCCAGGGGCGTTCGAATCCGAACTTCGTGCGGCTGCTGTTCCGACCGTTTGTGTCGGAAAGCGTCACCGCTGGGATCTGGCTGGCTTTTTCTGGAGGCTGGTCAAGGCAGTGCGTCAGCTGCGTCCGGACATCCTCCATGGCTACCTGCATGAATCGAACCTGATGGCGCTTTTGCTGAAGCCCTGGTGTGGGTGGCCGAGGGTGGTGTGGGGAATCCGGGATTCGCGGACGGATGCCGACACCTGGGGCCTTCTCGGCCGCCTGAGCTTCCGGTTGAACTGTCTGTTTTCAGGGGCTGCGGACCTGATCATTGCCAACTCGCGTGCTGGACGAAGCTACTATGTCGCCCAGGGCTATCCGGAGCAGGGATTTGAGGTCGTGCCCAACGGCATGGACGTGCAGAGGTTCCAACCGAGGCCGGGAAGGCATGCCGACAAGCCTGGGGCGTTGCGTTTCGCGATGGTTGGGCGGCTGCATCCGATGAAGGACCACGCCACCTTTCTGCGGGCCCTGGCCGAGGTTCCTGACGCGTTTGGAGTGGTCATGGGGGATGGCGATGCGGGCCAGGTGCAGGAGCTGCGTCAGCTTGCCGAGTCTCTTGGGGTGGCTTCCCGTCTTGAATGGCGGGCTGCCGAAAGCGACCTGGCTTCGGTTTATCCGGGCTTTGACTGCCTGGTGTCCGCCTCGGCCTATGGTGAGGGATTTTCCAATGTCGTTGGTGAGGCCATGGCCTGCGGGCTGCCGGTCATTGTCAGTGATGTGGGTGATTCAGCCTGGCTGCTGGGGGAGTCGTCGTGGGTTTTTCCAGCGGGAGATCATGCAAGCCTTGCGGCCCGGATGCGGCATCTGGCGGCGATGCCCGCCGAGCGGCGCGTTGTGCTGGGACAGGACAACCGTCGGCGGATTGAGGAGAACTTCGCCCTCGCGAGGATGGTCGAGCGAACCGCCGTCATGCTGGATCAGAGCCTGGGCAAAGCCGGGCCTGTGCGGAGGATTTTATGGATCACCACGGGGTTGGGCACCGGAGGGGCGGAGATGATGCTGACCCAGGTCATTGCCGGTCTGCCGCATCTTTCTCATCAGGTCATTTCACTGACCGCAGGAGGCAAGCATGTCGAGCCATTGAAGGCTGCGGGCGCCGGAGTCCACAGCCTCGACATGCCTGCGGGCAGGCCGACCCTTTCAGCCTTGTTACGACTCCTGCGCCTGGCCTGGGCGCCCAGGCCGGACGTCGTGATGGGCTGGATGTATCACGGCTGCCTGGCCGCCGTGCTGGTGAAGCTGTTCCGCCTGGGGCAGGGGCGGGTCGTCTGGAACATTCGTCAGTCGCTTTACGACCTGGCCCTGGAAAAGCCAGGCTCGGCCAGGGTCATCCGGCTGCTCGCCAGACTGGCGCCCCTGGCGGAGGTCATCACTTACAATTCGCAGGTCAGCGCCCGGCAGCATGAGGCCGTGGGTTATCCGGCTGGGAAGACGTTGCTGATTCCCAATGGCTTTGATCTGTCCCGGTGGAGGCCTCTGGCAGATGAGGCACGGTTTGTTTTTCCTGGGAGGGGCGGCCATGGCGGGCGGTTGTTCGTCGGGCGTTTCGGGCGTTACAGCGCGATGAAGGACTATCCGACGTTTCTGGATGCGGCGGCGTTGATGGTGAAGGAGCTTCCCGAAGTTGAGTTCGTGCTCGTGGGCACCGGGGTGGACGGCTCCAACAACGAGCTCATCGGAAAGGTGGAAGAGCTCGGGCTGCAAAAGCATGTGCATCTGCTTGGAGAGAGGCAGGACCTGCCTCTGCTGACGGCCTCCCTGGACCTTGCCGTTTCATCCTCGGCGTTCGGGGAGGGCTTTCCGAACGTGGTCGGGGAGGCGATGGCCTGCAGTGTTCCCGTGGTGGCCACCGACATCGGCGACACCGCGTGGGTGATGGGAGACAGCGGGACCCTGGTTCCCGCCCGGGATCCTGCAAGACTGGCCGATGCCTGCCTGGCTGTGCTGAAGCTGCCCCGGGTGGAGCGGCTTCGAAGGGGCGCGGAAGGCCGTCGGCGGATCGAGGAGTGCTTTTCCCTGGCCGCAGTGCTCGGCCGGTTTGACGCGCTGCTTCAAGCGCCCGACTAACTTTAGAACAACATTCCAACATGTGCGGCATCGCAGGCTTTTTCAACCTTCCAGGCTCCAGGACCTCCGAGTCCATGACCGTGGATGTCCGGCGCATGACCGACGCCATCATCCTGCGCGGGCCGGATGACGCCGGCGTCTGGACGGACGCGGAATGCGGCGTCGCGCTCGGGCACCGCAGGCTGTCGATCCTTGACCTGTCGCCGCTTGGCCATCAGCCGATGACGAGCGAGGATGGCAGGTTCATCATCGCCTTCAACGGTGAGGTCTACAACTTTCAGCAGCTGCGTGCGGAACTTGAGACCCTGGGTCATGCCTGGCGTGGTCATTCCGACACCGAGGTGATGCTGGCGGCCTTCCGCCAGTGGGGGATTGGCGAGGCCACGAAGCGCTTCAACGGCATGTTTGCCTTTGCCGTCTGGGATCGTGAGTCACGCACGCTCACCCTGGGGCGAGACCGTCTTGGGGAGAAGCCGCTGTATTACGGCTGGGTGGGGGAGACCCTCGTGTTTGCCTCCGAACTCAAGGCGGTGCGCGCCCTGCCCGGTTTCCCGGCGTCGATCAACCGTGACGCGATCTGCGCCCTGCTGCGCTTCAATTACATTCCCGATCCCTGGTGCATCTACGAGGGCTTCCACAAGCTGCCTCCGGGGACCCTGCTCACCCTGGCATCGCCGGGGGATCGTCCTGCGCCCCAGGCCTACTGGAGCCTGCGCCAGGTGATTGAGCATGGCCTGGAAAATCCCTTCAAGGGCGGTGATGCGGAGGCCGTTGAAACGTTCGAGTCGATGCTTCGGGAGGCAGTGGGGCTGCGCATGGTGGCCGACGTTCCCCTGGGCGCCTTCCTGTCCGGCGGCGTCGATTCATCGCTCATCGTGGCGATGATGCAGGCGCAGAGCTCCAGGCCCGTGCGGACCTTCACGATCGGCTTTGACGTCCCCGAGTACAACGAGGCGCAGTTTGCCGCCGAGGTCGCCCGGCATCTGAAGACCGATCATACGGAGATGTATGTCACCGGCCGCGATGCGCTGGACACCATCCCGCTCCTGCCGCAGCTCTACGACGAGCCGTTCAGCGACTATTCGCAGATCCCGACCTACCTGGTCTGCAAAATGGCCCGACAGCATGTCACGGTGGCCTTGAGCGGTGATGCGGGAGACGAGCTTTTTGGCGGTTATGAACGCTACTTCGTCGGACGCAACCTCTGGGACAAGTTTGCCTGGATGCCTTCGGCGATGAAGAAGCTCGCTGCCGGGGCCATGACCGTCCTGCCTCCTGCGGCCTTGAACGCCGCCGGTGCGCTGGCGCGTCCGGTCCTGCCCAAACGCCTGAGGCATGTGCCTTTTGGCGACAAGCTGCACAAGCTGGCGGAAGTGGTCGCTGCGCCGGGCATGGAGACGCTTTATCTGACGCTCATGTCGCACTGGAAACGTCCGGAGGAGGTCGTTATTGGCGGCCGGGACCGGGACACCAGCATCACGGACACTTCCGGATGGCCGAAGGTCAGTGACTTCACGCATCGGATGATGCACCTGGACATGGAGACCTACCTGCCCGGCGACATCCTGGTGAAGATGGACCGTGCGGCGATGGGGGTGAGCCTGGAGGGGCGCATCCCGCTGCTGGACACCCGGTTGATCGAATTCGCCTGGCGCATTCCTTTTTCGATGAAGGTGCGCGGGGGCAGGGGCAAGTGGCTGATGCGCGAAGTGCTGCACAGGCATGTGCCGAGGGAGCTTATTGACCGGCCCAAGCGTGGCTTTGGGGTGCCGCTGGAGCACTGGCTGCGTCACGAACTGCGTGACTGGGCGGAGGATCTGCTCAGCGAGGCAGGCCTGCGCAGGGAGGGGTATTTTGACCCTGCGCCGATCCGTCAGAAGTGGCGCGAGCACCTCTCAGGAGCCCGGAACTGGCACTTTTATCTCTGGGATGTGCTCATGTTCCAGGCCTGGCTCGCGGGGCAGGGGCGATGAGCGGGCGTCAAAGCTGTGCCAGCACCAGGTCGAGGTGTTCCTCAGGCTTCACCTTGGGCAGCACGGCCTTGATCCTGCCGTCCGGGCCGATGATCACGGTGGTGCGCTCGGTGCCCATGTATTTGCGGCCATACAGGCTTTTCTCCACCCACACGCCGTAGGCGTTGACGATGGTCTGGTCTTCATCGCTGATGAGGGGGAAGGGCAGGGAGTGCTTCCTGATGAACTTCTCGTGGCTACGAACGGGGTCGGTGCTGATCCCGAAGACCCTGGCCCTGCCGGTGATCCTGTCCCATCCGTCCCGGATTGCGCAGGCCTGCCTCGTGCAGCCGGGGGTGTCATCCTTGGGATAGAAATAAAGCACCACGGTCTCGCCCTTCAGCTTCGAGAGAGTGATCGTGGAGCCGGCCGGGTGTTCACCACCGACGACAGGTGCCGTGAAATCAGGGGCTTTTTGATGGATTGCGGGATGGGAGCTCATAAACAGATGCAATACGCCTGGCATTGCAGGACTGCCTCAGGATTCCTGATGACAATGCATGCATGGGGAAAAACAGGCCGGACGAGCCCGTGTTTGAACGTATGATGGCCTGCCGCCATCCCACCGTTCCGATGTCCCGTGCCGTGATCCAGAGCCTGCTCGCCATCCTCATGGCGGTGCCGCTGCATTTTTGCTGCTGGCTGGGGCTGATGGATCGTCAGGAGGAAGGTGGCTGCATGGCCTGTCATCAGTTTCTTGAGCCTGAGGAGAGGCCCCTGCAGCCGGCTCCTTCGGATCGTCATTGTGAATGCTGCGACGGCACCCTGCAGCGTGATGCTGCTCCGCTGGTGCCGACGGTTCCACGCCCGGTGCTTGTCGAGCTGTCGTTCATGGACGGGGAGCTGGGAGCCGAGGTTTCTGCCCTTGCCCGCTCCGCCGTCTGCAGCGTCCATGCTCTGGTGTGCGAGCATCCGCCGCCCCGGAATGAGGCGCCGCTTTATCAGAGGCATTGCCGCCTGCTCATCTGAAGCCATCGGGCCCGGAGCTTGTTCAGGTTCCAGTCGCCGCCTGATCCGGCGCACGGCCCCGGCGTTGAACGACGCACCGCCCCCTCATGGGTTGATCATGCCTGTGAAACGTCCAAGAAATGTCAGGTTCCAAAAATTCAAAAAAACAAATCACGACCATGAAAACGATTCTCTCCATCCTCACCCTCGCCGCCCTCAGCACCGGAGCCTTTGCAGGCGATGCCTGCAAGAAATGCTGCGCTGACAAGGGCAAGTCCTGCGCCACCTGCTGCAAGGACGCCGGCAAGAAGTGCGGCAAGGACTGCTGCAAGGGTGAGTGATCACGAACCTAATTCGTGAGCCGCTGCTACGCCGCCGTCATCCTTCCAAGGGTGACGGCGGTCTTTTTATTCGGGGACGGAAGGCCTGTCACTTGCTCAGCTCCAGCATGCGCAGAAGCGGCTTTTCAGCCCGGGCGCGGATGTCTTCGGGCATTTCGACGCGCGGTGACAGGTCGCGCAGCGCGTCATGCAGCTTCTGCAGGGTGTTCAGCTTCATGTAGCGGCAGTCGGCGCAGGCGCAGTGGCCGGTCGGGCCGGGAATGAACTTCTTGCCCGGCACCTCGCGTTCCAGGCGGTGAAGCATGCCGCTTTCCGTGACGATGATGAAGGTGCTCGAGGGGCTGCTGCGGCAGTAGCCGACCATCTTCTCCGTGCTGCAAACCTCATCGGCGAGCATACGCACGGCATAGGTGCATTCGGGGTGGGCCACGACCTTGGCGTCCGGGTGCTCGTCCTTGATGGCCTGGATGCTGTCGCGGGTGAATTCGACATGGACATAGCAGGCACCTTTCCAGAGGTCCATCTTGCGTCCGGTTTGTTCCATGACCCAGGAACCGAGGTTCTGGTCTGGAACAAAGAGGATCGGGCGGTCCTTGGGGGCGGCCTCGACGATCTTCACGGCGTTGCCGCTGGTGCAGATGCAGTCGCACAGGGCTTTCACATGGGCGCTGCAGTTGATGTAGGCGATGACGTAGTAGTTCTTTTCGGCGTTGGCCTTGAGGAAGGCTTCGAGCTGGGGGCCTGGGCAGCTTTGTTCGAGCGAGCAGCCGGCGTTGGCGTCAGGCAGGATGACCGTCTTGCCCGGATTCACAATCTTGGCGGTTTCCGCCATGAAATGCACGCCGCAGAAGGCGATGACGTCCGCCTGGGTCTCCCTGGCCCTGTAGGCCAGTCCCAGCGAGTCACCGACAAAGTCAGCGATTTCCTGGATGTCGCGCGTCTGGTAGTTGTGCGCAAGGATGACGGCGTTCCGCTCCTTCTTGAGGCGGAGGATTTCAGTGACAAGGGCAGGCGTGGCTACAGCAACCATGGTGCTCATTAGCGTGGATGTCCGGCACGCACAAGCTGAAGGGCCGGGCGCGCCCGCGCAACATGGCGGGCAAGGAGGGGCGCCGGTGGTTCAAATCACTGATAGGGCACGCGGAAGATTTCACCAGTGTCAGGATCCTTGGCCTTGGAGCCAGGGCGGAGTCCTTCAACACTGATGATCTTTTTCGGATCCTTTGGGCTGTAAACATAACCAGGCTTGCCTGGGACAGCGCGTGCAACGGGCACGTCTCCGGGGGCGGGCGGAGGTGTGACTGCCGGTGGTGTCGCCGCCGGGCTGGCGGGGGGGACGGGAACAGTGGCTGCCGGAGGTGTGGCTCCTGGAGGAACAATGGGGACCACGGTAGGCGGGGTGACGGTCAGGCCCTGGTCCAGACCGGGGGTGGTCGGCGGGAGGTTGCCTGGAGGCGTGGTGTTGGCTCCTGGGGGGATCGTGCGTGGGTCGATGCCTGCGGCGGCGGCTGCGTTGGGATCAATGACCTGTCCCGCCTGGGGGGCAATGGGTTCGACGTAGCGGCTGGGTTCTCCATAGCGGGGAGGCTGGTCCAGGTTTCTTCCTCCGCGTCCTGCGAACGGACGTGACTGGGTGGCCGGCTGGCAGGCGGTGATCGCAAGGCTTGCTGCCAGAAGAAGAATCGATGAACGCGGGATCATTGCTCGTCTCGGGGGTGGGGATTTCAGGGGGCGGGGCATCAGCTGTTCACACGCATCGGCATCAGGACATACAGGAAGTTGTTGCCTGAGCGGATGACGCCGGGGCTGATGTCGTCGATGAGGTGCAGGGTGATCTCATCGGCGCTGAGATTCCGCAGCGGGGCCATGGTGAACTCGGGATTGAAGGCGATGGTGATGTCCTTGCCCTTGTAGTTGATGGCGATGGTTTCACGGGCCTCGCCGATGTCCGGGCTGGAGGCGATGATCTCGACCTGGCCTTCGGTGAACTGGAACTTCACGGAGTTCGACTTGTCACTGGCAAGAAGTGAGACGCGGCCGATGGCACGCTGGAAGGTTTCGCGCTCAAGAACGATGCGCTCCTTGGCCTCGCCGGGAATGACCTGGCGGTAGTTGGGGTAGTTGCCGTCGATGAGCTTGCTGATGAGAAGGCTTTCGCCGAGGTCGAATCCGACCTGGCTGCCGGTGACACGGATCACGACGTCACCGTTGTCGCCGCAAAGGCGGGCGAGTTCATTGACGGCCTTGGTGGGGACGATGATGTCGACTTCCTGGCTTTGGGGAAACTCGACCTCCTGCTCGACCATGGCCAGGCGGCGTCCGTCGGTGGCCACCATGGTGAGGGCATTGTTCTTGAAGGAGAACAGGATGCCGTTGAGGACATAGCGGGTTTCATCCGTGGAGATGGCGTAGGAGGTCTTGCGCAGGCAGTCACGCATGACCGCCTGGGGCAGGGTGAACTCGCGGGCGTCATCGAAGCGGGGCAGGGCGGGGAACTCCTCGCTCGTCAGGCCGACGACCTTGAAGAAGGAGGGGCCGCTGCGGATGGAGGCGTAGTTTTTTTCATCGACGCTGATGGAGATCTCCTCGGCGGGCAGTTCGCGAACGATGGTGGCGAGACGGCGGGCGGGCAGGGTGGTGGCGCCTTCCTCCTCGACTTCAGCCGGCACCGAACAGGTGACGCCCACGTCGAGGTCGGTGGTGGTGAGTTCCAGGATACCGTCCTTGGCACGGAGGAGAACGTTGGAGAGAATGGCCAGGGTCGTGCGCGTGCTTACCACATGCTGCACCTGGTTGATGGCCTGCTGGAGGGTGTCCTTGCTGATCGTGAACTTCATAAGTCGTGCCGACGCCAACTGGCGTTGAATGTGCCTTTTTAGCCAGCGCGCATGAACGTGGCAAGGAGTTTGGGTGGGAAATCTGCCTTCGAAAAGCCCAGGGGAACACGAATGCAGGCCTGAACTTTTAAAAAATCCGTGTCTGGGCGCCTATTCTTTTTCGAAACGCTTCCGTAACTCGGTGAAATAACGGCGAACCTGTTCTCTTCTGGACGGGGGCAGCGGCATTTCATCAAGGGCTTCTTCCTGGGCGGATAGAGCTTCGATGGCGATCTGGCTGGCACTTCTGACGGCATCTTCCTGTCTCGCTCCGCCTTCCAGGCTGCGGACGCTGGAACTGCCCTCGTTGTTTTGCTGTGCGGCCACGACGGCCTGATTAACGGTGTCCTGCCGGGGGGTTGGGGCGGCATTAAGCTCCGCCCTGCCCAGGCCTGCCTCCTTGCCGCCTGGAGTGGTGATTCCGATCATGGGGCCGTCCTGGGGGGGGGGCCCCTGGGGGCCAAGCAGGAGGGCGTCAGGTGGCTTTTCCCCTGGCTGCTGTCCTGGGATCGGCGCAAGAAGCATGGGCTGGCCGTCCCTGGGGGACTGGTTCTTGGAGCCTGGTTGAGCCATCATCATGCGCTGCTGCTGCCCGGTTCCGGGTACTGGGTTTTGTTGGAGCATCTGCTGCTGACCCATGCCTGGAGGCTGAAGCTGAGGCTGCCCGGACATCTGCGGGCTTTGAGGGGATGAGCCTGGCTGCTGAGCCTGGCCGGCCTGTGGTGATTGCGCCTGCGACTGGGGCTGGTTCTGCTGCTGCCTCCCTTGCTGGCTGCTGCCTGCCATCTGCTGCATGGAGCCTGCCTGGTTCTGGCCGGTGATGCTGCTGCTGGCATCCCGGAGCTGCTGGGCTAGCTTTTCCATTTCCTGCTGAGCCTTCTCTCGGCGTGCCTGGTCCCGCATTTTTTCGGCGAGCTTTTGAAATTCATCACCTGCTTCGGCTGGCTTTGCCGCCTGCATCTGTCCGGAGGCGCTGAGAACATGCTGGCCGACGGGCCGGGTGCGGTCCTGCTTTTCGGCGCTGCGTTCGTTGTCCTTCAGGGTTTCGTTGAGGCGTTCACGCGTGTCATTGGAAAGCTGTGGCGACTTGAGCTTTTCGGCGAGTGCTTCTGCGGCAGCGGCGGTCTGGCCTGCGTTCCTTGCCGCCACGGCGTCGCCAAGGTCAGCGGTGTCGGCGTGCTGGCGCAGGGACTGGATGAGTTTTTCCGAGGCCCAGGTTTCCTTGTCGGCTGACAGTCTTTCGGCGAGCTTTTCGGCCTCGCGGGCCCGGCCCCCCAGGCTGGACATGACATCGCGTGCGTCCCTGCCCCCTGCATTTTCGAGGTCTTCGGCCGTCTGCCTGAGGTTCTCCCGGAGCTTTTCCAACTCGGCCTTTTCATCGGCGGTCAGGCCTCCGAGGTTTTTTTTCTGCCAGTCGGCGCGTGCCAGCCGGGCGGCTTCATCCCTGGCCACCTGCTGCATGGCTGCATCCACCAGGATCACCGGTCCGGCCGTGTCCAGCGTGCGTGCGAGCAGCAGGCCTGAGAGGGCGAGGACGGGAGGCAGCCAGAGGTGGCGGTGAAAGTGCAGGGGCAGGTCCCGGGGGAGGCTTTTCATGGCCACGGTCAGGAGTTCCTGCTGGGCGAGGATGTGCGAGCGTTGTGCTTCGGTGAGGTTTGCCCGGCTCTCAAACCACCAGGCATTGGCGAAGGCCTCCCGTCTTCCTGCCTCCCTGTCCCAGAGGGCAAGGATGCTGTAGTGACCGGGGCGGCGCCAGAAGGTCCACCCCAGGGTCAGCAGCCCCCAGAGGGCGATGGCCAGCCAAGTCAGGGAGGCCAGGACGGCGAGTCCCAGGGCCAGGGAGGAGAGCAGCATCAGCAGAAGGACGCCGGCCACGAACCAGAGCGTTCGTGCCAGGGCCGCCAGCCAGCGCCTAAGCATCACGCGTCGGGCCACCTGCCGCGCGGCGTGCGCAAAAACGGCCGATGCGGGCGCTTCGTTCATGGAAGGAACATGAGGGGCTGGATGCCGTGCGCGAGGGAAATCTGGTTCACGGTGCAGGGTCATTCAAAAACGGCCTCGATGACTTCACCACCGGTGGGGTCGACAAGCTGGCTTTTGATCAGGTCAAAGGCCGAGCCGTGCTGATACGGCTGGATGTAGAGCTTCTGCTTCCGTCGCAGCAGGTTTTCCCGGATGATGTCGAGCTGCTGAAAATCGACATGATCCTGGAAGTCAGAGAACCAGTAGAGGGCGTCCGCCTGCCGGACGTGGTCGCTCAGCAGCGCCAGCCAGGTGTAGCCGATCCCGACATAATGGATGAAGTGGGTCTGCGGTCGTTTCGACAGGACGGTGTAGACGCTTTCGCTGGGGATCGGGTCGGTGCGGGAGAACTTGAACTTGCGTGCCTCCTCCAGGCTGGCCATGCCCCCCATGCGCCAGAAGCGTTCAAACTCAGGCCCGCTGGTCCGGTAGATTTCCTTGCCCGTCAGGCCCTTGTTTGGCGGTGAATCCAGGCCGCACCCGGGGTAAAGAACGATCACGCTGCCCTTGGCGACCTTGTCCACTTCTTCGATCACCCGCGGGAGGAAGGGGGCCATGGAGCTTGAAACGTCCAGGACGAGGGCGAGCCGCTTGGCCTTGATCTCGCGGCCGAACATGGAGAGCGGCTGGAAAACCATGCCATCCTTCGCGCCAAGACCCATGCCCTTGCCGAAACCGCCGCCTCCGAGCCCGGCACCGCCAAGCTTGCTGCTGGAAAGGAGGTCGTTGGAACTGGGCAAATCGAGGAGATCGGGGACTTCATCCGGAAGGATGATGTCGGAGATGGAGCCGATGGCGGCGATTTTTCGCATGGGCATCGCCTTCTTCAGCCAGGGGTTCTTTTTCTGCTGGATCTTGTGTTCCAGCGCCTCGGAGGCCTGCTGTCCCTGCTGGCTGCCGCCGGGGAGGAAGTCCACCTGCCGGTCGAGCATGACCTGGCTGACAACCATGAATCCACCGACGCCGAGGATGAGTGCGTGGATGCCCAGGCTCAGGGAGAGGGAAGCCCCGCCCCATTGCACCCATTTCTGCCTCAGCAGAGCGACCAGGAAAGGCACCTCCTGGGGGCTGTCATCGGATTTTTCGGAGGCTGCCGCCGTTCTTGAATGGGATGACGTGCCGGGAACCGAGGCTGTTTGTGGTGTGGCTGTGTCAGGCGATGCGCTTTGGATCCGGGGAGAACCTTGGAGGGCCGGGGCCTGTTCCCGCTCTCGCGCGTCCCCGACGTTGGCTGCAGGGCCGGCTTCGGGGTCATCGTCTGCTGATGACTGCCTGGTGGTCGTCCCTGCGTCAGTGCTCTCTGCGGGCGGACGCAGGCTGGCGTGCGGGTTTTCGGACGGGGATGCTTCAGTGTCCGTGATGAGCGGCGTGCTGCGACGGATGACACTGCGCTTGCGGGGCGGTTGGGCGGGAGGGGCTGGCGTTGGGATCGTGGCGGCTTGAAGCTCCTCGTGGCTGGAGGTGAAGAGTTCGTCCCATTCGTCCCTGGAACTGCGCTCGGGGGCGGCTGGCGGAGGTTCCTCCACGAGGTCCTGCGGCGGCTGGGCCGCGGTCTGTTCCTCACGTTCCCGCCGGCGCTGTTCAGAGATTTTTTTCCAGAGGGCGGCCTTGGCTGCGCGTGAATTCTCCACGCTGTCGGCATCGGCCGTGGGCAGATGCTGGAGGTCGTCGGAGTGTTGCTGATCGCTCATGGGGGGCACGGGAGCACAGGTCACGGGGCAGAACGTGCCTGGGGAAAAAGGCTTGGGGCGGAAAAGCTCTGATTTTGCAAGCCTTCCTGCAAGACAATTCCGGGGGCTGCCCCACGTCGGCATGACAATCCTGCGCCGGGTTCAAGGAAGCTGACAGGAATCCTTGACCCGCCGTGTTCTTGTCCCTTGTTTCCTGCGGTTCATTTCCCTCCATGAAGCCTACATTCCAGCGTCTCGTCATCCTCATCGGCTGCGCCGTCGTCCTTGCCTCCTGCACCACGACGAGCCAGATCAGCCTCGACTACGCCTCCGCTCCCGGTCACATCAAGCCGGGCGCCCCTGAGTTCGCCACGCAGTCCTTCATCGACCGTCGTGACGTGGGCACCCACGACCTTGGCACCGTGCGCACGCAGGTGGGGACTCCGGTGGAGTTCATCCAGACGAGGATTCCGGTGGCGGATGTGGTCACGAATGCTTTTGGTTATGCCCTCCAGGCCAGGGGCATGCTGACCCCGAGGTCCGGCGCACGGTTCATCATCACGGGCGAGGTGCTGGACCTGCACTGCAAGCTGCTGGTGCATCCTTATGGTTATGCACGCATCCGGCTGAGCGTGCTTGAGGCGGCCACGGGCCGTGTCCTGCACACGGCGGTTTATGAGGGCGAACGCCAGAGCCGCGCCTATGTGCCGGGAACAGGCTCCCCGGTGCCCCTGCTTGGCGACCTGGCCTCGGGCGCGCTTCAGGATGCGGTTGACCGTGCCCTGGACGATCCGGCGATGAGAGGCCGCATCGGGTCGCGTTTTGGCGACGGCGGTGGCTGGCAGCCCGGCATGATCTGAACCGTCTTCATTCCTTCAACTCCTGTATTTTTTTACCATGCCATCCTCCTCCCCCCTTCAAAATCGTGTGGGCATCGTCACCGGCGGCGCCCGTGGGATCGGCCAGGCCATCGCCGCAAGGCTGCTTCGAGACGGGGCCTCGGTCTGCCTCTGGGACATCGATGACGCGGCGCTGGCGGAGGCCTGCGCCGTGCTCGACTCTCCGGGCCGGGTTGCCACGGCGAAGGTGGATGTCACCCGTGCCGATTCCGTGGAGGCCGGCGTGCAGGCAGCCGTTGCGGCCTTTGGAAAGATCGATCTGCTGGTCAACAACGCAGGCATCGCCGGCGCCAACGCGAGGCTTTGGGAGACCACGCCTGAGGAATGGCGGCGTGTTGTTGAGATCAACCTGAACGGCCCCTTCCTGTGCTGCCGCGCCGTGGTGCCGCAGATGCTGAGGAACGGCTACGGGCGGATTGTGAACATCGCCTCCATCGCCGGCAAGGAGGGCAATCCCAACGCCGCCCATTACAGCGCCTCGAAGGCCGGGGTGATCGGCCTCACCAAGTCCCTGGGAAAGGAGCTGGCAACGTCCAACATCGTGGTCAACTGCATCACGCCGGCGGTGATTGAGACGGACATCCTCAGGCAGCTGACGCAGCAGCATGTCGACTACATGCTTTCCAAGATCCCAATGGGACGCTTTGGCCGGAAGGAGGAGGCGGCGGCCCTGGTCGCCTGGCTTTGTTCCGAGGACTGCTCCTTCACGACAGGCGCCGTCTTTGACCTCTCCGGCGGGCGCGCCACCTACTGAAGCCCTGCCGTCAAAGCAGCTCGTCCACAAAGCGTTTCGGATCGAAGGTCTGGAAATCCTCCACGCGTTCGCCGAGGCCGATGAAGCGTGTGGGGACGCCAAGCTCCTGCTGGATGGGCACCAGCACGCCGCCCTTGCCGCTGCCGTCGAGCTTGGTGACGATGAGCCCGGTGAGCGGAATCGCCTTGTGGAATTCGCGCGCCTGCTGGAGGGCGTTTGAACCTGTGGTGGCGTCGACCACGAGGATGACTTCATGGGGGGATGTCGGGTCCTTGCGCCCGAGCACCCGGTGGACCTTCTTCATCTCCTCCATCAGGTTGTGCTTTGTGTGCAGCCTGCCGGCGGTGTCGCAAATCAGGTAGGCGGCCCCGCTTTTGAGGGCCTTTTCATAGCCTTCAAAGCAGACGGCGGCGGGATCACTGTTCGGCGGTCCCTTGACGAGCGGGATGTGCAGCCGTTGCGACCAGACCTCCAGCTGCTCCACGGCGGCGGCGCGGAAGGTGTCGGCGGCGGCGAGCACAACGCCATGACCTGCCTTTTGCAGAAGATGGGCCAGCTTGGCCGTCGAGGTTGTCTTCCCGACACCGTTGACACCGACGATCAGCAATACCTTGGGCCTGCCGTCGGTGAAGGGGGTGAGCGGCTGGATGTTTTCCGGCAGGATCTTGCGCACATGCTCCCTGGCGACCTGGATGATGTCCGCGCCATGCAGCTTGCGCTGCTGGCCCTGGAGGTCGCCGACGATCTGGACGGCGAGCCTTGGGCCGAGGTCACCTGAGATCAGGGATGCTTCAAGTTCATCCCAGTCGATGTCGGGCTTGGTGAAACGCTGGAGGAGGGATTTGAAAAAACCGGCCATGGGAGGGGCCTTCATGCCGCCAACTTGGTGTCAGGTCAACCTGACGCCATGAGGGTGACCGGTTTCGAGTCCGCCGGTCAGGGCTTCCGAACTTCGACTCCGGCCTCCTTGGCGACTTCCTCCTTCTTTTTCTCGACGGCCGAGGACGCCACTTCGAGAAGCTTTGGAGCCTGGCCTCCCTTGGGAACGAAGCTGAGGGCGACGCCGTTGATGCAGAAGCGGCGTTTGGTCGGCGTGGCGGCGGAGACGCTCTCCCTTTCAAACACATGTCCCAGGTGGGCGCCGCAGCGCCTGCACAAGGTCTCCACGCGGATCATGCCATGGGAGTTGTCAGGCCGTTCGAGCACGTTTTTGGCGGTTGAGGCGTCGTAGAAGGAAGGCCAGCCGCAGCCGGAATGGAATTTTTCCTTGGAGGTGAAGAGCTCGGCCCCGCAGCAGACGCAGTAGTAGGTGCCCTCGCCCTGCTTTTCGAACTCCTCATAGACCTGGCCGAAGGGACGTTCGGTGCCCGCCGTGCGGGTGACGCGGTACTGCTCGTCGGTGAGGCGTTTCTTCCAATCTTCTTCCGTGAGCTTGATCTCGGGCTGGGGCATGGCTTTTTCCTTGGCTGCTGCGGGCTTGTCCTCGGCACAGGCGCTGACGGAGACGAGGGCAAGGGCGCAGAGCGTGGCGAAGATGGTTTTCATGACAATGGGTTTCCGCATGTACGACAGATGAGCGGCCTTGTTATTCCCAAACTTTGAGAAAGTTGAAAAACCTGCCTGCCGTAGGGCAGGGGTGGCGAGGCGAAGGGTGAGGGCAAGAAAAAGCGCCCGGTGTTCAGGCCGGGCGCTTGGCATGATCAAAGCCGGAATCTGATCATTTTTCCACCCAGCGCACGGCTTCCATGAGCAGTTCGCGTGCGGAGTCGAGTCCCAGCTTCTGACGGATGTTGGCCTTGTGGGCGTCCACCGTTTTGGAGCTGAGGTTGAGCTTGGCGGCGATGGAATGGGAGTCCATGCCGCGGCCGACCATCTCGAAAATTTCGAGCTGGCGGTCACTGAGCAGCCTTCCGGGTTCGCCACGGGCTCCAGCCGCTCCACGCAGACCGTTGCCGGTAACGATGCTGCTGAGCAGGTTGGCGCTGAAGACGAAGCCGCCTGCGGCGACCTGCCGGATGGCCATGAGCACGCGGGCTACGGGCTCCGTCTTCATCAAGTATCCCATGGCGCCGGCGCGGAGACATCTCTCCGCGTAGACGTTTTCGTCATGAACGGAGAAGACGAGGATGGCGACGGAAGGCACCTCCTGCTTGATCTTCTTGATCAGGTCGACAACGCCCCGGTCGTCTTGGGCAAGATCCATCAGGAGAACATTCGGTGGATCCTGCTTCATATGCTCGGCGGCCTTGTCCACGTCACCGGTGATCCCGGTGACCTGGATATCCTCCTGGCCTTCAAGCATTTTATTGAGTCCTTCGACAACGATCGGATGCGCGTCGAGGATGAAGAGTTTCTGTTTCACGGTGTTAGTTTCTTTATCTGTGTTGGTTTGGGCCGCCACCAAAGGCGTCAAAGGGGTTGGGTGGAAAGGGGTTTAGGAAAATGAGGAAGAGGGGCGCTCTAATTAACTAGCAGCTACGAATGCCCATCAGGAAGGGTATTCAATTATTTTTGCGAGATATTTCGCATGGGTTTTTGCGATAGCCTAGCTTCGGCATCGACATTAGTCGGTATTGGCCCAAAAAATGGTTCACGCGTAGAGCAGGTGGCTCTGACGACTCCTGCGGAAGGAATGGGTGTAGCCTTGCCAGGACTGGATGATGCTGGCGGGTGACTCACCCCGGCGCAGTCCATGGAGGAGGTGTTCGCTGCCAAACACCTTGTTGAAAAGGCTGGTCTTGTCTGCGGACATGCGGCTGAGGACGCGTCCTCCTGTCAGGCGGTTCAAAGTGCCAAGCATCATGACGTCCAGGGCGGTCAGGTCAGCCTGTGTCTGGGGGTGGATGCTCAACCTGACTCCGCCGAAACCGTTGCGGGAATACGGGGAAAAGCTGACTCCGGGAGTTCCGAGGCTGCGACAGGCCTCAAGCATTGCCTGGGGCGGCACGCCGCTTCCGCCTGCGTAGCCGAAGGGATTTTCCGTGCCGATGCCGACATCAACGGCGGAAGCTCCGCCCAGAATGCCCGTCGCCACATAGTAAAACGGTGAGGTGGCATGCGGTATGTTTGGAGAGGTGGCATGCCAGCGCAGGCCTGTCTCTCGCCAGGTCATGCTGCGGTTCCATCCCTGCATCTTGACCACGGTGAGCCTGGGGGAGCGGGCAATCCAGCCGTGGGCGGTGGTCATCATGGCCAGTTCGCCAACCGTCATGCCATGAACATAGGGAACGGGGATCTGGCTGACGAAGGATTTCCATCGTTTTTCCACCGGAGGACCTTCAACGCGCCAGCCACCCATGGGGTTGGGTCGGTCGAGGACGACGAAGGACTTGCCCTGTTCTGCCGCCGCCTCCATGGCGACGGCCATGGTGCTGATGTAGGTGTAGCTGCGGCAGCCGATGTCCTGCACGTCAAAGACAAGGGTGTCGATTCCCGCCAGCTGCTGGGGCGTGGGCTTGCGGGTCGGGCCGTAAAGGGAGTGAACCGTGAGCCCGGTCACCGGGTCGCGACGGGTGGCGATGTGCTTGCCGGCTCCGACGGTTCCGTCGATGCCATGTTCCGGACCGTACAAGGCGATGAGTCCGCCGCCCAGGGCTCGCTGCATGGCCACCCGGGACATCACACCCTGGCTGGTGTAGGCCGTGTGATTGGTGATAAGTCCGACGCGGCGTCCACGCAGCAGGTCAAAGCCCCTGGATGCCAGCATGTCGATGCCCAGCATGAACGGGCCATTGGGGGCGGTCTGGACGGTCTGCGGGGCGGGGGCAAGCTGGCAGCCGGTCAGGGCGGCCAGGCCGGAGGTGGTCAGAAAAGATCGGCGGCTGGGCATGAACGCGTGCATTTGAAGCGGATGTCATGTCCACCGCCAGCACATTCTTACGTCACTTCGACGCGTAGGCGGGTCTTCAGGCCTTCTGCTTTTTCCCTGGTCCGGCTGCATCGGGCTTTTTCGGCTCAGGCAGGAGGAACCTGGTCACGCCGGGCTGGGGCATCGGGGTGGGGGTGAAGCTGTCGGACCACTTCAGGCTGTCGGGGGCGAGGTCCTGGGTGCAGGCGAGCATCTGATCCCAGGTGATGAGCTGGCCGGTGTAGGCGGCCTCACGCCCCATGATGGCCACCAGCGTGGAGAGCATCATGCGGTCTCCGTCGTTGATGACGGAGCCCTTGCGGATGGAGTTGAAGAGGGCCTCGTGCTCGAGGTCATACATGTTTTTCTCCTCGCCGCGGAAGCGCCAGCGCTTGGGGCCGTCGATGAAGGGGGCGCCGCCCTTGCCGATGATGAGTGCACCCTTTTCGCCGCGGATGATGTCCTGGTTGTGGCCCTGGCAGCCCTTGATCTGACGGCTGGCCATGTTGCAGATGATGCCGTTCTCCCATTCGTAGGCGGCGTGGAAGTGGTCGAAGATGTTGCCGTCCTCGGCCTTGATCTGGCGGCCGCCGGTGCCGATGCAGCTCATGGGAGGCCTGTCACCCATGGCCCAGCAGATCTTGTCAACGCTGTGCACGGCCTGTTCGACGAGGCTGTCGCCGCTGAGCCAGGAGAAATTGTACCAGTTGCGGACCTGCCACTCGACATCGCTCATGCCGGCGGGGCGTCCGCTGGCCGGGGGCATGGGCTTGACGGGGCCGGTGTGGTAGGTGGCGAAGACGCTGGTGATTTTTCCGATGTCGCCGCCCAGCGCACGCTTGAAGGCCTCGATGCGCGAGGTGCTGTAGCGCCAGCAGAATCCGGCGACGAGGTTGAGCTTCTTCTCGCGGGCCTTGTTCACGGCGGCCATGGCCATGTGATAGCCGATGGAGTCAACAGCCATCGGCTTTTCGCAGAAGATGTGCTTGCCGGCGTCGACGGCGGCCTGGAGGTGAACAGGACGGAATCCCGGAGGGCTGGCGAGCAGGACGACGTCCACGCCGCTGTCGATGAGCTTCTGATAGGCGTCGATGCCGACAAACTTTTTGTCAGGCTTGACGTCCACCCGGTCCGGAAACTTCTGGGACAGCGAGGCGATGCTGCCGTCGATCTGCTTCATGTCCACGTCGGCCATGGCGACGAGCTTTCCGTTGTATTCCGCGCCGAGGGCCTGGGAGGCGGCACCGGTGCCGCGGCCGCCGCAGCCGACGAGTCCGATGCGGAGTGTTTCCTGGGAGTCCGCCTTCTGCTGTGCCCTCAGGGTGGTGGCTGCGGTGATGACGGCGGTGGTCTGGACGAAGTTTCGGCGGGTCAGGGCGGAGGACATAGGAATCGAGTAATCGTGAGGCTGTCGGGGGACCTTTCAGCCTGCTTGGCTGAACCTGCCCCATCAGATCAACAGCCCCAGGCCATGACGGGCATCCGCCCGCCGAAGACCTTGGGGCTGCTGGCTGAACTGAGCCGGCAAAGTCCGGTGGTTACTTGCTGTTTTCGGCGAACTGCGCGTCAAAAACAATCTTGCTGGGCGGGAAGTCCAGCCTCTTGACATAGGCGCAGGACTCGGTGGCGCCAAACTCGCGGTCCATGGCGCCGTCCTCCCACTCGACGCTGAGCGGGCCGTTGTAGCCGATGTCGTTCAAGGCGCGGATGATGCGCTCAAACTTGATGTCGCCTCGTCCGACGGACTTGAAGTCCCAGTAGCGGGCGGGCTTGTGGAAGTCCACATGGCCGCCAAAGACACCGGCTTCATCACCGAGGTTCCATGCGACGTCCTTCATATGCACATGAAAGATGCGGTCGGGGAACCTGCGGATGAACTTCTCGTAGTTCACGCCCTGGTAGCCGAAGTGGCTCGGGTCGTAGTTGAAGCCGAAGGCGGGGTGGTAGTCGACGGCCTGGAGGGCGCGTTCGGCGCTGGCGATGTCGAAGGCGATCTCCGTGGGATGAACTTCAAGGGCGAACTTCACGCCCTGGTTCTTGAACTCGTCGAAGATGGGGCCCCAGCGGTTGGCAAAGTCCTTGTAGCCGGCCTCGATCTGGCCGGGCAGGTTCGGGGGGAAGGAATAGCAGAGGTGCCAGATGCTGCTTCCGGTGAAGCCGTTGACGACATTGACGCCGAAACGCCTGGCGGCCTGGGCGGTCTTCTTCACTTCGGCGGCGGCGCGCTGGCGGACGCCCTCGGGGTCGCCGTCACCGTAGATGTAAGGAGGAAGGATCTGGGCGTGGCGGGGGTCAATGTTGTCACAGACGGCCTGGCCGACGAGGTGGGTGGAGATGGCGAAGCACTTCATGCCCAGGGCGTCCAGCTTGGCGCGCTTGGCATCGCAGTAGGCCTGGTCGGCCTTGTCCACCTCGAAGTGGTCGCCCCAGCAGCCGAGTTCGACGCCGTCATAGCCGAAGGATCTGGCTTTTTCGACAACGGTTTCGAAGGAGAGGTCGGCCCACTGGCCGGTGAAGAGGGTGACGGGTCTGCCCATGTGAGATGATTGGGTTAGGGGTTTGGGTTTGATGCGGGTCGGTGACGACAGGCCGCCGATTCTCGAAAGGCGGCGTTGGATTGGCAATAGAAATATCAATCCAGGGAATGCCGGGTTGCAATATCGTGACAATTTGGTTCTTATCCCAAGTGACCATGCGACATTTTGCCCCCCTCGTCGCCATCCTGCTGTTACTTCAGGCTGGCTGCTCCACGTTCAAAAAGGATGACAAGGTTCTGATTACGGTGTTTTCCCAGGGCAGTGACATGGATTCGCCCAAAAGCATTTTCCGCCGAAATGTCGAGGGCAGGGAGGTGATCCTGAAGGTTATTCCAGAATTCACCCATAAAAGCATCATCGCCTTCCATCCCTTTCCTGCGGAAGACGGCACCTATGGCGTGGCCCTTAAGCTGGATTTCAAGGGGGCGAATGCCCTTGAAATCGTGACGCGTACCCGGCAGGGCGAGATGCTGGTGAGCATGGTGAACGGGGCGATCGTGGACTATGTGACCATCGATGGCATCGTCAACAACGGCATCTTCACCATCTGGCGTGGTCTGCCTGAGGAGCTGATTGCAGTCATGGACGAGGAGTATCCGCGCATCAGCGCCCTGAAGAAGTCCACCAAGGACACGCCATACGAGCAGCTGGACATGCTGCCGAGCACCAGCAAGGAGAAGAAGGAGGTGCATGACCGTGTCAAGGACGACGCCAAGAAGGAGGAGAAAGATGCGAAGCGTCGTGCCCGTGGCGAATTTGATCCCGAACCCCCCACCCCTGGCGGAGTTGTTCCCTTGAGCGAGGCGCTCAATGAGGGGCAATGACGCAGCCAGGCCCACCTGTCTCCTGTTCCCCCCGGCACGAGAATGCTCAATAAAATCATCCATTTAACCCAGGAGCTGCTATCAGCCTACTGGCACGTCATCTTTGCCGTCTGCCTTCTGGCGCTGCTTGTGACATCCCTGCTGGCGGCCGGCCTCATCCGCCGGAGCCGGAAAAAAGATCGGGCGGATTCGCGCAGAGGTTCAGGCTCATCTTCCACCTCAGCCCAGCAAAAAACAGTCTCATCATCCATGAAGCGCCTGCCTTCGGAGGAATTCCAGGTTTTGCGGGACGTTTTCCTTCCCCGGCTGGACGGCAAGGGGCTGACACGTCTGCCGTTTGTCGTGGTGGCGCGGTCGGGTGTTTTTGTCATCCAGCCTCAGCGTGAAAGCGGCCTGATCTCCGGCGGCCCCAAGGATGATCGCTGGACGGTCGTGCATGGCGGCCGGGAGCATTCATTCACCAACCCGGTGCTGCGCAGCGCTTATCATGCCCGTGCCCTGGCCCGTTATCTGGAGCTTCCCGAGGCGCTGATCTGCAGCGTCATCTACTTCGACCAGGAGGTCCGGTTTGCCACCCCGCAGGGGCCGAACGTGCTGACTTCAGGGCTGACGCGCTTCATCATGAGCCACAAGGCCGAACTGCTGACCGGCGGCATGGTGCAGAATGTCTGCGAACGCATTGACAAGGTGGCTGGTTCCGAGGAGCTGCGTCAGAAGTATGAGGAGAGAAACTCCAGCCGTCGGCGCCGTGCCAGGCGTGAGACCGCGCATGCTGACTGAGACGCTGTTGAAATGAGCAGTCTGCCGGCCTTGGCATGCGTGGACGGTCTTGTGGCATCAATCCTGCGGCTCAGCTGCCTGTCCGCCGTTTACATCAGGCCGACCGCCGGCAGGCGGGCCTGGGGAAAAACCTTCGCCATGGCGACTGAGGGGCCGAAGCAGGCGTGCAGCACCTCCGCAAAGACGGCGCGGTAGTCCGTTTCGGCATGCAGGCCTCCGGGGCCGGGTGTGTTCAAATTGAGGTCCTCCTCCGCCTGGATGGGCCATGAGCCAAGCACCCGGCCGCCCTTCACCCGGTCGCCCAGGGCCATGAGGGCGAAGCCGCGGCCGTGATCCGTGCCAAGGCTGGCATTTTCATAGATGCGCCTGCCAAACTCGGTGGCCACCATGACCGTGTAGCGGTTGCGATGATCCTTGAGGTCGGTGTCGAGGGCGGCAAGGCCTTCGGCGAGTGTCTGAATCCGCTCAGCCTGGGGGCCTGTGGTGCCGCCCTGGAAGAAATGGGTGTCCCATCCTCCCAGGTCGATGCAGGCCACCTGCAGCCCGAGACCCGCCTTGATCAGCCGCGCGATTTCACGCAGGCCGGATCCAAAGGAGTCCCGGGGATATTGCGCCCCGTGTTCGGGGCTGCCCCCGTCTCCCGGCATGGCTGAGATGCGCCTGAAGAGCTCCAGCGTTTCAATGCCCCGCCTTCCGAGGAGGCCGGGCTCTCCGCCATACATGCCTTCCAGCACCTTGACGATGCCGTCCGCGTCCTGGGTGTTTTTGAAGCCGATGTCCCCGATGCGTTCGAGCACGCTGGCCGCAGGGGCTCCGCGCAGGGATTCCGGCAGGGCGGTTCCAATGGCGACGGCGGCCAGGGCTGAAGTGGAGCCCTGCTGGCGAAGGAACCTTCCCAGCCAGCCTCCACCAGCGGGTGAGCCATGCATGGAGTCGCCATGCTCCATTTGATCCTGGCAGTCGAAATGTGACCCGCTCGTGTTGTCCACGCCGACTGACTGCACAACGCCTAGCCGGCCCGATTTGAACAGGGGTTCGAGCGGCTTCATCGCCGGGTGCAGGGCGTAATGATCGTTGAGCCGGATCGCCTCCCTGGCTGGAATGGCCAGGCCGGGGCGCAGCCGGTGATAGCGGTCGTCGGCGTAGGGAACGAACATGTTGAGCGTGTCCGCGCCACCTCGCAGGAACACATGGACGAGGGTGTGGGTTTCTTCCCGGGGTGTGGCGGCGAGAGCCGGTGTGGCGGCGAGGCTGAGCCTGGAGATGAAGGTGCGTCGGTTCATGGCTGGGGAGGTGGGCTGCGCATGGCAGGCTGAAACGGGTCAACACCGCTGGAAGGCCGGGCTTGCCAGGATGAGGCCGACAAGCCCGGCTTCATCCTGGGGCTTGAGCGATTTTTCCTCAGCCTCCGTCGGCGCGCGGCCGACGAGGTGGGGAAACCATCCGGAAGGGGTGAAATGCAGCTGCCTGCGCAGGTCGTGAAGGTTGATGCGCACGCCGTTCTGTTTTCCGGCCGCCAGGGCGATGGCGAAGTTCCAGCGCCACATCAGGGTGCCCATCCAGGGCAGCTCCTCGTCAGGATAGCCGTCGGGTGTCGGGTATTGAAACAGGCCGTGCCCCATGCGCTGAAGCGGCTCGAGCAGGGCTTTGTCGGCATGGGCGTCGGCGGCCAGGGCGCGCAGGGCGCTCACCATGAACTTGAAGGGGCGTTTCAGGAGGCGGCCGCGGCTTTCCGCGAACTCCGGCGTGCCAAACAGCACGCGCAGCATGCAGCGGATGTCGCCGCGCGTGCGGGTGAACTCCGCCGCCACGCTGTCCACGGCGCCGGCGGGCGGCTCCATGCTGATGAAGCGTTTGCAGAGCTTGGTGGCGATGTGTTTCGCCGTGCTGGGATGGCCGCAGACGATGTCCACGAGCCGGTCCAGGTCCCTGGCTCCGCCGCCTGCGGGGATGATTTGCCCGAGCACCCGCTTTTCACCGTCGTCATGCCAGTCAGGCCTGAAGAAGGACTCGCCCTGGTTCAGGGCCCAGAAGCGGCTGCGGTCAAAGGTCCAGCCGCTCAGGCAGCGGGCCGCCTCGAGCACGTCCTGCTGGGTGTAGCCGCCGTGCACGCCCATGGTGTGCAGCTCCATCAGCTCGCGGGCATAGTTTTCGTTAGGCTTGTCGTCGCTGTCCCTGCGCACCTTGTTCGACCTGCCGTCGAGGTACACCAGCATGGCGGGCGACAGGGCGGAGGCGCGGACGAGGTCGTGGAAGCTTCCGAGCGCATGACGGCGGATGACGTCGCGGTCGTCGCTGGGCTTCAGGTGGATGCAGTCGCCCTTTTCGAGGTCGATGTTGAGGTGGTCGGTCCAGAACTCGACCATCACTTCAAAAAGCTGCCGTCTGCTGTAGACGGCCCGCAGCAGGGTGTGGCGGGTTATTTCGTCGCGCAGCACGGGCTTGCGCCATTCATAGGCGTCACCGGCTGCAAAGTAGAGGCTTTCAAAGCGCTCCGCCCTCAGGTCGCAGGCGGTGTCACGGATGCGTTCCGGATGGAGCTGCTCCTCCAGCCAGGCTTCGCGGCCCATTTTTTTGACGCGCCAGACATCACCTGGCCAGGGGCCGAAGGCCGCGCGGGAGAGGAGGTGGAAATCCGGGTCGATCTCCGCGCCCGCAGGTGGCGGCGGGAGCTTGGAGGGGATGCCTTCGTCGAAAAGCTCCCGGTTCACCAGGGGCACCAGACGGTCGCAGGAGCTCAGGCCAAGCGCCGACGTGGCGAGGAAATGCCGGCGTGAAGTTTTCATGAACGTTCAGGCTGCGGGCGGCAGGGGTGGTTGTGATGAGCCGATGTCCGCCGGTGCCTTCACAAACCAGGAACGCACCTGGATGCCCCAGCCGATGATGGCGATGAGAGGAAGAATCACCGCCCAGCCAACGATGGGAAGAAGCGCGCAGCAGACGAGGGTCAGTCCGCCGAGCCGCACCTGCCGGCAGGGCAGGGCGTCGGGCCAGAGCCGCGAACCGACGACGGAGGCGATGCCGGCGGCGCCGAGAAATCCCCAGGTGATGAGCGCTCCGCCGACGAGCACGGAGAGGGCGCCCATCTTGGGAAGCTTGGAAAGGATGGCGATCAGGATCGTGCCACCGATCAGCGGCGCCAGGCCGAGCAGGAAGCTTTTCAACAGGCCTGCGGAGGCGACGCTGCGGAGGCGGGCGGTTTTCTCCGGCCAGAACCCCTGGGCGAAGAGCCAGAGCGCGGGAAGTGAGATGACGAAGGCGGCGGCGATGAGCAGCCAGGTGAGGACGGTGGAGAAGAGCATGGGTGGAAGGAGTTGCGATGGAACGTGGGTCTCCGGCTTAACGGGGCATGTCCGGGCCGGTAACAAGGAATTGTTCAGAACAGTGCGCGGGTGGACGGTGCGGCTGAATTCCTTCGATGACACGCGGCCCTGTCCTGCGCATGGTCAGGCCGTGCCCGTTCATCCGCCCTTCTTTTCCCAGATCATCCTTCACCTCGACGTCGCCCACGACGGGGCGATGAACATGGCGGTCGACCAGGCCTGGCTGGAGCAGGCGACGATGCCGGTGCTGCGGGTCTACACCTGGGACCGTCCGACGGTCACGATTGGTTATGCGCAGAACCTGGCCAGGATCCGGGAGGCGCTGCCAGCCTGGCCGGTGGTGCGGCGATGGACCGGCGGCGGCGTGGTGATGCATGAGGCCGACCACACCTACTCCCTCATCGTTCCCTCATGCCATCCCTGGGCGCAGGTCTCGGCGGTGGAGAGCTACCGGCTGATTCATGGCTCGCTTGCGGAGGCCCTGGACGCCGGGGGAAGCCCTGGCTGCAGGCTCACGCTTCCGGAGGACGTCATCGAGGGGCCGCTTTGCTTCACGGCGCCGGCGCTTCACGATGTTCTCAGGGACGGGGTGAAGGTGGCGGGTGCCGGGCAGAGGCGTGGCAGGCTTGGCCTGCTGCACCAGGGAAGCGTCCAGCATGTGGTGATCCAGCCAAACTTTTGGTTAGGTTGGGCGGGGCGGCTGGCTTCTGAGGTTTCCGTGGTGCGTGAGGCGCCGCCCGACGTTCTCCTGCGTGCCTCGGAGCTGGCGGCGAAACGGTTCTCCCTTCCCCAGTGGATGTCCGACCGCGAGGACCTGCTTGGCTGATCAGGCGGCGGGCTTTTCCCCCGCCTTGGTCGCAGCGGGGCGGTCTCCGGCCATCACGCCGATGAGCATGGCGAAGCAGGAGGCCAGGATGCCTGAGAAGGGCTCAAACAGCACGCCGTTGAGTGCAAGCACCGGTGTCAGCAGCAGCACCAGGAAGACCAGGCCGAGGAGGAAGAGGTACTTCTTCCAGGCCGCCTCCAGCTCCATGCCAAGCCAGGCGCTGACAAAGGCGAGCAGGGTGTAGAAGCCGTACTGGAGGGGCAGGGATGCCTTCAGCGCTGCTTCAGGCAGCACGAGCAGGCGGGGGAGGCGTGTGCCAAGCCAGCGCGCCGTCTCGGGAAAGACGCCAAATTGATACAGCGCCAGCAGGGGGGCGCAGACGAGGACGCCGATGAAGAGGACGGTGGCGCGGTTACGGTTCATTCTGGGGGGCTTCGGGCTGGCGGTAGGACTGGACGATGAGGTCGCTCAGGTACTTGTCTGGCGCATCCACGGCGCTTCGATCAAGCATAAACTTCACCCGGCCTGTGCTGCGTGAGACGAGTTGGAGACCAAAGGGGAAGTCCTTGAAGAGGCGGGCGCACATCGGTTCGACAGCGCTGCCTTCACGGCGGGCGCGCTGGACCAGGGCGGCCACGGCGGCGGGCTCGAACTCCAGATGATAACCTGTTTGTTCGGCAAAGCGGGCGGCGAAGGCGCGCACCTCGTCGGCCCTGACGTCGGTCTGCATCTTCTCGGCCTCGCTCCGGCAGTTATCCAGGGCGGCCTTCGGGCGCGTGATCAGATCCGCGTCGATGCGGAGGCCGGGCAGGCCGAGGCTTGGCAGCTCGAACTTGAAGTCGCGCAGCACCTTCTCCCAGGCGGTGACGAGGCCGCGGGCACCGGTTTTTTCCTCCACGGCCCTTTCCGCCACCAGGCGCAGTGCCTCGTCTTCAAACACGGCCTGCACGCCATAGGCATGGAACTCGCGCTCATACTGCCGGATCAGGCTGCCCTCGCTGTTCTTCATGATCTGGAAGAGGTCGCCGGCGTCCAGGGGGTCGCAGAAAACGCGCACGGGCAGGCGGCCGATGAATTCGGCCTCAAAGCCGTAGTCGATGAAGTCGCGGGTGGTGGCCTGACGCAGCAGGTCCTCCGTGCTCGGCTTTTCCGCCAGGGCCGCGCCGAAGCCGATGGTGGCCTTGGCCTGGCGCTTCTCGATGATCTTCTCGATGCCGGAGAAGGCGCCGCTGACGATGAACAGGATGTTGCGTGTGTTGATGGTCTCACGGCCGGCGTTCCTGCCCTGGCGCATGTCGAACATCATCTTCATCTGGCTGCGGAAGTCGTTCTGCGCATAAAGCGGCACCTCGGTCTCCTCCATCAGCTTCAGCAGGGCCGTCTGCACGCCGCGCCCGCTGACATCGCGGCCGATGCGGCCTTCGCCGCCGGTGGCGAGCTTGTCGATCTCGTCCAGGTAGATGATGCCGTGCTCGGCGAGCTCGATGTTGCCGCCGGCCTTGGCGACGAGGTCGCGGACGAGGTCGTCCACATCGGCGCCGACATAACCGGTCTCGCTGAACTTGGTGGCGTCGGCCTTCACGAAGGGCACGCCGATGAGGTCGGCGATGTGCTTGACGAGGTAGGTCTTGCCGACGCCGGTGGGGCCGCTGATGAGCACGTTCTGCTTGGTGAACTCCAGCGCTGGTGATGCCTTGTCGGTGTCGTTTTCACGCAGCATCCGGGCATGGTTGTAATGATCGCAGACGGCGGTGGCGAGCACCTTCTTGGCCTCGTCCTGGCGGATCACATAGCGGTCCAGGTGCGCCTTGATGTCGGCCGGCCGGTGGCGGAAGTCGAAGGCTGCGCCGATCTTTTCAGGTTCCGGGGCGCTGTCGTCGGATTCGGGTTCGGGCGGCTGGGAGGCGAGGTTGTGGGGTTCGAACCGTGAAAAGACGACCTGGCCGCCGAGGCTGTTCTTGATGAAGTCCTCCAGCTTGCGGGAGATTTCATCCGGCGACGGCGGCTGCCTGGGAGGCGTCGGGGGATTGTCAGAAGGTGAGTCGCTCATGATGCCCGGACTTTCCCCCATCCGCAGGCAAGGGCAAGGGCGGAGCAGGGCCGGGGTGAATCAGGAAATCCGCGACCGCACATGATCCAGCAGCCCGGTGCAGGCATCCTCCAGGAGGTCAAGCACATGCTCGAAGCCTTCCTCCCCGCCGTAGTAGGGGTCGGGTACTTCATGAGCTTCGTGCCGCGTGCAGAATTCACAGAGGAGGCGGATCCTGGCCGGATAAAGTCCGGCGGCATCCAGGGCGAGCAGGTCTGCAAGGTTCTGCCTGTCCATGGCGAGCACGAGGTCGAATTCAGCCAGGTCCGTGCGTCGGACCTGACGGGCCAGATGCGTGAGGTCGAGGCCCCGCCTTGCGGAGGCCTTTCTCATGCGAGGGTCGGAGCGCTTGCCTTCGTGCCATCCAGCGGTGCCCGCCGAGTCGATTTCGATGCGGTCCCCGAGCCCGGTTTCCTCCACCAGCCGGCGCATGACGCCTTCAGCGGCCGGAGAGCGGCAGATGTTGCCGAGGCAGACAAAGAGCAGGCGGAATTTTGAATCCATCACAAAGGTGGTCTGGTTTTGGTCCGTCCATAGTCCCGGAAGCGGGCGGTGCAATCCTGGCTCGGTTTTCTCAATCATTCTGGGGACGCGCAGGTACGCCGAGGACGGTCTGCCCGTCTTCGACGTCCTTCACCACCACGGCCCCTGCGGCGACGAGGCAGCCGCTGCCAAGCCTGAGGCCCTGTCGGATCACGGCACCGGCGCCGATGTGGCAGGATTCACCGATCATGACATTGCCACAGATGAGGGCGCCCGTGGCAATGTGGGAATGGGCGCCGATGTGGCAGTCGTGCTCGACGACTGCGGCCGTGTTGACGAGGACATTGGCCTCCAGCCTTGCCCGGGTGTGAACCACGGCCCTGGGAAGGAACTGGCATCCTGCGGCGATTTCGGAGCTTGGAGAAGTCCAGGCGGTGGCATGGGTGATGGTGAGCGGCTGCAGGCCGGCGGCCAGAGCCTCCCGGAAAAGCCTTGCCCGCAGCGTGCAGCATCGGGCGGAACCGACACCGATCACAAAATGGGTGAAGCCGAGGCCTGCGAGCTGGGCCAGCTTGTCATCACCGCCGATGACCGGCACGCCGAAAACCTTCTCCAGGCCGGGGTGGGAGTCGAGGATGGCATCGAAGCGGACCGGAAGCAGGGCTTCCATGAGCACTCGGCCGTGGCCGCCGGCGCCGATGAGGACGGTTTTCATGACTGAGGAAGGTCGTGGAAGGTCTTGTCGAGAAGCCGGTGGTCGAGCGGAGTCCGGACGATCAGCTCCAGCAGCTTTTCCGAGGCATGGCCGTCGCCGAAGAAGGTCTCATGACCTGCGGCGATGGCGCGGAACTCCGGTGTCAGGGCCTTTTGAAGGGCGGCGAGGATGGCATCGGGGGCGAACTCAGGTACGTCGATGACATTGGCCGCCCGCAGCCTGCCTTTCTGTCGGCTGCCGATGTTCACCACGGGCAGGGCGAAGGACGGCGCCTCAAGCAGGCCGCTGGAGGAATTGCCGATCATTGCGCCGACTTCACCAAGGATGGAGAAGTAGCCTTCGGGGCCGAAGTTTTCGACCCAGCGCGCCGACGGGTTCGTGTCGCAGAAACGCACAATTCGTTCGCGGATCACGGTGCCGGCCATGTCGGCGTTGGGCATGGTGAAGATGACGGGCCTGCCAGCCTGGCGGAGGGCGTCCAGCAGGGCGTCAGCCTGGGGGCCGGCGGCTTCAAACTCGCTCGTCGTCGGATGCAGCGTCACGAGCAGCGGCGGTGTGGAAAGGTCGAGCTGGAACCTTCTTTCCAGCTCGCTGCGCGGCAGCCGCTGGAGGGACAGGAGGTTGTCCAGGGAAAGCGCGCCGCAGCAGGTCACGCGCCAGGGTTCCTCACCGAGCTGGATGACACGGCGTCGGTAGGTCTCGGTGGCGACTCCGTGCAGATGACTCATTTTAGTCAGGCCGTGGCGGAGGCGGTCGTCCATGGCCCCTTCGCTCAGTTCGCCGCCGTGGAGGTGAAGGATGGGGATGTTGAAGGGGACGGCGGCCAGGGCGGCGGCAAACATCTCATAGCGGTCGCCGAGAACCACGAGCAGGTCGGGGCGGCTGCTGGCGAAGACCCCTGCGAAGCCGGTGACGCCTGCGCCCATGGCCCTGGCGACAGCCTCGGGCGTGTCCTCCGCCTGGAGCATGGGAACACGGGCGCTGACGGGAAAACCGTCCTTTTTGACCAGGTTCACCGTCATGCCGAAGCGTTCCTCCAGGTGCATGCCGGAGGCGAGGACACGCAGTTCGACCTCCTGATGGCCGGCGAGCCGCCGTAGCAGCGGGCGGTAGATGCTGTAGTCGGAGCGGCCGACGCTGACCACGGCCACCGATCTCATGCCAGGTCCTCCCACTGGATGAGGCAGCCTTCGGCGATGTCCACGCGTGCGGTCCTGCCGGGCACCTCGGGAAGGCGTGCGGGAGGAATGCCGGTGCCGGGCCGTCTCAGGACCAGCATCTCCGAGGTGACGAGGGTTCCGGCGGGGATGCTGCGGCGCGCCACCACGCTGCGCCGAACAATCTTTGCCACTGCGAGTTCGGCGTCGCTCGGCTGCTTGAGGCCTGTGCCAAGCAGGACCTCGACGCGGCGGATGGCGCGGACCATCTCCGCGAGGTCCGCCGGCTCCAGGGAGGCCTTGTGGTCCGGGCCGGGCATGGCGCAGTCGAGCGTGAAATGCTTTTCAATCACCCGGGCGCCGGCGGCGACGGCGGTCACGGAGGCTTCGATGCCCATGGTGTGGTCGGAATAACCGACGGGGACTCCGAGGGCGGCCTGCATGGCGGCCATGGCGCGCAGGTTCACCGACTCCGGCGGGGCCGGGTAGTTGGAGACGCAGTGGAGGACGGTGATGTCGTCGTTGCCGCAGGCACGGATGGCCTCCACGGCTTCGGCGACCTCATCCAGGGTGCCCATGCCGGTGGAGACAATCATGGGCCTGCCGAAACGGGCGATGTGCTGGAGCAGGGGCAGGTTGGTCAGCTCACCGGAGGGGATCTTGAAGACCGGCATGCCCAGCTGGTGGAGGAAGTCGGCGCTCTCCTCATCAAACGCCGTGGACATGAAGAGGATGCCTGTTTCCTGGCAGAAACGGTTCAGTTCGGCAAAGGCCTCCAGGGGAAGTTCGAGCCGCTTGAGCATGTCAAACTGGCTCTCGGTCCTGCCGGTGTTCGCCGCCTGGTATTCCGCCTGGGGGGCGTCGGCGGTCACCAGGTGCTTGGCCTGGAAGGTCTGAAACTTCACCGCATCCGCGCCCGCCTCCTTCGCCTTGAGGACAAGCTGTCTGGCCAGGTCGAGGCTGCCGTTGTGATTCACTCCTGCCTCGGCGATGATGAAGCAGGGACTTTCGGGAGTGATGAGAGGGTGCGTGACGGCCATTGAACGGCAAGGCTAGGGCAGGGAGACGGAGGTGACAAGCTGCCAGCGCATGGCCCCGGCGGGTCACCAGGCCGTCCAGCCGCCGTCCACCACGAGGTTGTGGCCGGTGACATAGGCGGAAAGGTCGCTGGCCAGGAAGGCGGCCGCCCCTTTGAAATCCTCCTCACGTCCCATGCGCCGCATCGGGGTGCGGCGTTCATAGCGCTCGACAAAGGATTCGCTCTGCCCGCGCCAGATGCCTCCCGGGGTGAGTGCGTTGACGCGCACTTTGGGGGCGAGCAGGGCGGCGAAGTGGCGGGTCAGCTGGTTGAGGGCACCCTTGACCGCGCTGTAGGCGGAGGGGGTCTGCATCTGGGTGCCTTCGTAAAGGGAGTTGTCCGGGGCCACGAGGCCGTAGATGGAGGACACGAAGATGACCGAGCCATGGCCCGAGGCTTCCAGGAAAGGTCGGGCTTCCTGGAGGAGGGTGAAGGCTGGATCGAGGCCGACCCGCATGGCCATCTGCCAGGCTTCCAGGCTCTGGGACTCAAAGGGCACGGCCCAGCCGGTGACCTTGTCCGTGCCGACAAGCGAGGCGGCGTGGATGATGATGTCGAGCCGGCCATGCCTGGCGGCGGCTTCACGGACGGCGGCACGGGTGCCCTCGGCATCGGAGAGGTCGGCAGCGACGTAAAAGGCGCTGGCTCCCCCGGCTTCCAGTTCGGACACACGGGAACGGCAGCGGTCTTCGTTCAGGTCTAGCAGGCAGACCGTGGCGCCATTTTCGCCGAGGGCTTCGGCCATGGCCGAGCCGAGATGTCCGGCTCCGCCGGTGATGAGGGCCACGCGGCCCTTGAGACTGGCAAGTTCGGCAAGGGTTTTCATGCGCTGGCCTTTTCCTGTTGGCGTTTCATGAGCAGTTCCACGACGGCCCAGTCCATCTCGCTGTCGATGTCCCAGGAGCGTTCCTCCGGCATGATGTAGAGGGCCGTGCCCGGATGATAAAGTGTGGTGTCCGCCATCAGCACCTCCCGCCGCCAGACGTAGATGGAGGCGTTCATGTCGTAGCACTGAGGGGCGTCCTGACGGCGGAACACGCCGCCGGGCAGCCTTTTCGCCGTGCGAAATTCGCCTTCGGCATCCTTTTCGAGCAGGTTGAAATAGGGGGAGCGGCGCGAATGCATGGCGGTGAGCAGGTTTGGGGCGCCCTTTTCCTCCAGCATGGCCACGGCGTTGCGGATGTCTTCAGGACTGCGAAGCGGCGAGGTCACGTCGAGGTCCACCTCGATGTCACAGGTGAATCCGGCGGCCTTTTCGGCCTCCAGCATGGCGTGCCTGATGGCCGGCACCTTGCCTGCGGTGTCGGTGGCGAGTTCATCGGGGCGCCGGAGGGGAATCACGCCCGGGATCTGGGAGGCGCAGTCGAGGATTTCAGGGGAGTCGCTGCTGACGGCGATGGCGTTGAAGACGCCGCTTGCCACCGCCTGGCGCAGCGTGTGGTGAAGCAGCGGCACGCCCAGCATGGGACGGATGTTTTTGCCGGGCACTCCTTTGGAACCACCGCGGACGCAGACGGTGCAGATGATCTTCTTCATGTGAGCGGTTGAGGTCGGATCCAGTCCTGGCTGGAGATGGAGTTTTCAGCGGCCTGGATCATGCGCAGGACGTCCAGCCCTTCGGTAAAGCTGCAAAGGATGTCGTGTTCGCCTCGAAGCCAGGCGTGGTCCTGGGCGAGATAGGTGGTGTTGCGTTCGAGGGTCCAGGACTGGTTCACCTGACCGTCGCAGAGCAGCCGGCAGCCGAGCATGTCCACCTCCCAGGTGTGGCTGCGTGTGTGGACGAGGATGGAGCGGCGCGGGGCGCGGTCGAGGTAGTTGATCTCGACGCCGACCTTGGGGCAGCGTTCGGACTCCCAGAGCAGGCTGACGGTGTCCTCGGTCTCGATCTCCAGCTCGCTGAAATGGCCGCCGTGAGCGACGAGACGTTTCCAGGGGCCGAAGAGCCAGAGGCCGAGGTCGAGCTCGTGGCTGAGGTCGCGCAGCACACCCCCTCCCTGGGCTTTGGAAGCCGAATAGGTGGTCCGGTAGTCGCGGTCAGGCCGCCAGGTGGACAGGTGCATGCCGACGTATAGCTGGGCGGACACCGGTTCCTCCTTCTGGAGCGCCTGGCGCAGGGCCAGCACCGCAGGGTGAAAACGCAGATTGTAGGCCACATGGATGCGCTGCCGAACGTCCTGGGGCTGGCTTTCATCCGGGCGGCTGAACAAGGGCTTTTCGATGAGCAGATCGGCGGTGACGCCCAGGTTTTTCAACCGGCGCAGGGTCGAATAATGATCGGAGGTGGCGCTGGCAATCAGCACCTTTTCAGGCTGATGCACCTGCAGGGCCTCCTCCAGGCAGGTGAAGCAGCGTGCCTCAGGGACCGCATGATGCGTGCAGGCGGCGGTGTCGCAGCCAAGTTCATTCAGCAGCGCGAGGTGTCTTTTGCCGATCGAGCCGAGGCCGATGATCAGCACCCTGGGCTGGCGGGCTGAAGGCGTGGCTGCTGAATTCATGCGGGCGAAAAGTCAAATAGCTCAGCCGTCAGGCCCCCGGGGTTTTTCTTGATCACCAGGCTGCGGTCCTGGCCGAAGACGATGGAGTTGGGCGGGATGACCGTATCCTTGACGTAGCTGTTGGCGGCCAGGATCACGTTGTCACCAATCACCGAGCCGCCGACGACCTTGGAGTTGGAGAGCAGGGTGACCCGGCTGCCGATGACGGGGTAGGCGCCCTTGTTGCCGCCGACGGTGACCCCCTGGGCAAAGAAGAAGTAATTGCCGATCTGCGCCCTGCCGATGACGGCACCCAGCGGATGTTCGACGCAGAAGACCTCGGGCAGATGCACCTGATGAAACAAATCCACCCCGTTGAGCGCGCGGTTCAGGTAATAAACCCGGTCCGCCAGACTGAGCGCTCCCGCCCTGGCGAGGGAATGGCCCAGGTAATAGAGGTAGATGCAGTATTGACCGGAGTGGAAGGGGTTGAAGCGGCACTGGCCTTCCTTGTGAAAGTACTTGTTCAGGTTGCGGGAAAAGCAGGCACGGCAGCGCTCCAAGGCCTCGTTGATCCCATGTTCCAGGGCGGCCTGGTCCGCCGCCGGATCATATTCAAACAAGCTGCCCAGCTGGCGCGCGGTCAGGGCGGACAGGCGCTCCCTGCCGATCTCGATGACCAGGGGAGGGCTTGTGTCCGGGGCGGGGAAGGGCATGGGAAGAAGCTGGCATGGCTACGAAGCAGGAGCGCCGCGTCAAATCCTCATGGCCTGGAGCGCTGCGGGCACCAGCAGGGATTTCCGACTTGCCAGCTTTTCTTTCGCGGACAAGTGTCGCCGCTCATGCCCGGACATCCTGTGCCGGAGCATTCATCCTCATCTGCTCCCGACCCGCTCGTGTTAAACGCCCAAAGCATCCTCGTCACCGGTGGCACCGGCTCCTTCGGCCACAAGTGCATCACCCGCCTGCTCACCCATCCTGAGGTCAAGCGCGTGGTCGTCTATTCCAGGGATGAGTTGAAGCAGTTTGAAATGGCCCAGCGCTTCACCGACCGCCGGGTGCGCTTCTTCATCGGCGACGTCCGGGACCGCGAGCGCCTGACTCATGCGATGGAGGGCATCGACACCGTCATCCATGCCGCCGCCCTGAAGCAGGTGCCGACCGCCGAATACAACCCCTTCGAGTGCATCAAGACCAACGTGCTTGGCGCCGAAAACGTCATCCAGGCCTGCCTGGACGCCAAGGTGAGGAACGTCGTGGCCCTCTCCACGGACAAGGCCGCCGCCCCCATCAACCTCTACGGCGCCACCAAGCTCTGCTCCGACAAGCTCTTCATCGCCGCCAACAACGTCCGCGGCTTCCACGACATCCGTTTCAGCGTTGTTCGTTATGGCAACGTCATGGGCTCGCGCGGCTCGGTCATCCCCTTCTTCCTGGAGAGGCGCAAGACCGGCGTGCTGCCGATCACGGACATGCAGATGACCCGGTTCAACATCACCCTGGAGGAGGGGGTGGACCTCGTCTTCCACGCCCTCAACCACGCCCTCGGCGGCGAGATCTTCGTGCCGCGCATCCCGTCCTACCGCATCGGCGACGTGGCCGCCGCCATCGGCCCGGAGTGCGAGCACCCCGTCGTCGGCATCCGCCCCGGTGAAAAAATCCACGAGGAGATGATCACGGAGACGGACGCCCTCCAGACCATCGAGACCAACCGTCACTACATCATCGTGCCGATGCTCTACGGCCATGCGGCGGCGGACCTGATGAAGCGCTACTGCGAGGCCCACAAGGGTGCCCCTGTTCCCGCCGGCTTCTCCTACAACTCGGGCAGAAACACCGAGTGGCTGTCCGTGGAGCAGATCCGCGACCTCATCCGCAAGCACTGCGACCCGACCTTCACCGCGGCTGCATGAGCGCCCCCTTCCTCCCCTACGGCCGCCAGAGCATCGACGAAGCCGACATCGCCGCCGTCGTCGAGGTGCTGAAGTCGGACTTCCTCACCCAGGGGCCTGCGATTGGAAGGTTTGAGAAAGCCGTCAGCGACTTTTGCGGCGCCAGGCACGGCATTGCCATGGCCAACGGCACCGCCACGCTGCACTGCGCCGCCAAGGCCCTCGGCCTGGGGCATGGCGACCGCCTGTGGACCTCGCCCATCACCTTCGTCGCCTCGGCCAACGCCGGGCGATACTGCGGCGCGAAGGTTGACTTTGTGGACGTCGATCCCGGCACCGTCCTCATGTGCCCAGAACGCCTGGAAGCAAAGTTGGTTCAGGCGGAAAAGGCGGGCGCGCTGCCCAGGGTCGTCGTGCCCGTGCATTTCGCCGGCCAGTCCTGCGACATGCCGCGCATCCATGCCCTGGGCCAGAAGTACGGCTTCAAGATCCTGGAGGACGCGGCACATGCCCTGGGGGGTGAGTTTGAAGGCCGCAGGATCGGCGGCTGCGACTGGTCCGACGCGGCCTCGCACAGCTTTCATCCGGTGAAGATCATCACCAGCGGCGAGGGCGGCATGATCACCACCAATGATCCTGAGGTGGCCTGGCGCATCGGCCTGCTGCGCACCCACGGCATCACGCGTGAGGCGGGCCGCATGGTCGGCGAATCCCATGGCGGCTGGTATTACGAGCAGCTTGAGCTGGGCTTCAACTACCGCATGACCGACCTCCAGGCGGCGCTTGGAGCCAGCCAGATGACCCGCCTGGAGACCTTCGCGCGGCGGCGGCGTGAGATCGCCGACCTCTATGACCGTGAACTTGCCGGGCTGCCCCTGCGGCCCCTGGCCCGTGACCCTCGAGGCATCAGCGGCTGGCATCTTTACATGATCCGCCTGAACCTGGGCGAGATCCGCCGCAGCCGCCGTGAAGTCTTTGACAGCCTGCGTGCCCAGGGCATCGGCGTGAACGTCCACTACATCCCGGTGCACCTTCAGCCGGACTATCAGAAGCTCGGCTTTGCGAAGGGCATGTTCCCGGAGTCGGAGCGTTATTACGAGGAGGCGATCACCCTGCCGATGTTCCCGGCGATGACGGATGAGGATGTCGTCCGGGTGAAAAACGCACTGATCACCGCCGCTGGCGTTTGAAGCCTCATGAGCCACGCCTTTCCAGCTCTCGGCATCCGGGCGGACGCGGGAGCCCGCATGGGCATCGGTCATGTGATGCGCTGCCTGGCGCTCGCCCAGGCCTGGAAAAAACGTGGGGGCGACGTGGTGCTCTACACACATGCCGAGGCCCCGGAACTGCTTGGGCGGCTCTTGCAGGAGGGGCTGCAGATCGTCAGGCCGAGGCATGAGGCCGGCAGTCTGGAGGAGGCGCGCGAGGTGGCTTCACTGGCCGATGAGGCAGGGCTTTTCTGGATGGTGGCGGACGGTTATCATTTGTCTCCGGACTACCTGGCGGCAGTCAAGGATGGTGGCATCCGGCTGCTTGTTCTGGATGACCTGGCAGTGCAGGATCTTTCGGCGGCCGACATTGTGCTGAACCAGAACGCCTATGCCTCGGAAGCCATGTATCCGAAGGTGAAAAGGCTGCTGGCCGGCTCTCATCATGCCCTTCTGCGGCGTGAGTTCCTGGAGTGGCATGACCGGCGCGGGACAGAGCCTGAGGAGGCGGTGGAAATCCTGGTCACGCTTGGCGGAGGCGATCCCGACAACGTGACGCGCAAGGTTGTCGAGCTGCTGGCCGGAATGGAGGGCCGCAGACTCAGGCTGAAAATCATCGTGGGTTCGGCCAACCCTCATCTGGAAAACCTCCGGCAGCTTTCCGCCGGGCCGCATGAGATCGAGCTTCTGGTCAATCCGCCGAATCTTCCGGAGCTGATGAGCCGGGCCGGTGTCGCGATTTCGGCCTCAGGCAGCAGCTGCTGGGAGCTCGCCTGCCTCGGGCTGCCGATGCTGCTGATCATCACCGCCGACAATCAGCGCGGTGTGGCGGCCAGGCTGCAGGAGCTTGGCGTCGCCGAGGTGCTGGGCTGGCATGAGGACTTTCCTGCAGCGGATTCACTGTCACGCATCACCGGCCTTCTGAATGACCAGGCCCGCCGGTCCCGGATGTCGATGCTGGGCAGGTGCCTGGTGGACGGACAGGGGGCGGCCCGGGTGATCGAGGCCATGCTGCATCATCCCCTGAAGGCAAGACGAGCCACCCAGGCCGATTCCAGGCTGCTCTGGGAATGGGTGAACGATCCTGAAGTGCGTGCATCCGCCTTCAACACGGAGCCCATCCCCTGGGAGGGGCATCAGTCCTGGTTCGAACGCCGTCTGGTGGATCCCGGCTGTCTCATTGCCGTCATCGTGGACGGATCGGAAACGCCCGTCGGGCAGGTGCGCTTTGAAGGCGAAGGCGACGAGGTCGTCGTGGACATCAGCGTGGCTCCGGCCATGCGCGGCCGTGGTTATGCCTCCGCCGTGCTCCGTCTGGGGCTCAGCCTGCTGTTTGAGGATCCTCGATGGATGCATGTGCAGGCCTGGATCAAGGCGGCCAACAAGGCCTCGCAACGGACCTTCGCCCGCGCCGGGTTCCGCTGCGTCGGAGAAAAGGAGATGCACGGTGGCAAGGTCGTCGGCTACCATCTGTCACGCCATGAGTTCTTCTGACCTCCCCCGTTACATCGTCGCCGGCAGCCGCCCTTGGAACCGCGTGCTGTTTGCGGAACGGCTGCAGTCCCTTCCGGGAAAGTGGGATTTTGCCGGATCGGTGGAGGAGCTCGCGACCCTGCTCCAGGAGTCGCCGAAGCCGCGCTACATCTTCTTCCTGCACTGGTCGATGCGTGTGCCGGATGAGTGGCTGGACGCATATGAATGCGTCTGCTTTCACATGACCGACGTGCCTTATGGACGTGGAGGCTCGCCCCTTCAGAATCTCATCCAGCGCGGCCATCGCGAGACGAGGCTGACGGCGCTGCGCATGGTGCATGAGATGGACGCCGGCCCTGTCTATGCCAAAAAATCGTTGAGCCTGGAGGGCGGTGCCGAGGAGATCTTCCTGCGTGCGGGCCGGCTTTCGGCGGAGATCATCGAGGAGATGATCCGCACCGGGCCGGAGCCGGAGCCCCAGGGCGGTGAACCGGTCATCTTCAAGCGCCGTCGCCCGGAGCAGAGCGCCATCCCGGCGGACCTGCCGGACCTTGGCGCCCTGCATGACTTCATCCGCATGCTGGATGCCGAGGGCTATCCCCATGCCTTCATCGAGCATGGCGGCTTCCGCCTTGAGTTCACCCGCGCCGCTCTCTATGATGGGCGGCTTGTGGCCGACGTGAAGGTCACGCGCCCTTCTCCCAACGCCTCCACTCCAGCCCCATGAAGAACGTCCTCGTGATCGCCGCCCATCCGGATGATGAGGTGCTGGGCTGCGGCGGAACGATGGCCCGGCTGTCGGCGGATGGTGTCGGGGTGCACATCATCATCCTCGCCAACGGCCTGACCTCACGGCCGGATTTCGACAGCAGCCAGGCCGCCGCCGCCCTGAGCGTCCATCATGAGCGCGCCGAACGTGCTGGAAAGCTCGTCGGCGCCGCTTCCGTGAAGGTGCTGGGTTTTCCTGATCAGAAGATGGACACCGTGCCGCTGCTGGACGTCACCCAGGCCATCGAGCGTGAAATCGAGCGGGTGCGGCCGGACACGGTGTTCACCCAGCATGGCGGTGATTTGAACATGGATCATGTCATCACCTACCGCGCCACGCTGACCGCCACCCGGCCGATGGCGGGTCGTTGCGTCCGCCGCCTGTATGCCTATGAAGTCGCCTCCTCGACGGAGTGGTCGTTCCAGCGCTTCGAGCCGCGTTTTCATCCCAGCGTGTTCTTTGACATCGCCGGGACCCTGGAGACAAAAATCGCCGCCATGCAGGTGTATGAAAGCGAGACGCGCGCCTTTCCGCACCCTCGCTCGCCCGAGGCGCTGCGGGCCATCGCGCACCGCTGGGGCAGCGTTGTGGGAGTCGGGGCGGCGGAGGCGTTTGAACTTGTGCGAGAAATTCAATGATGGACTTCAAGATCGGCAACCGTCCGGTGGGACCCGGACATCCCACCTACATCATCGCCGAGCTTTCGGCGAACCACGGCCAGGACTTCGACCTTACCGTGCGCATCATCGAGGCGATGAAGGAAGCCGGTGCTGACGCGGTGAAGGTTCAGACCTACACGGCGGACACCATGACCATCGCCAGCGACAAGCCGCCCTTTCTCATTGGCGGCGGCACGCTCTGGGACGGCCGCACGCTGCATGACCTCTACCAGGAGGCCTACATGCCCTGGGACTGGCAGCCGAGGCTGAAGAAGATCGCCAACGACCTCGGCATGGACTTCTTCTCCACGCCCTTTGACGCCAGTGCGGTGGACTTCCTCGAAGCCATGGACGTGCCGGTTCACAAGGTCGCCTCCTTTGAGCTCGTGGACCTGCCGCTGCTGCGGAAGATCGCAGCCACCAAGAAGCCCGTCATCATGTCCACCGGCATGTCCACGCTGGAGGAGGTCAGCGAGGCGGTCGAAACCCTTCGTTCGGCCGGCAGCGGCCCCCTGGTTCTGCTGAAATGCACCAGCGCCTACCCGGCTTCGCCGGATGAAATGGACCTGCGCACGATCCAGGACATGGCGGTGCGTTTTCAGACGCCCGTCGGCCTCAGCGACCACACGCTGGGCAGCACGGTGGCCGTGGCGGCGGTGGCCCTCGGCGCCTGTGTCGTGGAGAAACATTTCACGCTTTCCCGCGCCACGCCCGGCCCCGACTCCGCCTTCAGCATGGAGCCGGGGGAGTTCCGCGAAATGGTGGACGCCATCCGCGTCACCGAACAGGCCCTGGGCCGGGTGAACTACGAAGTCTCCCCCAAGGAGATGAAGAGCCGCGTCTTCCGCCGTTCGCTCTTCGCCGTGGCCGACATCGCCGCCGGGGAGGCCTTCACCCCTGAAAACGTCCGCGTGATCCGTCCCGCCCACGGCCTGCATCCGAAGCATCTGGAGCAGGTGCTGGGAGCCCGGGCGCGGGTGGCGGTGGAACGCGGCACCCCCCTTTCCTGGGACCTGGTTGAAGGCGCCCAACCCCATCCTTGAATGAAGACCATCGCCATCATCCAGGCCCGCATGGGCTCGCAACGTCTCGCCGGCAAGGTGCTCCGCCCACTCTGCGGGCTCAGCATGATCGGCCACGTGCTGCAGCGTGCGGCCTCCGTGAAGCGGATCGATGAAGTCTGGCTGGCCACCTCGACGAACCCGGAAAACGACGCCCTGGCCGCCGAGGTGGAGCGCCTTGGCTACCGTTGCTTCCGCGGAAGCGAGGAGGACGTGCTCGCTCGTTACCATGGCACGGCCCAGGCAGCGGGCGCCGATGTCATCGTTCGCATCACCGGCGACTGTCCGCTCTATGACCCGGTGGTGTGCGACGCGATGCTGGAGCGTTTCCATGCGGCGCTTCAGGAGGACCCGCCCGCCGACTTCATGAGCAGCGTCTTCGAGCGCCGTTTTCCTCGGGGCCTGGACACCGAGATCTTCACGGCCAGGGCCCTGGCGAGGAACTTCCAGGAGGCGCACCTGCCGAACGAGCGTGAGCACGTCACGCCGCATTTCTACCATCATCCGGAGAAGTTCCGCGCCCTGTCCTGGGTCAATGACGCGGACCTGTCGCGCTTCCGCTGGACGGTGGACACGCCCGAGGACTGGGAGTTTGTGGAGACTGTCTACAACAGCCTCTGGAGGCCGGATCATCTGATCACCACGGCGGAGGTGCTGGCGCTGCTGGAGCAGCGGCCCGAGCTTGCCTCGCTGAACGCCAACGTGGAGCAGAAGTACAGCGCCGAACAAAAGGTGAAATAACAAGGCAAGAAGAAGACCGTCCCCCATGCCCGAAACGATCGATCCAGTTTTTCAAAAGCTCGGCGGCACCCGCTTTGCCTCCGCCCTGGCCATGTCCGGCCTGCCTGAGGACGTGAAGCTGCGCCTGACGCAGCCGAAGACCGTGCGCCGCTTCACGCTGCCCGTGCGCATGGACGATGGCGGCCTGTGCCTGTTCACCGGCTGGCGGCTGCGTTACTCCGACTGCTTCGGCCCGACCAAGGGCGGGGTGCGATTTCATCCGGCGACCAGTGAGGAGGACCTGACCGGCCTGGCCTTCCGCCTGCTGTTGAAGTGCGCCGTCAACGGCCTGCCCCACGGCGGTGCCGCCGGTGGTGTCTGCGTGGACCCGAAGAAGCTTTCCACGCGTGAGGTCGAACAGCTCGCCCGCGGCTACCTGAACGCCCTGGGCGAGGATGTCGGGCCGGATGTGGACATCCTTTCCCCTGACCTCGGCACCGATGCGAAGGTCATGGGCTGGATGGCGGATCAGTTCAACCTGACGCGTCGCGCCTGCATCCCCGGCGCCATCAACGGCAAGCCGCCGGCCCTGGGCGGCATTCCCGGCCGGCCCGGTGCCACCGCACGCGGCGCCTGGAACGTGCTGCGCGAAATTCTCAGCCAGCGCGGCCAGAAGCCTGAGGGCATGACCTTCGCCGTCCAGGGCTATGGCAGCGCGGGGGGGCACCTGGCCCGGGTGTTGCAAAAGAACGGTCTGCGTCTGGTCGGTGCGGCGGATTCCTCCGGCGGCTGGCAGCGGGCCGAAGGCCTGGATGCCGAGATGCTCTGGGACGCCAAAACGGCTGGCAAAGATTTGGCTGGGCTTCAGGTCCCGGGGGCCGGGCCGGTCTCCGCCCAGGAAGTGCTTGCCGTGAAGGCCGACATCATCATCCCGGCGGCCACCGCCGGCCAGATCACCGCAGAGCTTGCCGCCCGTCTACAGTGCCGGATGATCATGGAAATCGCCAACGGTCCCATCTGCCCGGACGCCGAGGGCACGGTCACCGGCCGGGGCATCGAAATCATCCCCGACGTGGTCGTCAACGCCGGCGGCATCACGATGAGCCACTTCGAATGGGCTCAAAACCGCGGCGGCGCCCTGTGGACGGCCGAGGAGGCGCATGCCCGTCTGGACACGCGAATGATTGCCACGGCTCAATCCATGCTCCAATGTGCCGCTTCCCGAAACGTCTCCCTCGCCGTGGCCGCCCAGCTGCTGGCCCTGGAACGTCTCGGCGCCGCTCTGTCCCGCTAGTTTCCGCTCCCGATGTCGAAATCTTACTACCTCCACACCTCCATTCCCGGTCTTGATGAAACCACGCAGGCCGACCAGGGCCTTGTGATCATTGGCAAAGAGCGCGATGCGGAGAGTCTGGAGCCCATGGACCTGGCCGTGTTCACGGCTCGCCTGGCCCGCAAGCTCGGGGTCAAGCCCCGGGTCGACCACAACGCGAGCCTTCTGCCCTATGACAAGACGCACGACAACCTCATCTTCGACGCGCCCGTGGCCGGTCTGGTCACCGGCCGCCGCATCCGCTTTCTGCGCGGCTGGAAGGACTACGGCAGCTGTGTAAAATGCTTCAACGGCCTGGGCCTGCTGGGCGAGCACATCCTGAAGGAGCTGCGCCGCCTGCAGAAAGCCACCCCTGATTCGCGCCGTGCCGACACCCTGGCCTTCCTGCGTTCCCGAAAGGTGCGCGGAGCCGATGGACAGGCCAGCCTGATCTTCACCGATGCCGAACTGGCTGCGCTGACTCCGGAGCAGCTGGATGGCATCGACCTCGAATCCCTGGCCATCTGGAAAGTGTATGCCGCCCGGCCGGTCGTCTGCTCCACGTCCTCCAACATGGGCATCTCCCTCCATGAGGCGCTGCGCTTCATGCAGAAAAAGCCGGTCACGCTCGCTGGTCGCGACTTCACCATCCTCAACGACGATGAAGGCTGGCTGATCATCTGGTGCCCGGATGAGCAGGCGGACTTCATGAACGCGGAGAAGACCGAGCACCTCCGCTCGCTGGAGCAGGAGCAGCCGCCGCTGACCGTCCTGCACACCTACATCAACCGCAAGCAGCGCGACCCCGGCGCCCTCAAGGACGCGCTGGATGCTGGCGGGTATTTCTTCCCCACCAACCCTCAGAGCGGTGATGAAATGCAGAACCTGCTGGCCAACTCGCTGGCCGATGTGGCCCGCGAACGCCGCTGCACGACCGACCAGCTCCTGGCGGATGAAAAGGTGTGCTACACGCTGCGCTCCCTGGGCTGCTCCGTCGAAAACGGCCGAGTGGTCGTCCGCAGCGGTGTGGAAGGCGGTTTGTTCGGCCTGATGACCGGCTACCTGGTCATGCTGGATGAAACACTGCCGCGCAATGACACAGCGGCTATCTCCACCTGGAACCAGGCCTCCATCGGCGCCGCGCTGGCCGCCGCCGTTCTGGCCGACCTGCAGCTTCGCAACCCCTCCTGCCTCAGCGCCTCCATCCGTGCCGACCTCAAGGCCACCTTCCCGGCCATCGACTCCTTACTGAGCCGTCAGCAGCTCGGCAAGGACATCCCCACCCGCATTCACGGCGTCTTCGACCTCGCCAACCTCCAGTCCCTGGCCCAGCTCCTGGGAGTGGTGGTCGAGCGGCATCTTTCCGGCCGTGGCACCGCCTACGTTGGCCTGGGTTCAAGCTCCTATGCCAACGGCAACCGTTGCTATGAGATTCTCAAGGCCAGCATGACCGGCAACGGCCCCTTCATGGGCAAGGAGACCTTTCACCCGGCCACCCACACGCTCAACCCCCTCGCCCAGGCGCTGATTTACGCGGATGACATGCATCGAGCCGCCAGCCTGCCGCAGTTCGCCGGCATGACGATGGAGCAAAAGGTGGCGCATCTGTGCAGCCATGTGCGCAAGCCTGAGCCCGCCGGTGCCGCCGCCATGGCCGGCTACCTGCTGGCCCGCCTGGATGACCGCACCCTTTCCATCGTCGAGATCGCCGCAGGCCTGCGCCTGTCAGGCTTCGATTCCACGACCTTCCTGGAGTTCGCCGGCTTCAACAAGGACCAGCAGGGCACCAACTGGTTCCTCCAGGAGGCGACCGAGGAAGGACCCTTCATGGAGGTGCTCGCACGCCAGTTCCTGCAGCTTCTCGACCGCGACTTGAAGGAGCTTCTCGCTCTCGCCGCGCAGGAGCGCCGTCACAGCCGACTGAACTACCGTCTGCGTCCGCTCGATCCCGATGAGTTTGAGCAGCTCAACCCGGCGGTGAACATCTACCTCACCGGTGACAACACCCGCCAGCCTCGGCCACGCCTGGTGCAGGCCATCGCCGAGCGCTACCTCTCCACCCGCGATCAGCTGGTGAGGCTGCTTGCCGAGGACCAGGCTGTGCAGAACCAGGCCCGGACGCTCGATACCATCGGGATCGTCAGCACCGTCTTCAACCGCCTCGGCGGCGCCCTGGGATGGCTGCACAAGCGCGTGGACGATGTCGGCCAGAAAATTCTCGCCTCCCACATCCGGAATGAGGCCGGGCGCTGATTCCGCCTGAAGACCAACCTACTCGACTTCATGCCTGACTCCGACGCCATCGTCCGCCAGATCGAAGCCGTTTTCCGGAGGGATCCGGACCGCGTCTTCCTCATTGAGTCCATGACCCAGCGGACCTGGACCTTCGCCCAAATGCATGACTGGGGCCTGCGTGCCGCCTCTCTGCTGAAGGCCGAGGGCGTGGGCAAGGGCGACCGTGTCGGCCTGCTGCTGGCGAACTCGGCGGAGTTTGTCGCCTTCTACTTCGGCTGCCTCTTCATCGGAGCCGTGGCCGTGCCGGTGAACCAGGCTCTGCATACCAGCGAGATCACCTACATCCTGGAGCACAGCGGCGTACGACTGGTGCTCTTCTCACGTTGCACCCGTTCCATTGTCCTCCAGGCCACGCAGAAAATGCCCTCGCTGCGCCAGGTGCGTGTGTCGCTCGGCCAGGAGCAGAGCTTCCATCCCGAGGATGCCGAGCAGACCTGGACCCTGGATTCGGTGAAGCCGGATGCCGGCATCACGCCGCTGGCCGGCGTGTCGGATGACGACCTGCTGCTGATCCTGTTCACCTCCGGCACCACTGGCATGCCCAAGGGCGTCGTGCACTGCGTTCGCTCGGAGTTTGGCAACGCCCTCGCCTTCAACAAGGCCATGGGCTTTGGCCCGGACCACCGCTTCCTGCACCTCTGGCCGATGGCCTACAGCAGCGGCTACCTGAACACGCTCATGTCGCCCTTCATGGCTGGCTCCAGCGTCGTGCTCACCTGCGCCTTCACCGCGCAGACGATCCTGAACTTCTGGAAGCCCGTGAAGGACCACCAGGCGAACACGCTCTGGCTCTCTCCCACCATGATGGCCTCGCTGCTGCGCATGGACCGTGACCAGGACGGCCACCGCTACTGCCGCGAAAACGTGAGGGCGGTCTGTGTCGGCACCGCGCCGCTGGCCCTGAAGCTGAAGAAGGACTTCGAGGCGCGTTACGGCGTCGAATGCATGGAGAGCTACGGCCTTTCCGAACTGCTCATCCTCTGCGCCAACACGCCCTCCCATCCCAGGAAGGAAAACGCCGTCGGCCGCCTGCTGGAGGGCGTCGAACTCGCGGTGGCGGATGAACAAGGAGTGTTTCAATCCGCCGCAGGATCCGAGGGTGAGCTGATGGCCCGAACCCGCTGCCGGATGCTCGGCTATCTCGATGCCGAAAGCCTGAAGGTCCAGACGCTGGATGAAGCCGCATGGTTCCCGACCGGCGACATCGGGCTCATCGACGCCGACGGCGATGTCTTCATCACCGGCCGCAAGAAGGACCTCATCATCCGCGGCGGCCAGAACCTCAGCCCGCGCGGCATCCGGGAGGTGCTGCTGAACCATCCGTCCGTGGAGGATGCCGTGGTGGTGGGCATTCCGCATGACTTTTACGGTGAGGAAGTGGCGGCGGCGCTGCGTCTGAAGCCCGGATTGCTGCTTGCCGACGAGCAGTCGGACATCCTTACCCACTGCCGCAGGCTCCTGGCCCAGGCCGCCGTGCCGACCCGGCTGAGACAGGTTGAGGAGTTTCCGCTCGGCAGCACTGGCAAGATCCTCAACCGCGAGGTCAGGACGCTGCTGATGACCCAGGCATGATTCTCGGCGTCAGTCACATTGTGCTGGGCAGCACGGATGCGGCCCGAGATCGTGCGTTGTTCGAGTCGATGGACTGGCAGCTCCGTTTTGAGCAGCATCACCTGCCTGTCTTTGCCGGCAAGAAGCCGTTTCTTTGCACGGCTTCGGAAGAGCTTTCCCTGGTTTTTCTGAACGCACCCTCAGGCACGCCGCTGGAGCTGATTCATTACTCGGAACCGTCTCCCTCAGACCTGCCCGCACCGCTGCAGGTCATCCTGCCCAAAGGTGAATGGTTGGACAGGGCTGTCGACGTGCGTCCCTCGCCCTTGCCCGGGGTGAGTGAGCTTTGGATCGAAGGTCTGACCAGTCCTTTGTGGGTTTCAGAGGAGGCGCCCCGGCCCAGCCTGATCGTTCACCGTGTCACGGACTTGGCTGCCGCCAGCCGGTTCTGGGAGGCGGGCTTCGGCTTTCGCCGTTCCAGCCTGCCACCGCCCGTGCCTGATGCCGTGCTGCTGGAGTTTCCCAGCCTGATGCCTCAGTGGCGCGCAGGGCTGCTGCTGCTTCCCGTTCAGGAATCCGCGCCTGCCCTGCTTGATGGTCCGGGCTTCCGGGTGCTGTCCATGGTCAGCACGCAGTTCGAAAAGGACCGCGAACGGATCTTTGGAAAAGGCGGGGCCAAGGCCTCCACCGGAACCATGGAGGAGGAGATCGGCGGCAAGCCGATGCTGCTGGACCTGATCCAGGGGCCGGATGGCGTCATGGTTGAAATCTTCCAGACACTCAGATAAACCCTCATCATGTCCCAGCCCGGCCACCCTTATGATGACAAGTGCCTCATGGCCCTTGCCGGGCGCTTTCCACATTTTCAAACCGCCCGCATGGCCTGGTTTCAGGAGCCTGCCGTCGAGGGCGGAAACCCTCCAACACCTGTGCTGCTGGCGGAATTCCTCGGCGACAAGGCAGACGATGTCCGCCTTCTTCGCGCTGATGTGTCCCGCGCCTTGGTGGAGCTTGGCGCTCCTGCCGAAGTTGAAATCGTCCGTTCGGGCTGGCTGCCGCTGGGCGGTGACGGGCGGGTCGTCCTGGAGGAAATCTCCGGCCGTCATGCCGCCGCCGTGAATGCGAAAAAGCGCAGCCTGATCGAAGACGGCTCCTTCGCCGTGCTCCCCGAGGAGGCCAAGGACTGCTTCCGCTGCTTCGGCACGATGTCGAAGATTCGAACACCCTGCGAGATCTCGTTCCCGGAGTGCATCAGCATCGGCAACTGGGTCAGCTTCGGCCGTTATGGCAAGATCGTCATGCTGCCCAAAAAGGCCTTTGGCGGGGCCTGTGGAAAACTGGCTCGCCAGCACTATCCGGAGCTTGCCGGCTCCTTCGACTTCACCGGCTGGGATGAGGATCGGCCGGCCGACCTTTACCTCGGCGACGGCACGACGCTCGGCGACCGCTACTTCATCATCTGCACGCAGTCGGTTGAGTTTGGCCGGCATGTGATGACCGCCTCCGACCTGTTTGTCTCCGACTGCCATCACATCTTCGAAGAGGTGGAGCTTCCGCCCGTGCTGCTGCCGCCCACGAAGGGCAGGCCGGTGAAGATTGGCGATCATGTCTGGATTGGCATCCGCTGCTCCATCCTCGAAGGCGTGACCATCGGCAGGCACGCCGTCGTGGCGGCGCATTCCGTGGTGAAGGAGGACGTTCCGCCCTATTCGCTCGCCGCCGGAACCCCGGCCAAGATCCGCCGTCAATTCGCCCCCAAGCCATCCGCCTCCTGACCCCATGCGCATCATCGACCTCAGCTATCCCATCCACGAAGGCATGACGACCTTCCCCGTTCACTGGCATCCCGTCGTGGAGATCACCCAGCTCGGCCGCTTCGGGATTGAAAACCGCGAGACACGCAAGATATCCATGGGCACGCACTGCGGCACCCACATCGACGCGCCACGTCATTTCATCCCCAACGGCCCAACCATTGATCAGATCAAGCTGGAGTGGCTGGTGGGGCCGGCGCGCGTGCTCAACTTCACGCCCGTCACCCTGCCCAAGCAGGAGTTTGGCGTCGAGGACTTCAGGCAGAGGCTCGGCGATGAGCGGCCCGAGCGTCTCATTCTTCGCTTTGACTGGTCCGACCACTGGGGCACGATGAAGTACTACACCGACCAGCCCTACATCACCGAGGAGGCCGGTCACTGGCTGGTGGAGCGCGGCGTGCGGGTGCTCGCCATGGACACGCCCCAGGTGGACAGCCCCGACAACGGCCGCACCGGCCCCAAGGATTCGCCCCTGCACAAAATCATGCTGGGAGCGGGCGTCGTCTTTGTTGAATACTGCACGAACCTCCGCCAGTTGTCCCGCCCCGAGGTCGAACTCGTCGTGCTGCCGTTGAACATTCTCGGCTCCGACGGCGCTCCGGCCCGTGTCATTGCCATCGAACGCTGATCCTCCTCCCATGAACGTCACTCAAACCGTCCTCGAATTCTTCGACTCCCGCGGCGGCCTTCCCGGCTCCACGGAGCAGGAAAAGCTCGCCTGCGCCTACCTCGACGCCAAGGTCATCGACAGCATGGGCATCATCGACATGATCTCCCATTTCGAGGACAGCTTCGGCATCCGCTTTGAAGCCGATGACATGCAGTCGGAGCAGTTCCAGACCGTCGGCGGCCTTGTCCAGGTGATTGAAAAACTTCGCGCCGCCGCATGAGCCAGCCCTGCCCGGACCTCATCTCCTTCCTGGAATCCCCGGCGTCGCACCCGGACCGCTGGGTGCTCATGAACGTCCACACCCGCCAGTGTCTCGGCGTGGGACCCGAGGTGATGACGGTTTTGGCCGATCCGGACAACGCCACTGCGCAGACCTACCGCGTCTGGAAGATCTGGAGGTTCTCCCACATCGACGGCCTGCTGGCCGATCCATCACGTTACAAGCGCGACGCAGCCACCTGGGGCGAACCGGAAATCGTGGATCATCCAGCCTTGCTGAAGCTGCTGAAGGACCAGTGCCTGGTCATTGATGATCTTGATGCCTACCGCGCGCGTTTTGACTTCAAGAAATCGCTGCTCGACCGTCAGCGCTTCGGCACCTATCACCAGCAGCTCGGCCAGCAGCTCATCGCCTTTGAGCGACGTGATCCGGCCGCCTGGTGGCTTCAGCAGAAGTTCACCCCGGACCTCTCCGCCATCCGCAAGGACAACCTCTACGGCGCGGTGCAGGACCGCTTCCTGGATGAATGGCTGCCCAGGCGCATGAAGCCGGGGATGCGTGTGCTGGACCTTGGATGCGGAGCCGGTACCATCGCCCAGAAGATGGCGCGACTTGGTGCCAGCGTGCTCGGGGTCGACCCTAACGAAGAATACATCCGCCTCGCCACGGAACGTGCGGAGGGTGACGCCACCTTCCAGGTGCTGGACCTGAACACGCCGGGCGCCCTTGACGCCCTGCCTGCGGCATCCTTCGACTGCATCTACATGAGCGATGCGCTGCTGTTTTATTTCGTGCCGTATGAGCCCGGCAAGCCGCTCGATCTCGACGGCTTCATCGCCGATGTGAAGCGGCTGCTGAAGCCCGGCGGCACCTTCCTGTCCCTGGAGCCGCACCCGGTCTTCTATGTGCAGCCCTGGCTGGGTGATCCCGCGAGGCCCTTCACGGTGATGACCGAGTATCTTCACACGCACTGGCGCATCAACCCGCCGCTCAGCGTGCTGGCACGGCCCTTCCTGGAGTCCGGCTTTGTCATCACGGGCGTCGAGGAGCCCGCATCGAGCCGTGAGGATCCGCATGTCCCGCAGCGTGACGCCGCCTTTGCCAGCGAGTTTCCAGTCTGGCTGCTGCTTGAACTGAAGCTCGCCGAAGCCGCCGCATGACGCCTCCTGTGACGCATCATTACACGCAGGCCGGACTCGTCCAGGCCCTGCGAGCCGCCGGTGTTGTCGAGGGCGACGTGGTCTTCGTTCATGCCAGCCTCGGCAGGCTCGGCTATCCGGAGCGGGGCAGGTCCATGCCCGACGCCTGTTCGACCGCCCTGGATGCCCTCATGGAGGCCGTGGGCCCGAAGGGCACCGTGCTCGTCCCCACCTACTCCTACTCGATCGGCAAGGGCGAGACCTTTGACCCGGCGCTGACACCTTCAACGTTAGGAGACTTCACCGAGCATGCGCGCCTGCTGCCCGGGGCGCTGCGTTCCGCCGACCCGATGCTCGCGGTCAGCGGCATCGGCCCGAAGGCGCAGGCCCTGCTGTCCGACCTGCCGCGCACCTGCTACGGGCCTGGCAGCATCTATGACCGGCTGGCGGAGGGCGGTGGCAAGGTCGTCATGATCGGCCTCGGCCTGTTCTGGGCCACCTTCCGTCATTACATCGAGGAGAAGGCGGGCGTGCCCTTCCGCTTTCGCAAGCTCTTCACCGGCAACGTGCGGATCAACGGCATTGAGAGCCGGCAGACCTGGACGTACTCCTGCGCACCTCGTCAGGACAACTGCGCGCCCAATGGAGTGCCCCTGGAAAAGCTGGCCCGTGACCGAGGGCTCTGCCTGTCGGCGAAGGTCGGGCGGGGTGAGGTCTGCGTCATTGGCTGCGCCGAGTACACCCGGCTTGGCCTTGAGGCCTTCCAGGCTGATCCATGGCTTTCCGCCAAGGGGCCGCCACTGAGCGAAGCCGAGCTGGTGGCGCTGGAGGATGCGCGAACCAACCTGCCGGCGACGGAGGTTTCGCTGCCTTCAGGGGCGACGCCGATGCAGATGATCGAGGCCCTGACGCCGCTGCGTCGCGAGATCGTCTCGCAGGACTATGACATCGCGCTCAACGCCCTTGCCGGGCAGGTGCCGATGACGATCCACGAGTTTGCCAGCGGCACGGAGTGTTCGACCTGGCTGGTGCCGGAACGATGGACCTGCCGTGAGGCCTCGCTCCAGACTCTGGACGGCCGTGTGCTTTTCTCCGACAGGGATCATCCCCTGCATGTCATGTCCTACTCCATGCCCTTCGAGGGAGTGGTCGGCCGCAATGAGCTGATGCGGCACCTGCATGTGCATCCCCGCCTTGAGGACGCCGTGCCTTTTGCCTTCAAATACTACCAGCGTGACTGGGGGCTCTGCTGCACGCAGCTTCAGCGCGATGCGCTCACCGATGCCGAGTATCGGGTGGTGATCCGCACAGACACCAGCCATGGCCATCTCAAGGTCGGCGAAGTCGTCGCCAAGGGCCGTTCAGGCGCCTCGTTTGTCCTGTGCGCACACCTTTGCCATCCGGCCCAGGCGGCGGATGACCTGAGCGGAGTCGTCACTGGCATCGAGGTGATGCGGCGGCTGCTTGCCCGCAGGGGCCTGCGTTACACCTACCGGCTGCTCATTCTTCCCGAAACCGTGGGTTCGGCGGCCTGGCTTTCCCGGCATCCGCATCTGATGCCCGACCTGCATGGAGGCCTGTTCCTGGAGATGCTGAGCCTGCCGAACGCACCGGCCCTGCAAATGCCGTTTGATGAATCCACCCCGGCGGCGCGCTGCCTGAAGGCGGCCTTTGAAAAACATGCGCCGGACGGCTGGAGCGCCCCCTTCCGCCAGGTGATCGGCAATGACGAACGCCAGTTCAACGGCCCCGGCCTGCGAGTGCCGATGCTGTCTCTTTCACGCGTGCTGCCACGCAGCCATCCGGACTGGCCCTACCGGGAATATCACTCCAGCCTGGACGATGTCGCCCATGTCTCCCGGCCCCATCTCGACGCCAGCGTGGACCTGGTCATGAAGATGATCGACGCCTGGGAGTCGAACGGGATTCCGCTGCCGAAGTTCAGGGGCGAGGTCTTCTGCTCCCGCTACGGCATCCACATCGACCCCACGGCCCAGCCGGAGCTGCACCGGCATTTTTTCAGCATCATGGACCAGATTGACGGCCGCCAGGACGTGGCCGCCATCGCCGCCCGCTGCAACGCCTCCGCGGAGTCCGTGGAGGAAAGCCTGGCGCTGCTGCGCCGTCATGACCTTGTCTGCTGAAGGATTTATGCTGACCTCGCTCCCCATTCCCCGGCTCGGGGCCTACGTCGCCCGGCAGATCAACCAGTTCTTCCCCGATGGCGGTGACGTGGACGCGGAGACCGTTGTCACGCTTTTGGATGGGCTGCTCCCGGCGTTTGAGGACGGCCTGTCCCATTATCACAACCCGGGATTCTGGAAGGACGGGCAGGTGAGGCTGAACCATCTTCACGGTGATCAGTACGCCCTTTTGCTTTACCGGCTCGGGCATGAGGCGGGCAGGGCTGGCCTTCGTGACCTGGCCGACAAGTCCTACCTGCTGAACAAGGCCCTGCACGGGCTCGACCTCTATCATCAGGTCGAGCTTCCCTGGGCCTGCTGGCTGGCTCATCCGGTGGGGAGCGTGATCGGCCGTGCCACCTACCGGGGGCCGCTGGTGGTCATGCAGGGCTGCACCCTCGGCAACCGGGGGGGCGAGTATCCGGTGATCGGCTCCCGTGTCATCCTGTGCGCCCAGTCCGCCGTCATCGGCGCCTGTGAGATCGGTGACAATGTCTGCATCGGCGCCGGCAGCCTGCTGGTGAATGAAAAGGTGCCCTCCGGCTGCACGGTCGTCGGACGCACTCCCAACATCCGGATCATCGAGAAACGCCCGGTGATTCATGACACGGTCTTCCGCAGCGTTTGAAGCCATGTCCCTGACCCTCTTCATCACGGGCGCCCTGGCTCCGAAGGCCATGAAGCGTCAGCTCGCGGGCGAGAAGGGCGGGCTGGTGATGCTGGAGTACGACACGCTGCTTGACCGGGCCAGCGTTCCCCAGGCGACCGCCTGGCTGAAGCCGGCTGACTTCGTCAGCTACGAGGAGATTGAGATCGTGCGTGGTGACGTCGCGCGTCTGATGTCCCATTTTCTGAGGCATCGCCCCGAGCTTGGCGACAGGCCGGGGGACAGCGTGATGCGCAAGGCGGCGCTGGTGGGTGGATTTCAGGATTTTTGCTTCACCCGGATCGTCAATTCCAGGGTGCGTGACAGCCTCTGGAGGCGCTTCAAGTTTGACCGCATCGTGATCACCGCGGGCAGCGGAGTGAACTTCGGCTTCTGGAAGGAGGTGGCGCGGGAAAACAATCTTGAAACCGTGGTGCTTGAACCGGAATGGCGTGGCAGGACGCTGGCGCGAAGGATTGAGAGATGGCGCTGCAAGAGGATCAGCAAAAACAAGGCGAAGTCCGTCACGGTGGCGGCAAGGGACGCGAGGCCTGCCCGTGACGAGCAAGGCCTGCCCCTGGCGGTGTGCGTGACAAGGCGGATGCGCCACCTGCTGATGCTTGAGGAGAAGCTGCCAGACTTTCGCATCATCAACGCCTCGCTGGAGGATCTGGGCGAGCCGGACGCGGGTGTCATGGAGCCGGAGAAGGCACGCTTTGCGGACTGGTGGAAGGCCTGGGAGCGTGAGGTGCTGCTGCCTGGCTGCAAGCCCGGGGCCGAGCCTTTCCTCGGTACATTCAGGGAGGTGTTCGAGGAGATGGGCGCCCATTATACCACCCAGGTCTATCCACGCTGGATGGCCTTGAAGGCGAAGGCCAGGGCCTGGCTGGAGGAACACAGGCCCTCGCTGATCATCGCCGATACGCAGATCAACGAGGAAGAGGTCATCTGGTGCCTGGCCGCCGCCGACCTCGGCATTCCGGTGGCAGGCTACACCTATGACTGTCTGGCGGACCCCATGATCACCTACTGCCCGGACTTTCTGCTGCTCGACGGGGCACGCGGCCTTTCCCGTGTCCTTAAAGCGGGTTATCCGGTCGAACGCATCATCGATGTCCGCTGCCACCGCATTCCGGCGGAGCCTCGGCGCACGGAGGCGGAGACGGAGGCCTCGTTCAAGTCGCGGCGCCCGATGGCCCTGCTGGCGGACTCCATGAGCCTGATGAACGACCCTCAGGAGGGGCTGCGGCTCTACCGGCTTTTGATCGAGGCCGCACGGCGTCTGCCTGACTATGACTTCAAGGTGAAGTTTCATCCGCTGCGCGTTCCCAAGTCCGAGCAGCGCAGCTTCCTGGGCATGGATGAGACGGAGGTGCGGATCAAGACGGACTTCATCCGGTCACTGCGGCCTCCTCGCAACTTCTCGCTGATCCCCCCCGAGGCGGACATGCAGGACTGCCTGAGGCAGACGGCCGTGCTGCTGAACACGATTTCACTCACCGGCCAGGAGGCTTTCCACTTCGGCATTCCCGTGGTCTTCCTCAGCCGTCACGCCCCGGAGTCGATCACCTTCCCGGACATGCAGGACTGGATGCAGACCCTGCAGGCCGACACGGTGGAGGATCTGGTCGGCATGCTTCGTCGTCTCGCGGACTCCAGGGAGTTCAGGCAGGAGCACATCCGCCAGCAGCACCGCTATCAGGACGATTATTTCTGGGCTTCCAGGGTGAGCATCTCCGAAGGCATCAACGAGGCCGCCAGGAGGGCCGCAACGATGCCCTGCCTTGAACAGTGACTCAGGAGTAGATCCTGGCGATGAGGTCCATGGTGGCCACGGCGTCCTCCAGCGTCACGGCCTGGCTGGGCAGGCCGGAGACGGCACGCGCGACCTGTCCGGCCTGCCAGCGGAAGCCGGGCTTGTAGAGCTTGTCCCACTCATGCGGCTCGTGCGGCGTCAGGGTGAACTGGCCTCGAAGCTGCAGCGCCGCCTTTTCCAGCGGGCGCATCTCCCAGCGTCGCGAGGCGGTGGTGACCGAGACTGACCAGGGCGACGGTGCGTTCCACACGCCGATGTAGGAGCCGATGTCGCCGCTGCTGAAGGTGATCCATGCGGAGACGGGTGTCTTTGCCACGGGGTCCCAGCGGCCGGCCACCCGGATGTCCGTGATCTCACCGCGTCCGAAGATTCGCAGGTAGTCGATGCAGTGGATGGAGTTCGCGAACATGGCCCGTGAGACCACCTCGGGCGGATGCACGGTGGCGAGCCGTTCACAGTCCTCCTGTCCGCAGACCTGGATGAACCGGCGCTCGGCATTGTCGGCAAGGTCATCGATGACCTGGCGTGTTGATGACATGGCGCGGCGGTTCATGGCGACATAGATGCGTGCGCCCCGGCGCCTTGCCTCCGACAGCAGGTCCTCGGCCTCGGTCATGTCAATGCCCGGCGGCTTTTCCACCAGGATGGCCCAGGGATGAGCCAGGCATTCCTGAAGCACGGCGCGGGCCGAAAGGATGGAGACGGTCACGACGACCAGGTCGGCGCGGGTCTTGTCATAAAGTTCGGCGATGCTGTCGTTGACGGATTCAATCCCAAGCTCGGCTGCCGCCGCCTCGGCCTTGGCGCGTGAGCGGTTCATGATGCCGGCCAGACGAACGCCGGGCACGTCCCTGAAGGCCTGGACGTGGGCCCTGCCAGTCGGTCCGGCTCCGACAAAGGCCACGTTCAGGGGGCGTGGAAGGTCAGGGGATGAATGGGGGGAGTCTGCGCTCATGCATCAAAGGAGGGGTGCTGTTTCAGGCCCAGGGGAAGCGGTGCTCATGCCAGGCAGGCTGGTCGAGGGGAACGGGAACTCCGCCGAGCGCTGCGGAGGCATGGGCGGCCACCAGCGTCCTGACGGAATGCATGGCGTCCTGTCCGTTGGGATAACCTGAGCCGGCGAGCATGTGCTCGATCACCTTCTGGGTGGCCGTCTCGACATCGGTCATGACCAGCTTCTCCTCCCACGAATCCCAGGGCAGTCCGTACAACGTTGTTGGTTTGGCCCGGTGCTCCTCCTTGCGGCAGTTCACGCGCATCCAGCCGGTCAGCATGTCCACGACCACCTGGCCGTTGCGTCCGGAGTAGCACAGAAGCAGCCCGTGGCCCTGGTCGGAGGTGGCTTCGACGTGCAGGCGCTTCCCCGTCGTGGTGCGCACGCGGATGAAGCCGGCGCGGTCTTCAAACTCAGGTCCGCGCGGGTTCGGCGTGATGTCGGGTGAGAACCAGGCCGTGACCTCCTCGGCGGGACCGGCCATGAGGCGCATGAGTTCGACAAAGTGCGTGCCGTTCATGGCGAGACCGCAGTTGCCGGCGATCACATGCAGGCCGCAGAAGCCGCCCAGCGCCTCGGATTCGACGACCTCCTTCGGCCGCATGTACTGGGAGATGAAGCGCATCTGATGGTTGACGCCGAGGGTGACGCCATGTTTTTCGCAGGTGGCGATCATGCGTTCGCAGTCGGCCGCGGAGGTGGCCATCGGCTTTTCGCAAAGAATGTGGCGCACGCCCATCTCCGCCGCCTGGCAGGTCAGGTCGGCGTGGCTGGTCGCGGTGGTGGCGACACAGAGGAAGCCAGGCTTCACAGTGCGGATCATCTCGAGCGGATCCTGGAAGCACTGGCCGGGGGTGAGGGACAGTTCGTCGCGGGCGGCCTGCAGCGAGGCATCGAGCCCGTCGGCGACGCCGCAGAGTTCGAGGCCTGCGGCCTTGAGGGCCTTTCCATGCTTGCGGCCCATGCGGCCGACTCCAATGACTGCTGCTTTGATCATGCTCGGGAGGGATGGGTGGATGGCAGGGTTTCCGTGCCAAGCTGCGTGAGGATGTCGTCCGCGATCCATTCATGAGTGCGCGGCATGATGTGGTGGTCGTCCTCGCGCACGATGTATTCGTAAATGTCACCGCCGTCCTGGATCATGGAGTGGACATCCACCAGGCGTGCGCCTGCCGAGGCGGCGGCTTCACGGACCAGTTCGTTGTAGGCCGCGATCTGGCGGGTCACGCCTGGCGACACCTTTTCATACGAGGCCGGCGCCGGACAGATGTTGATGCAGAACAGGTGCTCATAGTGAACCTTCAGCCACTTCAGGGCCTCCTGGTATTCGCTGAGGAAGAGCGAGGGGCTGGTGCGGACGTAGAAGCGGCGGAGGAGCAGGCGGGTGCGGTTGTTGTGCAGGTACTTGATCACCCGCTTGCGGATGAAGGAGGGCAGGCGGCTGATCCTGACGCGCGTGGATTCATCGACGGGCCGCGGCGCGCAGTCGACGATGCCCGACTGCATGACGGCCAGGAAGCCGGGTTCCTTGTAGTAGCCCTTGTCGTGGATGACGCGGCCCTTGAGCATGGAAATGGAGCCGCCGCCCTCGCCGCGGTCCAGGACATCGACGACCATGCCAAGCCGTTCCTCGAGCCGGTCATGAAGCCGCATGATGTAGCGCTGGCCGTTGACCACCACTCCCGGGCGGGGCAGGGAGAGCGAGTCACCATAGAGGGCGATGCGGGTGCGGGGACGGTCCGGCATGAGGCAGGCCTGTGTGCTTAGACGGAGCGTGCTCCTTTGTCCAGATGGAAGGAACGGCGGCTGAGACGGGGGACATTCCGCTTGCCCTGCCGTGGCGGCCATTTATCGGAGCGTGGCATGAGTTCATCCCATAATGCGGCCACGCGCCAGACTGCCATCCTCAGCGACAAGCAGCTCGGGGATGTGACGCTGCTGGAACCGCTGACAAGGCTGCTTTCGGCGCGTGACGGCAGGCCCTGCGCGTTGTTTGTCCGCGAGTCCTTCCGTCCGCTCGTTGAGCTCATGCCCGCCGCCGTCTGGGGGCCGGACTTGAAGGAGCGGCCTGACGAACTCTGGGCAACGAGCTGGAGCTCCAAGGCCGTGCTTGGAGCGCTGAAGACCCGCGCGGGACGGAAGAAGCTGCTGGTGATTCATGCGAACCGCATCCGCTGGTGGTACCGGCTCATCTTCCATGAGGTGAAGGTGGAGCCCATCATCCTGTTCGAGCACTGGGCGCATTATTTCTGGAGGGTGTTTGGCGGTGATGACGCTGCGTTCGCTCCTTCACGGTTGAATCTGCCGCCGGGCGAATGGCGGCATCCTGAACTTCCGCACTGGCGCTACTGCCTGATCAACCCCACGGCGGCCTGGCCGACGAAGTTCTGGACCGTGCAGGCCTGGAAGGAGTTTTTGGAGGCCGGGGAAACCCAGGGCATCACCTGGGTGATGACCGGCGGGACTTCGGAGGCTGAGCGTGAACACTGCACGGCCATCGCCGCCGCCGCTCCAGCCGGGCTGGTGGACCTCGCCGGCAGGACCTCGATGAAGCAGTACCTTCACGCGCTGGGCGGGGCGGAGGCCGTGGTCTGCGTTGATGGTTCGGCAGCCCACCTCGCCCAGGCCATGGGCGTGGCGACGCTGGTGATCTTCGGGCCCGTGGCGCCGGGCAAATGGCACTGGCCGACTCCGCGCAACCGCTCTGTCAGCGCTTTTGATCATTCCCGGGAACGTCTGCCGCCAACCTCCGCCGTGCCGCTTTCGGCCGTGCTGGACGAGTGGCGTCAGCTGAGGGCCTGTGAGGGCCATTGAGCAAGGGTTGCCTCGGCCAGGGTGGTGCCCTCCGGACGATGGAAGACCTTCAGGAAGCGCTTCTGCGCCTCGATGACCTGCTTCCGCTGCGTGCCGTCCTCGTGCAATGTCCTGAGGGTTTGCACCAGTTCGGCGGCATCGGCCGCCACAGGCAGCACGCCAGCGTCCCTCATGCAGCGCCAGGCCACGTTGGGATCGTCATTGCGTGTGGCCAGAAGGACGGCCGGGATGGAGGCGGCCATGGCCTCGATGGCGGCATACGAGTAGATGTGCAGCACGACATCCGCCACGCCCATGAAGTCGGAGAAACGCTCCTCAGGTGCGGTGACCCGGACGTTGGCCGGAGGACGCAGGGAGCGGAAGTGCCTTTCGCGTTCGTAGATGTGCGGATGGTGGCAGCCGTCGAAGTTGAACAGCGGCTTCGGGCGTTCCTTGATGGGATGAAACTTGAAGGCGAAGTCCCAGCCTGGCAGCAGCCTTGCGGCTTCAACAACGACCTCAAGCGCCCAGAAGCTGATGATCGGGGAGGGGGAGGCGTTGACGCCGTGATAGGAGGTGTCCGCGATGACCACGAGCGGACGCCTGCAGACGCCCGGTGTGCGTGGCGCCGCGGCGGGAAGCCGGTGGGTGCGCACCGGCACCATCCGGTTTTCAGGGATGCCGCGTTCGATGGCGAAGACCTGCTGGCGCTGGTCGTCAAAAAACAAAAAGTCGGGCTGGAAGCAGAGCCTGGGATAAATGGCGTCGTCGAGCGTGTAGGCGCCGACCTCGATGCCGAGCTCCCTGGCCGCCACGACCCACATCAGCTCGACCTTGCCATGCATGGTGCCGACAAGGATGCGCCCAGGCTTCAGCCGTTTCAGATGTTCGCGGGCCTGCTGAAGGGCCAGATGGCTGCGTGGATAGACCTCCCGGGCCGACCACTCACCCAGCCGTTTCAGGGCGTGATGGGGTGACAGCGGACCTTCCGCGGCATGCGCCTGCTGCCAGCGTAACCACCATTGCTTCCACCAGCCGAGGTAGCCTTCCTGAAGGGGCTTCAGGGCTTCGTCTTCTGCGGGTGTGAAGGCCGGCGCGCGCTTCCATCCGGCGGCGGCCCCGGCTTCGCCAAGGATGACCTCCACGCGGCCGTCCACGCACATCAGTTCGTCGCCGGGCTGGAATTCCGGCAGCTTGAACGCCCGGCTCTTCGGCGGTTTCCGGCCGCGCATGTGATGCCATCGCTGGATCCGCCTGCGCAGCATCCAGGGCAGGGGGGGCTCGGAGGCGTCGAGGTCCAGCACTCTCACGGGGATGCCGAGGCTGAGCGCGACCTGCTCCCAGGCGGGGACGCAGAGCCCGCAGCCGGGGCTGATGATCATCCCGCTGAAGGGGCCGGAGGCGACGACTCGGCGCGCCTCCTCAAGGGCCCTCAGCCACGGCATGACGATGCGCATGCCCTCCATGCTCATGCAGGCGCTGCGGAAGACACGCCCGGTCTCCAGGCCCGGCATGGGCGCAGGGTCGTCGAGGAAGGCGTCCAGCAGGTCTTCCAATTGTTGGTTAAGCCTGGCGACCGTCTCCCCCGGATAGGTGGCCTCGGGTGAAATCACGGCCGCGGCCTGCCTGCGGATGGATTCCGGGACTCGTGCGTCGTTTTCATAAATGACGGCCCTGCTCCAGTCCTTGAAGGACCGCTCCAGCCTGCGCCTGCCGAAGGCTCCGTAGATCACCAGGATTCTGTTCATGGCTCCGTGGAGGTGGCCGGGGTTTTTAATCCGATGCCCAGAAGGCCTGCCAGGCTCCGCAGATGGGCGTCAATGGAGAAGAGCGAGCGAGCGCGTGCCTGAAGTGCGCTGGTTTCGGCGGCCAGGACGTCGGGTTTCCTCAGCAGCCGGTCCATCTTCTCCGCCAGCATCCGTGGCTCGAACGCGGCGCTGACAAACTGCTGCTGGTGAGGCCCGAAGATGTCCTCGGCTCCTTCGCAGGGATACATGAAGCAGGGTTTTCCGGAGAGGAAGGATTCAATGACCGAGCCGGGCAGGGCCTCCCGCAGGCTGGTGAGAAGGCAGGCGTCGGCACGGGCGAAGAGCGAACGGATGTCGGTGAAGTTGCCGAGCATGACCACTCGGTCCGTGACATCGCATTCCTGCAGGGTTGAGCGCATGACCGGCTCGTAGTCTGCATCGCAGTCGCCGGCGACGAGCAGGCCGAGGTCCTGGTGTCCGAGCTCCATCAGCGCCTTCAGGGTGCGCACGGCGTCCTCCTGGCGTTTCCGCGGCTGGACGCGGCCGATGACCAGCAGCCAGCGCCTCACCTGCGGGTTCACTTGGTGCATGGCGGCGTCCAGAAGCGCTGCGGACTCCGGCCTTTGCGGCGGCAGGATGAGCCCGTCATGGAAGAGACGGGAGCGGCTTTTCAATCCGGGGTCCTCCTCCAGCCCGCGTTCGATCTGGCGTGAAAGAGGCAGGATGAGGTCGCAGCGATGCAGCCGGTACTTCCTGCCTTTCACGGCGTCGGCGATGCCGTCGCGAAGAATGGCGGCGGACCTGGCGCCGATCCTTGACGCCAGGGCGGCGGCATGAGGCGCCCACCACATTTCATTGCTGACCACCCAGCGGACGTCCTGCCCTGCCAGGCGTGCGGCGAGTGAACGCATGGCCGAACCAAAAGTCAGGCGGCCTTTCAGCTTCCGCCATTCGGGAAGCCCGTGGAGAAGCACCGGCACGCCGATGCCGGAACAATGGCGGGTGAACTCGCCCTCCTCGGAGCACACGACGAGCAGCCTGCAGTCCGCTCCGTGTTTCAAGGCCCCCAGCGTGTCCAGCAGACGGCTCTTGGCGCCGCCGCGGCCTGCGGATTTCTGGATGAAGACGATGGTGGGGGGAGGGGTCACTGGGGCTGCCTTGAGGTCACTTCCGTCCTTTTCCCGAAAAAGCCCCCGGCCTGCAACCGCTGATTCCTGCGTGTGATCAGAATGGTCGTTGCCAGGAATCGCAGGGCTGGCAGACTGGCGGGGAGGGGCGGGCGTCCGGCACCTCCGGTGACTAACCATGATTGAGATCGATCCCTGAGAGACACATGAGAAAAAAAGCAACACGCAACGGCCACTGCCGCATTGTCCTCACCGGCGGCCCGGGAGGCGGCAAAACCACCGCCGCCGACCTGTTCCGACGCGAGATGGGCGACCGCGTGGCCATGGTGCCCGAGGCGGCGACCATGGTCTTCACGGGGGGCTTTCCGCGCGTCCATGAACCGCTGGCCGTTCATGCGGCGCAGCGCGCCATCTATCACGTCCAGCGCAACCTGGAGGACGTCCAGGCGGCCTTGTTTCCTGACCGGGTGCTGCTCTGCGACCGCGGCACGGTGGACGGCGCTGCCTACTGGCCCGGGGAATCCGACGGCTTTTTCGAGGAGCTCGAGACCAGCCTCGACGAGGAGCTTCAGCGTTACGACGCGGTCATCTTCTTCGAAAGCGCGGCGGTCGGCGGCATGGGCATCGAAGGGGGCAACCCGATCCGCAACGAAACCCAGGAGCAGGCGGTGCAGCTCGACCGTGGGCTGTATTCGCTCTGGAGCCGGCATCCCCGGTTCATCCTGGTTCCTCACAACCCGTCCTTCTTCAAGAAGATCTCCTTCGCCCTGGCTGTCCTGGAAGGCATCGTCACCGAGCTTCAGTGCGCGCATGACGCCGCCCCGCCGCGCCAGGGCAGGAGGCGTCCGAAGCCCCGGCGCTGACGCACGACCATGGTCCCCATCTCCATCCAAGGCCTTTGCAAAAGATTTGGTTCGCTGCCGGTGCTCCAGGACGTGAGCCTCGACATCGCCAGGGGCGAGCTCTTCTTCCTCCTCGGGCCGAGCGGCTGTGGCAAGACCACGCTGCTGCGTCACCTCGCGGGCTTTCACCAGCCCGACGCCGGAACCATCCGCTTTGGTGATGAGGACGTCACGCGCCTGCCCGCCCACAGGCGCGGCACCGGCATGATGTTTCAAAGCTACGCCCTCTGGCCTCACCTGACCGTGACCCAGAACATCGCCTTCGGCCTGGAGGAGCAGGGCAGGCCGAGGGCGGAGATTGAGCGCCGCGCGGCCGAGGTCCTGGAGCTTGTGCACCTGGGCGGGCTGGGCGGCCGCCGCATCTCGCAGCTGTCCGGCGGCCAGCAGCAGCGCGTCGCCCTGGCCCGGGCGCTGGTCGTCAGGCCGCGCTGCCTGCTGCTTGATGAGCCGCTGTCCAACCTGGATGCGAAGCTGCGTCAGGAAATGCGCTCCGAGATCCGGCGCATCTGCAAGGAGTTCGGCCTCACGGCGGTCTATGTCACCCACGACCGCGACGAGGCCCTGAGCATGGCCGACCGTCTGGCGGTCATGGAATCAGGCAGGCTGGTGCAGACGGGCACGCCCGAGCAGGTCTACAGAAATCCGGCGGACAAGATGGTGGCCGGGTTCATCGGCGAGACCAACTTGATTCCGGGAACCGTGGCCGAGCCGGCGGCCGGCCAGGGTTTAGCGGTCGTGCAGACGGCCTTCGGACGGCTGCATGCCAGGCCGACCTTGCAGGACTGGATTCCCGCACCGGGAGCCAGGGTCATGCTTTCGGTTAGGCCGGAGGCGTGCAGCCTGGACGTGGCTCCAGGTTCCCCGAACCTGTTCCCCGGCCATGTCGTGGACACGACCTACCTGGGCGCGATGGTCCAGTATGCGCTGGAGATGGAGGGTGGTCAGCGGCTGATCATCTGCGAGACGAATCCCCGCCGCCTCCGCATGCCCTCCTCCGAGCGTGTCTGCGTGTCGGCCGCCCCCTCCGACGTGGTGATCCTGCCTGATTGATCCATGCAGGCAGGGGGCTCATGAAGCATTCAACCCTCCGGCATGGCTTGTGCACTTGGTTGGAAAGACGGTGCTGGAGTCTTGCGAATGCCTTGGCGATACTTTCCGAGAGCCATGAACCTTTCCTCCGAAATCCGGTCCGAGCACGCCCGCCACCTCACCCGCCGCTGGTTCTTCCAGGAATGCGGGGTCGGCATGGCCTCGCTGGCCGCGATGGACCTGATGCGCTCCCAGGGATTTGCCGCCCCAGCCTCAGCCGGCCCGCTTGCGGACAAACGTCCGCACTACCCGGCCAGGGCCAAGAGGGTGATCTACCTTTTCATGGGAGGCGCCCCCAGCCATCTGGAGCTGTTCGACAACAAGCCTGAGCTGGCGAAGTGGGACGGCAGGCTGCCTCCTGCGGATCTGCTCAAGGGCTACCGCGCCGCCTTCATCAATCCCAACAGCCGCCTCCTTGGCCCAAAGTTCAAGTTTGCGCGCCATGGCCGCAGCGGTGCGGAGATCAGCGAGCTTCTGCCGCACCTTTCAAAGATTGCGGACGACCTGACCATCGTGCGCTCAATGAAGACGGACGCCTTCAACCATGCGCCGGCGCAGATTCTGATGAGCACGGGTTCACAGATCTTTGGCAGGCCGAGCTTTGGGGCCTGGACTTTGTACGGCCTGGGCACGGAGAACCAGGACCTTCCCGGCTATGTCGTCATGCAGAGCGGCCAGAAGGGGCCGAGCGGCGGCCTGTCGAACTTTGGCTGCGGCTTCCTGCCGACGGTCTACCAGGGCGTGCCCTTCCGCAGCAGCGGCGAGCCGGTGCTCTACCTGAGCAATCCGAAGGGTGTCACCGACAGGACGCAGCGGCAGACCCTGGATGCATTGAAGCAGCTCAATGAGGAGCGCCTCGGCACCGTCGGTGACCCGGAGATTGCCGCGCGGATCAACAGCTTCGAGCTGGCTTACCGGATGCAGCAGACGGCGCCTGAGGTCATGGACCTTTCCCAGGAACCGAAGCACATCCTGGAAATGTATGGCGCAAAGCCTGGCGAGGCCTCGTTTGCCAACAACTGCCTGCTCGCCCGCCGGCTGGTGGAGCGCGGCGTGCGTTTTGTGCAGCTTTTTCACGAGGCCTGGGATCATCACGGCGGCCTCGTCAACGGATTGAAGCAGCAGTGCGGCCTGACCGACCAGCCCTGCGCCGCCCTGGTGCGTGACCTGAAGCAGCGCGGCCTTTTGGAGGACACGCTGGTCATCTGGGGCGGAGAGTTTGGCCGCACTCCCATGGTACAGGGCGGCAGCGACGGGCGCGACCATCACCCCAACGCCTTCACCATGTGGTTTGCCGGCGGTGGCATGAAGCCGGGCATCACGCTTGGTCAAAGCGATGAGTTCGGCTTCAACGTCACCCAGGACGCGGTGCATGTGCATGACCTGCACGCCACGCTGCTGCACCTGCTCGGCTTTGAGCATACAAAGCTGGCGGTGCGCTTCCAGGGCCTCGACATGCGCCTAACCAATGTTCATGGCGAGCTGGTTCCCCAGATGCTGGCCTGAGCGGGGCAGGCCTACTTCATCGCTGCGTAGACCCGGTGCACGTCGGCATGTCCGTCGAGGCTCTGAAGGAATGCGGTCACCTCCTCGCGCTGGGCCTCGGTCAGCTCCGGGCAGTCCTTCGGGTGATAGTGCAGTTCGGAGGTCGTGACGTTCCATCCCGCCGCCTTCAGCGCCTTGGTCACGGTGTCCAGGCTGGATATGGCGCAGAAAAAGCGCGCGCCGATATGTCCTGCCGCCTCATCTTCATCCAGCTCCAGGGGCTCCACATTGTCCGCCTCGGCTTCCAGCGCGGCCACTTCGATGTCGAGCGACTTGTCGCTGTGCTGGGCCTCGACCAGCCCGCAGTGCTCGAACATCCAGGCCACGGAGCCCGGGGTCCCTATGCTGCCGGCCTTGAACAGGACCTTGATCTCGGAGGAGGTGCGGTTGTTGTTGTCGGTCAGGCATTCCACCATCACCGGCACACGGTGCGGTGCGAAGCCTTCAAAAACCACCGTCTGGTAGTTCACGGGTTCGCCGCCGATGCCGCTGCCCTTGGCGATGGCGCGTTCGATGGAGTCGCGGGTGACGCTCTGCTTCCTGGCGGCGGTGATGGCGGCGTAAAGCCGGGCGTTCAGGTCAGGATCAGCTCCCCCCAGCCGGGCGGCCACCTGAATTTCCCGCGTCAGCTTGCCGACGATCTTGCCTTTCTGATCAGCGGCCAGTTCCCGCCATTTCTGTTTCCATTGAGCGCCCATGAGTGTTGTAAAAAGTGAGATGCCATGAGAGGGCAATGAGCCAGCTTTGGCAAGATGGGAGACGGGCTTTTGCCAGTCTCTTTCAGGTTATTAGCAGGGGATATGTTCAAAAGAACATATTTTTAAAGGCCTGCCCTTGCCGAATTATCAAAAATCCATGGATGGCTGAAATCTATGATTGATGCAATGGCGCTAGTTATGTAATTAAGCTCTCCAAAATGTTTAGGTTTTGGAAAAATAAATGCTGTAAAATCAATAATTGCATCAACCTCCCAAACTCAAGCCATGTCTCCCGCCTGTGCTCCGTTCGCCGCGCCTCTCGCGTTGCCGCCCGGGATGTCCATGGGGATGAGGCGGGCCTGGACAGGGTTATGCGAGTTTTTCCAGGTTGGCACCTGGCCCTGGTTTGATGCGAACGATGCCATGGATGACCTCATGCCCTGGGGGCGGGGGTCCCTGGCGCAGAGACAGCAACCGCAGGGAGGAGGAAAGAAGCCCGACATGCCAGAAGACCCTTCATCCAGTTCCCGAAACCTGCCTTTCTACCATCAGCCGGTGCTGTTGCAGGAGGTGCTTGACGCCCTGCTGCCCGCTCCTGGGAAGCTCATTTTTGACGGCACCCTGGGAGGTGGCGGCCATACCGAGGCACTGCTCCAGCACGGGGCGGACATCGTGGCCATGGATCAGGATGATGAAGCCCTCGCCTACGCTCGTGCCCGGCTGGCTTCCTATGGAAGCAGGTTTTGTGCGTTGAAGGGCAACTTCCGCAACTTTGCCTCCGTGCTTTCCGAGGCGGGTGTGGGAGGGCTCGACGGCATGCTGATCGACATCGGGGTCAGCAGCCGCCATCTTGACGCCGCCGAACGTGGCTTCTCCTTTGCCAAGGACGGCCCTCTGGACATGCGCATGGACATGATGTCGCCGCTGACCGCCGCAGACATCGTGAACACCTGGCAGCAGGAGGACATCGAGCGCATCCTGCGTGAAAATGCCGAGGAGCAGAACGCGCGGAGGATCGCCCGGGCGATCTGCCAGGACCGTGTCAGGAAGCCCTTCACAAGCACCCTTCAGCTTGCGGAAATGATCGCCCGCGTCTGTCCGAAGCACGGCAAGAAGCACCCTGCCACGCTGACCTTCCAGGCGCTGCGCTGCGAGGTGAACGCCGAGCTGCCCGCCCTGCGCGAATTCCTCGCCCAGGCCCCGAGGTGGCTGAAGCCGGGCGCGCGCCTCGTGGTCATCACCTTCCACAGCATCGAGGACCGCATCGTCAAGCACGCCTTCCAGAACTACGCCGCCCCCTTCATCGACCGCCCCGAATGGCCCGCTCAAAAACTGAATCCGAACCACTGCCTGAAGCTGATCACGAAGAAGCCCCTGGAGGCCTCGGAGACGGAGCTGCAGGCCAACCCCCGCGCCCGAAGCGCGCGCCTGCGCGCCGCCGAGCGCCTGCCGGCATGAAGCGTAACCAATATCGTAACAAGATCGGGCTGCCGGTTGTCACCGCGGTCCTGGTCATCTGCGCGGCCGTGCTGCTGGCGGCCCTGAGCGTGGTCGTGAACAAGAACCGCATCGCCGCCCTCGCCGAGCAGCAGCGCCTGGTGGAGCAGGAGACGAAGCTCCTCGACATCGAGATCACCAGCCTCGAGCGGAAGATCGACCAGATGCTCGACGGTGCCAGGGTGCAGCCGCTGCTTCAGGCCAAGGGCACCTGGCTTCAGAAGATCAACCCGCAGACCCGGTCGATCATCCGCCTGAAGCCCGTCCCCGCCGCCAAAACCGTCGCCCAGGCCAAGCCCAGCACGTCATGATGCCTCCTCCCAACCATCGTCAGATCCGCCTTGACCGCCCTCTCGTCGGCCGCATGGCCGTGGCGACCTGCGCGCTCACGCTCGGCTTCTCGGCCGTCTCCTGGCGGCTGTATGACCTGCATCTCAAGCGCGGCCCCGCCCTGGCCGAGGAGGCTTCCAGAAAGTTTCGCGAGACACGCCCGCTGCCCGCCCAGCGCGGCTCCATCAAGGACCTGAGCGGCCGCTACCTGGCCTACGACGAGGAGATCTTCGACCTCAGCACCAACCGGGTGCATCTGCACGAGCTGCTCACCGCCCGCCTCGCCATCGCCGAGATGCGGGAGGCGAAGTATTCGTTTCCCTCAACCGTCGGCCTGACCAAGGATCAGATCGTCGCCTCCTACCAGGAGCACATCGCGGACAAGATCGCCCCGAAGCTCGGCCTCAGCAGGGAGCAGGCGCTGGCCAGGATTCGTTCGAAGGAGCAGATCGAGGTGCTGGCGGAGAAGATGACGGAGGACCAGGCCAAGGAATGGAAGGCGCTGCTGGCCGCTCATCACATCCGAGGCGTCTACGTCAACTCCACCATCCGCCGTCATTACCCTACGGAGAACCGCCTGGCGCTGATCGTCGGCGGCGTCGAGGATGGCAGGGGCGGGGTGCGCGGCGTTGAAAAAACCCAGGAGCAGGTGCTGCGGGGCGTGCCCGGCAGCGTTGAGGTCGAGCATGACAAGTCCGGACGTGAGCTCCCCCTCTACCGGGGCGAGATCAAGAACCCGGTGCACGGCCGGGACATCCACCTGACCATCGACATGGCCGTCCAGGACGCCGTGGATCACATCGTCGAGCAGGCCAGCCTGCAGTGGCGGCCTAACAAGATCATGGCCGTCGTCACCGACGTCAGGGACGGCTCCATCCTGGCCATGAGCTTCCGGCCGGATCATGACCGCGGCGCCCCAGGCTCCACCAACTGGAAGAACCTCGCCATCTACGAGCCCTACGAGCCCGGCTCCACCTTCAAGATCGTCGCCTTCACCGGCGCCCTCGACACGGGCCGCATCACGACCCGCTCCACCTTTGACTGCGAGCTGGGCGACTACACCGACCCCGTCTTCCGGGTGCCCCTGCACGACCTCAAGCGGCAGGGCGTGGTGCCCGTGACGGACATCTTCAAGCACTCGAGCAACATCGGAACCTTCAAGGTCTTCAAGAAGCTCGGCCAGGAGAAGTTCATCGAGTATGTGAAGGCCTTCGGCTTCGGCCGCCCAACCGGCATCGAGCTCAACGGCGAAAGCCGCGGCTATGTGAATGACAGCCAGAAGGGCTGGTCCAACGCCACCTACTCGCGCTTCCCCATCGGCTATGAGGTCAACTGCACGCCCATCCAGATGGCCATGGCCTACGGCGCCATCGCCAACGGCGGCATCCTCATGAAGCCCCGCCTGATCGACCGCGTCGTCAGCGACGGCGGGCGCAAGGTGGAGGTCATGCCCCCGCAGGTGGCCGGGCATGTCTGCAAGGGCCAGACGGCCCAGACCATGCGTGAGCTGCTCCAGCTGGTCGTCGAGGAGGGCACCGGCAGCCGTGCCAGGTTTGAAGGTCTCGAAGCTGCCGGAAAGACCGGCACCACCCGCCGTTACGATCCTGAGCATAACCCCGTTTATGACAAGAAGGGCAGGCTGCTCAGGAAGGGCGGCTATCCCGAAGGCCAGTGGATCACCTCCTTCGCCGGCTTCGCGCCCGCGAAGGATCCGAAGATCGTCTGCGTGGTTGTGCTTGATTATCCTAAATGCGAGGACAAGACCGCCATAGGCGGCGGGAAGGTGGCGGCTCCAATCTTCGGGGAGATCGCCTCAGAGGTCCTCAAGCAGCTTTCCGTTCGCCCCAGCCGTCCGCTCGCCCTCGAAGGAGGCGATCAGGAATAACCCCACCTTAATGACACTACGCGAACTCATCGCCCATCTTGAAAAGCCCGTGACCAGCGGTAGCCTGGACACAAGGATCAACACGCTCGCCTACGACTCCCGCAAGGTTGCGCCGGGAACCGCCTTCGTCGCCCTGCGCGGCTCGACATCGGACGGTCACGACTACATCGGCAAGGCCATTGCCGCCGGAGCCGCGGCCATCATCGCCGAACAGGCCCCTCCCGACGACTGCCCGGTGCCCTGGGTGCATGTGAAGCATTCACGCATCGCGCTCGCCCAGGCGGCCGCGGCGCTTCATGACTTTCCGGCACGGAAGCTCGCCCTGCTTGGGGTCACCGGCACGAACGGCAAGACCACCACTGCCTTCCTTCTGCATCACCTCATGAACGCGGGTCAGAAGCGCTGCGGGCTTCTCGGCACGGTTGTCTATGACGTCGGCGGCAGGCAGGTTCCGGCCACGCACACGACACCGGAGTCCCTGGAGATCCAGGACCTGCTCGCCCAGATGCGCGACAACGGCTGCAAGGCCTGCGCGCTGGAGGTCAGCTCCCATGCCCTGGATCAGGACCGTGTCTTCGGCCTGACGTTCACCGCCGGTGTCTTCACCAACCTGACTCAGGACCACCTCGATTATCATCACACCATGGAGGAGTACTTCGTGGCCAAGGTGCGCCTGTTTGAAATGATCGCCTCCCAGCCCAAGGGCGGCATCGTGGTCAATCTTGACGACGCCTGGGGCCGCAAGCTCATCCAGCGCTACGAAGGCACCGGCCGCGTGCTGAAGTTCGGCTTCGGTGTCGGCGCCGACTACCGCGCGGTCAACCCTCGCTATGACATGACCGGCTCGACCTTTGAGCTGGAGGTGAAGGGCCGCTCCTTCCTCGTCCGCCTGCCGCTCATCGGGGACTTCAACATTTACAACGCCCTCGGCGCCATCGCGGCCGCGCATTCAGCCGGGCTCAACCTGCGTGAAACCATCAACAGCCTCAAGTCGGCGCCCCAGGTTCCGGGCCGCCTCGAACGCGTCACCGGCGACAACAGCCGCTTCCAGGTCTTTGTCGACTACGCCCACACGCCTGACGCCATCAGCAACGTCCTCAAGGCGGCCAGGGCGCTCAAGCCGCGCCGCATCATCACGGTCTTCGGCTGCGGCGGCGACCGCGACCGCACCAAGCGTCCCAAGATGGCCCAGGCCGCCGAGGCCGGCAGCGACATCTGCATCGTCACCAGCGACAATCCGCGCAGCGAGAAGCCCGAGTCCATCATCGCCGACGCCGTGAAGGGCTTCGCCCGTCCGAAAAGCCACGCCGCCATCGTGGACCGGCGTGAAGCCATCCGGGCGGCGCTCGAAAATGCGCGCGAGGGCGACATCGTCGTCATCGCCGGCAAGGGGCATGAGGATTATCAGGAGGTCAACGGCGTGAAGCACTCCTTTGATGACCGCCGTGTCGTGCGCCAGCTCCTCAGCAAGATCGTCAGTGACCGTGATGTCGAGCGCAAGGAACGCGAGGCCCTGCGTGAGGCTGAACGTCAGGCCCGCGAAGGAGGCATGCCCGCCCCGCCGCCCCGCCGCCCTCGTTTTCAAGACCGGCCCGACCGTCCGGGCTACGGCCGTTCCTCGGACGACCGCCGCCCTCCTCCACGCCGATGAAGCCCCTCGACCTCCAGACGCTCGCCAGCCTTGCGAACGGCACCGTTGCCGCGCGTGACGGCCGGACCGTGTCGCGCGTCGTCACGGATTCGCGCCAGGTGCGGCCGGGTGACCTGTTTGTGGCGTTGAAGGGCGAGCGTTTTGACGCGCATGACTTCCTGCCTCAGGTGATGGCCTCCGGCGCCACTGCCTGCCTGGTTCAAAAAGGACGTGCGGAGGCATCGGATGAATGCGTGATGATCGAGGTCGATGACACGCTTGCTGGACTCCAGGACCTGGCACGCGGCTATCGCGCCATGGTTCAGCCGCTCATCGTTGGACTGACCGGCAGCAACGGCAAGACGTCCACCAAGGACCTCGCCGCGGTCGTCATGGCCTGCCGGTTCCAGACACGCGCCACGACCGGCAACCTCAACAACCACATCGGTGTTCCGCTGACCCTGCTCAGCCTGGAGGAGTGCGACGAGTGCGGTGTTGTCGAGATGGGCATGAACCATGCCGGCGAGATCAAGACGCTGGTGGACATCGCGCTGCCCGACGCCGCGATCGTCACCAACGTCGGCATGGCGCACATCGAGCATCTTGGCAGCCAGGATGCGATTGGCTGGGAGAAGGCAACGCTGCCGGCCAACGTGCATGGCGAAGGCGTCGTCGTGCTGAACGCCAACGACCGCTACACCGACCTCATCGCCCGTCATTGCCAGGCCACGGTTTACCGGGCGGGAACGGGCGTGGGCGATGTGCGCGCGTTCGACCTTCGCGCCGGTGCTGAGGGCACGGCGTTCAAGCTCGACTTCAGCGGCGAGGTCGTTGAGACCTTCCTTCCCGTCATCGGTGAGCACATGGTCGGCAACGCCGCGCTCGCGGCCTGCATGGGCTGGGCTCATGGGATTGCGCCTGCGGACATTGCGGAGGCCCTGCGCGGCTCCCGGCTGACCTCAGGCCGCATGGAGACCAAGTCCATCGCCGGCATCCTGTTCATCGACGACTCCTACAATGCCAATCCGGATTCGATGAAGGCCGGGCTGAACGCCCTCGCCGCCCTGCGGAATGCCGGGCGCAAGATCGCCGTGCTCGGCCGCATGGGCGAGCTTGGGCCTCATGCGGCCGAGGGGCATCAGGCGGTTGGCCGCCATGCCGCCGGCTTGAAGCTCGATGCGGTTCTCACCGTGGGTGAGGAGGCTGCGATGATCAGCGGGGCCGCCGCGCCGTGTGAGTCGCGCAACTTCGGCACCCATGAGGCCTGCTCGGCCCACCTGAAGGAGCTGCTGCGGCCCGGAGACGCCGTGCTGCTCAAGGGCAGCCGCTCCGCAGGCATGGAGAAGGTCCTTCACCATTTTCAGAACGCATGATTTACTGGCTCTACGAACTCAGGAACTGGCTTGAGGCCGCTGACTGGATCAGCAGCGACTCGTTCATCTACAAGCTCCTGAACATCTTCAAGTACCACACCTTCCGGGCCGGAGGCGCGGCGATCACGGCGTTTGGACTGTCCCTGATGCTGGGTGAGCGGCTCATCCGCAGGCTCATCTCCCTGAAGATCGGCCAGCCGATCCGCACGGCCGAGGAGGTGCACAAGCTGTTCGAGCTTCACGGCAAGAAGGCGGGCACGCCGACCATGGGCGGGATCCTCATCCTGGGGACGATCGTCATCTCCACCCTGATCTGGGCGAAGTGGGACAACATCATGGTCTGGAACATCCTGTTCTGCACCATCGGCCTCGGTGCGCTCGGCTTCCAGGACGACTACCTGAAGATCAGCAAGAAGAACTCCAAGGGCGTCAGCGCCCGGAAGAAGCTGGTCTGGCAGACGGGCGTGGCCCTCGTCACGGCTTTTGTCTTCTGCTACCTGGTGCCCAGTGATGTCACGCTTGATGCCGCTGAAAAGGCGGGACGGACGGCCTTTGCCGAACTGGGCGGGGATTCCACGCTGCGCGCGCTCTTCCTGCCCTTCTACAAGGGGCCGGTCATCAATGACATGAGCATCCTTGCCGTGGCCATGTTCGCCCTCATCATTGTCGGCGCGTCGAATGCGGTGAACCTGACGGACGGCCTCGACGGCCTTGCCACGGGCTGCAGCCTCACCACCGCGGTGGCCTACACCGCCTTCGGCTATGTCTCGGGCAGCGCGCTTTATTCGGAGTATCTCGGCGTGCCTCATCATTCGCTGGCCAACGAGATCCCCATCGTGGCCATGGCCCTGGCGGGATCCTGCGTGGGCTTCCTCTGGTTCAACGCCCACCCGGCGAAGATGTTCATGGGCGACACCGGCTCGCTGGCCCTCGGCGGCTGCATCGCCAGCATCGCCATCGCCTGCCGTCAGGAGATCGTCCTCGCCCTCGTCGGCGGCGTGTTTGTGATGGAGGCGCTGAGCGTCATCATCCAGGTCGTCAGCTTCAAGAAGCGCGGCAGGCGCGTCTTCCGCATGGCGCCCATTCATCATCATTTCGAGCTCGGCGGCTGGCATGAAAACCAGGTCATCGTCCGCTTCTGGATCCTCTCCCTCTTCTTTGCGCTGCTCGGCCTCGCGACCCTCAAGCTTCGTTGAACATGACCTCCTTCCAGGGACAACACTTTGCCATCCTCGGCGCCGGACGCAGCGGCCTGGGGGCGGCGCGCCTCGCCCGCCTGCACGGGGCGGAGGTGACGGTCCTTGACGAAGGCGACCCCGTGAAGATCAAGGCGGCGCTCGACAGGCTGCATGCCGAAGGCTTTCAGACGGTCTCCGGCAGGGATGCTGCGGAGTTTGCCGTCACCCCGGGCCTGTTCCAGCGTGTGATCATCAGTCCAGGCCTGGATGCAGGCTGGCCGCTGCCGAGGAAGTTCACCGACGCCGGCGTGCCCCTTGAAGGGGAGATGGAGTTCGCCTTCAACCTGACGGACATGCCGATGGTCGGCATCACCGGCACGAACGGCAAGAGCACCTGCACGGAGCTCATCGCCCACATCTTCGAGGCCTGCGGAAGGCGTTCCATTCCCTGCGGCAACCATGGCATGTCGTTGAGCGAGGTTGTTGCTTCCGGCGTGCGCCATGACGTGCTTTCGCTGGAGATCAGCAGCTTTCAGCTTGAAACCATCCGGAACTTCAGGGCGCGGGCCTCCATCTGGCTGAACTTCGCCCCGGACCACCTCGACCGCTATCCGGGCATGGCCGAGTATTTCGCCGCCAAGGCGCGCATCTTTGAAAACGTCACTGAGGAGGATGTCGCCATCGTTCGCGCGGGCGAATCCGTGTCCACGGGGCGGGCCCGGCGCGTCAGCTTCTCCGCCTACGGACTGGAGGCGGACGCCACCTATGCCAACGGTGAGTTCCGGGTGAATGGAAGAAAGGCCGGTGATGCCTCCTCCATCCGCCTGCGTGGCAGGCACAACATGGAGAACATCCTTGCGGCCATGCTGGCCTGCCAGGTCCATGGCGTGGCCCCTGAGGACGCCGTCCGCGCCGTCTCCAGCTACGAGCCGCCGAAACATCGCTGCGAGCTGGTGCGCGTGCTCAACGAACGCGAATACATCAACGACTCCAAGGCCACCAACCTGCACGCCCTGGAAGCCTGCATCGGCTCCATGGACCGCCCCATCGTCCTGATCGCCGGCGGCAAGGAGAAGGGGCTCGATTACACGCCGCTGCGCGCGAGGTTGAACGGCCAGGTCCGTGCCATGGTGCTCATTGGCGAGATCAGGCAGTCCCTTCACGACACCTTTGCCGACCTGCTGCCGTGCCGCCTGGCTGCGGACATGGACGAGGCGGTGCGGGCCGCCGCTGAGCTCTCACTGCCTGGCGACAGCATCATCCTGAGCCCGGGCACCTCGTCCTTCGACATGTACACCGGCTACGGGCAGCGGGGCGAGGCCTTCCGCCTGGCCGCGAATGCACTGGCCTGAGCCTCCGTCACACCCTTTCTCCAGATTTTTCACAAGACCAACCGCACCCGAGCACACCATGAAAAAGAAGACAAACCGACTGATGATCAATCTCGCGGAGATTGAAAAGTACAAGCACAACGTCGCCATGGTCAACCAGGAGGCGGAGTGGAACCAGCACGAGCCGAACTCCGGCATGGCCAGGATGTTCTTCGTGATGCTGCTCATCCACATCGTGGTGATCGGTGGCATCATCGTCTATGACTGGCTCAACGGCGAGGACGCGCCGGCTCCCGCCATGGTTTCCAGCACGAGCGCAAGCACCACGCCCAGCGCGCTGCCGCCGCCTGCGGTGAACGCCTCCGACCTCGCCGCTCAGATCCCGATCGAGGACTGCGCCACCTATGAATGGAAGAGCGGTGACAGCATCGCCAGCGTGGCGAAGAAGCTGGGCGTGACCGAGGAGGTGCTGATCCGCATGAACATGCTCGACAAGGGCACCCAGCTCGAGAACAACAGCATCATTCGTTATCCGAAGCAGCCGGTCGTGAAGGCAGTCGGCCTCGGCGTGGCCGGGGTGAACGGCGAGCCACCGGTTGTGACATCCGCCGCGCCCGCCACGAGCATCGCGGCCGCCGAGGCTCCCATGGCGCTCACCGTGCCTGGTGAGCAGACCTTCTCCTTCAGTCCGACGATTGAGAATGAACTCGCACCGACGCCGGGTGCAGGCGACGCCGCGATGGTCACGGCAAGCGTGCAGGAGGCCCCGCCGTCCGTCGTCACCCAGGAGGCTTCGGGCGAGCCGGCCGTGAAGGCTGAAGCTCCGAAAAGTGTCGTGGAAGCCCCTCCGGCCCCGGCTCCCTCCCCTGAAGTGAAGAAGCAGGAGCTGCCGAAGGCTGAGGAGGCGCCGCCTCCCGCCAGGCCAGAACCGAAGGTGACGCCGAAGCCGGTTGCTCAAAAGGAGGCGGAGGTCCCCAAGGCCATCCCGGTGTCGCGCAACAACCTTCCTTCCATCAATGAAAAGGCGCCTGCTGCCAGGAAGAAGCAGCCTGAGGCCGTTGCAAAGACCAGGTCCTACACGGTCAAGCCGGGCGAGACGCTTTACAGCATCGCCATTCGCAACGGCACCACGGTCAAGGCGCTTCAGGCTGCCAACAAGATCGCCAGGCCTGAATCCCTCCGGGACGGCATGAAGCTGGTGATTCCGGCCAAGTAAGGCGTGGTGCATCCGGGCTTCATGCCTGGATGCCCGGTCTGCCGGGCTCCTGAACGACCCATCAATCCATTTCCATGGCCAAACGCTCCATCCTGTTTCTCATCCTCATGGCGGCGCTCCTGACGGGGCTGGGCATCACCATGCTTGCGAGCACCAGCTACTTCACGGAGGAGGGCAGGGGGGAGGAGTATGTGACGCTCTGGAAGCAGGCCCTCTGGGTGGGCGTCTCCGTCGCCGCATGCCTGACGATGGCGCTGACTGACTTCAACCGATGGTACCACTGGCGCTGGTGGGTGCTTGGCGTCACGGGCGCGGGGCTGCTGCTCTGCTATGAATGGCATCTGGCCAAATTCTTCGGCTGGGAACCGCTGCTCGCCGTCCGTGCAGGTGGCGCTGCCCGCTGGATCGGCCTCCCCGGGATCAGCGTGCAGCCGTCGGAATTCGCCAAGGTCGCCCTCGTCATGGCCCTGGCCGGATGGTTTGCCGCCCACCAGGATCTTGAACGGACGCTGAAACACGGCCTGCTGCTGCCCGGGGCCGTGCTGGGTGCCGTCGTCCTGCTGATCGGCGGGGAGGTGGACCTGGGCAACGCCTGCGTCGCCGCCGTGGTCGGCACCGGCATCATGTTCGTCGCCGGAACACGTTTTCGCTACCTTGCCTTCATCATGGGCTCGGCCTTTGCAGCCCTGCTTGCGGGCGTCTATTTCGCCCCCAACCGCATGGACCGCATCCTGGCCGTGCTCAACCTGGAAAAATTCAAGGACGGCATCGGCCTGCAGCAGTGGGTCTCGTGGCTGGCCTTTGGCTCGGGCGGACTGGAGGGACGCGGGCTGGGCGAGGGCCGCATGAAGCTCTCCTACCTGCCCGAGGCGCACACCGACTTCATCTTTCCCATGGTGGGCGAGGAACTCGGGCTCTGGGGCACCCTCGCCACCGTGGCGGCCTTTGTGATCCTGGTCTTCTCAGGCATGTGCATCAGCGCCTACGCGCCCAACCGCTTTGGCAAGCTGCTTGGATTTGGACTGACGTTCCTGATCGGCCTGGAGGCGCTTCTGAACATGGGCGTGACCACCGCGCTGCTGCCTAACAAGGGGCTGCCGCTTCCTTTTGTGAGCTATGGCGGCTCCAGCCTTCTTGCGGCGATGATGGCCGTCGGCATCCTGATCAACATTCATCGCCAGGGGGTTCACCTGAGCTGGAGCGACCTGCCGGTCATCCGTCGCAACCGCCGCTGGACGCCCCAGCTCTGATGCTCTCCGGCTTCCTGCTGCTGGATTCCGCCTGCCTCAAACGTTCTTGATGGCATGAGCTACAACCACCTGGTCGACCGGCTGATGCTCGCCTTTGCCCTGGTCTGGCTGGGCCTGGGCATCAACCCATGGCATCGTACCGACTGGGTGCTGGAAAATGTGCTGGTGCTGGCTGCAGTGCCCATTCTCCTGGCCGCCCGCAGGCATCGGCTCTTTTCCCGGCTCTCCTGGGTGCTGATCTTCCTGTTCATGATGCTGCACCAGGTCGGCGCTCATTATACCTACTCAGAAGTGCCGTACGATGCCTGGTGGGCGAAGCTCACGGGCCGCTCCTTGAACGACTGCATGGGATGGCATCGCAACCACTTCGACAGGCTGGTGCACTTTCTCTATGGGTTGCTGCTGGCCTACCCTGTGCGGGAAATTTTCCTCAGGATCGCCCAGGTGCGGGGCTTCTGGGGCTATTTCCTGCCGCTGGACCTGACCATGTCCACCTCCCTCCTCTACGAACTCATCGAATGGCTGGCGGCAGAGGTGCTCGGAGGGGAAACCGGGGCGGCTTACCTGGGCACCCAGGGCGATGGGTGGGATGCCCACAAGGACATGGCCCTGGCAGCCCTCGGAGCCCTGCTGGCCATGCTGATCACCGCATTGGTCAACCTGCGCTGGCAACGTGATTTTGCCAGGGAATGGGCTGAAAGCTGGCGAGTCAAGGCACCTGGGGATGGCTTCCTGAAGGAAACACCCCTCTGAATCGTGGAGAAGTAACTCCCTGGGGCTGAGGGAGGGTGAACGGTCTTTTTTCCAGTTTTGTGAAAAATCCCCTCCTGGAGACGTAGGATGAAGCTAACGACCGTTGTTATCCCCCCATGACATCCCCCCTCCGTCAGACACTCTTGATTGGTTCAGCTTTTCTTGGCGCCGCCAGCCTTGGACTCGCCAATCCGGCCCCTGCGCCTGCTGCCGCCGCTCAGGCTCCAGCTCCCGCACCTGCTACAGCGGGCGTGGATTTTGCCCGGGTTCAGTCTGTCCTGGAAGCCAGGTGCCTCGAATGCCACAACCCCTCCAAGGTGAAGGGTGACCTGCTGATGCACACGGCGGAGGCCATGATCAAGGGAGGTGAAGGAGGCTCGGCCCTCGTTCCTGGCAAGCCTGACGAAAGCAGCATCATCAAGCGCATCGTACTGGCCGCTGATCATGACGACATCATGCCTCCCAAGGGCGGTCCGCTGAAGGCTGACGAAGTCGCCCTGCTCAAGCAGTGGGTGGCGGAAGGTGCCAGGTGGCCCCAGGGTGTCGCCCTGCGCTACAAGTCGCCTGAAGAACTCAAGGCCATGGCGGCCCTGAACCAAAAGCTGCCCCAGCTCACCAAGGTGGAGATTTTTCCGGACAAATACTCCCTGGAAACCGCCCGCGACTTCCATCGCGTGGTCGTGATGGCCACTTTCAACGACGCCACGACGCGTGATGTCACGCGTTTTTCCAACCTGCGCGTCGCCGACGGCAATGTGGCGAAGCTTGAGGGGGATGTGCTGAAGCCCGTGTCCGACGCCGGCTCCACCGAGATCATCGCGAATGTTGGAGGTCAGACCGTCAAGGCTGTCGTCGCCGTCAAGGACGGCAAAAAGGACCGCCCGGTGTCCTATCACCTCGACGTGATGCCGGTCTGGCTGCGCGGCGGTTGCAACCAGGGCGGCTGCCATGGGGCTGCACGCGGCAAGGACGGCTTCCGCCTGAGCCTCTTCGGCATGGATCCGGATGGCGATTACACGCGCCTGACCCGTGAGATGGTCGGACGCCGCATCAACCTGGCCATCCCCGAGGAGTCCACCCTTGTGGAAAAGGCCGTGGGTGCCGTGCCGCATTCCGGCAACCAATGCTACGAGCCTGATTCGGAGTATAACAAGACCGTGCTTGAGTGGATCAGCAACGGTGCTGCCAACGATGCCCCGGGTTATGCCAAGGTCACCGGCATCGAGGTTTTTCCAAAGCAGATCGTTCTCGAAGGCGCCGGCAACACCCAGCAGATCACCGTCAAGGCCACCTATTCGGACGGCACCGACCGCGACGTGACAAAGCTGGCCCTTTTCATGTCGAACAACGATCCGACGGCTTCCATCGACAAGCAGGGGCTGGTGACCAGCGGTGACCGCGGCGTGGCCTTCATGCTGGCGCGCTTTGACGTCTACAGCGTCACCTCCCAGGTGCTGGTGATCCCGGACAAGCTCCAGTACGAGCGGCCCAAGGTGGCGGAGACCAACTACATCGACCAGCTGGTGAACGAAAACCTCCACAAGCTGCGCATCCTGCCCAGCGGAATCTGCAGCGACGAGGAGTACGTCCGCCGCGCCTACATCGATGTGATCGGCATCTATCCGCCGCCCGCCGAGATCCGCGCCTTCCTGGCCGATCAGAATCCGAAGAAGCGCGAGCTCCTGATCGACAGCCTCACCCAGCGCAAGGAGTTCACCGAACTGTGGGTGATGAAATGGGCCGAGCTTCTGCAGATCCGCTCCGGCATCGCCGGCAACAACAACCAGCCGCCCTTCTACAAGAACGCCCTGCTTTATTACAACTGGATCGCCGAACGGATCGGCAAGAACATCCCCCTGGACGAGATCGTCAAGGAGCTGGTCTCCTCCACGGGCGGCACGGTTTCCAACCCGGCGGTCAACTTCTATCAGACCGAGCTCGACCAGCTCAAGCTGACCGAGAACGTCGCCCAGGTGTTCATGGGCATGCGCATCCAGTGCGCCCAGTGCCACAACCATCCCTTTGACCGTTGGACGATGGATGACTACTACGGCTTCAAGGCCTTCTTCAGCCAGATCGGCCGCAAGCCCACCGACGACCCCCAGGAGGTCATCATTTATAACAGCAAGGGCGGCGAGTCACGCCACTTCCTGACCAACGCTGTCATGAAGCCGAAGTTCCTTGGTGGAGAGGAGCCGGAGATCAAGCCCGGGGAAGACCGTCGCAAGGTGCTGGCTGAGTGGATCGCCTCACCGAAAAACCCCTTCTTTGCCCGTAACATCTCCAACATCGTCTGGGCGCACTTCTTTGGCGTCGGGATCGTTGACCCCGTGGACGATGTGCGTGTCTCCAATCCGCCGTCGAACCCCGAGCTGCTCACCGCGCTGGCGGGCAAGCTGACGGAGTACAAGTACGACTTCCGCCGCTTCGTGAAGGACATCTGCACCTCCATGACCTACCAGCGCAGCACGAAGGTCAATGAAACCAATGCGGGCGACAAGCGCAACTTCTCCCATGCCCTCGTCCGCCGTGTGCGCGCCGAGATCCTGCTCGATGCCATCTCGCAGATCACCGAGACGCCGAACAAGTTCCAGGGCCTGCCCCTCGGCGCCCGCGCCGTGCAGATCGCCGATGGTGCTGTCAGCAATTATTTCCTGACCACCTTCGGGCGTGCCAAGCGCGAATCCGTCTGCTCCTGCGAAGTCAAGATGGAGCCCACGCTGTCGCAGGCCCTTCATCTGATGAATGGCGACGCCGTCAATGATCGCATCAAGCAGGGCAGGGTGGTGGCAAAGTTGATTGCTGAGAAAAAGACCGACCGCGAGATCGTCGAGGACCTTTACCTGCGAGTCTTTGGGCGCATGCCCAAGGACAAGGAATGGAGCGCCATCCAGCAGACCCTTGCCAGTGCCCCTGATCAGCGCCAGGCCGCCCTTGAAGACACCTTCTGGGCCCTGATGAACTCGAAGGAGTTCTATTTCAATCACTGAGTTTAAGCTTCAAAGCCGCACGATGTCGTGCGGCTTTTTTTGTTTTCTTTATAAAGGGTCTGTCCCTTTATCGAGAAAAAGGTTGCCAGTTCTGCCGTTTTGGTTACCTGGGTGCATGCGCCTCAGACGCCTCAAGGCTCCCGCCAACTCCGCCTCCCCGGTCGCCTTTTACCATTG
>JABARQ010000020.1 GCA_019186985.1 Prosthecobacter sp. | reverse complement strand
GGAGCTGGTGGTCAAGGTGCTGCGGGAACACCCCAGCAAACTCAGCCTGCGCCGCAAGCGCCGCCGCGCTGCCCTCGACCCCGACTTCAGGCTCCAACTCCTCGCTTCTCTTCATGCGTAAGCCCTGTGAAACTACTGCCCGATTCAAACCGTTTTCGAAAACGACGCAAAGCCCGAGAAATCTTTTGCACTATTGTTAAGACTGGCTGGCAAATGCCTTTCTTCCTCTTTTATAATCCCGTGAGAACCAACGCTTTATAAGCGATGGTGGCTCGGGACGGAATCGAACCGCCGAGACGCTTTTGATGCTTTCGAGGAGGTCCTTCAAAACCCGATTCCCCTGGTAAGAGAGCGTTATTTGCGCTGTTTCCTTTTCGAATACTTTGTTTGCTTGTGTGCAACTATTTGTGTTACTAGTGTGCAACTACCTGTGTTACCATGCATTTGCCCCAGCTCACTGCTCGAATTCGCAAAACAGGCCGATCCATCCATTGGCAGGCTATATTTTATGCATGGAATGCCAAAAAAGCAGCTTGGGTGCGTTGCTTTAAGTCCACCAAGACCAGCAATAAATTGAAGGCCCAGGTGATTGCCGACAAATATCAGGAACTTGCTCGCCGCGTTGGAGGCAGGGCAGCGGACTCAGCCATTAACCGTGAATATATCCTGTCAGTGGTGAATACCATTTTGACGGTTTCTGGCCATGACCCCGTCCAGGAATCACGGAAATGGGATGAATACTCCAAGGAGTGGCTTTCCCTGCAGGCGCCCAGGGTTTCGGAGCGCTCCCTCGAGTCTTACAATTCACATGTGCGTCAGTTCACCCGCTGGCTGGAAACCAAAAAGGACACCGCCGTCAATTTGATCACGGGCCGCCTCATGCAGAGCTGGTACGATGAAATGATCGACGAAGGGAGGAAGCCGGCCACGGTGAACAACACCGTCAAAACCCTCCAGGCCATCTTTGACCGAGCCCGGGCAGAGGGGTTTTGCGAACGAAATCCCGCTGAGCTCGTGCTCCGGCAGTATGGCGAAAAGTATGTTCGGGAAACCTTCACGCCTGGGGACATTGCGAAGATCCTCGCCTACCTCCGAAAACCCGGATTTGAGGAATGGCTCACGGTCTGCCTGCTGGGACTCTGCACCGGCCAACGCCTCCAGGACTGCGCGCAGGCAAAGGCGGAGGAATTTGCAGGGAAGGGCAAACATCAAGTTTGGCGATGCAAGCAGCGAAAAACGGGGGCTGTCGTCGAGGTGCCCCTGGTTGAGCCCTTGGCCTCTCACATCATTTCGCTGAAAGTGAGCAGTGGCTTCCTGTGTCCATCCCTGGCGGGCCTGCCCACGGGCAGTCCTGTGGGGCTCTCCATGGGCTTTTCCGACATCTTGGATGCCGCTGGCGTGGTGCGCGAGCGGCGTGAGAAGGAGGATGGAAGCAAAGGCCAGACCTGGACCAACAAGACCTTTCACAGCCTGCGCCACACCTGCAACAGCCTGCTTGCCAACGCGGGCGTGTCGCAGGAAATTCGTCGCCAGATTCTCGGTCATGCCTCCAGCCGCGTGAATGATGGCTACACCCACCTGGAGACGCAGACGATGGCCGATGCTCTAAAAAAGGCCATGGCAGGCACTGCGTGAGCTTAGATTTGCTGACACAGGGGGAGTATGATATTCGTAATCAAAGAACTGGATGGATTTGATCAAGGACATGGCAGGCAAACAGCAAATTGGTTAAATGAAGATCATCACATTTGACCCGAAAACTCAGGAGACTTCTGTTCGCGTCGCGTCAGCAGAGGAGGCGGAAAAGCTTCTGAAGGAGACAGAAGGCAAATTTTCCGAAACTGATGGTGAGCCCATGTTTCTCAAAAACTTTCGTGAGGAACTGAAGCGCCGCGCGAGCGAGGCTTTGCCATAGCTGGTTGACGGCCGGAAGTATCGCCCAACGACAATCAGGCCTAATGCCTTTCTACGTCGTAATGTTTTCGCAAATGGCCCCCAGAGCCTTTATGATACCAGTTCGAAACCGTCCTTGGATCGTCTTTGGCCTGAATCATGACAATTCCATGGATGACAACCACGCCAACGGCCGATCCCCGGGCTCGTGAGCTTCGCTTAATATGCAAAAGCTGAGGAAGATATGCCTGCGGGGCCGCTTCAATCGGCTGTTCCGGGCGGCAAAAAGTTGCAAATCCCTCATTCACAGGAGATTCTAATCCATATGATTTCTGCCACTGGTCAGCCCCTGACTCGCGAACAGGTTTTGCAAATTCGCCTGGATTCATCGCGAGGTCTGTCCTCAAAGCAGATCGGCGAAGGAATCGCTCAGAACCGTCTGTCCAGGCTCTCCAAGGAAACCGCCGAGCCATTGCCGATGAACACCGAATTGCCAACTTCCGGGCCAGATAGCAAGCTGTCAGAATAAATTGCCGTATGCATGGTGGGGGATTTTGACGGTGTTGGCGTCAGCTGGAATTTCGAGGGTTTTGCCCACTTCGCGGATGGTGGATTCGCTGACCTGGCGCCTGCGCATGTGGCGTTCGTTCCAGTGCAGGACCAGGGGGCGGCCGTAGTCCTTCATGGGCTTGAATTCCTGCCAGTGAACGGTTGCTGCATCCAGGCCTGCCAGGCCGATGCAGGGCAGGACACCAGCGCAGGCGCCGGTTTCGATCAGTTGCTTCACCTGGAGAAGGGAGTCGCACTCATAGTCCGGGCTGAACTCACCAAGGACGGACTCCATGGCCTTTCGAAAGGTGGTGTCCAGCTGCCCGCCGCCTGCGTTTGCCGCCATGGGAAGGCCTTTCAGCTTCGCCAGGTCACGAAGGGGCAGGGCACCCAGGTCGGTCAGCAAGGGGCGGGGGATGCAGAGGTAAAAACGAAGCCGCTGAAGGGTCAGCTTCAAGGCACTCACGGGCAGGGCGTCCTCGCGCACGATGGCGAAGTCCAGCTGGCCCTCCTGGATGGCCTCCACGAGTTCCCGGCTGCGCCGCGTCGTGAACTGAAGGGTGGCGTTGCCCAGGGCGTTTCGAATGCCTCTGGCTGCCGGGATGGCCAACCATTCGAGCACACTTGCACCGGCACCTAACCGAAAGGTTTTTGAGGCCCCGGCCTGTTCACGGGCAAAATCAGCCAGATCGCGTAGGTGCTCCCGGGCCAGTCCTGCGAGCCTTCGGCCCGCCGGGGAAAGCTGGAGTCGTCGGCCTTGCCTCTCCGTCAATTCCACCCCGAAATACTCCTCCAGCTCGCGCAATTGCCGACTGATCAATGCCTGTCGGCTGAGGTCACCCTTCGCCGCCTGGGTGATGGATTGAGCCTCATCGACTTCTGTCAGGCTACGCAGTCGATCCAGAGACAGTCCGGCTTTGCCAAGAAGATCTTCAAACATAACTCAGTAGTTAAATATAGCGCAATCACACAACTATTCAATCTTCATTGTTCATCGAAGCTGCAAGCGTATGAAAAACACTGGATTCGACCTCATCGGGGATATTCACGGGCAATATTTCAAGCTCAGGAGCCTGCTGCATAAACTGGGTTACCTGCCCGACGCTGGGGGCTTCAGGCATCCCGAATGCAGGCAGGCGGTTTTTCTTGGCGATTACATCGACCGAGGGCCCCAGGTCAGGGAGGTGCTCCAAACGGTGCGTGCCATGGTTGATGGCGGAAATGCGCTGGCGATCATGGGCAACCACGAGTTGAACGCCGTGCGCTACTTTTCGAAAGACGAAACGGGGCGCTGGTTGCGGGACCACGGAGGCAATAACAAGAAGGGCATGCGGGCGACACTGGAGCAATTCCGGGGTTTGGACGAGGAGTGGCAGGACTGGCTGGCCTGGATGCGGCGTTTGCCCTTGTTTTGGGAGCACGAGGGGTTTCGGGCCGTTCATGCCTGCTGGGATCAGCAAAGCATCGAATGGGTGCAGGGGCAGTCCCTGGAGGATGAGTCATTTCTCCGTGCAAGTGCAGTCAAGAATTCGTGGGAGGGGAAGGCGGTGGACCTGCTTTTGAAGGGCCCCGAAATCGACCTGCCCCGTGGCATGAAATTCAGCGACAAGGAAGGCATTCGGCGAAAGCAGCTTCGCGTTCGGTGGTGGAATCTGCCGGAGCGGGCTGAATTCGGTGAGCTGGCGATGCCGCTGCCCGTGGACCTCCCTGAACGCGTGCCCGAGGAAGTGATCCAGGCCATCCCCCATTACCCGGATTCGGAGAAGCCGGTTTTTTTCGGCCACTACTGGCTGCCGGCGGAACTGCCTCGCGAGCCGTTTCGTCAAAACGTGGCCTGCCTGGATTTCAGTGCCGCCGGAGACGGGGCGCTGGTCGCTTATCGCTGGGATGGGCCCAGCCCATTGAGCGGGGAACGCTTCGTGGGAAGCGATTCCGCGCCGCCCCCTGAAAAACCGTGAATCTGCCACCAATCTTTACCCTGGAGACACACCGGAAACGATGAATGATGAAGACTTGAAACCCCTGCTGTTCGAGGTGGACGAAGTCCCCGTGCAGGCCTTGTGGGGAGGGGATGGCACAAAAGTGCTGCCGATTTCTTCGAAGAAAGCGCTGATCAATCGAAGCACAGGCAAAGTGCTGGGCGTGGTGGGAAGGGGATATTGTGTCGTGACCAACCGGCAGGCCATCGACATGGCCTTTGAAGTCTGCGCAGGCGCGTTCCCTGACCTGGACACATCCGAGTGGATGGTTTTTCGCCATGCCACAGTGAAAAGCTTGTCCTATGCGCAAATCGACCTCGTGCATCGGGCGCACCTCATGAATCTCGTGGGCTCCGGCTGGGGGCCGAACGAGCAGTTTTCGCCGATGATCCGGGTGATCAACAGCTTCAATACCTCCAGGGCGTTGCGCTTCGACTTTGGGCTTCTGCGCCGGTATTGCAGCAACGGGGTGATTTTGGAGGAACAGGTGGCGCAGGTGCGGGCCAACCATGAGCGTCGAGCCCTTCGGAAATTACGAGCCTCGACACGAGTCCTGAACTTGGAGAAGGAATGGCAGTCGTTCATGGGCTTCCTGGAAGCGGTGCGAGACCTGGGGCTCACGGTGGAGCAGTCGCTCCTCGCCTTGGAAAAAGTGCTGAGGATCGCCAGGGAAAGACCTGGGGACAAGCCACTGCGCCAGCGAGCCCGAAGGGACCTCTGGCTGGAGATCGAGGGCCGGCTGGCGGCCTACCGAAGCGAGGTCGGGAACAATGCGTATGCCGTTTTCAACACATTCACCGACCTGGCAGCCCGCCCCCCGAGGTCGCCGCATTTTCGCAAAGATCGACAGACACTTGAAAAGATGGCAGGGGCCTGGTTGAAGAACCTCGCAACAGGGGCGAGCTCGCCGAGCTTCAGTGTGGAGTCCTGGCTCGAAAAGCCTGCCCTGGAAGCCGTCCCAAGAACAAGCAATGGCAATCCAGCCGAGGATCCCTGGCTCCAGATCAACTGGGAGGAAGGTTTGCCCGAACCCCGGCAGTTCCGGGATGACGAACTGCCCCTGAACAAAGACAAACGCTACGCGATGTCGGTCGATCCCAAATCCCTTCGGGATTCTGCCGGGAGGATACTGCCACTGAAGGCAAGGGATGAAAGTTGTGTTGCGAAGTGATCAAAATTGGGGATGATTTCCATGTCAGCTCAAGCCACGTCGGTTTTGGCCGTGATGAGTCCGTAGGCCTTAGGGCCGCCGCAGAGCTCGCGTGGATGAGCTGACCCTTTTTGGCTGTCTGCGGCACGATGTTTGTTAAGAGCGCAAAAACAAGACGGTCGAGGCCTTGACGCCTGGCTGCCAGCAAACTCATTGACTCACCCTCCTTCGTTGCCCCGGCTCTCTCCACACAATTTTGATCGAACGATGTTGGTGATTACCTTTGCAGAAATCAAGGATGGCTGGGCTGAAGCATTCTTCGATTTCGGTTCCAACCAACAGATTGCCACTTGCCTGTCGTGGTTCACCGATCCCTTTGCAGACCTTGCCCGTCTGGCGCTGGCCATGTTGAGAGGAGATGAGGGGGGTGAAGTGCGGTTCACCGATGAGGAGACCGATTGGATTTTGCGCTTTCAGCGACAGGGGAACGGCTTTTACACCTTGAGACTGGAGAACTGGATCCTGGGGTCTTCGATTTCTTTACGGGGGCGGGTTACGTTGAAGGATCATTGGGAGACAGCAGACGTTGAGCCATGGCAGTTTGCCCACGAAATTTGGGCTGAGCTGGCCAGAGTGAAGCAAACGCCAGGCGTGCGCTCCTGGAATGATGACAGGAAGCTTTCAAACTCCTCGATGCGCCATCACAGCACTGCCCCTTGTGACCCGCTGTTTGAATTGGCGCGGTCTTTGGCAGGTGAAGACAATCCACCTGCGTAGCCCCCGAGATCTTCCAATCGACCCCATGCCCGAACGTTACCGGCTCGAACCTGGAGACTGGCACCCCCTGTGCCTCGTTGAGGGAAGGGGCATCTCAGAATGCCCGATTCGCATCGACGGGGTGGAGTAGGGCCGCTGGGTTCTGGTGTCATGAAGGAAGCGATTCCCTGATTGACGTGAGTCTCAGATGAGACTAAAAATCAACGCAAATGGAAACAACTGTTGCCAAAACAAAATCAAAGGTTGTTGCTTCGCGAACGACTGCCCGCCGCAGGCTTCATCGCATGGCGGGCGGAAAATTTTCTGGCGAAGGAGTCGTCAACTTCTGTGTGCAGGGTTCCTCCGGCAAATCCATTGCGAACCAATACACACCCGCGAAGCTTGTGGAAGTGCTCCAGGCGGGCCTGCCTTTCCGGGAACTGCAGGTCTTGCAGGCAAGTCTCGCCGTGCCGGCCGAGAGGCTGGCTCCAATGCTCGGCATCTCAAAGGCCACATTTCACCGGCGGAAGGGCGATGCGAGCAAACTGCCGACCGCCGTTTCAGACCGCGTATTGCGCTATGCACGGCTGTTGGGACAGGCATTCAAAGTTTTCGAGGACATGGACTCCGCCAAACAATGGCTCAATGCCCCTCAGGTCGGTCTCGGCGGCGCCGTGCCGCTGGAATATGCCAAAACAGAGATCGGGGCACGTGAGGTCGAGAACCTCCTCGGCCGAATCGAATACGGAGTCTATTCCTGATGAGACGGGCTTGGCGTATCGTGAAGGAAAAGCATTCCGCCACCGCCTTTGACGGTGAGGGAGCACGGCTCTTTGGCGGGCGATGGAACTCCCGAGGAACTCGTCTGGTTTACGCCAGCGCAACCCTTGCTCTCGCGGCGCTTGAAAACCTGGTTCACCTCAACCCGCCCGTGGCTTTCAAGTATGTCGCCATCCCGATCGAGTTCGACGAGGCACTGGTAGAGACCGTAGCAGCGTCTGATCTGCCTGCTGACTGGACAGAGGAACCGCCGCCGCCTTCCACCGCCGAAATAGGCGATCTGTGGGTCAAGGACTCGCGCTCCGCAGTGCTGGAACTTCCGAGCGTCATCATTCACGCAGAGCGCAACTACCTGTTCAATCCGGCGCATCCCGACTTCAAAAAGATCATCATCGGCAAGCCCCAGCCATTCTCCTTCGACCCACGGCTGCTCTGATCATTGCTGTCTGTGCTTTCCGTGGTTGCGAAATCTCTTAACCGCATCCAGCCAACCCCGCCTGGGCCTCGCTCCTGCTCTTTGGCCGCACGGGGTGGAGGCGCCTTGCGCCTCGGCAGCGCGGTGAGGCAGATGAAGGGGCAGGTGCTCTCGCCGTCATCGCAACAGACGGCAGCTGTCTGAGAACAAAGCTGCCAAGAATCGAGACAATCGCTTGTATTGTTCGGCAAAAACTCAGTCAGATCGAGGAGGGCATCCAACCGACCTCGTGCGATCGACCTTTGGGTGAATAATAGAAAAGAGGCTGTGGTGACAGGTGCACACCCGCGAGAGCAACCCCTGCCGAAACGCCCGAAGCGGTCCACAGCAAGACGCAAGCTGCATCAGATCTCGTCCAGTGCAAGCTCCTAGAAAAGGCCCTTTCGGGCTCGCCTAGTGACGAAAAAAATTGAAACCCAAGGAGCATGAAGAAGCCGCAGCGACAGTTCGCTGCAGAATGTCCTGCGCGCAGCCCTGGTTTCATCCAGGGATCTTTTCAGCCCATGCGCCAGGCGTAAACATTTGGAGTTGAGGAACAAGCATTGGAGTGGATCCCTGGGGGATGTTTTTGAGCCGGTCTCGGGCTGGAAACGCTTCACGACATTGTGCTTGGTGATGCTTGCGAATCCACCCTGATTAAGCTTGGATTAAGTGTTTCTAGGAAAAGCCTATCCGAAATGCCCGCCACTTCTCTCTCCCAGCTCGAATCCCACCTTTGGAAGGCCGCGTGGCTGTTAAAGGGACCGGTCGATGCGGCGGACTTCAAGACCTACATCTTCCCGCTGCTGTTCTTCAAGCGGCTCTCGGATGTCCATGACGAGGAACACGCCGCTGCGCTGAAGGAGTTCGAGGGCGATGAGGAGGCGGCGCTGTTCCCGGAGAACTACCGTTTTCAGGTGCCGGAGGGCTGCCACTGGCGGGATGTGCGGAAGGTCGCGGTCAATGTCGGGCAGGCCTTGCAGACCGCCCTGCGCGGCATTGAGCAGGCAAACCCGCACACGCTTTACGGCATCTTTGGCGATGCAGCGTGGACGAACAAGGACCGTCTGCCGGACAAGCTGCTGCGCGATCTCATCGAGCACTTCTCCGCGCTGCCGCTGGGGAACAGCGCCGCCGAGGCGGACATCCTCGGGCAGGCCTACGAGTATCTGATCAAGCAGTTCGCCGACGCCACGAACAAGAAGGCGGGCGAGTTCTACACCCCGCGCTCCGTCGTGCGGCTCATGGTGAACATCCTCGATCCCCGCGAGGGCGAGTCCATTTATGACCCCACCTGCGGCACCGGCGGCATGCTGCTGGAGGCCATCCATCATGTGAAAGAGACGCGCGGCGATGTCCGCACGCTCTGGGGCAAGCTCTACGGTCAGGAGAAGAATCTGACCACCTCCGCCATCGCCCGCATCAATCTCTTCCTGCACGGAGCCACCGACTTCAAGATCGTGCGCGGCGACACCCTGCGGAATCCGGCCTTCTACTCCGGTGACAACCTCGCCACCTTCGACTGCGTCATCGCCAATCCGCCCTTCTCGCTGGAGAAATGGGGCGACGAGGTCTGGTCCAGCGATCCCTATGGCCGCAACTTCGCCGGGATGCCGCCCGCCAAGAGCGGCGACTACGCCTTCGTCCAGCACATGATCAAGTCCATGGCCCCGAAGACCGGGCGCATGGCCGTCGTCCTCCCGCACGGAGCCCTCTTCCGCATGGGCAAGGAGGGCGAGATCCGGAAGAAGCTCCTCGGCATGGACCTGCTGGAGGCTGTGATCGGCCTCGGGCCGAATCTCTTCTACGGCACCGGCCTTGCCGCCTGCATCCTCGTCTTCCGGCAAAGGAAGACGAAGGACCGGAAAAACAAGGTGCTCATCATCGATGCCTCGAAGGAGTTCAAAACAGGCCGCGCCCAGAACGAACTGCTGCCCGAGCACGTCGAGTGCATCCACGGCTGGGTCCGCGACTTCGAGGACGTGGAAGGCGTCGCCCGCGTCGTCACCCTCGACGAGATCGCCGCCAACGATCACAACCTCAACATTCCCCGCTACGTCGAACCGAAGGTGACCAGTGAAGTGCTCACCGTGGAGGAGGCGATGAAGCGGCTGCGCGAGAGCGCGGAGGCAGCGTTTGTAGCTGAGGAGCGACTTGTGGGAATACTCAAACAGGAGGGATTGCTTGCTGAAAGCTAAAATAACATGCTGATCGAGAACGCATTTCACTACCTGCCCGAGATTCTCTCGGGTAGCAATTACGCGGCACAGGACTACGAAGCTGGCATTGTTAACGCGGTGAGCCTCGCAGTTCTCCAGGAACTAAACGCGCGGAATGTTCCAAATCCACTGGCTGCCTTGTCGGTCGAGAAGCTCTACTCGTCCACGGGCTTTGAACGCCCGGACAACAATCCTGATAAGAAGCGCCATCTTCGAGCAGACCTTTTTGTCGATACGTCGAAAACGTTCGTCGCATCCGAGGGATTATCGCGATTCGGGTGGCGACACAAAAACTACCTTGAAGCCAAGTTCTTCAGGCCAGGGAGCGCTTCTTCAACAAACAATGCTGCTTTGCTTCTCGGAGACGTTATTCGCTTGTGCTGTTTGGTTCCCCCGATGGTGGTAGGATCAAGTCGAAAAAGGAATCCAAAGCTCTCTCCGTGCGATGGAGACCCATCCGCCGATGGCAAGTATTCCGACATCTGCGTGGGGCGTTACCTCCTTCATGTTTATGAGGGTTCGGTCCAAACGTTGATGGGCAAGAAGGCACGCCCTTGGGCAAAGGAGTTAAGGAGTCCGAGCGGATCGAAAATTGAGGTCAAGATAGGCGACGACAAATCTGACACGTTCAAGAAGGCTCTTTCGAGTGATCTAGGCGAACTGAAGGTGAAGGTTGGTTTCACAAACCGCGTAATTTCTCAGTTAGAGGCTGCAGGAAAGACGCACTACCTATGTGTGCTCACACGAATCGACAATTTTGCGGTGACTTTGGGAGACTTAAGTTGGACGGAGAATGAGAAGCGCGAAGGCCTTGAAAGCAAGGCAGGCGCGTGGAGAGAACTCCAGGCTAAAGTTGGGAAGCATCTTCTGTTCACTTCAAAGCTGAAGAAGAAGGGTGAAGACATGCCGCCTACCGGAGACGAATTGGAGAGTTTAGAGGACGCTGAAGATGACAGTGAGAACGAGCCTGAACCGGCGGACCAAGTAGAAGCTCCAGTGCCGAATGCCGAAAATCCGCCACAGAAATGACCCGCATCACCCAACAACAGCTCGAATCCTACCTCTGGGGTGCCGCCGTGCTCCTGCGGGGGACGATTGATGCGGGGGACTACAAGCAGTTCATCTTCCCGCTGCTGTTCTACAAGCGCCTCTGCGATGTCTTCGATGAGGAAGTGCAGAAAGCGCTCAAAGACTCGGGTGGGGATCAGGACTTCGCGCTGTTCCCGGAGAACCACCGCTTCCAGGTGCCGGCGGACGCGCACTGGCGGGAAATTCGGAAGGTCAGCAGGGATGTGGGCCGTGCCTTGCAGCAGGCCATGCGGGCCATCGAGACCGCGAACCCCGACAAACTCTTCGGCATCTTCGGCGATGCGCAGTGGACGAACAAGGACCGCTTGTCCGACGCCATGCTGCGCGACCTCATCGAGCATTTCTCCTCGCTCGAACTCACCGTCGCCAACCTGCCCGAGGACGAGCTGGGCCAGGGCTACGAGTATCTCATCAAGAAGTTTGCCGACGACTCCGGCCACACCGCCGCCGAGTTCTACACGAATCGCACCGTCGTCCACCTCATGACCGAGATGCTCGACGTGCAGCCCGGCGAGTCCGTCTATGACCCCACCTGCGGCTCCGGCGGCATGCTGCTCTCCTGCATCGCCCACCTGCGGAATCAGAAGAAGGAATGGCGGAACGTGAAGCTTTACGGCCAGGAGCGGAACCTCATGACCTCCTCCATCGCCCGGATGAACTGCTTTCTCCACGGCATCGAGGACTTCCGCATCGAGCGCGGCGACACCCTCGCCGAGCCGAAGCTCGTGGAAGGCGACCGCCTCATGCGCTTCGATGTCGTGCTGGCCAATCCGCCCTACTCCATCAAGCAGTGGGACCGCGACGCCTTCGCTTCTGATCCCTGGGGCCGCAATCTCTACGGCACCCCGCCGCAGGGCCGCGCCGACTACGCCTTCCAGCAGCACATCCTGCAGAGCCTCAAGCCCAAAACCGGCCGCTGCGCCGTCCTCTTCCGGCAGGAGGAGTCGGAAATGCGCCGCAAGCTCATCGCGGCCGACCTCATCGAGTGCGTCCTCGGCCTCGGCCCGAACCTCTTCTACAACTCGCCCATGGAAGCCTGCGTCGTCGTCTGCCGCACGCAGAAACCCAAGGCCCGGCGCGGGAAAATCCTCTTCATCAACGCGGTGAACGAAGTCACCCGCGAACGCGCCCAGAGCTTCCTCACCGACGAGCACCTTCAGCGCGTTGTCCGCGCTTATCAGGACTTCAAAGACGAGCCCGGCTTCACCCGTGTCGTGCCGATTGAGGAAATTCGGGCGAAAGAGGGGAACCTGAGCATCCCGCTGTATGTCGGCGGGGAAATGCAGGCGCAGACGGATGCTGCGGCTGAATTGGCGGCCACTGCATTGCCGGATGCGCTGGCGGGGTGGCTGAAGAGTTCGCACAAAGTTCGTGCCTCGCTTGGCGCATTAGTGGGAGGCGGTCATGACGCTTGAAACAAAGAAGCAGATTCTTCGAGAGTCCAAGGACTTGATGGGACACTATCTCTACAAGCGAACCGTCGTTCTGGCCGCGCATGATGAAACAGGGTTCATCGACCACGGAACCGGAATGCTGTTGAAACTAGATGAAGCGGCAGTCGTGATCACTGCCGCTCACGTCATCAAAGGCAGAGACCCCAGCATGATTCAGCTCATTACTACGGACAAACCGTCGAACATCCGATTCTCGCCAGGTAAAGGCGATCTCTTTGGGGGTGAAGTTAGCGAGGAGCTTGATGTGGGGTTCCTGCGAATTGATGACACGTCCCCCTTGTTGGACCAAAATGAGTTCTTGAGTCTCGATGATTTCGATTTCTTCCCAACAGGATTGTCTGATGACCTTGCTATTCTGTTTGGAATGCCCGCAGTTGAGCACAAAGTAGAGGGCGGAAATGTTCATTCATTTTCCAGCTTCGCTTACTTAAACAGCTACCCAGATGACTTTGATTGGAGCACTCCGGGAAACCGCCCGGTGACTCTCTCAGTGGATTACGAAGAGGTGGTGCCAGATGTCTTTAGCGGCAAAGAAGTTTCATTGCCCGATCCATACGGCATGAGTGGTGGAGGACTGTGGCGTGCCCGGTTTGCTGGAGCGTCGGTCTGGACTCCAGAGCGTTTGCGCCTCGTTGGAATACTCACGGAACTTCATGAAAATGTACGTGAGGTCCGTGCCAACCGGGTCGAGAATTTGTATCACCTATTGTCTCTTCATTTTGACGTTCCAGAAATAAAACAGCCATGATAGCAATTGAAACTAGCCAACCAAGCCTTCCGCCTGGCACCAAGGAAATTGTTATATTTGATACCAATGCATACCGTGTTGCGACTTGGGGGCTCGATTTTGAGGGTGCCAGAACAAAAGCCGTCCTGCTTCGTGGCTTGGAAAGAAAAGCAGGGATTTTTGCGTTGGCAGGAACAACAGTCATCTGGGAGTTGGCTAAGCACTTGCCAGACGCAAAGGATCCGGCCCATGCTTTCTGCATGAACGCCATGGTAGCTCTGGCAGAGCATACTTGGTCACCTTATGGTGCAGCTCAACAAGATGGAGTTTGCATTTTTGCCGATGCCGAATCGACTATCTGTCAAGAAATGTTCGGATCCGTTCCACCGAATGCTGAAGCTAACACAAGGTTGTTACGCCAGATTGCCGCTCATATTCGAGATTCTGGACCAAATGTTACCGACACAAATGTCCTTCGGACCATCAAGGCATTTGCTGACAAAATGGATGCTATCGACGCAGCTTGGTTAGTCGAAATGGGGCAGCTTATCGGCTGCTTTGATCCTGCATTGGCGAGAGTTTGGATCGGAGGTCGAACCGACAGCGATGTGCGCAAGAAACTCCGTAACCTTTTTGCTGGCGCTGGATTCCGCCAAGAATGGTCAGCTCGACAAATCATCGCTAATGCAGCAGTTGTTGGGATCAATCTTAGTGGGCCTGAGATTTTGCAGAAAATCACTGATTTCCAAAGAATATTTGAGGTTCCCATCTCGATGATGCAGAAGTTGATTTGCCTTTTTGCTTCCGATCCAAACGTGAATCTTCATCGGACAAAAAAACCATGGCCAAACATGATTTGGGATACCGCATTAGCGTTTTCTATAGGGCCCTACCACGAAATTGACAGCGCCCCTATCACTCTTGTCACAGGTGACGGCGATATCTACGATGCCGCAACTGAAGCAGGATGTTCGAGTAAAGTCGCGACCCTCGGTGACTACTTTGAGCGCGTCGGAATGCCAACACCATGACCGCCACTCTCCCATCACTCGCCAAGCTAAAGCCCAACCCCGCCTGGGCCTCGCTCCCGCTCTTCGACCGGACGGGCTGGAAGCGTCTGCCGTTTGGGGCGTTCGCGGAGAGCATCGGGGAGCGGGCGGAGCCGAAGGATGCGCAGGAGGAGATTTATGTGGGGCTGGAGCATCTGGACCCGCAGTGCCTGCACATCCGGCGCTGGGGGAAGGGCAGCGATGTCACGGGCACAAAGCTCCGGTTCCGGAAGGGCGACATCATCTTTGGCCGCCGCCGCGCCTACCAGCGGAAGCTGGCCGTGGCGGAGTTCGACGGCATCTGCTCCGCTCATGCCATGGTCGTGCGGGCCAGGCCGGACAAGGTGCTGCCGGAGTTCCTGCCCTTCCTCATGATGAGCGACCGCTTCATGAACCGCGCTGTGGAGATTTCCGTCGGCTCGCTCTCGCCCACCATCAACTGGACCACGCTCAAGCTGGAGGAGTTCGCCCTCCCGCCGCTCGACCAGCAGCGCCGCATCGCGGAAATCCTATGGGCGGTGGATGAGGCACTCCAGAAAGCGAACGAGCTACAAACAACGGTTGAGGCTGCGCGGTCGGCTAAAGTCGAAGAACACTTCAATCAAAGCATCGAAAAAAAACTCAATATTCAGCCGCTCGAAGCGGTCGCTAAGGTGAGCTATGGCATCACGCTTGGCGCTTTCCGCAAAGCTCTACCGATTGAGAGGCCTTACTTGCGTGTGGCCAATTTGCAGCGAAACGCCTTCGACCTCAGCGAAATCAAAACCATCAACTGTGATGAGAATGAGGTTTCCCGGTTCGAGCTTGCCGATGGAGACGTGCTCATCGTTGAAGGGCACGCCACCGTTACTGAAATCGGCCGCGCCGCCGTGTGGCGTTTTGGTGACCGCGGCATGTTGCACCAGAATCACTTGATTCGTGCTCGCTGCTCTGACGCCCTGATTCCCGAGTATTTGAACCTCTGCATCAATGCCGGTGCTGGTCAGGATTATTTCCGAAGCCGAGCAAAGAGTTCGAGCGGACTGAATACCATTAATTCCACAGTCGTGAAGGAGTTTCCAGTTCCGAAAACACCTCTGCGGACTCAAGAGAAGTTAGTCGCCGAGATTGGGCAGTTCGACAGTTCACTCCGCGCCGTCGCATCCAAGCAACTCTCAGCGCGAGACTTGGTCACACAACTTCTCAATACCATTTTCTCATGAATGCGAGCGCCAAAACTCCAGATGTCTTTGCTCGTCTTTTGGCTGCAAACGTTCAAGTCGTAGGGCGTCACAAGCTGGTAACCTTCATTGAGCGTGATGGAGTCCGAGACCAGGTCATGCCAGAGTTAAGAGGTGTATTCCAAAATCACTATGTTTCCCCTGCAATCACTGCTCAGCGGCTAACCGAAATGGGCGCGCCAAAGACTGCTCTGCTATTGAAGGAAGAAATACCAAAATCAAAGAAAGCCCGCTCGGGTGAACTCGGAGAAGTATTTGCAACCGAATTGGTCGAGCGTCGTTTAGGCTTCGAGGTTCCTATTCGACGGCTGAGATGGAAGGATGGTAGAGAGATGGCGCTCCGAGGAGACGACATTATCGCTGTTTCCAAGGTCGGAAATGCGCCGTTGAAAATTCTCAAAGGAGAATCGAAGAGCCGAGTGTCACTCGCACCGAACGTGGTCAACCAAGCTGCTGAAGCGTTGGATCGTGATCGAGGTCGCCCCAACCGACATTCTACGCTCTTCGTCGCAAAACGCCTGCGAGAGGAGGGACGGAACGTTTTAGCGAATGAGCTTGAGGAAGCTGTTCTTCAGAGTTTTCGCGGTGTCCCAGTCGAGCACTTGTTGTTTACGGTTTCGGGCAACAATCCCGAGATGCATTTGAATGACCACCTATCAGCGTGCACCAAGAAACGAGTTCGACATGCTGTTGGCGTCCATCTCAAGAATCACGGTGCTTTTGTGAAAAGCGTTTACTCAAAAATATAGGTGCCAGAATCAATTCCAGAACTGAGACAGAAACTTGCTCAGAGCATTGCGCCTGGGTTTCGTGGTCGCCTTTTAGATAGAGGGCTTGCCAGAGGACTCATCTGGCGAGATGGGGAACTGCCAGAGGGTTCGCCCCCATTTGCTGAGTCGTTGACTGAGGACCTGCTTGACTATGCACACTGCGTCCTCTCCATGGCTCTGAGATTGCGGACCGAAGACCCAAATGCAACGGAGCTTAACCGTGCATTTGTCGTCGCAGGCGAGGCGATTGAGGCGGCCGTGCATAGAGGGGGGGCAGAGCAATCTGATCGCGGATTCAATCGTGTCAGTGCCGCTGCTGCATTTCACTTGGCTCGTTATGCAGCCCGTGCTTTTTCCGTTCTGCCCAATGCAGCCGAACAAGAGAATCTTTCTCCGGCAGAGGATGTCATTCTACATCTGTTGCGCCGTAACCTGGATGTATTGCGCAGAGTAATTTCGGGATGGCTATTTGATAAGAGTCACAGTGATGACTCGATCGCAGAGCGGCTTCAAAGTGATGACGAGTTCGACACAGATGATGCACTGAGCATTGTTTTGACCTCGTCGCTCATGCGAGGGATGGCGCTCTTTGATCATAGTCTAGTAATAGGCTACGAGACCTTGGCTGTGGAGGCAAAAAGAAAGCTCCTTGCTACTGCCGAGGCTGCGGCAGACCTGCGACAGGTCAGTCACTGGTGGACTGCTACATTGGCAGCTCATCTCATCGATGATCTTTGGTCGGTAAGCCTTCATGTCCAGTTGCCGCTCTTGCCGCCTGATAGCGATCATTTTGAAAAGTGGCGATGGCTGCGTTGGGCCTACATTAACAAGCTTCGAATTGGAGGGCGATCAGCAATTGAGCTTTGGCCTTCGCAGCTAGAGGCAGCAAAACGCTCACTTGATCTCAGCGATGATCTTGTTGTCGCCCTGCCAACCAGCGCAGGAAAGACAAGAATCGCTGAACTGTGTATTCTTCGCACCTTGGCGTCTGGCAAACGAACCGTTTACGTTACCCCTCTAAGGGCATTGTCGGCTCAGATAGAGCGGGACCTCGCAGCCACATTTCGACCGTTGGGTTTCTCTGTCTCATCCCTTTATGGCTCGGCTGGAATCGAGAGCGGGGACGCGGCTACCCTCGGTAAAGGCGAGATTGTGGTTTCAACTCCAGAGAAGCTAGACTTTGCGCTGCGGAATGACTCGTCTCTCATTGATGATGTAGGGCTCATTGTTCTCGACGAGGGACACATGCTCGGTCCTAACGAGCGTGAAGTCCGTTACGAGGCACTAGTGCAGCGCCTCTTGATGCGGTCCGATTCTGGTGAAAGACGAATAGTCTGCCTCTCCGCACTGTTTCCAACACCGCAGGAAATGAGTGACCTTGTAGCTTGGATCAGGCAGGATCAGCCAGGGGAGCCTGTTCACTCGCTTTGGAGACCCACGAGACAGCGATTCGGAGTCATTAAGTGGGAGCAGGGGGCTGCCCGCCTAGAAGCCAAAGTTGAAGAGGAAAGCCCCTATGTTCCTCGATTTATTGAGCCGAAATTGCCCCCTCTCAGGTCCCGTCGACGGATACCCTTCCCAACTAACAAGAACGAACTCACATTGGCCTGCGCTTGGAAGTTTGTCGATCAGGGAAAGAATGTCCTTGTTTACTGTGCACTACGCACATCCGTCGAGACTCTAGGCAACTTGATCCTCAAGTGTCTTGGACATCACGTGCTCACTCCTCTTTGCCAAGCCAACAAACGAGTCAAGGATGCCATGCTTATAGGTGAGGAGTGGCTTGGAATGGATCATCCCGCAGTAAAGTGCCTGGAGTTTGGAGTCGCACTCCACCACGGCGGTCTTCCCCGGCCATTTCTTAATGAGGTAGAGGGTCTCCTGCGTGCCGGCGATTGCAAACTCACGATCGCGTCCCCGACCCTCGCGCAAGGATTGAATCTCTCGGCGAGCGTACTCCTGATTCCTTCGATCTGGCGAAATCAATCGGTCATTCCTGTCGCCGAGTTTGCCAATGTTGCAGGTCGAGCAGGCCGGGCATTCGTGGACCTTGAAGGGCTTGTCTTGCACTTGATCTGGGAAAAGAAAGCGACGCCCAGGGAAACCGACAAAGCCACCCAATTTTCGGAGCGTAACTGGAACAAGCTGGTCGCTAACGCTAAAGCTCCAGTCGTCAAAAGTGGAATTTTGCTCTTGGCTGCAATCTTGTTTGATAGAATCGCAATTTCGTCTGGTCTCGGTTTAGAAGAGGTCGTGGACTACGTGACCGGACAGTCAACCGCTTGGAACTTTTGTTCCGATATGAAGGACTTGCCTGTTGATGATTTCGGAAAACCGGAAGCAGGCATCTGCGATCACTTGCTCGGTCTTGCAAGACCGACAGCCATGACTGAAAATCAATGGGACAATCACGTTGCATCACTTGATTCAGCACTACTGGCATTGCTTGAAGCTGAGACCCAGAATGACAAAGTTCAAGATGAGGTCGACACTGTGCTTCAGAACTCCCTGTTCTCACGGCAAATTGCTAGCGAAGAGGATCGGTTGCAGGTCCAACTCAAGCAGTTCGTTACAGCACGTGCGGAGCTAGTTTGGTCACGGACCACTTCTGTGCAGCGGAAAGGGTATCATTTCGCCGGTGTCGGTTTATGTGCTGGGCAGTTCATGGACGCCCGGAGGAGTGAACTTGTCTCTCTTTTGGTGCGCGCAGAGGCGGCTGTGGCCGGCCAGGATGCCCAAGAATTGGCCAACGCAGGCGTAGAGTTTGCTCAGATTGTGTTCCAGATCGCGCCCTTTAGGCCGTTTATCGAACTTCCAGATTCATGGGAAGAAGCTTTGCGCGCATGGTTGCGCGGAGAGCCTGGTTCAGCAGTTGTCACTCTTGGCGGGGACGATGGTGTTGATCTTTTGCAGGATGCCTTCACGTATCGACTGCCTTGGGCCATGGAGGCCGTTCGCGTCCATGCAAATGCAGTTGGAGATTTAGACGCTATGCTACTTGATGGGACGGCTGCAATGGCCGTCGAAGTTGGGAGCGCGAACAGGGCCGTCATTGCACTCTTGAGGGCAGGGCTATCTTCGCGGAATGCGGCGAACGTGGCTGTCACTGACACAAACGCTGCGTTCCACGATCGTGATGGCATGTTAGAATGGCTTGGATCCGAGGCTGTCAGACAACTGAGTGAAGACGACAACTGGCCGACTAAAGAGGGGCGGCAGGCTTGGTTGCAATTTCTTAACGACACAGGAGGGATTGACCGGAAGAGGTGGGCGGCTGTGACACAAATCATCGCCGCGCGTTGGGATGCAAGCATGCCTCCTGATGGCACAAACGTCGATTTGGAGCCTGATTCGGACGGAAACGGAGGCACGATTTTGTCTCCAGACCTTCACCGCTTAGGCCGCTACAAGGCTAAGCTAAAAATGCCACGGAAGTTTTTCGTGTTCGCCAAGACAACGAACAGCTCTGCGAGCATCGAAACTTGGTTTTTTGGCCCCACTTCTTAACTACATGAGCTTCAACGAATCCAACACCGTCGAGCAGATGATCCTCGACGCCGCGACCAGCCTCGGCAGCGGCGCGGGCAGTTCCGTGCTGCGCGAGGACCCGCCTTCGGGCTGGGACGGTTCGTTGGGCGAGGAGTTCAAGCCCGCGAAGTGGACTTTTGTCGAGCCCCTGAAGGTGCTGCGTCAGCCGGGCGAGGTGATGGTGGAGCCGTGGGTGCGGGAGGCGCTCATCGCCCTAAATCCCGAGATCGCCGCGCAGCCGGACCGGGCGGACGAGGTGATCTATGCGCTGCGGGCCATCCTACTCTCCGTGCAGGGCGACGGGCTGGTGCGGGCGAACGAGAACTTCATGGCCTGGCTGCGCGGGGAGAAGACGATGCCTTTTGGCCCGAACGGTGAGCATGTGGCGGTGCGGTTGGTGGATTTCACCCAGCCCGCGAAGAACCGGCTGACGGTGACGAACCAGTGGACCTTCCAGAGCGGCACGGTGGAGAAGCGCTTCGACGTGGTCTTTCTGGTGAACGGTCTGCCGGTGGTGATCGGCGAGGCGAAGACGCCGACGCGCAGCGCGGTGACGTGGTTCGACGGGGCGTATCAGGTGAACGAGATCTACGAGAAGGAGGTGCCGGCGATGTTTGTGCCGAACGTCTTCTCCTTTGCCACCGAGGGCCGCTGCCTGCGCTACGGCAGCATCCGCATGCCCATCGACCTCTGGGGACCGTGGCGCGACGACGACAATCAGGAGGAGGGCAATCTGGGCCATGTCCGCAAGACGGTGGAGAGCCTCCTGCGGCCCGCCGTGGTGCTGGACATCCTGCAAAACTTCACCCTCTTCGCCACGGACAAGAAGCACCGGCGCATCAAGGTCATCTGCCGCTACCAGCAATACGAGACGACGAACAAGATTGTGGCCCGCGTGGTGGCCGGTTATCCGAAGAAGGGCCTGATCTGGCATTTCCAGGGCAGCGGCAAGAGCCTGCTCATGGTCTTCGCCGCGCAGAAGCTGCGCTTGCATCCGCGCCTGGGCAATCCCACCGTGCTCATCGTGGTGGACCGCATCGACCTCGACACGCAGATCACCGCCACCTTCAACGCGGCAGACGTGCCGAACATGGTCGGCGTGGGCGACCGAAAGGAACTGCAACGCCTGCTGGGGCAGGACGTGCGCAAGGTGCTGATCACGACGATTCACAAGTTTGCCGAGGCGGACGGGAAGCTGAACGAGCGCAGCAACGTCATCGTGATGGTGGACGAAGCCCACCGCACGCAGGAGGGCGACCTGGGCCGCAAGATGCGGGATGCTTTGCCGAACGCCTTCCTTTTCGGCCTCACCGGCACGCCGATCAACCGGGCGGACCGCAACACCTTCTGGGCCTTCGGCGCGGACGAGGACGTGCAGGGCTACATGAGCCGCTATTCCTTCCAGGATTCCATCCGCGACAAGGCGACGCTGCCGCTGCACTTCGAGGCTCCGGCGGTGAAGCTCAAGATCGACAAGGCGGCGATTGATGAAGCCTACAAGGAGATCACCGGCGACCTGAGCGAGCAGGACCGCGACGACCTCGCCAAACGTGCCGCCAAGATGGCTGTGCTGGTGAAGAACCCGGAGCGCGTGCGGGCTGTGGTGGAGCACATCGTGGGGCACTACCAGACCAAGGTGGAGCCGAACGGCTTCAAGGCGCAGGTGGTGGTCTTCGACCGCGAGTGCTGCGTGCTCTACAAGAAGGTGATGGACGAACTCATCGGCCCCGAGGCCAGCGCCGTCGTGATGAGCAGCGCCCAGCACGACAAGCCGGAGTGGAAAGAACACATTCGCGACAAGGACGCCGAAGAGAAGCTGCTCGACCGCTTCCGCGACCCGGCCGACCCGCTGAAGTTTGTGATCGTGACCAGCAAGCTGCTCACCGGCTTCGATGCGCCCATTGTCCAGGTGATGTACCTGGACAAACCGATGAAGGATCACAACCTCCTTCAGGCCATCTGCCGCGTGAACCGCACCTACGGCCAGAGCAAGACGCACGGCCTGATCGTGGACTACATCGGCATCTTCGACGATGTCGCCAAAGCCCTCGACTTCGACGAGAAAGCCGTGCAGCAGGTGGTGAGCAACATCGACGAGTTGCGCAAGGCCCTGCCGGTGCAGATGCAAAAGTGTTTGGCTTTCTACCCGAACGTGGATCGCAGTGTCGGCGGCTACGAAGGTCTTATGGCCGCCCAGCAGTGCCTGCCTGACAACGCCACCCGCGACAAGTTCGCTGCCGAATACAGCGTGCTGGGCACCGTCTGGGAGGCCTTGTCGCCTGATCCCTGCCTAAATCCCTACGAGAAGGATTTCAAGTGGCTGACGCAGGTCTATGAGTCGGTGAAGCCGGTCAGCGGCAACGGCCGACTGCTGTGGCATCGACTTGGAGCCAAAACCATTGAGCTCATCAATCAGAATGTTCATGTCGAAGCCGTGCGTGACGACATCGAAGCCTTGGTGCTCGATGCCGACGTGCTGGACGGCATCCTCAAGGACGCCAACCCTGCGAAAAAGGCGCGCGAGGTGGAAATCAAGCTGATCGCCCGGCTCAAAAAGCACGCGGGCAATCCGAAGTTCAAAGAACTCGGCGAACGCCTGGAGAAGATCCGCGAGAAGCACGAGCAGGGACTGCTCAACAGCCTGGAGTTTTTGAAAGGCATCCTCGAACTCGCCAAAGAAACCGTGGAGGCCGAGAAACAGGTCGAGCCGGAAGAAGAGCAAGATCGCGCTTTATCCGCACTGACCGAGCTGTTCAACGAGGTGAAGGGCAAGCACACTCACGTCATCGTTTCACGGATTGTGGAGGCCATTGATGGCATCGTGAGGCAGGTGCGTTTTGATGGCTGGCAGGGGACTACAGCCGGGGAACGCGAGGTTAAGAAAGCCCTGCGCTCGGCTCTGCGAGGTTTCCAGCTCCATAATGACCAGGAGCTGTTCGACAAGGCTTACGGCTACATCCGGCAGTATTATTGAACCCAAGGTGCTCTTTATCCAGAGATGATGCCGAATTTTTGTTCGTTCTTGTCGAGCTGATCTTGATGGGCTGCGTGAAGTAGAAATGCCGAAGCTTCAAGGTCATCGCCCGCACCAAGTTGAACCAACTGACAAATGCCTTCTTCCCAGGTAATCTTTCCTGCCGAGTATGTTGCGGACACTTCCAAAGCTTTTTTGAATACATCCTCCGCCAATTGTAGTTCTGGGATAGTTGGGACGGACCTACTCATGTGAATGCCGTAATGATGACCCGAGACAAGACTTCAATAAGGGCAGTCTTTGCCTGAGTTTCCAGCTCTTCTTGCCAAATGTGATTGTTCGCTGGTAGTTGGGGGCGTGGTCAGCCATTCGCAAACCGCTCAAGCTGTCCGCTTCAGGGTAATCAAAGTGCGAGTTTAATTTCTAGTTGCGAGTTTAATTTAAAGGTCGCACTTTAACTTCATGAGTGATCTGGAATATCAGCCCAAACTCGGAAACCGCCTCGGCTTCCGTGCGGATGCCTTGATTGGAAACAGTGTTTTTGAGGTCCTGAACGATCTGCGGGATTTTCGTCACTTCCGCTCGACGCTCATGGGGTTGGCCAAAAACCTGACCTTGGACAGCAAGTTTCACGGCGTTCTGATTCTCGACGAGCCTCTGATCAGCGATGATCGGCTGCGGGAGGAATGGCATGGCATCGAGCCCCTGTTCCGCCCTGAAATCCTGGGGCGGATCACACTCGTCATCCGGCACGAAGGCATTCCCAATGTGGTTCTTGGACCGCTGAACGGTATCGAGCAAAACTGCATTGAGCCCGTCAGTGAACGTGTCCGCCAAAGTGCTAATCGCCCGGTGCGCCGTCCTTCGGAAGCCTTTTTCGACGTTCTTCGTGTACTCCTCGTCCATTGGTTTCGGAAGTCCGGTCCTCTGACATCGAAGGAACTCGCCGAACAGACGGGCTTTACGTATCCGACCATCTCGAATGCCCTCGAGCGGCTCGAACCCCGCCTGATCCGCCACTCGGATCGCCGTGTTGAACTGAGCGAGTTTCCGAAGGAAGCGTGGTTCCAGTTGGTCGCCCAATCTGACAAAGCCCGCGCTAGCCAGGGGTTCACGGACCCGTCCGGGCGTCCCCGTCCGCCAGAAGTCTTGCTGGATCGTCTCCGCGAGCTTGGACGTGATGACATTGCCGTCGCCGGCGTTCTTGGTGCCAGACACCACCTGCCCGGACTCGATCTGGTGGGCACTCCCCGACTGGATCTCGTGGTGCATGCGCGACGCAGTGCGGGCCCGCCAGACTTCCTTCGTCGGCTCGATCCGGCATTGAAGCCCGCCGGACACGGTGAACCTTGCCAGGTCGTCGTGCACACCCTCTTCCGACCAGAGCCTTTTTTCAGCCCGCCAGAAAAGGGCATCCGCTGGGCAGATGAAGTGGAGTGCCTGCTCGATCTCCATCAAATGCGGCTGGAATCCCAGGCGCTGGAGTTTGTCGAACACCTCACCTCCAAAGTGAAACCATGAGCCAGATCACGCCATCCAAAGTCCTCGCGGAGGTTTCTGCGGCGGTTCCTGCGGCTTGCCGGGGAAACATTGTCATCATCGGCAGTCTCGCCGCCGGTTATCACTTTTTCGGCGATGACGAAACCAAAGCCGTCCGCACCAAGGACGTGGATTGTGTCTTGGAACCGTTTCATGCCGCCGTTGGAGCGGGGCAATGCATTGCCCGCCAGCTTCTCGATGCCGGCTGGCTGCGGAGAATGCAGGGTGATCATCAAAACCCCGGTAACGAGCAAACTCCCGTGGATCAGCTTCCGGCCGTTCGACTGTATCCACCGGAGGCAAATCCCGATTCTGAAGAAGCCTGGTTCATTGAGCTGCTGACGGTCCCAGGATCTGCCGCAGGCACTGGCAAAGAGTGGACACGGCTGCAGCTTGCAGAAGGGCACTTCGGTCTTCCCACCTTCCGCTTCCTTTCCATCGCTGCGTTCGATCCCTTGCCTGCTGCCGGGCTTGGCATCCGCTATGCCCGGCCGGAAATGATGGCGCTCGCCAATCTTTTGGAGCATCCCGAAATCAAACCGGACCGCATGAGTGGCTTGTTTGCTGGCCGTGCGATCAAGCGCAGCAACAAAGACCTGGGGCGAGTGCTCGCCATCACCACGCTTGCGGATTTGCATGACTATCGGCCATGGGCTGCCTCCTGGAAAAAAGCGCTGGAGCACTGCTTTCCTGCAGAATGGCGTGAGCTCGCCTCGCGAGCAGGCTCAGGACTGCGTCAACTCCTGCAGAACGAGGCGGATCTTGAGGAAGCTCACCACACCTGCATCAACGGCCTGCTCGCCTCGCAGCCTCCCCATATTGCCGCCTTGAAGGCAGCAGGAGAGCGCCTTCTGGGCGATTGCCTAGAAACCTTGGAAGGTCTCAGGGTTCTGCCATAACCCGGCCGAAGTCAAAAGTGACCCACTCAAACGCACCTAGCGGCGGAGTTTGGCCAGGGTTTCTCGTTCTTCCTGCCAAAAGGTCTGTTCGGTGGCGGTGGGGGCTGGGAGCAGGGTTTCCAACCTGGAGAGTAGATGGGGCAAATCGCCCGCCAGGGCGGTGGTGAGGTTTTCGACGAAGGTGGTGGGGCAGGGCACTTGGAAACGGCATTCGCGGGGCAGGGCCGAGGCCATGAGGCCGCGAGGGAAGTCGGCCAGCTGCCAATCTGGGTGGGCGAGGCGCAGCAGGGCGCGAACGAGGGCGCTGAGGTGGTGTCTTGATGTTGGGGGCAGGGGCCCAAGACTGCCGGGTGTGGCTTCGCGCAGGAGACGAAGCGTTAGGTGACTGGCTTCCACTTCCATGACCAGCCACCAGGGATCGCCTTTCCAGACGCCGGCGCGGTTGAAGGGCGGGCGGTGTTCCCAAAGCAGCAGGCGCTCGGTTTCGATGGCCTCAGCGGCCGAGGCGCACGGCTGCCATTCGATGCGGACCACTCTTGCCACCAATCGAAGGGTGCGGCGTGGATGCCTGCCTTCGCCCACGTGTCGATAACTGCCCAGCCGGGCGCGGAGATTGGAAGACTGACCGATGTAGAGCAACTGACCCTCGCTGCCGTGGAAGAAGTAAACGCCCGGCCCCTCGGGCAGCGAGCGGAAGAAGTCGTTCCCGAAACGCAGGGTGAGCGGGTTTTCCAGGTGGAAGAGCTTGAGCTGCCGAGATGTCGCAGCGCGGGTGACTTCCTCGCTCATGGCTGGGCTGCGGGCGGGGTTTTCGTCCTGGCTTTTTCCACCCGGCGGACCTCCAGGGTGAAGCCCTGGCCGTTGTCGAAGGGACGCACTTCACCGGTGACCTGGACGACGGGATGGCGGACGGTGGCCAGGCCGTAGGCGCGGTAGGCGGCGGCGAAGATCTCGCACTCCACCATGCCGGTGCGGTCGGCGATGGAGATGAACTTCATGGGCTGGCCGTCCTGCTGAAGGTGGGAGCGGCTGACGATGATCAGCCCGCAGACGGTGACGCGATGGTTGGGGTAACGGTGGAGGTCGGCGATAGGGCAGTAGCTGCGCCAGTCCACCTCCGGAAACGCATCGAGGGGATGGCCGCTGAGGGTGTAGGAAAACAGCTCCATTTCGTCCTGCAGACGCTGCTGATAGGTCGGTTCTTCGCGAAACTGGGCGCGCAGCTGCTCCTGTGGGCTGTCCTTGAACAGGCCGTCGGCCCCCAGGCTGGCGGCGTGGCTGCTGTGCAGGGCGTGCCAGAACTGCCCGGTGCGGGTGTCGCCGATGGAGTCGAAGGCGCCGGCGCGGATGAGGTTGAGCACCTCGGGGCCGTCCGGGCGGACACGGTCGCAAAAGTCGCGCACGCTGGTGAAGGGCAGCCGGGCGAGCTCCTGCCGCCAGCGCTCCAGGGTGCGCTCGCCGAGGTCCTTGATGCTGCGCAGCGGTGGTCGGATGGATTTGCCCAGGGCAGGGGCGGGCGTGCCGTGGTCCGTGATGCGCGCCTCGACCGTGAAGGCGTCGCCGGGTTGGTTGACGTCGGGCGACAGGAACCCGATGCCGAGCCGGCGGCATTCGAGGGTGTAAACCAGGGGGGAATAGAACCCCTTGCCGTTGGTCAGCACACCGGCCAGGAACTCGGCGGGGTGGTAGTGCTTCATGTAGGCCCCCTGGTAGGCCTCGACAGCGTAGGCGGTGCTGTGGGCGCGGCAGAAGGCGTAGCCCTGGAACCCGGCGACCAGATGCCAGACGCGGTCGATGCTGGCCTCGTCGCGGCCCTGGGCGCGGGCGGCGGCGAGGAATTCCAGCCGGAGCTCCTCCACCTTGCCCTGGTCGAGCTTGACCAGCGCCCGGCGCAGGACGTCGGCCCGGCCCGGGGCGAGCCCGGCGAAGGCCTCGCAGATTTGCAGGATATGCTCCTCGTAGGCGACCACGCCGTAGGTGCTGCGCAGGACCGTGGCGAGGCTGGGGTGGGCGTAATCGATGGGTTCCAGGCCCTGGGCGCGCCGGGCGAACTGGGCTTTTTTCAAGCCGTTGGCAGCTCCGGGACGGATGACCGACACGATGGCCACCAGTTGGTCGATGTCGCGCACGCCGGCCATGCAGGCGAGGCTGGTCATGGCGGGGCTTTCGATGTGGTGGACGCCGCGGGCGTTGCCGGTGGCGATCATTTCCCAGACGCCGGGATCGCTCCAGGGCGGCGGAGCCGGGGAGGTGTCGGCTGTCGTGCGGGCCGGGATTTCCGTGCCGCCGCTTCCCCCGGTTTCCAGAGCGGCGAGGTCCACGTTCTGGCCCTGGCTGGAAAGGGTGGCCTGGGTGTCGCGCAGCACCGCCAGGCCGCCCTGGGCCAGGATGTCGAGCTTGATCAAGCCGACCGCCTCGACGGCATCCATGTCGAAATGGGTGGTGGGCCAGCCCTTCTGGCTGATGAAGGTCGGGGTGAGCTGATGGATGGTCAGGCTGGAAAGCACCACGCCGCAGGGGTGCATCTTGGGGTGGCGTGGGAAGCCGTCGAGCTGGCCCGCCATGAGCAGGGCGGTGCGCAGGGGGTCCTCCTGCCAGGCTGTGTCAGCGCATTCCCGGGAAAGGGCCACGGCATCGGCGGCATGACGGGCGTCGGTCCAGGGCAGGTGCTTGGTCAGGCGGCGGATCTCGCCCTCGGCCACGCCAAAGACTTTGGCGATGTCGGCCAGGGCGGAGCGGGCCTGGAAGGTGTTGAACCCGCCGACGATGGCGGCGTGTTCGGGGCCATAACGGTCCAGGAGCATCTGCACGACACGGTCTTTTTCGTCATGGGCGAAGTCGATGTCGATGTCCGGCAGCTTCTGGAGAGCCATCCGGTCGCGGTTGAGGAAGCGCTTGAAGTAGAGCTCAAAACGGATGGGGCAGACGTTGCTGATGCCGAGGCAGTAGCAGACCAGGGAATCGGCCGCACTGCCCCGGGTGATCCACTGGATGCCGCGTGCGGCGCAGTCCTGGAGCAGTTGCCAGACCGTGAGGAAATACTCCTCGTAACCAACCTCGGCGATGATGGCCAGTTCCTCGCGAAGCTGGGCTTCGTGGCGTTTCCAGCATTTGATATAACGATTTTGTAACCCTTCAAAAGCCAGCCGGTGCAGCATGGCCCTTGGAGAAGAACCGTCGGCAGGTGAATAACGTGGGAAATGCAGGCTCTGGAAATCGAAGCTGAACTCACACTCCTCGACGAAGTCCGGCTGCGGGTCGGCGCGAAAGGAAAAGTCTCCTCGACGCTTCAGAGGATGGGCATCCTTGAGAAGTGTCAGCGTCTTCATACTTTGCAGAACATCAAAGAACTGCCGGTCTTTGGAGTCTTTAAAACGTATCTCTTGAGGCGTTACATACCCAGGAAAGTCAGAGCTGATCCAAAGACCAGTGCCGTGCTCTTGAAGCTCTCGATTTGTAACTTCTTGGCCGTTATTTAGAGAAAGCAAATGGCAGAGCTGTTGGTAACCCTGCGCGTTTTTCACATAGGCCAGGACCGGCTGGCGGTCGCAAAGAAGCTCTGCCCCCAGGATGGGCTTCAGACCGGCGGCGGTGGCGGCCTGGAAGAAGGGCACGGCGGCGTGCAGATTGGGGTCGGTGAGGGCCACGGTGCCCACTCCTTGCTCGACGGCTGCCTGGATGATGGCCGGGATGGTCAGGGTCGAGTCCAAGAAGCTGAAGCAGCTTTTCACGTTCAGGGCGGCCCGGGCGGTGGCGGTTTGCCGGGGCATCCAGATTTGCGGACCGGCAGCAGCTCCAGGGCGCTCACGCAGGACCCGGTTCGTGGGCGCCGGGGAGCTGGCCGTCACCGGTTTTGGGCGGGGCAGCTGCGGACGGGGGGATTGGCGGACCTGCTGCAGCCAGAGATCGTGGCCCCGGAGAATGCTGCGCTGGTCCCGCTTCAGCTCGTCGAGCACCAGCGAGAGCGCGTGCAGGCGCTCGCGTTTGGCATCGCAGACGTCCAGGATGAGGCGGGAGCAGAACCCGGCATCATAGACCTTGGTGAGGCGCAGGCCGACCAGGCGCACGCTCACCCGGCGTTCCCAGGCCCGTTTGAGCAGGACGGGCAGCAGAGGGTAGAGGTCGTTTTCCAGGTCGGTAGGCTCCTCCAGGCTGACCGAGCGGGTCACCTCGTCCATGTCGTTGTAGCGCAGGCGAAGCGTGACGGTGCGGATGCTTTTGCCATCCTCGCGGACACGGCGCATGAGGCCATCGGCCATGGTGCGCAGCCGGGCGAGAATGAAGGCGGTGTCGGTGGTGTCCTGGCCGAAGGTGTCCTGCTCGCCGTAGCTTTTGGCGGCCGGGGCATCACAGACCACGGGCCGCAGGTCCACACCCATGGCGTAGTCGTGCAGGGCCGGGGCGCTGCCGCCGACCAGGAGGGCCAGTTCCTCGACAGGGGTCCGGGCGATGTGCTCGACCCTGCGCAGGCCGGCGGTATTGAGCCGGGTGGCGAGCTGGGGGCCAACCTGGGGCAGCCATTTGTTTTCCAGGGGCCAGAGAAAGCCCTGCTCGTCACTTGGCGACACCTCGATGAAGCAGCGGGGCTTGCGCAGCTTGCTGGCGATCTGGGACACGAGCTTGTTGGAGCCCACACCGACAGAAACCGGCAGCTTCAGGCTCTGGGCGATGGCCCGCTGCATTTTCGAGGCGGCCTCGCCGGCGCGGAGCTGGCGGGTGCCGCTGAGGTCGAGGTAGCATTCGTCGATGGAGGCCTGCTCGACGAGCGGGGTGAAGTCGTAGGCGTAGCTGAACATCAGCTGGGAAAAGCGCTCGTATTTGTCGAAGTCGCAGGGCAGGACGATCAGGCCGGGGCAGAGCTTGCGGGCCCGGGAGGTGGGCATGGGGGTGTAGATGCCGAGCTTGCGGGCCTCGTAGCTGGCCGAGGCGATGATGCCACGTTTTTCACCCCCCACCGCCACGGCACGGCCGCGCAGCCGGGGATCGGCCGCCTGCTCGACGGAGGCAAAGAAGGCGTCCGCATCGAAGTGCAGGATCATGGTCTTCAGCGTTCGGAAAGCCGCAGCAGGGCGATGAGCACGCCCTGGATGACCAGTTCACGGGCCGGGATGAGGTCGGGATATTTGGGGTTGGAGGCGCGCAGGTAGGGCACGCCTTCGTGGACGATGAAGCGCTTGAGGGTGGTTTCGCCGTCGATGAGGGCCGCGACGATGTCGCCATGCCTGGCCTCGCGGAACTCCATGATGACGATGTCGCCCTCCAGGATGCCTGCGTTGCGCATGGAATCACCCCGGACCTTGAGGGCGAAGGTGCGGGCGTTTTTGGGCAGGCGGAGGGTGGTGGGGTCAATGTCGATGCAGGCGTCGATGCGGCCTTCCTGGAATTCGGGCCTGCCAGCGATGATGCTGCCGAGCAGGGGGACCTGGTGCCGGATCCAGGAACGCCGCTGGGAGAGCCAGAGGAGGTGGATGACTTGGGTCTGACGGGAGGAAAGCATGAGGCCTAACCATAACTGTTCTTTAGAACAGTTTCAAGCCTGGCATTGCCTCATCCTCCGGTTCGAGGATGACCGGGGCGTCGCCCTCCTGGGGAACTGGCGCAGCGATGGGGCGGAACACCTCCTCGCTCTTGTTGCGGGCCTGATTGGCCGCCAGGGAAACCCGGAAAGCCTCCAGCAGCGGGCTGTCGTAAGGCTGGAAAAAAGCACGCAGGTCGTCCTTGGAAAGACCGGGCTGCAGCCACTGCCAGGCGGCGTCGCCCTCCAGGATCAGCGGGCTGCGGTCATGAAACTTGCCCAGGTAGCGGCCGGGCGGGGTGGTGATGACACTCATCGAGGTCACCACAGGGCCATCGGCGGCATCTTCGGGCAGGCAGCTTTCCCAGACCTCCCAGAGGCCGGCGAGGAGCAGGGGAGCCTCGTCGCGGCGATGGATGAAGAAGGGGGAGCTGCGCGAGGGCCATTCGTGCCAGCCACGCACCGGGATCAGGCAGCGGCGATGCAGGATGGGCAGGCGGAAGGACGCGAGGTCGAAGACGCTTTCACAGCGGGCGTTGAAGGTGTGCAGGAACTTTTTGGCGACCTCGGCTTTGCAGCCCCTGGCCCAGGCGGGCAGCAGGCCGAAGCGCATGGGTTCGAGCACGAGTTCATCCCGGGCGTCGAGATGGAAGGCGTCGGCATAATCCGTGGGGCAGATATTGTGAAGCACCTGGACGGCGGATTTACGGTCTTCACGGGCCCTGGATTTGCGCCGGGCCAGGCCAAGGCTCCTGCCGGCGATGGAGAGGGCAGGGAGCTTGGCAAACTGGTTGAGGCGACCGCACACGAGGACACAGAGGCGGACGCGGCGTGAAAAGCAAAAGGTTTGGCGCGTGCCGGAGGTGCTGCAGAAACGGGCAAGGTTGCGGAAAGGTGGGCGACACCCTGGGGCAAGGTCAGGGCAACGTTTATAGAAAGACCTCTGGAAAAAGACCCTCAAAAAAAGAGTTCTAAAAAAGGCGCAGCGCCTATCCCCGCTGTCTCCCCTCCCTGGAAAAGCAGCGGTCCGAACCCGCTGCGGAAGTGATGCGCAGCATCCGCGGTTACAACGACACTGGCCATCCATCTTGCAACTGGTTCGAGGGGGCACTGCAACTGGTCAATGCAGCAACGAGCATTGGCTTGTCGAGGAAGGCGTGGAACGATTGGAGAAAATCGTTACGGCAGCGGCACCGTGCGAGCCATGTTTTAAAGGGTTGCAGCAGTAATGCAGCTGACGATGCCTGACATGGGCACTATTTAGCGCTACAATCACTGGATGAGGCGGAGCCAGCTCACGAGGGCTGGAAACGGGCCTGCAAGACCCTTGCAAGGAGATCGGTAGGGTTTAAGCTTGAAACCTTCGCGGCACCCGCGTCTGCCTCGGCAAACAGTTGGCAGGCGTGTGTAGAGCCAGGGAACTCCAGCCCTGTTCTCATCTGCGTCGTAGGCCTGGTTGACCGAGAGGGAAGCCAGGCATTTTTTGTGGTGCGCCCGCAAGGGCGCACTCACTGGGTGGTTCAAGTCCACCGCACACCCGGCAAGGGGAAGTGCTAGCCGGAAGTCAAGGGCGTCTGCCCTGAGGCGTAGTGCTAGCCGTCCATGGCAGCCTTTGTGGCCGAGTTTTTTCGTCACGGCCGTTGCCGGCGCGCAGCATTATACTATCCAATGCGCTGGATGCATTGGGCTTGCGATGGGGACAATGGCGAAGCCCTGGGAGGACCTGCCACCCATCACATTTTCACGCCCACCCGAAACGAACTCTGCATTCAGGCCGCTTTCTGCGTGTTTTGTAGAGGGGGGGAGCCTGGTGGTGCGGGAAGAGAGTCTGCTTTTAGCAGATTCATGAAGTAGCCGCTGCCTTTAGGAATGGTGTCGTCCCATTTGAATTCCTGCGACGGCTTTTGCTTTGGAAATGCAGCTGATGCTTTTGGAATGAACATTTCACCCTGCTTCAATCCGGCCTGTCCCTGGCGCTGCTTGTCGGGGTATTTCGGGGTGGCCGGTGTCGGTGGGTGAACGGGCATTTTTCTCGGTTGGAAGGTGTTTCCTCCCGGAAAGGTGTCGCTCCGAGAGAAATCCTTCATGTGTCGAAATGGAGCCGATGCTTCTTGAACTCTCCTTTTGATGGCATGGGAGTCTGCCTGGTCCAGGCTCCGATTAGCCGCCAAAGTTTCCAGTTTCCTGGTCTTTCTCGCGCAAATCATGCCGGAAAGCGCAGCCCGCATCAATCGGTTGGAGTAAAAACACTCACCTCGATTGTAGGTGAACTTGCTGAAGAATCTGTTCGCCTCGAGATCGTCAATGATTTTGCGGACCTGGCGTTTGGACAGGTGGAGTGAGTCTGTGCATGGCTCTGAATCCCTGGAGATGAATTCGCTAAAATTGACATGACCCGAAGCCAGGCAGCGGATGTAGTCGTGGGAGATCTTGGCATAGCTTTTTTTCCCGATGGCCGCGTAGATGGCGCACAGCACGGCGAACTCCTTGAAAGACAATTGATGCTTTGAAGTTTCGGCGTCAAAGGTGTTCTTCCAGATGTCCTGCCGGACTCTCACCTGAGGGTTTGGGTGCCGATCGCAGTGTCTTTTGACTTCCTGGGCGAAACTGAGCAGCTGCTCGATGGTGTAAGCAACCTTGGGTAAAAGACGAGACAGACCGAGAACAAGGCTCTGATGATCGGGGTTGCCTGCTTCCACCTCAGCTCCTGGGTTGCAGGCAGAAAAATCCGACAAGCAGTTCTTCAACTCTTCGTCTGGGGTTTTGTCCGCAAGGACACGGCCATAATGCAAGCTGGCGTATGCTGCGACATGGATCCAGCGGTTGTCCCTGTTCATTCCATAGCACAAGGCTGAGATGGGAAACTGGAAGTAATGGGCAGTCACTTGAATGCGTGAATGAGGCCGAAATGATTGCCTGATTGACCCTGCCGATGACGGGTAAAAGAACCGGTAAAAGAACCGGTTCTTTTACCGGTCATCGGTTTGATCAGTTTCGTTTACGACATCAGGCTATAAGCACTAAATTCATTGGAAGAAATTGACCCTTTTAGGGGGGCAAAACCGTGTTTTTTTTCCGCGCGCGCGCAGGTGCGCGGGGGCATGGGTACAAAACCCCCAGTCATTTATTACCGGGTCCACCTGGACGGATGAATGTAGCGGTAATTCGTTGGAATACAGTAAGATGGAAGTGGATATGGCCTGCCTCGTTTTCCCCGTTTACGCGGTGGGCGCTGCCCCCGAAAGGGATGACTGATCCATGTTTGAAATGCGGCTTTCGGCAGTCCGATCGCCTCAGCATTTAGAACCTGGCGACGGAAAGCGGTGCTTTGGCGAATCCAACGCTGGATTGTTTTCGGGGACACTTTGCAGCGAATGGCTGCTCTTCTGCGAGACCAGCCATTTTCCAGGAGCTTGAAAAGCCTCGCTTCGAATTCTGGATTTCGCTTCGACGGGCGCCCCGGCTTTTTTGGGAGATGGTGCAACATGAGCTTGAAGGTCGAATGTTGGAGGTTTCAAGCCTGTGCATCCCTCTCGACGCGTTGCACCTCCGTCAGTTCGAATCGAACTGCCCGCCCGATATTGATGGTTTTGAGTCTTCCTTCCTTCCGCCATCTTCGGAGGGTCAAGGTGCTTACCTGCCAGCGTGCGGCCAGTTCGGCCGGCGTTAGAAAGGGAGACTGTGTGTGGGTGTCAGCATGGTTATTCATGGCGACCGTGAAGAAACGCACCTGCGTGTCATCGTCACCTCACGAAAATTAACCAAGCGCGTATGCGTTAATTTTTTTTCAGCCGGCGCTGGCGGGCTCTGGAGAGGGAGGCCATGAAGCTCGTGAATTGAATCCGGCTGCCGTTGCCTCGAACCAGCCTGCCCATCTCGTCAATGGAGAGCTTTGTGTCTGGGTAATCCAGGTCGGGCTTGTTCCTGAGTCCTTCAAAAAGCTCCTTGGCGCTTTTGCCTCGGTTTTCTGTAGCCCTGACGAGGTCATCCCAAAAATTGGAACGTGACTTCGAAAAAATGCCCTGGTTGCTGGCCATTTTCAAGGATTCCGCATTCGTGAGGATGGCCCTTGCCTTGGCCAGCCAGCTGCCGACGATCCATCCTTGCCTCAATGCGACTGCGGCATCGGGAACCTTTTTTCGCATCTCAAATGTGGTGAAGGTATAGAGCATCCGCTTTATCTCCTCGAGGCTATTTTTGAGATGGTCTGAGGCGGCGAGTGCCAGGCTCTGGTTTGTCGTCAATTCATGGGGAGGCTCTCCTTTCCAAAGGTCGTAGGCCTCTTCAAAACCTTCGAGATAAACACAGCCCATTTCGTAGAGACTGGCGGCTTCCCCCAGCAAAGCCCGGGCGCATTCCAGGCATCGTTCCGTGACCGTTTTATCCTGCGAAGCCTGCCAGACGTCGGGTGCCAGATCGGTGGAATAAATGGTAAACTCCTCAGGGAGGGTGTATGCCAACCGGTCCGCTTTCCGTTTCCTTTTCGCCGCGAAGCTCTTCTGAACCTCCTGATAGTTCCAGATATCCCAGCTGCTTCCCCGGGAGACGATAAGGCAAAGCCGATATTTTGCCGAAGAGGCAGGCATACGCCTGGGTTCTTTCGAACGGGCCTCGCGGCCGGAATTCAAGCCGATTTCGTCAAGCCATCGCTCGTACATTTCAACCGACTTTGATGGAGGTGCTGGCTGCTTCTGAAAGTGGGAGCTTGGAACAGCCTTCAGTCGGCCGTGTTCGATCCACGCCACGCCCATTTTGCTTTGGCCGCCCTTCGCCCGACACTTCCGACGCTCTTTTTTGAGGTCGTAGGCCATCTCAAAGTCTTGATGCTTTAGAATTGCGGCTGGCTTCTTTTTGCTGGGGCTGGTTTTCATGGTGGGTTTTCCGGATTGATGGGCATCGCCCCGGTTTGAACCTCTGAATCCCAAACTCAGGCGGTGCGCTCCATCCAATTTGAGGCATGGGATGCGATCAGGATCAATCAGGAACTACCCATGAAGAACACGCAAAAGCGTGTCGCAAAGTGAATGGGGCGTTGGTTGCCGCCCCATTTCTCAAATCTTTGATGCTCGTTAGGGAGGGGCGATTAGCAGGAAAAGATGCCAACAACGCAAAGCATGTGAACGATGCAAAGTTCGAGAAATCTTTTGAACTATTTTTAGGACTGGATGGCAAAAGCACCCCTTGAGTCTTTGTAATCCTTTGAAAACCAACGCTTTATAAGCGGTGGTGGCTCGGGACGGAATCGAACCGCCGACACGGGGATTTTCAATCCCCTGCTCTACCGACTGAGCTACCGAGCCTCGTTTGGGAGGGCCGCGAGTCTGGCAAGATGGGGTGAATAAGCAACGGCTTTTTTACATTTTCCCGCATCTTCTTTTCAGAGGTGGTGAAGCTTTGCTGGGATCACTTCAGCCAGTGCTCGAAAAAGCGGTAGATGACGTCGTTCGATTCGGGGTTTGGATCGTGCTTTTCACGGTTGGTCATGGCCACACGGTCTTCGTGGCCGAGGAGATGGTTGACGGTGCGAAGATGATTGAGGGCGGCCCAGCGTTTGGGGGGATCTTCGGCACCTCCAGACACGAGAAAAGGACGTGGCGCCATGAGGGCCTGGAATTCGACGAGGTCATGGCCTTGGGCGATCAAGGTTTTGTAGGCGCCTGTGCGTGGGCTTTCAGTAGTGATGAGACCGGGTCTGCGTGTCAGGGTCGGGTCTAGGCCGAGATACCAGGGTTCCTGGTAGTTGATGCTCTGGCGGGTTTCGTCAAAGACGATGCCGGGGTCGGACCACACGCCGCAGGCATACTTGTCCCAGAGGCAGGCACCAAACATCGACCACTTGCCGCCGTAGGAATGGCCGACGATGCCGATGCGTTTGGAATCGACCTGAGGCAGGCTGGCGAGCGCCTGCCAGGCGTTGGCGGCGATGTAGGCCAGGTAGCTGAGGGGCTGGCATTTGGCCTGGGCGCTAAGGACGGGCTTGCGGGCGTCACCGCCAGGTGAACCGATGCTGAGGCTGACAAACCCGCGCTTGGTGAGCTGGTAGGCGAAGTCACGCAAGGGCTTGGCTCCGAGCCCGGCGCTGGTTTCAGGGTCGTAGTAGGGGACGAAAACGGCGGGGAAGGGGCCGGGACCCTCGGGGATCAGCAGCCAGCCGTCGCTTTTCTGATCGGGGGCGATCTGGAGTCGGATCTTCTGCTGGATGAAGTTTTCGCGCGGCTTGGTTTCGAGGATCTCCAGTGCTGGCTTGTCGAGAACGGGCGGCCATTCGCCCATGATGGCTGTCCAGTCGCGCAGGATTTCGGCGCGGCGTCGTGCCCAGTCGTTGGCGGTCTGCACCTTGGAGCCGTCCTTGAAGAGCAGCGGGGAACGGTAGCCGCCGGTTTCCTGGGCGAGTTCCGGCGGTGGCTGGGTGAAGGCGCGCAGCGAATCAGGCATCGGGCCGACGGCGGTCACGGGGAGCGCTGCGGACAGGGCGATGGCGGTGAGTGCGGCCGCGTGAAATCGAAGTGCGTGATGGGGCATGACCACCCTTACGCCCCGGGTGACGGTGAGCTTGCCAGACTGGCCTCGTCAGTACAAATACACGGCATAAACCTTGGCGGGACTGCCTGCCGGGTAGTTCACGCGCAGGGCCAGTTTTTGGCCGGCTGGCAGAGGTTTCGGCCAGATGGCCTCGATCTTGACACCACTGGAGGTGAGCCGGGCTTCCATGCCTTCAATCGGGCGGTCGAGCGGATCGAGAAGCTGCAGGGTGAGTGGTGATTCGGACGAGGCTCCCTCAACGTTGAGAGCGATCTTTTTTGCCATGAACGGACTGGTGATGAAGTGGCCCTCCTCATCGGAAACATGGCGCGAGAGGTGGCCGAAGCCGTCGCGTCGCAGCGTGGCGAGACCGATGTCCATGTGCTCCAGGTTGCCGCCGGTGTCCCAGTGTGAGTACCAGATCATGGTTCGGTCGCCCTCGTTCACAAAAGCGTGGCCCTGGAGGATGGCGATGTCGTCCCACTCGCCCGCCTTGCCGCGTGGAATGACGGTGTGGCCGGGGACGGGTTCGCGGAAATGCACGCCGTCGTTGCTGATAAGCAGGCCGAGATCGACACGCACGCCGAAGTTCCAGCTTTTGCCCTTCGGCGGGGTTTGTTCGGCGTCCTGCCACATGCCGTGGAGACCGACGAGCACGTTGCCGCGGTTCCAGATGCCGGCGCCCATGTGCATCTGCTGGCCCTTCACGGGAGGATTGGCGAGCTGGCCTGGGCGGGCGAAGGAGAAGGCCTTGGCCTTCGACCAATGGATGAAATCCGGCGAACGGTAGGCGAGCATGTCGCGTCCGACCGGGCTGCCGTCGGGCCGCCAGGACCAGGGGCTGAGAAGCTGGCCTGTGCCGTAATAGAAGTCGCCAAAGCGGTAGAGGCCGCTGACTTCAAAGCGTTCCCCGCCTGCGTTGACGGGGCGGTCGCCGACGCATTTCCAGCGCAGGCCGTCGGGGCTGGTGGCGGTGACGAAGGCACCCCAGCGGCGTTCGTCCGGGCCGATCCTGCTGCGCCCGCCCCTGACCTCGTCGAAGGGCATGTGGGCGATGTAGGCGCACTTGTAGCGGCGTGAGGGGTCGGTGTCCTCCGGATCATGGAGCACTGAGAGGAAGTCGTTCACCCGGGTCATGGAGAAGGGCTCGCCCTCGATGAGGCAGATGTTGTTATGCCTGTTGCCGTTGAACTCGACGAGGCCGAGGTCTGGCTTGGTCCAGGTGACGCCGTCCCTGCTTTCGGCGTAGCACATGGGCCGCCACCAGCCGGGCGCCTGGCCGGACTTGATCTCGGGCTCATGCATGCCGAGGTACCACATGCGGAAGGTGTCGCCCTGCTTCAGGACGGTGCCGTAGAGGATGGCGTGGCCGTGGTCGGGCGAGCCGGGAGGACCGTTGCGCAGCACGGGGTTGCCGGGGTGCTTCACGGCGGTTTCGAGGGTCAGCTTGAGGTTGTGCTGCCAGGCGATGTTGTGGTCGTCGAAGGCAAACAGAACCTGTTCCTGGGCCTGGGCGGAGAAGTTCAGCGCGAGAAGCTGCAGGAGGAGCGTGCCGGTGATCCGATGCATGGGCGCAGTGTGATTTTTTGTCTGGCCGTCGCCAGCCTAAGGTGCTGGTCCGGCGGGCATACCAGCGATTGCAGGCAGGCCGCCGATGATCAGAAGGCTTGTCGGAGGGCCGGGGCCTGCGCATAGACTTCCTGACAAACGATGAATCGCTTCACCACACGATTTGCCCCGAGTCCGACCGGCTGGCTGCATCTGGGGCATGCTTACGCGGCGCTGTTTGCGGCGGAGAGGGGCAGGGCCGGACGGTTTCTGATCAGGCTGGAGGATCTGGATTTGACCCGAGCCCGTCCTGAATATGAGGCGGGCATCTTTGAAGACCTGGCCTGGCTGGGATTGAGCTGGGAGGAGCCATTGATCCGGCAGTCGGAGCATGGGACGGTTTACCGGGCCGGGCTGGACAGGCTGGACTCGCTGGGGCTGCTATATCCGTGTTTCTGCACGAGGAAGGAGATTCAGTTGGAGATCGCCCAGGCTGGGAACGCCCCTCATGGGCCGGACGGGCCGCTGTATCCCGGGACCTGTCGCTCGCTGAGCCAGGAGGAGCGAGCGGAGAGGATGGCGTCCGGAATTTCCTATGCCCTGCGGCTGGATGTGGGCAGGGCGCTGACACGGGTGGAAGGGCCGTTAATGTGGACAGACCGTGCGCATGGCCGGCAGGTGGCGGATCCGACGATTTTTGGCGATGTGGTGCTGGCGAGAAAGGACACTCCGGCGAGCTATCATCTGGCCGTGGTTCTGGACGATGCGCGGCAGGGAGTGACCCTGGTGACCCGGGGTGAGGACCTTCTGCCGGCGACGCATCTGCACCGGCTGCTGATCGAGCTGCTGGGCCTGCCGGTGCCGGAGTGGGAGCATCATCGCCTGATCCTGGATGAAAACGGGAGGCGTCTGGCCAAACGGGATGACGCACGGTCGTTGCGGACGCTGAGGCAGCAGGGCTGGACACCGGAGCGAGTGAGGCGTGAACTCGGGATTTGAGCAAAATTAGATCGCCAGCCTGGAAGGCCTGCGGCTAGCCTGTGTTGCCTCGTCCTCATTCATGTACCTGCTTTTCTCCCTGCTGAGCCTGCTCAGCGCCTTCCTGTTGTTTCAAGTCCAGCCGGTGATCAGCAAGTTCATCCTGCCGTGGTTTGGCGGCAGTCCCGGCGTGTGGACGACCTGCATGCTTTTCTTTCAGGTTGTTCTGTTCGGTGGTTATGCCTATGCGCACGGCCTGTCGCGGCTTCGTCCGCGGGCTCAGTGGCTGGTTCATTCGGCGCTGATCCTGGGGGCTCTGGCCTTTCTGCCGATTGTGCCGGGGGATTTCTGGAAGCCAACAGGGGGTGAGCCTCCAGCGGGTCGCATTCTGCTGCTTCTGCTGGGCACGGTGGGCCTGCCTTACTTCGTGCTTTCCAGCACCAGTCCGCTGACCCAGGTGTGGTTCACGCGGGCCATGCCGGGAAGGAGCCCGTGGCGGTTGTACGCCCTTTCCAACCTGGGATCGCTCGCCGCGCTGCTGAGCTACCCCTTCCTGATCGAGCCCGTCTGGGATGTGACGACGCAGACCTGGATCTGGTCGGCCGGCTTCGTGGTGTTTGCCATGATGTCGCTCTGGCTGGTGAAGCGGACGCGAAATCTGGCCGAGGCTCCGGCGACCGAGGAGCCGCCGTCAGCGGCTGAGCCCGTGGCGGCGCCCTCCTGGGGCAGGCGTCTGCTGTGGGTGATCCTGCCCGCCGCCGCGAGTGCGCTGCTGCTGGCGACGACGAATCATGTGTCGCAGGATGTGGCCGTGGTCCCGTTCATGTGGGTGGTGCCGCTGAGCCTGTATCTGCTGAGCTTCATCATCTGCTTTGAGCATGAGCGCTGGTATGCGAGCTGGGCCTGGGCGCTGCCGACGATGGCCGTGCTGTTTGTGACGGCTCTGGGCAAGAAGCTGACGCTGACGGCCGAGCCGATGCCGAACTATTTGTTTGCGCTGGGCTGGAGCTTTGCGGCGGTTTTTCTCGCCTGCATGGTCTGCCACGGGGAGCTGGCCAGGCTGAAGCCGAAGGCCGGGCACCTGACGGAGTTTTATCTTCTGATGTCCCTGGGCGGGGCGCTTGGAGGCCTGCTGGTCAGCCTGGTGGCGCCGCGAGTGTTTGTGACCTACCTGGAGTGGCCGCTGGGTTTGATCGCCTGCTATGTGATCGCCTGGCTGGCCTGGGTCGCCTGGGTCTGGCGGACAGGCGTGAAACGGCTGGGGATCACCCTGGCCGCGCTGATCCTTGCAGGACTGGGATTGTCCTGGCTTGCAGGAGGATATGTTGCCCATGAGGCTGACAAGGCGACCTGGCTTTCCTCGCTGGCTGAAATCCTGGCAGGAACCGTGAAGGAGGCAGGCGGCTGGGTCACCCTGTTGCCGGACACGACCCGCCGATCTCTGGAGGCCCTGGAGAGTGGGAGGGCCATGTCTGTGGGGGCGGCGGCCGGGATCGTGGTCCTGCTGCTGGCCTATCTGATCTACCGTCGTCCGCAGCGTGTCGTTCATGCCCTGGTCATCCTGGTTTCACTGATCTTCGGCATCCTGGGATTTCACCGGCTCCAACGTCAGACGCTGGCGGTGGATGAGAGGCTGGAGCGGGTGCGCAATTTTTATGGAGCGGTGAATGTGGACGAGGACTGGGATGACGGCCTGGAAAACACCTACCGGACTCTGACCCATGGCGGCATCATTCACGGCATGCAGAACATGGGGGCAGCCTACCGGGAGGAGCCCGTCACTTATTACGGTCATCAGACCGGCATCGGCAAGGCGCTGGACAATCTCAAGGGCAGGGCGGATGCGCGGGTGGCCATCGTGGGGATGGGCGCTGGTACGACGGCTTGTTATGCGAAGGCCGGCCAGCAGTGGCGCTTTTATGAGATCAACCCCGAGATTCCACGGCTGGCCCGGAAGCACTTCACCTATCTGGCGGATGCCGAGAGGCGTGATGCGAAGGTGACCACGGTCCTGGGGGATGCGAGGCTGATGCTGGAGCGTGAGCCGGATCAAGGCTTCGATGTGCTGCTGCTGGATGCCTTCAGCGGGGATGCCATCCCAGTACACCTGCTGACCCGGGAGGCCTTTGCCATCTATCGTCGTCACATGAAACCCGGAGGGGTGATCGTGGTGCATGTCACGAACAGCTACCTCGCTCTGGCACCCGTGGTGGAAGGCCTGGCGGCTGACATGGGCTGGAAAACCACCCGAGTGATCACGGAGGAAGATGGTGACCACGATTCGACGGATTACCTGCTGCTTGCCAGGACTGATGATTTTTTAAAAACTATTCCTGCTGATCGGCCTGAAAATCAGGAGCCTGAATCCATTCCATTGTGGACTGATCGAAGGCACAATCTCTTCGAGATTCTGATGCTGGATTGATCTTGGAGGGGCTTGGAGTTTTAAAAAAGTGGGGGCTTGGTTTGAAAAAAGCTTGCCAAAAGACCCTCATCATTGATAATACGGAATCATTAATTTCTCGCTTCTGAGAAAAACTGAGCGCTTTTACTGTCTATTTACGGATTTTATAGTTTTTAGGTTGATTTAACCATACAGAGCCTTATCTTTCGTCACACCGTAAAAAGTCTCGATAACCATAACTCTCCTGGTATGCCCTCTCCGACTCCAGCTTCGCCTCAAAGCAAAGATCATGCTAAACTGGCTGACTTCATCCTTTTCAGCCAGAGGGAGTTTTTGCTGAACCTGTCGCGGGAACTGAACCGTGATAACATCTCCTTCGCGCAATTTTTCCTGCTCAGCTATCTGGCTTCGGCCAAGGAGCTGACCATGACGGACATTGCGCGCAAGATGTCCCATTCGACGGCGGCGGCCACCGGCCTGGTCGACCGTCTGGAAAAGCTGGGTTACATGGAGCGCACACATGCGATTGATGACCGTCGCAAGGTCATGGTGCGAGTGACTTCCAAGGGACTGGATCTCGTGAGCCGCATCCGTGGTGAACTGCAGAGCCAGATTGCGGATGCGATGAGCGAGTCTGCTGCACCGGACGCCGCCAGCTTCCTGTCGAGCTTCCGTTCGCGTGACGCGGTGGTTGCCTGATTTTCAGGTGATTGAAGGAAGAGGGGGTGGCGGGCATGATTCCGCCCTTCCCAAAAGGCGTGCCACCATTTAAGGGAGTGCCGTGCCTGAAGACGCCTCCATTGTCCGCGAAGACCTCTTTGACTCCGCCTTTCTCGATCGGCTGAGGTCGCTGGCGGTGAGGCTGCGCAAGCGGCGTGCGCTGAGCCGACGGGGCACGCAATCATCGCCGGCCACGGGGTTTTCGAGGGAGTTCAAGGACTACCGTCACTACACCCCGAGGGAGGATTACCGGGCGATCGACTGGAGGCTCTATGCGCGTCTGGACAAGCTTTTTGTCAGGCTTTACGAGGAGACGCAGGAGCTGAACCTGCACCTGCTGATCGACACCAGCGGCTCGATGTCCCAGCCCTATGGGGGCAAGCGCAGGCAGGCGCTGCGGTTTGCCGTGGCCCTGGCCTACCTGGGCCTGGCAGCACAGCAGAGGGTCAGTCTGTATTCCCTGAGCGACACTGTTCGACAGGAGCTTCCGCCGGTACGCGGCCAGGGCAGCATTGAAAAGATCATCCAGACCGTGACGAGGCTCAAATTCGGTGGCCTGACCGACTTGCAGCGGAGTTTTGCGGACTTTCATCCGAACCGGCAGCGATACGGGGTGATCTTTGTCATCTCGGACTTTTTCGGACGTGACGTCAGCACGGCGGCCGAGTCCGTGAAGCGCGCCGCAGTCTGGCCTGGGGAATGCCATTTTCTACAGATCCTGCATCCCGAGGAGCGGTCGCCGGTTCTTGAGGGCGAGGTGGAGCTGGATGAGGTGGAGACGGGGGAACGCCGTCGTTTCTGGCTGACTCGCCGCGATGTGCAGCGCTACACGGACGCCTTTGACGCCTTCTGTGACGAGCTTTCCCGTGAGTGTGCGGCGCATCAGATCGACTTCATGCAATGTGGCGCCGAGGAGCCGTTTGAGCAGCGTTTCCTGGACCTGCTGAACCGAGGCACGGCGCTGGCCGGGGCCTAGTCTCAGGACTTTTCCAGGAAAAGGGTGAACTCGTGACGGTTGTAGGTCAGGTGCGTCTGGGCAAGCAGGCGCAGGCCTGCTGAGGCCGCGGACTTGATCGTGCGGCGGAGGATGGCGCAGGGCGTGTCGATATCCTCCACCTTGGGCAGCTTCAGGGTGAAAACGACCAGGCCGCCTTTTCTCAACCAGTGGGACAGACGGCTGATTTCAGTGATCGACTCCTCCGGCGGTCCGTTCATGTCCGAAAGAAGCGCATCGAACCTGTCGCGCGGTGCGGGTTGAAACTCCGTCGCGTTCATATGGACAAAGCGCAGGCCCTTGCGGCCGTCCAGACGCTTGTCCAGAGGGGCCTTGTCGATGGCCGTGACACATTGATTGCGGGCGAGCAGTTCGGAGGTCATGCCGCCCGGGCAGGCACCGAGCTCCAGCCAATGGCTTCCGGCCGGCAGCGGGGGGCGGTACATTTGCAGGTAGTGCAGGGCTTCCGCGATCTTGGCTCCGGCGCGGCTGATGGTGTCCGGAGAGTCCTGGTCGATGTACTTGCTGCCTCCTGGGTAGAAGCCGTTGGACAGGCGAGGGCTTTGCATGCCGCAGAAAAGTCCTTCCTTGCCAACCAGGCAGAACAAGGATTCGAAACCCGGGTTCTGGTCTTCGACGCTGGCGGCAGTCAACCCGGGGAACACCTGAAGCAGACGGCCACGCAAATTGGAAGCCAGGCTTCGATAATAGCGGTCGGGGGAGGTTGGGTTGAGGAGGCCGACGAAAATGCCCTGGGGACGGCGGTCCTTGAATTTTTTAACCAGTGTCTGGGCTGCCTTCTCGATGAAGCCCTCCATTTTTTGAGGGTTGCAGGGCCAGGAGTGGTCAAGCGGCAGCTTCCAGCGCAGGAATCTGGCGGCGTCACTTTCATGAAGCAGCTCAGGGCGGGCTGTTTTGATCGAGTAAAAATCGGCCCCAAGCCGGGTGAATGACGGGCTGCCAAGCCTGCGGATGAGTTCAGGAGCGATGCCTTCGAAGACCTTGGGGATGCGTGCCAGCCAGGGGTGAAGGGGCGGGCTGATGGAGGTGGTTGAATCGGGCTTGGAGGTCATTCGGAAAAGCCGTGCATTCAGGTTTTCTGACCAGGAGTCAAGCGGGCGAAATCGACTTCATGGGCCGATGAGCGAGGGCGGAGGACGGCGGCGACCCGAGTGTCTTTTTTGGGTTGGCTGGATTCATCATAATTTTTCGACGTTCTGTTTAATTCAATATGGCAAAATACCCAGATCCGCCTTTGGCAATTCGAGGGCTGTTTGTTAAAAACACAGCTGTCATGAAACACGCACGTTTGGTTCTCTCTGCCTCGGGTTTGATCTTGCTGAGCGCCTGTCAGCTGCCGACAGAGTGGCTGCCGACGGCTTTTGTGCGCCAGGAGGTCATCCGCAAGCCTTTGCTAATCCAGCCAGCGGATTCCTCCAGCAGTCCGCTTTATGTCTGGCATGGCAGCGGTCAGCCCGGGCCGGTGCGGGTCACCATCGACCTGAGCCAGCAGAAGGCCTATGTGTTCCGCAACAGCGAGAATGTCGGCTGGACCTATGTTGCGACTGGGCGGAGCGGTTACGCGACTCCGACGGGCACCTTCCGCATTTCGGAAAAGATCGTGGACAAGAGGTCGAACAGGTATGGTGTCATTGTCGATGCCAAGGGGGACGTGGTGAACAGCAACGCCACCGCTGGCGTGCACCGGGTTCCGCCTGGCGGGCGCTTCATCGGTGCCAGGATGCCTTATTGGATGAGGCTGACGGGCAACGGGGTCGGCATGCATGCCGGCGCGATCCCGCACCCAGGCTCCCCGGCCTCTCATGGCTGCATCCGGATGCCTTACGACATGGTGTCCAAGATTTACTCCATCGCCCCGGCGGGAACGCCGGTGACGATTGTCCCCTGAGGTTCACGTCTTGAGCTTCGTGACCGACTGGCTGCAGCAGCACACGCTTTTCACGGCGGATCCGCAGATCTTCCTGCTGGCTGCGATTGCCGCCGTCTGCATCGGCTTGTCAAAGGCGGGCCTGTCGGGGACATCGACGCTGAACGTGGTGCTGATGGCCCAGGCCTTCGGTGCCAAGCCATCGGTGGGCCTTGTGCTGCCGCTGCTCATCGTGGCGGATGTCATGGGTTATTACATCAACCGCCATGGAGGCTCCTGGCGCAGGATCTGGCCGATGGTGCCGCCGGCTGTCACGGGAGTCGTGATCGGCTGGTTTTTGCTCGGGCACATCGACAACAGTGCGGCGCGCACGGTCATCGGCTGGCTGATTGTGGGCCTGCTGGGATTTCATCTGCTGCTGAATGCGCGACGGCAGGACTTTCTGGCCCTGACCGAGCACAAGGCCTTTTCGTGGAGCATGGGGCTGTGTGCCGGGCTGGTCACCATGCTGGCCAATGCCGCCGGACCGGTGATGACCGTGTATCTGCTGTCCCAGCACATGGAGAAGAAGGATCACCTGGGCGTGTTTTCGCGGTTTTTTCTCTTCATCAACCTGTTCAAGGTGCCGTTTTCGGCGGACCTGGGGATCATTCATGGGCGGTCGCTGGCGACCAACCTGGTGATGCTGCCGTTTGTCGTGCTGGGGATCCTGGTGGGCTGGCAGGTGCTGAAGCGCATTCCGCAAAAGCCGTTTGAATGGACCCTGTTCGTGCTGACCTTGTTTGCCGCCTTCTGGCTGATCATGGCCTGAGCGTGGAGTGTTGGAAGGCGCCCAGGGCTTACGCATCCAATTGGCCAATGATTGCATCTCATGGCCTCAGTGACAGGATTGACATGATTCGCAGGGCAAACAGGATTTTATCAGATCTGTCCATCTTGTGATTCCTGTCGAAAAACCCCTTTCTCGCCTGGGTTCGCAAGCCCTGGGAAGGGTCGCTCCAGACGGATTTTTCCGGGGGCTGGCATGCGCCGGAAGTGAGCAGGGCGAGGCTCCTGGATGGCTTTTCTTGAATTTGGCGGCATTCCAGGCGAAGGGGCGGGTTCACATCCACCATGGCCACGCTCAAAGTTCGCAAACTGAAGTCCTTTCCCGCTGAAATCTCCGTCCCTGGAGACAAGAGCATCAGTCATCGCGCGGCGATGTTTGCCGGCATGGCGGACGGGCGGACGGTGATTGAGGGCTTTCTGCCCAGCGAGGACTGCCTTTGCACGCTGAAAGCCATGGAGGCGATGGGGGCTGAGGTGGAGCCGCTGGAGGAGCTGGAAGGAGTCGGGCTGGTGAAGATGGCGGTGACCGGGCATGGTCCAAGGCTCAAGGCCCCCGCAGGCCCGATTGACTGCGGCAACTCGGGCACCACGATCCGTCTGCTCTCCGGCATCCTGGCCGGCCAGGATTTCACGACGGAGATGTTTGGTGACGCCTCGCTTTCGAAACGGCCGATGAAGCGTGTGGCGGATCCGCTCGCGCTCATGGGAGCCAGGGTGGAAGGGCAGGGGGAAAAGATCTGCGCGCCCTTGAAGATCACCGGAGGCCCGCTTCAGCCGGTCACCTACACCCTGCCGATGGCAAGCGCCCAGGTGAAGAGCGCTGTGCTTCTGGCTGGCATGTTTGCTCCGGGAAAAACCACGGTGATCGAGCCGGTCGCCACCCGCAATCACACCGAGCGGATCATGAGCCATTTCGGCGTGAAGTGGCTGCGCGAGGGCAATGCAATTTCGGTTTATGGCGGTCAGACGCCGCGAGCCACGGACATCGTGGTGCCGGGTGACATCTCGAGCGCCGCCTTCTGGATGGTGGCGGCAGCCGCCAGTCCGGGCCAGCAGATCACCTTGAAGAATGTCGGTCTCAACCCCACCCGCACCGGCGTCATCAACGTCCTGCTGCGCATGGGGGCCCAGATCACCAGCTTTGAAACCGACAGCCGCGGGGAGCCCCGTGGCAACGTCACCATCACCGGCGGTGAATTGAACGCCACGGTGATTGGCGGGGCTGAGATTCCGAATGTCATCGACGAGCTGCCGATCCTGGCCGTGGCGGGAGCCCTGGCCCGGGGCAACACGCTCATCAAGGATGCCCGGGAACTTCGGGTGAAGGAGACGGACCGAATTGCCGCTGTTGCGGAAAACCTGCGGCGCATGGGGGTGACCGTGACCGAGTTCGAAGACGGCATGGAGATTGTCGGTGGAGCAAGGCTGCATGGGGCCGAGATCACCACCTATCACGACCACCGCATTGCCATGGCCTTCGCCATCGCGGGCCTGTTTGCCGAGGGTGAAACCGTGATCGAGGGCAGCGAATGCATCAACACCAGCTACCCGGGCTTTGAGCATGACCTGGCGATGTTTTTCAGAAATGAAACCGGCGAGGCACCCATTCCGGTGCTGACCCGCGTGCCGCGTCCCGTTGGGAAGTGAGCGAAGTCCGGCCCTGGTTTTGCGTTTTTTGCACCATGCCTCCGCCGCCCTCATCGCCAGACACCCAGCACGACACCGACATCGCAAAGGTCAGCCAGCGCGCCCAGGACATCGAGGACAAGCTGCCGAAGCTGAAGCGCTGGGTGGAGCAGGCGAGGCTGATCCTGGAGCTGGTGAAGGATTACTGGGCCGGGCGCTATCGCGAGGTGCCCTACTGGGCCATCAGCGCCGGGGCGCTGGCCCTGTTGTATGTGCTGAATCCGGCGGATGTGATCCCTGACGTGATCATCGGCGTGGGCTACCTGGATGACGCCACCGTGGTCGCCTTCTGCCTGAAGCTGATCGAGCGTGAGCTGGAGCGCTACAAGGAGTGGAAGGCGGCGAAAACGGCTGACGGGAAGTCAGGCAAGGTGGTGGACGTTTAGGCCAGCATGTCCCTGCCGACGACGTAGGAATCGCGGTCCAGGCCGTTTTTCAGGGCGGCATGGCGGTTGGCGATGCGTTCGCGGGTCAGTTTGCCGAAGTAACGCATCATGCGGACGAGCTTGTCCACCTCCGAGGAGGTCATGGTGGCGTCGGTGATTTTCGATTCGGCGAAACCGAGCGCACAAGACCAGACGAAGAGTTCGGCCCCGATGTCGACGAGTTGACCCAGCAGAACCTGGCGTCGTTCGAGCGCGGGTCCGTTCAGGATCATCTGGTGGAAAAGAGTTCGGGCCAGCCTGCGTGACTCCCGGGAGACGGCAATGAGGTCGTCGCGAAGGGCTGGGTGCAGTTTGTCAGCGGCCTCACCGGCGCCGCCGGGCAGCCATTTACGAGGATACCAGCGGGAATAGACCCATCCGGCCTTGAGGGCGGCGCTGGCGCGTTTTTTCCAGGGCAAGGTGCTGTTGACGACCTCCGCGCCGATTTTCAGATGCGGATCGAGGGCTTCACGGGCGATGAACAGGCGCATGATCTCGCTGCTGCCCTCGAAGATTGTGTTGATGCGGCAGTCGCGCATGAGGCGTTCCACTGGCTCGGGCTCTTCGCCGCGAGCCCTGAGGGAATCAGCGGTTTCGTAGCCGCGTCCGCCGCGGATCTGCATGGTGTCGTTGACGATCTCCCAGGCGCGCTCGCTGCCCCAGAGCTTGGCGATGGCCGCTTCGAGGCGCACATCAGCGTGCTTGTCCTTGTCGACCAGGGATGAGACGTAGCGCACTACGGCCTCCATGGCAAAGGCGTCGGCCTTCATCCGGGCCAGCTTGTCGGCGATGGCGGCGTGCCTGCCGATGGGCTGGCCCCACTGCACACGGCGTGCGGCCCAGCGGCGGGAGATGCCAACGCAGCGCCTGGCCAGGCCGACACAGGCGGCGGGAAGGGTGATGCGGCCCGTGTTCAGAGTGGTCAGGGCCACTTTTAGCCCCTTGCCTTCACCTCCGAGGATATTGGCCCGGGGAACCCGGACATTTTCAAAGCGTACGACGCCGTTGTAGAGCGCCCTCAGGCCCATGAAACGGCAGCGGCAGATGATTTCCACCCCAGGCCAGGCGGATTCAACAATGAAGGCCGTGGTGGCGTGCGGGCGCTCCGGGGTGGGGGTTTTGGCCATGACGACGATCAGGCCGGCCTTCAGGCTGTTGGTGCACCAGACCTTTTCGCCGTTGAGGATGAAATGATCATCGCCATCCGGCACCGCCAGGGTGGTCATCTTGGCCGGGTCGCTGCCGACATCGGTTTCGGTAAGGGCAAAGGCGCTGATTTCGCCCCTGGCGCAGCGGGGCAGATAGCGGGCCTTTTGTTCTTCGGTGCCGAAAAGGATCAGCGGCTGGGGCACTCCGATGGACTGGTGGGCGGAGAGCAGGGCGGCAAGGTTGCCACACTCGCCTCCAAGCAGCATGGCGGCCCTGGAGTAGTTCGTCTGGGAGAGACCGAGCCCGCCATATTTCATGGGAATCTTGATTCCAAAGGCCCCGATGGCGGCCAGTTCCTGAAGCAGGGTGTCGGGAATCTCACCGGTCCTGTCGATGGCATCCGGATCGGCATGGGCGTCGAGGACCGCCCGGAGCCGGTTCAGGAAGGCGTCGCCCTGGTCCCTGTCCTCCTCGCTTTGGGGAGAGAAGGGGATGTGGCGGGAGAAGTCGGGTTCACCAAAGAAGAGGCTGGCGGCGAGGCCGGAGTTCTGGCGCTCGTCCCTTGCCGCCTCGGCCATTTCCAGGGCGGCTTTCTGACCGGCTGACATTTTCGAAGTATCGATCAGCGTCACCGGCTTTTCAGCGAAGGTGTGGGTGCTCATGGTCTTGCAGGGTTGTTACCTGTTTGACCGGGATTCGAGGCCTGGGGTTCATTCGATTTAAAAGAAATGGCGATTTTGCCCGCTCGGAAGGCATTTTCAGGCGGGATGACTCACCGTTTGATCAATTCACATTCCCCGCTAAGCATGAAGGCCCTTTCTCATGGCACTCGCAAAGATCACCCAAGTTTCCGGCACTGCCGTTCACGTTCCAGGTTCTGACATCGACACTGACCGCATCATTCCGGCGCGCTTCATGAAGTGCGTCACCTTTGACGGCCTTGGCGAATTTGCCTTCTATGACGTGCGTTTTGACAAGGATGGCAAGCCGACCGGGCACCCGCTGGACGAGCCTCGTTTCAAAGGCGCCTCGATTCTGCTTTCCGGCTCCAATTTTGGCTGTGGCAGCTCGCGTGAGCATGCCCCGCAGGCGCTTTACCGCTTTGGTTTCCGGGCCGTCATCGCCCAGAGCTTTGCGGAGATCTTTTTCGGCAACTGCACCACGCTTGGCATTCCCTGCGTCTGCGCCAGCGCCGAGGACATCGCCCGCCTGGCGGCGGCCGTGGAGGCTGATCCAACGCTGAGCGTGACGGTCGATGTGGCCGGTCGCAAGGTGCTGTTTGGCAGCGACGGCTTTTCGGTGACCCTGCCTGACACGGCTCATGACGCCCTGGTTTCCGGCAAGTGGGATCCGATTGGTGAGCTGCTGGAGGCGAAGGACGCCATCCACGCCCGCATGACCGCCCTTGGTTTTGCCTCGGCCGCCTGAACCTGAACAATTTTCTTTTCACCGCCATGAGCCTCGTGCCAGATCAGCTTCGCTACCGGGACAGTCATGAATGGGTCGATCCCAGCCAGGCGGTGTCGCCGGTGGGCATCACCGATCACGCCCAGGCGGAGCTGACGGACGTTGTGTTTGTCGAGCTTCCCAAGCTGGGGGCCGTGAAGGCTGGGCAGCAGGTGTGCGTGGTCGAGTCCGTGAAGGCGGCGAGTGACATCTACACTCCGGTCAGCGGTGAGATTGTGGAGGTGAACGATGAACTGACCGCCAATCCTGGACTGATCAACACGGACCCTTACGGCGCAGGCTGGATCTTCAAGATCAAGGCTTCGGATGCCGGAGAGCTGGCTGCGCTCAAGGATGCGGCTGCCTATTCGGCAACGATCGGTTAAAGCCGGCGCCAGCGTGCCCGGTGGATGTCGCGCCCCATGGCGAGCCAGTGGGATTCAAAGTCCGTGAGCGGATAAAAGAAGGCGTCTGCCGACCAGTCCAGACGTTCGAACTCCGGGCGGTTTCCCAGGCTGGCCAGGGCGTCCTCGAAGTAGACGGCGTCGTCGGTCTTGAGCAGGAATTCACCACCGGGCTTCAGCACCCGTGCCAGGCCGTTGAGGAACTCCTCCTGGTTCACGAGACGGCGTGCAGCATGTTTTTTCTTGGGCCAGGGATCCGGGCAGAGGAGGTGCAGGCGGGAGATGGAAGCCGTGGGCAGCAGCCAGCCGGTGCTGTAGCCGCTTTCCAGGCGGAGGACTTTCGCATTCGGCAGGCCTGCCTGGGCGATCTTGCGCAGGGTTTTCTCCACCCGTCCCAGCATCCGCTCGAGGCCCAGAAAATCCCGCTCGGGGTGCTGCCGGGCCATCTGCTGCAAAAAGGTGCCGTCACCGCAGCCAAGCTCCACTTCCAGCGGACGGCTGGGACTGGGGAAGATTTCATCATGGCGCAGCTCGCGGAAGTAGTCGGGCGGGATAAACAGGGACATGCAGGGGCAGTGTGCCTTTCTTGAAACAGGATCGGCAACAATCCAGGATGAAATGCGGTGTCGAAGCGTGAAATCCTGCTGCAAAAACCGTGACATTGGCGCGCCTGCTTCGTATTTCTCGGGTCCTGTTATGAACCGCCGCACTTTCCTTACCACCGCCACCACGGCCGCCGCCGCCTCCCTTGTCACCTCCACGGGCCACGCTGCCCTTGCCGCCATCGGCATGGAGCAGGCCCCGCTGCCCTATGCACCAGAAGCCCTGGAGCCGCACATTGACGCCATGACGATGGGCATTCACCATGGCAAGCATCATGTTGCCTACATCACCAAGCTGGGGGACGCCCTCAAGGCCTCCAACCTCGGTGCAGGCAATGTCATCGACCTCATCAGCGACCTTTCCAAGGTGCCTGCGGACCAGAAGATGGCGATCCGCAACAATGGCGGCGGTCATGTCAACCACACCTGGTTCTGGAAATGGATGGCGCCTGCGGGCAGCGGTCCTAAGGGGCCTGAAGGAAAGCTTGGCGAGGCCATCCAGGGCACTTTCGGCAGCATTGAAGACTTCAAGAAGCTCTTTGCCGAGGCCGGCACCAAGCGCTTTGGCTCCGGCTGGGCCTGGCTGATCGTCACTGCGGACGGCAAGCTGAAGGTGACCTCGACGCCTAACCAGGACAATCCGCTGATGGCGGGCATTGTCGAAGCCGGTGACCTAGGCACGCCGATCCTGGGGCTGGACGTCTGGGAGCACGCCTATTACCTCAAGTATCAGAACAAGCGTCCCGATTACATCACCGCCTGGTGGAACGTGGTGAACTGGGACGAAGTGGCCAGGGGCTACGCGGCCGCCAAGGCCTGACACCTTGCATTCAGGAAGTCGGGGGCAGGTCAGAAGCTAGATTCTGCCTGCCCCTTTTGATGCCGCCAACGACAGCCGCCGCCACCATGCCTGCGCTCATCGAGGTCAAGCTCACGGAGCTGGCCCAGTTGTTCAACTCGATGGACCCGTCGCCGTTCCATGAACGCGACCTGGATCATGATGCCGAGGAATTCATCGTGAGCTGGGCCCTGGAGCATCCGCGAGATGATGACCTGCACCTGGTGGTGTACCTCACCAGGGCTCCGGCTGATGGTTCGGATCCGCAGCCGCTGGTTCAGGAATCTGTGCGGCATTACTTTGCCTATAGGGCCGACATGCTCTGGAGGGAGTTCCGGCAGCTCATGAAGGAGGGGCGGTTCAGCCTGATCGTGGGCCTGATCTTCATGGCCGTCTGCCAGACCACCGCGATCACGTTGAGCCGGGGCGAGTTTCCCGGCCAGGCCGTCGTGCGCGAGGGGCTCACCATCATTGGCTGGGTCGCCATGTGGCGGCCGCTTGAAATCTACCTTTACCGCTGGTGGCCGCTGCTGGCCAGGCGGCGTTTGTTCAACCGTCTGGCGCGCATGGCGGTTGATGTGAAAACCTCTCCCTGAGCTTTCGTATCCTCCCCACGCTTCAATCATGAAAACCATCCTGACATCCCTCCTGCTCCTGATCACCTCCGCAGCCATGGCCGCCGACAAGACCAAGCATGTGGATGCTGACGGCGCGGCCAAGCTGATTGCCGAGGGCAAGGTGGTCATTGTCGATGTACGCACCCGTGAGGAATTCAGCGAAGGGCACCTCAAGGAGGCGCAGAACCTTGACGTCCTGGAGCCTGACTTTGAGGCACGGCTGGGGAAGCTCGACAAATCGAAGCCTGTGCTGGTGCACTGCCAGGCCGGGGGGCGCAGCACCCGGTCGCTGCCCCTGTTTGAAAAGCTTGGATTCAAGGAGGTCTACCACCTCGACGGCGGCTACGGAGGCTGGGTCGATGCCGGCAAGCCGGTGGTGAAGCCCTGACCCGGTGTTCAACCCCAGCGGGCGGGTTGTCCGGTGCTTTCCAGCACGGCATGCCAGAGTTCGCTGTTGGGATCGACCTTGCGCCTGCCGCAGGTCACCATCTGAAGCGGCAGATGAATGAAGGCGCCGTGCCAGCGGCCCACGAGCATGTCCGTCTTGCCCGCCATCGCGGCGTGCACGGCGGCCTGGGCAAGGCGTGAGCAATACACGTTATCCTGGGCGTTGGCGGGCACGCTGCGGACGATGTAGCTGGGATCGATGTATTTCAGGTTCACCTCCATGCGCCGGGACTTGAAGAAGGCGTTGATCTGGTCCTTGAGGAAGAGGCCGATGTCTCCGTAGCGTTTGTTGCCGCTGGCATCGGTGCCACCGTCGGTTTGCAGAAGGTCCTGGCCGGCTCCTTCGGCGACCACGATCACGGCCTGACCGCGCTTGGCTAGGCGGTAGCGCAGGGATTCGAGCAGGCCGCCGGTGCCTTCCAGGGTGAAGGGAACCTCGGGGATGAGCACATAGTCGACGTTGCTTCCGGCCAGGGCGGCGAAGCAGGCGATGAAGCCGCTGTCCCTGCCCATGAGCTTGAGCAACCCTACGCCGTTGACGGCTCCGCATGCCTCGGTGTAGGCGCATTTGACGGCGTTCACCGCCTCGGCGAAGGCGGTTTCAAAACCGAAGCATTTGTCGAGGTACATGATGTCGTTGTCGATCGTCTTGGGAATGCCGACGACGGCCTTCTTCAGGCCACGCCTGGAGATTTCCTCCACCAGGGCCGAGGCACCGCGCAGGGTGCCGTCGCCACCGATGACGAAGAGGATGTCGATGTTCATGTCCTCAAGCGTGTCCACCATTTCAGCGACGGGCTGCTGGCCCCGGGAACTGCCCAGGATGGTGCCGCCGAAGGTGTGAATCTGGGAGACGGATTCGGGCCGGAGGATCAAGGGGGTGTGTCCGTAGCGCTGAACCAGGCCCTCGTAGCCATAACGAAAACCGTAGACGCGGGTGATGCCGTACTGGCGGTGGCATTGGTTGACGATGCCGCGGATGATGTCGTTGAGACCGGGGCAGAGGCCGCCGCAGGTGACGATGCCGACCGTGGTTTTAGCGGGGTCGAAGAACAGGTTCTCCCGCGGACCGGCCTCCTCGAAGGTCATGGCTTCATCGGGGGAGTGCAGGCCCTTCAGCGAGTTGGCATAGAGGATGCGGTCTTCGCTGTCTGATTTGAAAGGGGCCTCGACGGCACCGATTTGATGAATGGGCGAGGCAAAGGAGCCCTGGCCAAGGCTGGCGATCTGAACGGTCTGCATCAGGCTGTTTGTACCAGCAGAAGCGGTGCCAGTCGTGGATGAAGCCAAGGCTTTTCGAGCCATTAATCCACATTCGGAACAATAAAGTTTGAGGTTGCCGAGTGGCATGAAGTTTGCGGATTGTGACGCGAACCTATCTTTCCATGACACTCTTTGTTCGTCTGCACGGTTTGATTTTTCTGACATCGGTCCTGCTGCCCACCTGGGTAGGCGGAGCCGCACCTGAAGAGGACGTGACCCGGGTGGCGGCGCCGGAGCTGCCGCTGCCGGATGTGCCGGAGGAAAGCTTCCCAGGGATTGTGCTGGTTCGACTGTCGATGGGCCGGGAGTTTGATTCGCCCGTCATGCTGACGGTGGTGCCCGGCGGCGAGGGGGAGCAGGTGGTGGCGATGCAGCGTGGTGAGTTTTGTGCGGTGAACCTGGGTGAGGGAAGCTGGAGGCCGTTTCTGGACCTGCGGGAACGGATGCAGGGCATCATGCTTTTTGAAGAGGGGGTGCATGGGATTGCCTTTCACCCCGAGTTTACCAGGAACCGGCTGTTCTACCTGAGCTACACGCAGAACGAGCCGAGGCGGACGGTGATCAGTGAAATGCGTGCCACGGAGGGGGCGTCCCCCAAGGCGGTTCCTGAGAGCGAGCGCATTCTTCTGGAGGTGCAGCAGCCGCTTGCGGATCACTGGGGCGGGCACCTTGCCTTTGGACCGGATGGCATGCTGTATCTGGCGATGGGGGATGGCGGCCTGCGTGACGATCCTTATTCGCTGGCGGCGAATCCCTGGGTGCTGCATGGCAAGATCCTGCGGATCGACGTCAACAGGCGTGACGGGGCGCTGCCGTACGGCATTCCGCCGGACAATCCGTTTGCGGGTGAGCAGACGACCCGGAAGGAAATCTATGCCCTGGGGCTGCGCAATCCCTGGGGGCTGAGCTTTGATTCCAAGACCGGCAAGCTTTGGTGTGCGGATGTGGGGCAGGATTTGTGGGAGGAGGTCAACTTGATCAAGCCGGGGGCCAACTATGGATGGAGTCATCTGGAGGGACGATTGAAGACGGCCTTTCATTCCAGGCCGCTGCTTTCCGGCACGACATTTGTGGAGCCGGTGCATGCCTATTCCAGGCTTCGTGGGGAGGGCATCTGCATCGTCGGGGGCGTGATTTACCGAGGCGGGAGGCTGGCCGGCCTTGAGGGATGCTATCTTTTTGCCGACTGGGGCTATGGACATGTCTGGGCCCTGGAGATGGACGCCGAGCAGCATGTCCTGCGACGTCTGGTGCTGCATCGTGGTCCGGCTGAGCACAAGTTCAATCCAACCCTGGTCGTGGCCGACGCCGATGGCGAGCCCGTGGTGCTTTCCCAGGATGGTGCGCTTTACCGGCTGGAGACCCGGGCGGAGGACTGATGCACAGCCTTCAGCGTGACTGGGTTCGCAAAGCCGGGGTTGCTGGTGCCGTAATAGGATGTGTCATGACCAGCCGCCGCCGTTTTCTCACCCAGTCCGCCGCCGCTTCCACCGGCGTTTTTTACATCGCCAAAACCTCCTGGGCCCAAAAGAGTCCGGGTGACACGATCAACATGGCGGTCATCGGGTTTGGCGGGCGTGGCAGCGCCCACATCAGCGGTTACAAGGGGTTGAAGAACGAAGGCGTGAAGGTGGCTGCCCTGTGTGATGTGGACAGCGGCGTGCTCGGGAAGCATGTTCAGGCCTTCGACAAGGAGGGGCAGAAGGTGCTCGCGTATGCCGACATGCGGCGGCTGTTTGAGAACAAGGACATTGACGCCGTGAGCATCGCCACGCCGAACCACTGGCACTCGCTGGCATCGATCTGGGCCATGCAGGCCGGCAAGGATGTGTATGTGGAGAAGCCCGTCTCCCACTGTGTGTGGGAAGGGCGGCAGATGGTGAATGCGGCGCGCAAATATGGCAGGATGGTGCAGACCGGGACGCAGGCCCGCTCAAGCCGCAAGGGCATCGGCGCTGCGGTGGAGTGGGTCAGGCAGGGCAACCTGGGCAAGATCCAGCTTGCCCGCGGGCTGTGCTACAAGCGCCGCAACAGCATCGGCAAGGCCGAGGGCGAGCAGAAGATCCCGGACACAATCGAGTATGATCTCTGGTGCGGGCCAGGGCCGAAGGGCGCGCTGACACGCAAGAGGCTGCACTATGACTGGCACTGGACCTGGGCCTATGGGAACGGCGACCTTGGCAACCAGGGCATTCATCAGATGGACATCGCCCGCTGGTTTCTCGGGGAGATGGAGCTGGCGCCGAGCGTGTGGAGCGTCGGCGGACGTCTGGGCTATGAAGACGACGGCGAGACGGCGAACACCCAGGTCATCTACCACGGCTATGAAAAGGCGCCGCTGATCTTTGAGGTGCGCGGCCTTCCTGAGAGCAAGGACGGCAAGGACATGGACAAATACAAGGGAGCCGGCGTCGGCGTCATCGTGGAATGCGAGGGCGGCACCGTCGTGGTTTCGAGCTACTCCAGCGCCACTGCCTATGACAAGGCGGGCAAGGAGGTCAGAAAGTTTGAAGGCAGCGAGGACCACTTCAAGAACTTCATCAATGCCTGCAGGAGCCGCCGTGTGGATGACCTTCATGCGGACATTCTGGAGGGGCACCTTTCCAGCGCCCTCTGCCACACGGGCAACATCAGTCATCGCCTCGGTCAAAAGGAGTCGCCTGAGATGATCCTGGAGCAGATCAAGGCCGACGGCTTTGCCGCCGAGACCTTCGAGCGCATGAGGGAGCACCTGGCCAGGAACGAGGTCGATGTCAGCAAGGACAAGCTGACCCTGGGGCCTGTGCTCAGGATGAATGGAGCCACGGAGCGCTTTACCGACAACGACTCCGCCAACGCGATGCTGAAGGACAGGTATCGCGAGCCTTACGTCGTGCCGGAAATCAGCTGATGAAAACGGGGCTGGAATGCCGGTCGGGCGACTCCAGCCCCGTTTTTTGATTCATCAGGCGGCGGCGTCAGCCTCACCACCGGTGGCGGCCTTGCGCTGACCGGCTTCACGATCAAGAACCAGGAGGCTTGCCGGATCGTTGCCGGCCAGCTTCAGGCGGTCGAGCATGTCGCGGACGGATTTTTCCTCCTCCATCTGCTCATTGAGGAACCAGAGGAGCAGGTTCTTGGAGGCGTGATCCTTGACCTGTTCGGCGACTTCAAAGAGGTCGTTGATCTGCTGGGTGACCTTCTGCTCCTGCTTGAGGCTGTGTTCGAAGACGTCGATGGGGTTTTTGAAGTCGGCCTTGGGCTTGGCGATCGGCTGCAGCACCACGGCGGCGTCACGATCGACGACGTATTGGTAGAACTTCAGCGCGTGCATGGTCTCCTCGCGGCTCTGGTTGAACATCCAGGTGGCAAAGCCCGTGTAGGGGGTCTGTTCAAACCAGGCCGCCATGGCGAGGTAGATGTAGCTGGAGGACATTTCGTTGTTGATCTGCTCGTTGAGCAGCTTGGCGAGCTTGGAATTCAGGGTCATGGTGTGGAGGGTGTGTTGGAAGGTTACGAGTGGTGTGATGTCAAGGTTCAGCCGATCAGATGGGCCTGGGAAAAGTCACCGACGCTGAGTTCGGCCTGCGCCTTGTCACCTGGAGAGAGCTGGAGGGTGGGCTCGTGCTGGGTGCGGAAGGCGATGACCTTCCTGCCGTTGGGCAGGGTCGCATGCCAGGAACGGGGGCAGTGCCTCTCCTGGATGATGACTTCGGTGATGACGGTGACGGGGATCATGGTTCGCGGGCGGCCTTGCGGATGGTGGGTGGGGGTTCAGCACCGGGGTTGTCCCAGCGGAGCCGGGTGCTTTCGAAACGGGCGCGGGTGATGAAGAGGTCCACGGCACGTTGCAGGACGATGTCGTGAACCTGGGGCGGCCTGGGGCTGGCGGAAGCGTCGGCGGCAGAGTTGGCCGAGCTGCGGCGGATGTACTCTTCAAGCTCTGGGTTCTTTCGTGCCACAAGAGCCGCCTCGTTGTAGCGGGGACGTGGCTGTTCGATCAGCGTGTCCAGCAGGGGCGGGCGGTTTTCCCGGGGGAACAGCCGGCGTTTTGATTCGATGGGAAGGTCGATGGGGAAGTCGGGCTTGACGCCCTGGCCGAAGAGCGAGGTTTCATCATCGAGCAGCATTTCGGCGCGGGCGTAGCGAATCTCCCAGAAGTTGTCGAGAGTGCGTTTTTCATAGAGGACGGTGGCTCCCCGTGTCTTGCTGCCGATGATCAGGGCCTGACGGCGTTTTTGGAGCACGGCGGCCAGGGTTTCACCCAGGTTGCAGGTGTCTGCGTCCACAAGCACCAGGATGGGGTGGTTCCAGACGGCCTGGGTGTGGCTGATGAAGAGCTGGGAGTCTTCGCGGCCGACCTGCTTCAGCTTGAACAGCAGTTCACCGTTGGGCGTGAAGGGTTCCAGCATGGCGGCTGCGGTTTCGAAGTCGCCGGGCATGGCCGGACTGCGCAGGTCGAGGATGAGGCTGTGGAGTCCTGAATCGGTCAGTTCACGCACCTTGGCCTGAAAAGAGGCGGCTTCTTCGGGGGCGAAGGACTGGGGCCTGAGGTAGGCGATGCCGCCCGGGAGCTTTTCAGAAAGCACACCCCTGGCCACGACGGGAGCCTGGGAGTCCTGCCTGTGAACCAGGCTGGCGCCCAGGTCGAGACGTTGAAGCAGGCCGGTGAGGGCGGCGCGGTTGAGTTCCTCGAAGTTGAGTTCCTTGGACCGGATGTACTCGCTGCGCAGAATCTGGAAGGCGTTCTGAACGGCTGCCTGGGAGATGTAGGGAGCCTGGGGCTGCGGCGTGTGATCGGGCGCTGCCAGGACTGACGACAGGGCGAGGCAGGGGAGGAGTCTCGTCAGTCTCATGGGGTCTGGTGCAGGTGGTTGAGAGCATGAACGATGCCCGCACCATGAGTCCAGGCGAAATGTTGAGAGATCGCCCGGCTGACGAACTGCTTGGCCTGCCGGACGGAATCGATGAGGGAGAGGCCGGTGCCGAGGCCGGTGGCGATGGCGGCCGAGTAGGTGCAGCCGGTGCCGTGGGTTTGCACGCCGGGCGTCCGGGGGGCTTCGAGCCAGGTCACTCCTTCGGGGGTGACAAGCACGTCATCGGCCCGGTCATCCTTGAGGTGGCCGCCCTTGACCAGCACGCTGGTGGCAAAGGTTTGCGCCAGGTCACAGGCACAGCGTTGCATGGCTTCACGGCTGTCGACGTCGGCCCCCCAGAGGACACGGGCTTCGTCCATGTTGGGTGTGATCAGTGTGGCGAGCGGAAGCAGGGTGTTTTTGACCGCCTGAACGGCTTCGTCTTCGAGCAGCCTGCCACCGCTGGTGGCCACCATGACCGGGTCCACCACCAGGGGGATGGTGCGCCCGCAGCGGCTCCAGGTCTCGACCACGGCCTGCACCTGGGCGGCGGCGCCCAGCATGCCGGTTTTGGCGGCGCTAACGGGGAAGGCCTCCAGCAGCAGGCGGATTTCGTCGGCGATGAATTCCGCATCGAGAAGGCGGATCATGGAGACCTTGCCCGGAGTTTCTGAAACAACGCTGGTGAGGGCGGTCAGGGCGTAGCCGCCCAGGGCGGAGATGGCCTTCGAATCGGCCTGGATGCCGGCTCCGGCTGAGCAGTCGGAGCCGGCGATGCTGAGGATGGGGGGGAGCGAGGTGGCCACGGGTATGTCATGGCATGACCCTTGTCGACAGGCCAGCAGGAATCGTGAGGAGGTCAGCCGACGGAAGGGGCTGCCGTCCCGCTGCGGCAGGCCGAACAAATTTCGTCACCAGCATCATTGACCCGGAAATCGAGGCCGGGGTCGTCCACCTCCGTCTTGCCGCAGCGGGCGCACTGATGGAAAAAGGCGGCTGCCGAGGCGGTGCTGCTGTCAAACCGGGCCCTTCTTTCCGCCACCCTGGCCATCTGGAGGCGACTGGAGACAAAGCCTGGACCGAAGGTGGCCAGGAGGTTCAGATGGGCGAACAGCACCGGCCAGAAGGTGGAAGGCGCCCCCAGGATCATGAGAACGCTGAAGACCACGTCCAGCCAGGCGATCCATTTGATCTTCACGGGCAGGATGAAGAAGAGCAGGATTTCCTCGTTCGGGTAGATGATGGCGAAGGCGAGGAGCAGGCTTTGGAAGAGGAAGAGGCCGGTGGCGGTATAACCAAAAAGCAGGGAGCCCACGGCCACGGCCAGGGTGCCGCCGATGAAGTAGAGGTTGAGCCTGAATGCGCCCCAGGCCTCCTCCAGGCCGCGTCCCAGCCACATGAGGAACATGGCGCCGATGAGGGCCCAGAGCGGACTGAGGGTGCCTGGGATGAAGAGGTAGGTGAAAAGCCTCCAGACCTGCCCCTGGAGCAGCCTGGCGCCATCCAGCGTCAGGAAATCCAGATAGGCGGCACGCCCCTCTTCGCCAAGCATCAGGAAGATGACAAAGGTCATCAGCTGAAGGCCGGCGATGAACTGGACGAGACCTGGGATCGCAAAGCGTCCGAAACGGGATTCGAGCTGGTCGAGGAAGCGCATGTAACAGCCAGTCTGTGCCGCCGACAGGGCCGGGGCGCAAGCGCTGACATGCAGCAGGAAAGTCGGGTGACTTGTCCCGGGATGAGCTATGGTTTCCATCAGCATGGCCGAGCCGTTTTTCACCGTCTACACCCCGACCTACAACCGGGCGCACACCCTGCAGCGCTGTTACGACAGCCTGAAGGCGCAGACGTGCCGCGACTTTGAATGGTTGATCGTTGATGACGGTTCCGAGGACGGCACGGCGGCATTGGTGGCCGGGTGGCAGGAGGAGGGGCTGCTGCCGATCCGCTATGAACCGAGACCGCACGGAGGGGCGCACCGGGTTCACAACCACTGCCTTGCCGTGGCGAAGGGCAGGATGGTGATCAAGCTCGATTCCGACGATGGCTGCATGCCACAGGCGCTGGAGAGGCTGAAGCTGCACTGGGAAGCCATTCCGGAGGGGGAACGAGCCGGGTTTTCAGGGGTCACGGCGCTTTGCCAGGACCAGGAGGGCAGGCTGGTGGGCTGTGAATTTCCCGGCAATCCCCTCGACTGCACGGCGGCGGAGCTGGACTACCTGCATCGGGTTCACGGGGAAAAGTGGGGCTTTCTGCGGCTGGATGTGCTCCGGCAGTTTCCGTTTCCGGAGGATTGCTCGGGGAACTTCGTTCCGGAATCGTATGTCTGGTCACAGGTTTCCCAGCGATGGAAGACACGGCATGTGAACGAGCCGCTGCGCATCTACTGGATGGATGCGCCGTCGCTGGTGCATGGCAGGCAGGATCCCGCCCGGAATGCGGACGGGCATCGGCGGATGTTCGGCATGGTGCTGAACCTGGAGGCGAAATACGTGAATGTGGCGCCACTGAGGCTGCTGCGGGTGGCGGTGCAGTTTGCCCGGTTCAGCTTTCACCATGGCTGTGGCCTTTGGGCGCAGTGGTCGGAACTGCGCGGATGGCTTCCGCGCCTGCTCTGGCTGGCCGGAGTACTGCCGGGCGCGCTGCTTTATGGACGTGACCGCCTCCGCGTCAGGGCTGGCTGAAAGCGCCGGGCTGCTTCAGGCGATGCCCATGACCTGCTTGAGATAGCGGATGCTTTCGCGGGCGATGTGCTGGGCGCCGGGACGGTAGTCGAAGACTTCCACGGACAGGAAGCCGTCATACTTCACCTCGCGCAGGGCGGCGATGATGGGTTCGTACCTCACCTCGCCCATGCCGGGGCCGAGCAGATTGGGGTCGTTGGCATGGAAGTGGACGAACCAGTCCCTGCTGTCGCGGATGATGTCCGCGATGGGCTTGGTTTCGTCGCTCATGGCCTTGACGTCGAGGTGCAGCTTGCAGCTCGGGTGATCGACCCTCTGGCAGAGGCGGATGGTTTCCTCGGCGGTGTTGAGGAAGTTGGTCTCCTTGCGTCCGAGGGGTTCCATGGCGATGACGACGCCGTATTTGCCGCACTCCTCGGCGACCTCGCGGACGGTGTCGGCGGCGCGCTTGAAGGCTTCTTCATACTCCCATTCGGGCAGGGTGTTGCGGGCCTTGGGGCTGCCCCAGACCATGATGCGGCCGCCGGTCATGGCGCAGACCCTGGCGAGGTGACGGCCGAAGCGGGCGGTTTCCTTGCGCTGAAGGGCGTCAGGGGTGGTGATGTGAAACCAGGCGGGCTTAGTGAGAAGCCAGTGCAGGCCGAGGATTTCCAGGCCGAAGGAGGAGGCGATGTGACTGAGGCGGAGGGCGTCGGCCTCGCTGATCTGACGGGGGTCGTCCTTGAGTGTGAAGGGGGCGAGCTCGAGGGCATGATACCCGGCAGCGGCGGCGTCCTCGCAGACTTTTTCAAAGGGCCAGTCGGAGGGGTAGGTTTCGTTGCAGATCGCGAATCGCATAGGGAGGGGCCGGAGGCTGGCGAGAGGCGGCCAGGGAGTCAACCGGTGAATCGGTGTGGTTCTGGCAGCCGCGTGGTTTCAGCGGACGAGGATGACGGGCATGAGGGTGCGGATGAACTCCTTCATGTCCTCGAGGGCCTTGATTTCAGCGAAGGGATCCTCGAAACCTGATGCCTCCGTCTTCAGGGGGACGAAGAAGGTCAGCAGAGCCCAGCGGTGGTTGAGATTTTTGACGAGGGCGTCGAAGTAGGTGCGCCAGATGTGTTCTTCGTAACCGGCGCAGGAGGTGCCGTCGGATCCAAGGTACCAGAAGAGGTTCAGCGCCTTCAGGCGCACACGGCGGCCGCTGGAGTCCTCGACATCTCGGTACATGGTCATGAGGCTGGCCGTGGGAGTGAATCCGTTGCCGAGGTCGAGTGTGACGAAGTTTTTGTTCGCGACCATCCATCCCTGGGCGGGAAGGCAGTCGTCCGGCGAGTGGAGCGAGCGTTTCTCAGCCCCGCTGAGGACGATGGTGGAAAGGATGGCGCGGTCACTCCGGGTGTAAAGGCGGCGTTCGATGCGGACGTCCTCGGCGAGGATCGACTTCTCCCTGGCGGTCATGGGCTGGTCGACGCTTGCATAGCCTGCGAGAAGGCCTGGCATTTCAGGATTCACCCCTGCGGGCCCCACATGGTAGGCGACATCGGAGATGGAGCAGGCAAAGAGGCCGCCGCCGAGGATGAAGACCACGGCAGCGAGCTGTCTCCAGGCCTCGGCGGCGGAAAGCGGGGGGGCGGCCCGCGAGGCCGCAGCTGGTGTCGGCGGGCGGCGGTCCAGGGTTTTTTCCATCCAGGTGCTCAGGCCAAACATGCCGGCCAGGGCCACGCCGAAGACCATGAACCCGGCCAGGCTGTGATAAAAGCTCATTTCCTGGTGGCCGCCGATGTTGCGCCCGATGGCGAAATCGGAGCCGAACCAGACGCAGCCGATGGCGAGGATGATCATGCGCACCATGTTGCCGAGCATGGCCAACGGGATGGCGCTGGCGATGAGGATGCCCCTGGCGCGCCAGGTTTTCAGCGAGAGCCAGCCGTAGAGGGCGCTGAGCATGAGCAGGGAAAAGAGCGAGCGTATGCCGCTGCAGGGCTCCTCGACATCAAGCTGGAAGAGCTGGCCCTGGGACAGGCCGCGGAGTTCATCGGCGGCCGAGTGCAGGCCGGTGCCTTCGCGGGTGACCGCCACGCCGATGGTGTTGAGGACGATGGCGGAGAGCCGTGCGGTGAGCATTCTCAGGGGCAGGGCCAGCAGGGATTCCAGCGGCAGCATGGGCCAGGTGAAAACCAGGAAGGCCCAGGGGAAGAACAGCCTGCGGAGCCATTCACGGCCGCCCAGCTGCAGGATCAGGCCAAGCGTCAGGAGCTGCCCGGAAAGGTATCCTGGATAGGCGGTGTCCACCTTGTAGCCGAACCAGTAGAACCACATGCCCGCCACCAGAAGCGGCGCTCCAAGCCAGGAGCCACGCGCCGGCAGCGAAACAAGCTGGCGCTTCATCCGGTGAACCAGCCAGGTGACGATGAAGGGCGTGACGAGGCAGAACCACCATTCCGAATCCTGGCGGGCCTTGCGGATGATGCCGCCCAGGATGCTGCTGCGTTCGGCAAAGTCCCAGTGCTGGTAGGGGAAGACAGCGAGCAGGAGCAGGAGCAGGAGGGCGGAGCCACCGACAGCCGCCCAGCGGAAGAAGGGCCCTGGCGCTGGAGGGCTGGACTGGGCGATGGCGGCAGAACTCATGGATCGTGCGGCTGACATTAGAGGCCCTATGAGGAGGCGACAAGACATCCTCTGGTGGATTTTGCCGGTCTCCTGCGTTCCTGTGCCTGGTTATTCACCTCCATGAGAAAACGCAAATCCCCCAAAAGTCCGCCGCAGGTTTCCGATGAGGCAGATGATCCGAAGATGGAAGCCAGGCCTGCCCTTGTGGAGGAGCTGGAGTTGAATGCCGAGGAAGCTCCCCAGGAACTGGAGGCGTCCGAGTGCCAGGTGGAAGGCATTGTTGAGCCGCTGGAGGTGGCTGTTGAAGCTGAAGAAGCTGAAGAAGCTGAAGAAGCGCCGCCTGTTGAGCCTGATGTTCAAGTGGAGGCTGTACCCAATTTCCAGGCCATGGCGGAGATCGGAGCCGGGCCGGGCCCAGTGCAGCGCATGACGCCGCAGGTGAAGAAGATCCTTGAGCAGCAGGTTCAAGGCAAGATGGTGGCGGCGGCCGTGGCGGCGGGCCTTGTGGCGATGATCTGGATTTACCAGCAGATCCCAGGGCCTCCGCCACCTCCGGACAAGACTGTCGAGCTAGCCCTGCAGGCAGGTTTGAAAGAAGCCATGGCCGAGGTGGGGAAGCAGCAAAAAAATCTCCAGGACCTGACCGGAATGGTGGCGGCGCTCACTGAGGAGTTGAAACAGGAACGCGGACATACACAGGCCCGCTTCCAGGAGGTGAGCAGCAGGCTGGCGGAGGCGCTGCGTCAGAAACTCATGCCCCCGGCTCCCCCGGCGCCCGCAGCTGCCAGCTCTCCGTCGGTCATGACTCCGGAAGGTGTTGTTCAGCCGACCGAGGCGCTGGGTGAACTGCTGCTGCTGAAGGAGAGGAACCGTCTCACCGACTACGCAGACAAGGCCATTGCCACGGGAAGCCGTGACGCGTTGCAGGCCGTGGTGGAGGCGATGTTTGATCCGGAACGGCAGAACCTGCATCACGCCGCGCAGGCGGAGTTTCGCCGTGTTCAGGCCTTTTATGAGATCAGCGCCAGCATTGACCCGGCCTACAAGCTGCCGCTGCTGGAGCTGTTCAAGGACGGTTCCGTCAAGAGCGAGGCTGAGATCAAGCCCGCTCAGCTCATGGCCTTGATGAAGGATTCCAGCCAGCCGTGGGAGGTTCGGCTGCGCTGTGCCTACCTGCTGCGTGAAAGTCCGAAGAAGACCGTCAATGCGGCCCTGCTGCAGGCCTTGAAGGAGGATGCCTCGCTGGATGTGGCGAAGCAGGCCCAGACGAGCCTGGAGCGGCGGCTGGGCAAGCGGTTCAGGCTCTTTGACATCCCGGCCGTCGAGGCCTGGATGCTGGCGCATCCGCAGAACTGAAACTTCAATGCCTTGAAAACCGGACGGCCTGGCCTTTGATGGCCGCCTCCTTCCCCCAACCTCCCATGTCCCCGGCCTCCAAGCATTTTCTCCTCGACCTTCTTTCCACGCCCAGCCCGACGGGCTTTGAATTTCGCGGCCAGCGCAAGTGGGCCGCCTATGCACGCAGGTTCGCCGACAGGGTGGAGAGCGATGCCTACGGCACGGCCTGGGCGACGCTGGAAGGATCGGGCAAAAAGCCCAGGCGTGTGATGCTTGAAGCCCATGCGGATGAAATCGGCTACATGGTGAAATACATCTCCAAGGACGGCTTCATCAGCGTCGACCGTGTCGGTGGAAGCGATGTCGCCACGGCCCGTGGACGCCGGGTGGACATCCTGGGGGACAAGGGCACGGTTCGCGGGGTCATCGGCAACATCGCCATCCACATCCGTGAAAACCGCGACGATGAGAAGGCACCGAAGGTTCATGAGCTGTGGATCGACATCGGCGCGGGCAGCGCGGAGGAGGTCGCCAGGGCCGGCATCCGGGTCGGGCATCCGGCGGTTTACTCGGACACGGTCGAGGAGCTTGGTGATCATCGTTTGTTCGGCCGGGCCATCGACAACCGCATCGGCGGCTTCATCATCGCCGAGGTTCTGGCGCGCCTGTCCCGGGCGAAGAAGCGTCCTTCATCAACGGTGATTGCGGTCAACGCCGTGCAGGAGGAGATCGGCGGCAACGGCGCCAAGATGGCGGCCCACCGGCTTATGCCGGACGTGGCGATCGTCCTGGACGTCACCCATGCAACGGACACTCCGGGCGTGGACGTCAAGAAGCATGGCGAGGTGAAGCTGGGCGGCGGGCCCAGCCTGACCCACGGCAGCGCGAATCACCCGGAGGTTGTCGGACGCCTGATCGAGGTGGCGGAAAGGCGGAAGATCCCGATGCAGCATGAATCCTCCTCACGCTTCACCGGCACGGACACGGACGTGATCTTCACCCAGCAGCACGGCATCCCCAGCGCGCTGGTTTCACTGCCTTTGCGCTACATGCACAGCGTCGTGGAGATGGCGGACCTGCGGGACGTGGAGCATGTCATCAGCCTGCTGGCGGCCTTTGTGGAAGGCGTCACCGAGAAGGATGAATTCAAAGTCCGGCTCTGAACCCGGGGGCGGCCTGGCTTTCTCGGCCGTCCGCACGCAGTCCTGCCGACTCCACATGATAGACGAGGCCACAGGGAAGATCGCCTGAGGCCCAGTCGAGAGTGGTGGTGGTGATGATCTTCTGGGTGCCCTGGGGAAGCAGGCGCAGCAGGGCGCGGCGGCGCTGGGCGTCGAGTTCACCAAAGATGTCGTCCAGGAGCAGCAGAGGCGCCCTGCCGGAAGCTTCCTCAAGAACGCGGGCCTGGGCGGCCTTCATGGCCAGCGCCACGCTGCGCTGCTGGCCTTCGGAGGCATAGGTGGAGGCGTCCAGGCTGTTGAGGGTGATCTGAAGGTCGTCGCGATGCGGGCCTGCGATTGTCTGGCGGGTTCGGCTTTCTTCGTCACGCCTTGCCGCCAGTTCCTCAGTGAGGTCGCCGGCTTCAAACCCAGGCTGGTAGCGCAACTCCGCCTGTTCTGCGCCGCCGCTGAGGTCGTGGTGCACGGCGCTGACGTGGGGCTGCATGGCGGCTGCCAGCTCCTGCCTGCGCCGACGGAGCACCTGGGCGAACTCGTTCATGACACGGGCGAAGGCGTCGGCCTGGCGCCAGGCGATGACGGCATCGCGCTTCAGCACATGGTTGCGGCCACGCAGGGCGCGTTCATAGCCACGCAGGGCCTTGAGGTAGTCGGGAAAAAGCTGGCTTGCGACGAAGTCGAGGTGGCGTCGGCGATGCTCACCGGAGCCGCGAAGGAGGTTCATGTCCCGATGATCCATCCACACCACGAGGCCGCTGCCGGCCAGGTAATCGGCGGAGCGACCACAGACTGTGCCGTCCAGGGCGAGGCGGCGGGTGCTGCTGGACTGGGCGCAGCGCAGGCGGCGGCCGTCCTGGGTGCCTTCGATCAGGAAATTGCCGGCACCCAGGCGAATGAGCTCGGACCGGTTGCCGGTGCGCGGGGACTGGAGCCGCAGCAGAACGCAGGCGGCTTCCATGAGCGAAGTCTTGCCCTGGGCGTTGCGGCCGATGAACAAGGTCGTCTCCTCATGCAGGGCGACGCGGCATTCCTTGAAGCAGCGGAAGTCCCTGAGCAGAAGGTCGTTCAGCATTGAGGTGGTCGAGGCTCAGAGCTCGATCTTCAGCCGTGGCGGAGGCTGGAGCTTGATCACGGGCTTTTCTGCGGGGGACGGATCACCACCTTCCTCGGGTCCGACCGGAACCGCCCGGCGGATGGGGGAGCCATCGTCATTGACCGGGCGGGCCCGCAGAACGGGACGCTCGGAGTTGTAAGGATCGGAACCGATGATGATCGGTCCCTGAATGTGAACCGGCTCGATGTGGGCAAAGCGATGGAGGTCTGCGGGCAGGATGGTTTCTCCGACCTGGCTCATGCCCTGGTGGAAGGCGACGATGTCAGCGGAGAGGCCTTCACCTGTGTGGAGGTTGCAGCTGGCGCTGAAGCTGGTGCCGGGGCGCAGGTATTCGAAGTAGGTGTTGCGGACGGACTTGGATGTGCCGTCGGGCGACTTGATCTTTTCGTAGCAGAAGTCGGTCGCACGCAGGCCGCTGACCCGGCAGATCTCGACCTTTTCGGCGGACTCGGGCGGGTTGAAATCCTGGGCGGTGTGGCCCTTGGTGGAGGCGTTGATGATGTCCGTCCAGACGGGCAGGGCGAGCTTGTTGGAGAAGGCTTCGGGGAAGACGGTCTTCTGCTTGTCGAAGCCGACCCAGACGCCGCAGGTCACGGCGGATGTGTAGCCCATGAACCACAGGTCCTTGAACTCATGATGGGTTCCGGTTTTGCCGGCGGCGGGGAACTCGCCCAGGCCGTATTCCCTGGAGACGGCGCCCGTGCCGCGGTGAAGGGCTTCATCCAGGCTGGTGTGGGTCTGCCAGGCGGCGATTTCATCCATGGCACGCACGGGCTGAAGGCTGGCCTCGTCCAGTTGGAAGACGGTCTTGTCATCGGCGTCGGTGATGCGCTGGATGAGGTGCAGCCGGGTCGGACGGGTGCCGCCGTTGGCGAAGCAGGAATAGGCGAGGCACAGTTCATCCAGCTTGGCCTCGCTGGCACCCAGGCAGGAGGCCGGGGCATCGCGCAGGGGGGAGGCGATGCCGGCGTTTTTGACGAAGGTCTTGAACTCGGGGCGCAGCAGGCCGCGGTCGAGGGCAACCTGCTCGCCGAGCCGGACGGTGGCGGAGTTGTGGGAGTTCACGAGGGCCTCACGAGCGCTGATCTGCTGACGCGACCATTTGGGGTTGGAGACCTCCATGCCGTATTCGCCAAGGATGCCCGTGAAACCGCCGATCATGACGCGGTCGTTGCCGAGGGGTTCGTCGGCGAGCTGGCTCATGGGGAAGAAGTTGGGGCGGGTGAACGCGTAGGCGTAGACGAAGGGGATGAAGGCGGTGCCGACGGGGCGCAGGCTGTCCATGGCCCGGTTGTACTGGCTGTCGACAAAATCGCGGCCGCCCACCATGGCGAGGACGGAGCCGTCCTTGTTGTCGATCACCAGGGCGGCGCCCTGGAGGTATTCCGGCTTCGGCCTTGGAGGAGGTGTGGCATTGCCTTTGCTGGCGAGGGCCTGGCTGCGCCAGTCCTTGAAGATCGCGCGGAACTTCTCGTAGGTCTGGTGTTCGTAGCCCGGGCGTTTTTCGATTTCTGCCAGGCGGTTCTTCACGGACTGCTCCGCCTTCTTCTGCAGTTCCTGGTCGATGCTGGTGTAGATCTTGAAGCCGCCGACGGAGGCACGTTCTTCACCGAGCAGGGCGGCGACCTCCTCCCGGACGGCCTCAAAGGCATAGCTCAGGCGTGCATCGGTGCTCTGGGGGGCGGTGACGACGGGCTTCAACTGCGCCATGGCGGCCTGTTCACGCTTCAGGTGCTTCTCGGCGACCATTCGGTCGAGGACGTAGTCGCGCTCCTTTTTGGCACGTTCAGGATGCTTGATGGGCTCGATGTTGTTCGGGCTCTTGATGAGGCCGGCGATGGTGGCGGACTCCTCCAGCGTGAGGTCCTTGGCATCCTTGCCGAAATAACCGAGGGAGGCGGCCTGGATGCCGTAGAAGTTTTTGCCGAAGAAGATTCGGTTGAGATAGAGCTCCAGGATCTCGGACTTCGAATACTGTTTTTCAATCCGCTGGGCGACGAAGGCCTCCATGAGCTTGCGCTTGTAGCTGCGCTCCATGAGGCCGTAGGTCTGGCGGGCGAGCTGCTGGGTGATGGTGCTGGCGCCCTGGGTGACCTCACCCGCCTTGAGGTTGAGGTAGACGGCGCGGATCAGGCCGATGTAGTCGACGCCGTTGTGCTGGAAGAAGCGGCTGTCCTCCTGGGCCGTGAGGGCGTCGATGAAATGCTGAGGGATGTCCTTGATGGAGACCGGGGTGCGGTTGAGGACGAAGATGCGGGAGAGTTCGTCGCCGTTCCGGTCATAGATGATGCTGGCGGCCTCCAGCTTCTTGACCTCGTTGAGGTCATAGACCTGGGCCTTTTCCCAGAGAGGCGTCACGATGATGGCATAGCCGCCGAGGACGGCCAGGACCATCAGGAGGAAGAGGGCCACCAGCGCGCTGAACCAGGCGCGGCGATAGAAAGGTGGCCTGCGCCTGGTGGGGCCGCGCCAGTTGGATGAAGATAAGCTGGTACCGTCGTCGATGCCGAACATGAACAGGAAGAATGGTGGCCTGGCTGAAAAAGGAGGCTAAGTCTAGCGGTTCTGACCGGCATCGCCACTGACTTCTTCAGCCTTGTGACCGTCATTCACCAGATCCTGCTTCAGCGACTGAGCCTCGTTCCTCGGCTGAGCTTTGCCTCGGTCATGGAGCTTGCCCTCTATGACCCTGAGCACGGCTACTACGGACGCGGTCCGCGCCGGATTGGCAGGGCGGGGGATTTTTACACGGCGGTCAGCGTCGGCCCGCTTTATGGGCGGTTGCTGGCAGGCCTGGCGGTGAAGAAGCGCTCTGAGATGGGGGCTGGGAAGGATTTCAAGGTCATCGAACAGGCGGCGCATGACGGCCAGCTGGCGGAGGACATCCTGGAGGGTTCGGACCTGGATTACCTGATTGTGGAGCCCAACCCGCGTTATCAGGAGGTGCAGCGTCAGCGGCTGGAGCGTTTTGGGGACCGGGTGTCCTGGGTGCCGGTGACGGATGATCTGCCTGCCGGTCCGGCGTTGTTCGTCTGCAATGAGCTTCCGGATGCCATGCCGGTACATCTGGTCCGCTGGGATGGCTCTGAATGGCAGGAGCTGTTTGTGACGGCGGAGGCATCGGGGCGCCTGCAGCTTTCACCAGGACCGCCATCGGCGTCGCTGGCGTTGCCCATCGCACGCCTGCCGGTGAACCTTCAGCCCGGGCACATCCTGGAGGTCAACCTGGCGGCCGAGGAATGGCTGCGCCATCTCGCTTGCGCTCGTTTTCACGGTCAGGTTGTCATTGCTGACTATGGCCTGGATCAGGAGGAGTTCTGGGCTCCAGAACGGGCCGGGGGGACTCTGCGGCGCTATCATCAGCACCAGATGGACGACCGGGTGCTGGAGGATCTGGGGGAATGTGACCTCACCGCCCATGTGAATTTCAGCAGGCTGATGGAGGTTGCCGGGGCTGAAGGGCTGAAGTTGCAGGCGTATGAGCACCAAGGGCGCTGGCTTGGCAGGCTGGCCATGCCCTGGCTGGCGAGCCTGGAGGGGCGGCGGCAGGATGGGGCGACGAAGGCGCTGCTCAGGCAGTTCCAGTCGCTCACCCATCCGTCCATCATGGGACGATCATTCCGGGTGCTGGTGCTGGAAAAGAATGTGCGGACCGCAGCGGCCTAACCCCGGGCGTCGGTCGCCTTGCTCGGAGGTGCATAGACCGGCGCCGGCAGCGGTCCCATGCCTGAGTCGCCGGCCAGCCTTTGTTCGCGCAGGGCGCCGGCCAGGGCTCTGGCCAGCCGCTGCCGGTAGTCCGAGGTGCCGAGGAGGCGGGCGTCCTTGAGGTTGGTCAGATAGCCGCATTCCACCAAAACGCATGGGATGGCCGGGTTGCGGGTCAGGCGAAGGCGTCGTCGCACCAGGCCGGCGTTGCCGGATTCATGAGGGCAGACCGCAGCAAGATGCCGCTGCATCCGACGCGCCAGGGAGTAGCTGTCGACCCGCCACCAGTAAGTCTCGGGTCCGGCCCGCCAGCGACGGCCGTAGTTGAGGTGGATGCTCACCAGGACGGCGTCGGATTGGCGGCTGGCGGTCTGCGCCCGCTGGTCGAGTTCGATGAAATGATCGTAGGAACGGGTCAGGATGACCCGGAAATCGGGTCTCAGAAGCTCGGCAAGCCGTTTGGCGATGTCGAGGGCGAGGGTTTTTTCCGTGAGGCCACGGGCACGGGCGCCGGAGTCCCTGCCGCCATGGCCGGCGTCGACCACCACCGTTCGGAAGTCCCTGGGGCCCGGCTTGTCACCGTAGGCCGCGCCTCTTCCCAGGGGCCCGATGGAATGGCAGGCCGCCAGCAGCCAGGCACCAAGCAGGCTGAGGAGGAGCCGGTGGGAAGGCATGCCTGAGCTTGAAGCAGGAAACGCGCCTTGCCAAGCCCCGTGGGGCGGTCTCGTTCGACCCATGGCCGAGGCGCTCATTTTCAGGAAGGGAAGTTTCCTTTTGCCAGCCCTCCACAGCCTGCTAGCGTCTCCACCCCATGAATTCCGAGGTGCAAAATTTGGTCGCGGCAGGAAAACTGTCCGCAGCAGACGCAGAAAAGCTTTCCAAGCTCGAACCAGGAACCTTTGTCCTGCATAAAAGCTGGGGCGTCGGCCGCATCGCGGAATGGGACCTGATCGGGGACCGGGTGCTGATTGATTTTGAAGGCAAGCCGGGGCATGCGCTGAAGATCAGCTTTGCGATCACAAGCCTGGAGGTGCTGCCCGCCGAGCATCTGCTGGCGCGCCGTCTTTCGGACCTCGACAGCCTGAAGGCGATGGCCAAGGATGACCCGACGGCCCTGGTGGAGCTGGCCCTCAACTCCAGCGGCGGCAAGATGTCGCTCGACCAGCTGGAGGCTTTGCTGAAGCCGCGAGTGGTTTCCGAGGCGGATTACAAGAAGTGGTGGGAGGCGGCGAAGCGCACCCTGAAGGGAGCCCGCCACATCGTGGTGCCTTCCAAGCGGCAGGATCCGCTGGTGCTTCGTGATTCCGCTGAAAAGCCCGGTGCCGTCATGGTGCGCGACTTCCTGGCGAAGCGCGATCTCAAGGGCAAGCTCGGCGTCCTGGCCCTCATTCAGAAGGACATCGACCTGTTTGAAAACGCCATGCATGAGCTGGTGCCGGTGTTCCAGGACATCTCGGACACGGTGCGCAAGGCGTGGAAGCTGCATCTCAAGGAAAGCCTGCAGCTGCTGCTGACGCGGGATGAACTGATTGAAACGATCAAGGGCGAGGCGCCGATGGGCTCCTTCAAGGCCTCCGACCTTGTTTCCGAGGCCCGGGGCCTCATCGCGGAGAGCGTGGCCGGCCTGCCCGCCGCCCTTTACAGCCGTCTTTACCGCGCCTTTCCCGCAGCCTTCCCGGATCGTGGCTGGGTGACGGAACTGCTGAACCACATCGCCCGCACCGGCGGTCGCGCCGTGGCTGAGATTGCCACTGTGCTGGACGCCAACGGTGAGATTGAGGCGCTGGCCGAGTATCTGAAGAAGTCCGTTCGCAACCGCACGCTCACCCAGGACCTGCTCATCTGGACCTGCAAGGAGCGTGACGGCCTGGCCAAGTCCGTGTTCAGCATCGACCTGGCTCATGCCGTGCTCGACACGATTGAGGATGATCATGTCAGCGGCGGGCCGAAGCGCACCGGACGCCTGGTGGACGTGCTTTCCTCCGAGAAGGGCCTGATCGGCGAATGGGCTCAGGACAAGGACGAGGAGATGGTGCAGCTTTTCATCAAGCGACTGCTGGGCAGCACGGTTCTGGACGAACTCACCCGCCGGTCCCTCATGGCCCGGGTCATCAAGGCGCGCCCTGAACTGGAAAAGATCATGGAGGACCAGGGCGGCCCACGTGAGGACAACACCCTGATCGTCTCCTGGGACAGCCTGGAGAAGAAAAAGGCCGAGCTGCACGAACTGGTCACCGTCAAGATTCCGCACAACCATCAGGAGATCCAGATTGCCAAGGAGGAGGGAGACCTTCGTGAAAACGGCGGCTACAAGGCGGCCCGTGACCAGCAGGCGGTGCTCAACCGCATGCGCGATGAACTCGAGCGTGACATCAATCGTGCCCGCGGCACCGATTTTGCCAATGTCAGCACGGATGTCGTCGGCATGGGAACCATCGTCGACTACACGGACGTCACCACGGGACAGTCCGAAACCCTCACCATCCTGGGCGCCTGGGACAGCGACGTTGAGAAGCATGTCGTGTCCTACCTCTCGGAGCTCGCGAAGAGCCTGCTTGGCAAGGCCGTGGGTGACGAGGCGGAAATCCCGACCGACCATGGCACACGCAAGGTGAAGGTGGCGGCCATCCGCGCCTGCACCGCAGGAGCCTGAAACGTCTCGAAACCTCCAGGGCGTTGACTCGAACCGTGAGCGCCAGAATTATCTCAATCCATGGAGATCGAACGCAACCTGGGAACGCAGCCGCTGGATGCCGTGATGCAGGAGGCTGGGCTGGGAAACCATGACCTGGTGGCTGCCTGCGCCGGTTTTTTGACGCACAAGGCGGTTCAGCGGGCCCGGAAGGGACGCAGGCTCACCGCGCACATGAAGAGGCGTGTTGCCGAGGCGGTGACGAAGGCGATGAAGGCACGGGACCCCGCCCAGGAGCGTGAGTGGAAGGCGGCGGAGCTTTTCAACTACTGAGCCGCCCGGATGAAGCACATCTTTTCCTCGGGCATCATGCGTGCCTTGGGGTCGATGTTCCGCAGGACGCTCCGCGCCGCCTCGGCTGCATTGTTGGCGGGAGTTTCACGCGCGATGGCCGCGATCACCGCCCGCTGGCCCGGCGTGAGGCCCGGGTCCTCGGGGTTGATCTGGCCCAGAAGCTTGAGCGTGCCGGCCATGTCCTTGATGCGCCAGGCCGACATGGCGAGAAAGAGCCGGCGCTGCTGGTCCTGAGGCTGGGCTTCATGCAGCTTCTGCGCCCTGAGAAGGGAGAGCTCGATGTCATGACCGGTGAGCAGGCAGGCATACAGGTACTCCTCCATGTATTTGTTGTCGTCCGGCCAGCGCCTGATGGCTTCGCTGCTCGCAGCCAGCAGGCCTTCACTGTTGCCGTTGGAGCGGGTGGTGCGGATCAGTCCGTCGAAGCCCGCACGTTCGTGGTCGCCGATGCGTGACACGCTGCGGAAGGCCTCCTCGGCGATGTCCGCATGGCCGCGTTCCTCGGCATATCTGGCGATTTGAACGAGCAGGTCGGCGCGGTGCTCACGGTCGGAGGCATTCTTGGCGGTGATCAGGGCCGCCCGGGTTTCTTCCGTGGACTTGGTGGTGATGTAGGCCAGGTGGGCCCGGAAGAAGGTAAGCACGGTCTGGCTGAGGATCTTCGAGGTCCGTTCATCATCCAGGAGTCGTTCGACGTCGTCAAAGCGGCGCAGCATCGTGAGCGCGTTGAGGTAGTTCTCAAGCAGGGGCTGGTAGGTCAGTGCCTCATCTTCGCCGACCAGGGCGAGCACCTTGTGATATTCATTCTGCGGAGGTTCCAGCAGCCAGCGCACCAGGGCTGCCTTGTCCTCACGCTTCCTCTGACGTGCGGTTTCCATGGCCTCGGCAATCAGCTGTTCGCGGTGCAGGGGCTCCAGCTTGATCTGGCGGCGCAGGGCCTTGACGAGGTGCACGCCGGTGGCCTTGGGATGGGAGCGAAACCTGGCAATCAGGCGGCGCGCCTCGTCCGGTGCGAGGTCCGACACGTTGTCGATGAGCATCAACGCCGCCAGTCCCAGATCGTCGTCCTTTTCGGCAACCTGCCAGGCTCGACGCAGGCCCTCGGAGACATCCACGGCCCGCTCAGAGGAGATCTGAACCCCGGCCAGGCGGAGGGAGTGCTCCAGGTTGGCGGGGTTTTTGTCGGCATAGGCCTTCATGGTCTTGATGAGGATCTCGTTGCGCTGGCTTTTGCTCCAGACGCTTTCAGCCAGGTACATCAGCTTTTCATCGGCGCCCTGCTTGCTGAGCATCTCCTCCAGCAGAATCGAGGCATCCTTGGGGCGGTTGAGGTTCATCAGGGCGCGGATGCGCACCATGCGGTCCTGGTCGGTGGTGGCTCCCTGCTTGTCGAGCTGGTCCAGGAAATGCAGCGCCTCGGGGCGCTTCAGCCCTGTCAGGTATTCGGCGGCGAGACGGATGGCGTTGATGTTGTTGGGGGCGATCTGGACGGCCCGCTGAACCTTCCACCAGGCCTGCTGGTAGTTCTGATCGTTGGTTTCCGCCAGGGCCTCCCGGTAGAGGCGCTCCGCCTGCCAGTTCTGGTAGATGTCGTAGAGGGGACGCGCATAGCTGAATCCAAGCAGGATCAGTCCCAGGCAGCCGAGGATGAGCACGCTGATGGCGGTGATGCGTGCCGTCCTGCTCTGCCGGTCCCTGTGGGCCTGGGTGGGCGGCACCAGCCAGTGCCAGAGGGCGATCACTGGACGCAGGATGGTGTGGAGCCTGGAGGGCTGTCCGTCAGGAGGGACATCAAACTTCTGGCTGAAAAGCACTTGGACGCGGGGGGTTGGGGAGCCTGGTGAGTATCATCGGAAGCCGCCTCCTCCGTCAATCATTCAACGCTTCAGGCGAGAAACTTTTGTTCCTGTCGCATCCCAGGATCATCCCACCTCGCGGAACACGATCTGGGACGGGTTGCCCACCGGGGCGTAATGGCCGGTGAATTCCAGCTTTCCACTGTCTTTTTGGAGACGAAAGACGGTGACGTGGTCAGCCCTCTGGTTGCAGCAGTATAAAAACTTGCCGGCCGGGTCGAAGGTGAAGCTGCGCGGGTAGTCGCCACGCGTCCATTCCTCGGTGACATAGGTCAGCCTGCCGTCGTTGCCGATGGCGAAGATGCCGATGCTGTCATGCAGACGGTTGCCGGCATAGACAAACCTGCCGTCGGGGGAGACCAGGATCTCCGAACAGAAATTGCTGCCAGCGTAGCCCGGCGGCAGGCTGGACAGGGTCTGTCGATGCGTCAGGCGGCCGGTCTGTGGATCGAAATCAAACAAGGCCACGGTCGAACCCTCCTCCTGGATGGAATAGAACCAGCGGCCGTTCGGGTGGAAGGCGAAGTGGCGCGGGCCGTCGCCCGGCGGCAGGCTGACAAACGGCGTTTCGGCAGGTGTGAGGGTGCCTTTTTCGGCATCAAAGCGCCAGATCAGGATTTGATCCAGCCCGAGATCCACATGCAGGACGAAGCGCCCGGACGGATCGGCTTCAATCATGTGGGCATGGGTCTGGTCGTGGCCGCTGAAGGCGAAGCTGCCAGGAGCGGCATTGGTGGCCTGGGTCGGCCCAACGGTTCCAGCGTCCTTTTTCACGTCCGTGGCCTCACCCAGGCTGCCGTCAGCCCGGATGGGCAGGACGGCGACGGAGCCGCCGAAGTAGTTGGCGACGAGCACGAACCTGCCGTTGGGATGCACGGTGAGGTGGGCGGGACCCTTGCCGCCGGAAGGCACGGAATTTAAAAGCGTCAGATGGCCGGTGGCAGCATCCACGGCGAAGGCGCTGACGGTGCCGGATTCGTCCGGGCCGACGCGTTCGGTTTCGTTGCCGGAGTAGAGGCGGGACTTGTCGGCGCTGAAAGCCAGGCAGCTTGGGCTGGTGCCCATTTCATGAACACCCAGGGCCTTCATCGCGCCGGTGTCGCGGTTGACCTCGAAGAGATGAATGCCGCGGCCGTTGCCCGGTGGCAGGTCCACCTGGGTGGGGCGCATGTTCTTCAGCGGTGAAGTGTAGGTGCCGACGTAGGCCAGCAGTTTGCGAGATCCAGCCGCCGCCACATCCTGCCGGAAGGCCAGCAGGCTGCCTGCTCCCAGAAACGAGGATTGCTTGAGAAAGGAACGACGGGAATGGCGCGGGCGGAATGGTGTCTGCATGGAGGGTTGGGCAAGTCGCCTACGTTCGCCAGGGCACGGGCATTGCATGAGATCGTACACAGGTGCCGAAGTTGCGGGCCGGTGCGGGCCCGGCTCAGGTCCCGCGCTTGTTGCCGAAAAGTTCGATGTGCAGGCGCGGACTCAGCCGGTGGCCATGGCGTTTGCAGGCGTCAATCAGCAGCGGGTAATGGCGGCGCATGGCTTCCAGGCTGGTGCCTTCGGGCATGAGCAGCACCTTGTCGGCGGGCACCGGCACGCCAAGGGCGGTCATCTGGTCCCGTGCCTCCTCCAGGTCGGCTTCGCTGGCGATGACATACTTGAGCTGGTAATCGCTGGCGGTTTCGATCCAGGCCCGGAGCACCTCGGGTTGAAAGCGGGTTTGCTCATGACGCCGCACCCAGGCGCTTCCGGCCCTTGCCTCGGACGGCGTCGAACCGGCGAGCTTGGGGCTCAGTGACGCCAGGTCCACCACGCAGCCTTCCGGTGCGACCGTGCCGGCGGTTTCGAGGGTGACATGCTTGCCTAGTCCTCTCAGCGTGGTGATGAATTCGCGCACGCCCCTGGCGATCATGGGCTCGCCGCCGGTGATGACGACATGGCGTGCCGGGTGCTTCTGAACTTCGAGCAGGATTTCCTCAGAAGTCATCTCAGGACCTTCGGGCTGCCAGGAGGCATAGGGGGTGTCGCACCAGTCACAGCGCAGGTTGCACCCTGAAGTGCGGACAAAGACCGAAGGAACCCCGGTCAAAAGGCCCTCGCCCTGGATGGAGAAGAAGATTTCAGAAATGCGCACTGCTGCAGACAAAGCGGTGCTGCCTGGGATGGTCAAGAAGCTTGGTGGCGAAGCGCGGGGTGCCTGGTCTCACTGCTTGATGACTTCCGCCACCCGTGCCATGCCTCGGCTCCATTCATGCCAGCCTCCAAGAAACCCAGCCGGGCCTCCTCCCGGGCCACTTCCGCCTCCTCCAAACTTCCCGTGCCTGAGATGGAGGCGCGGCTGCACACGCTGGCCAACGGTCTTGAGGTGATCGTCCGTGAGGATCATCAGCACCCCCTTGTCAGTGTGCAGGTCTGGGTGAAGGCGGGCAGCCTTCATGAGGAGGGCTGGACGGGTGCGGGCCTTGCGCATTGCGTGGAGCACATGCTGTTCAAGGGCACGGTGCGGCGGACGGCCCAGGAGATATCCACCGGCATCCAGCAGCTTGGCGGCCATGTGAACGCCTACACGACCTTCAACCGCACGGTTTACTGGATCGACGGCCTGGCCGAGCATGCAGAAGGTTATCTGGACATCCTGGCCGACATGGTGAGGCACTCCCGCATTGATGCTGCGGAGCTAGCCAAGGAGCAGGAGGTCATCCGCAGGGAGATGGCGATGGGCAATGATGAGCCCGGGGATCAGCTCCACCACCTGATGCAGGCCACCTGCTTCCGGACGCATCCGCTGCGCCATCCGATCATCGGCCATCGTGCCGTGTTTGACCAGGTCGGCCGCGAGGATGTGGCCGGCTTTGTGAAACGCCACTACGTGCCTGACAACTGTTTCGTGGTGATCGCCGGCGCCGTGGACGCCGAGGCGACCCTGGCGGCGGTGGAGCGTCTGTTTGGTGCGTGGGAAAGGCGGCCTTATGAGCCGGTGCTGCTGCCTCTGGAGCCCCGTCAGATGGGCCGGCGCACCGCCCACAAGGACTTTGCCACGGAACTGAGCCACCTGGCGCTGGGCTGGCAGATTCCTGGAGATGGTCATGCGGACAAGCCGGCGCTGGACGTGCTGGCCTTCCTGCTTGGCAGCGGGCGCAGTTCGCGTCTGTATCAGGAACTGCGTGAGCGTCGTGGCATTGCCCACAGCGTCTGGGCCGCCGCCTGGGGCTCCCAGGAGTGCGGGGTCTTCAACACCGGTGTCGAGTGTGATCCCGGGAATGTGAAGGCCTGTCACGAGGCGATGCAGGCCGTGGTCCGGGAGATGCAGGCGAAGGGGCCGGGCAGGGAGGAGCTGGCCAAGGCGCTGCGCGCGACCCTGGGCTACCAGCTTCGCAGCCTTGCCACGACCAAGGGCCAGGCGGCGATGCTCGGGCATGGCTGGCTGATGACCGGAAGCCTGGAATATCCGCAGCAATACCTGAACCGCCTGAGCCTGCTGAAGCCTGCGGACATCCGGGATGCAGCACGGCATTATCTTCAGGATGCGACCTGCTCCGAGGTCAGCGTTGGACCGCATCAGCCGGAGAAATCGTCCGGCCTGCCGGATGGCGTTCGCTCGGATGCCGTGCAGAAGTTCGGCCTGAAAAACGGCCTCACCCTGCTGGTGCAGGAAAACCCACGCCTGCCGCTGGTGTCGATGCGCAGCTCCTTTCTGGCGGGCGTGCCTGCGGAGAGCGATTCGAAGGCGGGTGTCACCCAGGTGTCGGCGGCCATGCTCTTGAAGGGAACCCGGCAGCGCCGTGCGGCGGAGATTGCCGCAGAGCTCGAAAACCGCGGCGGCGGACTGCTCTGCCATGCCGACGCCCATCGTTACCTTGTCGGAGCGGATGTCATGCGCGGCGATGAACAGGCTGGTTTGGAACTGATGAGCGACCTGCTTCTCAACGCAACCCTGCCGGAGCGGGAGCTGGAGAACGTCAAGAAGCGTCAGCTTGCCCAGATTCAGGAAGAGAAGGAGGAGCCGCTGACCGTGGCGCTGCGTCGCGCCAGGGCGGCGATCTTCGCCGGCCAGAGCTTTGCACGCACGGCCCTGGGCCGTGAAGCGACGGTCAAGGCCCTGACCGCTGCCGACTGTCGTTCCATGCTTCGTGAATCCATCACGGGTGCCAATGGCGTGATCAGCGTGGTAGGTGATGTGAAGGCAGAAGTGGTTCGAAAGCAGGTCGAGGCCGCCTTTGCCAGACTGCCGCGCGGCCAGCGTCGCAGAGTCGAAACCCTGACTGCCAAACCTCGTGGCATCGTCGAGCCTGACATCCTGATGGAGAAGGAGCAGGCCGTGCTGGTGATCGGCTTCCGAAGCGTCGGGCTGCATGAGGCGGACGTTCATGCACTGACCCTGATTGATGAAGCCTGCAGCGACATGGGCAGCCGTCTGTTCAACCGGATTCGTGAGGAGCTTGGGCTGGCGTATTATGTCGGTGCGCAGCAGTTCGCGGCCCTGGGGGCCGGGGCGTTTTACTTCTATGTCGGCACCGACCCGAAAAAGGTCGACCTGGCGCAGGCGGAGATGCTGCGGCTGATCGCCGACCTGGCGAAGAACGGTCTCACGAAGGCGGAGATCACCCGTGCCAAGACCGCCTGGCGATCCCAATGGCTGCGGACACAGCAGGGCAATGGTGCCATGGCGGATGCCTATGCCTGGAACGAGCTCAACGGTCTTGGGCATGACTTCTACCTGCATCTGCCGGAGAAGATCGCCGCCATCATGGACAAGGACATCAAGCGCGTGGCCCGGACCTACCTGGACACCCGGCTCGCCACCATCGTCCGCGTCATGCCCGGAAAACCGCAGGCTGGGTGAGGTGCCATGACTTTAGGTCATCCTTGACGACGGCACGCCTGCTGGAGGGGAATGCCTTTCTAACATGCCCGAAACGGATCATGACTTGATTCGAGCTGCACAGTTCAAAATCGCTGCAAACGCTTTGCCTGCCTGCATTCTGCCGGATGAGGTGCCAAAAGGACTTGAATGGGCCTGATTTGAAGGCCCTCGCCTCAGGGAGCCTTGGGGGCTGCGGAGGCGGGCGTTGGGGCAGGGGCTGGAGGTGTGGAAGCGGGAGCTGCTGTGGCGGGTGTCGGAGCGGGCTTGGGAGCTGGTGCTACAGGGGCGGGAGCAGGAGCTGGTGCTACAGGGGCGGGAGCAGGAGCTGGTGCGGCGGCGGGCATGGGAGTCGCGGCAGGGGAGACGCTGACGGGGGCGGAGGTGGCGGAACCTGGGGTCAGGTTGATGACCGGGCCTGGGGCACCTGCGGGTTGGACAGTCGGGGAAAGAGGATTGCCGTTGGCGGAGTTGAGCTTGATGACCGGGGCACCAGGCGCTGCTGCGGCCGGCTTGGGTTCAACCTTGGGCTTGGGCGGACCATCGACTTCCTTGGTGGGAAGCTTGGCGGCGATCCATTCCAGCCGGGATTCACCCTGGCTCAGAAAGGGGTTGTCCGTGCCGTTGGAGGCGAATTTGGCGGGCAGGCCTTCGTAGATCTTTTTGGCTTCGTCTTCCTTGCCGTCGGCCCAGGCGATGTCACCCAGGTGGATTTCCGCCAGGGCGGCGAGGTCGGTCTTGCCGAACTCGTTGACGATACGTTCGAAGACGGGCCTGGCTTCGCCACGCTGACCGAGGGATTCCAGCTTGGAGCCGAGGCCGAGCAGCGCCTGGGGCAGGAGGGGGTGGTCCTTGTGGGTGTTGATGAATTCGCGCAGGGCGTCCACGGATGTGGTCTTTTTGTTCTGGTCCCAGAGAAGCTCCGCCTTTTGAAGAAGGGCATTGCCTGCGGCACGGCTGCCCTTGTGGGCGGCGATCACGGCATCCAGGTCTTCGACAGATTTGGCGGCTGCGAATGCCTCGCCCGCCTTGACTTCGGCCTGACGGCTGAAGTGACGGCCCAGGCCGAGCACGACAAGGGCTGCGATGATGGCGAGGAAGAGCAGGACAAGCTTCTTGAAGTTCTTGTCGAGAAACTGCTCCCAGGCGGGAAGGGGAGCGGAGGTGCTTTCGTGGGACATTGGCTTATGCGTCGGGGGGAGGATGGGGGAAAGGGCGGGGCGGAGAAATCAGGCTCCGACCTTGGCGCGTGCCTCATCGGCAAGGGCTGTGGAGAGGTAGCGTTCACCGGTGGAGCAGGCGATGGTGACGATCAGCTTGCCGGCGTTCTCAGGGCGCTGGGCGACACGGATGGCGGCGCAGACGTTGGCTCCGGTGCTGATGCCGACGAGGATGCCTTCCTCCTTGGCGAGGCGGCGGGCCATGGCGAAGGCGTCGTCATTGCTGACCTTGACGCATTCGACGATCTGCGGACTGCCGGAGGCATCCTTGAGGTGGAGGTTTTTCGGGACGAAGCCGGCGCCGGTGCCCTGGATCTTGTGAGGACCCGGCTGGACGGGTTCACCTGCAAGCGTCTGGTTGATGACCGGGGAGGCCTCAGGTTCGACGGCGATGGCCTGGAAGGAAGGCTTGCGGGGCTTCAGGACTTCGCAGCAGCCGGTGATGGTGCCTCCGGTGCCGACGGCGGCGACGAGGATGTCCACCTTGCCGTCGGTGTCCGACCAGATTTCCTCGGCGGTGGTCTTCATGTGGACGGCGGGGTTGGCCGCGTTTTCAAACTGCTGGGGCATCCAGGCGTTGGGGGTTTCCTTGAGGATTTCCTCGGCCTTGGCGATGGCGCCCTTCATGCCCTGGGCACCGGGGGTGAGGACGAGATCCGCGCCAAGAAGGGCGAGAAGGGTCCGGCGTTCCAGGCTCATGGTTTCAGGCATGGTGAGGATGAGCTTGTAACCCTTGGCGGCGGCGACAAAGGCGAGGGCGATGCCGGTGTTGCCGCTGGTGGGCTCGACGATGAGGGTGTCCTTGGTGAGGATGCCGCGGGCTTCGGCGTCTTCGATCATGGCCATGCCGATGCGGTCCTTGACGCTGCCGAGCGGATTGAAGAACTCACACTTGAGGGCGATGGTGACGTTCAGGCCTGCGGTCACCTTGTTGAGCTTGACCAGCGGTGTGCGGCCGACGGTTTCGACGATGTTGTTGTAGATCTGGCCCATGAGGTTGTGGTGTGGAGGTTTGGAAAGAAGTCAGCACGCCGGTCAAACAGGCGCAGGGAGGGGCGTGGTTTATAGGAGGGAGGGCAGGCTCATGCAAAGGAAAAAACCTGTCCTGGGCGGTGAGCTGAGGGCGTTTGAATGAGGCTACGGAACTAGGTCTTTGACTCGCTGATGGCCTTGAGCTTTGCGCGTTGTTCGGAGGTCAGTTCCTCGGAGACGTCCAGCAGCAATCCTGCGCACTGCCGGATTTCGATTTCATTGGGGGATCCTGGATAAAAGCAGAGGTCAAAGAGGCTGACGGTTTCCTCGACCGGGAGGTCACGCATCGCCAGTTTGGTGGCTGTGAGGCGGGTGTCGGCCTGTTCCGGGGGATCGAGAAGGAGCCAGTGAAGAAGCTGCTGGTGTTCCGTGCTGCCGACGGGGGCGGCGCCTGATTCGCCCTGCAGCAGCGATTCATGCTGGCGCAGGGAGCCGTCCTTCAACAGGCTGAAGAGCTTTTGGATTTCCGGGTGGTCATGCTCGAAAATGACGCGTTCCCGCTCCCGGAGGTCCTTCTTGGACATGTTGGGAGGGATGGGCAGGATTGCTTGTGATCTTTTGGCCATGGAGCCGCTTGTGACCGGGCCTTTTGACTGTGAAGCGGCGCCACCTCCGGCAAGAACGGCTTTCAGATAGCGCAGGGAGTCGCGGATGGGCGGGGCGGCGGTTTCGTTCTTGGAGTCGGTTTTGCTGACTTCAGGAGGCTGCGGACCGGTCCTGGAGGTGCTGGCACGGGTGGAGGAAGAGAGGCGTGGTCGGCGGTCTTCCTCAGCATCGGCAAGCACGATGAGGCCGAGGCCGCCCAGGACGACCGAAGCGGCGATGCCTGCGGCCAGCCCGCCTTTGAAGGAACCGCGGCGGGCTCCTCCATTCCCTGCGCTGGCCGGCTGCGTTGTGGTGTCTGAGCCGCCAGGAGCCATGAGCAAGGGCATTGCGGGCAGATGTCTCTGGTGCAGAACCTGTTCTCTCCAAAGGTCCCACCAGCAGCCGGGAATGGCGTTTTGAAAGAGTTCATGAAGGCTGCCCTCGCGGGGCAGCACTTTGGCGAGGTGGGAGAGGGCGAGGCGGGCCTCGGTGGTGTCCCAGTCCCAGCCGGCATCGGGTTCGCGCAGGCGGCGGTTCCAGAAGACGCGCTCCTCCGTGGAGGAGGATTCGAGGATGACGCCAGCCTCGACCCAGCGGCTGGCGTCGCTGACGAGTTCAACATCGGCGGCGTCGGGCATCCTGGGGACGGCGCGGGCGGCCAGTTTTTGGGCGGTCGATGGGCGCAGGATGCCAAGAAGGCCGGCGAGCACCATCATCATGCGGGTGGTTTCCTGGCTGAGCTGGGAGTCTGCGACGGAGAGCAAGGTTTCCCCCAGCAGCTTCAGCTTGTGGGTTTCCCCCTGGCGCACCCACTGAAGGATGACCAGGCGGGTGACGTCGGAGCAGTTCTGGGCGAGTTCCCTGGCAAGGTGGCAGGGCTGGATCAGGCTGGCGAGCCAGAGGCCCTTGTCATCGAAGGCGTCAATCAGCGTGCGGCTGGCGGCCTTGGCGGAGGCGGGGGAGAGGTAGCTGTGATCAAAATAAGCCGCGAGGTCTGGCTCCCGGCCGTTGGCAAGCGCGGCGTGGTCGATGGCAATCGTGGGGCTTTTCTCCGATGAAACCGTCAAAGGTTTTCCGGCAGGGGGGTCACCGGCTGAGGAACGGTCTTCGTAGGGCCAGCCTGACCCGGAGGAGTTGTCCCTGGCGTCGGCATTGGGGGAAGTCGGTTCGTCTGTCATCGGGGTGGGCGTCAAGCAACGCTGTCGCTGCATGAAAGGCAAGCAGGAACCTTGCCCCTGCAGGGCGTGAGTGTAGGTTGCCAGATGCTTCCGTGGCTGCAATCCGACCGTTTCCCCCTTTACCTCGCCCCCATGGCCGGGGTCACGGACGTCGTTTTTCGCAGTCTTTGCAAGGAGCTTGGGGCGGATGTGATGGTGACGGAGTTTGTCTCGGCGGAAGGGATCCTGCAGCGGGATGACCGGACACGGCATTACACGGAGTTTGACGATGGTCAGCGTCCGCTTGGGGTGCAGCTTTTCGGGGCGGATGGAGTGCGGATGGGGGAGGCGGCCCGGAAGATCATCGACTGGAAACAGCCGGACTTCATCGACATCAACTTTGGCTGTCCGGTGAACAAGGTGGTGTCGAAAAACGGCGGCTCGTCGCTGCTGAGAAACTGCCCGCTGCTGGCCAGCGTGGCGCGGGAGGTGGCCAGGGCGGTTCCGGTGCCGGTGACGGCCAAGATGCGCACCGGCTGGGATTCCCAGAACATCAATGCCGTCGAGGTGGCGCGGCTGCTTGAGGATTGTGGCATCCAGGCCATCGCCGTGCATGGCCGGACGAAGGCCCAGGGCTACAGCGGACTGGCCGACTGGGATGTGATCGCGCAGGTGGCGGATGCGGTGAAGATTCCGGTGGTCGGCAACGGTGACATTTCCGGTGGGCAGGACGTGGAGGTGAGGCGGGCGCAGACGGGTGTCCGGGGCGTGATGATCGGCCGTGCGGCAATGACCAACCCGTGGGTGTTCCGGGAGATCCGGCATTACCTGGCCACGGGTGTCCACGCACCTGCGGCGGGCATTGAAGAGCGGTTCGCCCTGATGCGGCGACACTGCCAGATGGCCCTGGCGCGTACGACCCGTGGTGAGCTGGAGATCATGAGGTCCATGCGCACCCGCTTGATGAACTACACGAAGAGCCTGCCGGGCGGCAAGCATCTGCGCGGTCGCTTCAGCCACATCACCAGCTTCATGGAGCTGGAGGACATCCTGGCGGAACACCTGACGCTCCGGCATGATCCTGAGGAATGCAGCCAGACCGGGCAGTCCGCCTGAAGTTCGCCCGTCCTGGCGGCGTAGAATCCAGCATGAACACGGGACTGCTTCTCGACCCTGCATATCAGGAACATGATCCTGGTCCCGGGCACCCGGAGAATCCGGGCAGATATGCGGCCGTCATGAACGCCCTGGAGGCTTCCGGTCTGCTGTCAAAGCTCAAGGGCATCCCATCCAGGCTGGCGGAAAAGCCGGAGCTTCAGCTCTGTCATCCCGCCCGTTACATCGACCTTGTCCGCCGTGAGGTGGAGGAGGATGGTCTGGAAACGCTCAGCACCGGGGACACGGATGTCTGCGGGAAGAGTCATGAGATTGCGCTGCGGGCGGTGGGAGGGGTGCTCAATGCCGTGGACGAAGTGATGTCCGGGCGGTTGACACGCGCCTTCTGCGCCGTGCGCCCGCCGGGGCATCACGCCTCGGCCGAAAAGGGCATGGGCTTCTGCCTCTTCAACAACATCGCCCTGGGAGCCCGCCATGCCCAGCGGAAGCATGGGGCGTCGAAGGTGGCGGTTGTTGACTGGGACGTGCATCATGGGAATGGCACGCAGGATCTTTTTTATGAGGATGGCAGCGTCTTCTTTGCAAGCACACATCAGAGCCCGTGGTATCCGTTCACCGGTCATGCCGAGGAAACCGGAAAGGGGAAGGGGGCCGGTGCCACGTTGAACCTGCCCATGGCGGCAGGGGCGGGCATTCAGGAGTTCAGCAAGGTTTTCGAGGAGCGGCTGCTGCCGGCGCTTGATGCCTTCAAGCCTGACCTCATCCTGATCAGCGCGGGTTTTGACTCAAGGATCCATGACCCCCTGGGGAGGTTCCGGCTGACGGACGGGGATTTTGCGCTGCTCACGCGTCATCTGCGCGGCCTTGCTGACATGCATTGCGGGGGGCGGCTGGTTTCAGTGCTGGAGGGCGGCTACAACCTGGACGGCCTTGGCAGCGCTGTTTCGGCACATGTGGGGGCCTTGTTGTGACAGGAAGCCCGTTGCCTTTCCCGGAGGCCGCCTCCATACTCAAGGTCATGTCGTCCGTTGACACCGAGCCCCGCATTGAGCCCGCCACGATTGAAGACCTGCCTCAGCTCGTGGAGCTGCTGGTGGCCCTCTTCAGCGAGGAGGCGGACTTCAAGCCTGACAAGGACAAGCAGGCGGAGGGCCTGCGCCTGATCCTGGAGCAGCCGAAGCTTGGGAGGATCTTCGTGCTGCGCACGGATCACACGGTCATCGGCATGGTGAACCTGCTTTTCACCATCAGTACCGCCGAGGGCGGTCCGGTGGTGCTCATGGAGGACGTCATCGTTCATCCGCAGCATCGGCGCCAGGGGTATGGCGGGCGGCTGCTCGACTACGCGGTGCAGTTTGCGCGTGAAAAAAGCTTCAAGCGCATCACCCTGCTGACGGACCGGATCAGCGCGGAATCGCAGACCTTCTTCGCCAGCCACGGCTTCAGCTTCTCCAGCATGATCCCCATGCGCCTGGTGTTTGCCGACAAAGCCTCCTGACCATGCCGAGCATCCTGGCCTTTCCCGTCCACCTGAATCCGCCCGCTGCCGCAGGGCAAGGGGCCGGGGCTGGCCACGGGCATGTGGTGGCGATGGACCTCTTCGTCCTGATCAATCTGGGGCTGCTGCTGTTCATGCTTGGTTTTTTCGCCTGCTGGGCCTGGTTGATCTGGCGGCGGACGACCCGGCCTGAGCCTCACATTCAGCTCATCATGGAGCTGGAGGACGATCCGGATTTCAGCGGAGCCTTGAAGGCGAAGGCGGAGGAAGATCCGCATGCGCCCTGGGAGCGTGACCAGGACTGGTGGAGAAATCAGGAAACGCCGCCGCCCCGGTCATGAACAGGGGATGGCGTTCAAGGCTGCATTACTGGTCTCGACGGAAGGACATCCTTCGCAAGACGGCCCTGAGCATCGTCGCCGGGGCCTTTTTGCTGGCATGGGGCATCGTGCAGACGAGCCCGGGCCGTGAAGGCGGGCCAGTGATGGACCCGGTCGAACAGTCGATCCGCCACGAGTGGAGGCAGCTTGCGAACGATTCCCGTCCGGATCCGAGAAGGCTCACCCACTGGCTGCGCAAACTGACCCCAAGCCTGGCTCTGCTTGCGGAGAGCCTGGACATGCCGGAGGTGACCTGGGATGCCTATGTGAAATCGGGCTCGATCCTTGCCTACGAGGTCCGGGAGCTCCTGGACAAACATTTGGTGGATCCGGTGTCGCGTGGCCTGGCGGAGGATTATCTCGCCGCCTGCCTGGCCGAAGATAATCCGGCAGGCCGTGAAGCTTCTGCGCGGCTGAGTGCTGCGGCGGCGAAGGAGGATTGCCCGGCTCATGCCTGTGAACTGCATGCCAGCATGCTGCTGCGACTGGGCCAGGAGGAGGAGGCCCTGGCGGCCATGATGAAGGAGGCACAGCGTTTTCCTGAAGCCGGACAGCTGCGTGAGACGGCCTTCCGCCTGGCCCTGCATCTGGAGGATGCCTCGAAGCTGAGTGTGTTCCGGGAAAAAGGCTGGCTGGAAGCCATGCCAGGTCTGCTGAAACATGAGGCGGGCGTGGTGCTGGGTGACATCGGAATGCAATGGCATGGGCTTTTGCAGCACAGGCTTGCACATCTGCCTCTGGCGGCGGTTTGTCTGACGGGGCTCGCCGCAGGACTGTGGTATTTGCTGCTGGTCGTTCATCTGCCGGGCCGGGGCTGGCGCTGGATCTGGCCCCTGGCACCTCTGCTGGCCGGTGTCGCCAGCATCTGGCCGACGGTGAGCCTGATCGCCTTCCAGCAGGATCACATGGGGATTGATGAGGAGGGCGTGCCGTTTCCTCTGGACCTGGTTCACCTCATCGTCGGGGTGGGATTTCGGGAGGAGGTCTGCAAGCTGGCGCTCGCGGCCATGTTCATGCCCTGGCTGCTGAGGCGGCGCATGCCGGGCATGGCGCTGATGACGGGCGCCTTTGTTGGCCTGGGCTTCGCCATGGAGGAGAACATCGATTATTACCAGGACATGGGCGGCGCCGTGGTGCTGGGCCGGTTTCTGTCGGCAAACTTCATGCATGTTGCGCTGACCGGACTTTCCACCCAGGCGTTGTATGACATGCTGCGCACCCGCTTTGCCCAGGCGCCGCAGTTTCTGACCACGCTCGGCGCGTTGATCGTGGTTCACGCCCTCTACGACTATGATGCGCCGGAGCTGGGCGGTCTGGAAAGCTACATGCCGATGGTCATCCTGGCCCTGCTGGCCTGGCGTTTCTGGGACATGGTGGAGGCCATGATGCCCGGACCACGTCAGACGGTGGCGCCTGCCGCGATCTTCCTGTGCGGAGTGGCCCTGGTCACCGCCGGCAGCCTGGTCATCACCGCCATTGAGACAGGAGGGTGGGCGTCCGTGCTGGACGCCGCGCGGCACTGCGCCGGAGTGCTGCCGGTGGCGGTGATCTACTGGCGTCGTTTTGAAGGCGGGCTGAACGCCCGGTAGCCGGCCTGTCAGGCGTGCCGGCTGCATTACCGCAAAGTTGGTTGCCTTCACGGTGGCTAGGCGTGATGATGAACATGCATGAAGACCTCCCTGCTTCTCCGCCTCTCCTCCCTGATTGTTGGTCTGCCCCTGGCCCATGCGGCGGACTGGCCGGTCTGGCGTGGCCTCACGCGCGACGGCATCTCCACGGAGAAGGACTGGAAGGTCGGGGCTGAGCCCAAGGTGCTGTGGGAGGCCGAAGCCGGCCTGGGCTTCTCCTCCTTTGTTGTGTCCGAAGGACGTTTGCTGACGACCGGACATGCGGATGGAAAGGACACCGTCTGGTGCCTGGACGCCTCCTCCGGGAAGGTGGTCTGGAAGCATGAATACCCCGCCGACCTGGGTGACAAATATTATGAAGGCGGCACTTCCAACACGCCGACCATTGACGGGGACAAGGTGTATCACCTCAGCCGCTGGGGGGACCTGTTCTGCCTGGAGGCCGCGACCGGCAGGGTGGTCTGGGAAAAGAACGTGCAGAAGGAGACGGAGGCCAACATTCCAGACTGGGGTTTTGCCGGTGCACCGCTGGTGCAGGGCGGCCTGCTCATCCTCAATGTCGGCAAGGCCGGGCTTGGCGTGGAGAAGGCCGGTGGCAAGATCGTGTGGAAGAGCGATGTCGACAGCGCCGGTTATTCCACGCCGTATCCCATCACCCGGGATGGAGTGAAGCTGGCGGTGGTTTCCTCCGGCGACGCCTACACGGCGGTGAAGGTGGAGGATGGCACGCCCGTCTGGTCCCACCGCTGGGCCACCCGCTACGGGGTCAATGCCAGCGATCCGATCCTGAGCGGCGACAAGCTGTTCATCTCGACCGGCTACAACAAGGGCTGCACGCTTTTGAAGCTCACCGCCAGCCAGCCGGAGAAGGTCTGGGAGAGCAAGGTGCTGAAGAACCAGTTCAACTCCTCCGTGCTGATTGACGGTCACCTTTACGGCATCGACGGCGACCAGAACAGCCGTTGCTCGCTCAAATGCGTGAAGCTGGAGGATGGCAGCGTGGCCTGGGAGGAGAAGAGCATCGGTTTTGGTTCGCTCATGGCCGCCGACGGCAGGCTGATCATCCTCACGGAAAAGGGTGAGCTGGTTGTCGCCAAGGCAAGCAGCGCCGGGTTCGAGGAACTGAGCCGCGCCCAGGTTTTGAGCGGTCGGTGCTGGAGCTGTCCCGTGCTGGCCAACGGCCGGATCTATGTGCGGAACGCCCCGGGCAAGGTGCTTTGCCTGGAGGCGAAATGAAGGGTCAACCCTGGCGGTTCCACCATTCCAGCAGCATCTGCCGGGCCCGGTAGACGCGGCCCTCGACGCTGCGGACGGAGCAGTTGAGGATCAAGGCGCACTCCTCCTGGCTGAGTCCCTCCTGGCTGGTCAGCATGAGGGCGGCGCGAAGCTTTTCAGGAAGCGCGGCCAGGCCACGTTCCAGCTTCTGCATCTCGCCGCGCCACTCCGCGCTGCGGTCCGGGGCGGGGAGGGGACAGGCCGGCTGACCTTCGACATCCTCCAGGGCGACCGTGCAGGCTTGCTGCCTGGTGGAGCGGGTTTTGGCGCGGTCACGGCAGAGGTTGAGGGCGATCTGATAAAGCCAGGTGGAGATGCTGCACCGGCCTTCGAAGTCGGGAAGCGCCTGCCAGGCACGTACAAAGGCGTCCTGGCAGACTTCACGGGCATCCTGGTTGCAGCGCAGCCACCGGCAGCAGAAGGTGAAAAGGCGCTCCTCATGCTGGCGGACGATCCATTCAAAGGCCGTCATGTCGCCCTGCTGGGCGGCACGGATTTTCACCTTCTCCAGGCTTTCCTCCGTAGGGGTGGGGCCGATCAGGCAGTCAAGGCTCGCGGGTAAGGCTGTCATGGGTCCAGTCGAGCAGCTTGGCCGCCTGCGCCGGGCGCAGGAAGCGTTTCATGGCAAAGAAATGGTCAAGAGTCCGATGTTGTAGTTCAGCCTGGTTGCGGTTCAGACGCTGGAGGGCGTCTTTGATGCGAGGGTCGCCTGCCTCCGCCTTGCGGATCACCTCCGCCAGTTCCAGGCCAGCGGCGCGGATTTCAGCCTTCAGACGGGTTCGGGACTGCTCAAACTCCGCCTCCACGGATTCCAGCGCGGCGTGTTGTTCAGGGGTGATGTCCAGATGCTCATGCATCCAGGCGTGGAAATCCGGGGCCAGATGCTCCTGAGCATGACCCTCCCCGTGCCGATGCAGGTAGAGGTCCGTGGCCCACCAGGCCGTGCCGCCAGCCAGCAGCATCGAACAAACCACGGAAAGCAGCAGCCAGCGGGCACGCAGACTCATTTCAGAACACCCCCTCCCTGGATCAGCTCCAGCCGGGGCGGCTGGGAGTGGGCCGTGTCACGAGAAGCCATGGACCAGCCGATGATCAAGGCCGTGCCCAGGCCAGTAACCATGCCAAGAGCCAGAAGCCAGAGGGTGAAGGATCGCCAGCGCCTGGCCCGTCCGTCATCCGTCCGAACCCGGCGCATGATTTCCTCCCTTAGGGAGCCGGGCAGGCTGTCCGCCGGTGAGGCGGTGGCCCGTTGGAGCATTCCCTGGAGGTCCGATTCGTTCATGGATGCGTAGATATGATGACTTCCGGGCGTCTTAGAAGTCTTTTTTTGCCGTTCTGAGCCCCTGCAAACGCCCCTGAGAAGGCGGAAGCGGGTGCAAACTCAAAAACTCCGTGCTGGACGCTGGAGGCTGTTTATTTGTAGTAACGTATTTTTCCGGCTCATGCGCCTGCTTTCCAAAATCCTCTGGTTCTTCGCCTTCCTCGCCGCCACCTTTGTCTGGATGGTGCTTTTCGAGCATGGATTCAGCATGGAAGGCTTCAGCCGGGGCATGCGCGAAGAATGGAAGGCCCTGACCACCCTGATCGGGGCAGCGCCCTCCGAAGATAAGGCTCCTGCGCCTTCGTCATCCAAGCAGCCTTCCGGCGCCAAGAAGTAAGCCCCCCCGAGTTTTCATCCCCCCCAACTCCAACCATGATCGTCACCGAAGCCCAGCTCGACCCCAAGTATCACAACCTCTGGAAAAAAGGCATGCTCGCCATTGAGCAGAAAAATTGGGAATATGCCGTGAGCCTGATCCTTCCCATCGTGAAGGAAGTCCCCGGATTCCTGGACGGACGCAAGGTGCTGCGCCGTGCGGAGGGCGAGGTGGCAGGCAGCGGCAAGAAGTTCAGCCTGGGCGGCGGGCTCTTCGGCGGTGGTGGAAAGAAGGATCCCTGGGAGGCCATTGCCGACCTGGAGGAGCGCGTGTTTCAAAAGGATCCCTTCAGTGAAAGCGCCAACAAGCAGCTCTATGAGCTGGCCCTCAAATTGCAGTTCCACGAACTGGCGTCCTTTGCTCTGGAAACGATCCGCATGGGGCAGCCCCAGAACACCAAGCTGATGCATCAGCTGGCGACCCACTACATGACCTACGACCAGCCGGAAAAGGCGGCGGAGGTTTATGGGGCGATCGCCAAGATCGACCCTCGGGACATGATCGCCACCAAGGGCGAAAAGGATGCGGCGGCGCGTTCCTCGATTCTCAGGCAGGGCTGGGGCGGCGACTTCAAGAGCGCCATCAAGAACGCCGACGAGCAGAACGAGCTGGAGCTTCTCAACCGCCAGGGCCGCACCAAGGAGCAGACCGAGGAGCTGCTGGCGCGCTTCTCCGCGAAGTACAACGAGGACCAGGGCAACATCAACCATGTCAAGGCCATCGCCCAGCTTTATGAGGAGCTTGGCGACCTGGCCAACGCCCTGTCCTTCTACGAATACGCGCTGACCCTGAACCCCGGGGACGTCTCCCTCCAGCGCCGCACGGAGCTGATGCGTGACAAGCAGCAGGACGCCTACATCACGGCCATCGAGGAGTGGCTGGCCGCCAATCCTGACGCGCCCGAGGCCGAGGAACAGCGCAAAAACCTGGCGGCGGTGAAGCAGCAGCGCTCCGCCTCCATGATCAGCGAGTCGAAGACCCGTGTCGAACGAAACCCCACGGACAAGGGGCTGCGCTTCGACCTGGGCCAGGCCTACTTCAACGCCGGGATGTACACCGAGGCCATTCCCGAGCTGCAGCAGGCGAAGGGCAACCCGCACATCCGAACGAAGGCGATGCTGATGCTCGGCCGCTGCTTCGAGAAGAAGAACATGAACGACCTTGCCAAGAGCTCCTTCGCCGAGGCGAACAAGGAGCTTACCATCATGGACAGCACCAAGAAGGAGGTTCTGTACGAACTGGCCATGGTCTGCGACAAGATGGGGGACAAGGCGGGCAGCCTGGAAGCCCTCAAGGAAATTTACAACGCCGACTACGGCTACAAGGATGTCGCGCATCGCGTCGAGTCCTCCTACAGCTGAGAACTCAAGCTTTGCCCAGGCCATGCCGCCCACGGGTGGCATGGCCATTTTCACGCACGAGGCTTTGCGCGGGCGGGTTGTCGGAAACGCCTTCGGCGTGTAGGGTGCCGCCGTTATGCCGTCCGAATTTCCTGACGAAATCAAGATTGATGAAATCCAGCGTCCCGGGCGGCGGAACCCCGGGGTGGGGGAGGCCCTGTTTGAGCGTGCGGGGCAGGGGGAGTCCGAGGTGGCCAGGTTTCTGGCGCGCTGGCTGGACAACATCCTGCGCATCCCGGGCACGGATTTCAAGATCGGGCTGGATCCCATCCTGTCGCTCTTTCCTGGCGTTGGCAGCACCATCGCCTCGGGCGGCGGGCTGATCATCCTGGCTGAGGCGGTGCGTTCGGGTGTCAGTGTTCCCGTCCTGCTGCGAATGGGCGGCAACATGTTGCTGAACACGTTGTTCGACTACCTGCCGCTGGCCGGCCCCGTGGCCTCCGCCTTTTTCAAGTCCAATGTCAGGAACCTCCGGCTGCTGCAAAAATGGCAGGCAGGCCACCAGGAGGCTGTCAGACGCGGTACATTCCGCCTTTTTCTCGCCTTCGGAGGCATCCTTGCACTGCTCGGCCTGGTGCTGTTCGGGCTGTTCATCGGCTACATTTATGTCTTGCGCACAGTTTTCGGAGTCGGGGCAAATTGACGCTATTTTGCCGCAACCTGGGCGGGCTTGGGGCGTTGTAAGACGGCCCCACCCCGCATGTCCCTTCCTTCGCTCTCCGACGCCCTTGTAACGGCGGCCCAAAAAGCCGGCCTCCGCGATCAGTCGAAGCTCCGTCATGTGCTTGATGACGCCTCGGACAAGCGCCAGCCCATGGTCGAGGCCGTGCTGGACGCCAACCTGGTGGATGAGGAGTCCTTTTTTGCGGAGCTGGCGGGGATTCTGAAAATGCCTTACGCCCGGGAGGATTCGGAGCCGCAGGAGGGGTTGCACAACCGTTTTCCGGCCAAGCTGGCCCTGCGTCACCGCATCTACCCCGAGCATGTCAGCGCGCAGGAGGCAACGCTGCTGACCTATAACCCCTTTGACCTCGGGGCGCGCCAGGCCGTCGGCCAGGAGTTCCGCAGGCGGGTCCACTGGAAGATCGCCAGCCGCCACCGCATCCTGGAAGCCCTGCACCAGGGGTACGGCGTCGGTGCCGAGAACTTCGAGGAGCTGCTGGAGGGCCGGGAAGGCCAGCAGGAGGACGACGACATGAAGCAGGAGACCACCGTGCTCGACGAGGCCGACGAGGAGGCCACGGTGATGAACTTCGTGAACCAGATCTTCCGTGAAGGCCTCAAGGAGCGCGCCACGGACATCCACGTCGAACCCCTTGAGCGCGACCTGCGCATCCGCTACCGCGTGGACGGAAAGCTCATCGAGGTGCCCGTGCCGCCCAACATGCGGCTGCTGCAAAACTCCCTTGTCTCCCGTCTGAAGATCATGGCGCATCTGGACATCGCGGAGCGCCGACTGCCTCAGGATGGCCGCATCAACCTGGAACTCGACGGCGAGCCGATCGACGTCCGCGTCGCCACCATCCCCAGTGTTAACGGCGAGTCCGTGGCCCTTCGTCTGCTCACCCGGAAGAAGTTCGACATGGCCGCCATCGGACTGGATGCGGACACCGAGGCGAAGTTCCGCAGGCTGATTGGTTATCCCAACGGCATCATCCTCATCACGGGCCCCACGGGCTCCGGCAAGAGCACCACGCTTTACACGCTGCTCAAGGAGCTGAACACCAAGGAGCGGCGCATCGTGACCATCGAGGACCCGGTGGAGAACAAGCTCGACGGCATCATCCAGATCGCCGTGAAGCCGGAGATCGACCTGACCTTCGCCACCGGCCTGCGCTCCATCCTGCGTGGAGACCCGAACGTGATCATGGTCGGGGAAATGCGCGACCAGGAGACAGTGGAGATTGCCATCCGCGGCGCGCTCACCGGGCACCTGGTGCTTTCCACCCTGCACACCAATGATGCGGTGGGAGGCATCTCACGCCTGCTCGACATGGGCATCGAGCCCTTCATGGTTTCCTCCTCGGTCCGTGCCTTCCAGGCCCAGCGCCTGGTGCGGACGCTCTGTCCGCACTGCAAGGAGCCTTCGCACCATGAGGAAGGCTACCTGAAGGCCATTGGCTTCCCGGTGGAGCAGAAGCATCGGTTGTATCGCCCCGTCGGATGCCGTTCCTGCAGGGGGACCGGCTTCAGCGGGCGTCTTGCCATCATGGAGATCTGCATGATGACCGAGGCGCTTCAGGAGAAGATCAACCTGCGCGCCACCGTGATGGAGCTCAAGGTCCAGGCGCTGGCCGACGGCATGGTGCCGATGCGTCAGTACGGCTTCCGCAAGGCCGCTGAAGGCATTACCACGATTGAGGAGGTCATGACGGTCACCGCCGCCAGCGAATAGCCCCTTGGCTTCCCGGTTCGAGACGGACATGTTTTGCAGACATTGAAGATGCCCAGCTTTTCCTACACCGCCCTCAACACCTCCGGTCAGACCGTTTCCGGGACCCTGGCGGTCGCCTCGCGGGCTGAGGCGTTTCGAAAGCTGGAGGCGCAGTCGCTGACTCCGGTCAAGGTGGATGAGGAGTCGAAAGCGGCCAGAGCAGCAGCGGGTGCTGCAGCGAAAGCTGAGGACAACACTCCGGCGAAGTTGAAACGTTCCCAGGTCATCCTGTTCACCGAGGAGCTGGCGGACATGCTCGATGGCGGGCTTCAGATTGATCAGGCCCTTCGCGTGATCACGGAACGTCAGGAGGATCCAGCCCTGCGCAGGGTGTCAACCATCCTGCGTGACCAGCTTCGCGAGGGGTCAACGGTGGCAAAGGCGCTGAAAAAGGCATCGCCCAGCTTCGACGAGCTGTACTGCAACCTCGTCGCCGCCGGAGAGGTCAGCGGATCGCTGGCGCCCATCCTGCGCCGTCTAGCCCAGAACCTCACGGTCATCGCCGAGCTGCAGTCGAAGGTGACTCAGGCGATGATCTATCCAGCCTTCCTGATCGGCGCCTGCGTGGTGCTGATGATTGTGTTCATGACGGTCATGGTGCCGCAGATCACCGACCTGCTCGACAAGAACGGCCAGCAGCTTCCCTTGCCCACCCAGATGCTGATCAGTTTCAACAGCTTCCTTGCAGCCTGGTGGTGGGCGATTCTGGCGGTCATCATCATCGTGGCGCTCAGCTTCAAGGCCTACATCGCCACGCCGGGCGGGCTGCTCTGGTGGCACGAGGCCAAGCTGAAGCTGCCGCTTTTCGGCCCGGTGCTGGCCACCCGCTTCTATGCCCAGTTTTCCCACAGCATGGGCAGCCTGGTGGGGCATGGCGTGCCGCTGCTGAACAGCATCCGGCTGGTGTCGAAGATCTCGGCGAATGTCTACATCCAGGGATTGCTCACCAGGGTCGCCGGGCTGGTCGCCGAGGGCGGCTCGCTTTCCAGCTCGCTCAAAAAGGTCGGGCATTTCCCGCTGATGCTGGTGGACATGATCGCCGTGGGCGAGCAGACCGGCGCCCTTGGCAAGTCCCTGGAAAAGGCGGCTGTGCGCTACGACAAGGAGCTCGACAAGCGCATCAAGCGCATGACGGCCATGATCTCGCCCATCATCATCCTGTTCATGGCCATCATCGTCGGTGTCGTGGCCTACTCGATCATCTCCGCCGTGTTCTCCTCCGTGAACGGCATCCGGGGCAGGGTTTAGAAATCCGTGATCCGAGCTCTCAATGACCATTTTGCTTTTCGTTTGATGACCCGCCTGTCAAAATCCCTCCCATCTCACCCTCCCGTCAAACCATGACCATCCACACGCACCGCCCCCTCAGCCGCGCCGGTTTCACCCTCATCGAAATCGTCATCGTGCTGACCATCATCTCCATCCTGGCCGCCGGCTCCATCTACATGCTCAAGGGCAACGTCGATGTCGCCAAGGAAACCCGCGTGGAGAGCGACATCCAGAACATCATGACCCAGCTCCAGCTCTACGAGGCCCGCAACATGCGCGCCCCGACCACGGAACAAGGATTGAAGGCCCTGGTGGAAAAGCCCAGCACCGAGCCCCTGCCGGAAAAATGGACGCAGCTTCTTGAAGCCGTGCCGAAGGACCCCTGGGGCCAGGAGTACAAATATCGTTATCCCGCCCAGAAATCCAAGAAGCCCTATGATGTCTATTCGGCCGGCAAGGATGGCGCGGAAGGAACCGAGGACGACATCGGCAACTGGCCGCAGACGGCCGCGAAGTGATGAACGCAGGAGCCTGGAGCCGGAAATCCGAAGCACCTGCTCAACGGGGCTCCGGTGACGGCCCGCGTTTCCTGCGAAGAAACTCCGGGCTTGGCTTCACGCTCGTCGAGGTTGTCATCGCCCTGACGATCCTGATCGTCATCGCCGCCGGCGCGGTGCCGATGTTCAAGGGCTGGCGGGATGAACAGATCGCCCGCCGGCCGGTCATCGAACTGGTTAGGCTGGCGAAGGAGGCCCGCCTCAGGGCGATGCGAGAGAAGCGTCCCTACCAGGTCGCCTTTTACCAGGGGGGCTTCGTGGCTTCGCGCTATTTCTCGCCCTACCTGCAGATGGCGGAGTTGAACGAGCTGATGGAGCAGGCGGCGTCGGGCAGCTTCCGGCTGAATCCGAACGCTGATGACAATGACTCCGATCTGGATGCCGGGGCGGGCGAAAAACCCAAGACCGAGCTGCCGCTGGCGCCTGCGGCGCCGAAGATGGATGACAACTGGACGGAGCGCTATGACCTGCCGCCTGACACGCAGTACACCCTGAAGTTCTGGAACGAGTTTCAGCCGACGGAGATGAGCGGCGATCTGGTGAAGCTGTGGGTGTTCCAGCCCACGGGCATCTGCATTCCGCTGCAGCTTCATCTCGACAGGCCGGGCGCGGCCTTTGACGTCGAGTTCAACGCCCTGACGGCGGACATCACCCGGGAGGTCATCGACTTGAAATGAAGCCGCACCCACCCGTTCATGGCCGGAAGAGTCAGCCCAGCACGCTGCTGGCCTACATCCTTTTTGAGCTGATCATCGCCCTCACTATTTTTTCGATCGGCGTGCTCGGCCTTGCCCAGTCGTTGAACGCCTCGATGGAGGTGGCCAACATCCTCAACAAGGAGCAGAGGCTGCGCATCGGGCTGCGTTCCTTTGTCGAGGAGATCCGACGCAAGCCCTTGAATGAAATGGTCACCACGCTTGCCGACACGGCCCTTGGTGTCACCTACACAAGCACGGTCGAGCCGGTCAGCCTGACGATGACCCAGGGCGGCACGCTCAGCGACATGTACAATCTGAAGGTCATCGCCTCCTACACCGTCGGCAATGAACTGCGTGAAGAATCCGTGGACGTCTATGTTTACAAGCCCTCCCAGCAGTAGCCGCCGACGGGCAGCCTTCACCCTGATGGAGATCGTCATCGCCATGACGATCCTAGGCATGATCACCGGAACGCTTTTCGCCCTCATCCAGGGCAGCGTGAAAGGGGCGGCGGAGATCGAGCGCATCCAGCGAGAGAACGACTCCATCAACCGTTTTCTCGACCTGTGCCGGAAGACCTTCACGACGATGCCAAGCACGGCCACCCTGACCCTGAGCCTGCTTGATCCGAATTCGCCGACGACCTCCGGGCAGGAGCTGACCATCAGCGGGGCGCCGCATTCCTTCGGCTTTGGCTTCAATCCACTTTCCTACCAGGACACCATCCTGGGTCTGCGCCCCGATCCCGCCGGGGCAACGGATCAAAATGGTGCTGCGCTGAACTACCTCTGCCTGTCAAGGGAGGACCTGATCCCCAAGACCGATGAAAGCGGCCTGGCGATGCGCCAGGAAACCGAAGGGCTGTCGGCACCTGATGAGCAGGGGCGCTATTGGATGCCGCTGCTGCCCGAGGTGGCTTCTCTGAAATGGCGGTTTTTCAAGGAGGACGATGAAACCTGGCTGGAGGAGTGGGATGACAGCAACTGGCCCGCCTTGATTGAAGTGCAGCTTCTCATGAAGGACCGCACCCTGCCCATCCGCATGGTCTACAGCGTGCCGCAGATCCTGCTCACCCAGGGGACGGGCACCAGCAGCGGTTCCAGCGGTGGCGCCAGCAATCAGAACAATGCAACAGGAGGCACCAATTCAGGTGGCGGCAGCAGTGGTGGAGGCAGGCCGGGTGGGCAAGGAGGCCCCGGCGGTGGAAATGCCGGTCCCAATGCACCCGGTGGCGGCGGCCCGGGCAGGCCAGGCGGACCAGGTGGTGACCCGGGCAGGCCAGGCGGAGGGGGCAACAGCCCTGGAGGAGGTCCTGGAAGCAGCGGGCCTCGACCTTCAGGTGGCGGGGCATCTTCCGCCGGCGCTTCTGTCTCGGGTCAGGGAGGTGGTAACCGCTAAGATCCTTCCGATGAAGCTTTCTAATCATGCATTTTCTGTGTTTTTGACGCGCTGTTCCCGGAGCAGGGGCGGGTCCGCCCTGATGCTCATGATCTGGGCCCTTTTGCTGATGAGCATGGTGGTGATGGGGCTGGTGCAGTACCTCAATTTCAGCGCTTCTGAAGCCGTCATCGACGCGGCCGAGTTTCGTGCCCTGCATCTGGCTGAAAGCGGGCTGGCCGTGGGGCTGCATCCGAGCACGCGGCGTGGCGACAAGGTCCTCAAGCAGAAGGTTGGCACCGACAGCGGCTTTGACGTGGTGATCAACTATGAAGGAGCACGAATTCCCATCAATTTGGTGACTGATGAACGTCTTCGGGAGGCCGTCTATGAGCTGTTCATGCGCTGGGGGCTGAATGGTGATGAGGCCAGCATCGCCTCCGAATCCCTGGCCGACTGGGTGGACCGGAACGAGGAGGCGCGGGCCAACGGGGCTGAGAAGGAGTATTATGAAGGCCTGGGGGTCTATGACCTGCCCAGAAACACGGGTTTCACCCACACGGACGAAATGCTGCTGGTTCGCGGCATGGGCGTGGTGGACCGGCTGAAGCCTGACTGGAGGGAGTATTTTTCCGTTTATGGAGACGGCACAATCGACCTCAGGACAGCCTTTAAGGAGACCCTGATCGCCATATCGGGGGCTGCGGAGAAGGACGTGGACAGCTTCATTCTGAAACGGGATGGAGCGGATGGGATTCCTGGAACCGAGGACGACCAGCGTCTGTCCGACAGTGAATCCTACAGGATGCTTGGGCTGACAGGCGCCCGCGCCCGTGAACTTCAGGGAATCCTGACCAGCGAGGACGATCTGCGGCGCATCACCAGCACCGGTTATGTCGGGGAGAAGCGCAAGCAGATCATCGTCGTGGCCAGGCGTGGGGAAGACCGGTCGCTGAGCTACCTGGCCAGGATTGAGGAATAGGGCGGGCCTGGAGCCGTCACCCGCGGGGGGAGCGGCAGTTTTTCATCTGTTTGATTGCCTCCTTGACGGTCTGGCGGGTGCTTCTACTGTCGCCCCGCTTTCCCACCCCCTCCCCATGAACATCCACGAATACCAGGCCAAGGAACTCTTCACCAAATTCGGCGTCGCCACTCCTCCGGGAAAGGTTGCCTCGACAGCCGAGGAAGCGGGTCAGATCGCTGCTGAGCTGGGTGGTGCGGGCCTGGTGGTGAAGGCGCAGATCCACGCCGGCGGACGCGGCAAGGGCACCTTCAAGAACGGCTTCAAAGGCGGCGTGCATGTGATCAATACCGCTGCCGAGGCCCAGGACATCGCTGGCAAGATGCTCGGCCAGACCCTGGTGACCCATCAGACCGGTCCTGACGGCAAGCTCGTCAGCAAGGTGCTGGTCGCCAAGTCGGTGGACATCTCCAAGGAGCACTATTTCGCCATTCTATTTGACCGCGGCAGCAGCAGCCACGCCCTCATCGCCAGCACGGAAGGCGGCATGAACATCGAGGAAGTGGCGGAAAAGACGCCGGAGAAGATCATCAAGGAGTTTGTGCATCCCACGCTCGGCCTGCAGCCCTATCAGGCCCGCAAGGTCGCGGCTGCCCTCGGCTTGACCGGCGCCCTGGCCAATCAGGCTGTGAAGCTCTTCACGGCCCTGTGGAACCTTTATCTGAAAAGCGATTGCTCTCTGGTCGAGGTCAACCCGCTCGCCATCACCACGGACAACCAGGTGGTGGCCCTGGATGCCAAGTTCAACTTTGATGACAACGCCCTCTATCGTCAGAAGGATGTGGTCGCCATGCGCGACACCACGGAAGAGGATCCCCGTGAAGTGGCTGCCAGTGAATATGGCCTGAACTACATCGGCCTGGACGGCAACATCGCCTGCCTCGTCAACGGAGCCGGCCTCGCCATGTCCACGATGGACATCATCAAGCTGCACGGTGGCGAGCCTGCCAACTTCCTCGACGTCGGCGGCGGCGCCACGAAGGAGCAGGTCACGGCGGCCTTCAAGATCATCCTCGGCGACCCGAACGTGAAGGGCATCCTGGTGAACATCTTCGGCGGCATCATGGACTGCAACATCATCGCCAACGGCATCGTGGCGGCGGCCCAGGAAGTCTCCCTCAACATCCCGCTCGTGGTCCGTCTGGAAGGCAACAACGTCGAGGCTGGCAAGAAGACGCTGGCGGACAGCGGACTGGCCATCACCAGCGCCGACGGCCTCACCGATGCAGCCCAGAAGATCGTGGCCGCCGTGGCGGCTGCCTGACCTGGCTTTGCCCCGTCACCCCCTGTCATCCCCATGCGTTCTTGGCTTCTGCTGACGCTGCTGCCGCTCCTGGGGATGGGGCGGGAAGTCCCGGTGGCTGATCCGGCCGTGCTTGAATCAGCCGCCCGGGAGGCTGCCCCTGGAGACAGTCTCATTCTGCCTGAGGGAGAGTTCCGGGATGTGGCCCTCCTGTTTGTAGGCCGGGGTACGGAAAAGGCGCCCATCACGCTCAAGGCGGCGGTTCCTGGGAAAACGGTTTTCACCGGCGGCAGCACCCTCAGGATCAGCGGTGAGCATCTGGTGGTCGAAGGACTGCATTTCAAGGAGCCGGACCCGACGATCAGCGACTTGATCCTGTTCCGCAGGGATTCAAAGACACCTGCCAGCCACTGCCGCCTGACGCAGTGCGCCATCACGAGTTCACTGAGGGAGGACGGGAAAAAGGAATCCCGCTGGGTGGGACTGTATGGAGGCGGCAACCGCGTGGATCATTGTGTGATCAGCGGCAAGACAGGCAAGGGCACCACCCTGGTCGTCTGGCTCGGGGAAGGGAACAAGGGCGGGCATCAGATGGATCACAACTACTTTGGTCCGCGTGAGAAGCTGGGCAAGAATGGCGGAGAGACGATCCGCATTGGCGACAGCAAGACCTCGATGCTCAAGGGCGGGTGTGTGGTGGAGTCGAATCTCTTTGAACATTGCAATGGCGAAGCTGAGTGCATCTCCAACAAATCCTGCGGCAACCTGTATCGCGGCAACACCTTCCTGGAAGTGGGCGGCACACTGACCCTGCGTCATGGCAACGGCTGCACCGTGGAGAAAAACGTCTTCATCGGCAACGGTGTCAGCGGCACGGGTGGCGTCCGCATCATCGGCGAGGATCATGTCGTGCGCGGCAACTACTTTGAAAACCTGGCCGGTGATGACGCCCGCTCAGCCATCTGCCTGATGATGGGCGTGCCGGACTCACCCCTGAACCGCTACTTTCAGGTGAAGCGTGCCCGAGTGATCGGCAACAGCCTGGTGAACTGCAAACATCCGGTGCTCATTGGGTTGAGTGATGATGACAAAGCGGTGCTCGCGCCTGTGGAAACGGTCTTTGAAGGCAACCAGGTTGAGTCGTCAAAGCACCCGGTGATCGAGGCGCGCTGCGACCTGTCGGGCGTCACCTGGAAGGACAATCAGTTCGACTGCCAGAAAACAGGCATCCCCGACACCCCCGGCGTCGAGGTGGGCGAGGTGGATGTGCACACGCTGGCTCCACTGGTGCGGAAGGATGTCGGAACCTCCTGGTAAGGCGTTGAGGGATTAACGAGCATTTGCCGTTTCCGGCGGGCTGCGTGTAAAGTTATCAGAATGGATCACCTGCCGACCTCCCTGAAATGCCCCAACTGCGCATCTCCGATTCGTGAGGCTGACTACGACCAGGAGCAGGGGACCATCCGCTGCAGCTACTGCGGCACCCTGATGCTGCCGCCTAAAACTCAGCGTTCCGGAGCCTTCCGAGCCCGCCCTCCCGTGGCTTTGCCATCAGGCATGAGGCTGGAAACGAACATGCGTGGCCTGGTGATTTATCGTCGCTGGTTCAACTGGCCGGTCCTTTTCCTGATCCCTTTCTGCATTGTCTGGAACTCGTTTCTGGTCGGATTCTTCACCAGCATGTCCGGCAGCAATGCTCCCTGGTTTGTCCGCCTGTTTCCCCTGGGGCATGTCGCGGTCGGGGTGGGCCTTTCCTACTACACGCTGGCCATGCTCTTCAATCGAACCCGGGTGGAGGTGACCCATGGCAGCGTCACAGTCTCCCACGGTCCGCTGCCATGGACGGGCTGGCGTGAAATCGCCGCCGGCCTTATCGACCAGACCTATTGCAAGGAGATCATCCGCCGGAATAAAAACGGTGTCAGCACCCACTACGAGGTCTGGGTGGCCCTGAGCGATGGGAAGCATTCACGTCTTGTCGCGGCCGGCATGGATCCCGAGCAGGCTCTTTACATCGAGCAGCAGATTGAAACGACCCTGGACATCAAGGACCGTTCCATGCCAGGGGAGTATCGACGTTGAACTTATTTCAAAGTCACCTGGGCTTTGGGCAGCGCCTTTTTCAGTTCAGCCACGCCTGCTGACGTCGCCTTTGTCTGGAAGACGGTTACCTGGCGAAGGCTTGGGATTGTTGCGAGCTTCTTCAGGCCGGCGTCGGTGATTTCGGTGCCGAAGAGATTCAGCGTCCGCAGGTTCTTCAGGGCGCTGAGGGCCTCGAGCCCGGCATCGGTGACCTTGGTCTGCCGCAGGTCCAGGCTCGCCAGCCTTGAAAGCTGGGCCACGGCTTTCAACCCTGCATCCGAGATAATGGTCCGGCCGAGGTCGAGCTGGGCGACGTTGTCCTTGATCGAAGTCAGCACGGAGAGCTTGGAATCATCGCATTTGGAGACGCCGGTGAGGAAGTCGACACGCAGCAGCGGGCTGTCGGGCTTGAGCTGGAAGACCTGGGCGCCGCCTTCCCTGGCCTTGGCCAGAGCCGCTTCCGTGGCGGGTTTCAGGCCTTCGGCCAGCTTGGTGTAGAAGACTTCGTGTTCGCGGGGGCCGGCGGGCTTGGCGACGCCTCCTGCGGCCGCGGCATCCGCCGGAGCCCCTTCCATGTTGCCTTTCCAGCCGCCGAAGTCCGCTCCAGACTCGATCCACTCCTTGAGCAGCTTGATCTCCTCAGCGGTCATGGGGTCTCCTTTGGGAGGCATGAACATGTCATCATCCTTGGGAAGGTTCACGACTTCAAACATGTAGCTTTTCGCCAGGTCCTTGGGAACCAGGGAAGGGCCGGTTTCACCTCCCTTGAGCATGGCCCAGGCGGCGTCGAGGCGAAGTTCGCCCTTGGGTTTCTTGGGCTTGCCATCGACCACGGTGGGCGCGCTGTGACAGTCGAGGCACTTCTTCTGCAGGACCGGCAGGAGGTCTTTTTCAAAGTTCACCGCAGCCTGGCCATGGGCCGTGAGAAGGGTGATGACAAGGGGGAGGGAACGAATGGCAAGCTTGGACATGGCGGGGGAGAGGTTGGGCGGCAGAGTGGCTGTGCACGGTACGTTGAATCGTCCTGCCGCCGTGGAAACGCCTTGCCTCTGGGCGTTTTTTCCAGGAAAAACAAAGCAGCCAAAGCTTCTTCCCCCATGTCCAACAAAGTCGCCGTCGATGCCGTCCTCCGCCGCTCCACCCTTGCCATCGTCATGGGCGGGGGTGCCGGAACCCGTCTTTTCCCGCTGACCAAGGACCGTGCCAAGCCGGCGGTGCCCCTGGCCGGCAAATACCGCCTGGTGGACATCCCCATCAGCAACTGCATCAACTCGGGCGTACGCCAGGTTTTTGTGCTTACCCAGTACAACAGCATGTCGCTGAACAGGCACATCGCCCGCACCTACAAATTCGACCAGTTCACCCGTGGTTTTGTGGAGGTGCTGGCCGCCCAGCAGACCCCTGAGGGAGAGCGCTGGTATCAGGGGACGGCGGACGCCGTCCGTCAGAACCTGCGTTACTTCATTGAAAACGATTATGAGTACTACCTCATCCTCAGCGGTGACCAGCTTTACCGCATGGACTTCCGCCAGGTGATGAGCCAGCACATCAGTTCCGGAGCGGAGCTGACCATTGCGACCCTGCCGGTCAACGCGAGCGATGCGACGGGCTTTGGCATCATGAAGACCGAGCCTGGCGGGCGCATTCGTGAGTTTGTAGAGAAGCCCAAGGATCCTGCGGTGCTGGAATCCCTGCGCATGCCGGCGGAGACGCTCGCCGAGATGGGTCTGGATGCCGATGAGCCGCGCTATCAGGCCAGCATGGGCATTTATGTGTTCAATCGTCAGACGCTGATCGACTGCCTGGACAACAATCACATGGACTTCGGCAAGAACATCATTCCTGCCGCCATCCGTGACCGGAAGGTTCATTCCTACAACTTCCAGGGCTATTGGGAGGACATCGGGACGATCCGCTCCTTCTTCCAGGCCAACCTGGATCTCTGCAAGCTGGTGCCGCAGTACGACTTTTTCGACTCCCAGGCTCCCATCTTCACCCATGCCCGCTTCCTGCCCGCCACCAAGATCAACGGCGCCACGATCCGTGAGGCCCTTCTTTCCGACGGCTGCATCATCACCGACGCCCATGTGGAGACGGCGGTGGTCGGCGTGCGCTCAATCGTCGAGAGCGGCACCACTCTGCGCGAGGTGATCATCATGGGAGCGGATTACTACTCGGGTGCCGCCGGAACGGACCCCGACAGGCCGGCGCCTGGCATCGGCCACAACTGCCGCATCGAACGTGCGATCATCGACAAGAACGTCCATATTGGCGACAACACGGTGATCACGCCCCATGGCAAGCCGGAGAACATGGACCATGAGCTATATTGCATCCGTGACGGCATCGTGGTCATTCCGAAGGACACCGTGATTCCTGCCGGAACCTGGATCTGATGCCGGACGCATGCCGGTCATGCCGGAGATTCCATGCCTGTCAGCGGCCAGGTTCAGGCTCCGGTCATGCGGCTCAAGGTGGCTCCTGACATTTTCATCCCAATGAAAAGGCGCGGATGCCTTTCGACATCCGCGCCGTGATTTCAGAGGTTGAGGAGCGGCTTATTCGGCGGCTTCAGCCTTGGCCTTCTTGGTCGCGCGCTTCTTGGGGGCGGCGGCTTCGGCGGCGGGCGCCTCAGGCTCGGCGGTCACGACTTCAACTTCGGCCTCCTTGGCCTTGGCGGCCTTGGGGACATAGGCGTCCACCCACTCGATGAAGGCCATCGGGGCGGAGTCGCTGCGGCGCTGGCCGAGCTTGGTGATGCGGGTGTAACCACCCTTGCGGTCCTTGGAGGCGACGGCGATTTCCTCGAAGAGCTTCTTCACGGCATCCTTGTTGTGAAGGGAGCCGATGGCCAGGCGGCGGGCGTGGAGGTCGCCACGTTTGCCGAGGGTGACCAGCTTTTCAGCCACGGGGCGCAGGGCCTTGGCCTTGGCCAGGGTGGTGCGGATGCGGCGGTGCTCGATCAGGGAGCACACGAGGTTGGCCAGGAGAGCCTTGCGATGGGAGGCGTCGCGCTGGAGCTTGGGAACTTTTCTTCCGTGATTCATGTCGTCTTGTCTTTCTCTGTCAGTATGGGTTTAAAGGGATGTCTGCGGATTACTCGTCGTCGTCGCCGTCGCCGAGGTTGCTGTCGATCAGCTTGGTGAAGTCCATGGCGTCGGCCTCATCGTCGTCGGCAAGCAGGGTGCTGCGGGAGAGGAGGGACACGCCGCCGGGATTGGCTTCAAGCAGCGCGGCGTCGAACTTCATGCCCAGGGACAGGCCAAGCTCGGCGAGCTTCTCCTTGATCTCGGTGAGGGACTTCTTGCCGAAGTTGCGGTAGCGCAGCATCTCGGCCTCCGTCTTCATGGCCAGCTGGCCGACGGTGGTGATGTTGGCGTTGTTGAGGCAGTTGGCGGCGCGGACGGAAAGCTCGATCTCGTTGACGCTCATGTTGAGCAGCTTGCGGAGTTCGGCGTTTTCCTCGCTCTGGGCTTCCGGGGCGGCTTCGAACTCGATGGCCTTGTCGTCGTAGTTGACGAAGACGTCGAGGTGATGACGCAGGATGGCGGCGGACTGCAGGAGGGAATCCTGCGGGGTGATGCGGCCGTCAGTCCAGATGTCGAGCACCAGCTTGTCATAATCGGTGTTCTGTCCGACGCGGGTGTTGTCGACCGTGTATTTGACGCGGGTGACGGGGCTGTAGATGGAGTCGATCGGGATCACGCCGATCGGCATGTCGGGGCGCTTGTTTTCCTCCCAGGAGGCAAAGCCGCGGCCGACGCGGACTTCGAACTCGCAGTCGAACTTGATCTTGCGGTCGAGGTGGCAGATGACGAGGTCCTTGTTGATGACTTCGTAGTGGTTGTCATCCTTGATGTCGCCGGCGGTGATGGTGCCGTCTTTTTCCACGGCGATGGAGAGGAGGCGGGGCTCCTTGCTTTCGCTGTGGTGAAGGAAACGGACCTTCTTCAGGTTCAGGATGATCTGCACCACGTCCTCGACGACGCCGGGGATGGTGGAGAATTCATGCTCCACGCCGCGGATTTTCACGGAGGTGATGGCGGCTCCCTCGAGAGAGGAGAGCAGGACGCGGCGGAGGCTGTTTCCAAGGGTGTGGCCGTAACCTTTATCAAAGGGTTCGGCGACGAACTGTGCGTAGGTTTCGGTGGCCGTGGCCTCGTTTTTGACGAGACGGTTCGGCATTTCGAATCGTGCGAGACGAACTGACATGGTGTGTGGGTATGTAGTGCCGGGTTACCTCCAGACGAGCCATCCATACCTCACGAGGAGGTGGATCCGGAGACCAACGGCGAGTTTAACAGGGGGCTGGCTCGCGAGGGGGCGGAGTATGGGGACTTACCTCCCTGACGCAAGCAGGTTTTTCACAGCTTTCCGCTTGAGGCGGTCTGTTCAAATGTTCAGCCATTCGCCGATCGCTGCAACGACCTCCAGGCGCTGGACCTCGGTCAGTTCACCGTAGATGGGAATGCTGATGACTTCGCCGGCCATGCGATGGGAGATTTCACAACCCAGGCGGGAGCTGGCCGGCAGGTTGGCAAAGCACTGCTGCTGGTCGAGGGTAACCGGGTAATAGACCTCGCAGCCGATCTTTCTGGAGTTCAGGTGCTCGCGCAGCGCATCCCTTTGGCCGCCGAGAACGCGAAGGGTGTACTGGTTCCAGATATGGCCGTTGTGGCCATAACCGACCGGCAGGACGATCCGTGCCTTCTGGGCGGAGAGCCAGCTGTCCTGGCTGGACTGGCATTTGCAGTGGGCGGGGTCGGCCTGGACCACGCCGGGCAGTTTCAGAAGCTCTGCCGTGTAGTGGGCGGCGTTGCGTTGACGGTCGGCTGTGTACTGCGTGTAACGCTTCAGTTTGACGCTGAGGAGGGCGCATTGGAGGGTGTCCATGCGGAAATTGCCGCCCACATAATGGTGGTAATATTTGGGTTTGGAGCCGTGCACGCGCAGGACACGGGCGAATTCGGCCAGCTGATCATCGTTGGTCACGAGCATGCCCCCGTCGCCAAAGCCGCCCAGGTTTTTGCTGGGGAAGAAGCTGTAGGTGCCAAAGTGGCCCAGGGTGCCGGACTGGCGGCCTTTGTAGGTGGCGCCGATGGATTGTGCGGCGTCTTCGATGACCTTCAGGCCATGTTCTTGGGCCATGGCCAGCAGGGGATCCATGTCAGCGCACTGGCCGAAGAGGTGAACGGGGATGATGGCCTTGGTCCGGGGAGTGATCTTGGCCCGGGCGTCGTTGACGTCCATGTTGAAGCAGACCGGGCAGATGTCCGTGAAAACCGGCACGGCGCCCAGGCGGGACACGGCTCCGGCGGTGGCGAAGAAGGTAAAGGCGGGGCAGAGGACTTCGTCCCCTGGTCGGATGTCGAGCGCCATCAGGGCCAGCAGCAGGGCGTCAGTGCCTGACGAAACCGCCAGGGCGTGCCGGGCTCCGGTCATGGCGGCGACTTCCTTTTCAAACGCCTCCATCTCCGGTCCCATGATGAACCTGCCATGGTGGAGCACCTGGCTGAAGGCGGCCTGGAGTTCGGATTCTAGGGGCAGGTTCTGGGCGTTGACGTCGAGAAGGGGGACAGGCATGGCGAGGGACGAACGGTTAAGTCCTGATTCGTCCGGGTGCCAGCGATTCCTCAAGGGCAGTGTCTGTCTGCGGCATCAGCCCTGTTTCAGACCGGATACAGCCAGGGGCCGCGATAGTCGCGGCGGAGGAGCCTGGATGCGTCTGGGTCGCCGATGATCTGCTCTTTCTCGGCATCCCAGCGCAGGCTGCGGCCGGTGCGCCAGGAGATCATGCCTAACAAGGGCAGGCAGCTGGACCGGTGGGCGCTCTCGATGTCGGCCACGGGGGCGCGGCCCTTGTCGATGGCGTCGATGAAATCCGCCCAGAGGGCGCCGATGTTATGGCCGTCGCCGTCGGGTTCCTGTAGCTGGTTGTCGCCATGGCTGACCGGGCTTTTGCCATCGGCGGGGTAAAAGGTCCAGCCGTCCTTCCAGCCGATGTGCAGGGTGCCTTTGTCGCCGTAGAAGTATGCTCCGACATGGTGCTTTTCCGCCCCGTTGCCGGCGAACTTGCGGTGCTCCCAGACGGCGGTGAACTGTTCGAACTCGAAGGTGGCCACCTGGTGATCGGGGGCGTCGGTGGTCTGCTCCTTGTCGTTCAGCACGGGAGCTCCAAACACGGGCCTGCCACCGGTGCAGAACACCTTTTTAGGGCCCTTTTCACCGCTCCACCAGAGCACCTGGTCCAGCCAGTGCACGCCCCAGTCACCCATGGTTCCGTTGGCATAGTCGAGGAAGTTTCGCCAGCCGCCGGGATGGAGCTTGGTGTTGAAGGGACGCAGGGGGGCCGGGCCGCACCACATGTCCCAGTCGAGGCTGTCGGGGACCTTGCTGTTCGGCTTGGGCTGCTCCGGTCCGCCTCTGCCGTGGGCAAAAAGACGCACCATCCCGACCTTGCCCACGTTTCCAGAACGCAGGAAATCCATGGCGGCGACGTGGTGGGGGCCGATGCGGCGGTGCAGGCCGACCTGAACGACAACACCGGACTTCTTGGCGGCGTTCACCATGGCGCGGCTTTCGTGGATGGTGTGCCCGGTGGGTTTTTCCACATAGACATGGGCACCGGCCTGGCAGGCGGCGATGCTCTGCAGGGCGTGCCAGTGGTCGGGGGTGCCGATGATGACGATCTCGGGCTTGGCTTCGACCAGGAGATCGCGGAAGTCCTTGTAACCCTTGGGCTCGTCACCGCTCTCGGATTTGACGTCCTCGATGCCGTTGGTGAGCACGTTTTCATCGACATCACAGAGGGCTACGACCTTGCAACGGCCGGAGGCCATGGCTTCTCGGAGGATGTTCATGCCCCACCAGCCGCTGCCGATGAGGGCGGTGCGGTATTTCCGGCCCTCGGCGCCAATGAGGGGCAGGCTGGCCAGGGAAAAGGTGGTGGCGGTGGCGGAGGAGAGAAAGGAGCGGCGCGAGGTCTCGGGCATGATGCAGCTTGAACGGAACGAGGCGCTTCGGTCAATCGTGGAATCGAGCCGTCCGGCCCTGGTTTGGCGCTTGCGTTCCTGGGGTGGCATCGTTATCAGCCCAGCCCGCAAATGCTCACCAAGCGCATCATCCCCTGTCTCGATGTCAAAGAAGGCCGTGTGGTCAAAGGCACGCAGTTCCTGCAGCTGCGCGATGCCGGTGATCCGGTGGAGTGCGCCAAGGTCTACAACGCCCAGGGCGCGGACGAACTGGTGTTTCTGGACATCACCGCCAGCCATGAGGAGCGGAAGACGATGGTCGATGTGGTGGCGCGCACGGCGGAGAGCTGCTTCATGCCGCTGACCGTCGGCGGGGGCATCCGGACCGTGGCGGACATGCGTGAAATGCTGCTGGCCGGCGCGGACAAGGTCGGCATCAACACGGCGGCGGTGAAGACTCCGGAGGTGATTGATGCTGCGGCGGAAGCCTTCGGCTGCCAGTGCCTGGTGGTGGCGATCGACGCCAAGCGCAATGACCGCGGTTCGTGGACGGTTTACACCCACGGCGGCCGCAATCCGACCGAACTGGATGCCGTCGAATGGGCGGCCGAGGTCTGCCGTCGCGGCGCGGGGGAGATTCTGCTGACCAGCATGGATTCAGACGGCACCAAGGCCGGCTATGACATCGCCCTGACGCGTGCCGTGAGCGAGGCGGTGACGATTCCCGTCATTGCCAGCGGCGGAGCGGGCAACCTGCAGCACATGGCCGACGTGCTGAGCCAGGGCAAGGCGGACGCCGTGCTGGCGGCGAGCATTTTTCACTTTGGCGAATATACCGTGGGTGATGTGAAGCGCTTCCTGCGCGACCATCAGGTGCCGGTGCGCTTGTGACAACCGGTCAGGGACTTGCCTGGGCGGCTTTGACCAGGACCCGGTAGCCGTGCTCGTTCAGCAGGGCGATGGCCCCGCGGTCACCGGAATCTCGCGCGGCATCTGCGTAGGAGTTGAGGGCGTTGTAGAGAGATTCCTGGGCTGCGACGAGTGATTCGGTCCGCAGGCCGGGCTCATGGGCCTTGTAGAGGTTTTCAATGGAGGTGAGAAAGTGGAAGGTGAACTCGAGACGCTTGGCATGATACAAGGTGAGGCTGCGAGATCCCTCCCTGGCCCGGGTGTTGGCCCGGAACATTTCATTCATGGCGGTGGTGTAGAGGGTCTTGACCTCGGTCAGCCAGGCCGGTGTCGGTCCCTGGGCATTGAGATGACGCGTCAGCATGTCCGGAACGGGCAGCCCCAGGGAAGGGTCGTTTTTGGCAATGATCTCCGAGGCCTTGGCCATGGCCTGGAAACCCAGCCACATGCGCTCGGCGACGCCTTCGCCACACATGGGCGTGACCAGCTCATGCAGGGTTTTTTCATCGCTGAACTCGGCTTTCGGCAGCACGGACCCCGGCTGGGGAGGTGCGGTCACAATTTGGAATCCAAGGTCTTTGGCCCGTCTGCGGAAACGTTCGGTGATGGCGGTGACATCAGGATTGGCAAAGGTTTCCTGCCCCAGGAACGCCCGGCGGCCTGCGGTGTCGCCGTCGACCCGGATGGCGGGGAAGGGCTGAAGGTTCCCAGGAATGGCAACGGCGCTGTAGTTCAGCTTACGCAGCTGCTGAAGCAGGGCTTCGAGTTCGGCGTCGTTCCAGGCTTCCTGGCCGAGGGCGGAGCCGGTGTAGCCGTTCCATGTCCGCTGGCCGCTGGCGGGAGCGGCTTTTTCCAGGCCGGTCAAGTCTGCAGCGGGAACCGTGCTGGCGGTCGTCACCATCGTGGTGTTGGTGTTGCTCTCGGCGATGCAGAAGAGGTTTTCCCGGGTGCGGACATACAGCCTGCCGTCGGCGATGGCCGGGGTGGCGATGATGTCCTCGCCAACGTCGTTTTTGCCGAGGACCTTGAGTTCGGGGCCATCCTGGAGGACGACGATGAAGCCGTTTTTCCCGGCGATGTAAACCCGGCCGTCGGCTGCGATGGGGGAGGCGTAGTAGTCGCCGAAGTTGCCGAGGCGGCTGCGTTCCCAGAGGAGCCTGCCATTCCTGGCTTCATAGCAGCTGGACATGCCTCCGCTTTTCACCAGGTAAAGCCTGCCGTTGTAATAGAGCGGTGAGGACAGGTTGGACGGTGTCTTGTGATCCTCGTTCCAAAGGACGTGAGTCTTGGTCACGTCGCCTGTGCCACCGCCGCGAATGGCCTGGATGATGTTGCCGCCAGCGGCCATGTTGTCGGGCGACTGGAAGGCGGTGTCGATCTCCTCCGGGCCGATGACCTTGTCCTTGTTCTTGTCGGAGAGGTCGAAGCGTTCGTGGAACTCCCTGGGGGTTTCTTCTCGCGCCAGAATGCCGTCCTGGTTGGTGTCCAGCCACTCCAGCAGGGCATGTTTCAGGGTGCGGGTTGAGTCGCCATAGCTCTGCACGGCGATGTAGATGACGTCTTCGTGAACAACGGGCGAAACCATGATGGTCCGGAGCAGTGTGTTGCAGGTCCAGATCTCCTTGCCAGACGACGGGTCGTAGCCCTTGAGCTTGCCGCTGCCGGCGACCACCAGGTCGGTACGGCCATTGGCGGTGCAGAGGACGGGAAGCGCGTAACCTGCGAGCATGTCCTTGCGCAGGGTTTTCCAGCGCTCCTTGCCGGTCCTGGCGTCCACGGAGACGATGAAGGGTGCCAGGTCGTCATCCTGGCAGAAGATGACCTGGCCGTCATGAACGATGGGGGAGGAGGCGGCGCCCCAGTCCATGAGGAAGGCCGGGCGGGGCATTGAGAAGCGCCAGGCTTCCTTTCCAGTGGCGGCGTCAAAGGCCAGCAGTCCGAGGGTGCTGAAGTAAACGTAAACACGATCGCCGTCCGTGGCGGGGGTGGAGGATGCATGGCTGTTAGGCGGGGTGATGCGTGGCAGGGTGCCGGTGTCAAATTCCGTGCGCCAGAGCACCCGGCCGGTAGCGGCATCCAGGGCGGTGACGGCGGCCTTCTGGCCCTCCGCCATGGCCGTGGCGTAAACCCTTCCGTTCTTGATCACGGGCGAGCCGATGCCCTCGCCAACCCGGGCCTTCCAGGCGAGGTTCGTGTCGTGGGAAAAGTGTTCGGGCAGGCGCTTGGAGGAGGAGATGCCGCTGCCGTTGCTGCCTCGGAACTGGGGCCAGTCCTCCGCATGGATCAGCAGGGGCAGGGCGGCGAGGGTGGCGGCTAGGCGGTTCATGGGCCCCATTTCTACGGTGCCCTGAGGCCAAGCATATCAACCGCCTGCGCCTTGACCGTTCCGCCTGGCTCGGGACTATCCTTTCATCATGCGAGCCCGCATCATCAAAGACTTCCGTTTCGAAGCCGCCCAGACGCTTCCCAACCTGCCCTGTGAACACAAGTGCACCAAGATGCATGGTCACAGCTTCAAGGTGGAGATCGCCATTGAAGGCGAAGTGAACCCGGCCATCGGCTGGGTTTATGACCATGCTGAAATCAGCCGTGCCATGAAGCCCTTGATGGAAAGGCTGGATCACAGCTACCTCAACGAGATCGAGGGGCTTGAAAACCCGACGATTGAATACATGGCCGCCTGGCTCTGGAAGCACCTCGCACCGCAGCTTCCCGGCCTTGCCGAGATCACCATTCACGAGACGCCTAACGCACGTTGCGTCTTCCGCGGCGAGTTTTGATGTGTCCTGACCTGACCGGCCGTGAATCCCTCCCTCAACGAAGCTGACTCACCCTTTGACCTGGCTTTGCGTCCGGGCAACTTTGAGGAGTTCCACGGCCAGACCAAGGTGAAGGAGCAGCTCCTGGTGATGGTGGAGGCCGCCAAGATGCGCGGGGAACCCCTGGACCACGCCCTGCTCTGCGGACCGCCCGGCCTCGGCAAGACGACCCTGGCCAACTTGATCGCCACCTCCGTGGGATCGCGGCTTCACACCACCAGCGGGCCTCAGATTGAAAGGGCGGGGGACCTCGCCGGCATCCTGACCAACCTGCAGGAGCGTGACATCCTGTTTATCGACGAGATCCATCGCCTGCACCCGAGCATTGAGGAATACCTTTACCCAGCGATTGAGGATTTCAGGCTCGACATCATCATCGACCAGGGGCCCAAGGCACGAACGATCCGGATCGACCTGCCGCCCTTCACCCTGGTGGGGGCGACGACCCGGGCCGGCATGCTGACCGCCCCGATGCGCAGCCGTTTTGGCATTCCGAACCGCCTGGATTACTACACGGTCGAGGAGCTGCAGCACATCATCATGCGTTCCGGAAGGCTGCTGTCAGTGCCGATCGAGGAAGGCGGAGCCCGGGAGATCGCCCAGCGCTCACGCGGCACTCCGCGCATCGCCAACCACCTGCTTCGCTGGGTTCGTGATTATGCCCAGGTGAAGGCCAAAAGCGTGGTGACCCAGGAGGTGGCCAGCCTGGCGCTGACCATGCGTGAGATTGACGAGACAGGGCTGGATGAGATGGACAAGCGGTTCCTGGAGGCCCTGATCCACAAGTTTGATGGTGGACCCGTGGGCCTCAACAGCATGGCAGTGGCCATCGGCGAGGACGCCTCGACTCTGGAGGATGTGCACGAACCCTATCTGGTCATGCAGGGTTTTGTAAAGCGCACGCCGCGCGGCCGTGTCGCCATGCCCGCGGCCTACCGCAAGCTCGGCCTGGTGCCGCCGCTCAGCGGGCAGACGGAGCTCTTCTGATCATCGGTGAAAAGTCAAACGGCACGGGGGAGACCTCCCGCCGTGCCGTGGAATGAATGGATTTGAGTTAAGGTGCCCCGAGGAAGACGCGGCCGCTTTCCGGATCAAGGTCACCGGCCTGGTTGCCGATGAAGAAGCCGTAACCGCCCTGATAGGCGCCTGATTTTTGCACCATGATGCCCTTGAATGTCGGCTTTGTACCGGTCCAGCCAGGGCTGAAGGTGCCTGTGAAGCCGCCTGTCGAAGCACTGGCGCTCAGGGTGAAGGTTGAATTCGTCGCGGGCACCTTGGTCACGACATTTCCGAGAATGGTGATGGCATCCACAATGATGTTTCCGCCGGTGATTTCGAATCCAGTAAACTCCAGATTGGTGTTCTTGGTGCCGGCTGCAACCGTGAGGACGCCAAGGGTGTTCTGAACGCTGGTGGTCTTGTTGTAGAGCGCACCCGCGGCATCGACACGAATGCCGCCAGGCCAGCCAGCCGTATAGAGCTGGGTCGCCTTGGCCGCAACGGTGGTGCCAGCCACCTGGGTGACGGCCGGACGCGTCCAGAGCATGTCGATCCCGGAAACATCCGTGTCCGTCGGAGTTCTGTCAAAGGTCAGGACCCCGCTGAAGCTTCCGCCCTTGTTGGTGGCTGCGGCCCCAGGCGTGACAAGCTGGGCAAAGACGGGCGAGTTGTTGCCACTCACCAGACCGCTGCTGGCAGTGAAGGCCGAACCGTCCGCGAGCGTGCCGACCAGGGTGGCGAGCCCCAGGTTGGTGAGCGTGATGGTGTGGTAGCCATCTCCCTGAGGATAGCTGGTGCTGACTTCCTTGGACATGAGCGCCACCGTATAGAAGCCCTGGTTGATCGGACCCGAGGCGGGAACAGCCACATTGAGAAGACTGCTGGGAGCAGGCGTGGAGGGAAGCTTGTTGGTGCTGCTGTAAATGATTCTCTGCAAGGTGGCTGTGCTGGTGATGCCAGACTTGGCCAGGCTGGCCTGGACCACTCCGCCGCTGAAGTTGAGCGTCAGGCTGTAACCACCGCCAAATGAAAGGGTGGACTGCTTGGCGGTCCCGACCGTGAACAGGCTGCTGCCGTTGCCGTAGAAAGTAGCGGCAAAGGATTGCGAGAGGCCGCCGACAAGGATCTTGCCCGAGAAGGCGCCTGTGGTTGCAGTCATCGTTCCTGTGGCAAAGCCGACGCTGTCATTGCTGATGTCGCCGTCGCTGGCAGGGCGGACAAGCCCATAGAACACATTGCCCTGGCCGGCCGGGGGAGTGAAGGGGTTGGCCACAAAATGCGCCGTGAGCCCGCTGACGTCCATGCTGGGCATGACAAAGTTGAGGACGGGGCCGGATTCAGCAGATCCGGAAGGCTGGCCGGACCAATGACTGAAGACGTAGCCGGGCTTGGGCGTGGCGGTCAGTTTGACTGTCGTGCCAGGCAGCAGTGAGTACTCCCTTGGGTTGGCGTTCACCAGGGTGGCTGCTGTGAGCGTGGTCATGGAGGTGGAAGGAGTTGCGGCGATGGCGACGGTTCCGGCTGGGACCGCCGATCTGGAAACGCCAAGCTTGTAGCGTCTTGTGTAGGTGAAGGTGCGGGTGACCTCAGCACTCTCAAAACCTTCGTCGTCAATGGCCTTGACCGTGATGGTGTTGCTCCCGGACTCGGAGGGCGTGATGTCCAGGGTCCATGGAACAACCGAGGTGCCGCTGCCAAGGACTGCGTTCACCGGCGGCAAAACTCCGTTCACCACCACTTCGACGCGGTTGATGCCAAAAAGCTCATAGTCCCGCACATATCCGGAGATTTGATAGGGCGAGATGCCTGAAACTGCCGTGGTGGCCGCTCCAGGCGTCAGGATGGTGACGACAGGATCAACATAGTGATAAATTCGAATGCCGGCTGAGTCGGCCGTGATCGAGTTGCCTGAGGCAGCATCGCTGAGCAAGGCCCAGAAGATGTAGTTGGGCTGCTCTCCGGCTTTCGGAAGCAGGGTGATTGTAATGTCCTTGGTGACTTCGTCCTGGGCAAAGTTGATGATGGTGTTCTGCGCAATGTAATCGGATCCGGCCTGCCCCGCTTCATAGGTGTGACTGAAGTTTTCCAGGTGACTGCCGTCCGTGGTGGCAAGACGGATGCTTGTAGGGTTGGTCCCTCCTGTCCTGTTAACGGTAAGCGTGACCGAGGTGCTGCCCTGCTTCACGTTGTAATGGCTTGCGGAGTAGCTGAAGACGCTGGGCTCAACCGCCGTGCCTTCAATCGCAAACTCATACAAGGGTTCGCTGTCGTCATCGCTGCCGATGACGACACGTGCTTCCTTGAGGCCGGTGCTGGTGGGGGCGAACTCGATTTCAAAGGTTGAGGTTCCAGTGAGCGGGGCCAGAGGGCTGCTGGGCGTGGCCACGACGCTGAACTCGGAGGCGTCGGTCCCGACAATCTCGACGACAGGGAGGCCCGTCAGCTCCAGCTCAGCATCGCCAGTATTGGTGATGGCGAAGATGCGCGATGCGGTGCCCGTGAGCGAGACATAGCCAAAGGCCGTGTCGTCTGCGGAGCTTGGGTCAAGGTCGCCGCTGGCGATTTCAACACCATTGCCACTGATGGCGATTTCCGGAACAGTGCCCGTGCCGCTCAGGGACACATCAAAGGAGGCTTCGTCATCGTCATCGCTTTCGACGTGAAGGGCGGCGCCAAGCAAGCCTGCCGACGAAGGATTGAAGCTGATGATGAAGGAGCTGGTGTCCCCCGGGGCGATCACGCTGCTGAGAAGTGTCAGGTCAAGGTCGAAATCAGAGGCGTCGGCCCCATCGATGTTGACGCCGGAGATGGTGAGGTCTGCGGTTCCGTTGTTGCGGATGGTGAAGGTTTTGTCGGCGCTGCTCTGGCCCTTCTTCACGCTGCCGAAGCTGACGCTTGAGACAGCATCGACCAGGTTCGTGCCAGTGGGCTGCTCCACTCCGATCTCCGGGATTCCCGGCGTGGTAAAGGTGGCGACCGTGGTGTAGGTGGTGCCAAGGATGTTGGTGGCGTAGGCCTTGAAGCTGTACTGGGTCGCTTCTGTAAGGCTGCTGACATCAACCGTGAACACACCCGTGGTGCCTGCCGCAGTTGCGTTGGTAACGTTTGCTCCGCCAATTTCAGGATCGGGATTCAAGCTGGTCTTGGAATAAACCACGCCCCGGGCCGTGACGGTGCTGGAACCATCATCGGTGACATCGCCGCCCAATGTTGCCGTGGACGGTGTCAGCGAGCCGCTGGTCGGCGAATCCACAGCAGGGGGTTCGGTGCCCGTCCCCTGGATGGTGAAGGTGTAGGGATTCGCACTGTCGTCATCGTTGTCGATGCTGACAACGGCGGTGGCATCACCGGAACTGCCGGGATCAAAAGTGATCTGGAACGTGGTCGTGCCGCTGGTCGCCGCAACCGGAGTCGTCGGCTGGACGGTCACGCTGAAGTCCGAAGAACCCGTCAGTGTGACATAATCGGGCGCGGTCCCGGTGAGCAGAAGCTGGGACGTGCCGGTGTTGCTGATGGTGAAGGTTCGCGTCACGCTGCCGCCGGTCACCGGGGTGCTCCCAAAGCCGGTGTGATCCGCAGTGTCAGGAGTGCCGTCACCATTGGCGATGGTTGTGTTGTTGCCCTGGACCGAAATCAGCGGGATGGTGCCAACGCCGCTCAGGTTGATGTCGAAGGAACCTTCATCGGCGTCATCGCTGAGGATATGCACCACGGCGCTTCTGGCCCCCGAGGCCAGGGGGGTGAAAGTTACCGTGAATGTCGTGCTGCCACCAGGGGCCACGGTGCCATCCAGGCTGGTCAGGTTGGTGGCGAAATCCCCGGAGTGAGTGCCGTCCAGGGTCACGTTGCTGATGCTAAGATCTTCGGTGCCGTCATTGCGGATGGTGACCGTCTTGGCCGTGCTGGCGATGTCCTTTCGAACATTGCCAAAGGCTATGGTCGAACTGCCGTCGGTCAGAGGCGTGCTGAGAGGCTCTTCAACGGAAATTTCAGGACGAAGGGCGCTCAGCGCAAGGCCATAAAAGTGCCAGGAAGCCGCCGTCAGCGGGGTGATGGTGATGGTGCGGGTTGTGCCGCTGGCGGTGAATGTATATTGAATGAGGCTGCCGTTGTTGTCGCCAAATTCATCCACGTCCAGATTGGCAGAATCTCCGTCGCTCGACCAGGTTGCAAACCTGTTTCCTGCAGCTTCCCATCCCACGGTGTAAACATTTAAAACATAGGTTTGACCATTCGTCAAACCTTCAAGGGTCAGGGTGGCTGGAAAGGCGTTGTAGACGAAGTCAGTTGCCAAAACTGCGCTTCCCAGCCCTCCCAGGCTGGTGAGATTATTGGAGTCTCCAGTGAGAATGCCGCTCGGAAAATTGAGGGAAAACTTGCCTGCAACTGCCGGGCTGCCCCCGGCGACGCCGGTGAAGGTGACGCCATTGATCGTGGCGCTTGAGGCGGCGCCAAGGTTGTAAGCCCAGATATTTGTGGCTGTTGATACATTTGCTGAAGCATCCCCAGTCCAGGCGCTGCTGCTGAACTGCGCCAGCGCGGGAACGGCCATGGCGAGCATCAGGGCAGAAGTTGAAACTAAAGAACGCGCGCGCTGTGAGACCGTAAAAAATGTCATGGCGTTGGGAGGAGGAATGAGTGATTTCCCGTGACACTGCCACACGGGTATAGTTTTTGATTTTTTGAGAGCGAAATTAACTTTGATTCTTAACCCATGGTTGCAGGGGCAGTAAAGAACCAATTTCGCCAGTAAGCGACCAAAAACGGGCCTGCATTGGAGTCTAGTTTTACCAGCGAAGGCTGGTCACCGACACTCGTTTAGCATTGCGGTGTTCCTTGATGATCTGGCCATCCTTAAGATGCAATACCCGGTCTGCCATGCCGGCCATGTCGGCATTGTGAGTAATAATAACGACCAGGGTGCCCAGTTCGCGGTTGATTCGTTCAACCGCTTCCAAGACAGTGATTCCAGTGCTGACGTCCAGGGCACCCGTGGGTTCGTCACAGAGAAGGACTTCCGGGCGCTTGGCGATCGCCCGGGCGATCGCAACCCTCTGCTGTTCCCCCCCGCTAAGCTGGCTGGGGAAATGATCCAGGCGATGTTCAAGGTTTACCAGGGCCAGGGCTTCCTCAGGTTTCATAGGATCCCGGGCAATGTCCGTGATCAATGCTACGTTTTCCCGAGCTGTCAGACTGGGAATGAGGTTGTAAAATTGAAAGACAAACCCCACGCAGTTGCGCCGGAACAGGGTCAAGACACGCTCGCTGCCTTCGGTCAGATCCCAGCCCTTGTAGCGCAGATGTCCGTTCGTTGGCACGTCCAGTCCACCAAGGATGTTGAGCAGGGTGGATTTGCCACTGCCCGAGGCGCCCAGCAGCACAACGAGTTCTCCACCTGTGAAGTCCAGGTTCACCCCCTGGAGTGCGACAACATCCAGCTCCCCGGTGTGGTAAACCTTCCGTAACCCCCGGGCTTCAAAAATAGGGGCTTCATGGGGCATTGTGCGAATCAATGACACCCACATCCTCCGCCACCACAGCAACCACCACCCCCCATGACTTCATCAAGGGCAGGCACCCGCCCCTTTTCCAGGGTTTTAGTGATGAATCCATTGACGGCGCTGGCCACGGCTTGAAGGGCGTCCTGGGCTGCCATGAAGCTCTGAATGCCCTCGTGCTGGTCGGCTTGATCCTGCAGATTTTGAAAACGGGCGAGATCCTCTGCCTCAAGCTCCACTCCACTGCGATGACGCTGCTCCAGGGTGCGGCCAAGATTCATGACTTCGCGATACAGGGCAACAGCCTGATCATCAGCCAGAAAGGCTTCGGCCGCCTCTCGGGCGGACTGGACCTCGGGATCGGCGGCGATGATGGCACAAAGGGATTCAATCTGGGCGGTGATGGCGGGAGCAATGGCTGGGGACATGATCTTTACAAACTACCCATGATTGTGGCGATGTCGAACACTTCTCCGGGGCAGGTGGATCAGAAGTTTCTCGAATGGCAATGGCAGCCCTGGATTGCTCCATGCCTGATGGCTGAAAAACACGTCGATGAGCTGCAAGACCTAAAGTCCTTGTGGGGTGGGCGGGACGATCTGCTGAAATGACTGGCCAGCAGGCTTGCTCCCACATGGTTCATGAATGTGAGAGCCATCCGCAAGAATGCGGTTGATGTCAGATGAAATGAAGCATTGTCGGTATTTTTGCCGACATGACAGGCGCATGATTTTGATGTGATGAATGCGCCATGTCATTCAATGATTCAAATCATGGTTGTGCCGCAAAAAGTGGCTTCTCGAAGCATCCAACCATCACGGCAGGTCCGCGTGCCTCGGGACACAATGTTTGATGTTGCAGCAGCCAACCTTGTGCCAAGCATGCATTCAAAAATCTTTGTTCTAGACGCGCATCCTGTTGTCCTTGCGGGAGTTCGCAAGGTTTTTGACCGCCATTCTGAGATTCAGGTCTCGGGTGTTGCTGACAACGTCAGCATGGCCCTGGAAATCATGAAACAGGCGCCTCCCGAGGTTCTTCTGGTAGATCCGGCGCAGGGGGCTCATGATGCAATGGAGTTTCTCGCCGCCATTCAACAGCAGGTTCCCTCGGTCCCTATTCTTGTTTTCTCCATGGAGGACGAAAGGAACCTGGCCAAACGCTGCATGCAGGCAGGTGTCATGGGATATGTCAGGAAGACGGAACCGGTGACGCGCCTTCTCATGGCCGTGCGACAGGTGGCGGCGGGTGGCATCGCCTACAGTGCGGACCTGATTCAAAAAATGATTGCCGGCAACGGCATTCGGCATGGACTGCCACGCAGGTCTGGACCGGGACAAATGCTCAGCATGCGTCAGCTTGAAATTTTTGAAATGATTGGTCAGGGCTTGGATTCACACACGATAGCCGACAGGCTGGGGCTGAGCCCGAGGACGGTGGATGTTCATAAGGCAAACATCCGAAATTCCCTTGGTCTCGGCTCCGCCAGCGAGGTCCTCCGGTCCGCCATTCTTTGGGCGAAGGACAAAGGCGCTGGAGCTCCCGCCAAAGGCCTGGGAGATGGCATGCCTTTACAGATCGATGAGTCCAAGGGAAAGCAAGGATTGCCTGAAGCGCGGGAAATCGGTCAGCCAGGGGTCCTGAAGCCATAAGTGCGTTTGTCCGGCCTATGAAAAAGATCATCCCCGAATGCTTTGGCGCTCGCGGCATTGCCCTTGTTGTGGTGCTGGCGCTCATGGCCCTGCTCATCCTGATGGCGGTGGCCATGCTTTCAATTTCTGAATCAGAACTGAAGGCCGCGCGAATTCATTCTGATGGTCAGGAGGCCAGGCAGCTGTCTGATGTGGCCGTCAACATTGTGATTTCCCAGCTAAGAAAAGCGACCTCTCAAGGCAGCCAAAACTCGGGATATCAGACATGGGTTTCACAGCCTGGGTTGTTGCGCCGTTATTCAATGGATGGAATCGCGAACGAGGCCTACAAGCTGTATTCCAGCAGTAACATGATAATACGCAATTCCAAGGGAGTGGAAGCCGATCTGATGGCAGAAGTTCCACCCGCAAACTGGAAGCAGCTGGTGAACAAGTATGTGGATCTCAACTCGCCGGTGGCACGTCTGAATGCAGAAGGAAGCCCTGTTCTCTTGTTTCCAATCGCTGACCCTCGGGCCATGTCAGATGATGGCCGTTCAACAATCGGCGGATTTTCTTACCAGGACAGGACCGTGAACGGCAGCCCAGTGGCCGGAGTCATCATGAGCGGAGGAGTGGCACAGCGTCTGCCAATGCCGGTTGAATGGATTTATCTGCTAAAAGATGGTTCCATGGGGGTGTTGGACGAGACTGGTGAGTTTGTAGGAACGGGAAGACCGACACATGAAAACCCCATGGTTGGCAGGGTCGCGTTCTGGGCGGATGACGAAGCCTGCAAGGTCAATGTCAACACTGCTTCAGAGCCGACGTTCTGGGCCGTGCCGACATTCACGCATCAGCAAGATGGCAACTATGCCCTATTTCAGCCTGTAAATGGAGAGTTTCAACGTTATCCAGGACACCCTGCAACGACGGCCCTTAGCCCTGTCCTTTTGCCTGGTCAGCAGGTGAGCGTTGAAGCGAAAGAATCCCTCTATCAAATCATTCCGAAAATTGCCCCAGGAGGCAGCATGGCAGGAACAAAAAAATATACTGACCCCTACATCGCTGCCGTGGACCTGGGGGCGGCTAAAAAGGAACGCTTATTTGCCAGCATTGATGAACTTTTGCTGAGAGAAGACAGAACAAAAAATATGCTAAATGGCCAGGAATTTTCCGTCGACGTGATACAAAAATCGGCGTTTTTCCTGACAACATGCAGCCGTGCTCCTGAAACCAACCCTTTTGGTCTTCCCAAGGTGGCCATTTGGCCTGTCAGCTATCGAGGCAATGAGTTCAGAACAGCATATGACCAGCTGATGGCACATTGCTCGACACTTCAGCATGATTCGGGCAGCCGTTCGTACATTTTTCAGCGGGGCTGGGCTGATTCATTGAATCTAGACGTGGAAAGGCCTGAAAATGCCAAGTTACTGAACTATCTGAAAAGATTGCTTTCGAACCCCATTCCTGGCTTTGATGACGGAAACAAAGCTAGCTTTGCGAGCAAGTATGAAAACGACCTTGAGCAGATGCTGATCGAGATTTTTGACTATATCCGCAGCACCAACCTATGTGACGGAAACCTGGTTAAGGATTCTGAAAAAACGCCGATGACCAGCATGACCACCATGCTTGGTTACAAGCCTGGAACCACCCGGAAGACAGGTTTTAAAACATTTACTGATCCACTAAACTACGCCACTGCTTCCAGCAACGCCAACGCTGAAAACGGTCTAGAAGAAGGAAACGGATATCCAGGCCACGGGCAAACGACACCGTCACGGTGGAGGCATCAGGGTCTTGAGGTGCAGGGAATTGGCCGGTTTCCGACGATTTCAGAAGTGGGTTTGCACTTTATTTGTTGCGCTGATAATACAGATGATAAAGAAAATCCATACGCTGAAGTTTACCCCTTTCTTGGAAAGCCTGGCGGGCGTGGGTCGCCGAGGAAGCAGGTTATCGAATTGAATAATGTGACCTATGACAGGTGGTTTTCAAATTTTCCCCCAAGACCAAAACCCAATCCTGCGGCCAACGAAGCTCCCGATTTGTCAAGATATCCAAGCACAGATGGTTATCCATATGGTCCTGACAAAATGCATCCAGGTTATCAAAAATTCAATTGGAATCATCAACTCGAAGCCGACAAGCCATTAAAGCCTGGCATGAGAAGAGTCCAGGCCAGGATTTTGTTGGAGTTCTTTGTGCCTGCCGCCGGATTTCCGCAAATACAGCCAGAACTGACCATTCGTGTCACGGGTTTGAGAAAATTAAAGTTAAATGACCAGTACCTGTTTCCAAACGATGAGGAGTACTTGTGGACTGGCAAGGACGATATTCGAGAAGGGAACAATATTAGAACTGGAGGTCATGGCCTTGGGATTACTTCATTGATTGGCGAAAGATTCCTTCCTGAGCGTTTTCCAATGCCAGCAGACAACGGATGGGGAGGGGATGAATGGGTCATCAAGCCGCCGGAAGCAGCCGCAAGTGAAAAGTTTTGTGCTGTCAACCATGACTTGGTAAGCAACTTTATAGATGTTAATGTCGGCAGGGACGGAAGTAACACCATGTCTCTTTCTGGAAGCAGCCATGCAAGCCCGATACAGATCGAAATATGGAGTGGGCATTATGGGCGCAAAGCATCCAGCACGGAGATTCCAGCACAATTGGTTCAAACGCTGCATGTGCCAATACCTCCAGCTGCTCTGCCTCCCCCCGCCTTGGTTCGCAACAGCCTGGGCGATCGTAGCAACATTGTATTGAACACAGCCAACCCAGAACCTGTCGCGTTTTGGACCTTTTACTCCAAGGGTGCTCTAGGTTTTAATGTGGATAGAATCATCAAGGGAAGTCCCCATCCATCAAGGTTGACGATGGGAGGACGTTTTTACGAATGCAATGACGGTGCCACTAATAACTTGGGTGCACCATTGAGAAGCGCCTGCATTTATGGATATGACTACCCAGATCCAGGGGTTTCCGTTGCATTTAAGCCAAGGGCGGCTCTTTCTGCTAACAACATGGCAGACCTAGTGAAAGCTGAAGAAAATGAGGGCTGCGATGTCGTTCAGAGTGTTCAGATTGCCCATGGAGATTATCGATTGACGGCAGCTCTTCCGGTGGTTCCAGCGAATGCCTGGGTGGCACATCGCTATTATGGCCAACGAAGATTGGCTCACAACCTTAGAGCTCCGGTATCGTGGACTCATCCTGGTTTTGATTGTGGGTCTCAAAATGAGCTGAACAAACAGCTTGTATCACTTCCTCAAGATTATAACAAAAACTGGAAGCCAGATCTGCCTAAATCTACTGTGGCGGCTTCATTGGCTCAACGATTCGGCGATTTTGATAATATTGTATGGAACCCAGACGGCCCCTACATTAATAAGCCTGACGAGGGTAATCTTGTGCGATCTTTAAGTGTTCGTGGGGAAATTGCATATTTCAACCTGGGCGCACGCTCGACTGGAAAGCTGTTTTTTTCTCCGAATCGAATGGTCTCTTCACCTGTTATGTTTGGGTCTTTACCGTCAGGCGTGCAAAAGGGGATTCCATGGAGAACTCTGTTGTTTCGTCCCCAGGATGATCACTTCGGTACATCCTTGAAGAGGGGGGGCGCTGATCCGCCTGATCACTTATTTCTCGAGTTTTTTTGGATGCCAGTCGTTGAGCCGTACGCCATCTCCGGACCTCTCTCAACTGCAGGCAAAATTAACATGAATTACCAAATGTTTCCATTTACCTTTGTTAAAAGGTCCACGGGGATGCACGCCGCTCTTACTGGGATGCAGTTTGCATCCATACCTGCCACGGAGGGTGGTAATTATAAGACACATCCTGCTTACAGCAGGGATACTTTCTGGACTCAGGAGCAGGGAAAAAATTGGCAGCATGAGGTTGATATTTCAAAAACGTTGATGCAATTCGAAGATAGGTTTGCTTCCTGTCAAGCCTTTGTCCATCCCAGCGAAATTTGCTCACTCTACCTGGTTCCAAAAAACTATGCTGGAAATGTGAGCGTTGAGTCCATGAAGCAATTCTGGAGGGATCACCGTCTGACTGGAGACAATGTCCGTGAGCGCCCTTACGCAGCCATTTATCCTCGGCTTACAACTCGTTCGAATGTTTATCGCATTCACTACATCACTCAGACAATCAAAAAGTCACGCACTGATCCTGCTAATGAAATGGGGCCTGATGATCGTGTGACTGGTGAACATCAAGGATCCACACTTGTCGAGCGTTACCTGGACCCATCCCAGCAAGGATTGCCTGATTTTGCCGATTCAACATCTACTCAATCTCTGGATGCATTTCATCACTATCGTGTCCTCGATTCTAGAAGGTTCGGTTTCTGAATCAGCTTATTCAGTCAATAACCATATTATCGTAACCATGAAATACAATGCGTTCAAGCCTTGGGCTTGTCCTTCAAAAACGGGCTTTTCTCTGGTGGAGGTCACGCTTGCAACAAGCATCATGGCGCTGGCCGTCACATCAGTGCTTGGCCTGGTTCCATTTGGAATATCGAACGTCCGGGAGGCTGGTGAGAGGACTGCGGTGTGTCATATTCACCGAGTGATATTGGGTAGAATGAATTTGACAAGGTGGTTGGGAGAAAATGGGCAGGATTACTTGAATCGTCAGTATGACGGTAAAAAATTTTACTTTGACGATCAGGGCATGGAGGTTCCGGAATCAGAAGTTCGGAATGGAGCCTGGTTTTCTTATGTGGCCCAGGTTAAGGTTCACCCCCAGGACGTGAGCCTGCCAGCGGTGAGGTCGGGTGCAAATCAGGTGCTTGTTCATGATTTATTTCTGCGCCGGGTGACGCTGTTGATTGCGCCTGTCACCGATCCTGACATTGAACTGACTGGGATGCCCGTGATGAGCGTTAAAAAGTATAGTTCCTTGCTTGTGCGAAGTGAGTCATGAAAAAGCCATTTCATGATTCTGTAGAACTGGCCGGTTTTTCTCTGGCTGAAATGCTTGTTTCTCTTGCTGTATTGTCAATTATCCTCGTTGTGACTTTTGGCGCGGTTGAAGGGATGCAGCGGTCGTGGAAGGTCACAAGTTCACGTGTTGAGCAATTTCGTGAAGCGCGAACGGCATTTGAGGTTATTACCCGCAACCTTAGCCAAGCTACGCTTAACACCTATCTGGATTATTTTTATAAGGAGACCGGATCAAACATTCCAGCTCCAAATGGATTAAACGCACCTTCTGCTTATGTGCGTCAGTCGGAGTTGCATTTTCGTTCCGGTGAGGCCCGTGAGCTGGTGTCTGCAAACGTGACACGAGCGGAACATCCTGGCCATGCAGTGTTTTTTCAAGCCTCCCTGGGGCAGAGTCGGCTTTTCCGCGGATTGCCCGCACTCCTGAATGCCCGGGGGTATTACATTCAGTTTCTTGATGATGCGGATGCCCGCCCTGATTTTCTCCCGACAGGAGTAACGCAGCTGCACTATCGTTATCGCCTGATGGAGTACAGGCCTCCAGCCGAACGTGTTGGCGATGGAATTGCTGGAAACGCAGTGTATTCGGTTGCAGGCCACTGGCAGCGTGAGGGCATAGGTGCTTGTTCTCGTGCCATTGCTGACAATGTGATCATGATGCTGGTGATTCCGCAGGTGCCGCCTGCCATGGTTGCGGATGATGGAAGAAGGCCTTGGTGGATTGCTCCTGCGTATAGGTACGATTCGCGAGACTGTGATAATTTGACTCCCGCAATCGACCCTGTTGTTGTGGACGCCTCAGGAGCCGTCAACCAGGGCACTCGTCATCTCCTGCCACCGCAATTACGCTTCACTCTAGTGGCCCTGGATGAAGACAGCGCGGATCGCTGGTCTGAAATGACCGGTAATGTTGCCGTGGATCTTCAGCAGGAAGCCGGTGCTGACTTTGTCAATCCCGACTTTTATGAGCAGGATTTGAAACGGTTGACCCAATACTTGGCGTCGCGTCGCCTTAACTATCGGGTTTTCACAGAAGTCATCACTCTTCGTAATGCGCGTTGGGACAACCAGTCATTCAAGGCTCCATGAGACTGCAAAATTCAATCCGGGGCCGAAAGGCATCAGGGGCGTACAGCCTGGTGGAGTTGATCGCCGTGACCGGGATTGTCCTGCTCATGGTGTCCATGGCGGTGCCAACAGTGCTGGACTTGCTGAAGTCCATGCGAATGAACCATGCTGCTGAAATGCTGCAGGCGCGTCTGATGGAGGCAAGGGCGATGGCCGTCACCCATAACCGGGACATTGAGGTGCGTGTCTATAAAAACGGGGCTGATGCCCGCATGGATCTGGCATCTGGACATGGAATGCAGCTTTTCAGGCTCAATGCCGAGGCCGGTCAGGGGTTGGGCCAGGAAGCTGGGGCGTTGCGCATGATCCCTGAAGGAGTCGAGGACAAGCTTCCGTTGTCCGTCCAGTTCAGCCTCAATGCTGAGTTTACTTCTTTCTGGAAGCTGACTCTTCAAAAGGAGCTTTCGGCGAAGGGCCCGAGGGAATATGTGGCCTTTCGCTATCGGCCCGACGGGTCGACGGATCTGGCCGAGGATCAAAAGTGGACGCTTTCCCTGGTGGCACAGCCTGAGGAGGATGCGTCCAGGCTTCCCGCCAATTTTGTGGTCTTCATGCTTGATCCGGTGACGGGTTACATCCGCCGTTTCCGGCCTGAGTGAGCGTGTAATCTCCAGCTGGAATGTTCGGTGAGATGCGGCGCCTGCTCCGGCGATTTCATCTGGGGGGCTTTATGCAGTCCGCCGCCAGGTTGCTTTGTTTTCGTGAAAGCATGAGAGGGCTTGACCCGTGAAAGGGTTTCTGCGTTTTCTCGACCTGTGACTCCTGACCAAATCCAACTGCTGATCCTCTCGGTGGCTTCCGTTGCCGTTCTCATCTCCCTCATTGCCTGGGTGCGGATGAATGCCTTTCTGGCCCTGCTTCTGGCGGCGATGGTGATGGGACTGGGATCCGGAATGGAACCGCTGGCGATGATGGCGGCCTTTGAAAAAGGCATGGGTGGAACGCTGGGGGGAATCGCAGGCATTCTCGGCCTGGGGACGATCCTGGGCGGCTTGCTGGCGGCTTCGGGGGGGGCTGACGTCCTGGCGAAGGCCCTGATTGGGGTGTTCGGCCCAAAACGTGTGCATTGGTGTCTGATGGTTCTTGGCCTGCTGATTGGACTGACCACATGGTTCGCCGTGGGGTTGGTGATGCTGGTGCCGATCCTGCTCACGCTGGCACGGGAGACGAAGGAGCCATTCTTAAAGCTGGCCATTCCGCTGCTGGCGGTGCTTTCGATCATGCATGGGGTGATGCCTCCGCATCCCGGGCCTGTGGTGGCCTTGCAGGCGCTTAATGCGGACCTGGGCAAGGTCATTCTCTGGGGATTGCTGGCGGCAGTTCCCGTGGCTGCTGTTTCCGGGCCCATTTTTGCGCATTGGGCGATGAAGCGTGTGAAGGTCGATGCGCCTGAGCCGCCACCGGTTGACCCGGCCATCGCCGCCAGGCCCCAGCCTTCGCTGGCTGTCACTGTGGCTGTTTTGACCGTCCCCATCCTGCTGCTGCTGACTCAGACGGTGGCGGAGCTGGTTTATGAGGATAAAACGCATCCGGTCAGGCAGGTGGCGGCTGTGGTTGGCAATCCGACGCTGGCGCTTGGCATTTCGGTGATCTTTGCGGGCGTCGCCTTCCGGTTCACGCGCGGCGAGGCCCTTAAAATGGGTGAAAAAGCCATTGCTGCCGTCGGCATGACACTTCTGGTGGTGGGGGGTGGTGGGGGCTTCAAGGGGGTGCTCGAGGCCAGCGGCGCGGCGACGGCCATCGGGGCGATGGCGACGGAGGCGCATCTTCCGCCGATGATTTTCGGCTGGCTTTGTGCCGCCCTGGTGCGGGTGGCGACAGGATCGGCCACCGTGGCGATCACAACGGCGAGCGGGCTGGTGGCCCCGGTGGTTCTGGGCCATCCTGAGGTGAACCCGGAGCTGGTGGTTGTGGGCATCGGCTGTGGTTCGCTCTTTCTCTCCCACCTCAATGATGCCGGGTTCTGGATCGTGAAGGAGACGCTGGGGATGACCGTTGCGCAGACGCTGCGCACCTGGACGGTGACCGAGACTCTGGTGGGCGTCACCGGGCTCCTGGTGGCCTGGGGGTTGGACAGCCTTTTTTAAGTCGGTGATCAAGGCCTTTTGCAGCAGGCTCACGATCTCGCGGCGCTGATCTCATGTTCGAGCTGATCAAGCTCCTGGAGCAGGCCCTTCAGTCGGCCTGTTTGTGACAGCATTTGCTGTTCTTGTTCGGCAGCGACCTCGCTCGCGGGTTCCAGAATATCGAGGAAACGGCCGAACAAAGCTTCCACATCCGTCCGAACCTGGGTGGCAAGCATGTCCCGCAAGGCCTGGGCGGAATCTTCCAGCCGGTCAATGAGGGTGCTGCGGGCCTTGTCGAGCGCAGCCTGGGTGATCAGGAAGGCTGCACCCACGAGGAGCAGGCCCGCAGCCAGGGCGATGCCTGCCCCCAGAATGCCTTCCTGATATCCGGCTGCCGCAGCACCGATGGCCGCCGGAACGCAGAGCCAGGGCACCCAGCGTGCGCGACGTCGTGCAGCCACCAATCCCGGCTCGATGGCCTCGTCAAGCTTCAGGCTGAGCACGAAGCGCCTGACCGTGGAATCTATGTGTGCGCTGAACAGGCGGCGGATTTCCGGATCGGAGTTCACGGGAGGTTCATCATCAGGGGGGAACAGGCTGCCACGTCCCTGGGCATGGAGGAAACGGTCGTATTGGAGGCAGTCCTCCTCAAGGATGATGCCGACCTGGCGCCAGCGGTCGCCGGAGCGGTTTTGAAGCTCCTGAAACAACCGGTGTTCCAGGCTTTGCGCCTTGTTGTCAGGCACCACCATGGGTTTGTCACCAAGGGTGGAAATGCGCTGTTCGCCCCCTTTTTCAGCGGTGTCTTCCTCTTCGTTTCTGGAAAAAGCCTGGCGTGTGGCCAGGACATCCTCGGCCAGGGTGGCGACACGCAGGCAGGATTCCTGATAATCGCGGCCGGTGGCATCCAGTGCCGGCAGGATTTTCTTGAGCGTCCGGTCCACCTGCAGTTCGCGCTCGCTGTGCAGTTCACGGACGATTTCCACGGCCCGTCGGGCCTGGGCGGCGAGGGAGGCGATCCGGTCGTTCAACGAGTTCAAAAGCTGTCTGGCGATGCGGATGGAGCCGAGCAGCTTGTTGAGGCGGGAGGAGTTTTGGGCGACGAGCTGGGAAATGTAGCCTTCCAGGATGTCAAAGCCGCTCTGCCGCATCAGGGTTTCACGGTCAATGCCGCTGCTGCGGGCAAGGTAGGCCTTTTTGGCCGAAACCGGGAAGATGGGGAAGTCCCGCCCATAACGCTGGCGCACGAGCTGGCTCATGTAGTCGATGATCACGTTCATCTCCTCGGGCGTGCGCAGGTCACACTGCTGAAGGACGAAGATGACGTTTCGCATCCAGTGCTTGTGGACCTTGTCCAGGAACTGCCAGGCGCTGGCGCCCCAGGGGTTCATGGCGCTGAAGACAAAGATGACGAGGTCGGAGATGGGAACGAAGCGTTCGGTGATCTCCTGGTGCTCGTTTTCGATGCTGTTGGTCCCGGGCGTGTCAACGATATGGAAGTCGCGCAGGAATTCTGCGGGCACCTGAACTTCGTCGAGGGTGGGTGTGATGGGTGCCACCACATGCTGCGGACCGTGTTTGAAAAAGAGGATCTTGTCCGTCGTCGGCATGACGCCGGTGCGGGAGAAGTCCTGGCCGAAGAGGGCGTTGAGGAAGGTGGACTTGCCGACGTTCACCTCGCCCACGACCACGAAGACGAAGGGCTCCTTGAGGCTGGCGGTGAGGTTTTCGACGATCGCCTGGGATTCCGCATCAGAACCCAGGTCACGCAGGACGCCGCCAAGGGCCTGCAGCCGGGTGTTGAGCTGGGAGCGCAGGTGGAAGTAGGTGTCGCCGATCATTCGGGAGGAGCGGAGTACTGGGCGCCAGACAGGCGCGGACTTCACTGCGGGATGGGTGTCGGGTCCTTGTCGTTCATGGGCACGGCGGGCCGGATGACGACACCGACGGGCATCGCGGCCTTTTCCATGTTCATGAGCTGGCTGACCGTGACGAACTGATAGCCCTTGGCCAGAAGCTGGTCGAACATGGCCGGCATGGCCTGGATGGTGGGGGGATGAATGTCATGAGCGAGCATGATGGCTCCCGGACGGGCGCCGGTGACGAGACGGCTCGTGACCACGGCCACACCCGGGCGGCGCCAGTCCTGGGGATCCACGGACCACATGATGGTGCTGTAGCCAAACTCGGAAAACATCATCTGCTTGATGCGCGTGTTGATGGCGCCATAGGGGGGGCGGATGAGCTGGGGGCGGTAGCTGGCGGCGGTCATGAGGACTTCCTCGCTCTTCTTCAGCTCCGAGCGGATCTGGTCGTCGCTGCGGCTGGTGAGGCTGCAGTGAGTGTAGGTGTGAGCCCCGATTTCATGTCCTTCCGCGAGGATGCGGCGGACGATGCCTGGGTAGGCCTTCACGTTCTGACCGATGAGGAAGAAGGTGCATTTGATGTTACGCTCCTTGAGGATGTCGAGCAGCTTTGGGGTCAGGGAGGGGTGGGGGCCGTCGTCAAAGGTCATGGCGACCACCGGTTCCTTGATGTTGACGGAGGAGTAGCTGAGCCTTGCGCCTGCGGGCGGCACCGTCGGCATGGTGGAGGGCTTGTTCAGGCGTCCGGCCAGCGGGTTGTCCTGAAGGGCTGCCTCCTCGGCAGGGAGAGCCCTGCGGGCTTCCGCGAGTTCTGCGGCGGAGGGTTTGTCGTTCGTGGAGGAGCAGCTGGTGCTGCCCATGAGAATGCCAAGCCAGATGCTGAGATACATGCGTTGGGAGGTCACGGCGGCGGGAAGTTGCGGAAGGCGATGTCGGGGAATGTGGGGACGTTTCGGGATGGGTTACAGGGCGGGCTTCATATAGCCAAGGCAGCCCATGCCAACTCCGATGATGGCGGCGATCAGCACGACCAGGCCGGGCTTCAGCATCCTGCGCCGGGCCAGGACAGGCAGGAATCCCAGGACCAGCCAGAGGGCGACCTTGATCCAGACCCAGGACGGCATGGCCTTGAAAATGCCCATCTTGGCCAGCATGCCAAAGCCCGACACCAGGCTGATCAGCAGGCCGATGCCATGCCATTTCATGGCCGTGCGTGAGGATTCCTGGGAGAGCAGGGCGCCAAAGCCGATGAAGACGCAGACGAGGCCGAGGATGTGCAGATGATGATAAAAGGGAAGGGACATGGAGCCTTGATTTAGCCACAGCGGGCCGAATGGACAAGCTCCGATTCACCTGCCGCGAGAATCTTCGGAAGGCCTGAAGCATCCCGCGAATGTTTTGCCCTCGACTCAGCGTTCCACATCGGGTAGTCCAACCAACTCCATGAAAAAAGCCATTGCTCCAATTCTTGCACTCGCCGCCGCCGTCGTCTTCCTGGCCCGGGCTGCTGACAACGAGGCCCCCAGGCCGCTGCGCGTGCTGCTGGTCGCCGGGGGCTGCTGCCATGAGTATGACAAGCAGACAACCGCCCTGAAGGAGGGGATTGAGGCGCGCCTGAATGCCGTGGTCGACGTGGCCTACAACCCTGACAAGAGCACCAGGGCAACCTTTGAAATCTACAAGTCCAAGGACTGGGCCAGGGACTTCGATGTCATCATCCATGACGAGTGCTCCGCCGACGTCACCGATCCGGCCTATGTGGCCAACATCCTGGAAGCCCACAAGGCGGGCAAGCCGGCCGTGAACCTGCATTGTGCGATGCACAGCTACCGCTGGGGGAACTTCCGTGAGCCGGTGAAGCCGGGAGCCGGCAACGCCGGCTGGTATGAAATGATCGGCCTGCAGTCGACCGGCCACGGTCCCCAGGAGCCGATTGACATCACCTACACCAGCAGCGGCCATCCGATCACCCAGGGCCTGGAAAACTGGACCACGATCAAGGAGGAGCTCTACAACAACATCCAGATCCTCGGCGGACAGCCGCTGGCAAGCGGCAGGCAGGTCGCGATGCCGAAGGCCAAAAAGGGCCAGGCGCCGCCTCCCGATGCCAGGCCCGTCGAGGCCAGTGCCGTGGTTGCCTGGACGAACGAGTACGGGCCCAACAAAACCCGCATCTTCAGCACCACCCTGGGTCACAACACCGACACCGTGAAGGATGAACGCTATCAGAAGCTCATTTCCAGGGCCGTGCTCTGGGCTGCCGGCCGGCTGAACCCTGACGGTTCGCCGGCTGCCGGTTATGGGAAATAATCTCTGTTCGCCGGCCCTTCCTCACCGCCGCCCAGGCCAGGTCATCTCCTTCGAAAGGGGGATCCGTTCTGCGTGCTCCTGAGCGGAGGATTTTTGCAACCCACGGGTTGAGCGCCTCTGTTAAATTTAGTTCAGGGTTCTTGACTTTTGTCAGCACACCTAAACCTTCGGAACTGTCGTCCGGCGCTTTAAGTCGTTGCCAAAATTGCCCTGACATCCGCCCGTTCGGTTCGGTGATGCGGGGTAAATTTTCCGTGTCTTCCGCGCTGGGCATGCTCTCTTCAGGCTTCAGTCCCTCATCCCTTCACCTCCATGGCAGAATTCGTCGGCATCGACCTCGGCACCACTCTTTCCGGACTTGCTTACCTCAAGCCGGACGGCAATCCTGAAATCGTCCCCAACGCTGACGGTGAGCGCCTGACGCCTTCCGTGGTTTTCTTTGACGGGCATGAGGATGTGAAGCTGGTGGGAAGCGCTGCGCGTGACGGAGGGGAGCCCGACCGCACCATTTTCCAGATCAAGCGCCACATGGATGATCCGGAGCATCTGGTGGAGATCGACGGGCGCAAATGGACGCCTGCGGAGATCTCCGCCCTGATCCTGGCCAAGCTGAAGCGGGACTGCTCACGGATCATCGGGGACATCAACGAGGTGGTCATCACGGTGCCGGCGAACTTCAACGAGCTTGCCCGCAAGAGCACCATCGCCGCCGCTGAAATGGCGGGGATGAAGGTCCGGCGCCTGGTGAACGAGCCGACGGCCGCTGCGGTCTACTACGCCCACAGCCAGGGGGTGCAGGGCCGGATCCTGGTGTACGACCTGGGTGGCGGCACCCTGGACGTGACGATCCTGGAAGTGCAGGGGGATGGCATCCGGATCCTGACCAGCGAAGGCGCGAGGCATCTGGGTGGCAGCAACTTTGATGAGCTGCTTCTCGACGCCTATGCCGAGCAGTACAGCAGGCAGACCGGCGCCAGGCTCTGGACGGATGAGCGGCACCGCCGCCGGATCCTCCAGGCCACGGAGGACGCCAAGAAGATGCTCTCCAAGCTGCAGCGGGTGAACGACACCGTCTCAAACGACCAGAACAACGGCATCGCCCGCATCGACCTGACCCGCGACGGCTTCGAGACGATGGTGCGTCACATGCTGACACGCACGGTCATGCTTGTTGAACAGGCCCTGGATTCCGCAAAGCTCAAGGCGGCGGAGATCGACCATGTGGTGCTGGTCGGCGGCTCCACCCGCATCCCGAAGGTGAAGCAGGTGCTGGAGAAGATGTTTGGCCAGGCTCCGAAATCCTGCGGCAATGTCGATGAATGCGTGGCCCTTGGCGCCGCGTTGTTCGCCAAGAAATCCGCCCGCATCCAGGAGGTGTGCAACGCCAGCTACGGCACGCTCGCCATGGTTTACAACGCCAGGACCGGCGAGGAAAAGCTGATGAACTCCATCGTCATCCCCAAGAACACGCCGATCCCCTGCTCGAAGACGCAGGTCTACCAGACCAGCGAGGACAACGAACGTGTCATCGAGGTGGACATCACCCAGGGCGAGGACGAGGACCCGCGCTACGTCGACATCATCGGACGGATCACGCTTGAGGTGCCGCCGAACCGGCCGAAGGGCTGCGAGGTGGCTGTCACCTTCAGCTACGATGAAAACCAGCGAGTACGCGCCCTGGTGGTGGACAAGCAGTCGGGCCGCAGCCGTGAAGTGGCGGTCAGCTACAAGGGTGCGGGTGTTCTCTCGGAGGAAGATCTGAAGAAGAAGACCGTCAGCCTCAGACAGATGCGCATCGAATAAGCCGGCCCCCGCTTTCAACCTACACTCCGCCCAGCAGGCCATGTTCAAGAAAATCCTTCAATCCCTTTCCAAATCCCAGCAGGCCAAGGCCCAGGCGCCGGCCCGTCCCTCCGGACCGCTGCCGGTGGCACCCTCCTCAGGGGCAGGCCTGCTCAGCAAGGTGGTGCCTGTGGCGGGTGCGCCCGCCACGCCCAGGACGCCCGAGGAGCTGTGCGAAATCACGCCCAAGATGCCGCGCGACCAGGTTGCCGCCCGGCTGAAGCTGCTCTACCGCCGCTACAACCGGGGTGCCTCCAGCCTTGATCCCAAGGTGCGTGCCGAGGCGGACCGGATGCTCGACGCCATCGTCGTGGTGCGGGAAAAGGTGTTTGGCGAAATCTGACACTCGGTGCCTGGGCGTGGAGGATGATGTCTCATCCTGTCTTTTGAACTGTCATCGACAGTTTCAGATTGAGCCGTCCGTGTGCCCGGCACTAAAAGGCGGGCATGAGCAGCGTGCGTTATGATGTCGAAGGACTGGTGGTGGTGATCATGGGCGGGACGACCGGCCTTGGCCTGTCCGCCGCCCAGGCCCTGGTGGCCAATGGCGCCCGGGTGGTTGTTTCAAGCCGTTCGGAAGCCAATGTGCAGGAGAGCCTGGGGCTTCTTGGCGGATCGGCCTGCGGCCTGGCCGGCGATGCCTCACAGTCAGAAACAGCGGAGCAGGCCACCGCCCTGGCGGTGGAACGGTTTGGCAGGCTGGACGCACTTTATCATGTGGCCGGCGGCAGCGGACGCTCCAAGGGTGACGGGGCGCTCCATGAGATGTCGGACGAGGGGCTGCGTTACACGCTCGAGCTGAATTTACAGTCAGTGATCTTCTCCAACCGCGCCGCCGTGCGTCAGTTCCTCCGCCAGGGTGAAGGGGGCTGCATCCTCAACATGGGCAGCGTGCTGGGCTGGTCGCCATCCCCTCAGTATTTCGCCAGCCATGCCTATGCGGCGGCCAAGGCGGGCATCATCGGCTTCAGCAAATCCATCGCCAGCCACTACGCACCGCAGAACATCCGGGTGAACGTCATTGCCCCGGCTCTGGTGGAGACGCCGATGTCTCAGCGCGCCGTCGGCAATGACGCCATCATGAGCTTCATCGCCGCCAAGCAGCCGCTCGATGGTGGTCGTGTCGGGCTTCCCCAGGACTGCGATGGCGCGGCCCTGTTCCTGCTTTCCCGCGCCGCCGGCTTCATCACGGGCCAGGTGCTGGCTGTGGATGGTGGATGGACGGTCAGCGAGGGCGGGGCGCCTGAGTCCCGTGGATGAAACTCCGGCACAGGACAGGCCTGGCTAGTAGCTGCGGGCAAACACGACGCGGCGTGAGCTTGGCCTGCCGGTGAGGAAGCACTTCCCCTCCTCGGCAAACTCATCCCCCAGGGGAATGCAGCGGATGGTCACCTTCATCTCCTTGGCGATCTGATCCTCCTCCTCGTTGCTGCCAGCCCAGTGCATGAGGGCAAATCCTCCCTGGGCGTTGTCGGCGAAGAAGGCCTTGAACTCGTCAAGCGTGTCCAGCTTCTTCATGTTGGCATCACGCATCTCGACGGCCCGCTTCAGCAGGGCGTCCTGGATGTCCTGAAGCTTTTCCGTGATGTCACGGATGAGGTCCTCCTTCTGGAGAAACTCCTTCTGCTTCGGCGGCAGGTCGCGGCGGGCGACCGCGACAGTGCGGCTGGCGATGTCGCGCGGTCCCATTTCAAGGCGGAGGGGAACGCCTTTTTTGATCCATTCCCAGTTCTTCGCCCCGCCCTGGAGGTCGCGTTTGTCGACATGCACACGCAGGGGTTCGCCGTGGAAAGTCTGGCTGCGCAGGGTTTTGGCAAGGGCCTCGCAGGCGTCGATGATCTCCTGACGGGTGTCCTCCTTTGGGGTCACCGGAAGAATGACGATCTGGTTCGGAGCCACACGCGGAGGCAGGATGACGCCGTCATCATCTCCATGCGCCATGATGAGCGTGCCGATGAGGCGGGTGCTGACCCCCCAGCTCGTGGTATGAACAAGCTGGCGGGTGTTGTCACGGCCGAGGAACTGGATGTTGGCGGCCTTGGCGAAGTTCTGGCCGAGGTAGTGGCTGGTGCCGGCCTGGATGGCCTTGCGGTCCTGAACCATGGCCTCGACTGTGTAGGTGTTGACGGCGCCGGGGAAGCGTTCGTTTTCAGTCTTCTCGCCCGGGATGACCGGAATGGCGAGGTGATTGCGGAGGAAGTCGGCATAAACGCGGTGCATGAGGCGGGTTTCCTCAATGGCCTCCTCGGCGGTTTCGTGGGCGGTGTGTCCTTCCTGCCAGAGGAATTCGGCGGTGCGGAGGAAGAGGCGGGGGCGCATCTCCCAGCGCATCACGTTGGCCCACTGGTTGATGAGGAGCGGCAGGTCACGGTAGCTTTCCACCCAGCGGGCGAAGGCGGCGCCGATGATGGTTTCCGAGGTCGGGCGGATGACGAAAGGTTCGGCGAGTTCGCCGGTCGGGATCATCTTGATGGTGCCGTCGGGCTGCTTCTGCGCCTCCAGCCTGTGATGGGTGACCACGGCGCATTCAGTGGCAAACCCCTCGGCATGCTCGGCCTCCTTTTCCAGGTAGCTGAGGGGGATGAGCAGGGGGAAGTAGGCGTTGACGTGGCCGGTCTCCTTGAACTTGGCGTCCAGCTGTCGCTGGATGTTCTCCCAGAGGCCGTAGCCCCAGGGCTTGATGACCATGCAGCCACGGACTTCAGAGTTTTCGGCGAGGTCGGCGGCGCGCACGACCTGCTGGTACCATTCAGGAAAGTCTTTTTCGCGGGTGGGAGTGATGGCTGTCTGGCTCATGAGGGCGCGCAGAGTAGAGGCAAAGCGCGGGCGGTCAAATGGCGTGAACGCCGTGCGACGGACGGGCGGCCAAGGAAGGCGTTTCTTTGGTTGACCGCCGGACACATCCCCCCGAGTCTCGCGGCCTTCTCATGAAATCCACCCTCAGTCTCGCCCTGGCCGCCCTGGTGGCCGCGTCCCCCCTCACCGCTCAAGACAACACCGTGAAGCCCGCCGAATCTCCCGCCGCCAAGCCCGACATGGAAAAGGTCAGCTACTTCATCGGCCGCCAGATCGGCGGTCAGTTCAAGCAGCAGAAGATCGACATCAGCCTCGAAAACTTCACTGCCGCCGTCCAGGACGTCCTTGGCGGAAAGGAGCCGAAGTACAAGCAGGAGGAGCTCGAGGCCGCCATGGGTGTCTTTGAAAAATATATGCAGAGCCGCATGGCCGAGATCCAGGCCGAAATGCAGAAGGAGGCTGCGGCCAAGGCCGTTGAATCCAAGGCTGCCGGAAGCAAGTTCCTGGCGGAAAATGGCAAGCGCCCCGAGGTGAAGACCACCGCAAGCGGCCTGCAGTACGAGGTCATCAAGCAGGGCGACGGCGCCAAGCCGGTTCCGACCGACAAGGTGAATGTGCATTACCACGGCACCCTGGTGAACGGCAAGGTCTTCGACAGCAGCGTGCAGCGTGGCGAGCCGATCACCTTTGGTGTCCAGGAGGTCATCAAGGGCTGGACGGAAGGCCTTCAGCTCATGTCCGTCGGATCCAAGTTCAAGTTCTTCATTCCTTCGGACCTGGCCTATGGTGACAACGGCGCCGGTACGGACATCGGCCCGGGTGAAACCCTGGTGTTCGAAGTCGAGCTCCTGAAGATCGAGAAGTAACCAGCTCCAGCATCCCTTCCAAGGCGGCTGCCAGGTCAATCCGGCAGCCGCCTTTTTTTGGCTGGGAAGCCATGTGCAGACAGCGCGAGCATGAACGACCGAAAGGGCTGGATTGAAAAAACGCATCTTCAGAGTTTTTCCATTTGCCACTTCGTCAGAGGGCGCTAGTATCGCGGCCCATCTTTCTGGGAAGGAGCGGTAGTTCAGTCGGTTAGAACGCCAGCCTGTCACGTTGGAGGTCGCGGGTTCGAGCCCCGTCCGCTCCGCCAGAAATTCAAGGAAGCCCGCTGCAAGGCGGGCTTTTTCTTTGTCAGCTTTGCGTAGGTGACTAGAAAAACAGGATTGTCACCGTTCTAAGGGGAAGCTTCGGAAAACTTCCACGCGCGGGCTTGACTTCCGGCGCGCTAATTGCTTGAAAGCTTTCATATCAGATCCAGATGCCCGCCTATTTAAGACAGCATGACAAGGGAGTGGAGTACGCGCTGGCGGACTTCAACCTCCTGGGCCGCAGTCCGGATGCCAGCATCCGCCTCCAGGACAATGGCGTTTCCCGCCAGCATGCGACCATTCGTCGGGACGGCGGGCTTTACTGGATCTCCGACCTTGGCAGCGCCAACGGCAGCTTTGTCAATGACGTCGCCATCACCACCGCCAGGGCCCTGCGTCATGGCGACCGGATCCAGCTTGGCACCTGCCTGTTTGCCTTTGAGACCGATGATGGCGAGCAGGAAGGGCATTCGGCCAGCAGCACGAACATGATGCACACCGTCGCGCTGCCGGTGAAGACCGTGAAGGCGACGCTGCTGGTCGGTGACCTGCGCAATTTCACCAGCCTGTCCGCCCAGCTCAACGCCGAGGAGGTGGCCGCCATGCTCCGTGAATGGTATGCACAGTGCGAGCAGGTCCTGAAGTCACGGGGGGCCATCATCGACAAGTTTATCGGCGACGGCGTGTTTGCCTACTGGGCCGGCGACAGCATTGAAGTGCGCAAGCGGGCGACGGAAGCCGCCAGAATCCTCAGCGGGCCTGAAGCAGGGAACTCGCCGGTTCGCAAGGCGCTCAGGGAGGATCGTGGACTCGAAGTTCACTGTCACATCGGTCTCAACGTCGGTGACGTGGCCCTGGGAGCCATGGGCCGTGGTGTCAACACGGCCGTGGGTGAGGAGGTGAACGTGACCTTCCGAATCGAGAGCCTGACCCGAAAGCTGCAGGTGCCCGTCCTTGCCGGCTCCAAGTTCCTGGACGGCTGGCCGGAAGGCCTGAACGACTACAAGAACGTCGGCATCCATCCGGTGAAGGGGCAGCCCGAACCTGTCGAGGTTTATGCCCTGGTGGAAAGCGAACCCGTGCTGTCCTAAGCCGGGGCTTCCTTTAAGCGCACCCAGGTGGCACCCCAGCCGCCGCTGTCCGCGCCCGCCGGCCAGGTGATGGATTCCACCATTTCCAGCCGCGCCAGCTTCTCATGCACGCCGATCCGCAGCGCTCCGGTGCCTTTGCCATGAATGACTCTGACGGAGAGGATGCCACGTTTTCGGCATTCACCCAGGTAATCCTCCAGCAGGCTTCCGACTTCACCGGGCTGGAAGGTGTGAAGATCGAGTTCGGGGGTGATCTCGATCTCCACAGGGTCTTCCGGCAGTTCCGGGTTCACTTCAGGATCGTGGAGGCTATTTCCTGCCAAAGGGCGTCAACGTCCTTGGAACCTCGTGAGGGCTTGCCAGCCTTGGCAAACCAATAATCCGCGTTCCATTGATCTCCCTCGATGACATGCAGCAGGGCATGAATCCATGAGCCCAGCTTCGTGGGGATGTCCTGCGCGATGTTGTGGGCGCTTTCCCAGCTGCCATGCCTGGCGTGCCAGAGAGCCTCCGCTTCCGGCGTCAAACCGGAGGGCAGGGTGGTGGCGGCAGCGAGTTCTGCTGGCGTCATGGGCGAAAAGGAGGGAAAGCGGGTCAATCCTCGGGCATCGGGCGGCCCTTGGTTTCCGGCAGGAAAAGCAGGGCGGCCAGGCCGAGCACAAAGATCAGGCTCATCCAGGTTCCAGCATTGCGGAAGGCGGCCAGTTCGGCTGCGGCTTCCGCAGCCTTGCGGGCGGCTTCCTCTGGGATGGCTGGCAGGGCGGCCTTGGCTTCCTTGGCAAGGTTGGAGGCAAGCACGCCGAGGGTGAGCGGGCCGCTGGCGGCGATGAAGCGGCCGACGTTGTAGCAGAAGCTGGTGCCCGTGCTGCGGAGGCGGGTCGGGAAGAGCTCAGGCAGGTAGATGGCGAAGCCGGCGAAGAGGGAGAGCTGGCAGAAGCCCATCACAAAACTCATCCAGATGTCCGACGTGGTCTTGAAGCATTGATAGAAAAAGACGGTCGAGGCCATGGCGGCGATGAAGGCGATGGCGAAGACCGGCTTGCGGCCGAAATGCGAGGCGGCCTTGCTGAAGGCGATCATGCCGAAGAAGGCGCCGATGTTCTGCACGATGAGGTTGGCGGCGGCCCACCACTGCTTGGCGGGACCGACTTTCTCCGGTGAAAGGTTCTGCTCCGCCAGCGCGGCGGCGATGGCGGGGGCGACCAGCTTGTTGCTGAAGAAGCCGATGCCCCAGAGACCGATGACGGCGGACACGCAGAGGAGCATGCCGAAGAGGGCGGGCGTCCGCCAGCGGGCGTCGCCGAACAGGCTCAGGTAGGAACCCATCGCCTTCGACTTGTCCACCTGGCTCGCCGCCTTGGCCGCCACCCACTTCTCGGGCTCCTTCAGGCGGATCATGATGAAGATGCAGAGGAAGGCGGGGGCGGAACCGATCCAGAAGAGGTATTTCCAGGAGACGTTGGGGTCCATGCCTGAGACGCTCATGGCGCACAACCCGGCGGTGACGTTGCCGACGGCGGACAGCGCCTGCAGCATGCCCAGCGCCTTGGCGCGCGCGCTGTCAGGCAGGGAATCGGCCACCAGGGCGACCGCCAGGCCGAAGACGCCACCGACGCCAAGGCCGGTGAGCGCACGATAGATCATGAACTGGTCGGAGGTGGCGGCGAAGGAGGAAAGACCAGTGAAGACCGAATAGATCAGCACGGTGAGGGCGAGCGTCCGGGCGCGTCCGATGCGGTCGCCCACGGCTCCAAAAATGAGGCCGCCCGTGGCCCATCCGGCGACGAAGACACTCATGGCCATGCCGCTGAGCTTGGCCTGGTCGCCGTTTGGATCGAGCGCCTTCAGGGCGTTGTCCCGGGCCAGGATGAAAAGCTGCTGGTCGAGGCAGTCGAAGCACCAGGCGGCGCTGGCGACAAAGAAGACAAACCAGTGGTAGCCGTTCAGTTGCTTGTACCAGGGCAGGGACGCGTCGGGGGAGGTCGGGGAGCTCATGCGGGGCGGAGAGTGAACGGCATGGGCGGCGGTGGCAATCACGAATTCACCAGATGGCGGGGCCTGTTTTTCTTCGTGAAACCGGATTCGCGCCTTGAGTCGCCATCTGACATCTTTTTATGCTGATGCCAGCAACGATGGCATCTCCTCGATCCACTCCTTCCCCCCCTGCTTCAGGCAGCGGTGCAGGGCGTTGGCGGAGCGATTCGTCAGGTCGTGTCAGCGTGAAGGTCAACCTGCACACGTTTTCACTGACTGGAGTCATCCTGGCGATGGGCTATGCCGGCGCAGTCCAGAACAACGGGGTGGCCTACCTGCTATGTTTTGCCACCTCGGTGCTGGCGGCCATGTCCTGGCTTCGAGCGCGGGAAAACCTGCGGGGTGTTGAGGTTTCAGCGGGACGCCAGGGCAGGGGCAGGGCCGGCGAGGCGGGCCGGGTTTCCCTGGAGCTTCACTCGACCACCCGCCTGGGCGCCTCCGGGATTGAACTCATGAATGCGGATGGCGGCCAGTGGGCGTTCGTTGAGCAGGTGCCACCCGGGGCCTCGGAGCAGGTGATGCTGACCGCTTCTGCCGAAACCGGGGTTCAGAAAAGCCTGTGCGTCCTGCTGCGCAGCTCCTATCCCATGGGTTTTTTCAGCGCGGAGAGACTGGTGGAGATCGTCATCGACCGACGGATTCATCCCAAGGCTGCGGGAAGCCTGCCTCTGCCTCAGCCGGACCGGCAGCTGAGCGGTGAACTTGCAGGCGAGCTTTCCGCCGGGGGCAGGCCAGGACGGGAAGGGGATGATTTTGCCGGAATGCGGGAATGGCAGCCGGGGGATTCTCTCCGCCATGTGGACTGGCGCGCGGTGGCAAGAGGGCGCCCCCTGCTGGTGAAGCAGTGGTCGGGCGGCAGCCGGCAGGCGGTCACCCTGGACTGGGACAAGCTGCCCCTGCCGGAATCCGAACGCGCAGGCCAGCTCGCCCGCTGGATTGAGCAGGCTGAACAGGAGGGGCTGCCCTATGGGCTCAGGCTTCCTGGTGAACCTGAAATCGAGGCGGGCCTCGGACCTGCTCATGCGGTTCGCTGTCTGGACGCCCTGGCGGAGGGAGGCGGACAGGGCCAGCCTCCGGCAAGTCTGAAAAGGCGCCGGATGCCCCTCGGTCATGAACGTGGCAGCCGTCTGCCGCCAATGCCCCTGCTGGTGCTCTGCCTGATTCTCTCGGTCTGTGGCGTGATGCTCCTGGACATCGTGCCGCCGGCGGCCGCCCTGCTTTTCGCGGGCTGTGTCATCTGGCGGCTTGGGTTTGCCGAACCCGGCTGGAAACAGAAGGCCTGGCGGTCGGGCGGACTGGGCGGGGCTCCAGTCCGCACTTTTTCGTTAGGCAGCCTTTCGGTGCTGCTGGCCGGACTTGCGGCCGTGCATCTGAGCACGGGCAGCCTGATGAGCATGGAGGGCGGCATTGCGGTGCTGCTCGTCCTGCTGGGCGCAAAGCTGCTGGAGTCGCGCACGCCTCATGACTTCCAGGTGCTCAGCCTGGTCGGCTGGTTCCTGTGCCTGTGCTGCCTGCTCTCGGACCAGAGCCTGAGCCGCTCGCTCTGGGCCTTTGCGGTCTTTTCAGGCATCGCCGCATGCATGGTGCGCTTCCGTCGCGGAGCCGATGGCTGGGCCGTGCCCCTGAGGCTGACGGGGATCATGCTGGCCCAGGCGCTGCCGGTGGCCGCCGTGCTGTTCTTTGTCTTCCCCCGCAGCAGCCTGCATTTCCTGGAGCGCATGGGGGCACAGCGCACGCACATGACCGGCATCACCAGTTCGCTGGAACCAGGCCGCATTTCCAAGATCGCCACCAGTGACGAGGTGGCCTTCCGGGCGGAGTTCCCCGAAAGCGAACCACCCGCCCACGCCTCGCGCTACTGGCGCTGCCTCATCCTCTGGCAGTGTGACGACGGCCTGACCTGGCAGCGCGGGCTGCCGATGGATGGCGCGCCGCGGCTGCGCCTGGTGAAACGTTCGGACATCCGGCAGACGATCACCCTGGAACCTCATGGGCAGCGCTGGCTTCCGGCCCTGGATGTGCCGCTCCAAAGCATCGACGATGGTCGGCGAACCCTGCCTGACATGGATGATGTCCTGAGCACCAGTGAACCTGTGGACAGCCTGAGGCGTTTCGAGGTCACGTCCCGCCTGACTCAGGAAAAGGGGACGCTGACGGCGGATCAGCGCCGAGCCGCCCTTCGTCTGCCGCCAGCTGTCTCACCCGGGATCAGGGCCCTGGCCGAAGGCTTTCAAAAGTCTTCAGGGGGAAGGGATGTCGTGACGGCCCAGCTCGCGGTGAGGCATCTCCAGCAGCAGGGCTTTCAATACAGCCTGGAACCCGGCATCTATGAGGGGCCCGATGCGCTCGATCAGTTCGTGTTTGGCCGGAAGGTGGGCTTCTGCGAACACTTCAGCGCGGCCTTTGCGACGCTGATGAGGGCGGCCGGCGTCCCGGCGCGCATTGTCATCGGCTACATGGGCGGCGAGTGGTCGGATCGCGGCGGCTACATGATTGTGCGTCAGGCCGATGCCCATGCCTGGACGGAGCTCTGGCTCGAAGGCCAGGGATGGACGCGTGTCGACCCGACCGCGGCCCTGGTGCCGGAAAGAATGACCCTGGACCTGCGAACCTTGCTCGCCGGTGGTGAAGCCGAGCTGGAACGGCAGCGCGGCAGCCTGCTCTGGCGGGCGGTCACCGACCTGCGCCTCTGGTGGGACAGCGTGGAATACGACTGGTTTAACAACGTGATCAGCTTCGATGAAGAGTCGCAGATCGCCTGGATGAACTGGCTGGGCCTGGGCCGGTTGCGCGGACACTGGCTGCTGCTGGCCAGCCTTGCAGCCCTGGCCCTGGGACTGCTCGGACTGCTGCTCTGGCTGCGGCGGCCGGCGCCGGTGCGCGATCCCTGGCTGCGCGAATGGCAGGGGCTCTGCCGTCGACTGGAAAAGCTGGGGGCGCCCGCCCGCCATGATTCCGAGGGACCTCTGCATTACGCCGAACGGGTGGCCGTCCTCCAGCCGCAGATCGGCGACCAGGTGCGTTCACTGGCCCGTTCCTATGCCGAATCACGCTACGGTCCGGCAGGGCAGGAGGCGGACTGGCGTCAGTTTCATCGCCAGGCTGTGCAGGTGGGAGCTGCCGTCGGATAAGCTGCATTCCGCATTCGACAATCGGCATTCCGCAGTCACACTCCGCGCCCCATGTTTCGCGCTGTTCTCACCGACCGTCTCCAAGCTGCCTTCACCGCCTCCGGCATCGCCCTGCCGGAGGGTTTCACGCCTGCTGTCGTCATCGCTTCAGACACACGATTCGGTGACTATCAAAGCAACGCGGCCATGGTCCTGGGCAAGCAGAAGAAGACCAATCCGCGCGCCCTGGCCGAGCAGGTCAAGGCGGCCCTGCAGGTCGACGACCTCTGTGAAAAGGTCACGGTGGACGGCCCTGGATTCCTCAACTTCACCCTCAGCGCCACGGCCCTGGCGGCCAGGCTTGGCACCATCGCGGCCGATGACAAGGTGGGCGTGCCCGCCGTGGCGGCCCCGCGGCGCATCGTCGTGGACTTCTCCGCGCCCAACATCGCCAAGCCGATGCATGTGGGCCACATCCGCAGCACCTTCATCGGCGACTCCCTGGCGCGCATCGCCCGGTTCATCGGTCATCAGGTCATCACCGACAACCATGTCGGCGACTGGGGCACGCAGTTCGGCATGATCATCCATGGCTGGAAGACGCAGCTCGACAAGGCGGCCCTCCAAAAGGACCCGATCCATGAGCTGGTGAGGGTTTACAAGGCCGTCAACGCCGCCACCAAGGCCGATGAAGCCGTGCTCGAAACCTGCAAGGGCGAGCTGGTGAAGCTTCAGCAGGGCGATGCCGAAAACCTCGGCATCTGGAAGGAGTGCGTGCGCCTCACCCTGGAGCAGCTTGAGAAGGTGTACGGCACCCTCGACATCAAGTTCGACCACTATCTCGGCGAGAGCTTCTACAACGACGCTCTGGCGCCGCTGGTGGAGGACATGCTGGCGAAAGGCATCGCCACGATCAGCGAAGGCGCCACCGTGGTCTTCAGCGACGGCAGCGTGAAGCCGGAGGACGATCCCTTCCTCATCAAGGAGAAGGATGAATGGAAGGCCGCGCCCTGCATCATCCGCAAGAGCGATGGAGGCTTCCTTTACGCCACCACTGACCTGGCCACCATCGACTACCGAGTCCGGGAATGGCAGGCGGATGAAATCTGGTACGTCGTCGGCGCACCGCAGCAGCTCCACTTCCGGCAGGTCTTCGCGGCGGCGAAACGGCGCGGCGTCACCACGTCGATGACCCACATTGCCTTCGGCAGCATCCTGGGGCCGGACGGCAAGATGTTCAAGACGCGCAGCGGTGAGACCGTCGGGCTACTCGAGGTCATCGAGGAGGCCGTGGAGCGCGCCCGCGAGGCGGCCGATGCCAAGGAACAGGGGCTGAGCGATGTCGAGAAGGATGAAATCGCCCGGGTCATCGGCACCGGAGCCGTGAAGTATGCGGAACTCAGCCAGAACCGTCTCACCGACTACAAGTTCAGCTGGGACAAGATGCTCAGCCTTCAGGGCAACACCGCGCCCTATCTGCTGAACGCCTATGTCCGCACCCGCAGCATCTTCCGGAAACTGGACGGGGCTGTGAAGCTTACGGGTGAACTCTCCCTCACCGACCCGGCTGAGCGCGTGCTGGCCATCAAGCTGGCCCAGTTTGCCGAGACGACGCACGACGTGCTGCTCGATCACAAGCCGAACCTGCTCGCGAACTACCTCTTCGAACTCGCCAACACCTACCACAGCTTCTACGAAGCCTGCCCGGTGCTGAAGTCGGAGGGGGCGGTTCGTAACACGCGTCTCACGCTTTGCGAAGCCACCAGCCGCGTCTTGAAGACCGGCCTCGGCCTGCTCGGCATTGAGACCACGGAGCGGATGTGATCGTGACGGCCCTGCACAGGAACCGGGTGGATTGAGCAGTCATTTCCCCGGTTCCTTGCCCTTGCCTTTCCTGCCTTTGCCAGCCTTGGCTGCTGGCGGCGGGGGAGGGGGCAGCCTGTCGTCGGGCTGATCTGAAAAACGCCAGGGATCCTCCAGCCTCCGCATCTCGGCGAGCAGCAGGGCCTGCATTTCAGCCAGCCTGGCCGCATGAGCGGGATCGTGGGCCAGGTTGGGGCGACCATGCTCAGGCAGCAGTTCGTCCGGGTTGTCCGCCAGGTTGAAAAGCTGCGTTTCATTCACCCCGCGATCCGGGGCCTCGTAGCGGATGAGCTTCCAGTCGCCCTGCTTCACACAGCGCATCCCGGGTTTGCCACCTCCGGCGTAGGCCCCATATAGGACGTCGCGCACCTGCTTGCGCCGTCCTTCCAGCACGGGCCTGAAGCTGAGGCCCTCGCTGCTGGCGGGCGCCTGGATGCCGGTCAGGTCACAAAGCGTGGCCAGCACGTCGAGCAGGTAGATGTTGCCCTCCACCCGGCTGCCCGCCTGGATGCCCGGGCCTTTGACGATGAAGGGAACCCGCCAGGTGTGCTGGTAGAGGTTCTGCTTTCCCATCAGCCCGTGCCGCCCGATCGAGATGCCATGATCGGCGGTGTAGAAGATGTAGGTGTTGTCCAGCTCGCCCATCGCCTCCAGCCTCTTCAAAACGCGGCCGACCTGCTCGTCGATGTTCTCGCTGCAGGCAAACTCACGCCCCAGCTCGTTGCGGATGCTCGCCTCATCCCGCCGCTTCCACACGCCGCTGACCCCGATCTCGTCCCGCACGTCGCTGTGCGTGGTGTCAAACGGATGCTTCTCCAGGTAATTGGCCGGCAGCTCGGGCTGCAGGCTGTGCGGCGAGGGCGGCCTGGATTCGTCCGTATGATTGGTGGCGCCATACTTCGCCAGCAGCTCGGGCCTGCCGTCGCGGGTGTCGTGCGGATGCGAGAAGCCGAAGTAGATCAGGAAAGGCGTGGTGTCCTTCGTGCCCTCGCGGTTCTTGAGATAATCCAGCACCTGCTCGGCATGCCAGGCGCTGCCGCTTTCCGCATCGCCCCCGCGCTTGCTGGCGTCGCGCCGCACGGTGAACAGTTTGTTCGCGGCCTCGTAGCTGTTGCCCATCTTGCAGGTCCTCATGGTGGCGTAGCCGGCGCGGTTGAAGACGGCGGGAATCGTGTTCTGCTCCAGGGCCGGAGGGCTGGTCTTCGCCGCCCAGGGTGAAACCGGCAGTCGCCAGACGGTGCGACCGCTCATGATCATGTGACGCGACGGCGTGCACACGGCCCCCAGCGACGACCCCATGTGGTAGGCTCCGTCAAAAACCATGCCCTCGGCCGCCAGCCGGTCAAGGTTCGGCGTGCTCAGCGTGGATTTGGGATTGTACATCTTCAGGTCCTGCGGCGACTGGTCATCGACGAGGATGAACAGGATGTTAGGCCGCCCGCCCTCGGCCGCCGTCAGGGACAGGGCGGGCGTCAGGCAGACCAGGACGATCAGTAGACGGTGCGGCAGCGGAAGTGAAATCATGCAGGTGGTGCAGGGAACGCACCGGCCCCGCCGCTCATAACATGAGATTAAACATCCAGCTCACTTGGCCGGCGCTGGTAACGCTGCGGGCGCTGCAGAGGCCGGGGCTGCCGTAGAAGCCGCCGCCTTGAAGCAATACAGGCTGCCGTCGTCCGCCCCCACGATGACGTAGTCGCCCGCCACCGCGGGAGAGGTCTTCACCGGCGCACCGACCTCATACTGCCACAGCTCCTTGCCGTCGTTCACATCGAGCACATAAAGATAGCCGTCGTCGCTGCCAAAGATGACGCCCTTGCCCGCGCAGACCACCGCGCTGCTGTCGATCCTGTCCCGGCAGCGAAACTCCCATTTCTTGGCTCCCGTGCTGCGGTCGATGGCATGGAAACGTTTGTCCCGCCCGCCGCAGAACACGGTCTTTTCCCAGATGGTCGGCGCTGCGTAATACTCAAATTCACGTTCGCCATACTCCCAGACCTTGGCCCCTTCGGTCAGACTGTAGGCACCGACACGGTTGCCGTAGTGCGAGACATAGATGACGCCGTCGGCGATGGCGACATTGTTGCCGATGTAGGCGCCGACCTCGATCTGGCGCTCCTCCTTGCCGGTCTTCACATCATGGACGTGCAGCACGCTGTCGCAGCCGCCAAACACCACCTTGCCGTCGCCCACGGCCGCGCCGCCGTTGATGTAGTAGCCGGTTTCCGCCGCCCAGTCCTGCTTGCCGGTCCTGGCGTCCAGGCAGTAAACCTTGTAGTCATAGCTGCCGATCAGCACCTTCTGCACCTGCGTCGCCGGATCGGTCCAGACATTCGCCGCTGCATGCACCTCGGCCTCGGTTTCATACTTCCAGGCCTCCTTGCCGGTGTCGGCGTTCCAGGCGTAGATGAACCCGTCCTGGCAGCCCGCCACCACAAGCTCTCCGGCAAAGGCCGCCGCTCCATCAAAGGCACCCTTGCCCTCGGCCTCCCAGATCTTTTCGCCGGTCTCGAGCTTCAGGCAGCGGAATTTGCCGTCCTTGCACCCGGCGTAAACCTTGCCGCCTCTCACCACGGCGCTGCTTACCAGCATCTCGGACTGCCCCTTGGGCCTCTCCATCATGGAGTGCTGCCAGGCCAGCTCCAGAGGCAGCTGCAGGTCCACCGCCGACCGCCCCTGCATGGCTTCATCACCTCGTGAATGCACCCAGTCTCCGGCCTGCTGGGCCTTCATCTGGGGACAGAGAAACAGAAGGGAGATCAGTAAAAGCGGACTAAACGACGGCATGACGCTGCAATAACGCCGCCAGGGGCAGGGGAGTTGCGCCGACTCTCCAGCTCGTTTCCGCCTGCTTGTCCGAAGCGTTGCCCGGCTTGTGAAATTTTTCACAAACCCGCTTGCCGCTCCCAGCCGTAGCGGAATACTGCTCAGCGACCTCCTCCCCCTCATGGCGATTTCATACCTTCCTGGCAAAGAGCCCCACGCCCGCGAAAAACGGCTGATCTTCAAAAACGTCGATCGCTCCGGCTACACGCCTTCCATCGACAGCTTCCTGGCCGACGGCGGGTATGAGCAGCTCAAGAAGGCGCTGACCATGGAAAAAAGCGCCATCATCAACGAGGTGAAGGCCAGCGGACTGCGCGGCCGTGGCGGTGCAGGTTTCCCCACAGGTGTGAAATGGGGCTTCATCCCGCCCACCAACACCAAGCCGGTCTACCTGATCTGCAACGCCGACGAGTCCGAGCCCGGCACCTTCAAGGACCGTTACATCCTGCATCAGGACCCCCACCAGCTTCTCGAGGGCATGATCATCGCCTGCTTCGCCGTTGGTGCGAAACTTGGCTACATCTACATCCGCGAGGAATTCCCCCAGGCCGCCATCATCGTCGAGAAAGCGATCGCCGAGGCCCGTGAAAAGGGCTTCCTGGGCCAGAACATCCTGGGCAGCGGCTTCGACTGCGAGCTTTACGTCCACCGCGGCGCCGGTGCCTACATCTGCGGCGAGGAAACCGGCCTCATCGAGTCCCTCGAAGGCAAGCGCCCCTATCCACGCATCAAGCCCCCCTATTTCCCGGCCGCCCTCGGCCTCTACATGTGCCCGACCATCGTCAACAACGTCGAGTCGCTCTGCCATGTGAAGCACATCATCCAGATGGGCGGGGCTGAATACGCCAAGCTCGGCACCCCCAACAACACCGGCACCCGCATCCTCTGCGTCTCCGGCGACGTCCAGAAGCCCGGCTACTACGAGGTCGAGGTGGGCAAGGTCACCATGGGCGAGGTCATCAACGATCTCTGCGGCGGCCTCAAGCCCGGCCGCAAGCTCAAGGCCATCATCCCTGGCGGCAGCTCCTCCAAAGTCCTGCGTGCCGATGAGAAGTTCAAGATGAAGGACGGCCGTGAGCTCACCATCATGGACATCCCGATGGACTTCGACACCATGGCCGCCTGCGGAACCATGGCCGGCTCCGGCGGCGTCATCATCATGGATGACAGCCGCAGCATGACCTGGGTCATCAACAACCTGAACAACTTCTACGCCCACGAAAGCTGCGGCCAGTGCACGCCCTGCCGCGAAGGCAGCCTCTGGATGAAGAAGATCAGCGACCGCATCGTCGACGGCAACGCCAGCCCGGACGACGTCGATCAGCTGGAAGCCGTGGCCAATCAGATCGAGGGCAAGACCATCTGCGCCTTCGGCGAAGCCGCCTCCTGGCCGACCCAGAGCTTCATCCGCAAGTTCCGTGATGAACTGAAGGGCGACTGCAAGCCTGAGCTGACCGGCCGAATCCTCTCCGAAGAGGGTCAGCTGGCGGCTGCAGCCCTGAATGCCTGAGGACTGGCACCCGTTGAAATCGAAATGCCCGTGCAGCGGCAATCCCGGCCGTTGCATCGCCTGTCGCTGACGTTCTTCCATCTGCCGGTGGCTGAATGAAAAGCTGCGCTCCTCGACAGCGTTTGCCCTTTTTCCATCCTCTTCATGAAACATCTCGTCCTCGCCTTCGCCGTCCTTCTCACGGCCGCTGCATCAAGCCTGTCCGCCGCTGATAAAAAGCTGATCGTCATGATCGCCGGCCGTCCCTCCCATGGCCCCGGTCAGCACGAGCACAACGCCGGCATCCTGCTTCTGAAAAAGTGCCTGGAGCAGGGAGCAGGGGACCAGGTCGATGTCCGCGCTCACCTCCACGGCGGCTGGCCGGCCGCTGAGGAACTCGCTCAGGCCTCCACGGTGGTCATCTACTCGGACGGCGGCGGCGGCCACCCGGCGCTCCAGGGCGACCGCCTCCAGCAGCTCGACAAGGAAATGAAGCGCGGCTGCGGCTTCCTGACCCTGCATTACGCGGTTGAACCCACGATTGAAAAGGGCGGCAAGGAGTTCATCGACTGGATGGGCGGCTGCTTCGAGATCAACTGGAGCGTCAACCCGCACTGGGACGCCAATTTCAAGGAACTGCCTGTTCACCCGATCAGCTCCGGAGTTAAGCCTTTTGGCACCAATGACGAGTGGTATTTCTACATGCGCTTCCGCAAGGGCATGGAGGGAGTGACCCCGATCCTGAGCGATGTGGCCCCGGACTCGACCATGAGCCGGCCCGACGGCCACCACAGCGGCAACCCAGCCGTCCGTGAATCCGTCAAGAACAAGGAGAAGCAGCACGTCGCCTGGGCCTGCGAGCGCAGCGACGGCGGCCGTGGCTTCGGCTTCACCGGCGGCCATTTTCACCAAGGATGGGCCAACAGCGACCAGCGGAAGCTTGTCCTGAACGCCATTCTTTGGACCGCCAAGGCCGAAATTCCGGCGGAAGGCGTCTCTTCAGTCATCACTGAGGCTGACATGCTCGCCAACCTCGACCTGAAACCCGGCCAGGGCCTGCCTGAAAAGCCCAAGGGTAAAGCGAAGAACTAGGATGGGAAAAACGTCTCGTTTGTCGCCCTCAAACCAGGCTTCAAGAGGCGGTCCGTAAATCCTCTCCGGGGCAGGGGCAAAGCGGGGGGGCGTCAAGTGCAGTTGCAGCACTTCCAGGCCCCTTAAACCACACAAAATCAGGGACTTAACCGCCTTCAAACCCGCCATCATTAACTACATGCAATGCATGTAATGGCAAATTAAAGAATTTGACAGAAGGGCCATGATGACAGTTGCGCCGCCAGGCGCAGGTGTTATTCTGGTTTCGCTGATTTTTCGAACCTTTCAGCTCGCTTTAGGTGATTATCA
>JABARQ010000010.1 GCA_019186985.1 Prosthecobacter sp. | reverse complement strand
ACCCCGCCTCGCGGCGACGCAGTTACTTCAAGTTCTCACCTGGAACACGGTTCCAGATGGCCGAGGTCTTCCACCCCGGAGGATCGTGACGCTTCACAGCGCACTAGCCATCTCGCTCCGCGAGATGTGCGGAAGGCTTTCGCTAACAGGAAGGACGTCGGGAGTTCGTCAACGCCTGAGCCTGCCAGACGCCATGCTCATCTCGACGGAGCGAGATGGCTACCTTGCTGGCGCAGCTTCGAAGCCTGCTGAGATCCGGCCCGGGAAATGATCAACGCGAACAAGCAAACCCAGGGAGCCTGGTTTGTTGTCTCGGCAATGAATGACCAAGACCCAAAAGCCAATGACCAAGGAAGTTCCAAGGACCAAGGCGCAAGGGCTGGATGCATCGCTCTTCGTTTCATCACGAGCCGGAGGCTCGAAAGAGATTAGCCTGGAGTGAAACGAGCGCAGCGAGTGAGAACTCCAGGACCACGTCGCCAGACCCGCGTTTCACCTTCGCCGCATCCTGGAAGGATGCGAGCAGCCTTCACCAACCCCGTGCAACCGCGCTGACCAAATCGGGCCCTGGGCGAAACAGATGAAGGCTGCCTCCACCATCCGTCGTTTGAGCTTGGCCCTGTCCAACGATGAAACTTCTCCTCGCACTCCTCTGCCTCGCCGGCCCCCTGCTGGCCGGACCCACGGTCGTCTATGTCTCTGAAAGCGGCGAGAAACACATCGCGGTCTGGACGCTGGATGAAGCAACCGGTGCTCTCACCAGAACCGGTGAAGCCCCGCTGCCCGGGGCTCCGGGCAGCCTTTGCCTCAGTCCGGACCACCGGCACCTGCACGCCTCGGTGCGCACGACGAAGCAGTTCGCCACGCTTGCGGTCGATCCGAAAAACGGGGCGCTGTCAGACCCTTCGTTCGCAGACGCCGGCTTCAACGCCGCCTATGTCCGCACGGACAAAACCGGCCGCTGGCTGCTCGCAGCCTCCTACAGCGAGGGCGTCATCGGCTCGTCCGCCATCCGGGACGGACGTGTCACCGGCCTGCCGGTCGTCACGCTGGAGACCGGGAAGAAGGCCCACTGCATCCAGACCGACCCGGCGAACCGCTTCGCCTTCGTGCCGCATGTCGGCGAGCTGAACAAGGTGGAGCAGCTCCGCTTCGACGAACAGACCGGCATGCTCACGCCTAACCAACCGTCCAACCTGCCTGGCGGCCCGGGCGAGGGGCCGCGCCACATGCAGTTTCACCCCAGCGGACGCTGGGCCTACTTCGTCAATGAACAGGGCAAAAGCGTCACCCTCTGCGACTATGACGCCGCGCTGGGAACGCTCAAGGCCCGGCAGAGCGTGCCCACCGTGCCCGAGGAATGGCGCGACAAGGGCTCCTGCGCCGACATCCACGTCAGCGCCGACGGCCGCTTTGTCTACGCCTCCAACCGCGGCCATGACAGCCTGGCGGTCTTCTCCGTGAATGCGCTGACCGGCGAGCTCACCGCACTCGGCCAGACGCCCACGGAAAAAACGCCGCGCTCCTTCGCCCTCACTCCCGGCGATGCCTTCGTGGTTTCCGCCGGCGAAGGCTCGCACCGCCTCATCGTCTACCGGCGCAACGCTGAAACCGGGGCTCTCACGCCGCTGAAAACCTATGACTGCGGCAAGGGCCCCGCCTGGGTCATGAGCGTGAAGCTGGACTGAGGCTCTCCTTTTCATGAAACCGCTGTTCCTGGGCCTCCTCGCCCTCTGCCTGTGCCTTCCCACCTCCGCCCAGGAGGTGAAGAAGCGCACGATGATCGGCTCACGCCCCCTGCCCGCGCTGCCGGACAAGGCCTTCACTCTCGTCGTCATCCCCGACACCCAGAGCTACCATGGCAGGGGCTGCAAGGCCACGCCGGACAGCACCGACCCCGTCACCAACACCAACCTCGAGGCCCAGGTGCGCTGGATCCGCGACCATCAGGCCGGCCAGAACATCGTCTTCGTCAGCCATGTCGGCGACATCGTGGACAAGAACAACGCCGACCAGTGGGCCGTCGCCAGGCAGCACCTCGATCACCTGCGCGGCCTGCTGCCCTTCAGCCTCACTGTTGGCAATCATGACATGACCAGCAGGGGCGACGCGCACCTGTTCCAGCAGCACTTTCCCGCCTCCAGCTTTGCCTCCAAGCCCTGGTACCTCGGCAGCTACACCCACGACCGCAAGGATCAGAACGTCTCCGCCAACAACGTCAACAGCGCCCAGCTCTTCAGCGCGGGCGGCATCGCCTTCATCCACCTCAGCCTCGAATGCAACGCCCCCGACGATGTGCTCGCCTGGGCCGATGCCCTGCTGAAAAAGCACGAGGACCGGCAGGCGCTCATCACCACCCACATGGACCTCGGCATCCTCGACAAACCGAAGGAGGAGAAGGGCTACATCCACGACGCCAAGGGCAGGATGCGCTGGGTCAAGATCCATGGTGCGCGTGGCAACACGGGCGGGCAGATGTGGGACAAGCTGTTCCGCAGGCATGCAAACCTGCGCCTCATCTTCTGCGGCGACCAGAGCCGCGTCACCGCGCTCAGGCTGACCACGCCTGCCGACGACGGTCATCCCGTCACCTCCCTGCTCAGCGACTACCTCAGCCAGCCCGTCCTGCGCCTGCTGCGCTTTGTGCCCAACGAAAAACGTGTTCACGTCCTCACCTACGACGTCGTCCAGCAGGTCCTCGTCGAGGACACGCCCTACGTCCATGATCCGGACCAGCACCAGTTCACGCTCGACCTGCCGCTGAACTAATGCCTCCAAATGCCTGGTCACCCTGCAGTGCAGCGGCGAAGGTCCAGGCCTCGCCTTCGAGCGCCTCACCCTCACTTCACCCGGCCCCTATCTGCTCGAGTTTAAACTGCAAAGCCGCGCCACGGGAGGCGGCGAACTTTACTGGACCACCGACGCCCAGACACTCCTGCCCAAGGGCGGCCACGCAGGCTTCGACGTGAAGCACGACGGCGAATGGCATGTCCACAGCCTGCGCATCGAAGAGACCAAAACCCTGCACGCCCTGCGCCAGGACCCCTGCGCCGGTCCTGGTGAAGCCAGGCTCGAAGGCCTCGTCCTCAAGACGACCGACGGCAAAGTCCTGGCGAAGTGGCCTTGAACATGTCCGCCCTAAAAAGCCTTGGCCGGATCGTTCGCGGAGCGGCATAGTGGGCGGATGTCCGAGCAGGTTCCCGTTCAAAACCCGACTTCAGCCGCCCACGGGCGCCGCGGCTGCCTGAGGAGCGTTTTGATGCTTGGTTTGTTAGGCCTGCTTGGGCTCGGAGTTGCCGCCTGGTTCTTCCTCGGCGCCCTGAAGGAGGCCGGGGCCTGGCTGCGCGAACTGCCAGGGCGACTGGTGGAACAGGACATCAGCACCACCTTCCGCGAATCCATCACCCGCATCACCGCCACGCATGGTGACGTGCTGGAGGTCGCCACGCTGGAGACGGACGAAACGGTGACGCGCTTCGACATGAAGACCGCCTTCAACGAGCTTGTCTATCTGGGCACCACGGTTTCCGAAATCCGCACGCCGGTGGTGTATCGTTATCACGTCAGGATCTCTGAAGACTGGCGGCTAGAGGTGGATGCAGGCCGCTGCATCGTCCGGGCTCCCGCCATCCGGCCCTCTCCTCCTCCCGCCGTGCGCACGGACGGCATGCAGAAGAAGTCCGAAGCCGGATGGCTGCGCTTCAACGCCGCCGAAAACCTCGCCAGCCTGGAACGCGAGCTGACGCCCACCCTGGAGAAGCGCGCCGGCAACAAGGCCCACCTTGACCGCATCCGCGAAGCCGCCCGCAGCTCGGTGGCGGAATTCGTCAAACGCTGGCTGCTCGGCTCCACCCATCAGCAGGGCGTGCAAAGCATCACCATCATCTTTCCGGACGACCACCAGCCCGCAGCCGGCCCGGTCACCCTGCCGCCGACCCTGCAGCTTCAATGAGTTCAGGGCCGCCTGACAAACTTTTGCACACGCGCTCCGGTGCCTTCCGCCACATACACCGAGCCGTCGGGCCCGACCGCGATGTCATGGCCGAGCTGAAACTGGCCCGGACCTTTGCCCGACGAACCCAAAGTGTCGATGACCCTGCCGCCAAGGTCCAGCTCCACCGCCTTGCCCCGCAGCTCTGCGCGCACCGTAGGCGAACCCCCGTCGATGACGAAAACCCGCCCGTCCGGCGTCGCGGCCACTCCATAAGGCTTGCCCAGCTGCGGCCCCTTCCAGGCCTCAAGAAAGCCGCCGCGCGCATCAAACAGCTGCACACGCTCGTTTTCACGGTCGCAGACGATCACACGGCCCCGGGCATCCAGGGCCAGGCCGTGCGGCAGGTTGAATTCTGCGTTCCCCGCGCCCTTCGCGCCCCATTCAAACTCAAACCGTCCCTCGGCGCTGAACTTGATCACCCGGGTGTTCTTGTAGCCGTCGCTCACATAAAAGGACCCATCCCTGAGCACGGCCACATCGGTGGGCAGGTTGAAGTGTGTCTTGTCCGCCCCCGGCACACCGGCCTCGCCAAGCGTGAGCAGCACCCTGCCCTCCGGCGTGCATTTGAAGACCTGGTGCAGGCCCACGTCCGTCAGCCAGACATTGCCTTCAGGATCGAGGCTCAGTCCATGCGGCATGATGAAGCGCTTCTCACCCCAGCAGGCCAGCAGCCGCCCGCTGTCAGCGTCGATGATGCTCACCGTCGGCCCGGCGATGGGCTCCTTCGGAAACGGGTTCGACCACTTCCTGCCGCTGCGATGAAACACAAACACGCGGTTCTGCGCATCCACCCCGACTCCGGCGCAAAGCCCCAGCACATGCTTTTCCGGCAGGCGCGGCCAGTCCGGCACGACCTCATGCCTGGATGTCTGGGCCAGCGCGGCCTGGGTCAGAAGGAAGAACAGGGCAAGACGGAGCATGTTCGTCACTTCAACCTCCAGACCTTCACATCATCCACATCCGCCGACTTGTTCACCGCCAGCGTGATCATGCGCTTGGTGGGATGAGCGATGCCCTCGCTGGCAAAGCTGCCGGTGTCCTGGCCGTCGATCTTCACCGACATCGTGTCACCTGCGACCGTGATGTGCAGCGTGTGCCAGGTGCCGGGCTTGAGGTCGAGCTTGAAGGATTTGGTCTTGGTTTTCAGCAGCGCAGCCAGCTCCGGCGACTTGTCACCCTTCTGGCGGCGTTCGCGGATCGTGTTGTCCATGCCGCCGGTCTTCGAGTCGGTGATCGTCAGCGCCTTGTTCGTCACCCGGGCGATGCACAGATGGCCGGCATGCACGCTCTTCAGTTCACGGTCGACAAAATCGACGCCCAGGTCATCACCCGCGCCCAGCTTGAAGCGCAGCTCGACCGCGCCGTCATGGAAGGCGGCGTCATGGAAGATGGCCACGCCATGATCCGCCTCGGCGTGCTTCGTGACATGCATCACACCGTCCATCAGATCGACCTGCTGATGGCCCCTGGCGCGCCAGCCGCTGTTGCTGGTCCAGCCGTTGCCGATGTCCTCCCTGCCCGGCGTCTTTTCATCACGGGCGAAGTCGTCGGAGAAAAGCAAAACTGGTTCGGCGGCGGCGAGGGAACAGGCGGAAAGGATCAGGAGGAGCTTTTTCATGGAGGAGTCTGGCATGCAGGGATCGCCTGGCGCCTGGGGATTCAACGTGGAGACCGGACACACTTTGCCGAAATCCTTTTGCCAGGGGGCAGGCCCGGCTTCGGCACTTGCCCTGCGAAAGCGGCATGGGAGCTGCTGAAAGGAGGGTTTCCCCTCTGCATTGACAACCCCCCGCCCTGTCCTAGCCTGCGCGGCCTTTCGCCAACCCATCCCGACCCTCATGAGCACCGAAGCCGCCGCTGGCAAGCCCGTCTACAACGTGAAGAACCCCTTCATCGCGAAAGTGAAGAAGGCCTATGATCTTTCCGGCCCCGGCGCTCCGAAGAACACCCGCCACTATGAAATCGACCTGGAGGGCGGCGAGCTGGAGTATCTTCCCGGCGACTCCCTGGCGGTGCAGCCGACCAACGACCCCGCCCTGGTCGAGGACACCCTCAAGGCCCTCGGCTTCAGCGGCGATGAGATCGTCAAGCACCCGAAGACCGCCGCCGACGTGCCGATCCGCCAGGCCCTGTTTGAAGCCACCCTCATCACGGAGGTCGATAACAAGCTCATCAAGGCCATCATCGAGAAGACCTGCGGCGACACGCCGCTCAACGGCCTGCTGGAACCCGAGCGCAAGGAGGACCTCAAAAAGTACCTCTGGGGCCGCTTCGTCATCGACCTGCTCCTGGAAAACCCCGCCGCAAAGTTTGAGCCGCAGGAGTTCATGGCCACCCAGAAGAAGCTGAACATCCGGCTTTACTCCATCAGCAGCAGCCAGAAGGCGCATCCGAAGGAGGTCCACCTCACCGTGGCCACCGTCAAGTACACCAGCCATGGTCGCGAACGCGGCGGCGTGGCCTCCACCTTCCTGGCCGAACGCATCCAGGTGGGCGAGACGCTCATCCCCGTCTTTGTCAACCACGGCAAGGGCTTCCGCCTGCCCGAACCTCACGAGGACGTGCCGGTCATCATGATCGGCCCCGGCACCGGCATCGCCCCCTTCCGTGCCTTCCTCGAAGAACGCCAGGCCACTTCCGCCAAGGGCAAGGCCTGGATGTTCTTTGGTGAGGTCAGCGAAAAGACCTGCTTCTTCTACAAGGATGAGTTTGAGACCTGGCTGGCCGACGGCACCCTGACGAAGCTGACCACGGCCTGGAGCCGCGACCAGGCGGAGAAGATCTATGTGCAGCACAAGATGCTGGAGAACGGTCCCGAGCTCTTCGCCTGGCTGGAGCAGGGAGCCATCGTCTATGTCTGCGGCGACGCCTCGCGCATGGCCGTGGACGTGGATAAGGCCCTGCACACGATCATTGAAAAGGAAGGTGGCAAATCCCCCGAGGAGGCCGTCGCCTACATGGCCGCCCTGAAGGACGCCAAGCGCTACCGCCGCGACGTGTACTAAACCCTGAATCCGCCACCTTGAAGGCGCATCCCCCTCACCCTGGAAACGGGCGGGCTTGCTATGCTGCTACGATGGCGGATTCATTGCGTCGAGCCGGGGGCGCCGATGGTGAAAGAGGCAGAAGCATTTTCAGAATCGAGCCGGAGGTGCAGCGGGGCTCGGCGAGCGAGAACCACCGGATCGATGAATCGAAACACACACCGACCCAGGGGAGCGCCCTGAAGGGGCGCGAGAAGGGCGCGACTTGGCCATGACGGTGACGCCCAGGGTTGGCAATGGCTTCTCGCGTCCCTCCAGGACGAGGTGAATCTCAAACGTGGGGGTGACAACGTGGTCCTGGAGTTCCCACTCGCGCTGCTCGTTTCACTCCAGGCTCATCTCTTTCGAGCCTCCGGCTCATGACGGATGAATCCTGCCCTTGGAACTTGGGACTTGAAACTTCCTTCGTCATTGGGCCTTCTGGCACGATGCCGGATTGACGCCCTGAAGGCCGTGCCAATACAGGCGCAGCGCCGGCCAAGCCATAGGCAATAAGCGGAACTCCAGTTCCGTATTTTCCCTGCCAACCTATCGCCATGAACCTTCGCCGACTGCTGCCCCTGCTCGCCCTGTGCGCGCTCCATGCGCGCGCTGAGAACGAGTACGAGCAGGCGCCCATCCACTATTCGGAGACGCAGCCGCGCGACGCCGCCTATGAGATGGAGAAGCTCATGCTGTCCGGGAAGCTCAAGATCGACCGCAGCGACGCCTGGAGCGTGCTGCGCGGCGTGCTGAAGCAGTTCCGCATCCCCGAGGAATCCCAGGTCATGGTCTTCTCCAAGACCAGCAAGCAGAACGACCGCATCAGCCCGCAGACCCCTCGCGTGATCTATTTCGGCGACGATGCCTATGTCGGCTACTCCGTTGGCGGCGCCCTGGAAATCTCCACGGTGGATCCGAAGCTCGGCCCGATCTTCTACCTGCTCGACCCCACGGTGGAGGACTCCAAGCCGCTGCACTTTGAGCGTGATCAAAGCTGCCTGAGCTGCCACGGCGGCCCCTTCACGCCCGAAGTGCCCGGCGTGCTCGTGCGCTCCGTCTTCCCCGGACCCGAGGGCCATCCCATCATGAGCCAGGGCAGCACGGTCGTGGACACCACCACGCCCTTCGCCGACCGCTGGGGCGGCTGGTACGTCACCGGCAGGCACGGCGACTCCCTGCATCGCGGCAATGTCACCGCCCGGGAAAACCCGGACAACACCTGTGACATGCCCGTCGAAAAAGGCGCGAACGTCACCGACCTGACGAGCTTCTTCGACACCACCCCCTACAAGCGCAAGAAGAGCGACATCGTCGCGCTCATGGTCCTGGAACATCAGACCTCCGTGCAGAACATCCTGACCAAGGCCAACCACACCTCCATGCGGGCCATGCACATGCAGTCCAGCCTGCAGAAGGAACTCGGCGAAAAGGTGGAAAGCGAGCCCGTCGGCACCGCGCGGCGCATCATCGACCACTGCGCGGAGGACGTGGTGGAGGCCCTGCTGTTCAAGGATGAGGCCGCCCTGCCGGATGGCGGCATCGAGGGCGAGGAGGATTTCCAGACCGCCTTCACCGCCAGCGCGCCGCAGTCCAGGAGCGGACGTTCACTGAAGGACTTCCAGCTCAACACCCGGCTCTTCAAGCACCGCTGCAGCTACATGATTCACTCCCTCACCTTCCGGAACCTGAACCCGCACCTGAAGAAGACCGTGCTGGCACGACTTGGCGACATCCTCGAAGGCCGCGACCGCAGCGGCACCTTTGATTATCTCGGCAGTTCCGAGCGCGGCCACATCCTGGCCATCCTGCGCGACACCGGCGTGATGCCGAAGGCTTGAGAAAAGGCCGCCCAGGGGCGCGTTCTTTGCTTTCATGCGCCGCGCCCTGCTGTCCCTCCTCCTCTGCTCCGCCCTGCACGGCCAGGACTTGGAGAAGATCTTTGAAGAGGACAACCTGGAGCCCATGCGGCGCATCCTCGCCGCCGGGCGCTACGAGGACGTCGCCCTGCTCACCGACCGCGCCATCCAGGCCGGCATGAAGTCGCCCGAATGGCGCACCCTGAGGCTGAAGGCGCTGCTGGAGCTGGGCCGCGAAACCGAGGCGCGCGACGTGGCGCAGCTCGCCGTGAAAACCTTTCCCGGTCATCTGGAGCTGCTCATGCTCCAGCACAGCATCGCCCTGCGGCTGGGAAGGCAGGACCTTGCCGACGAAGCGCTCAAGGCCGTGAACGCCGCCGCCAAGGCCGGCCAGCCCAAGAATCGCAGCGCCGCCGACTGGGTGGCCCTGGGGCAGGCGGCGCTCGCCCTCGGCGCAGATGCCAAAAAGGTCATCACCCAGTACTTCCAGACCGCCCAGAAGAAGGATCCCAAGTTCGAGCCCGCTTATCTGGCCGAAGGACGGCTGGCGCTGGACAAGGACGATGCTGCGCGCGCCGCCAGTGTGTTCCGCGCCGGTTTGAAGGCCTGCGGTGAAACCGCCGATCTGCGCGTCGGACTCGCCCTGGCACTGGCCACCGGCGACCGTGAAAAGTCGGCGGAGAGCCTCAAGCGCGCGCTGGAGATCAATCCCAGTCACACCGGCGCCCTGCTGAACCAGGCCGAGTCCATGATCAGCTCCGAAAAGTTTCTCGATGCCGCCGGGCTCGTGCAGAAGGTGCTGACCACCTGCGACAACTCACCGGCCGCCTGGGCCCTGCTGGCCGCCATCACCCAGCTCAGCGCCGCCGACGCCGCCAAGTTTGAAGCTGCGCGCGCCAGCGGCCTGAAACGCTGGGAGAGGAATCCCGAGGTGGATCACATCATCGGCCGCGTCCTGTCCCGCGCCTACCGCTTTGCCGAAGGCTCACGGCATCAACGCAGGGCGCTTGAACTGGATCCCGGCTACCTGCCCGCCAAGGTCGCGCTCTGCCAGGACCTGCTGCGCCTGGGCGAGGAGGAGGAAGCCTGGAAGCTGGCCGCCGGCATCCGCGAGAAGGACGGCTACAACGTCCGCGCTCATAACATCGGACTGCTCGAGCAGCAGATGCGCGGCTTCACCACCCAGGTGTTTGACGACTTCATCCTGAAGCTGCCGAAGCGTGACTGGCCTGTGTATGGCGAGGAGGCGCTGGCCCTGCTGCGCGAAGCCAGAAGTGTGCTCACGGCCAAGTACGGTCTGGAGTTGAAGAAGCCGGTGATGGTCGAGTTCTTCGGCGAGCAGCAGGACTTCGCCATCCGCACCTTCGGCAGCCTGGGAGGCCAGGGTCTGCTGGGCGTCTGCTTCGGCACGGTCATCACCATGAACAGCCCCGGCGGCCTCGCCCATGGCCGCAACAACTGGCAGGCCACGCTGTGGCATGAGTTCTGCCACGTGGTCACGCTCAACCTCACGCAGAACAAGATGCCGCGCTGGCTCAGCGAGGGCATCAGCGTGCACGAGGAGAGCCTGCGCAACCCCGTCTGGGGCATGGCCATGGACGCCCGCTTCCGGCGCATGATCCTCGAGGACAAGGCCGCCACGCCCGTCAGCCAGCTCAGCAGCGCCTTCCTCAATGCCGAGGACGAGGACCACCTCATGTTTGCCTACTTCCAGTCCAGCCAGGTCGTCGGCTACCTGCTGGAGCGCTTCGGCACGGAGAAGTTCCAGGGCATCCTGCGCGACCTCGCCCTGGGCCGCCGAATCAATGATGCAATCACGGCGAACACGGAGCCGATGGAGAAGCTGGAACCCGCCTTCGAAAAGCACCTGGAATCCAAGGCCGCCGCCTTCGGAGCCACGGCCGACTGGGGCAAGCCAGGACCTGAGGAGGTCAACCCCCTTGATCCTGAATCGCTGGACGAATACCTGCGCAAGCATCCCGCCAGCCTCTGGGGCGTTCACCGGCAGGCCGAGCGCCTGGCCGAACAAAAAGACTGGCAGGCCGTGCTCGGGCTGGCGGAGCGGCTCATCACCCTGGTGCCCGAGGATTTCAGCGCGGAGAGCGGCTGGCAGCTCAAGGCGACCGCGCTTCGCGAACTCGGGAGGGACGACGAGGAGATCGCCGTGCTCCGGCACCTGGCCGGGCACGAATCCAGCCTCATGCCGGTCTTCCTGCGCCTCATGGAACTCGACCAGAAGAAGCAGGACTGGCCCCAGGTTCATGCCAATGCCGCACGCGCCATGGCGCTCAACCCCTTTCTGCGCACGCCCCAGCAGGCCTTGGCCGAGGCTTCGGAAAGGCTGAACCTGCCTCAGGAAGCCATCGCTGCCTGGCGTCGCGTGCTGATCCTGGATCCGGAAGGCGCCGCCATGACGCACTTCCGCCTGGCGGTCCTGCTGCGTGAACAGGACGCCGCCCAGGCCAGACGCCATCTGCTCGACTGCCTGGCCCTCGCGCCACGTTTCCGCGAGGGCCTCAAAATGCTTCGGGACTGGCCCTGAGGCCCCTGGTCACTTGCCGGCGTCCTTGAGGATCTTCGCCGCCTCCTCGGCGCTGTATTCCTTCACGAAAAGATTGCGCCAGCGGATCTCGCCACCGTGCGTCTGAAGCATGATCGGGCCTCTGGCGTCGAGGGGCTTGCTGCGGTCGTAGAAGTTCTCCATCACCGCTCCATCGACGACGAGCTTGTCGTTCAGCCACACCCAGGTCACGGCGCCGATCTGGCGGATGCGGAAGCTGTTCCATTCACCAAAGGGCCTGTCGGCCAGCACCAGCGGGTCACGGCCCGGAGTTCCCGGCGTGTTGTTGAACAGGCCGCCGGAGCCGAGGTGCGGCTTGCGGTCCGGCTTCTTCGGATCAAAGACCTGGTTCCAGTCCCAGATCTGCACCTGGGGCGTGCCGCGCAGGTAGATGCCGCTGTCGGCCTTCGCCACGGTCTTGTATTCGATCCGCAGCTCGATGTCGCCAAAGTCCGCATCCGTCGTCGCATAGGCACCGTGACCGTCATTCACAAGCTCGCCGTTTTCGACGCGCCAGTGCTGCGGAAACTCGTCGCGCATCGCCTTCAGCGCCGCCTCCTTCTTCTCACCCTGCAGCTTCACCACCGAGTGCGGGTTCAGGCCATGCCAGCCGCTGAGGTCCCTGCCGTTGAAGATGGCCTTGAAACCGGGCGGCGGCACGGGATCGGCGGCCAGGGCGGCGGTGACGAGCAGCAGGGAGAGGGCGTGAAGTCGGAGTCTCATGGGTGCAAGCAATTCGACCCGGCCCCGCGGCTTCTTTCCAAAGGCGGCCGCATTTCTGGTTCGGCCGCCGACGGGTCCTCCGCAGGATCAGGCCGCCGGCGTCTCACCGCAGCCCGCCGCCACATAGACGGCGCGAAGACGTTCGAGAAAATCCGCGGTTTCCTCCTCCGGCCCGCAGGTCAGCGGTTGACCAAGGCTGAGACGCAGATGCACCGTCTCACGGGGCAGCCGCCAGATCGGCCAGCCCTTGCTCAGGTAGCGGCTGCTGGTCCGGATGATCACCGGCACCACGGGCGCCCTCGACTGACGTGCCAGGACCGCCAGGCTGCCGGTGAGCGGGTTGACCGCACCATGCTCCGGACGAGTCCGTGTTCCCTCCGGAAAAAACAGCACGCGCTCGCCGCCGCGCAGTCTCTCCAGACAAGTCTTCAGCATGCGATGCAGCGGTTCATTCTTCACAAAACCGGCCATGCTTGAGCCCACGACCAGCAGTGGGTTGTGCATCAGCGAGGCCTTCAAAACGCAGGAGGCGCGACCCGCCTCGGCGATGACGAACACCGCATCCCACAGGGCCGGATGGTTCGGGGCCAGGATCAGCGGTCCGGTCTGCAGCTTCAGCTGATCAAAGCCCTCATACGACACCTCGACGACGCCAAAGCTCCTCAGGATGCCCGCCACGCCGCGAAACATCAGGTTCAGCGCCGACTGGCCCAGCTCACGACGTCGCGGCTGCTGACGCAGATGAAACACCGCCCCCGCCAGCGGCAGCAGGCAAAAGGCGCAGGCCGACCAGTAGATCAGCAGAACCAGACCCGCCGTGGCAAAGCGAAGCCGGCATGACAGCGTCAGACGAGGGCTGTCCTCCGATGCGTTCTGGGTCGTCATGCCGGACTGGGAAAAAGGTGGGTGGTTTGCCGTTTGTCAGGCGCGTGCTTCATCGCTAGAACAGGTTGATTATGTCGCAGCACACCGGGCTTTTCCAAGCGCTTTCCTCCCTGCCCCACGGGCCGTCCTTTCGCTTCGTGGATGAACTCATCGAGCTCATCCCCGGCACCTCCGCCACCGGTCGCTGGACGCTGAAGGGCACGGAGGCCTTTCTCGAAGGTCATTTCCCCGGCCAGCCCCTGCTGCCAGGCGTCATCATGATCGAGGCGCTCGCCCAGCTCGGCGGCGTGCTGGCCCAGAGCGGCCGCGGTGACAAGCCGATGAAAGACATGCGCCTCACCGCCGTGCGGCAGTTCAAGATCCTTGGCACCATTCCACCTGGCGAAACCCTGACCATCCAGGCCCGGCAGGATGCGGTGATGCCTGGCCTGGTGCAGATCAGCGGTGAACTGACCACCCAGGACGGAACCCGGCTCGCCACCGGCAGCGTGGTGCTCAGCGGCGAGGAATGACGAGCGGTTATTCCTTCAGCAGCGCATCGGTGGCCTGCAAATCCAAGCGCACGCTGACCACGCTGTGCTTCTCCTTGCCCGGCGCGTATTTCACATAGGTCGTGGCCACGATCGTGCCGTCCGGCAGCAGCTCCATGCCAGGATACCCGCAGTCGCTGACCCGCGTGGCATGACTGTGCAGCAGCTTCACGCGATACTGCCCGGGCCTGCCGTTTTGGATGTCGTCATAGGTGCCGACCCAGGCGACGAAATGACCCCGGGTCGGGCTGTTGAGGGCCTGGTCACGGAAGGCAATGACCAGGCGCCCGTCCTTCGTGAACACCCCGGCATGACGGTCGCCCGTGAGACCCCAGCAGGTGTTCACCGGTGTGCTCCAGGTCGCGCCTTCATCGCGGCTGAACATCACGAGGCTGCGCTCCTTGTGCGTGTTTTCGCGCATCAGACAGCAAAGCTCGCTGCCATCGGGTGAACGGAACACAAAAGGCTCGCAGGGGTTTTTGCCCGCCACACTCGCCACGACTTTCGGCTCGCTCCAGGTGAAACCACCATCGGCGGTGATCGTCTGCAGCACCTCCAACGGCGGCTTGTCCGCGCCTTCAGGCCCTTTGTGATAGAGGCCGAGATAGCGGCCATCCTTGAGGCGCACGATGCTGCTGAAAGTCATCACACAGCGGAAGCCGAGAGGCGGCATCTCCTTCCAGGTTCTTCCCGCATCCTCGCTCATGATGCTCGGCATGCCCGGGCCTTGGCGCGTGCCTTTGGCCGCGGAAAACACCCACAGGCGTTCCTTGCCCGCCGGATTGGTCATGCGGTAGATGCTGGGGCAGTTCTGATGCGTCTTGAAGCCTTCCGGCAAGGTGTCATCGATCCGCGTCCACGTTTTGCCGCCGTCCTCGCTGCGCGCCATCGGCCCCGCCGCGCCGCCATGATTGACGCACCACACGCACAAGATGGTTTTGCCATCCGCGAGCAACGTCGTCGTCGGATGCCCCTGATACACCTGCTCCGTCCCCGCTGCGATCACCGTCTGACGCTGCTTTTGATCGGAAAGATCGATGATGGGCAGGTCGGGCTTTTCTTCGGCGGTCACGAAGGCGGCAACGGCGGATAAAGAGAGGGCAAGCAGACGCATGGCCAGATGAAACGTCAGCCGATCCCCGTTCTTCGCCTATCACATAGATCGACATGGGCTGACATGGACTGCGGCAGCCTGCTGCCGCTTTCACCAGGCCAGCCCTGCTGGCCGTCGAAGAACCCCAGAGAAGGCCATCCCCAAGAACTCCAGCCCGGGGTTTCTTCGTTAGCAAAGAAACTCTCGCGGCTGTGATTCGTGACATTCCAGGGTTGACCCGTGCGCAGCGCTCCATTCATGCCACGACATCATGAGGCCCGAAGTTCCATCCGAAGATGAATGCCTTCGCGGCACACGGAACTGGCCGCATGCACCGCCCCATCGGCTTTCCGAAAGCGGCGTCTACTTCGTCACGGCGCGTGCCCGCGAACAAAGGCACCTGTTCAACACACCCGACCGACGCAATTGGTTTGAGCAGCTGATTTTCGACGCATTCACAGAGCCCGGCTGGAAGCTCGAAGCTTGGGCGGTGCTGTCGAATCATTACCATGTCGTCGCGCACAGCCCTCGGAGAGGAGCCGAGACTCTTCGGGAAGTGGTCCAGAAGATTCACAGCCTGGCCACCAAACGATTGAATGTGGAGGATCAAACGCCTGGGCGCACACGGCTGTGGCAGAACTATCGCGAGACGCATCTCACCTATGCGCAGAGCTACTTCGCCAGGCTGAACTACGTCCATCAAAACCCGCGTCATCACGGCCTGGTGCCGCAGGCTTCGCAATGGAAGTGGTGCAGTGCCGCTGCCTTCAAAAGGGAAGCCACACCCGCCTGGGTGAAAACCATCGCCAGTTTTCCCTTCGATGAAATCGCCGCCGAAGATGGCGAGTGACATGGATCGACATGGATCACATGGACTGCGGCAGCTTGCTGCCGCAGTCCATGTGTCAGATCCAGGCTTGTCCTGAGGCTTACAGCCTCTTGATCCGGATGTTGCGGAACAAAACGAGGTCGTTGTGACCGGCGAAACCGAAGTGACCGCTGGTGCGGTCTTTGCCGGGGTGAGGCTTCTTGCCCATGACCTCCTCCAGGTTCACCTGGCTCAGGTCGGTGTCGAGGATGGTCACGCCGTTGAGCACCACCTGGATCGTGGAGCCTTTGACGGTGACTTCCTGCACATTCCATTCGCCCGCAGGCTTCAGGTGACCACGCTTGGCGGCCACCATGCCGTAGGCGGAGCCATGATACTGGCGCGCGTCCAGCTTGGCATACTTCGGGGCGTCGTTGTCGAGCACCTGCAGCTCGCACATGCCGACATAGGCCGTGTCGCCCGAGCCTGGATAACGAATCGCCAGCCCGTTGTTCGAACCAGCGGGGATCAGGATCTCCAGACGCACGACAAAGTCGGCATACTCCTCCGCAGTGTAGATGGTCCCGCCTTTGCCGGCCTTGCAGGCAATCGCTCCATCCTTCACTTCATAGTTCTCCACCGGCCCCTTCCAGCCGTTGAAATCCTGGCCGTTGAAGATGCTGACAAAACCGTCCTCGGCGGCGGACAGGGAGGCGGCGACGGCAAGAAGGCTGAACAGCAGGGAGCGGAGCATGAGGATCAAACAAAAGGTTGGGTGTGAGCGGAGGAATACGAGGTGCGTGAGAGATTCACACAGCCTGTCTCAGCCCACCGAGCAGATGCCGACGGCCTGCTTCAGCGAGGCGAGCTTGTCGGGACGCTTCGGAATGAACTCCTGGCCGAGATAACCCGTGTAACCGGTGGCCTGGATCGCCGCGATGATGGCGGGGTAGTTCAGCTCCTGCGTGTCATCAATCTCGGCACGGCCCGGCACGCCGCCGGTGTGGTAATGGAAAAAGTGCGCGTGATGCTTCTGGATCGTCGCGATGACGTCGCCCTCCATGATCTGCATGTGGTAGATGTCATAGAGCAGGCCGAAGTGCGCCGAGCCCAGCTTCTCGCACAACGCCACGCCCCAGGCGCTGTGGTCGCACATGTAGTCGGGATGGTTCACCTTGCTGTTCAGCAGCTCCATGACCAGCTTCACGCCGAGCTTTTCCGCCGTGGGCATCAGGCGCTTCAGGCCGATGGCGCAGTTTTCCAGGCCCTGCTCATCGCTCATGCCGTCGCGGTTGCCGCTGAAGCAGATCACCTGCTTGAAACCGGCCTCGGCACTGACTTTCAGAAGCGGCTCGTAGGCCTGGAGGAGCAGGTCATGATGCTCCACGCGGTTCCAGCCTTTCGGGATCGGGCCGATCTTCACGCCGCCCGGTCCTTCGATTGTCGGATAGCTCACCATGGCGCAGTGCAGGCCATGCTTTTTCAGCGTCGCAAAGTCCGGCGGATCGAGCAGCTCGATGGACTCCAGGCCGATCTCCCTGGCCGCCAGGCACATCGTCTCCAGCGGGATGCTCTTGTAGCACCATTTGCAGACCGAATGCCGCACCTTGCCCTGCCCGGCGGCGCCTGCGGCCTTCTCGGCGGCCTCCACCTGGGCTTGCAGCAATGCGGCGACGGCGCTGACGCTTGCAAGCCGGCCAAACTGACGACGTGAAAGGGAGGAATGGGGGTTCATCCGGCCAAACTAAAAGCAGGACAATGCCGAGTCGAGCCTGAACTCCGGAGGGCCGGATTGACAGGATCCCGGCCGCCCTGTCAGGATCACCCCATCCATGAACAACAACCCGGTCGGCTGGTTTGAAATCTATGTGCAGGACATGCCTCGGGCCCGTGGCTTTTACGAGCAGGTGTTCCAGGTCACGCTGGAGGCGCTGCCCGGCACGCAGCATGAAATGTGGAGCTTTCCCATGGCGGCGGAACGCTGCGGATCGCCCGGCGCCCTGATCAAGATCGAGGGCTGCCCCTCCGGCCCAGGCGGCACGCTCATCTACTTCTCCTGCGAGGACTGCGCCGTGGAGGAGGCCCGCACGGTCAGCGCCGGCGGCCGGGTCTTCAAACCCAAGTTTTCCATCGGCCCCTACGGCTTCATCGCCCTGGTCTTCGACAGCGAAGGCAACCTGATCGGCCTGCATTCACGGAAGTGAGGGCATGAAAAAGGGCAGGCGTCTCCGCCTGCCCCAGGATTTCAAAGCTGCGTGGCTGGGCTGCTTACTGCGCGTTCACCCAGTCGATGGCGGCGCGGCAGATTTCCCAGAAGCTTCCATGCTCCAGGCTGGCGCCGCCGACGAGCGCGCCGTCGACATCCTTCTGGCTGATCAGCTCGGCCATGTTGCCCGGCTTCACACTGCCGCCGTACTGGATGCGGATCTTCTGGGCGGTGTCCTCGCCAAACATGTCGGTGAGCACCTTGCGGACAAAGGCGTGAGCCTCCTGCGCCTGCTCGGGGCTGGCGGTGCGGCCGGTGCCGATGGCCCAGACGGGCTCGTAGGCGATGACACAGTCGAGCACACGGCGGGCGCCGACTTCGGCGAGGGATTCGCGCAGCTGGCTTTCCAGCACCTTCTCAATGAGGCCGCCGTCGCGCTCCTCCAGGGTTTCACCGATGCAGAGGATCGGGTGCAGGCGGGCTTCCAGCGCGGCGAGCACCTTGGCATTCACGATGGCGTTGCTTTCTCCGTAGAGGCTGCGGCGCTCGCTGTGGCCGAGGATGACGTGCTTGCAGCCGCATTCCTTGACCATGCGGGCGTTGATCTCGCCGGTGAAGGCGCCGCCGGCATGCTGGCTCATGTTCTGGGCGGCCAGCTCGACGCTCTGCTCACGGGCGTTGACGAGGGCGTTGTTGGCGCGCTCCAGGCTGACGGAAGGCGGGGCGACAACGATCTGGATGGGGCACTTGTCCGGCACGAGGCGGGCGAAGGAGCGAAGAAAGTCATCGGACTCCTGGGGAGTCATGTGCATCTTCCAGTTGGCGGCGACGATGGGCTTGCGGATGTGGGTCATGGGAGAGGGGGAGGGAAGTTGGCGGTGGTTTGCGATGGTTGACGGTGGTTTACAGTGGATTTCGGGAAGGCTTGGACGGGCTGGGCAAACAATCGACAACCCCGGTCAACAACCGCAAACCCCTGTAAACGGCCTGGATCACTTCTCCTGCAGGCAGGCGACGCCGGGAAGCACCTTGCCTTCGAGGAGTTCCAGGGACGCGCCGCCGCCGGTGGAGATGAAGGTCATCTTGTCGCCCAGCTTGGCCTTCTTCACGGCCTTCACGCTGTCGCCGCCGCCGATGATGTTCTTGGCACTGGTGTTCCGGGCCATGGCCTCGGCAATTTCAAAGGTGCCCTTGGAGGCTTCCTTGATTTCAAACACCCCCATGGGGCCGTTCCAGATGACGGTCCTGGCCTTGGCGATCTCCTCGCTGAAAAGCTTCACGGTTTCAGGGCCGATGTCGACGCCCTCCCAGCCGTCCGGAATGCTTTCGTTGACGCCGGTGTACTTCGTCGTGCCGAGCTTCTTGGCATCGAAGTCAAAGGCGTCGGTGATCATGGCATCCACGGGGATGAGCAGCTTCACGCCGCGCTCCTTCGCCTTGTCGAGAGCGGCCTGGGCGATGGGCTCCCACTCGGGCTTGTAGAGGCTTTTGCCGATCGAGATGCCCTGCACGATCTTGCGGAAGGTGTAGGCCATGCCGCCGCCGATGATGATGGTGTCGGCCTTTTCCAGCAGGCGGTTGATGACGCCGATCTTGTCGCTGACCTTGGCGCCGCCAAGGATCACCACGAACGGACGGTCGGGATTTTCCAGCTCGTCGTGCAGGTAGGCCAGCTCCTTCTCCATCAGCAAACCGGAGACGGCGGGCAGATGGTCGGCAACGCCGGCCGTGGAGCTGTGGGCGCGGTGGGCGGAGCCAAAGGCGTCGTTCACGAAGACCTCGGCCAGCTCGGCCAGGCCCTTGGCGAGTTCAGCGTCGTTTTTCTCCTCACCGGCATGGAAGCGGGTGTTCTCCAGCAGCAGCACGCCGCCGGCAGGCAGGGCTTCGGCCTTGGCCTTGGCGACCGGACCGGTGGTCTCCTCGGAAAACGCCACCGGCACGCCGATCAGGGCGCTGAGGGCCGGGGCCACGGGGGCGAGGGACTGCTTGGGATCGCGCTGGCCTTTCGGACGACCGAGATGGGAGCAAAGGATGACCTTGGCACCCTTTTCGAGCAGGGCCTTGATCGTCGGCAGGGTTTCCTGGATGCGGGTGGCGTCCGTGATGACCATCTGGCCGTCCTTTTCTTCCAGGGGAACGTTGAAATCGACGCGCACGAGGACGCGCTTGTTGCTCAGGTCGATGTCGCGGATGGTCTTTTTGGGCATGGTCGTGGGAGGATGAAAAGCAGCGCTTTAGGGCGCAAGGGGCGTGAGGAGTAGCACAGAGCGTGCAGGGCGCTCGTGATTTTTTCAGCCCCTGCGGCCCGGCCGCCGGAGCGTGCCGTCCCGGGGCGGATGAAGCCCTTGCCAAGGGGGCGGAACTGCCCTTCATGACGGCTGCCTTTCCTCCCATGTCCGACCTCAAGTCCTACCTCACCGAGCGCTGCGCCTACACCGATTCCCTGCTCGACCAGTGGATCCCCTCCGTGGAAACCGCCCCAGCGACCATCCACAAGGCGATGCGCCACAGCGTCTTTGCCGGGGGGAAACGCCTGCGCCCGATCCTCTGCCTGGCCGCCGCCGAGGCCTGCGGAGGCTCCAAGGAAGCCGCCGGACCCGCCGCCTGCGCCGTCGAATGTCTGCACACCTACTCGCTGATCCACGACGACCTGCCCAGCATGGACAACGATGACTTCCGCCGCGGCGTCCCCACCTGCCACAAGGTCTATGGCGACGGCATCGCGGTGCTGGCCGGGGACGCTCTGCAGGCCCTGGCCTTTGAGCTGGTGGTCAAGGCCCCCGCCGTCAGCCGCTACACCGCCGGTGACCTCGTCCGCGAGCTGGCCGTCACCGCCGGCAGCCTGCACCTCGTCGGCGGCCAGGTCGCCGACCTCGAGGGCGAAGGCCGGAAGCTGCCCCTGGAGGCCCTGCGCTTCATTCACGAAAACAAGACCGCCGCCCTGCTCACCACCAGCCTCCGGCTCGGCGGCATGAGCGCCGACGCCACGGCGGAACAGCTGCAGGCCCTGCGCGAGTTTGGCATGGCCACCGGCCTCGCCTTTCAGATCATCGACGACATCCTCGACGTGACGCAGACGAGCGAAAAGCTGGGCAAGAGCGCCGGCAAGGACCTCGCCTCCGAAAAGAGCACCTACCCGGCCCTCATCGGCCTCGACGCCTCCCGGGCCGAGGCCCAGCGCCTGACCCAGCACGCCCATGATGTGCTGAGCCTTTTTGGTTCGGCAGGCGGCCGCCTGCACGAGCTCGCCGACTACCTCCTGGCCAGGGATTATTGAAGCGCGGCGCAGAGATTTGACGCCGTGCTTTTCAAGCCATGAAAACACGGCACAATGGCGCGCCGCATGTCCCTACCGTCCGCCGCCAGCAGCTCCAGCCACCCGATGCTACGCGTGGTGGTCTACGGGGCGGCCGTCGTGCTGGCCCTGCTGCATGTGTTCGTCACCTTCCGCGGCCTCAGCAGCGAGGCCGGCATGGAGCAGGCGCAGCTCGCCCGCGAAATCGCCCGGGGCCGTGGCTATCAGACCAAGGTCATCCGGCCCCACGCCTGGGCGCGCCTGGAAAGCCATCACCAGCAGGCCTCCCCGGCCGCCATGCCGGAGATCACCCAGCCACCCCTGCAGGCCCTGGTCTGGGCGCCCGTCTTCAAGCTGCTGGAACGCCACCAGCCCTTTGATCCCGTCAAAGGCGGCTCGATCTACCTGCTCGACCGAGCCGTGGCCTGCCTGGGCGTGCTCGGCTTCCTGCTGACCCTGTGGTGGACCCACGGGGCGGCGCGCTGCCTGTTTGATGAAACCGTGGCCGCCGTGGCGCTGCTCTGCCTGATGGTCTGCGAACCTCTCTGGCAGCTCGCCGTCAGCGGCAGCCCCCTGGCGCTGCTGACCCTGCTCTTCGCCCTGGGCTTCCGCCTGCTCGCCTCGGCCCAGGTCCGCGTCCAGGAAGGCCAGGGCGTGATGCTCCAGGCCGCCGGCATCGGCCTGCTCGCCGCCCTGATGCTGCTCACCCACTGGATGGCCCTCTGGCTGGTGGCCGGGCTCATCCTCGCCTGCGCCCTGACCCTGAAAGGCGGCAAACCGGCGCTGATCCTCATCGCCTTGCTGCCTCTCGCGGCCCTGGCCGCCTGGGGGCTCTGGCTCACCCAGGCCTGCGGCGATCCCCTCGGCGGTGCCAAGCCGCTGTTCCAGGCGCACCTGCTCACCACCCAGCCCTCGCTGATCGACCGCGAATTTTCCCTCATCACCCAGCCGGTGTACTTCGACGACCTGCTGCGCAAGATGGTGGTCAACTGGCGCAACCAGCTCTCCCAGGGCTTCGCTCATCTGGCCTGCCTGGTGCCCGCCGCCGTCTTCTTCATCGCCCTCATGCATCGCTTCCGGCGCCAGGAGATCACCCGCTCCGCTCAGGCCCTCGCCGTGATCTTCGGCATGCTCGCCATCGGCCTCGGCATGCTCGGCCTGCCCGAGAAGACCGAGGATGACAACGCTCTCTACATCGTCCTCGCCCCTGCCATGACCGTCATCGGCTGCGGCATGCTCGCCGTCCTCTGGTCACGGTTTCGCGGCAGCATGGACACCAGCTTCTGGGCACGCCTCGGCTTCGCGGTCCTCGCCGTCGCCAGCTCGGCCCTGCCCATGGCCGCCGAGCTGCCCTCCACCGTCAAGATGGGCCTCGTGCTGCGCGGCCGCATCCATCCCCAGTGGCCGCCCTATGTGCCCGACCGCGTCACCTTCGTCCGTCGCCTGATCGACCCGGACGAGGTCGTCTTCTCCGACGCCCCCTGGTTTGTCGCCTGGTATGCCGACGTCCCCACGATCTGGCTGCCGGTCAAACGCAGCGACTTCACCGCCATGACCACCCAGGTGGAAGCCAGGGGCGGCCGTGTCGCCGGCATCGTCGTCACTCCCCTCAGCGCCAGGGTCAACCACCTCCACGAAGCCTTCGACGGCCCCTACCGCGAGTGGCCCGACCTCATCTTCCGCGGCCCCATGCTCGCCCTCGACCGCGAATTCATCCCGCACCCGGAGTTCAAGTTCAAGGTGCCCCTGCCCCTGGTGGCCGTTCCCGTCGGTGGCAAGGAAAACCTCAGCATGCAGATGACGTTCTACACCGACCGCATCCGTTCGATCCAAAAGCAGACCCCATGACCACGCGCCGCAGCTTCCTTCACAACGCCTCCCTTCTCGCCGGCTCCCTCGCCGCCTCCGGCCTCACGACTGCGGCCGCCGCCCCGGCCGCGAACGCACGGCCCAACAAACTCTGCTTCTTCACCAAGCACCTCCAGGGCCTCGGCTTCGACGACATCGCCGGCCTCGCCGCCGAGATGGGCGTGGACGGCGTCGAATCCCCCATCCGTCCCAAGGGCCACATCGAGCCCGAGAAGGTCGAGGACGAGCTGCCCCGCTACATCGAGGCGCTCAAGAAGCAGAACCTGGAGATGACCCTCCTCACCTCCGGCATCAACGAGGTCAGCCAGGAGCAGCGCACCGAGGCCGTCCTGCGCACCGCCGCGAAGCTCGGCGTGAAGCGCTTCCGCATGCTGTATTACAAGTACGACCTCGACAAACCCATCTGGGCCCAGCTTCAGGAGGTCAAACCCCGCCTCAAGGACCTCATCCAGCTCTGCCAGGAAATCGGCATCCAGCCCCTCTTCCAGAACCACAGTGGCAAGGATTACTTCGGCGCCCCCGTCTGGGACATCTACAGCCTCATGCAGGAGTATCCGGCGGAGCAGTTCTCCTTCTGCTACGACATCTACCACGCCACCGTCGAAGGCGGCATGCAGTGGCCCCTCAGCGCCGCCCTCACCGCCGACCACTGGGGCGCGATCTACTTCAAGGATTTCCAGTGGATCGGCCGCAAGGCCGAAGGCTGCCCGCTCGGCCAGGGCCAGGTCAGCCCCGACTTCGCCAAGCTGCTCCTCAAGCGCGGCTACACCGGCCCCATCTCCCTGCATGTCGAATACCTGAAAGGCGACGCCAGGGATCCCGCCGTGCTCAAGCAGTTCCGTGAGGCGCATGTCCGTGACTTTGCCGTGCTCAAGCAGTGGATGGGCTGGGCCTGATCCGGCCCGCTTCCACTTGACCGCCCGGACACGTCGTGGTTCACCACGGCCCCCTTCTTCATGCACTACTTCATCACCGGCACCGACACCGACGCAGGCAAGACCTACATCACCTGCCTGCTCATCGAGGCGCTGCGCCGGGCCGGCCATGACGCCGTTGGCTACAAGCCCTTCGCCTGCGGGGATCGGCGCGATCCCCTCGCCCTCCAGCAGGCCAGCGGCGGCGTCCTCGCGGTCGAGGAGATCAACCCGGTGTTCCTGAAGGTGCCCGCCTCCCCCTACGCCGCCGCCCTGCTGGAAAACCGCAGCGTCGATGTCGAGGCCGGCCGCAGCGGCTTCTACGCCCTCGCGGCGAAGCACGCCCATGTCCTCGTTGAAGGAGCCGGCGGCTGGGAGGTGCCGCTCGCCGGCAAAGACACCCTGGCCGACTTCGCCGTCGAGCTCGGCCTGCCGGTGATGGTCGTGGTCAACAACAGGCTCGGCTGCCTCAACCACACCCTGCTCACCGTCCGCAACATCCAGCAGCGCGGATTGAAGTGCGCCGGCATCATCCTCAACCACGCCCAGGACGAACGCGACGCCGCCAGCATCTCCAACCGCCGCGTCCTCGAAAACTTCCTCGACGTCCCCGTCCTCGCCGACGTCATGCACGGCGAAACCGAGATCGACTGGCCCGAAGGCCTGGGGATTTGAGCGTCACGTCAAGCACGTCAAGCAGCTGCTTGACGTGACGCTTACGCAGTGACCAGCGAAAGACTCAAAAGGGCTGAGGCGAAATATCGCATGGCGTGTTGGAGTTGGGCGTACGAACGATGAAGCTCAGGCACCCAGCTGGGAACGTCCGAACTCAATGGACTTTTCGAACACGCTGCGCGTCATCGGGGTTGTCTGTAGCGCCTGGTTAGCCACTGTATTCCCCGAGAAATCCTTCGAGTGAGGTAAAGAGAAAGACCGAGGGGAAGACCCTCCGCAACTCAGCCCTCCTCGCCTTAACAAAGTCTTGGAGTACCGATTGATACGGCTTGTCTCGAAAGGTGCCGTGCGACTCGACGAAAAGAATCAAAGCTGTGTTCGCTGGATAGATCTTCGCTACCTTATCAACTATCCGCATTTCGAGCAGCCGAAGCATACCTGCAACAGTGTCGTCACATGACTGCACATCGTCATCGATCTCGACTTTCGCCCTTCCTCGCTCACGCGGTGTCTTAACGGCACCTGTCATGCTAGTGATGCCATGATCTACAAGATGCCGCATCCGGAACTTGTCGTCTCGTCCATCGACGACACATGTGACCTCCAGCCAATCCGGGAGTCCCGTCGGTCGCGTTCCTCGACATACGATACGGGCATCGTAGTTCTGATTGCCGAGCACCGGTGTAACCTCAACGTCAGTCCAGTCCGCAGCCTTGATCTGCATCAGCCGGTAGATGGGAAATAGCTCCTCGTAAAATACCTTCGCCAATCCTGAACGCATTAGAACCTGCTCACGCAGCTCACGATCAGGCTCGATCCTGATTCGATCGAGAAGCGCCTCGTACCATGTGACGAAATCGATGGCTCTCCGAGGAGTCTCGATGTCGCTCCTAGTGGTGATCGCGTTGAGTTTCATGGCTAATGACTCGGATCAGGCGACGGCGAGCGCAAGACATTGCTGACACGACAGACAGCCTTCGAGGCCTGCATCCGTTTTGTTCGCCGTCTTGTTGTGTCGTGATTCTGGTGCCCCGTTCCCATGCTCGACAAAGTCCGCTGTAGTGCAAATATCATTATCGCACTTCCTCCTTAGAGGCTTCGTCGGGTCGATAGACTCTAACACTGAGAAAAATTGGACGTGGCGGGTTGGTGCTAGCCATAAAGGACCTTAATGTATCCACATGCTTTTGGGTGGGAACATATCCAGATGCTCCAAAAGTTCCGCCTCCTCCAGTATAGGCAAATAAGCGAACCTCCTCAAAGCCATGATTCTGAGTCTTGAAGGCTGTCCAGCTATCACCAATGGCATCAATGTGCCTGTCCACCTGACGCATGTGGCGAAACTGAGGGTTCATCAGGGGACCCAACCAGATGCTGGCAGCGAGAATGATGAGCAGAATCAGCAACCGCTTCATTGGAGGGGCCGAAAAAATGGTGGACTCAGCTTCTTGGGCGAACATCTCGGATCAGGCGACGGCGAGCGCAAGACGTGGCTGACACGACAGATAGCCTTCGAGCCGCTGCCTGCATCCGTTTTGTTCGCCCTTGGTGGGTGTGGTCATGGCCTCTTCGGTCGGCTCTCGTCGATCTCCCGGATGATGGTAATCAGCTCATGTGCCTTGTGAAAGAGTGGCGAGACGGCATGGCGGCCCTCTCCAAAATCATCTTCCTTAGCGCTGACTGTGAGAATGCCCTTCCCAGTGATGATGTAAAAGGTCGTCATGCCAGGCATGACAATAGGAGTCTCCTTCGTGGCTGTCATCTTCCCAACAAACTTGCTGGCATCGGCCAATAGAGCCTTGGCTGCTGATGCTCCTTCGGGCTGACCTCCGGCACCAATAATGCCACCACCGTTGCTGAAGTAGAGACTGGCTGAGCCATCAACGGTGGCAAGGAGGGTGAACGCAGCCTCTGGAAATCCCGTGTCCATAACCAGGGCAAGAATCTTCGAGTCGTCCTTCTCGCCGATGTCGGTCGGCTTCAGTTTCAGAACCATGCCTCGCATCTCCTGATAGATGTCGGCGACCTTGTATGGTGGCTTCGGAGGCTCGGCTCCGAACATGCGGAGGATGCTGGATAGAAACGCCATGAGGAGAATGAGGGGGCGCATTTTGTTGGGCGAACGCTTCGGATCAGGCGACGGCGAGCGCAGGACGTTGCTGACACGACAGGTAGCCTTCGAGCCGTTGCCTGCATCCGTTTTGTTCGCCCCGTTGAGTGATGCTGTGTTCATCGTGGAAAGTCGCTGAAGTCTTCTTGGTGTGCATGGAACCACTTCACGAGGTCAGGGTAGTAAGAGGTCTCAGCCAGCTTCTCGAACTCCTCACCTATATCGTAGAAGCGCTCCTTCTCCTGTGGGGTCAGATGCCAACCATCAATCCCAGCCTCAAGACGATCTTCTTCAGTCTTCAGATCACTTCGTCCTCGATAAAAAATGTGGCGGGCATCAGCCAGAAGCTTGGCTGCCTCCTGATGACCACAGTGATTGAGGACTTCGATGATGTCACTGAACTGATCCCAAGAGTAAATCTGATAAAATGGGCTGTGCCAGCCATCGCTGAGAATCTCTCCGTGGAGTCCAGCAGTGTCGCGAAACATCATCTCCGCACGGGAAAGAGGTAACTTGAGCTGGTTGCTCTTGAAGAAAACAAAATCCTCAAGGTGGAAAACTTGATCTGTTGCGCTCGAAAGCGCCGAGATGTCCGCCAAGGTCAACGGCGGATCGAACTGCTTGGTGTCGAAGTTCCAGGGCATCGGGCGACAGGCTCTGCTACTTGGGCGAACGTCTAAGCTGTGCCGACCGCCGGGGCGGGTGGCGCATCGAGACGGGATGGCGGGTTAAAGTTACGGAGAGCATGGCCGACAGAGCAGCCCCGGCGGTTGGCACCAGCGCCTTGTTCGCCCTTGGTTGGCAGTTAGGCATGCTCATGGTCATCTTGTGGCTTACGGGGGATGATGTCTCTCACCACCGACTCCGAGCCTGTCTAGAATAGCAGCAAACTCATCTCCTCTCTGCTGTAAACAGAGATAGTGAACCGAGTTGTCAGATGTCACTACTCGGAAACACCCATCGGGGTCAACCATCAGAATGCGTCTCCAGATACTCAATGGGTAGCGATCAACTGAAGCGAGGTCGCTCAAAACAAAACTCAAACGCAAGCTGGGTTCAAATGCCGCCCAAGACGTCTCCCTCGACGAGTATGAATGGTGGATCATCTCGCTATCTGTCACGATGAGTGCTCCAGGGCGTGCCCTCAAGCCGATTCCATAGTAGCAGGTGGGCAGTGAAAATAGGGCCGACTCAATGCAAATGTTCTTGGTTGCACACCAAGCTTTCCACACGGGGTCTCGAATCACGTTGAACATGCTTAGTGAACTGCGGGTGACGCTGTTGAGTTGGGCGAACAGGTGATTTATCGACAGGCTTGTTGTTTGGTCGGCAGCTTTATCTCCGACAAGAATGTTGCTTTGCACCGGGGTTTTCAAGTCATGTTGCTACTTTAGCGGCTCATTTGCGTGTAAAGTAACCCATGTGATGGTTTCTGCTCCAATGAGGGGGTAAACGCCATCGATGAATATCCCAACATGTCTCCGCTCCGGCCGATCATAGCTTCTTGATCGACACCTTCCGGAATGGAATCAAGCTGAACGCTGCCGAGAATTCACCGGTCTTCACATTCTGGAGCATCGCACGGCACTCTACGGCCAGACCAGACCAGGTCCGGCAAGGCTGGGTCTGGGGTCAGCCGAAAAAGTGGCTGGGACGAACTTTTTCGCCCGTTCCTCCCGCATCTCCAAGTCTCTTCAAACGTTGCAAACAAAGCTTTGCGAAGGAGCGCACCCGGCAGGGATCGAACCTGCGACCAGAGGATTAGAAATCCACTGCTCTATCCACTGAGCTACGGGTGCCTTTCAGGGCAGCCCTGAGGCTCGTCGAAAATGGACGCGCTTCAAGATGCAAATTGCGGCTGCAACTGCCCCTGCTGACGCGGCTGGTAGCTGCAGGCGGGGTCCTGGGCGAAGGGGTCGCCGGTCATGCCGTAGGCCCGGGCCCGCGATCCGCCGCAGACGCTGCGGAACTCACAGCGGCCGCACTTGCCGCCCAGGGCGTCGTTGTCGCGCAGCGACACAAACAACGGATGATGTCGGTAGATCTGCGCCGGGTGCTCGTCGCGCACGTTGCCGCAGTCGAAGGGCAGGAAGCCGCTCGGGGAAACCACGCCGGTATGCGAGATGAACATGACGCCGCGGCCATCGCGGATGCCCAGGGGCGAACGCATGCCGGGGCGGGTTTTGCCGGCCGCCCCATGCTTCTGGATCAGCACGCGCCGGAAGTGATGCCCCTCCGTGGTCTTGATCGCGAACGGCGCCTTGCCGACCAGCTCCGCCATGTCCTTGAACACATGCTCAATGTCCTCCGGGTCCGGCAGGTCGTCGGCTCCGGCGCGGCCGGTGGGCACCAGAAGAAAGACGCTCCACATGGCCGGTTTCAGCTCAAACATGAGCTGCTTGAAGGCCTCGTATTCATGCAGGTTGCCACGGGTCAGCGTCGTGTTGATCTGCACGCTGAGGTCGGCGGCATGCGCCCGATGCACGGCGGCGATGGTACGGCTGAAGGTGCCGGTGACACCGCGGAAGGCGTCGTGCGTCTCCTTCGTGGCACCGTCCAGGCTGAGCGAAATGCGCTCCACCCCGGCGGCCTTGATCTCGGCGAAGTCCGTGTTCATGAGCAGGCCGGTGGCGGAAGGACTCAGCCCCACATGCAAACCGGCGGCGGTCGCCTCGCGCACCAGGTCCAGGCAGTCGCGGCGCATCAGCGGATCACCGCCGGTGAGGATGAGCATGGGCGGGTTCAGCTCGGCCAGCTGCTGGATCAGACGGCTGGACTCCTCACGGTTCAGCTCGTCCGGGTGACGCCTGGCCTGCGCCTCGGCCCGGCAGTGCCTGCAGGCCAGCGCACAGGCACGTGTGATCTCCCAGAACACCAGGAAGGGCCGCTCATCAAAGCCGTCATAGTTCATCGAACTGACCCGGGACCATTCAGGATTCATCAGCGGTGCATTCATGTCCCTGTTAAAACGGCCGAGCGTTTCCTGCCTCCCGGCAAAGGATGGCAGAGGCTGCGCCGATCTTGCGTGGACCTGCCAGGACGGATGGAACAAAAAGCATGGTCTCCCGACCCTGGAGCTGCTACAACCCTGGCTTCCGCGCCCGTTGAGGCATCGCGGCCACCCCATCGAACCCGCATGAAGGAACTTTACACCAGCATGGATTCCAGCCGCATCGGCTTCTACAAGTCGGTGCTCGATGAAGCCGGGATCGTCTGCTTCATCCAGAACGAAATCGGTGCGCAAACCCTGAACGTGATCTCGCCGATCTTCCAGCCCACCCTGTGCATCGTGGATGACAGCCGCTTCGAGGAGGCCGTCGAACTGCTGAAACCGCATCATTATCCCGAGGAGACCGCCAGCTCGGACTGGACCTGCCCCAAATGCGGCGAGGACAACCCCGCCGGGTTTGAAGTCTGCTGGAACTGTGGCACCGAAGCGGCCCAGCAAGCCCCTGTCGTAAAGTCGTAAACCATCCGCTGCATCGCTGGCTCGGGAAGGCAGGCGGAACAAATGCCGACACAATCCCATGGAAGGACAAGGACCCAGGCCCGCCAAGACTCTCGTTCCTTCTCCCGTCTGGCGGGCCTTCCTCTGGAGCGTGCTCGTCTGCGATGTCGTCCAAAACCTCATCCGCCAGTGGCCGAACCTCGCTTCGTCCTTCTGGCGTGGCTTGGGGATCACCTCCGCCTGCTGCCTGACGCTCTGGGCCTGGTCGCACCTGCGAGGCTGTCGAACCTCCTTCTGGACGGATGCCAGGGCCCGCAGGGTGTTCTGCTTTGTCGTTCTGTTGCTCCTGCTGCCCGTCCTTTTGAGACGGCTTTCCATGCCTTGAGCCACGCCACCCGGTTCACCCGCCCGACTCATCTTGACCACGGGGGCCAGCTTCGCCATGAAGTGCGTCCATGTCTCCGTTCCGCCTCAATCCCGAACTCCACCCGCGCGGCGACCAGGCCCAGGCCATCGCCAAGCTGGTGAAGTCGCTCCGGGCGGGCAACCGGCATCAGACCCTCCTCGGCGTCACCGGCTCGGGCAAGACCTTCACCATGGCGAACATCATCGCCGAAGTGGGACGTCCGGCGCTCATCTTCAGCCACAACAAGACCCTCGCCGCCCAGCTCTACTCGGAGTTCAAGAACTTCTTCCCCGACAACGCCGTCGAGTACTTCGTCAGCTACTTCGACTACTACCAGCCCGAGGCCTACATCCCGCGCACTGACACCTACATCGAGAAGGACTCGAACGTGAACGACGAGATCGAGCGCCTGCGCCTGTCCAGCATGGGCGCCCTGCTGACCCGCCCGGACACCATCGTCGTCGCCTCCGTCTCCTGCATCTACGGCCTCGGCTCGCCCGAGGACTACGAGGGCATGATGGTGCCGCTGCATGTCGGCAAGCAGATGACCCGAGAGGAGCTGCTCACCGCCCTGGTGAACATGCTCTACGAACGCAATGACATCCAGCTCCGCCGGGGCGCCTTCCGCGCCCGGGGCGACGTCGTCGAGGTCGTGCCCGCCTACCTCGACAGCGAGGCGATCCGCATCGAGTTCTTCGGCGACGAGATCGACCGCATCAGCGCCGTGGACGTGCTCACCGGCACGGTGACGCTGAAGATGCCCAGCTACACCCTCTTTCCTGCCAAACAGTTTGTGACGCCGGGCGACAAGATGAAGAAGGCCATCGTGGCCATCCGCGCCGAGCTGGAGGAGCGCCTCGCCTGCTTCGAGAAGGACGGTCGCCTGCTGGAGGCCCAGCGCCTGCGCATGCGCACCGAGCACGACATCGAGATGATGCAGGAGATGGGCTTCTGCCAGGGCATCGAAAACTACAGCCGCCACCTCACCGGCCGCGCCCCCGGCGCCACGCCCGGCACCCTGCTCGACTTCTTCCGCGAGCCTCCCCTGCTCTTCATCGACGAAAGCCATGCCACCATCCCGCAGATCGGCGGCATGTACGAGGGCGACAAGTCGCGCAAGACCGTCCTGGTCGAGCACGGCTTCCGCCTGCCCAGCGCCCTCGACAACCGCCCGCTCAAGTTTGACGAGTTCATGGGCAAGGTCGGCCAGCTCGTCTATGTCAGCGCCACGCCCGCCCGGTTTGAGATGGAGAACAGCGTCGTCGGCAACACGACCTACATCCCGCACCAGCGCGACCGCATCGGCCAGGAGGAGACCGTGCCCGCCGCCCTGCCCGGCCTGAGCGTGCGCACCAGCGGCAGCTCGCAGCCCGTGGAAAAGTTCGACGTCACCACCCGCGGCAGGCACCTGGTCGTCGAGCAGATCATCCGCCCCACCGGCCTGCTCGACCCGGTCATCACCGTCAAGCCGCTCAAGGGCCAGATCGACGAGACCATCGAGCTCTGCCGCCAGCGCATCGAGCGCGGCGAACGCGTGCTCGTCACCACCCTGACCAAGCGCACCGCCGAGGATCTCACCGACTACCTGCGCAACCTCGACATGAAGGTGCGCTACCTGCACAGCGACATCGACGCCATCGAGCGCGTCGAGATCCTGCGCAGCCTGCGCAAGGGCGACTGCGACGTGCTCGTCGGCATCAACCTCCTGCGCGAAGGGCTCGACCTGCCCGAGGTCAGCCTGGTCTGCATCCTCGACGCCGACAAGGAGGGCTTCCTGCGCAGCGAGACCTCGCTGATCCAGACGGCCGGACGCGCCGCGCGCCATGTCGCCGGCGAGGTGGTGCTGTTTGCCGACATCGAGACGCAGAGCATCCGCGCCCTGCTCAGCATCAGCCGCCACCGCCGGCAGGTGCAGGAGGAGTATAACCAAAAACATGGCATCACGCCGCAGACCGTGCGCCGCGCCGTGCAGGAGAGCCTGCAGGTGCTGGGCAAGGCAAGAGAGGTCGAGGAGGGCGTGCTGCGCGAGGGCGGCTCAGGCGATGTCGTGGTGACCGACGTCATCCGCGAGCTCGAAGGAGAAATGGCCGAGGCGGCGGCGAAGCTGGAGTTCGAAAGAGCCGCGCTGCTGCGCGACCAGATCCGTGAGCTGAAAAAGCAGGCGGGCCTCAACCCCGATGACGGCGGCACGCTGCCGAAGCCGAAGAAGGCCGCCTACGGCCGGCCCAAGCGCGGTGGCCGCAAAGGCTAGCCACTTTTCGCCAACCACCCGACAACGCTCATGCGAAGCAACGTAGCCATCTCGCTCCGTCGAGATGAGCTTCACGTCCCGCACGATTCAATCGTTCACAATGACCAAGAGATCTGCACTTCGGCGCAAGCCTTTCGCCGACGCTCAAGTGAAACCAGACCGCCATACTACTCCGCCATGCCCGATGTTCTCATAACTCGAAAACTTTGGATGCCTGCGCAAGTCTTTCGCTCATCTTGCGGAGCAAGATGGCTACTTTGCTTGCGCTCATTCGCACTCGTCTTTGTATCGTGGCATGCACATCTGACAAATGGCTCATCACCCAAGCCCCTTTTCGCAAACCAACCGCCTCCGCTCTGGCGAAGCATAGTAGCCATCTCGCTCCGTCGAGATGAGCTGGACGTCCCGCTAGCCCAACCCTCCACGATGACCCAGCCATCTGCACTTCGGCGCAAGCACTCCGGTCCTGCTCCAGCAAAACCAAGCCGCGATACTGCTCGATCGAAATATGTCTGAAGCCTTCGCCGAAGCCAGGCGTTCTCGAAATTCGAAAGCTCTGCCTGCCTGCGCCAGCCTTTCGCTCATCTTGCGGAGCAAGATGGCTACTTTGCTTGCGCTCTTCCGCTGCCGTCATAGCTTCATGACATGCGATTCTTTGATCCGTCTGACGAACGGCTCATCACCCAGCGGCGGCTGCCGCACTGGGCGCAGGATGGATGCGTAGTTTTCATCACCTGGCGCACGGTGGATTCCATGCCCAGGGATGTCCTCGATCGCTGGCGGGCGGAAAGAAATCGCTGGCTTGACCTGCACGGCATCGACCCTCTGCAAAAGGGCTGGAAGACGTGCTTGCAGGAGCTGCTGCCCGAAGCGTTGGCCGAATATCACGACCGCTTCACCACGCGCTGGCACGAGGCGCTTGACTCGGGTCATGGCGCGTGTGTTCTCGCACAGGCCGGGATCGCCAGCCTCATTGCCGACAGCCTTCTGCACTTTGATGGAGATCGCTACGAGATGCTCGACTTCGTCGTCATGCCCAATCACGTTCACCTGCTGGCCACGTTCGCCGACAAGGGTTCCATGGTTGAGCAGTGTGCCTCCTGGAAACACTTCACGGCCCGGCAAATCCATCGCCGCCTTGGCAGCCAGGGGCGCTTCTGGCAGCAAGATGCGTTTGATCATCTCGTGCGCCACGAAGGACAGTTCCGACGTCTGCGTGACTACATCGCGCAAAATCCGCTCAAAGCCGGGCTGCGAACCGGGCAAGCGTGTCATTGGAGCAAAGCAAAGTCGCCATCTCGCTCCGTCGAGATGAGCTGGATGCCTGGTACGCTCTTCCGCTCACGATGACCCAACGGTCTGCACTTCAGCGCAAGCCTTCCATCCGTCTTCAGGCAAAGCCAAACCTCCGCCGAAGCCGGGCGTTCTCGAAATTCGAAAGCTCTACCTGCCTGCGCCAGCCTCTCGCTCATCTTGCGGAGCAAGATGGCTACTTTGCTTGCGCTCTTCCGCTGCCTTCAGGGCATCATGACCTGTATTTCTGGGATCCGTCTAAGGAACGGTTCATCAGCAGAGGCTGTCTCGCACACCTGTCATCGGGGCTCATGCGAAGCAACGTAGCCATCTCGCTCCGTCGAGATGAGCTGGACGCCTGGTACGCTCTTCCGCTCACGATGACCAAAGCTGTCTGTACTTCAGCGCAAGCCATCCATCACGCAGCCTCTTCAAACTCCGTCCGCCGATCGGCGGACGAGAAGCAGATGACCATCTCCGCCTCGGATTCCGGGAGCGCTCGGGCATTGTGCCACTGGCCGGCGGGAATGCAGATCGTGTCACCCGGACCCAGCTGATAGTTCTGATCCCCCAGCGTATGCTCCAGCCGGCCTGAGATCAGGTGCAGGATTTCATCGCAGTTCGGATGCCGGTGGCGCGGGTTCATCGTTCCCGCAGGAATGACCACGCGGCCGAAAGTCATGTGCTCCGAGTTGCCCAGCTCGCGCGACACCAGCCAGGTCAGCCTGCCCCAGGGCTGGTCGAGTACGAGACCTTGTTCGGCGGCAATGACAGGGGAACGGCTCATGATGCCTTCATTCTGCTGGAGGCCATGAGCGAAGGGAACCCTTTTTCAGCGCGACATTTTCCACGCTTCCGCTCGTATCCATGACATGAACATCGCCGTCACCGGAGCCACAGGGATGATCGGCAGTGCGTTTGCCGCGCTGGCCTCAGGCTCGGGGCATCAGGTCATCGGCTGTTCGCGCCGGACCATGCAGCCCGGCCCGGTCTTCTCGCGCTGGCTCACCTCCGACGGACATCATCCTGTCCCGGAAACACAGCTCGACGCCATTGTTCACCTCGCGGGAGAATCCCTGCTCGGCCTCTGGACGAAAACCAAGCGTGAACGCATCTGGAACAGCCGCGTGGAGATGACGCAGCGTCTCGTCTCCGACCTGCGCTCCTGGCAGCCAGCCAATCGGCCGCGTGTGCTTCTTTGCGCCTCCGGCGTCGGCTTCTATGGCAGCCGTGGCGACGAAACCCTGGATGAGACAAGCCGCACCGGCGGCGGCTGGCTGGCCGAATTGTGTCAGCAGTGGGAGACAGCGGCACGTGAGGCTGAAAAGCTGGGCATTCGCGTCGTGCTGCTGCGCAGCGGCATGGTGCTCGGCAGGGAGAACGGAGCCTTTCCCCTGATGCGGCGCGCCTTTGCCTGCGGCCTCGGCGGACGTCTGGGCGGTGGCAGGCAGTGGCTGTCGTGGATTCATGAACAGGATGAAGCCGGCCTGATCCTGTGGGCCCTGGAAAATGAAGCGGTCTCCGGCCCTGTGAACCTCTGCGCCCCGGAGCCGGTGACCAACGCCGACTTCACCCGCAGGCTCGCCGCCCGGCTGCACCGCCCCGCCCTTCTGCACGCACCGGCCTTTGCGCTGCGCCTGCTGCTGCGCGGCATGGCCGATGAAATGCTGCTCGCCAGCCAGCGAGCCTTTCCTCGCGTTGCCACAGATCTGGGCTATCGGTTCGCCTGCCCGACTCTTGACGACGCCCTGACGGCCTTGCTTTGAGCCGGGTTCTTCGACCCACCATGGCCGCCACGCAGACCACCATCGCCGTCATCTACGACTATGACCAGACGCTGAGCCCGACCTACATGCAGGACGAGACGCTCTTCCCGCATTTCGGCATCAACGCCACGCAGTTCTGGAAAAAGAGCCGCGAGCTGGTGGACCAGCAGGGCTACGACGGAGAACTGGCCTACCTCAAGTGCATGCTCGACTACCTGGAGATGGACCGGCCCACCAACGAGGAGCTGGTGAGCCTCGGCGCCAAGCTGCGCTACTTCAAGGGTGTGCCCGAAGTGTTTGAGGAGCTGAACGCCACGCTCACCGGCCAGCACCGTTCGCTCGGCATCCGCATCGAGCACTACATCGTGTCCTCCGGCCTGAAGGCCCTGCTCGACGGCAGCTCGCTGGCCCCGTTTGTGAAGCGCATCTTCGGCTGTGAATTCGGCACCGACAAGGACGGCCGCATCAGCTTTCCCAAGCGCGTCATCAGCCACACGACCAAGACCCAGTACATCTTCCGCATCAACAAGGGCATGCTCGAGCCCCATGAGGACGTGAACGACCACATGGACCCGGAGCTGCGGCCCATCCCGTTCCAGAACATGATCTATGTCGGCGACGGGCCGACGGACGTGCCTTGCTTCACGCTCATGAAGCGCTACGGCGGCCATGCGATCGCGGTTTACAACGCCGAGGAGTCGAGCCGCGCGAGCTTCCGGAAATGCTACCAGCTCAACGCCCTGGCCGACCGCGTGAAGCACATCGCTCCCGCCGACTACCGCGCCGGCAGCCACCTGAGGCTTCTGCTGGAGGAGATGATCCTCGACATCGCCGACGGCATCGTGCGCCGCAAGAAGCTGGAGATCGAGGAGGGCACGATCTCGGCGCCACACTTTTAAGCAGGCGGCGAATTTAAACACATTATTTGTTAGGCCATCCGGCCTTGCCAGCCCGGCCCGAAAGCATCAAACCCCGGCCTTGCCAGCAGGGTCGACCGGCCTAGTCTCACCTTCCCAATCCCTCCACCCACACATCATCTATGGACACCGTCAGACTTGGCATCGTCGGCCTCGGCAACATGGGCAAGGCCCACCTCGCAAACATCCGCGCCGGCAAGGTTCCCGGCCTGAAAGTCACCGCTCTCTGCGAAAGCCACGGCACCATCCCGCCCCTTCAGGAAGGCGAAACCTCGTTCACGGATGTGTCCAAGATGATCTCCAGCGGTCTGATCGACGCCATCCTGATCTGCACCCCGCACTTCAGCCACACCACGATCGGCATCGAGGCCCTGCAGAAAGGCCTGCACGTCCTCGTTGAAAAACCCATCTCGGTCCACAAGGCGGACTGCGAACGCCTCATCGCCGCCCACACGGACAAAACCAAGATCTTTGCCGCCATGTTCAACATGCGCACCAACGCCTGCTTCAAGAAGGTGAAGGACCTGATCGACAGCGGCGAACTCGGCGCCATCCGCCGCGTGCACTGGGAGGTCACCAACTGGTTCCGCACCAACTACTACTACGCCACCGGTGGCTGGCGCGGCACCTGGAAGGGTGAAGGAGGCGGCGTGCTCATGAACCAGTGCCCGCATAACCTGGACCTCTTCCAGTGGATGTTCGGCATGCCGCAGAAAGTGCGCGGCTTCTGCCAGTTCGGACGCTTCCATGAAATCGAGGTCGAAGACGACGTCACAGCCGTGATGCAGTACGACAACGGCACCACCGCCACCTTCGTCACCTCCACCGGCGAAGCCCCGGGCGTCAACAAGCTGGAGATCACGGGTGAGCAGGGTCGCCTGACCGTGACCAACGGCTCGTCCATCCACTTCCAGCGCAACCGCGTTCCCATGAGCAAGTTCTGCATGGAGGCGGACGCCGCCTTCGCCATGCCGGAATCCTGGCACATGGACATCCCGGTTTCCGACAGCGGCGGCCAGCATGTCGAGATCCTGCAGAACTTCACGAACGCCATCCTCAAGGGTGAGAAGCTCCTGTCGCCGGCCGAGGAGGGCATATTCAGCGTCGAACTGGCCAACGCCATCCTCCTTTCCACCTGGCAGGACAAGACCATCGAGTTCCCGATGAGCAGCGCCGACTACGAGCGCATCCTCATTGAGAAAGGCGAAAAGAGCACCTTCCAGAAAACCAAGGTCGTCGCCAAGGCCACCTCGGACGATTTCGCGAAGAGCTTCCGTTGAGAAGGTGTTCTTACCCAAATTCCAAAAACCCTCCCCCTGCCCCGATGCACCGCAAGGTCTTCGGGGCAGCTTTTTTGGTAGACCCAGGGCTCAGCTCCCCATAATCCCGGGAAGCTCCTCCAACCTATCTGGCTACCTCGCCGTTCGCTGAAACATCGATGCTGATGGTGAGGCCGCTTTCAGGTGTCCATTCGCAGAGCTATTTTCAACGGCAAATGCATGCCAAACGAGCCATCGCCTACACCGTTCATGGCATTGCCACTTGGGCGATCTTTTTCATCTTGGGCTCCACCTTGATTGCCACGGATGCATTCCACTGGCTTCCTGCATTCGATCCTTGGCGTCGCATCGGTCTCGTCCTCTTTCTCGGCTGTTGCGTGGTCTTGACACTGCAAACTTATTCTGCGCTGTGCCTCTTTCGTGCTTTCACTGCCCATGCCCGGGAGAAAAACCCGTGGCAGGCTCTGCTGGTCAGCCTGCTAGGATGGGCGATCAATTTCGGGATTGGCAGCCAGGGAGTCGCCATGGGTTTGTTCGCCCTTGTGGGGGATCTGCCCACCCGGGACGATTAGCCCCGTGATTTTTGTTCCACATGGAACATTTTCACCCGTCCCCAGCCTCGCTCACAGCTTGAGTCCACGCCTTCACCCTCTATCTTCGACCTTTCCTTTTCGATCCTTCAGCCCGCATGTCCTCTCTCTACACCTACCCCAAACACTACGACGTCATTGTCTGCGGAGCTGGTCACGCCGGGGTTGAGGCGGCCATGGCGGCAGCTCGTCTGGGGTGCCAGACCGCCATCCTCACGCAGAACCTGGACACCATCTCTCAGATGTCCTGCAATCCCGCCATCGGAGGTTTGGCCAAGGGCCATGTCGTTCGGGAAATCGATGCCTTGGGCGGTGTGATGGGGCTCAACACGGACGCCACCGGCATCCAGTTCCGCATGCTGAATGCCCGCAAAGGGCCCAGCGTCCAAGCCCCTCGAGCTCAGTGCGACAAGAAGGCCTACCAATTCCGCATGAAGTGGCTGATCGAAAACCAGCCCAACCTCGACCTGCATCAAGGCAATGCCGCAGAGATTCTGGTCGAAGGGGACATCGTCATTGGTGTGCGCACCAGCCTCGGACTCGTCTACCGGACCCAGACTGTCGTCATTTCCTCGGGCACCTTCATGCGCGGCCTGCTCCATGTAGGTCTCCAAAACCAGGCAGGAGGACGCATGGGTGACAGCATTTCGACGCTCTCCGACAGCCTCCGGCACCTCGGGTTCGAGGTCAAACGGTTCAAAACAGGCACACCCTGCCGGATCAACAGCCGCAGCGTCGACTTCTCCAAGTGCGAGGAGCAGCCTGGAGACACCCCTCCCCCGCCCTTCAGTTATCTGTCTGGCATCATTGATACGGAAGACCTGGCCTGGCAAAACAGCCGTCATCCAACTGCTAGTAGCTCAGGAAATTCCCCCCGCAGCCCCTTTACCCTCAATCACTGGGCTCCAAATTCGTTCCACGTGGAACAAATCCCCTGCTGGATCACCTACACAAACCCGCAAACCCACGACATCATCCGGGCCAATCTGGACAAATCCCCCATGTATTGCGGCAGAATTGAGGGGGTCGGGCCACGTTACTGCCCTTCCATCGAAGACAAGGTGGTGCGTTTCTCAGAGAAGGACCGACATCAAGTCTTCCTGGAACCCGAGGGTCATCACACGAACGAGTACTACATCAACGGAGTTTCGACCTCCCTGCCCTTCGAGGTTCAGTTGGATTTCATCCGAAGCATCACCGGCCTTGAAAAGGCGGAGATCATCCGACCTGGCTACGCGGTGGAGTATGATTACTGCCCCCCGACCCAGCTCTACCCCACCCTGGAAACCAAACGCGTCTCCGGTCTCTACTTCGCCGGGCAGATCAATGGCACCTCCGGCTACGAAGAGGCTGCTGGGCAAGGTCTCATCGCCGGGGCCAACGCGGCCCTGAAAGTACAAGGCAGGCCCGCGTTCATCCTCGGCCGAAGCGAAGCGTATCTTGGGGTGCTCATCGATGATCTGGTCACCAAGGGAGTCACCGAGCCCTACCGCCTTTTCACCTCCCGCGCCGAATACCGCCTCCTCCTCCGCCAGGACAACTGCGACCTGCGCCTGACACCGCGTGCTGCGGAGCTGGGTCTTGCCTGTGCCACCCGTGCACGAATCACCCAGGAGAAGGCCACTCAGCTCGCGGAAGCCATGACCTTCATTCAAAACAACAGCCACGATTCCATGCGACTTCATGCCTGGATAAAGCGCACCGAAAATGACCACAGCCGTCTGCCCGAAGAAATCCGCGCCAAGTTTTCGGAGGCTGTTTGGCAGCTTCTGGAGAACGATGTCAAATACGAGGGTTATGTCCACCGTCAGGAAGTCATGCTGGAGAAAACGTCGAGGATGGAAGAAAAGGAAATCCCGGCGAACTTTGATTATGAGAAGGTCCAGGGCTTGAAAAAGGAAGCTTACTTCCGTCTTGCCCAGATTCGTCCTGCCACCCTTGGCCAGGCGACCCGCATTCAAGGAGTGACTCCTGCAGACATCGCCCTGCTCGCCGTCATGCTCAGAAAGGGTTAAATCTGCATGGACAGATTTCGCCATTTCGTGTTTCCTCCCCTTCATGAGCACGACGCCTCCCTCACCGGAATCGAAGAAAGGTTTGTCAGGTCTCGCCGTCGTCGGCATCGGTTGTCTGAGCATTGTCGCCCTGGCAGGCATCGCTGGAATACTCCTCATCAACAAAGGCTGTCAGAAAGTGAAGGAGATCGCTGAGGAATCTGGAGGCAACCCAGCCAAGCTGATGGCGAAACTTGCGGTGGCTGCCAATCCCGACCTGGAAATCATCAGCACCGATGAGGCCAAGGGAGAAATGACCTTGCGGGATAAAAAGAGCGGCAAGAGCATCACCATGCCGCTCAATGATCTGGCCAAGGGCAAGTTCACCATCCAGGAGGCGGACGGAAAAACCACCACCGTTGATGTGTCTGAAGCAGCCGAGGGTGGCAAGATGACGGTCCAGGGGCCCGATGGAAAAACGGTCATTTCCAGCGGTGCACAAGCAGGTTCCCTCCCCCCATGGATTCCCACTTATCCTGGCGCTTCCCCGAAGGAAGGCGGATTCAGCACTGAGACTCCGGAAGGCATCGCTGGCACCCAGAGCTTTTCCACTTCAGACGCCGTCGAAAAGGTAAGACGTTTCTATGAGGAAAAATTCAAAACCTCCGGATTTGAAACCAACGTGAATTCTGTCGATTCCGACGGCAGTCTGACCGTCACCCTTTCAGCAACCCAGGGCGAAAAGACCAGCAACGTGCTGATCCTCACCGAGGACGGAAAGACGGTGGTCACCCTCAGCTACCAGGCTCCGAAGCCCTGAAGCTGCAACACATGACTGAAAGCTCCCAGATCCGCCGAACAGCCTAACAAAAAGTGTAACTAAGATCCGCTGCAGGCGCGCTGGCGCAGCAGGTGATCAACGATCACAAGATGCACCATGGCCTCGACCATCGGCACCGCGCGTGGCAGAACACAGGCATCATGGCGGCCCCGGGCCGACAACGTGGTTTCCTGGCCGTCATTCGTCACCGTCTTCTGCTCGCGCAGGACCGTGGCAGTGGGTTTGAAGGCGACGCGGAAGACAATGTCCTCGCCATTGCTGATGCCGCCCTGGATGCCGCCGCTGCGGTTCGTGCGGGTGCGCACGGTTCCCGCTTCCATGTAGAACTCGTCATTGTGCTCGAGTCCCGTCATCAAAGTGCCGGCAAAGCCGCTGCCGATTTCGAAGCCCTTGGTGGCCGGCAAGCTCAGCATCGCCTTGGCCAGATCAGCCTCCAGCTTGTCAAAGACCGGCTCACCCAGACCCGCAGGCACACCGCGAACCACGCATTCCACAACCCCGCCGACGCTGTTGCCTTCGCTCCTCACCTTTTCAATAAGCTCGATCATGCGAACGGCCGCCGCTGCATCACAGGTCCTGACAATGTTCGATTCGATGTTCTCCGCAGAAAGCGAATCCGGAACCTTGGCCACGATGTCATGGATGGTTTTGACGTAGGCCAGGCATTCGTAACGCGGCAGGGAGTGACGAAGCACCTGGCGTGCAATGGCACCTGCGGCAACACGCCCGATGGTTTCACGAGCGCTGGAGCGCCCGCCTCCGGACACCGCTCGGATGCCATACTTCGCATCGTAAGTGTAGTCAGCGTGACTGGGCCGGTAGGCCTGCTGCATCTCCGTGTAGGCGGAAGGACGCTGATCCGTGTTGCGGACAAAAATGCCGATGGGCGTGCCCAGGGTCTGGCCTTCCAAGACTCCTGACAGGATCTCCGCGGCATCGTCTTCCTTGCGTGGCGTGACGATCTTGCTCTGGCCAGGCCTGCGCCTGTCGAGCTCGCGTTGGATGTCTTCCACACTCAGGGGAATCCGGGGCGGGCAACCATCCACGACCACGCCCACGCCAGGGCCATGGGATTCACCCCAGGTGCTGATTCGGAAGAGAGTGCCGAGACTGCTGGACATAAGGGCCGGACTTTGGCGGAGACATGGGAATGTGCAAACACCGCTTCGCTCAAAGAAGAAATACGAGGCTCATTCATGCCTCCAAAGCGGAGCTTCAGAGTTCTTCTACTTTTACCCAGCCTCTATGATTGGAGAGGAAATGGAGCTGCCATTCTTCTCAGTCATATAGGCTGGGGATAACCGGAACAACCGTGTTCCTGCCTTGAAAACCGGGCGTTCCACGTTGCAAAACGCTGCTGATAAAATTGCGCACAGGCTGTGAGAACTCAGGAACAAGTCGCAGTTCAGCAAGCTGTTCTCAGACATGAGTGGAGTTTTGCCCAATCTGCTCACAGTCAGGTGTGGAATTTTTAGTGATTGTATAATCGGCGATACCGCTCACCAATGCCGCGCGAGCCGCCTCGACTTCAGCTTCCTTTTTGCTTTTACCCAGTCCCCTGCCCAGTTCGCGATCGCCCCAAACCACCACAGCCACAAAGGATTTGGCATGATCCGGGCCGCTTTGATCCACGATCTTGTAGGTGGGTGACTGGGAACTGACGGCTTGAAGTATCTCTTGAAGCTGCCCCTTTGGATTTTGATCCGCTGGTGTGTCTCCCAGCTTGAGAATTTCCGGAAGAAAAAGCAGCTGGGCAAGAGCCCTGGCGGCCTCGATTCCACCATCGATAAAGACGGCGCCTACCAGAGCCTCCATCGCATCGGCGAGCGAAGAATCTCTTTCCCTGCCGCCATGGCTTTCCTCACCACGACCCATCAGCAGAAAACCACCCAGCTGGATGTGACGTCCGACTTTTGCCAGTGCCTTTGTGGAAACAAGTTGAGCGCGAACCTTGGTCAGAAGGCCTTCATCGGCATCCGGGAACCGCTGAAAGAGAATTTCAGAAAGAAGCAGCTGAACGACTGCATCGCCCAGGAACTCGAGACGTTGGTTGTCAGGCTGTGTGCGCTGAGTTTCATAGCCAAGGCTGGCGTGTGTGAGTGCCTGTGTCAGCAGGGATCGGTCATGAAAGGAGTGTCCAATGCGGGCTTCGAGAAGTTCCATGGGGCGCAGCGGATGGAAGTCAGATTAAATCAAGCGTCCAGCCATCTTTCAGTCGTCAGGAAGGAAGAGCCTTGGGAATTCTGCATGCAGGTCTTTGTAGATTGCCTGGCGATGAGTCCGACCTCTCTTGCATGTGCTGCCTTGTCTAAGGCGGTGGTGGGGTGATCGACGGGGCTCGAACCCGCAACAACCAGAATCACAATCTGGGGCTCTACCATTGAGCTACGACCACCAACTCGCGGGGGCGATAGTAGTGCAATCGCAGAGCCGCGCCAGTGGTTTTTTTGGTTGTAATCTCCCAGCTCTCCAGCACTCTCAAAGCTTCATGAGTTCTACTCCCCATCGCCCTTCCTCGAACCCGGCAGGATTTACCCGAATTGGACCGTCCCGCCCAGCTACCGGTGCTGGAACGGGTGCCGGTTCGTCCGGCGCATCGCGTCCGGGCGGTTCCAGCAGCGGCCCGGCCAGAACTGGCGCGGGCGCGACAGGTCCTGCCAGGACCGGCACGGGAGCGACAGGACCGGCCAGAACGGGAACAGGCGCGACCTCCGGAGGTCCGCCTCGTCCAGGTGGCGGAGGCGGACACCGCCCGGGGGGTGGTGGCCCGGGTCGTCCAGGCCCTCATGGCGGCCAGCGCAGCGGCGGCGGCGGCAGTCGTGGTGGCAATCGTGGCGGTGGCGGCAAACAGCAGCAGCGGCGCCCCGAACCTCCCAAGGAGGAGGATGTGAAGGAAAAAGAGGAGGCCATTGAGCTTGAAGGCGTCATCACGGCCGTGCTTGCCGGCACCATGTTCCGCGTGAAGCTCAAAAACGGTCATGAGGTCCTGGCCCATATCTCCGGCAAGATGCGCAAGAAGTTCATCCGCCTGGTCATCGGTGACGGAGTGAAGCTCGAAATGTCGCCCTACGACATGGACAAGGCCCGCATCGTCTACCGTCTCTGAACCAATCCTGATGGCCAGGGACATCGTCTATTTCGACCTCGAAACCCGCCGCACTGCCAATGATGTGGGCGGCTGGGGCAACAAGCACAAGATGGGCATCTCCATCGCCGTGACCTACAGCACGCGGCTGGGTGAATACCTGATCTACGAAGAGGAGGAGGCCAACGAGCTGATCAACCAGCTTGTGCGCGCCGACCTCGTCGTGGGCTTCAACCACATCAGCTTCGACTACGACGTCCTGATGGGTCACACCATCTTCGACTTTCGCGACCAGGTGCGCAGCTTCGACCTTCTGGTCGACCTGGAGAAGCGCCTCGGCCATCGCATCAAGCTCGAGGATGTCGCCGCCGCCACGCTGGGCTGCGGCAAGACCGCCGACGGTCTTCAGGCCCTGCGCTGGTGGCAGCAGGGCCGGCTGCTGGAGATCGCCGAATACTGCGCCTACGACGTCAAGGTCACCAAGTGCGTCCACGAGTACGGCGCCCGCAACGGGCATGTGAAGTACAACGACCGCACGGGCCGTGAGCAGACGGTGGCGGTGGAGTGGAGCCTGGACTGAACAGCGGGACCGCGCTTCATCGCACCTCCACGAACATGGCGGCAAAGGTGTTGGTGGGTGGCGCCGATGCCACCGCATCTGGCAGTGGCTGCGTGATCATCTCGGAAATATCGCCGTCCAGGTAGAGCGCGTCCATGCAACTCAGGTTCACAAACAGGCGTGCCAGCTGGTGAAAGGTCACCCGCCCTTTCCGGCGGTCCTCCCGGTGGCTCATGACAAAGACGACCTCCTGCGTGTCCTTCACAACACCGACAGCGCTGCGTTGTCTTTTGTTAGGCGAGTCCGGCCTGAACATAGGATGTTCGACACCGCGGAGCAGGATCAAAGGTCCGGATTGCGCAGCAAGCCTGGGCTTGAGCCGCAGCTGAGGCCACTCTGCGGCGCCCACCACTGCTGGCCCCTTGTTGTCATCGAGATAAAAGACGCCATTGGGCTTGAGGAAAAAATTGCCGTCTCCATCAGCAAGGTTGAGCGGCACCAGCTCCCTGAATTCTGAAATCGTCAGGCCGCAGGGCTTCGGACCTGCTTTATAAATCCCAGCGTTCGTTGCAAAGGCGAGGTTCAGGCCTTCTTTCCTGAGCTGCTTCTGCAGGCCTCCAAAATGCACAAGAGGCCGCCCCTGATCATCAAGCCAGCGCAGTTGAAGCTGAGACCAGCGTGGTTTAGGTACCCTGTGCAGCTGATAGAGACCGCCTTCAAACTCGATCATTTCCGCCGCCATGCCAGAGGGTGCGGCGAATGCCAAGGAGCTCATTGCGCAAAATGTGCGGCGCTTCATGAGCAAGCCTACCGCCGGCGCAGGCGGACGTAAAGGGCGGCGTGGTCGCTGCCCGTGAGCCGCCAGATCTTGCGGGCCTCAAGGACCTGCCAGTCCGCACCCGCCCAGACCTGGTCGAGGCTGAGCAGCGGCAGTCCGCAGGGCCAGGTTTCACGAAAGCCCCTGCCGGCGGCTTCGAGCACGTTGGTGAGGCGGGCTCGGTAGGGTTCGAAGAACACGGACTCAAGCGGCGTGTTGAAGTCGCCGGCCAGCACCGCGTCGGCCCGGCCTAACGAATGTTGCAAAACCTCGTCAAGCTGGTGGAGCCGGGGCCTCCACAGGCCTGGATGAACATCCGCCACGACCATCGGAAAGGCGCCGCCGGGCAGGTTCACCTCAAAGCGTGCGAAGGCGCCCATGTCATCCAGCTTGCCGCGGACGCGATGGCGGGATGGAAGCCGGGAGAGCCAGAGGATGCCCCTTGGCATCCAGGAAGCGCGATAGCCCGGCAGCAGCTGTTCATACTCGTCAAGCAACTCGCCGACGTTGGGGCCGGGCTCGACAAAGGCCGCGATGTCGGGCTTCAGCGATTCAACCAGCTCAACCGCCTGACGGTCCAGCCCGCGTGGCCTGCAGAGGTTCCAGTAAAGGATCGTGACCTCCTCGGCAGTCTTGTTGGCGTCGATGCGAGCCGGTGCTGAAACGGCCACGTTGCCCGAAGACCAGGAAGCTGCAATCCACCAGCCGCTGATCATGACAAAGGCCGTGGCCGCCATCATGCGCCGCCAGCCTCTGCCTAACCTAAAGAGCAGCAAGGCAAGCCCTGCGAGGCAGGGCTTGGGCAGCGCATAAAAGACCAGGGCAAGGACCATGTGCCGGTCCTTCAACCAGAGCTGGAGCACGAGGCCCAGGGCGAGGGCCAGCCAGCCGCCGGTCTGCAGGATGCGTCGGAACATGCGCGGTGCCAGGGTCAGCCCGCCGGTGTCAGCACCACCTTCTGCACGTCCAGCACGGCGCTTTTCAGTTTGTTGACAGGATCGACCACGAGCCGCTGCGTGCCGGCGGCGTTCACCTCCAGCTCTCCCACGACAGCGTCATTCCACTTCTGGAAACCGCCGGTGTCCTGGGTGACCCATTTGAGGGATTGCGAGGCATGCTTCAGCTCGACCTCGCTGCCGTGATTGCCGCCGCCGCAGCCGTAGCTGACGGTGACCTTGTACCTGCCGGGCTTCTTCACCTCGAACTCCCACTCGGCAAAGTCGTCCGGCTCCGTCCAGAAGCCGAGGCAGTTTTTTTCCGGCTTCGGCTCGTAGCGCATGTGCTCCGACCAGGTGATCGCATCCTTGGCGTGCAGGGTGATGGTGCCGTCGTCCGACTGGCTGATGGATTCGCCTTCGGGAGCGGGAACCAGGGCGACCTCGAGAAGCTTGAAGCTGCCGTCCTCCGTCGGTGGTGTGATCATCGAGAAGGGCAGATCGCCGGCCTGCTGGATGTGCACGGTGCCGATGTAGACCTTCTTGGGCGTGCTGGCACTCTTGAGCGGCTTCTTGGCCACCAGATCCCCGATGCGGAACTGCATGCCGAGGGAGCTGCGCTTCAAGGTGTAGGTCAGCCGCACCTGGTACTTGCCCCAGCGCTTGGGCTGAAACTTTGCCCAGGAGTACGTCTCCCAGTGCGCCTGGTTGGAATGCTCGAAGCTGTCGGGGCCGAAGACAATGATGCCGCGTTTGGGGAGGTCAGGGCGCTCGATGGGTTCAAGATTGCCGAAATCGCTGATGTCCACGGCGTTCGGAAAAGGCTGGCTGGCATCAAAGCTGACGGGTGCCTCCGCTGACGTGGGAGTACTGGGTTCTGCGGTCTTGGCAGGCTGGTTCGTCGGCGCGGCTGCGACGGGGGCTGCCGCTTTCTTTTCATCGGCCTTGGCTGCCGGTGCCGGGGAATTGGCAGGCTTCTTGTCACAGGCGGCAAGGGCAAGCACCAGCAGGGCGGCCGAGGTCGAGAAAGGGCGGATCATGGATGGGATGGGTGCGGAGACTGGCAGGAGGGTGGATGAACGGCAAGTGAGAACGGTTCGACGAGGAGTTCGTTAGCCAAAGTTTCCACCGCTTGGCTTTTCAGGCCGGAGGGCTAGCATCGCGCCGATGCAGCGCCTGCCCGCCTTTCTCGCCTTCTTTTTCCTCGCCTGGTCCGCCGCCGGTGTGGAGCTGCTTTCGAAACCCGTGATCAGCCCGGCGGGCGATGGCGTCAGCATCACCTGGACGACGGACGTGGCCTGCGGAACGCGTGCTTCCTTCGGAACCTCCCTGCTGAAGCTGGACCAGAAGGTCGAAGGGCCGGTCGGCGAGCAGCACTCGGTGACCCTGGCGCCCCTGACCCGTGGCACGACCTACTACTATGAAATTGGCAGCGCACGGCAGAAGCTCGCGGCGGGCAGCTTTGTGTTCGGCGAGGCGGGATCCCCGCCTGCTGCCACCCGGCCCCCTCCCCGGTCCATGCTCGAAAGGCTGGTGGACGCCCTGCGTCCCGCCCCTGCCCCGCCTGCCTCAGCGCCTCCGACCTCTGCTTCCCCGGAAACGCCGAGGGGGCCGCCGCCGACCCGTGCCACCTGGGGGCGGATGGAAACCTTGCAGGACCATTTTGACCGCCATGGTGCGGACTTTCGTGCCACCAGTACAGATGACTACGCTGCCAAGGCCTGGCAGTTCCTGCAGCGTGCCAGGGCGGGCCAGCTGCTGATGAAATGGGACGCGGAGGAGGACACCCTGCGCGTTTTCGACCCTGCCAGCCGCGCCTTTGCCGCCTACAACCGCGATGGCACCACCAAGACGTTTTTTCGGCCTAACAGCGCCTCCTACTGGGATCGCCAGCCTGGGAGAAGCATCCAGCCTTCCGAACTGCCGCTCCGATGAAAAACAAAGCCTCCGCCATCCATCACGACTGCCCTGTCTGCGGCTTCAACGGCCTGCGTGAAGCCCCGCGTGGCCGCTCCGGCGGCGCTTCCTTCGAAATCTGCCCCGCCTGCGGCTTCCAGTTTGGCGTCAGCGATGATGACGATGGCATCGGTTACGAAGAATGGCGCGCCGACTGGATCGAACAGGGCATGACCTGGTGCAGCAAGGGCATCCCCTGCCCCAAGGGCTGGGATCCGCGCAAGCTGTTGAAAAGTGTGACGGGCAGGCAGGCCTAGCCTGGCCTTGCACCGATCTCTTCAGCGGCGGATCCAGCGCGTGCCCCAGGCCACGCTCCACTGATACTTGCGGGCATGTTCCCGGATCAGGAAGGGAAGATCCTTCTCCAGCACCAGTTCAAAGTCTGCCGCAAGCCGCTCCTTCAGCCAGTCGCGGGTGGAACCCTGCGGCCAGCGGTCGCTGGGGGTGAACTCCTCCAGCCAGGTGCAGGGGGTGGTCAGCAAAAGCTGGCCGCCAGGTTTGACGAGGGCCGGCAGCCGCTCGATCAGCTTCTGCGGATCCGTGAGCCGGCACAGCAGGTTGGCGGCGTGAACAAGGTCGAAGCTGCCCAGGTCGTTCCGCAGCTGCATGGCATCGCCGGTTTCAAACTGAACCCGTTCACGCGGACAATCTTCAGGAACCCGCGCGATCAAGGAGCTGCGGGCGCTGCCTTCATCGAGGCGTTCGTAGGGCAGTTCGCGGCTGCAGAGTGCACGGGCGGCGTCGATGAAGCCCTGGCTGTAGTCGATCCCAAGAACCGTCTGGCAGTGCTTGGCCAGTTCAAAGCTCGACCGGCCGACCGCACAGCCCAGGTCCAGGGCGGAGGCAGGCTGGAGGGCAAAGTCCGCCAGCGCCGTCACGGAGCGCACGGCAAAACCGAGGGCATCCTGCGGACCCTCAGCCCAGGGCAGCACCTCCGTGGGACTGCCATAATGGAAAAGCAGGTATTCATCGAGCAGGCGTCGGGTTTCGTAGATGTTCATGGTCAGTTGCAGGGCGGACCATGGCTTACGTCTCGCTGTCTGAAATGGGCAAGCAGAACCGCCAGGTCAGCCCAACCAACGGCATGACAGGAGCAGGCTCCCCTGCCCCGTGCCGTGCTCAGACGGTCACGTCAAAGGCGCCCCGGCTTTCCAGGAAGACCTCCCAGTCGCGCACCTGATAGGTGTTGCGGATGAGCTGGCTCACCGGCACCTCGCGAGGGGCGGCAGGACGGCGCAGCAGCTTCAGCCCGGCTTCTTCAGGAAGCTTGGAGCCCTTGCGGCTGTTCACCTTCTTGTCGGCCAGCACGCAGTTGTCCCAGGTGCTCTTGCCACCCCTGGAGACGGGCACGATGTGGTCGATGTTCCCCTCGTTCGGCTTGAGCTTGCGGCCGGTGTACTGGCAGACGCCTCCGTCGCGCTCCCAGATGGCCTTGGCGCAGAACTTCGGGCGGCGCTTGGGCACGCGGTCAAACCGGGCCAGCACCAGGACGGTGGGCACGCGCACCGGGCCCTTGACGGTGCCGATGCAGTTGTCGCCTTCGAGCACGGGCAGGCCCATCCATTCCTCAAAGGTCACGGGAGTCATGTCATCGTCTCCGGAGATCTTGAGGGCGGTGGCATTGCCGGTGGCCATCATGCTGAAGGCTTCGGCGGGCGTTTTGACGGCGATGGCCTGCCAGTTTCGGTTCAGGACCAAAACCGTCGATTTGTTCAGAACGTCACTCATAAACGGGGCTGAGAAGTGTGTTTCGAGCATCACGGCCCGTCTGGGCGGGCAGCGCTGTTCGTTCTGGGACGGTGAGGCTAGTCAGCGGTCCCGGTTTGCCAAGTGGCAAGTTGGTCAGAAAAAATTCGAAGTTCGAAGAATGGGGATTGATCGTGTTGCCGAGGGCGTCACGCGACAGTGGGGCCTTGCAGCGAAGTGGTTGAATGCAGCTTGGAAGGGTTTGCGACCCTTCCAAGCCGGTCATTCTGCGGGCGGACGACTAAACTCCATACAGCGCATAGCGACGGAAGAAGCTGTTCAAGGCACTCACGTCACCTGCGGCCTCTTCAGGCTTGTTGAGAGCCTTCAGACGCTGTAGTTCCTGCACAACGAAGCGCGAAAGCACTTCATCGGGAGGCGCGACGGAGAATTCAACACCAGCCTGCTTGCGTGCCACGAGTGCGTTGAGCGCCTCGCGGACCTCGCGTTCTTCGAGCACTGCTTCAACCAGCTCATGGAAGGGCATCGGCACCTGGCCGAGCGAACGCTCGATCCATCGGCAGGCAAGCAGCGGCCGGAAGACGTAGAGATGTTTCTTCAGACTGACCTGCCCGCGACCTTCGAGGTGCTGGCGCCAGTTGCCCGACGCCATGTGCAGGTAGTGAGTGAAACAACGTCGGGGCGAATAGAAGCGCTCCGAAAGCTCGCCAAACTCGCGAGTGAAGACGGCGTCGTGCTGATACACAACGGGTGACTGCAGCCATTCGAGCAGCGTCGGATTGCTTTTGCGGAGCAGTCTTAGCGCCTTGCGCAGTTCCCAGCCGCTGACATCGAGTTCATCGTTCAGCGGCTCCTCGATCACGTCGCGACGGTCTTCAACGGACAGATACCAGTCACTTGGGTGAACGTATAGGAAGCGGACATCATAATCGCTGTCCCGCGAGGCGAAACCCCACGCGCGGCTGCCGCTTTCGCAAGCGTAGAGCACGCGCACGTTCCGCTCGGCCCCGAGGCGAGCGAGCGCGTTGCGGACGCGCTGGAATACTTCGTTGTTTTGCATGGAGAACCTCCTTTCTATCGATTTGTAAATGAAGGCCGCCGTCCGGGATGGACGGCGGGCCAAGTGAGTTGAGTTTCACGAAAGCTCCACCGCCTAGATCACGTGGATCAGCACGTCAGGCTTGGCGTCGAGCAGTTTCAGGGTTTCGAGCGCTTTGTCGTTGAAGCCGGCCAGGCAGCAAACCTGGCGCTCCTTCCAGCGGCGGAACGTGTCCACCCGTGCCTGTCGTCATGAACTTCGCGATGAAGTCCATGCCAGACTGGATCGCCGCGCCCTGCGGCACGCCGAGTCGGATGAGGTCGTTGGGTTTCATGGTGGTGGGTGAGTGGAGGGATGGAAGATGAGAAATGGGAGCGAGGGTCCCGGCAGCGGTGTTCGTACTTGGTGCTAATTGAAAAGTGTTGGATTCCTCGCAATTCATTCTGACAGATTAGCGATACAGTATCCTCGCCAGCAGAGCATTATACTCAACCACCACAGATAGACCGAGCTCACGTCATAGAAGTCACCTTCATTCAAGAGGCCATGAGCCATATCGTTTCTCAAGTTGTAGCCGAAACGTTCGATCAATATGCCTCGCAAATCGAAGAGAATGTCTGGCCCAAAAGCTTCGACAATACCATCGGCCCAAAGGAGTTGGTTTATGTCCCGTTCCTGTTGAATCCCAGAGTCCAACGTGGAAGTCACTTTTCCTCTGAGTTGAAGCACTCGCCGAATTGAATCCTCAATTTGTGGTGCAAGAAGATGTGTTGCCACAGCCCAATCACCATAAAAACCGGCTTGAATACCTCGAAGGTAAAGCCCTTCGCGCCCCTCTCGGACAAACGGATTGTTTGTCACCAAAAATGCCAAGTCATGATACCTCGCTCCATGTAAATTTACGATGGTTTGACGAACTGGATCGATCCAAAGATTAACAATTACAGGCCAGGTAGTCTGACGCGCGCCTTCGAGCATTTTTTGTTTAATAAACTCTTCGTCCAACTCTCCGAATAACTTGGGGGCCATGCTTTCGGAGATTTTGCCCGAATGGTCCAACTGAACCGTATTCACTATCCCTGCCCAAACATTGCTTTTTAAATGTTCGAGCGTGGCTTCTCGATGCTCCTGCCAGTTTGTCGGCAGAATTTGGGTTGCAAGGAATATCAAAGAATCTCTGAATGTTAGTTCGCTAACCTTGGCGCGAACTTCATTTGTGCAACGCTCAAACTGCTCCTGAAAGTCCGATCTCTGGATAATGTCCAAAGGAATAGACTTAAATGTTTTGAGCGTCTGTTGCTGAAGTTCCAGCAGGCGTTTGTGCGCATATGCAATTCTCTCAGGAGGTGCTTTCGCCTTCCTCAACGCTTCAACAGCCCGCAACATCCAACCAGATGCACCGAGATCGGGATTTTCGCTCTGTTTGTCAGCAATTGCCACCAAGCACTCCGCTGCCCTTAATTGGCATTGCCAGGCATCGTCTTTTTGCTGCGCTAGTCTGTGTATGCGTTCCGCCAATTTCCAAAAATCTTCGGCGAGATCATATAGTCCTTCACCCTCAAGATGCTTTGCGAAAGACTTAGCAATGCGCGCTTGGGGATCTGAATAAGCTAGTGTGTGCTGTAAGAGTATTCTGATCAGATGTCCGCAAACTCGCGCAGATCCAACATCGTGTGACAAAGCAACCAATCTTGCGTGAATACTGGCAATCAGTTCTGAGTGTTCGGTGGATTTTAACCCAAGCTTTCCCGAGATTTGTGCGGCTCTTTCGATACATTGGATGTAACTCAAATAGCTGACGCCTTTGTGTCCGATTGCATCGGCGATCTGAATGTATGACTGGATTGCATCGCGGCCAATCAAATGACTTCTTTTGCGACACTCCCAGACAACATCTGCAATTCGTGCGCGTAGTTCGAGGTTCTGAAGACTGGTAACGATGCCTTCCAAGGCATTAATGTCTTCATCGCACAAGTCTTCGGCCATAAGCGAGCGCGTTCCTGGACCCGCCAGGTTGTGCCACCATGGTCCAAACGGGTTCCCTTTGAATTCGAAGTTTGGCAAGAATGAACAGGCGGCAACAAGTAGGCGGCAAGCGCGTTCCTCTGTGAGAGCTCTATGATGCTTTTTCTCTTTGGCAAGGTCGCCAAAGTGTTCTGCAAGTTTACGCAAAGACAATTGGGTGATTGCTATGTGGTCAATAACCTCAAGAACTTGTTGAGCCGTTACTTTGAATGATGATGTGTCGCTTTCGCTCATGAGCATTAATTGAGGGGTTATTCGTCTAGCTACGGCATCTGTGAAGGCAGATGACACATGGAGAATTTGTGGGATTATTTTTTGGCTGTAAACTGTGGGAATCAGAATGGAAGATGAAGAGCACAAAGCAATGGAGCATGGAGTAACAGGCGGAAGTGTATCACTCTAAAACTCCACCACTCCGCTGTCGCAACTCCTCATAGCTCAACAGCATCGATCACGCGAATCAGCGCGCCTGGGTCGGCATCGAGCGGTTTCAGAGTCTCCAGCGTTTTGTCGCTGAAGCCGGCCAGGCAGCAAATCTGGCGCTTTGTCCAACGGCAGAACCAATCTGTCCGTGCCTGCCGTCATGAATGCACAGGCTCGGGTGCGCGGCTTCGAATGCCATTTGAAGCGGCGAAAATGGTCGGATTCCCCGGTGCTGCCCCGGGCCTGTCTTGGCCCCAAATCAAGCGAGTTCGCTGGCTCTCTCGTATCCGATGAAACTGGACGTGCGCCCCGGATTGACTCCGTCTCCACAGATTGGCGCTTCGCGCTGGATGTTGCCGCTCACGCGGCATGGCGGTCGCACCGGGTTCCGTGGACTTGCAAACCACGGGCTCGATGACTTCGCCGTGCGCACGTTTGAAATTGGGCTTCTCAGTCGGTGCTGCCCCGACTCCGTCTCTCCCACAAAGAGAAGTGCTGCTGTTACACCATGAAAAGCATTTGAAATGGATCCTCCGTTGAGATTTGTGTCTCGTGCCGCTGAGCATCCTCTGCGCCGCACCTCACTCTGACTGACTGAGCTGGAGAACCTTTGAAATCCGTTGCGACTTTAATCGCACTTTAGAGGAATGAATTCGGCTAAAGCCGAAGCCACCTGGGAAATGGATGCAGGGATGGGAGTTGCACCCGCCGAGCCCGGCTTATGAGACCGGGCAGAGCACTGGCTCTCCCTGCGTTTGGGAAAAGCAGTCATGAGCTTTAGCTCGTGGCCGCCTTGCTAAAGCAAAGCGGCTCTTTGCTGCACACGGTGATGTGCGGGCCGAAGCCCTGCACTACCTTGATGAAAAAGGGCACGGCGGGTGGGTACTGCCCCCACATCTGCGGGTTTTGGAGGCCCGTGCGTTGCTTGTCTGCCACCGCTGTATGAAGGAATGACTGCCGTCCAACCATGAAAGGACACAGAGGCAGGTCATGCCATCGTCAGTGGATTCCCCCGAACCCAACACACCAGTCCTCTACACCGGCGCTCTGTGCCCTTTCATGGCTGGTCATGCTGTTGATGACCAACCACGAAGAACGAACACCGCTGCCACGCGCGGGATGAGGGCTGGCTCATCGCTGGCGTCGCACCCGCAGGCTGTTTCACGGCGGATGTTTCGGTGTTTCTGGCACACCTTCTAAGAAGCCGTTTCGTGATGTGAAATTCGGGACAAAAAGCCCCCCTTTTCCGCAGCCTAAGCTTAGGGAAATAGCGCGTTCGATGGGGCGTCCGTCTTGACATCCTGGAGTTGCGGTGCGAGCCTGTTTTCAGGTCACGCTTCGGTCATTCAATTCGGCTCCTCCGGGAGTCTGCCAAGGCTGGCTGCCGCCCCGTCAACTGCTGCAAACAGGTGCCGGGGCTTTTCGTGCTGAGGGGTCAACCGTCTAGGTTGGGAAAGAGATCAATGGGTGGGTCGAAAAAGCGGGGTAGGTGGGTTTGGGCCAACAAAAAGCCCTGCGGCCAGTGGAGGCGAGCAGGGCTTTTTGAGGGAAAGCTGGTATGGTACCGGTCAGCTCAGGGCTGACACTGCTCGCATGTCTCCGGGTTTCGGGTTGCTCCAACCGAGGTCATTCAAGACCTGGATCGTGGCCATTCTTCCAAATCGACCACACCGGGCAAACCCGCCACGCTCGGAGAGCGCCATGGCGGTTGCGGTAATGGGTCGGTGATGGTTCATGACTTTGGTCGAAGGTCGCGGATTCTGCCACAATGAGGCAGGGCGTCAACCGGAAAAATAAAAATTTTGATTATTCTGAAGCCAACCCAGCGGGCTTCAAAAATTCAACCTTAGGAAAGGTCAGGGGAAGGCCTTTTCAAGCGCCTCCACATTGGTCTTCAGGACGCTCAGAAAGTCGCCTTTTTCAGGGACGTTGCTGCAGGGGTCATAGACCAGGCTCTGCACACCCAGGGCCGCCAGTTTGGCGACGCTTTCAGGAGCGGGATCGCCTTCCCAGAGCATCCACTTCGCCGGATGCTTTGCCAGGATCGCCTTCAGACCGTCCAGGGCCTTGCTGTCCGGCACGACCTCGGGCTCCCAGAGCACGGCCTGGAGGTTCAGCGCGTAGCGGCGCGCCAGATAGTGGTACACGGGATGCGAGGCGACCAGCGGGGCGCCGGCAATGCGCCTGCCCACGCCTAACAAACGTTGATCCAAAGCTTCAAGGTCGGCCTTGAGGGAGCTGAAGCGGGCCTGCACCTCCTTCGCGCCCGCCTCACCAAGCAGTCCTTCCAGGGCCTTGGCGACTTCGGCGGCCTGCTGGACGGCCTGCTGAAGGTCGGTCCAGGTGGTGAAGGCGGTGCCGCTGTGGCTGTGCTCGCCGCCCGGGCCATGGCTGTGGGTCGACTCGGCCTTGATCTCGATGTAGGCGGTCTTGAACGGCGCGGAGGTGTCGACCAGCTTCGACTGAGGCAGCGTGACCTTCTCCGCCCACTTCGAGTAGGTGGCCCCGTTCATCAGGATGAGATCGGCGCCCTGGAAGGCCGAGATGGTGGCGTCATCAGGCTGCCAGAAGGCCGGGTCTTCATCAGCCGGCGCCGGGAACCGCACCTCCACGAGTGTGCCGCCGAGGCGTTCGGCGAAGTACTTCAGCGGGTAGTTGGCGACATAGACCTGAGGCTTGCCGTCATTGCGGCTTGCGCTTGTCTGTGGCGCGGGACCGGAGGCGGGCTTGCAGGCGGCCAGGAGCAGGAGGGGAAGCAGGAAAACAACAGCCTTCATGGGAGTCGTGGTGAAGTGGGTGGATGCAAACGGGGTCAGGCGGCCACGCATGACCGGATTCGCGGGTCATGCCAGCGCAAAAGAACGCAGGTCGAGCGACGGTTCGTCGCCGCGAGACCAGGGAGAAGCGCCGGGCTTGCCCAGGGTTGGATGACCGGATTCGCAGGATGAACGCAGGCATGATCCGGAGATCAAGGCACCATGATGATTTTCAGGGGAAGATGAGGCTTGGAGGGCGTGGCGAATCCATGACACGCTTCTCCTGATTTTTCACCGCGATTCATCCCGAGGGCAGCGGCATCAGAAAGGGCTGTCAGCGCAGCTTCAGCCTCTGGCCGGGACGGATGAGGTCGGACTTCAGGCCGTTGAGCGACTTGATCTTTGCCACGGTCGTCCTGTTCTTCAGGGCGATGCCATAGAGCGTGTCGCCCCTGACCACGGTGTGCGAGCTGCTGCCGGTGGATTTCTTCGCCGTGGTCCTGGACTTGGTGGAAGTGGTGGACTTGGGCTTGCTGCTGCTGGAAGCCACCGTCTTCCGGGGTGCCGAGCTGGATGAAGAGGTCGTCTTGGGCGGAGTGTGGCTGGCGGCGTTGAAGGCGTAGGGGTCCGCCTCCGCAGGTGCCACGGGGGTTTCATAGCTCGGCGCAGCGCCGGTCAGGCGTCCGGGCTGGTCCGGATAGGGGTTGTAGCCGCCGTCAGACGGATAGTTCATCACATAGGGATCATTGCCGCCGCTGCTCTTTTTAAACGGGTTCTGCCCGTTCTGGCAGGACACCAGGATCACAGACGCGGAAGCGAGGGCAAGAAGACGGCGGGCGGGGATCATGAATCGGAATGATGGAAGGGCTTCGTCCGGGGGCGGGGCCTGAGTATGGGTTTTTGAATCTGGTTCTTCAACCTGAAATCCGGCGGGTGCGGCCGGCTTGCAGTCAGAGAGCACCGACAAGGCTCCGTCGGCATGTGCCCAGGAGCCCTGTGGTGCCTTCGGCGCAGGATCAAAGGCCCAGGTCCGTCACCGCGCCATGGCTGGCATCGCTGGTGAGCTTGGCGAACTTGGCCAGGACACCCCGGGTGTAGCGGGGCTTGGGCTGCTTCCACTTCGCCAGACGTTCCTTCAGCTCCTTGGCGGGAATGCCCAGGGTGATCTCACGCTTGACGGCGTCGATGGTGATGGGGTCGCCGTTCTTGATGATGGCGATCGGACCGCCGACGAAGGCCTCGGGGGTGACGTGGCCGACGACGAAGCCGTGGCTGCCGCCGCTGAAGCGGCCGTCGGTGATGAAGGCGACTTCCTTGCCGAGGCCCTTGCCCATGATGGCGGAGGTGGGCGAGAGCATCTCGCGCATGCCGGGGCCGCCTTTCGGGCCTTCCATGCGCACGACGATGACATGGCCCTTCTTGACCTTGTCGTTGAGGATGGCCTGGAGGGCGGCTTCCTCGGACTCAAACACGATGGCCTTGCCGCTGAAGCTGAGGCCTTCCTTGCCGCTGATCTTGCCGACGGCGCCGCCGGGGCAGAGGTTGCCCTTGAAGATGACGAGGTGGCTGTCCTTCTTGATCGGGTTGGAGAGCGGCCGGACGATGGTCTGGCTCTTCGGCCAGACGATCCTGGAGTTGCGCATGTTCTCCTTCATCGTCTTGCCGGTGACGGTGAGGCAGTCGCCGTGCATGAGGCCTTCCTCGACCAGCATGCGCATGAGCGGCACGGTGCCGCCGATCTTCACGAGGTCGTTCATGAAATACTTGCCGCTGGGACGCAGGTCGGCGAGCACGGGGGTCTTCTTGCCGATGCGGACGAAGTCCTCGATGCCGAGCTTGATGCCGGTGCTGTGGGCGGCGGCGATGAGGTGGAGCACGGCGTTGGTGGAGCCGCCGAGGGTGATGATGAGGGTGATGGCGTTTTCGAAGGCCTCCTTCGTCATGATGTCGCGGGGCGTGATGCCGCGCTTGATCATGTTCATGACGGCCGCGCCGGCGTCGAAGCAGTCGATGAGCTTCTCATTGGAGACGGCGGCCTGGGCGCCGCTGTTGGGAAGCGACATGCCGAGGGCCTCGATGGCGCTGGCCATGGTGTTGGCGGTGTACATGCCGCCGCAGGAGCCTTCGCCGGGGATGGAATGCTCCTCGATGTCGACAAGCTCCTTGTCGGTGATCTGGCAGTTGGCGTGCTTGCCGACGGCCTCGAAAACGGTGACGATGTCCGCGTCCTTCTTCTCCGGTCCGACGCAGCCCGGCAGGATGGTGCCGCCGTAGACGAAGACGCTGGGGCGGTTCATGCGGCCCATGACCATGAGGCAGCCGGGCATGTTCTTGTCGCAGCCGCCGATGGCGACATAGCCGTCCATGCCCTCGCAGCCGACCACGGTTTCGATCGAGTCGGCGATGACCTCACGGGAGACGAGGGAGTACTTCATGCCCTCCGTGCCCATGGAGATGCCGTCGGAGATGGTGATGGTGTTGAAGATGACGCTCTTGCCGCCGGCGGCGTCCACGCCCTTGGCGGCCTCCTTGGCCAGGCGGTCGATGTGCATGTTGCAGGGCGTCACCATGCTCCAGGTGCTGGCGATGCCGATCTTCGACTTCTTGAAGTCCTCGCGCTTGAAGCCCACGGCGTGCAGCATGGCGCGCGAGGCGGCGCGCTCCACGCCATCCACGACGGCGGAGCTGTGCTTGCGGTGAAGGGACTCGGGTTTCTTGGATGCTGCTTTCTTGGCCATGATGGTGGGTGGATTCCCACCCTGCCAACCTGCGGCCGGGAAGCAAGCGGCAGTATGCATTCGCCTGTCACCAAAAAACCGCCGGAACCAGCTTGATGCGGTTCCGGCGGTTCGAGGGTTTCAGGGGCTGTCGCTCAGGCGGCTCAGGCGGCCTTGGGCGAGTGCTGGTCGCAATGCTCGGGCTCGGGCTCGGTCTCCTCGACCTGGGCGTTGTCCTTGAGGAACTGAAGGGCGTTTTCGAGCACGAGGTCCTCGCGGACGCCGTCGATCATGCCGTTCTTCTGGGCCTCCTGCATGAACTTCTTCACCGCCTTTTTCTGGCGGGCGGCGATGTTGGCCAGGGCCATCATGAGCTGCTGGTCGGTGGCGATGATGCCTTCCTTCTTGGCGACTTCGCCGAGGATGAAGCTGACCTTGACGCTGTTGCGGGCCTGCTGGGTGGCGCTGCTGAGGATCTCGTCCTGCTGCTTGATCAGCTCCTCCTGTGGCACGCCCTGCTGCATGGCGCGCATGGCGATGTCGTTGGTGCGGCGCTGGGCCTCGCGGTTCACGACCTCCTGGGGCAGGTCAAACTCGAGCTTTTCAAAGATGTGGGCGATCACCTGGTTGGCCTTGGCGTTCTCGCGGTTCTGCTCGCGGCGGCGGCGGATGGCCTCCTTCACTTCGTTGCGCAGGGTTTCCTCGGTCATCTCCTCACCGCCGATCTTCTTGATGAACTCGGCGTCCAGGGCGGGCACCGCCTTGTTCTTCACGCCCTTGCAGTGCACGGCCAGGGTCAGGGTCTTGCCGCGCAGGGCCTCGAAGCCGAAGTCATCGCCCAGGGTGATGCTGAGGCTGCGGTCCTCGCCTTTCACGATGCCGACGAGGCCGGCATAGAAGCCGGGCAGGAAGTCTTCCTCAGCATCCAGGAGGAACCAGTTTTCCTCGATGCCCTGAAGGTGGTTGGGGGCCTCCGGCATGGCCTCGGCCAGGGGCTGGCCGTCCAGGCTGCCCTTGTAGCTGAGCACCACGCAGTCACCGTTCGCGGCGGCGCGGTCCACGTCTTCAAAGGTGGCGTAGCGCTCACGCAGGTGCAGAAGATCGTGGTCGATGTCCGCGTCGGTCACTTCAATCCGCGGCAGCTTCACGGGGATGCCCTTGTACTCCGGCAGTTCAAATTTCGGCGCGAGGCTGAGCTCGGCGCTGAAGGAGAAGCTCTTGTCGGTGTCGTGGGTCATGCGGTCGTTGACGCCGAGGACGTTGAGGACCTCCAGGCCCTCACGCTTCACGGCCTCGCGCAGGCCGTCGCTGATGAGCTGGCGCTCCAGCTCGGACTGGATGTCGGCACCATAGCGCTTTTCCACGGCGGCGGAGGGGACCTTGCCGGGCCGGAAGCCGGGCAGGCGGACGTTCTGCGCGTAGTAGGCCACGATGTTCTTGCGCTGCCTGGCGACTTCCTCACCCGGCACACGGATGTGGGCGACGGCGCGGCAGTTTGGCTGGTGTTCGACGTTGATGTTCATGCTCAAAGGCGGGGGCGGGGGTTGCTTACGGAGGCTTTTGCCCTGGGCTGCTTTCAGGTGGCCGGGGAAAAAGGGCGCGCAGGCTAGGCGACTTTGCCTGTTTGGCAAGGCCGGGGTGAGGGAGGCCTTGGGGGGGCTTTCAGCGGCTGCCTGGGCTTTTGAACAGGGGCGTCAGCGCCTTCTTCAGTCTTGGAAGCACCGGCTCCGAGGGCTGTGAGGCAGGCTTTTCGCCCTCCTTCATGGCTTCCCTGGAGCTGTCCTGACGCGGGCTGCGGTCCACTCCACGGAACAGTTTCGCCTCCCATCGGGGATCCGAAACGGAACCGGTGCCCTTGTATTCCAGCAGCTCGCTGAACGGCAGGAAGACAATGCCCGGCAGGCCGCGCACCCTGACCTGGGCGTTCATGTCGAGGATGTCGCGCAGGAAGTCGATCCGGCCGTCGAGCAGGATCTTGAAGGTGCTGGTGAGAGCTTCGAAATTCTTTGTCACCAGGTTGCCATCGGCCACTTCAAAGGTGCAGTCCGCCTCCTTGGCGATGTTGTAACCGGCGATCTGCTTGGGCAGGATGGTGCCGAGCATGGGTGCCAGCACCCCCACGATGGGGATTGAATAAAGGTCACCGTTCAGGATGGTCAGCGCCCCGCTGCCCTTCAAGGCCGACCAGTCCCTCAGCTGGCCGGTGAACTTGAAGTACCCCGTCACGTCGCCCTGGGAGTCGTTGCCGCGCATGAAGACATCTGAAAATCGCGCCAGGCTGATGTTTTTCAGCTCCATGTCCCCCGAGTAGCTTTCGGGTCCGCGGGGACCGCCAAAACCGCCCTTCAGGGTGAAGCCGCCATCCAGCAGGGTCGCTCCAATGTCCACCTTTGTCTGCGATCCTGCCTCCGTCACCACGGCGCGCACCTTTTCAAAGGGCACCCTCTTGTTGAAGATTTCCTGCATGAACCGCGCCGCCTTCACCTCGACCGAAAAGCCATCGACGTCCGGCCTGAGGTCAACCGTGCCACGGGCGCTCATGGGTCCGCCGTAAAGCTGGCCGCTGACGTCAAACTTCAGTTCCGTCTGCTTGAACACCAGCTCGCCCACCGGCGCGCTGATGATGTGATCCTCATCCAGCAGCGAGTACCGGCCCGTGCCGGTCGGATGGCTGAACTTCACCCGGAAGTCGTTCTTTTCCGGCGCCCGGTAAAAAAGGGTGCCGTCCAGCTCCACCCGGGTCGTGTTGGGAAGGCGGTAGCGGGCGATGATGTCCGCCGTCTTGGGGCCGAACACCCCGACGACTCCCACCGGATCCATGGCGGACTTCACGCCGTCCAGCTTCACCCATTTCTCCTCGTCATGGACCTCGACGCTCTGCACCTCCCCCGCACCCTCCGGCCGCCGGATTTTCACATTCCGGTAGTTCTGCATCGGATGTTTGAACTCCACATCCGCCTGCAGCTCGTCCAGATAGAGCCCCTTGTACTTGAAGCGGCGCAGGTCACCACGACCTTTGTTCAGGCATTGCTGAGGGTCGGGCTCCGGGCCGCTGCCGGTCAGCTCGAAGTGGATCGAGGACTCGGGTGAAAACTCGAAGCGCTGGATGATCTCCCGTGTCTGCTTCATCTGGGCAAAGGGCAGGAAGGCTCGGGGGTCCATGCGCAGTACCAGGTCGTAGCGCGTGCCCTGCTGCTCATGCACCAGGCTCTGGGCGGCCAGGGTGCCGGACTTGTGGCGCAGCAGCAGGTCCCGGATGTAAACCCCCTCCGGTGCCACGCCGATCATGGCCTTCAGGCCTTCAAAAAGCTCGCCGCGCGTGCCGAACCGACCGCATTCCAGGCTGCCGGTGACATGCACGGGCCGCTTGTGGCCGGCCAGTCCTCCTCCCACATGCCACACGCCCTCCAGGGCCAGGTGCGGCGGTTCGTAAAACACGATCTCCCTCAGCTTTTCATTGCTCAGGAACGCGCTGGCCAGCCCCGGAAGATCCGCGCTCGAGGTCAGATGAAAACGCAGGTCGTCCGCACCCAGGGTCCAGTTGGCGTTCGCATTCACCTCGCCCAGCCGGTCCTTCAGGTAAAAGCGCGTCAGGTCCACCATGCCGGCCGAGTATTCGATTTCCGCACGCAGGGAGTCACAGGCAAAGGTGTCGTAGCGCAGCCCGTCAGCATCAAAATACAGACGCGCCACCATGTCCTCCGGCTGCGCCAGCGCCCCATGAATCTCCAGGCTGAGCTTGGGCGCCCTGGTGAAGGAAAACCGGCCCAGCCAGTCCAGAGCTTTCCGGATGCCCAGACGATGCCTGCCCAGGTCCGCCATCTGCGTCAGTGAAGCGCCTTTTTCAGGTGCCGGCTGCCGGGGCTCCCGGGCTGAAGACGAAGGCAGCAGCAGTTCGCCCGTGACATTCAAGGCGATGCCGGCCAGCCGGCCCTCCGCCTGGCGGATCTCCAGCCGGCCTTCCTGGATGAAGACCCGCGCATTCAGGTCCTCGATTTCAATCACCGTAGGCACGCCCGTCTTCTCCTGCGGCCTGGGCTCCTGCTCCACCGGCAGGGCCACACGCGCATGGCTCAGCTCCAGGCCTTCCACCACAAACCGGCCCTCCATCAGCCTGCCCATGTTGAAGTCGAGGTTCAGGTGGTTCACCTCGGCCAGCACCTGCCGCCGACCGGCGTCTGCAAACACCTGCACATCCCGCGCCACGATCCCGCCCACCGGATTGATGATCAGCCGCCGGAAATCCAGATGCAGCCCACGCTGGGCCAGCTCGCCAATCACAAACTCACGCCAGGTCCTGCCGAAGGTGTCCGTCGTCAAATACACCCCCCCCGCCAGCAGACCGCTGCCGAGCACAAGCTTCACAACGCTGGAAAAGAAGCCTTTCAAGGGGAGCTCGAAAGTGCCAGCACACACCCAAGGGGTCAAGCGACGGTCCCGCTGTGTCAGGCCAGCCTTGCCATTTTCCAAACGCGGCCTAGTTCCCCCCATGCCGCCCGAAACCCTCAGCTCACGCCTCAACCGCAGCGTGCCGGTGGAGTTCTTCCGCCCCCTCGCGAGGCCCTCGGCGCCCATCTACGTGGACTGTGCGGACCGGCTCATTGACGAAGCCGGCGAAACCGGCCGCCTCTCCCACCGGGAAACCACCGAGATCATCCGCGAAATCCTCGCCCGCCACCCGCTCTCCCTCCTCGCTGAGGACGAAGGCGCGGCCCTGCGCGACGCCCGGCAGCGCGCCGGCCAGTTTTTCAACCGGCTCATCGCCGCCGGCTGGCTCGAAGACCAGACCCTCGGCCTGCACGAACGCTGGGCCGTCATCACCCCCGGCCTCCGGCCCCTGATGCGCATGCTGCGGGACCTCGCCGAGGACCGCGTCGCCGAGCTGAAAACCTTCGCCGACACCCTGCGTGGCCTCTGCCAGACCCTGGAGGACCGCGGTGTGCTCGACCCGCGCATCAACGAGCCCGACCAGCTCCGCTCCACCCTCAACGACCTCTCGCAGCGCCTCGAGCGTGCCATCGAGCAGCTCCATGCCGTCGAAAAAATCGTCACCGGCTTTGAGCAGCGCCAGCGCCAGACCGCCACCGCAGCGGACACGCTCAACCTTCTCTACGAAGAGTTCGGCCAGGGCCAGCACATGGTCTGCTATGACGCCCTGCGCCGGGGCGGCCTGCTGATGCGCATCGAGCGCGCCCGCAGCGCCATCTCCGAACGCCATGACGACCCCATCATGCGCGAACGCCTCGCCGAAGGCCTGCGCAACCACTACGGCTACGACGACAGCGAATCCTACGACCTCGCCGTCAGCCTGCTCACCCGCCTGGAGCGCGACCTCGGCGGCCTGAAACGGCGCGCCGAGGCCATCGACCTGCGCATGGCCGCCTTCAACCGCCTCAGCCAGCAGCGCTACCGTTACCAGACCGAGCTGCGCGGCCGGCGCCCCGAAATCGTCAAAGCCTACTGCGACAGCCTCAACACCGCCCACGCCGGCGGCCGCTTCTCCGAATTTGCCGGCCAGCCCGCCGACTTCGCCCCGCGTTGCGTCGAGACACGCTTCTTCTTCGGCACCGAATCCCTCTTCCGTCCGCGCCGCAGCAAGGCGCCCGTGGATCTCACCTTCGGCGCCAGCGGCGGCGGCAGGCAGAGCCCCGACGACGTGCTCGCCGCCTGGAAGGAACGCCAGCGCCTCGCCCTCACCCCCCAGCGCGCCGCCCGACTGGTCGCCAGGCTCGTCCCCGCCAAGGGCGGTGGGGTCAGCACCGAGGAGATCCAGCTCGAAACCACCGACGACCTGCTCGACCTGCTTGCCATCGTCGCCTACCAGCACGCCCCTTCCCTGACCGGCAAACGCGTCCGTTGGAGCGTTGACGGCCTGCGCCGCCGCCACGGCCTCGAACCGCAGATCCTGGAGCACGACGAAATCGCCGGGCATCGCATCGAAAGGTTCTCCGTGGCCCGGGAGGCGTGAAAGCAGCCCTTCAAAACAAGGCTACAGGCTCTTTACGATCTTTCGCAGTTCAGCAATGATTGGCTGATCTGCTTTGATGCTGCTTCCGCAGTAAGGATCGCCCCGCCATTGATTGTGCTGACCTTTGACCGGACTGCCTTTGGCGACTGCAAAGCGCAATCCCTGACCAAGGATCGCGTGCCCCTTCAGATACTCAAAATGAACGAGGAAAAACTGTCCGCTGGAATCCTTGATCATGAGCTTGACCACAGGCCCATAAAAAGGCTCGGCCTGCCAGGAACTGGCTGCGGCGAGCTCAAGCACCTTTCCAAAGGCTGTTTCACCTGTATCCGCTCGACCCAGCTGCTTTGTCGCCTGATACCAGACATCCACATCCCTGCCGTTCGGGTGATCGAACTCTTTGGTGATGCATGCAAAAACCTCGACCAGTTCAGCATGACCGGGCAGGGCGACCGCCCAAAGGAGGATGAAAATGATCGTTTTCATGGTGTCTCGTCTGATTTTTTCCTCCTCAGTGGGTGCTGGGCATGAAAGCAATCCCCCCACTTGGGCGCATCATTCGGTTGCCCGCCAGGGCCTTCTTCCTACATCACCCGCCTCCAACCCCATGTCCGCCTCCTCCTCTGATCCCCTCTGGCCCCGCTTTTGGAGCGATGTGCCGGATTCGGACCGGGCGGCGCTCCGGGATGTTCTCGCCGAACTGCTCGGACGCGGGGTCCTGCTCGGCGACGAAGGCGGCGGCCGTGACCTTTTCCTGCTCGCCCGGGACCACTACCGCGCCCACCTCGAGGACTATCTCGCCCCGCTCGCCCTGGAGCTGATCGTCGATGAAGAACAGTCCCTGCTCCAGGCCCGGCCGCGCACCGAGTCCTGCCAGCTCCTCGGCCGCTTCGACAAGGACGAAACCCTTGTGCTGCTCACCCTCTGGCGCCTTTACGATGACGAGATCAGCAACGGCCACCAGGAGGCTGTCATCGTCACCGTCGACCAGCTCTGGGCCGCCCTGAAGGTCTTCTTCGACAAGATCGCCACGCCCGAAAAATCCCAGATCGAGGCCTGCCTCGTCCGCCTGCGCCGCCATCGCCTGATCCGCACCCTGCGGCCGGAGGGCATGCTGCAGATGGGCGAGATGCAGATCGAAGTCCTGCCCAGCCTGGCCCGCGTGATCCCCTTTGATGACCTCAGCGCCTGGCAGTCGCGCGTCGATCTTTATCAGCCGGCTGCCGGTGACAAACCCGACGCTGAATCCGGGGAGGTGGCCGCATGAGCCACCCGCGCATCACCCTCAGCCGCATCCTCGCCGTCAACTGGTACGGCTACCGGCAGTTCATCGACGTCGCCGGCCTCAGCCTCATCACCGGCGCCAATGGCAGCGGCAAGAGCGCCCTGCTCGACCTCATCCAGTTCGTCATGCTCGGCGAGCAGCAGAGCCGCTTCAACAAGGCCGCCGCCGGTGCGGGCAGCGGCCGCAGCCTGCGCGGCTACTGCCTCTGCGACACCAACACCACCGGCCGCGACGGCCAGGAGCGCTACCTACGCCCCAGCAGTGTCACCCTCGCCGCGCTCGAGTTCACCTGGCCGCTGCGCCCCGGTGAAACCGAACCCCGCCGTGAAACCTGGGGCGCTCGCATTGAATACGAAAGCCCCAGCGCCAAGCCCTCGACGATCTGGTTCCGCGCCGGCCGCAGGCTCGCCTGGCAGGATTTTCTCAACAGCGACGGCGGTCCCGAGGCCATGCAGTTCCTGCCCGAGGAGGTCTTCCGCACCCGGGTGAAACGCGAGCTCGACGGCGATGTCTGGGACCGTCAGAAGGCCTACCTGGAGGAGATGGCCCTGCGCAGCCACCTCGGCTTCGACGCCGAGCAGATGGGCAAGACCCTGCCCCGCGCCATGGCCTTCGAGCCCGAGAGCAATTTCGAAAAGTTTGTTCGCGAGTTCCTGCTCGAGCCCGGCATGCCCGACGTTCGCGCCGTCAAGGCCAGCGTCGACGCCCACCGCCGCGCCCAGGAGCGGCTGGAGAAGATGCACGACCAGCTCGAACGCCTGAAGAAGATCTCCGGCCATCATCAGAACTGGGTCGCTTCCCGTCGTGAATCCGCCCTCTACACGCACCTCAGCGACGCGCTGAAGCACGAGGAGGCCCTGGAAAACCTCAACCGCCGCCGCTCGATCCTGGAGGAACGCCGCGCCGAACATGCCGACAACCTGGAGGCCCACGAAAACGCCCTCCAGGAGCGCGACCGCCTGCGCACCACCGTCGAGGCCGCGCGCGCCGCCCTCGGTGACAAGGCGCTCAAGCTGGAGGAGAACGACCGCCGCCGCCGCGAGCTCGACAAGGACATCGCCCGTCTGGAGGCCGCCGCCTCAGGTGTCCGTGACGTCTTGCGCGACCGTCTCCGCCGCTGGCAGGACTGGATTCTCCACGCCTCGCGCCTCGGCCTGAATGTCAGCGATGAAGCCTCGGCCTGCCTCGCCGCCATGCAGAGCGCGGACGAGACCCGGGCCCTCGCCGCCGCGCGTGACATGACCGCCGCCTACATCCAGCTCAAGGACGAGGCAGGCGAGGCGCTGCGCCCCATCGAGGCGCGGCTGGCCGAACATGAAATGCGGAAAATGGCCCTGCAGAAGGATCTCGGCCACCTTCAGGAAGGCCAGGCCGCCCCCGCCCCGCTGCTCAACGCCCTGCTCGCCCGCGGCCAGCGCGCCGTGGCCCTCGGGCGCGTCGTCGAGGTGAAGCCCTCGGCGGAAAAATGGTGGCCGCTCCTTGAAGCCATGCTTGGAGCGCATCGCCGTGCCATTCTCCCCGAAGACTTCCGCGCCGCCTGGGACCAGGCCCAGCAGACCCCCAGCCCGGGCGAATCCCTGCTGCATCCCGACGAGGTCCGCAGCCTGCCGGTGAAGGTGGAAAAAGGCTCCCTGCGCGAATTCCTGGAAACCCGCCATGAGGTCGCGGGCCGTTATCTCGACCACCTGCTCGGCGGCATTGTCGCCGTCACCAAGGTGTCGCAGCTCGACAAGCATGCACGCGCCCTCTCCCTCGACGGCTGGCTCAAGGACCCGCCACGTCGCGTGAAGCTCACACCGGAAAAGGAACTCACCCTTGGCGAGGAAGGCCTGCGCCGGCTGCGGGATCAGCGCGAAAGCGAGCTGCGCGACACCGAGGCCGTCATCGAGGAGGTGCGGCGCGACTGCGAGGACCTGCGCGCCTTCCTCAACCGCGGCCGCGAATGGCGGCTCGATCATTTCACCGCCCCGGCCGGCAGCGACGAAATTCATCAGCTGCCCCGGCTGCGCAGGGAGCTCGGCGAACTCCAGGCCACCTGGGATCTGCTCGCCACGCCGGACAACGTCCAGGCCATGGAAAACCTGCGCGTGCAGAATGCCACCCTGGAAGGCATCCACGAACGCATCGGCAGCCTGAAGACCGCCATCACCGCCTTCTCCGTGGAGCAGGCCCGGCTTGAAGATGCCCTCGCCGAGGACGTCACCGCCGAGGAGCAGACCCGCATCGCCCGGCAGACCTCCCGGACCCTGGTGCGCGGCATCAACGAGGCGGAAATCGCCACACGCATCACCGCCGAACGACAGAAGTCCACCTCCTGGCGCAAGGCGGTGGAAATGGCCGCCGCCCTGGCCCTGCGGCTCGACAGCCAGGCCCAGGAAGCCCGCAGGCTGCGCGATGAAGAACGCGCCGCCCTCATCGAGGCCCACAAGGACATCGGTGAGGCGCTCGACGCCGCCGAGGAGGGCAACGACGCCTTTGACCAGCGCCGCGAGGAGCTCGAAACCCACGAGCTCGAACGCTACAAGACCGCCGCCGAGGCTGCGAAGCGCGAGTGGGAGGAGCGCCTCCAGCACCAGGTGCTCGACGTCCTGCGTGAAAAGCTCAGCGAGGCCGACCGCACCAAGCGCGAGCTCAACCGCGCCATGGACCACGAGATCGGCGGCTGGCGCTACCAGCTCACCAGCCGCGCCGACAAGGCCCACAGCGCCATCTGGACGCTGGTGGAAAAAGGCCTGCCCAGTGGCAGCGACATGGACCTCTTCAACGCCGGCGCCCGCGAGGACATCGAACGTGCCAAGGCTGAGCTCATGGCCGCCATCGACGCCGCCGACAACCCCGACGACAAGCGCCACCAACGCGCCCTCGACTACCGCTACTACCATCACTGGGACATCGAGGCGAAGCCCGCCGGACGCGGTGACGCCGCCGCCATCAGCCTCAACAAAAGCGCCAAGAAACAGAGCGGCGGTGAAAACCAGGCGCCCTTCTTTGTCGCCACCCTCGCCGCCTTCCGCCGCGTCTATGACCTCGGCCGCCGGGACGAGCAGCAGAACCTCGGCCTCGTGGTCATGGACGAGGCTTTCAGCAAGCTCAGCGGCGACCGCATCGACGACTGTCTCGCACTCGCCCGCAACTTTGGCCTGCAGCTCATCATGGCCTTCCCCGAAGACCGCCTGCCCACCATGTTCCAGCATGCCGACACCGTCGTGCAATGCCGTGTCGAGCGCACCTACGACGAGTCCACCGAACAGGTGGAGAACATCGAAAACTGGGTCGTCCGCGTCGAAGGCAGCCGCCTGGTCGAGCTGATGGAATAACCCGCAATGAAACCTGCGGCGGAGGCGGGGCGGGAAGACTTCGGCTTGCAGGCCGGACAACCTGATTCCTTGATGCGCCATGCGCTGGCTTGAAGTCCTGCATCAACAGTGGATGGCCGCCCGGAAACGCCGGGTGACCGCCGCCGTGCAGGCTTTCAGGCGGGACTGGGAGACGCTGCTCGATGAAGCGGGCCTGAAAACTCACGAAGACCGCCAGGCCGCCCAGCGTGAGGCCTCCAGCCTGCCGCTGAAGCTCGTTCCCAACCGCCGCAAACCCAAGTTCATTGACAGGATCGAGGTGCCTCTGGAGTCCGAGGCCTGGCTGCATGAGCGCTTCGGCACCCGGCCCGCCACCGATGCGCAGGCCCGGTCGCTGGCGGTCGTCCGGGAGTTCCAGCACAGGCCACACGTCCTGCTGCCGGACTTTTGGCCAGGCCTCTGCCAGCGTCTCGAGGCCGCGTTTCAGCAGCCCCGCGTGCTCGGCCCCTTTGACTGGCATCAGCCGGAAGACCTGCACTCCCTCCTGGAGCTGCTCTGGGCTGTCACCTGCCGCGAATGGCCGGAGGGGACGCTCATTCGCGACGCCAGCACGCAGCTGGGCCTGGATTCCAAAGGGCTCGAAGCCCGGCAGAACGCCGTCGAGCGCGCCCTGGAGCTGCTGTTTGAACGCGAGATGCCCCTGGAGGCCCTGGGCATCCAGACCCGCAACAGCGTGCTTCATTACGGCGGCCCGCTGACGCTGCATGGAGAGAAGGGTGAAAAGACACTCGGCCTGCGGTTTCAATCCACCCTGGCCCTGGCCGAGCTGGAGCAGGCGGAACGCATCAGCACGACCGCCCGGCGGGTGCTGCTGGTGGAAAACCACAAGACCACGTTCCTCCAGCTCATCCGCGCCAACCCAAACCATGACACGCTGATCGTCGCCACATCCTTCCCCACCCAGGCCGTCCGCACCCTGCTGCACAAGCTGCCCGCAGATCTCCCCCTGCATCACTTCGGCGACACCGACCCCAGCGGCTGGGCCATTTTAAACAGGCTGCGCGAGGTCGCCGGCCGCGAGGTCACAGCCTTCCAGATGCACTGGAGGCCGAGGCCGGGATCGCCGGCGCTTTCCCCTCGCGACCGCCAGATCCTCGCCCGCCTGCTTGCCGAGCCGCGCATGACCGACTGCCAGGCGTCGCTCCGGGCCATGCTGGAAAGCGGAAGCCGGGGCGAGTTTGAGCAGGAGTCGCTCGGTCCGCCCACGCTCCAGGACTGGCCGTTTTATGCCTGAAGCCGGCCGCCTCAGCGCTTCCAGACCACCCAGCATTCCGGCGGGCTGGCGCTGCGGTTGATGGGGCGCAGGAGCTGGACTTCGTAGTGCCTCGGTGACAGGCCGGCCGCCCACTGGGTGATGGCCTGCTGCTCCTGGGCTCCGCCTTCATGCCCCGGATAAACCGCCAGGGTCAGCAGCCCGCGCGGCGCCAGCAGGTCCAGCGCCACCGACAAGGCCCGCAGGGTGGTTTCGGTGAGGGTGATGACGCTTTTGTCGGACCCTGGCAGGTAGCCCAGGTTGAACATGATGCCCGCCACCTGCCCATGCCGCTCCGGCGGCACATGCTGGGCCATGGTTTCGTGTCCGGCATGAACCACCGTCGCTGTCAAAATCCCGGCCTCGGCCAGCCGCCGCCGTGTCTCCACCACGGCCGCCTCCTGGACATCGAAGGCCCAGACCCGCCCCTGAGAGCCCACCAGCTGCGCCAGGAACAGGGTGTCGTGACCATTCCCACAGGTGGCGTCGATCACCGAATCTCCCGGCCGCAGGCGGTCTTCCATGAGCAGATGCGCCCAGCCGACTGCCGACGGCAGGCCGCCGATGGAGGAGGCGATGCGGGGCGAAGGAACGGAATTTTCAGACATGCTTCCGCCCTCCTACCTGGCTTCCAGATGACTGCAACCACCCTCCTGCGCCTGCCATCCGTCCGACGAGCCGTTTTCAACCTGGTCATCTTTCCGGTTGACGGAAGAAGTCGGGGCCGTAGTATCGCGGCCCTTTTTAACCCCACCCCCTTTTCAGTATGCCCGAAGTTCAAATCCGCAAAGGTGAGCCGATCGACCGTGCGCTCAAGCGCCTGAAGACCAAGCTCGAGATGGAAGGCATCTTTGAGGAAGTCCGCCGCCTGCGCGCCCACGAAACTCCCAAGGAGCGCACCAAGCGCAAGGCCCGCGCCGCCGCCAAGCGTGGCAAGATCCGCTTCCGCTTCACGATGCCCAAGGCCCCCGTCGAACACAGCGACGCCGCGCCCTCCGCCTGATTTTCCCGGCTCGTTGTTGGGCCAATCCAACCGATTCAACCCTCAAAGGCTGTCTTTCGAGACAGCCTTTTTGTTTGGTGCGCCCGGCAGGGCGCACTCACTGGGTGGTTCAAGTCCACCGCACACCCGGCAAGGGGCAAGGGCAAAGGGTCTGTCCCTCGATGAGGAAAAAGCTGCTGGCTGCGCCTGCCCGATCCGGCTAAAACCCAGCTGCTGCCATGCCCTTTCCCGAGCTGCTGTCCCTGAGCCCCTGCACGCGCCAGCGTCTTGCTGGCTGGTTTTGCGTGCTGAGCTATGTGTGGGTGGCAATGGCTCCGCTGGCTCACGCGGGCCGCGTTTTACCCCTGGAAGGTGGGTGCCGCTCCTCCTGCCACGATGCCAACGGCAACCGGAGCGAGCAGACGGTGACTGATTTGACGACGTCATCGGCGGCGGTGACGAGCTATGCGTGGGACGCGCAGGACCGGTTGAGCGCGGTGGTGATGCCTGACGGGGGAGTGCACGGCTACGAGTACGACTACCGGACGAGGCGGATCGGGATCACGAGGGTCGGGGGCGGGCAGGCCGACCAAGGCACGACGGTGGTGTTCAGCGGCGGGCTGAGCCTTGCGGAATGGGAAAGCACAGCCAGCACGGAGCCCCCATCCCCGATCACTGATCCCACATCCCCCATCGTGGAGTACCACCGGGGCCCTGACATGGGGGGCGGCGTTGGGGGGCTGCTCTACAGCCTGAGGGGATCGACGCTGAAATACAACCTGAGCAACGGGCGAGGGGACGTGGTGGCGCAGAGCAACGCGGCCGGGGAGGTGACCTGGACGGCGAGCTACGAGGCGTATGGGAAGCGGACGAAGGAGACGGGGGCGAACGCGGACAAGCAGAGGGCGAACAGCAAAGACGAAGACCCGACAGGACTGCTGAACGAAGGGTTCCGGTACCGTGACCTGGAGACAGGCGTGTGGCTGAGCCGCGACCCCGCCGGGTTCGTGGACGGCCCCAACCTCTATGCCTATGTCCAACAGAATCCCTGGACGAGCTTTGATCCACATGGATTAACAGGGTCAATTGCATATGGCCAATGGGTAAACACTTTGCCCCCGGAGAGTCAGCAGGCTGTTGCAGACCACAATGGCAAATTGTTGGCTGCAAGCGTAGCTGTTGTCGCTGGGGCGATGGTAGCCGCTAAAGTTGGCGTCGTAGTGTTGGCAAAAGAAACAGCGGACGAAGCTTTTGATGCTGGTTTTGAAGCTACAACAGGTATTCCAGCTCCTCCGACAAGCATCACAGACTTGGGGCAGAAACTCCTCAAGGAAGGCGGTCAAAAGCTCGCCAGGGAAGGGATGGAGAAGTCCGCCAAGGAGGTCATGGAAAAAGCCGCGACTTCGACCATGACTAAGAAGGAAATCGAGAACGCTCGCCGTCGTGGCATTGATCGAGCGAGGCGCGAAGAGCGGTCGCTTGTCGAAAGTGGGCACCCTGGAACTGCTGACGGGGATGGTTGGAGTCTCACTGAAAGAAAGCTGATCTCTGAAACAGGGCAGTTCCCCAAGGACACCCGCTGGCACCACATCAACGACGTGAAGAGAAATCCTGAGATGGCCGATAACGCGGACAACGTGCTTCCTTCCAGGGGTGGGACTTCTGGCCATGTGGAGAAGTATCATCCAAATGGAACTCAGAATGGTTCATCGGGACCTATGTTGGATCGAAAAGCAACGGAAGCAGCGCAACGGGAGGTGCAGGAATGATTGAACCAGACTTCATACGCTATCTTTCCGACTTGGTTCCGGGCGTTGTGTCTCATTTGGTGGATCGATATCAGATTCAACATTCCAATGGTGATGTCTCAACGATCTGGCTCCGGACAGAAGAATCTTTCGTTCCTTCAGAACTTGCAGGACTCGACGGCTTTTACCGTTTCTTCGATGGTGCCGATCTTCTGTCTTCAACGTTTAAGATCGCATCAACCAAAGCTTCTCGTCGCCTCAATGGCGTGGAGATCACACCCACCTTGAGCGAACTCCTTGAGCTTTCGCAAGGCAAACTGCCCGGCAACCTCCAAGACTGCATCCCATTCATGACCGAAGCCGGAGTCTGGATATATCTTTTCGATCCGAATACGTCCATCATCCGAAAGTGGAATTTGGAGGACGGCGAGGAATGCGACAGCTATTTGTCACTTAACGCAGTGATTGAAGAGTGGGTGGATGTTGTGGGCGGCTAATGATCTTCGCTCTGGAAGAGTTAATGGGGTCAGGGGAGAGAGAACGGGATCAGGGTGCAACTGCTTGACAAAATATCTCCCTCATCAAATCACCCCATCTCGTATCCCGCGTTTGATGGCATCGACGAGGGCCTCGGCATGGCAGAGGAGTTTGAAGCGGTCGAGGTGACGGGGTTTGGCGCGTGAGGGAGGGCGGAACGCGGGGATCAGTTGGGTGGAGGTGGTGGAGCGTGAGAACTGAGGTTCGAGCCAGAGTGGGTTGCCGTGGTCATCCTCGCGCCATTCGGCGGGGTGCCACTGGAGGGCGTGGAACCTTCGTGCGCCGCCGTGGTGTGCGCTTTTGAGTTGCTCCCACCAGAGGCGGTTGCCGAGGTTTTGTGCGCCCTTGATGAGGATGCCGTAATCAGGACCGGGGGCTGGCTGGCGGGGGTTGATGTCCTTGAAGAACAGGGATCGCCGAGAATGCCGCGTAAAAGCTCCTTCCTTGAGCCGCCTGAGACTGCTAGAAAGGGGTCGATGTCCCTCCTGTCGCCCATGTTTTTGCTGTGGTTGCTGCTGCTCCTTGCAGCCGCGCCCGCACCGGCGGTGATGGACGTGCAGCCGAGAAACCACGCCTGGGAGCCGCCCGCATCGAGCTACGACCTCGCACCAGATGTGCGCGACGGCCCCAACCTCTATGCCTATGTCCAGCAGAACCCTTGGTCCAAGTTCGACGCGGAGGGGATGTTCTGGAGCGCGCTCGTCACCGCAGGTTTTGCGGCTTACGACACCTATCAGTATGCGACCGGGCAAACGAGCGGGGCTGAATACAGCAAGGCGATGGCGCTAAACGGTGCCGCTTTGCTCGCGGATGTATCCACGGGGGGCATGGGAGGTGGTCTGGCCGTGCGAGCGCTCAACGCCAGTGTCAAGGTAGCTAAGGCGGTTGATAAGGCTAACAACATCGTGGAGACGGCTCAGGCCGCGGTTGAGACCACTGAAAACATAGTCTCAGCCGTCCAGGAAGGCGATGGGCGAGGCGTTATGCGTGCAGCAGGCGCTGGCATCCTGGGTGCAATCACAGACAGGGCGATGGGTGGAAAGAAGGGGCGACGTGATGGAGACTTCCGAGGAGGGGCGCACCGCGACACACAGAAACCCATTGGCGACAATCGGGACTCACATCACATGCCGGCCAAATCAGTTAACGGTATTGATGAAATGGATGGCCCAGCGATCCAGATGGATAAGGTTGATCACGAAGCTACATCAAGCTGGGGAAGAAGCCATGAAGCCAATGCTTATCGCGGTGAGATTAAAAGCATGATCGATGGTGGTGACATGAGAAAAGCAATGGCAACGGAGATCAGAGACGTGCGTCGAGCAGCACAGGAGGTATCTGGCGACCGGACTAAATACAACGGGGCCATGCGCGAGATGATGAACTACTCGCGAAGCAAAGGATACATCCCCAAAAATCCACAGGACAAAGTTGAGCGAACAAAATGAAATTTGATCTTCAACCCTATGTAGGAGCTGGCCCTCTGCGCTTTAGCATGAGCCGAGAAGAGGTTCATGGTCTGCTTGGCGCGCCCAATCGTTCATGGACTATGCGAAGCGGCAACATTGCTGAATCATGGCCGGAAGTTGTGATCCGCTATGAAAAGGAGACTCAGTGCATCATCGAGATGGAATTCAAGAGCAGCGCCCAAATTGAATACCAAGGCATCAAACTGTTTGAAGACGCAGAGGCATTTCGCGAACTCGTCGAGCTGGACGGTGCTGCTCTCCAAGGAACGGGCACAGTTGTATTGCCGAGACTGGGGATTAGCACGGGTGATGATTTGGGAGACCCAACATCAGCAGATCGCACCGTATGTTTGTTCAGGCGTGGCCTTTGGGACTCGGCGATTGGCCGATTGACTTCATATGCTTCCAAACAATGACAGACAACGCCAGCTCGTCACCCGCAAGCGGGCTCCGCCCGCACCCGTCCCAACCTCTCAAATCACTCCCGCCTTGATCCCCCCTTTTGACGGCATCAACGAAGGCCTCGGCATGGCAGAGGAGTTTGAACTGGTCGAGGTGACGGGGTTTGGCGCGTGAGGGTGGGCGGCAGGCGGGGATCAGTTGGGTGGAGGTGGTGGAGTGGGCGAAGCCTGGCTGGATGAAGACTTGCTCGCCTTCGTGTTCGCGCCATTCGGCGGGGTGCCACTGGAGGGCGTGGAACCTTCGTGCGCCGCCGTGGTGGTGCTCCCACCAGAGGCGGCTGCCGAGGTTTTGAGCGCCCTTGATGAGGATGCCGTGGTCGGGGCCGGGGGCTGGCTGGCGGGGGTTGATGTCCTTGGGGGCAAAGGGTCTGTCCCTCCATGAGGAAAAAGCTGCTGGCTGCGCCTGCCCGATCCGGCTAAAACCCAACAGCTGCCATGCCCTTTCCTGAGCTGCTGTGGACGGTGGTGACGCAGGCGTGGCTGGCGGAGAAGCTGTGGATGAAGTCCGCGGTGAACGACTTCAGGCCCCGTCCGTGTTCACAGCCAGACGACGTCGCTGCTGAGCATGGTGTCGTCATCGAAGAGGAACCTGCCGATGAAGTGCTTCTTCTCGACCAGCACCTCGGCCAGCCAGAAACGGTCATCGGCCCACATCTCCTCAAAGGGCAGCTCCGCCAGCGAGGTCCACAGCGGGATGGCCTCCGGCGTCTCCACCGGCTCGCCCTGCCAGCGGGTGGCGCGGAACACGTCCACATGCAGCGCCAGGCCGTCGACAAACTGGAACCACAGCTCGCCGTGCTTCACCGGCTCCAGCGCCGTGACGCCCAGCTCCTCCTGCGTCTCCCGCACCGCGCACTCCAGGCTGGTCTCGCCGGGATCCATCTTGCCGCCGGGGCCGTTGATCTTGCCGGCGCCGAGCCCGCGCTTCTTGCGGATCAGCAGGACCCGGCCCGCCTCTTCATCGACGATGAACATCAGCGTGGCGAGCACGCCCGGCTTCCAGCTTCGCCAGTCAGGTGGGGTCATGAAGGCAGGTGGCTGCTGGCGGGGGCCGCGTCAAGCATCGCCCTTCTGGAATCAAGTCACGGTGGCAGGCTTCCGGAGGAAGGCGACGGTTCTGCAAGGATTTCACGAACCCTGAGCGCCATCAGCCCTGCGTAAACAAAGGTCAGGCCCGAGGCTCCCATCAGCAGCCAGAGCACTTTCAGCATTTCATGCTGCGCCAGAAAGAAGCCCGAGAATGCCTTCATCTGAACCCCAAGTGACCGTGTCGCGGCCGATGAATCACGGGCCAGGTGCTTGAGGACGTCTTCATGGATGTTCTGAAACATCGCCACCGTGCCGCCCAGCCTCATGTTGACCAGGTAATAGCAGAAGGCGGACACGGCCAGCAACGCCACACCCATGCCCAGGCAGAGCCGTCCGTTCAGCCTGCCCCAGCGGATCATCTGATCCTCACGCAGCATCAGGAAGGAGAGCAACCAGCGTGGCATGGCGGATCACTGCTCCACCTTGAAGACATGCATCGAGGTGCCGGCGGGGTTCAGCTCCACGTAGTTCTCCGAGCCGTGCCACTCATAGGTGTGGCCGTGCATGAGGTCGTGGACGCGGTAGGGCCGTGACGCATCAAGGCCCAGTGCAGCGAGGTCCAGCTTCACCGTGCCCGCGACGTTGCTGAAGCCGTTCAGGCTGATGACGCAGAGGATCCTGTTGCGATGATCCGGCGTCGCCTTGCTGTAGCAGAGGAGCTGCTCGTGGGTGCTGGAGTGGAAGACGAGGTTGTCGTAAAGATGCATCGCCGGATTGTCCCGGCGGATGTGGTTCAGGCGCGCGATGAAGCCCTTGATGTTGCCCGGCACGTTGGGATCGCGGTCGCGAAGCTGGAACTTCTCGGAGTCGAGATACTCCTCCCTGCCCGGCAGCGGCTGGTTTTCACACAGCTCGTAACCGCTGTACATGCCCCAGCTCGGCATGAGGGTCGCCGCCAGCGCGGCACGCAGCCGGAACACGCTGCTCGGCGCGTTCTGGAGGTAGAAGGGAAGGATGTCCGGCGTGTTCGGCCAGAAGTTGCCGCGGTAGTACCAGCGCATCTCGCCCTGCGTCAGCTCCTTGGCATATTCGGTCAGGCCGTGCTTGTCCTCGCGCCAGGTGAAGTAGGTGTAGCTCTGGCTGAAGCCCACCTTGCCCAGCGCCTGCATCATCTTCGGCTTCGTGAAGGCCTCGGCGAGGAAGATCACCTCGGGGTGCTTGCGCTGCACGGTGCTGATCAGCTCCTCCCAGAAGGACACCGGCTTGGTGTGCGGATTGTCCACCCGGAAGATCTTGACGCCCTTGTCCACCCAGAACAGCACGACGTCGATCAGCTCGCGCCACAGGTTCTTCCAGTCGGCGCAGTGGAAGTTCAGGGGATAGATGTCCTGGTACTTCTTGGGCGGGTTTTCAGCATAACGAATGCTGCCGTCCGGACGCTGGTAGAACCAGTCCGGATGCGCCTTCACATACGGATGATCGGGCGAGCAGTTGATGGCGAAATCGAGCGCGATCTCCAGGCCGCGCTTCTGCGCCTCGCCCACCAGCCAGACAAAGTCCTCGACGGTGCCCAGGGCAGGCTCGACCTCGCGATGCCCCCCCGCCGGGCCGCCGATGGCCCAGGGGCTGCCGACATCCCCGGCATAGGCCACCAGGGTGTTGTTCCTGCCCTTCCGCGCCGTGACACCGATCGGATGGATCGGCGGGAAGTAGATCGTGTCGAAGCCCATCGCCTTCGCATCGTCCAGGCGGCCCAGGCAGTCCCGGAACGTGCTGTGCTTGTCGGAGCGGCCCTCGGCGTTGCGCGGGAAGAATTCATACCAGGCCGAGAAGCGCGCGCGCTCACGCTCGACGATCACCTTCAGCGGCTCGCTGCAGGTCGACAGGCTGCGGTCGGCATAGGTGTCCATCAGCTTCTGCAGCTCTGCGGAAAGCAGCACGTCCATCACCTCCTCCGGCGGCAGCGTGGTCAGCAGCTCGGCCACATCCTCCAGCTCCTTGGCGCAGTCCTGGGCGCCGGCGCCCCGGGCCCGCTGGGCGGCCTCACGCAGCAGCCTTGCACCTTCCAGAGCCTCCACCGGCACGTCGGGATCCTTGGCCTGCACCCGCACGGCAAAGGTCTTCTTCCAGCCCTTGTAGCTGTCCGACCAGGCCTCCACCGCATACTCCCAGCGGCCCATGGATTCAAAGCTGCACCGGCCCTGCCAGCGATCGTTGTCCACATGGCTCATGGGCGCCTCAAACCAGCGCTTGCTGCCGGCGAGCCGCCATTTCAGCAGGGCCGACATCACCACATGACCGTCGGTGAACAGGTCGCACCACACCTCCAGGGGCTCGCCCACGACCCGCTTGACGGGGTGACGCCCGCCTTCAAGGCAGGGGTAGAAGTTCTCAATGACGACGGTGGGGGCGTGGGCGGCGGCGGGCATGAGGTTCAGGGGCTGCCCCAACTCATGGCACGGGATGCCGCCGCCTTCAGCAATAAAAGCATGGCAGGGGATCCCATCACCCATAGGTGATGCTCACGCCCACCATGAAAACCGCCATCGTTCGCGACCTCCGCTAAGACTTTACGAAGATCGAGGCCTGGCTGGCCAGAATCCGGAAAATCTGCGGCAACCGCAAGTTGTCCGCCCAGGAAAAGGAGGAGATGCCGGTTTTTGACCCTGTGACTCCGATGGAGCGGCTCACGCTCCTGGATGAACGAAGCGCGCCGGGGAGGTGGCAGCCGGATGGGAGACAGAATGATGCGGCTCGGAATGATTCCACCCCCTGTCATGTCAGGCAGGCACCACGGCAGGACTGCTTCAGCCTCTTGCGAAATCGGGCGGGCTCCTGTTGACTGATCCGCACACATGGACTGCTCACGCGCCAAGACTCATGATCCGGACACCTGGGTCGAACAGGCCCCGGCTTTCTCGAAGCCGCTCGCGGAGCAGGTGCGGGAGTGGATCCTGCGCTGGCAGCCGGACCTGACGGAGTCGATCAAATGGAACATGCTCTGTTTCAGCGGCCACCGGCTGGTCTGCGGCCTGAGCGCCTGCAAGCACCACCTCGGTATCAGTTTCTTCCGAGGCACGGAGCTGCGTGAGTCCACATCACTCTTCACCGGCGGCGAGGGCAACACCAGCATCCAGAGCATCCGACTGACTTCGCTGGAAGCCTTGGATGCGCGTGCCTTCCGCCAGCTTCTTCAGGCGGCGGTCCGGCTCGATGCCTCACCGCAGCTGCCGCCGCCGCCCAAGGTGCGGCGCGAGGAATGGCCGATGCCCGAGGTGCTGGCGAAGGCCCTCAAGTCGAACAAGGCTGCCGCGGCGAACTTCGAAACCCTGAGCCGGACCTGTCAGCGCGAATACAAGGTCTGGATCAGCATGGCCAAACAGCCGGAGACCCTCGCACGACGTCTGAAGGAAACCCTGGCCGCCCTGGCCGCAGGCCGGAAATGGGCGCAGCGCAAGGGCTGAGGCGTGGGGCGCACAGGAGCGCTTTGTCACTTGTGCCCCAGGGAGTTCCGCCGCATAGCGCGCCCGGCATGTCCGACCGCATCCCCGTCATCCTGAACCCCGCCGCACGCAGCACCCAGGCTGCAGCGCGTGAACGGGCCATCCGGTCCCTGTCGCCCGCGCCGGAGCTGATCCTCACCTCCTATCCTGGCGAGGCCACGGAGATCGCCGAACGGCTGGCGCGTGAAAATCATCCGCTGGTGGTGGCGGCGGGCGGTGACGGCACCATGAACGAGGTGCTGCAGGGCATCTGCCGCGTGAATGAAAAGCGCCCGCCCGGCGAGCCCCACACCGCCCTCGGCGTGCTGCCGGTGGGCACCATGAACGTCTTCGCCCTGGAGCTGGGCCTTCCCTCCGCCGACATCGCGGCCTGCTGGCAGCGTCTCAGCAGCCGTCGTCTGCGTCAGATCGACCTGTGGATGGCGAACGAACTTTACTTCGTGCAGCTCGCCGGCGTGGGTCTCGATGCCGAGATCATCCAGGAAACGCCATGGGAGCGCAAAAAGCGCCTGGGGCCGCTCAGCTACGTGGTGTCCGCCGTGCAGGTGCTGGGCCGCAGGCCGCCCGTGCTGACCGTGAAGATTGCAGGAAGGCCCGACATGCTCGGCAGCGTCGTGCTCATCGGTGCGGGCAGGCATTACGGCGGCCCGGTGAAGATCTTCCCGAAGGCCGACAACCAGGACGGCCTGCTCGATGTGCTTGTCTTCCGCCAGCTCGGCGGCTGGGAGTTTGCGCAGATGATCCGCGCCATCCTGGAACGCGGCTATGAGACGGCCCTGGATCTCGACTACCTCCAGCTCTCCGAATTCACCGTGACCGCCGAACCCGCCGCGCCCTACGAGCTCGATGGCGAGCTCATCCAGGCCAGCACGCCCGTGCATTTCAAAAAGGCGCCGTTCGCCCTGCAGGTCGCGGTTTGAAGATTCGGCTTGGTCTGCGAGGAAATCGCTCTCCTGGCGTTTTAGGGATTGCCCGTTGTTTCGGGCGCATTGCATCCTCCCCTCCTCATGAAGTTCCTCGCCACCGTCCTCCTCGCCCTCGCCTCTGCCGCCGCAGGCTCCGTCTTCGCGGCCGATGCCGTCAAGCTCACCCGCGTCCATGAAAAGATCGAAACCAAGTGGCCGATCGCCGTGGTGGTCCCGCCGGATGGTTCCAACCGCGAGTTCCTGGCACTTCAGCGCGGCCAGGTGCTGATCCTTCCCAAGGACGAGCAGGCCGGCGAGGCCAAGACCTTCCTCGACCTCAGCCCGCGCGGCATGGAGGCCGCCAACGGCAAGTTTGAAGAGGGCCTGAACGGCCTCGCCTTCCATCCGAAGTTTGCGGAGAACCAGCTCTTCTACCTTTCCTACACGCAGCAGAAGCCGAAGCGCCTCGTCATCAGCGAGATGAAGGCCTCCGGTGACAAGGCGGACGAGTCCAGCGAGCGCGTGCTGCTGGAGGTCCCGCTCATCAACTGGAACCACCACGGCGGCAACATCGTCTTCGGCCCCGACGGCTTCCTCTACATCGGCGTCGGCGACACCTCGAAGCGCAACGACGAGAAGCGAATGGCGCAGCTTAATGCGGTGCTTGTCGGCAAGATCCTGCGCATCGACGTCAACAGCCGCGACCATCACAACGCCTACGGCATCCCCGCCGACAACCCCTTCGCCGACGGTGTGGACGCCCTGCCGCAGATCTACGCCTATGGCATCCGCAACCCCTGGGGCATGAGCTTCGACGACAAGGGCCGCCTCTGGGTCGCCGATGTCGGCCAGGACCTCTGGGAGGAGATCAACTGGATCGAAAAGGGAGGCAACTACGGCTGGAGCTTCCGTGAAGGCGCGCGTCCCTTCCCGCTGCGCACCGACAAGCCCTCCGAGGATGACAAGCTGATCGACCCCGTCTTTGAATACCATCATGGCGAAGGCCTGAGCATCACCGGCGGCCTGGTTTACAAGGGCAAGGCAATGCCGGATCTCGCCGGAGCCTACATCTACGGCGACTTCGTGCTCGGCAAGATCTGGGCGCTGCGCGTCGACGACAGCGGCAAGCTGCGCAACAACACCCTCCTTTACACCAGCCCGCAGACACCGGCCAACGACCCGAAGAAAAAGCCGGCCGTTCTGGTGAAGCCAACCGCCTTCTGCGCCAACGCCGCCGGGGAAATCCTGGTGCTCGACTGGAACGGCGCGGTCTACCGCATCGCCAGGTAAGCAGGCGCGGCTCAGGCTTTCACCGCGGTCATGAAGCCGCGGTCGGCGACGGTGTCCTGATACGGCCCGGGCTCCAGGCCCAGGCCGTTCATCAGCGCCGCATGCTCGGCCGGGCTGTAGCACTTGCCCTGCGTGATGTTCATCAGCAGCGCCGAGTATTCCGCCACGGCCATCGGCCCCGTCTTGTCATCGCGGATGAAGGCGTCGTGAATGATCAGCAACCCGCCGCTCGGCAGGGTGGCCGCCGCCTTGACCAGCAGCGCCCGTGCCTCGGCCACGTCCCAGTCATGCAGGACGTTCGACAGCAGCACGATGTCCGCCGGCGGCCAGGTGACGCTGAACATGTCCCCGGCGAAAACCTGCACGCGTTCTTCGAGCCCATGCCTGGCGATTTCCTGCCGTACAATCGCATCGACCGGAGGCTGCTCCAGCACCGTGGCGTGAAGCTGCGGATGCGCGGCCACCATCGTCGATGAATAGATGCCCGAGCCTCCGCCGACATCGAGCAGATGACTGCGCTGCCCCAGAAGCGGCGTCACGGCGCGGGCGAGATGCTGTCCAAAGAGCATGCCGCGGCAGTTCATCAGTTCGGTAAAGCCGCGTGCAAACTCAGGGTCGAGCATCGACTCGTGCCAGTCCTTCGCATCGGCCTTGGCCTGCCAGCTTCCCGGCCTGCCGGTGGTCAGCACCTGCACAAAGCCCTTCGTGATCGGCGTGTCCTTGACCGGCGCATAATAGGGCCCGAGATACCAGGGCGAGCCCTTGACGAAATGCTCGCGACCCTGGGCGGTGAGATGATGGCCGCCCTGGTCATCCGTGTGGATCAGGCCGGAGGCGCGGCAGAGCGTGAGCAGCACGTCGAGCGGCCGCGGGATGAAGCCAAAGTGGCTGGCGATGGCTTCGTGAGCGGCACCGTCGTTTTCCTGAAGCCAGGTGAAGAAGTCAAAGTGCAGCAGTGCCGCGGCGATGAGTTCGGCGGAATACTGCCGGTCGCGGAAACGCAGCAGCAGGGCGGGGTCCGTGGAGGGAAGGAGGGTGAGGGCCGGGTTCATGCAGCGGGACGGAGGATCGGTCACTTCTGCCCCTCACGCTGGATGCGCGCAGGGACGTCGTTGATCGAAAATCCGGCGGCGCGCAGGGCATCCCAGATGCTCACCAGCATGCCCAGGGGTGTCTCGGTGTCCGCCTCCAGCTCCAGCTTGGAATCCGGCTGGGAGGACTTCAGCCGGGTCAGCGCGGCGGCCAGTTCCTCCACCTTCACCGGATTGCCGTCGAGAAACAGCTCCTTGGTGGGCGTCACCAGGATGGACTTGCGCACTTCCTCGGATGGCGCGCTGGCGCCCATCGACTTCGACTGCGGCAGGTTGATCTTCACCTGCACCTTCTTTTCACGGAACGTCGTGGTGGCGATGAAGAAGATCAGCAGGATCACCATGATGTCGATGAGCGACACGATGGGGATCGCGGGCACCGGGCGGCGGCGGGGGCGGAGGTTGAGCTGCATGGCGCGTGCCGGATTCGTAGTAAGGAGGGATCAATGACGCTCCGGCGACCCGGCGCGCTGCACCTCGAAGTGGGCGAAGAAGGTCTGGATCGTCTCATGCATGATGGACTCCAGGCGCACGCCGATGGCGTCGAGGCGGCGGACGAAATAGGTGTGCGCCACCACGGAGGGCACGGCGACAAACAGGCCGGCGATGGTGCAGCGCAGCGCCACGCCGATCTCGCGCGCCACGGCGGTCGTGTCCGGCCCGGCGTCGCTGCCGAAGGCGGAGAACATGCCGACGAGGCCGGCGGTGGTGCCCAGCAGGCCCAGGAGCGGCGCCACGGTGACCATGACCTCCAGCATCGGGATGCCGCGCTCCAGGTGATGCAGCTCCTCCTTGGCCCGTGCGGTCAGCGTGTCCACGCACTCCTGGCGTGAGGAAAACGTGCCGCTGATCGCCAGCGCGCCCAGCTTGGCCAGCAACGAGGAGTCGCGCTCCAGGAACTCCTGCAGCGGCTTGATGTCACCCTTGGCCGCATAGTTGGGCAGGGAACGCAGCTGGCTCATCACGTTCGCCGGCAGCACCAGATGGTCGCGCAGACGCAGCCAGGCGGAGATCATCACCGTCACCGCCAGGAAGGAGCAGAGGACGATGAACAGCATCACATAGCCGCCTGTGGCCAGGAACTCTCCCAGGGAACCCATGCCGGCGGGTGGGGTGGTCGCGTTGGCAAGCAGGGAGAAGGCGTCGTTCATAGGCGGTTTGCAGGCCGGAGGTATTCCGCATCCTGGCGGGCGTGCAAGGTTAATTCAGCCGCCGGAAAGACGCGCCTGCTCCTGTTCACAGACTTCGATAGGCCTTCCGCAGCTCCTCGACGCTGCGCTCCCAGCACAGCTCCTTGTTCAGCCGCTCGCGCCCCAGCCGCCCCATGCGCTCCCGGCGCTCCGGATCATCGAGCAGCTCCAGGATGGCATCACCCAGCTTCGCGGCGCTGTTTTCCATGACATGCAAGCCGGCCTCACCGGCGGAGAAGCGGCCCTCACGTGTGCCAAACAGCACCTGCGCCCTGCCAAACGCCATGTACTCCAGGGTCTTGTTCATCGTGCAGTGATCGTTGTAGTCGTTGATCGGGTCGCAGGCGACGCCGAGGTCCATGGTCTGCAGGCCGGTGAAGAGGAACTCGTTGGTAACCCGCCCCGGCATGTCGATGAAGTCCGACAGGCCCAGGGAGTCGCGCAGCCGCACGAGGTCGGCATGCTCCGGGCCGCTGCCCATGAGCAGGAACTGCACATCCTGCCTGCGGCGGGTCTGGATGATGTGCCGCGCGGCCTCGACCAGGTACTGCACGCCGTCGGCGTCGCCCATGACGCCGATGTAGCCGACCAGGTGCCTGCGGCCCTTTTTGAGGGAGACGTCGGCAGGCGCCGAGGTGTCGAGCCGGTTTGGCGCGGTGCGCACGATGAAGACCTCGTCATCGCGCTTGCGGCCGCGGCGCTGCACGGCTGCGAGCACGCTCTGGTTCGTGGCGATCACGGCGTCGGCGAGCGCCAGCGTGCAGCGTTCGGCCAGCAGCACGGCACGGTGCAGCAGACGCCGGACCGGGCCGCGCCTGCCAAATTTTGCTTCAAACATCTCGGGCCAGAGATCATGCACGTCGAAGACCACCTTGACCCCGGCCAGCAGCCTGAAGGGCAGCGCCACGAGGAAGAGCAGGTCGGGCGGATTGCAGAGGTGGATGACATCAAAGCCGCTGCGCCGCCAGGCCTTCAGCGCGCAGCGCATCTCGCCGAACAGGGCGCTGGCATATTCGAGCAGGAAGCCGCGGATGCCCCGCGCCTCGTCGCTGATCCAGTGGCGGAAGATCTGGATGCCCTCCAGCACCTCCTCGGCCTGGGTGAAGCCGCGCATCTGCGGGCAGACGACCGTCACCTCATGGCCCGCGTCCCTGAGGGCGCAGGCCTCCTGCCACACCCTCCGGTCGAGCGGCACGGGCAGGTTTTCGACAAGGATCAGCACACGGAGCCCGCCTGGCTCCCCGGCACGTTCGGAACGCATCCCCCGCGTTTAGTCAAACAAAGCCGCCCGCGCAAGACCGGGCTCCTGGAGCTCCTGCAATCCGCTCTCACCTGCCATCGATCTTCTCGCCTTCGCTGCGGGCGATGAGGATGGCGCCGACCGTGTCGCCGAAGACGTTCACGGTGGTGCGCGCCATGTCGAGCGGACGGTCGATTGTGAGGATGAGGCCAAGGCTGGCCTTGATCGCGTCCTCGCTGAAGCCGGCGTTCTGCATGATGATGATGATTGCCACCAGGCTCGCCGCCGGGATGCCGGCGACGCCGATGCTCGACACCAGCGCCAGCAGCACGACGATGAACTGCTGGCTGAGGCTGAGGTCGATGCCCAGCACCTGGGCGGCGAAAACCACCACGACGCACTCATAAAGCGCGGTGCCGTTCATGTTCACCGTGGCCCCCAGAGGAATGACAAAGCTGGCGACACGCTCGCTGACCTTCGACTCCTCCTGGATGCAGCGCATGGTCACGGGAATCGTTGCCGTCGAGGAGGCCGTCGAGAAGGACATGAGCAGGGAGTCCTGCATGTTCCGGAAATGCCGGAGCGGCGAGATGCCGCCGAGAAAACGAATGGCCATCGGCAGCAGGACGAGCGTGTGGAAGAGCAGCGCGCCCATGACGGTGAGCACGTAGGGCACGAGGTTCTTCAACACGCTGACGCCGACCGTGGCGATGGCGGGAATGACCAGGCAGAACACGGCGTAAGGCGTCAGCTTCATGACCCAGGTGGTGATGAGGGTCATGACGTTCGTCAGCTCGTTGAACAGGTTTTGCAGCGTCCTGGGCGGACCGCCGGGCACGAGCACCATGGCGACGGCGAAGAGGATGCTGAAGACGATGATGGCGAGCAGGTCACCCCTGGCGCAGGCGTCAATGACGTTGGTCGGCACGGCACGCCGCACGATGTCGAGCAGCGAGGCGGCGCCGCCGCTGGCGTTTTTCATGGCCTCGCCGACCTCGCCGGCGTTCTTGCTGTCCAGGGCGGCGTCCATCGCGGCCTTGAGCGTCGGGTTGGGCCGTCCGTCCACGAGGCCGGGCTGGATGATGTTGACAAAGAACAGCCCGACACAGACGGCGACGAGGCTGCCGATGACATAATAGGCCCAGGTCTTCAGGCCCATGCGGGCGAAGCCTTCGAGTGACTTCAGCCCGGCGATGCCGCTGATGATGCTGGCGACGACCAGGGGCACGATGACCATCTTCAGAGCCCGCAGGAACAGGTCGGAGACAAAGCGGCAGGCCTCGAGGATCATGCCCACCCACTCCGGCGCCGGGCCTTCGGCGGGCGTGGCAAAGGGCTGGAGCACGACTCCGGCCACGATGCCTGCAACGAGGGCGATGACGATGGGCCAGTGGTGGCCGTGGGAAGTCTTGCTGGAGGGCATGGCGATGCTTATGCCGGGAAGGGCTTCCCCCGGCAAGAGCAGAATCAGGGCCGGAACCCGGTTCAACCCAACTCCACGCGGCCGTCAGTCCGCTTGGTGAAGCGGTGCAGCAGCGCGCCGTCCACGCCGTGGTGGGCGAAGGTGAGCGCGTCCGCCTTCACGGTGAGATGGGTGAAGCCATGGGTGTCGAGGCCGTACGGCATTTTTCGTTCGGGCGTTTCCAGCTTGCGGGTGCGGGCGCCGCCGCCGCCGGAAAGGATGTGGGAGGTGAAGCGGCCCTCCAGCTCCAGATGCTGGAGGTCATGGTCGTGGCCGCAGAGGTAGGCGTGGACCTGGTGCTCCTGAAGCAGCGGCTCCCATTTCTCCACCAGCTCCCGGGTGTCGCCATGGTCGCCGTTGGAATAAACGGGGTGATGGCCGATGACGAGGGTGAAGGCGCCCCGGGGCTTCGCCAGCTCCGCCTTGAACCAGGCCAGCTGCGCGGCGCCCTCCTCCTCGGTGAGCGAGGCGCGGGTGAACTTCTTCGTCTTCGAATCCCTGCCGCTGACCTCGCGCAGGTTGGTGTCGAGGAAGAGCACGGTGAGCAGCGGGCCGAAGTCCTGGCGGTGCCATTTGGCAGGCAGCCTCCAGCGGACGCCGGGCTTCTTTGCGTAGGCGAGCTGGGCGTTCTCGCCGCCCTTGTTGTCGTGGTAGTCGTGGTTGCCCAGCACGGCGTACATCGGGCAGCCGAACGAACTTTGCGGATACATGTCCTCGATCTCCCGCCGCCAGCGCCGGGACTCCGCCGTGAAGGGCGCGGGCTCCCCGGGCACGGTCTTGCCGTCCTTTTTGGGCTTCGGATTCGACGGGCCGTAGAAGTTGTCGCCCAGCAGCAGCAGGCCCTCGGGCCGGAGGCTGTTCTTCGCGATGAAGTCCTGCATGGCCTTCGCCACGGTCTGCTGGTCCTTGCCGCCGGTGCCGAAGTCGCCGATGGCCAGGAAATGCATTCCCTCCGCCTCCACCGCGGCGGTGGCATGGCGGGTGAGGTTGAGCGCCATGGCGGCGCTGGAGCAGAACAGGGTCTGCAGGGTGCGGCGGCGGGTCAGGGAAGGCGGGGGGTGCATGGGGCAGGCAGAACGGCCGCCGCAGGATCATCTTGCGAAGTCATGGGCGATGCATGGCAGATGCGGGAAGTGTCTTGTCGGCCTCCGGCACTCATGGCAGAAAGGAGCGTTCCGTCGCCATGTCCTCCATCCGCCCAAGCCGCCGTCGTTTTCTGCAGGCCACCGCCTCCGCTGCTGTCGCCGCCTTTCCCTGGGTGCGGGCGGCCGAACCTGTTTTTGGTCAAGGCGACTTCCGCTTCCGCGTCGTCCCCGGCTGGGGCGTGCTGGATGAGAAGACACCGGTGAAGAACTGCCATGGCATCGTCTGCGACCGTGAAGGCCATGTCATCCTGCTCACCGACCACACGGCCAACAACGTCATCATCTACGACCGGGCGGGCCAGCTGGTGAACAAGTGGGGCACGCAGTTTCCTGGCGCTCACGGGCTGTCCATCGTCGATGAAGGCACACGTCAGGTGCTCTTCATCACCTGCCTGCAGACGCATCGTGTCGTCAAGGCGACCCTGGACGGCGAGATCCTCCAGGAATGGCGCTGGCCGGAGGCCTCCGGCAAGTACACGAAGGAGGCCGAATACAAGCCCTCCTGGACCCTGCACGCGGCCGACGGCTCGTTCTTCGTGCTCGACGGCTACGGGCGCGACTACATTCTTCGTTATGACGTCCAGGGTCGGCCGGCCGGCGTCTTCGGCGGCCAGGAGGGCGGCATCGTCCACTGGGGTCCGCATGGCGGCATGGCCGACCTTCACCAGCCGGACGCACCGAGCCTGCTCATCGCCATGAGCGACCAGCAGCACCTGCTCCGTCTCTCCTATGACGGCAGGAAGCTCGCCCAGGTGGACCTGCCCGGCGGCAATCCGCGCCAGATCCGCCGGCATGACCGTCATTACTTTGTCGCCCACCTCGCCGACAACTGGCCCGCCGACCGTGCCTCGCGCGGTTTTGTCTCCGTGCTCGATTCCCACCTGCGCGTGGTCTCCAACATCGGCGGTTCAGCCCCGGATTATTACGACTCCGGGAAGCTGCAGAAGATGAGCCATGCCGCGGAGGTGTTCATGCATCCACACGACCTCGCCGTCGATCCTCAGGGCGGCCTTTATGTGGCCCAGTTCGCCTCCGGCAACACCTATCCGATCAAGCTTGAGCAGGTCTGAAAAGCGGCACGGGCGGCCATGAACCAGGTCTTTGTTATAGAGTTTGTCAGGCTGTCACCGTTATCATGCGGCTGATGAAACTGCCCGCCGCTTTTTTCCTCCTCGCCGCCGTCTCGCTTCCCGCCTTCGCTGACGACAGCGCCCGGCTTGCTGATCTGCTGAAACAGCAGGGCGTCGTGACCATCCCGCCCGGCGACTATCATCTCGACGGCACGCAGCCCCTGACGCTGCGCTCCAACACGACCGTGCTGGCCCATGGCGCACGTTTCATCCTGCCCGAAACCCTGCCCGACAAGGCGCGCATCGTCCTGTTCGCCGGCGAGGACATCTGCCATTTCGCCTGGCATGGCGGCGAGTTCATCGGCCATGTGTTTGATCCGGCCCGGAAGGACAACACCTGGGAGCCCAACGCGAACACCAAGGGCATCGAGATCACCACCACGAAGACGGGCGGCACGCATGACCTGCTGTTCCGCGACGTGAAGTCGGACGGCATGGCTGCCGCTGTCATCGGCGTGCATGGAAAGTACGGCAAGGGCGGCGAAAGCGAGGTCGAGTTTTATGCCGAACGGGTCGCGCTGGAAAGCTGCACCCTGCTGCGCAGCGGCAAGTTCATGTGGGACTACGGCTACCTCTGGCAGATCCTCACCTTCCCGGAATCCTACGAGCCCTGGGAGGTCGAGCGCGCCCGGAAGTACTTTCGCACCGACCTGATGCGCGAGATGAAAATGAACGGCGGTGATGACCGCGTGATGTTTGACAACAGCACACGGCCTCTGCCCGTCAGTCAGTCCGACGACCCTCGCGAAGCCCTTACCTTCCTGCCAGGCCCGGGTGTCCTTCCGGCAAACTTGGTTCGCGGTCGGCAGTATTTCGTGGTCGAAAGCCAGCCCGGCCACATCCGCATCGCCGACAGGCCGGGCGGGCCCGCCATCCGCTTCGAGCAGGCCGGCGGCGGCTTCCTCGCCTTCAATCTCAGCGGCACCTATCTCGGCGCCTACGCTCCCACCGGCAGCGGCCCCGGCAAGGGGGCCTTTGACATCGTCGGCGCCAGGGATGTGCGCGTCACCGGCTGCCAGCTCAGCGCCATCGGCGACACCATGCACATCCAGCGCTGCCGCAACATCGTCTTCAGCAGCAACCACATCCTCGGCAGCCGCATGGGCGCGTTCTTCCTCGCCGAGTTCTGCCAGAACGCCACCATCACCGGCAACCTCGTCGACGGCACCAACGGCAGCCGCATCGTCAGCGTCGAGAAAAGCTGCACGGACGTCACGATGACCGGCAACACCTTCCGGGGAGGAGGCCGCGGCGCCTGGATCAACCAGCCGGTGAACTTCATCATGACCGGCAACCTCTTCATCAACAACACCACCAAGAACGACCCGGATCCAAGGCTCGGCCGCATCGCCTTCCAGACCGCGAAGCCCGGCAGATTCCCCGAGCTTTACTTCACCCTTTATGAGCCGGGCGCGTCCTACGGGCCTGTCATCGTGCGCGACAACATCTTCGAGCTTGGGCCCCATTGCCCGGAGGAGGCCGTGACCTTTGCGCCGAACGGCCACGACCTCGATTTTTCAGGCAACACCTTCCGGAACAAGCCTGCGGTGATCGTCGTGGATCCCTCCTGCACCAGCACCGCCATCGAAGGCAACAGAGGCGCGCGCACGGTCGTCAAGCCGGTGGATTTCAATCACGGCCGGCGCTGAAACTCCGCCGCATGTGGCGCTCAGCGTTGCACCGGCTCGCCAAGATGCCTTTTGAAAAAGGCGGCGGCGATCTCCACGGTCTGCGCGCACCAGGGATCGCTCATCCAGAACGGATGCGGGGCGTCCTTGAGGGTGTGCACGGAAGTTTCGATGCCCAGCGCCTTCAGCCTCTCCATCATCTCCGCGCGGCCAATCTTGAGCGTGTCCTTCTCACCCTCGATGAAGATCGTCGGCGGCACTCCGGCACGGACATGCGTGATGGGCGAGGCGGAGCGGTAAAGCTCCGGCTTCTCCTGGGCGCTGCTGCCAAAAAACAGCACGGCGCCCTCGCTGGTCTTGTCACGGTTGGACGCGACAAGGTCCTGCGTGGCGGCCATGACGATGGCGGCCTTCACCGTGCTGGGATATTCCTTGAAGGGGCCGTCCCCCTCGAACTCCGGCAGGCCGCTGGTCATCGCGGTCAGGCCGGACAGATGACCGCCTGCGGAGCCGCCCATGCAGCCGATGCGTTCGGGGTCGATCTTCAGTTCCACGGCATGGGCGCGCAGGCAGCGCAGGGCCGCCTTGCAGTCATGAATCGCGGCAGGGTACTTCGCCTCGGTGGAAAGCCGGTAGCTCACCAGCGCCGTGACAAAACCGCGCTGCGCCAGACGCTCCATCATCGGCTTGTCCGCCTCGACCTGGCGCGCCTTCCAGCCTCCGCCGTGAATGTCCAGGATGCAGGGCCACAGGCCTTCGGCACGGGGCATGTAAACATAAAGTTCGACCGTGTGTTCGGGATGTTTTTCCACCTCCAGCGTGCGCAGGTCAAAGCCTTCGGGCGTCGCGGGCAGCAGCTTCTTCCACTTCGGGCCGTTGCCGGCGGGTTTTGCCGCAGGCCTGGCGTCGGCGGCAAGGAGTGAAGGGGCGGCCAGGAGGAGAAGCAGGAGGGAAAGATGTTTCACGGGCGGGAAGGGGAGTTCGCGGACCGGCGTCGGCGGATGAAGCCGGGAGGGACGACAGGGTGACGGCTGCCGCTGCCTGATCAATGGTTAAACAGGAATTCCTTCGAGCTCATCAGGCTCCAGAACAGGTCCTCCAGCGTCGTCCGCCGGTCCCCGGGCGCGGCTTCCGCCAGCAGCGCGACCGCCTTCTCCCGTTCCCGCTCCGTGGGCTGGCGCGCCAGGGTGAGCAGGTAGGCCTCGTCAACGATCCCCGCGTCCGTCAGGCCGCCGGCAAGCAGGGCGTCGATGCGGTTGCCCTTCTGGGCGAGCTTTTGGTTCAGCGTCTCGCCGTTGGCGATGTGCAGGGCCTGGGCCATGCTGGGCTCGTTGGTGCGCTCGCACTCGCAGGTGGCGACACGGTCGGCGCGGCCGAAGCTCTTCAGGAAGTAGCTGGCGATGTTGCTGTCAGGGAGCTGCAGTGCGCGGAAGCCCGCCGGATAGCTGTCGGCGGTGCCGCGGTTGGCGTTGCGCCGGTCGATCTTGAAGGTGGTCGGCGCGGCGGTGACCTGGCTGATGGTGTCCAGCAGCACCTCGGCCTTCAGCCTGCGCGGGACATAGTGCGAGCCGTAGCGCAGATCCTGGATGTTCTCGGGCTGCGTGATGCTGCTGCGCTGGTAGGTCTCGCTGCGGAGGATGGCGCGCATGAGCGCCTTGAGGTCGAACTTCTGCCCCGCCAGATGATCGCAGGCGGCGCTGAACAGCGGCTCGTTGCTGGCCGGGTTGGTGACACGCAGGTCATCGACGGCCTCGACCAGGCCGGAGCCGAAGAAGTTCGCCCACACACGGTTCACGATGGCCCGCTGGAAAAGTTTGTTATCCGCGGCGGTCAGCCAGCTTGCAAGCGCCGTGCGCCGGTCCACCGTGGAGGTCATCGAGACGGGCTCGGGAGCATCCAGCGGCCGCGGAGGCTGCGGCCGGCCGGTGAGCGGCGCCACCAGGTCGCCCTGCGTGTCGCTGAACAGCACGCGTTCATCGGCCTGGGCGCCGTTCTTCGTGCGGACGCGGGCGAAGAGGTTGGCGAAGGCGTAATACTGGTCGTAGGTCCACTTTTCCATCGGGTGGTTGTGGCACTTCGCGCAGCCGATGGAGGTGCCGAGGAAGGCGACGCTGACGGTCTCGGCGCACTTGGTCGGCTCGTCGTTCAGGATGAAGAAGTTGCCGCCGCCATGCTCCAGCGTGCTGCCGGTGGCGGTGAGAAGATCGCGCACCATGACGTCCCAGGGCGTGTTGGCGGCGACATGGCGGCGGATCCAGTTGTAATAGGACCACATGGCCTGCGGCATCAGCTTGTCGCCGTTCACCAGCAGCAGGTCGCTCCAGCGGTGGGACCAGTAGTCGACAAACTCCGGCCGGTTCAAAAGAGAGTCGATCAGGCGGTCGCGCTTGTCGGCGGATGAGTCGGCGAGGAAGGCCTTCACCTCCTCCGGCGTGGGCAGCACGCCGATGGTGTCGAGGAAGGCACGGCGCTGGAACTCCGCGTCCGTGGCCCGCTCCGAGGGCGGGATGTTCAGCTCGCGCAGCTTGGCCAGCACATGCCTGTCGATGAAGTTGCGCGGCTTCATCGAGGCAAACACGGCCTCCTCCACCTTGCCGGGCTGGGGCACCGTGACGGTGGCGACGCTTAACAAGCTCAGATACCAGGCGCTGACCGTGCCCTCGCCGGCTCCGGTGACCTTCACCAGGCCGTTGTCATCCACCGTGGCCACACCGGCGTTGGTGGCGTTGAACTTGCACCAGCGCGTCACATCCTCGCTGCGGCCGTCGCTGAACTTCGCGGTCACCTTCAGCTGCACGCTCCGCCCCGCCTCGGCCACAAGGTGCGGCTCCGACACGCTCAGCGAGACGATGCGCGGATCGTCCGCCTTCGGACCCGGGGCGCCCGCCGCGATCCAGTCCGCAATGATCTTGTACTCCGGCGAGTTCACGTCAAAGCGCCGGTCGCCCTTGTGCGGCACCGCCTTGACCGACTTCAGCAGGAAGAGGCTGCGGGCGGGATCCTCCAGCGTAAGCCGCCGGCCGTTGGCGCTGCGCGTGATGGAGAGCCAGTCGCCCTCGTCATCAAAGCCGCGCAGGGAGAGCCGGAAGCCGCCCTGGCCCGCTGCGGCGCCATGGCAGGCGCCCATCGCGCAGCCGTAGCGGGTGAGGATCGGCTGGATGGTGTTGCGAAATGACGGCACCTCGGCGGCGAAGGCCGGAAGGGCGGACAGCAGCGCAAGGAGCAGGCTGGAGGAGGCACGGGGCATGGGACGCCTAACCATACGTTCTCCAAACCCCTCTTTCCATGGATGATGCCGCTTTGGAATTGCGTGATGCCTCCCCGCCGCCGCCATGCTTTCGGCCAGGTTTTGAAAAAGCTGCGTAAAATCCGCGCCCCGGGCGGAGATATGTGGACGGACCGACGATGAATTCCTCCGCTGACACCGAACGCCACCACCGCTTTCTGCGCCGCTTCACGGCGCATGAACCGGCGATCCGCGCCCATGTGCGGCGGCTGGTACCTTCGCGTGCCGATGCCGACGACGTCATGCAGGAGGTCAGCGTGGTGCTCTGGGACAAGTTCGACACGTTCGAGGAAGGCGGCGACTTCCGCGCCTGGGCCTTCGGCGTGGCGCGCTTCGAGGTCCTGGCCTGGATGCGTGACCGGGGGCGCGACCGGCTGGTGCTGGATGAGGAGGCCGTCGCCCGCATCGCCGAGGAGGCCAGCGCCGACGAGCCCCGGCTGCAACGGCAGCGCGAGGCCCTGGAGCAGTGCATGCAGAAGGTGCCCGCCGCCCAGCGCGGGCTGCTGATGCTGGCCTACCAGGAAGGCGCGAGCATCCAGGAGGTCGCCCGGGACAGCGGCCGCAGCGTCGCCGGCTTCTACCAGTGGCTCCATCGCATGCGCCGCCTGCTGCTCGACTGCATCCGGCGCTCGCTCTTCAACGAGGAGGCGGCGTCATGAAAGCGGAGCTCGACACGCTGATCGACTCCTACCTGGACGGCAGCATCTCCGCGCCGGACATGCGGCGGCTGAACCAACGATTGAACCAGGATGTGGAGGCCAGGCGTGCGTTCACGGAGATGCTGAACCTGGATTCCGCGCTCGCCGCCCTGGCGGCAGGCCATGTTCCGGTCCGGGTGGAAACGCCTGTTTTCCGGCCCTTCCGCTGGAAAAGCCGCGCCGCCGCCCTGGCCGCCTGCCTGGCCCTGGCCGCCCTTGTCTGGTGGTGGCAGCAGCCCGGCCCTGCCTTTGCCACCGTGGAAAAGGCGGCGGGCATCGCGGACTTCGCCGAGCACAGGGCACTGCGTGGTGAACGGCACTCCATCCGTGCCGGCTCCGTCTCGCTGCTGACCGAACGCGGGGCACGGATCGTCATCGAGGCGCCTGCCGAGTTCTGGTTTGAATCCGGCCAGCGCCTGCACCTGAAGCGCGGCCGCCTCGCCGCCGAGGTGCCGCCTCCGGCCAAGGGCTTCACGGTCATCACGCCCTCCGGCGACGCCGTGGACCTCGGCACGCGGTTCGGCGTCGATGTCCCGGTGGCCGGTGCCGCCGAGGTGCATGTGTTCCAGGGCGAGGTCATCGCCAGGCCGACCGGCGACGCAGCCCGCAGGAGCCTGCGTGGAGGTGATGCCGTGAGCCTGGACCAGGGCGCAAGCACCGCCCGTGAGCTGCGTTCCGCCGCCTTCATCCAGCTTGATGAAATGCGGGAGCTGAGCGCCGGGCTCGACGCCGGGCAGCGTGCCCGTTCGGAGGCGGCGCTGGCCGGGCTGAGGCAGGACCCGGCCCTGATCACACTGCTTGATTTCGAAACGCCGGACTCGGCCTCCCTGCCGGGCGTCTTCCGCAGCGTCCAGGGCCGCTGGCCGGGCTCGCACGCACCGGAGTTCGTCGAGGTCGGCGACCACCTGAAGCTTGATGCCGGAGGCGGCCGTGACTGGCCGCAGCTCACCCTGGCCGCCTGGGTCCGGCTCGACCGGCTTGGCGAGCCCTACCAATCTTTGCTTCATACCGACGGCTGGGAGTCCAGCAACCCGGGCCAGGTCCACTGGATGATCACGCATCATGCCACCATGCGGCTCGCCCTGCGCGGCAACACGCTGGCGGCCGGGTTCGAAAACCCCGGAGGCAACCCCGACTCCCTCACGCCCGTGCTGCCGGAGCAGGGCCGCTGGGTGCATCTCGCCGCCGTCTATGACGCCCCGGGCAGGACCGTGCGCTTCCACCTCAACGGCAGGCTCGACCGGGAGGTGCGCCTGGACGTGGCCCATCCCGCCCGCCTCGGCCCCGCCCAGATCGGCAACTGGAACCGCAACGACCGCCGCCTGAGCGGCCGCGTGGATGAGCTCATTTTGTTAGGCCGGGCCATGAGCGAGGCGGAGCTCCGTGAGCTGCACGCCGCCGGCAGCCCCTATCGTTGATTTTGCTTCATGAGGTCCGTCTTCCTGCTCATCTCCGCCTCCGCCCTCGCCGCCCCCGTCGACTTCGTGCGCGAGGTGCGGCCCATCCTTGAAAGGCACTGCCAGGAATGCCACGGCGGAAAAAAGCAGAAGTCCGGCCTGCGGCTCGACATCAAGTCGGAGGCCCTCAGGGGCGGCGACAACCACGGGCCGGACATCCTGCCCGGCAGGGCCAAGGACAGCCCGTTCATCCACTTCCTCACCACCGATGACGAGGACGAGCTCATGCCGCCCAAGGGACGCCTTCCGCAGGCCGAGATCGACACGCTCATCCGCTGGGTGAATGAAGGTGCTGCCTGGCCGGACGGCGTCGACAAGGCGAAGGTCGAGGACAGGCGTGATCACTGGAGCTTCAAGCCGGTCCAGGTTTCAGGTTTCAAGTTTCAGGTTTCAAGTTCCGCGCAAAGCGCCGTCTCTGGAAAACTTGAACCCAGCCCCATCGACAGGTTCATCGACGCGAAACTCTCCGAGAAGGGCCTGCATCGTTCTCCGCCCGCCGATCCGGCCGCGTGGCTTCGCCGCGTGACCTTCGACCTCACCGGCCTGCCGCCCACGCCGGAGGAAACGGACGACTTTCTGAAACGTCAGGATCATGCCGCCGTCGTTGAGCGCCTTCTCGCCTCGCCGCGTTACGGCGAGCGCTGGGCTCAGCACTGGCTCGATGTGGTTCGTTATGCCGACACCCATGGCTTTGAGGTGAACACCGAGCGTCCAAACGCCTGGCCGTACCGCGACTATGTCATCCGCGCCTTCAACAACGACACTCCTTACGACCGTTTCATCAGGGAGCAGATCGCCGGCGACGCCCTGGGCGAGGACGCGGCCACCGGCTTTCTCGTCACCGCCTCCGTGCTGCTGCCTGGCCAGATCGGCAAGGACGAGCCCTCCAAGCGGCTCGCACGCCAGGACTCCATCGACGAGATCGTCGTGAACATCGGCCAGACCTTCCTCGGCCTCAGCATCGGCTGCGCACGCTGCCACGACCACAAGTTCGACCCCATCAGCGCGAAGGATTACTACTCCATGCAGGCCTTCGTGGCCGGTGTGGAGTATGGCGAGCGCGATCTGCGCACGCCGGAGGCTCTCGCAGCTCGTGAACGGCTGAAGCAGGTGAAGGCGGAGCTTGCCGGGCTCGACCTGAGGCTGTCGCGCTTTGTGCCGATCGCGAGGTCGGGGGTGAAGCGGCCGATGGTGGACGCCCGGGAAAACCGCGACCGCTTCCTGCCGGTGAAGGCGAAGCGGTTGCGCTTCACCGTCCGTGACACCAACAACCTGGAGCCCTGCATCGATGAGCTCGAGGTCTTCACCACCGCCGGCGAAAACATCGCGCTGAACGCCGCCGTGACCGTGTCCGGTGAGAAGGTCACCGCCGACCGTCACGAGCAGCGTTTCGTGAACGACGGCAGCTACGGCAACTCGCGCAGCTGGATGTCGAACGAGGTCGGCAAAGGCTGGGTGATGGTCGAATTCGCCCAGGAGCAGGAGATCGACCGCGTCGTCTGGGGCCGTGACCGCCAGGGAAAGTTCAAGGACCGGCTCGCCACGAGCTATGTGATCGAGGTGGCGGACGCATCGGGTGCCTGGAAGAGCGTCGCGGATTCGGAGGATCGTCAGCGCTTCGACACCCGGGAGCGCACACAGCCCGCCTTTTCCATCGAGGGCCTGCGCAAGGAAGAAGCAGCCGAGGCGCAGCGGCTGCTGAAGCAAAAACGACCGCTCGATGAAGAGCTGCAGAAGCTGGATGTTTCACAGAAGGTTTTCGCAGGAACCTTCCGCATCCCCGACGACATCCACCTGCTCAACCGCGGCGATCCTGAGCAGCCGAAAGAGCCGGTGGTTCCTGCCGTGCTCAGCGCGCTCGGCGACCTGAAGCTCACCAAGGAAACGCCTGAGCAGCAGCGCCGCATCGCTCTTGCCGACTGGATCGCCAGCCCGCGGAACCCGCTCACCGCCCGCGTCATGGTGAACCGGATCTGGCAGGGCCACTTCGGCACCGGCCTGGTGGAAACGCCGAGCGACTTCGGCCGCATGGGCATGAAGCCCACCCATCCCGAGCTGCTCGACTGGCTCGCCGCCGAGTTCATCCGCAGCGGCTGGAGCGTGAAGCACATGCACCGGCTCATCGTGCTCAGCGCCACCTACCGACAAAGTGGCTTCAGCTTTGGCCGAAATGATGCGGCAAAAGCCGCAGCCACACTAGACGCCGAATCCCGCTACCTCTGGCACTTCCCGTCCCGCCGTCTCGACGCCGAGATCATCCGCGACTCCATGCTCGCCGTGAGCGGCCGGCTCGATCTGAAGATGTACGGGCGCGGCTTCAACCTTTTCGACAAGCGCGGCGGTCTCACGGGGTTCGAACCGGTGGAGATGCTCACGCCGGAAAACACGCGTCGCATGATCTATGCGCACAAGGTCCGTCGCGAACCCGAGGCCGTGTTCGGAGCCTTTGACTGCCCCGACGCAGGCCAGAGCACGGCGGTGCGCCGATCCAGCACCACGCCGATCCAGGCGCTCAACCTCTTCAACAGCCGCTTCACGCTCGACACCGCCGCCGCCTTCGCGGCCCGTGTGAAAAAAGAGGCCGGTGAGGAGGCATCAAAGCAGGTCGCCCGCGCCTTCCGGCTCGCCCTCGGACGTCATCCCACCGCCGCCGAGCTCGGCGACGCCGAACCTACAGTGCGACAGCATGGCCTCGCCGTGCTCTGCCGCGCCCTGTTCAATTCGAACGAGTTCCTGTTTGTGCCATGAACCCCGACCTTCTCTCCCCCGCAGGCCGTCATCTGCTCGACCGCCGCCGCTTTCTCAACGGCAGCGCGACCGCCCTGGGCTCCATCGCCCTCACGCAGATGCTTGGAGCCGACGGCCTGCTGGCGGCGAACGGTCCGGTGATCGACCCTGCGCGACCCTATGCGCCAAGGCAGCCGCACTTTCCGGCGAAGGCGAAGAACGTCGTCGTCATCTTCTGTGCCGGCGCAGTGAGCCAGCTGGAGACCTGGGATTACAAGCCCGAGCTCATCAAGTGGGACAACAAGCCGCTGCCCGGCGGCCCGGCCGTGACCTTCCAGGGTCCCGCAGGCAACCTCGCGCGGCCCCAGTACGACTTCCGGCCCCGCGGCCAGACCGGCAAGTGGGTGAGTGACATGATCCCGCATCTCGCGGAGCTCACCGACGACATCGCCTTTGTGCATTCGCTCACCAGCAAGTCGAACACGCACGGTCCTGCGGAGAACTTCCTCTCCACCGGCTTCACGCTCGACGGCTTCCCCTCGCTGGGCGCCTGGACGACTTATGCACTCGGAAGCGAGAACCAGGATCTGCCGAGCTACGTCGCCATTCCTGATCCGCGTGGCGTTCCGCAGAACGGCGCGAACAACTGGGGCCCGGGCTTTCTTCCCGCCGCCTTCCAGGGCACCACGATGAGCTCCAAAAGCCCCGTGCGGCACCTTTCCGCACCTGGTGTCAGCGCCCAGGCGGACCAGGCGGCGCGTTCGCTTCTGCAAAGGATGAACGCACGGCATCTCGAAGGGCACCCGGGCGACCAGAAGCTCGCGGCGCGCATCGCCAGCTACGAGCTTGCCGCGCGCATGCAGCTCAGCGTGCCGGAGATCACCGACCTCGGCACCGAGCCGGCGCACATCCTGAAGATGTATGGCGCGGACGACACGCAAAACGCCGACAAGGCCGCCTTCGCCAGGAACTGCATCCTCGCCCGTCGTCTCATCGAGCGCGGTGTGCGCTTCGTGCAGCTCTTCAACGGCGCCTATGCAAGCGGCGGCAAGCTCAACTGGGACGGCCACAGCGACCTGAAGGCGCAGTACGACGTTCATGCCGGCATCCTCGACCAGCCCGCCGCCGCGCTGATCCGCGACCTGAAGCAGCGCGGGCTGCTGCAGGACACGCTCGTCGTGTGGTGCACCGAGTTCGGCCGCATGCCCTTCTTCCAAAAGGGTGCGAAGGGCCGCGACCACAACCCCGACGGCTTCACCTGCTGGATGACCGGCGCGGGCGTGAAGCCCGGCGTCAGCCATGGCGAATGCGACGAGCTCGGCCAGAAGGCCGTGAAGGACGTGCATCCGCTCTACCACTTCAACGCCACCATCCTGCACCTCCTCGGCCTCGACCACGAGCGCCTCAGCTTCGAGCACAACGGCATCCGGCGCCGCCTGACCAATGTGGAAGGCAGGGTCATTCCCGAGATCCTTGCCTGACCAGAAGTGCTGCAAGCACCATCGCGGGCGGAAGATTCCCAAGGACTGACGCTTGAAAGGCGCGCTCCAGGCGTCATCGGATTCTCATGCCTCGTTCCGTGACCCTCCTTGCCCTGGTTCTCACCTCCACCGCCTTCTCTGCCAACATCCTGGTGAAGCCTGGCGGGCTTGAGGAAGCGGTCGCGCAGGCCCGCGGCGCGCCGAAGCCGGTGCGACTGGTGCTTGAGGAAGGCGTGCATCCGGTCAGCAAAACCCTCGTGCTTGGAGCCGAGGACTCGCAGGTGACCTGGACCGGCCGGAACGCCGTGCTGCGCGCCGGGCGGCCCATCACCGGCTGGAGGCAGGCCGAGGGCGGCCTGTGGAAGGCGGACCTTCCGGACAAGGCCTGGCGCTTTGAGCAGCTCTGGATCAACGGCCGCCGCGCCACCCTGGCCCGCTCACCCAACAAAGGCTTCTACCACATCACCGAGGCCGTAGGCGCGGGTGTCTTCCCGGACCTCGGGGCAAACATGAACTTTCACGCCTTCTGCATCGCGCCGGAGCACTACTCGGCGCTCAAGGGGCTCAGCCCGGCGGAACGCGCCGACGTGCTGCTCACTGTCACCCACGCCTGGGCCGTCGGCCAGTGCCGCATCCAGGACCTCAACGACGAGGTCCTCGCCGTGCGCATCAAGGGCCGCTCGCGCTACCCCTTCGTCGATTACGAGCCCGACCAGCGCTGGTGGATGGAGAACCTGCGCGCCGCGCTTGATGCACCGGGGGAATGGTTTCTCGACAAGGCGAAGGGTGAGCTGCTCTACCTGCCGCTGCCCGGGGAGGACATGAGCCGCGCGGAGGTCATCGCGCCCGTGGTGGAGAAATTCCTCGTCATCAGGGGCGCTCACGATGTGAGCTTCGAGGGCCTCCGTTTTGAATACAGCCAGCATCTCTATCCCGCCGAAGGCCTGCATGACGGACAGGCGGCGACCACCACCGGCGCCTGCATCGAGATTGAGGACAGCCGGGCCGTTCATTTCAGGAACTGCGAGGTCGGCCACACCGGCCAGCACGCCTTCTGGTTCCGCAAGGGCTGCGCAGACTGCACGGTCAGCCACAGCCGCCTTCATGACCTCGGCGGCGGCGGCGTGTACGTCGGTGAAACCGCGCGTCCTGCGGAGGACCGCGTGAACCGCCGGATCAAGATCGACGACTGCATCATCCAGCACGCGGGCCGCCTGCATCCAAGCGCCTGCGGCGTGGTCTTCACCCACACCCAGGACTGCTCGGTCACGCACTGCGACATCGGCGACCTTTATTACTCCGGTGTCAGCGCCGGCTGGAACTGGGGCTATGGCGACACCGCCTCGTCCGGCACGCTTGTGGAGAACAACCACATCCATCACCTCGGCTGGGCCTACCTGAGCGACATGGGCGGCTTCTACGGCCTGGGCACCTCGCCGGGCACCGTCATCCGCGGCAACCATGTCCACCACATCGCCGCGCACCGCTACGGCGGCTGGGGGCTCTACAATGACGAGGGCAGCAGCCTGGTGCTCATGGAAAACAACCTGGTGCACGACACCTGGAACGCCGGCTTCCACCAGCACTACGGCTACTTCAACACCGTGCGTAACAACATCTTCGCCTTCGGCCACACCGCCCAGGTCCAGGCCAGCCGCAACGAGCCGAGGCTGCGCTTCCGCTACATGCACAACATCGTCGTCTGGGATCCGGCCTCGCCCCTGCTCGACGGCGGCGAATGGAACTGGAAGTTCTTCGAAAAGCCCGAACGCGGTGATCCGAAGGACAGCCTCGTCTTCCGCAGCAACCTCTACTGGCCCACCAACGGCAAGGTCCCCGCGAAGCTCACCGGCACCGCCTTCACCTGGAGTGAATGGCAGAAGATGGGCCGCGATTCGGGCAGCCTCTTTGCGGATCCGCTGTTTGAGGATGTGGCGAAGCGCGACTTCCGGCTGAAGGAGGGATCACCCGCCGCGAAGATCGGCTTCAAGCCCTGGGACCTCACGCTTGCCGGAGTCCGCAAGAACGACGCCGCCTGGCGCAGGCTCGCCGCCGAGGGTCACGATTATCCGGCATGGGACAAGGACGCAAGACCCTGGCCCGCACCTGCCTACCGGGTGAATCAGGACTTCGAACACGCCGCCCTCGGAACCCTGGGCATCCGGGGCGCGAAGTATGAGCGCGAGGACAAGGGCGAAAGCATCGCCGTCACGGACGAGGTCTCCTCGCCGTTCAGCCCCGGCTCAAGGCGCTGCCTCAAGGTGCTCGACGCACCGGGTATGAAGCACAGCTATGATCCCGTGCTCGACATCTATCCGACCGGCTGGGACGGCGGCACCTTTCACATCGGGTTCGACCTCATGGCGCAGCCCGGAGCGGACGGGTTCTTTGAAATCCGCGGCAAAAGCGGCGACTTCGGCAACGGCCCCTACCTGCGCTGGCAGGGCGGAAAGCTGGTCGCGGGCGTGGACGGCCGGGTTCTCCTTGCGGACATCGCGCCTGACGAATGGTTTCGCATCGCCATCACCGCCGTCACGGGCGCGGCCGCCACGCCGTCCACGCCTGAAAAGACCGGTTCCTGGCGGCTCACGCTGACCCGCCAGGATGGAACGAAGAAGGATTTCGCCGGACTTCCTGTGAAACCCGGCTGGACCAGCGCCAGCTACCTGCTCTTCAGCGCCCTTGGCACGACGAAGACGGCGTTCTTCCTCGACAACGTGGTGCTGGAGTAAGCCTGCGCGAGTCGCATTTCACACAGTCTTTGTCGTGGCCCGGACCCGGTCGGGTCTGGTAGGCTTGGCCACCATGAAAACCATCCAGACTGATGTCCTTGTCTGCGGCGGCGGCTGCGCCGGCATTGCGGCCTCCCTCTCATCCGCCCGCAATGGCGCCAACACCCTGCTCATTGAGCGCGCGGGCTTCTCCGGCGGCATCATCACGACGGTGGGGCTGCCTTACTTTGACGGGCTGATCGACAAGCCGAGCGGGCGCTTTGTCGTGAAAGGCATCGCCCTGGAGCTGCTGCGGAGGCTGGGCATCGCGAAGCCGGGTGCAAAGTCGATCGACGATCTACCGCCGGAGCTGGTGACGAAGTATTGGGGCAGCATGTGGATTCCGAATGTGGAGCACTTCAAGGTGCTCACGGATGAACTCATCCTCCGGCACCAGGACAAGCTCAGCGTGCTCTACCACAGCGTCGCCTGCGACGTGGAGGTGAAGGAGGGCCGCGTGGCCGCGGTCATCATCGCCAACAAGGACGGCCTCACCCGTGTGGAGGCGCGACAGGTCATCGACTGCACCGGCGATGGTGACATCGCGCACTGGGCCGGATGCCCGACGATCTCGTCGAAGCCACTCATGCCGCTGACCATGCATTTCCGCATCGGAAACGTCGTGCCGGTGAAGGAGACGAAGGACGCGGCGAAGAAGGTGCTCATTGAGGCGCACCAGGAAGGCCGCCTCGTGAACTTCTATGGCCCGGGGCTGATTTTTGCCTTCGCGAAGGACGAGTGCTACGTCCACGCCACCCGCGTGCCCGCCGATGCGACGAACGCCGCCGACTTCACCCGAGCGGAGATCCAGGGCCGCAAGGATGCGTGGACGATCTTCAACGAATGGAAGGCCAGGGTGCCCGGCTTTGAAAACAGCTACTACATCATGAGTGGTCCTTACATTGGCGTGCGTGACACGCGCCGCATTGTGGGGCTGAACGTGCTCACGCTGGAAGACCTGCAAAAGACCACGCGCCACAACGACGCCGTCGCCACGGGCTGCTGGTTCCTCGACATCCATCCTCCCGAGGTCTCCGTCGACAAGCCCTTCACAGGCTCGGGCTTCCAGCCGAAGCCCTACGACATCTCGTATCGCACCCTCGTGCCGCAAAAGGTGAGCAACCTTCTCGTCGCCGGCCGCTGCCACAGCGCCAGCAGCGAAGCCAGCGCCTCCAGCCGTGTCACCGCCACCGCCATGGCCCTCGGCGAGGCCGCCGGTGCCGCAGCGGCGCTTGCGATGAAGGTGAAAAGCGAAGTCGGCACGCTCGATGGCGTGAAGGTGCGTGAAACCCTCGCGCAGCAGAATGCGGGGCCGTTTAGCGAAGCCTAGAAAGCGGCTGCGGCTTTAGCCGCATCTGGAAAGTGGTTTCGGCTTTAGCCGAAATCTGATCTACTAAGAGACGATGAATGCGAACGCGTCAGAGCCTCCAGACAATGCATCTTCGGCTAAAGCCGAAGCCACTTTCTTCCGGCCTCACGACGAGCTTCACATCCATCGGGGCAACCTCCCTCACTGGCGGCAAGCCCACGTCACCTACTTCGTCACCACCCGGCTTTCGGATTCCATGCCTCAGGAAAAGCTCCACGAGTGGCAGCACCGTCGCGAGGCCTGGCTCGACGCTCACGGCTTGCAAAAGCCCGGAGACATCCACACGCTGCCCGAGGATCAGCAGCACGAGTTTCACGCCACGTTCACGATGCAATGGCGCCAATGGCTGGATGCCGGCGACGGTGAATGCCTGCTTCGCAGACAAGATGTCCGGGACATCCTGGTGAATCGCCTCACTTCCGAGCCTTCACTCGATGCCTGGGTGGTCATGCCGAACCATCTCCATGCCCTCGCCGCTCCCGAAGGCCAGACACTCGGTGATGTGTTGCAAAGCTGGAAGGGCGGCAGCGCTTTCGAGATCAATCGGCTGCTCGGACGCAGTGGAATGCTTTGGCAAAAAGAGCCGTACGACCACATCGTACGGTCTGAGGCGCAGTTTCAGCACTATCGACGCTACATCGCGGAGAATCCCATCAGGGCCGGACTTCTACCGCACGAGTATGCGGTTGGTCTTGGCAAGCAGCAGTTCAAAGTGGCTTCGGCTTTAGCCGAAGTTCTTCAACAATCACCCCAAACCTAAAAGACTGACACCATGCTCAACTCAACCGCCCAAGATGCGGCTAAAGCCGCAGCCACTTTTTTCACCCGCCGCGAAGCGCTTCTGAATGCTCTGAAAGGCACCGTCGCTGCCGCAGTGGCTACAACGGTCATCGTTCAGGCTGCGCCTGAGACTTCGGCTAAAGCCGAAACCACTTTTATCCCAGAGAATGACTATCCGTTCTTTGACGATGATGTGGCGCAGGGATATTGACCAGGGGCACCCGGTCGAGCAGAGGCATGAGCCGGATGACTTGAAGTCACCTGGCCGATGAACGCGTCCTCCCATGATAAAAATCCCCCCGGCCTCCCGCGCCGGACCCGCGTGAAAAGCTGGGCAGCTGCGTGAGGAGACGTTCAGCCAGCTTTTATGCTTTTCCGCCGTATCCTCCAACCGTTACCCTTCATGCCATGAACCACCAGCTCCTCTGCCTGCTTGTCACCGTTTCATTCGCCGCCGTGGCTCCAGCCCAGACGCCAGACCCGAAGCCGCTTGTCGACAAAGCCCTCGCGGCCGTCGGCGGTCAGGACAAGCTGCTCAAGATCTTCCGCTTCAAGGAAATCTTCCACTTTGGCGACAAGCCGGAGCCCCCGGAGGGCAAGAAGCGCTCCACTCGGGAGTCCGTCTATTCCCAGCCGGACAAGTGGTGGCTTGGCAAAAAGGAACGTGGCGAGGAACCTGCGAAGGACGACGTGCGCGCCTGGTCGCTCGATTTGCTCGTCGATGACAAGTCAACATTCGAGACCATCCCCGACCTCATCGACGAGGGCAAAACCTGCGCCGGGCTGCGTGTCAGCGGCAGCGTGACGCCCGCGATGGACTTCTACTTCGACAAGGAAACCTCGCTGCTCCACCGCCTCGACTGGCGCGGCGACTTCTACCGCTTCAGCGACTGGAAGGAGCACGATGGCCTCAAATACGCGAGCCGGACAATCCTATTCAAAAAGAAGGACGGCAAGCCCTGGTTCTTCCACGAAATCACCGCGCTCGAACGCCTCGCGCAGCTGCCTGAAGGGCTGGCCAAGCCGTGAAAAACAGTCTTCTACTGCTGCTTGGCCTTGCATCGCTCGCCGCCGCTGTACCGGCAGCGCCGAGGCCCCCCGGCAACGCGCCGGATGCTTTCTGGAACCAGTCCTATTACACAAACGAATCGACAGCCACCCTCCACATCCGTTCCCCGGTGGCAGTCGCTCACCTGCTGGAGATCATTGCACCCGAAGGAAGGACGCTCCGGGAGCTGAAGATGGAGGTGTCGGAGAAGCTGCGGGGCTTTTCCGTGGACCTTTCCCAACTTGGCACAGGGACCTATCGCGTGCGCGTCTCAGGCGTGGAGCGCAGGGACCTGGACCTGATCAAACGCCCGGCCTTGATGCGTGGAAATGACGTGAAGGCGGACCGCTACAATGGATGCATCCGGGTGAACGGGACACCGTTTTTCCCCTTTGGGGTGGTGTTGCAGACGGATGTTCTCGAGGCCGTCAAGGAGGAGGGTTACAACACAGTCGTGCGCTGGGGCTGGGCCTACCAGTCGGCCGATGGCAGCATTTCTCCCGAGGAGGCGGCTCGCAACGACGCCTTGTTGGGCGGCGCGGACCGGCTAGGGCTGAAGGTCGTCGACCGGATGCTGAACACGCGGCGGCCGGTCAGTGTGTTCTACGAGTTTGGCTCCCCGCAGTTCCAACGTGTCTTCCAAGAGTGGCTCGCAAGGGACATCCCTCGACTGCTGTCGGTGACGAAGGAGCACCCCGCGCTGCTCGCCGTCATGGGATTCGATGAACCTGGACGTGACCAGGTCCGCTGGTGCAACGAAGCCCTCCGGGCGTTCAAGGCGGCGGATGGCCATCATCCGGTCTTCACCAATCACAACCATGGCAGTGCGCTGGAGGTGGATCTCATCGCCGACAACGACGTGATCTCAGACTACATCTACTGGCATCCCGTGCATGCACGGGGCCGTGCCATCGCGCGTCATGCAAGGCACACGGCGGACATCGCCTCCCGTGTCCACAAGCCCTTCTGGGTGATGCCCATCACGGAGATGCGCTGGAGCATGGGGCATGTGCCGCTGACCGTGCCGGAGATGCTCGCAAACGCCTACCTCATGCTGGTGAACGGAGCCTCCGGACTGTACTACTTCGCCTGGCCCAATGCGCACCGCATCAGCGTGGAGACGCATCGTGCGCTGGCGGAGGAGATCCGAGTCCTGTCACCCGCGCTGCTCCGCCGGGCGCCGGAGCAAGAAGTTCGAACGACGACGCTTCCACAGGGGCATGAGCCGGTTATCCACGCCGCCTTGCGAGTCCGTCCGGACGGAACACCGGTGCTGCTCCTGGTCAATCACGCGGATCACACCGTGACGCTCTCGCTTTCGCTGCCCTGGGCGCAAAAAGAGGCGCGCCTGGCACCTCTCATCAGGCGGGCTGGAGCGGGTGCAGCAGTCCGGAAATTCCGTGAAGTCCTGGAGCCGCTCGCCACACGCGCCTACACCATCGAAGGCCATTCCATCACCGATCTGCATGTTCCCCATGTGATTGAGACCACCGAGGAGCATCCCAAGGACGCCCACATGATCCGGAATCTGCTCTCGTCCGGTGACATGGAGCAGGCGGCGCAATGGGAGTCCGAAGGCAGCGGAATTGAGTGGAAGCGCGGTGAGGAACGCACCGGTTTCCTCGAGATGAGCCGCCGGAAGGTCGGCGATGATCCCCAGGTGGTGCTTTCCCCCCATATCACCCTGGCCGCCAATCATCGTTATGAAGTGGGAGCGATGATGCTGGCCGAGCTGGCAGAACGCGCAGCGGAACTCCAGACGCGCTCGGGTGCCGCCATCTTGCTGCGCCAGCGTTCCGGCACCCGGCTCGAACTGCCGTCCTTGGGTCCCGAAATCAACCGGCCGGGCTGGCATGAGGCAACCCCGGCCGAGTTCCGAACCGGGGACGAGCCGGTCGAGGTTCAGATCGAGATCATGAACCGCCTCAATCGCGGAACCGTCGCCTTTGACGATGTCTTCCTGCGCGACCTCGGACCTGTTGACGCCGTCATGGAGACGCGAAACCGGATTCCTAACTCCAGTTTTGAGTTCACGAGACTGCCGGGTTGGCCGGACCGCTGGCAGCCTGAATCCTACGATCCCTGGCTGTCCCGCAAGTTTCTCGGCGACGCCGACGCGCCGTTCCGCCTGGATCACGCAAGGCCCTTCGACGGAAAAGTCTGCCTCAGGATCGAAGCCGGGCTCGACGTGGTCACGGCGCCGTTTGCCCGCTGGGGAGACGGCGTGCCGGCCACCGATGGCCGCCCTCATGTCCTGTCCATTCATCTCCGTGCCGCCAGGCCCGGGACGAAGGTGGCGGTGAGTGCGGAGGCCGTTGGAAGTGCCGAGTTCAATGTTGGAACGGATTGGAAGCGCTACTGCATCAACGGCATCAAGGCTGACCGGTGGCCGCAAAACTTCACCGGCATCCGCATCAAGCCAGACGACACGGTCTGGATCGATGCCGCGCAGTTGGAGGAAGGCGAAACGCCCACGCCATACGTCCGCGACGGCTACAGGCCATTGAAATGATGCCTGTCCATGCGACCCATGAGGCACCTTCGACATGATGGATCTTGAAGACCGCACTCTCCTTCCAGACCCCCATGAACTTCGAATTCAACACCTTCACCCGCCGCGAAGCCTTGCTCCAGACCCTCAAAGGCACTGTCGCTGCCGCCGTGGCCACGCCGATCATCGTTCAGGCAGCGCCTGAAGTTCCTACTCAAGCCGAAGCCACTTTTGTGCCGGAAAATGATCACCCGTTCTTCAGCTACGAGCCTGATGCAACCGCATGAAAACCCTTCTCCTCCTCTCCATCCTCACCACCAGCGCCCTCACGGTGGATCTCAAGCCGAACGCTCAATTCATTTTCGACTTCCCCGAGCTGCCGAACACGCTCGCAGGCATGGTTTCGGGCACGACGAAGGTGGCGCGGCTGGGGGCGATCCTGCCGTCGAACTACGCGCCGAACTTGAAGCATCCGCTCTTTGTCTACATCAAGGGCGGCAGCGGAGGGCCGGAGGATGGCGGGGCGATGGCTCGCGACATCGTGGGCGCGCAGGACTTCATCGCGGTGCAGGTGCCGCTCTTCAAAAAGAACCAGCCGAAGGGCAAGACGCTGCCGATGATGGTCGAGGACCTCGCCGTCGTCAGCGCGGCGTATCGCACGATGTTCGAAAAGCTCGCCGCCGAGGTGCCAAACATTGACTGGGAGCGCAGCGTCATCGGCGGGCACTCGAATGGAGCGCACACGCTCAGCGTGCTGCTCGCGGGTCGCGATGAGTTCATTACGCAGCACTTTCACGCGTTCTGGCTGCACGAGGGCGGCTTTCAGCTCATGCCCGCGGCCATGCCGGTCAAAGACGGCCGCTTCCTGCTGCTCGTGGCCGATGACGCGTTGACCGGCGGCTCGGAGTTCCGGCAGTTGACGCTCGATCAGACATCGTTGCTTGAACGACAGGCCAGCCTCATGAAGGCAGACTTCAAGAGCGTCATCATGCGTGGCTACGGTCACGACGTGCCGTCGGAATACATGCGCAATGTGCGCCAGTTCGCCCGAGGCGAGCCTTTGGAGGACATCACCGCATCTGAAAAGGCTGCCGCTGCCAAACTGCTGCTGCCGCTGCGCGCGCATCCCGACTCCAGCGCGTGGAATGACCTGCTCGTGAGCGATTTGACTAACATGAAGGTTCCTGGAGCCATCTGGAGCTATCGCGACGGCATCCTCACCGCCACCGAGGATCAAAACATCTGGACCAAGGCCGTGCATGGCGACGGCGTGCTCGATTTCGAGTTCAAGTTCGAGCCCGGAGCCAACAGCGGCGTCTTCCTCTACAACAGCGACGAAACCCACTGGATGCCTACGAGCATCGAGATCCAGATCTGCGACGACCGCGCCGGGCCATGGCAGGAAAAGCCCGCCAACTGGCGCTGTGGAGCCTTCTTCGGCCATCAGCCCGCCAGCAAGAGCACCGTCAAACCCGCCGGCGAATGGAACCGCATGACGCTCACCGCCCAAGGCCCCAAAATCACCGTCGTGCTGAACGGCGAAGTCGTGAACGAAATCGACCTCACGCTTTGGATGGATGGCAAACACAATCCCGACGGCTCCGAAATGCCAAAGTGGCTGCAAGGCAAGCCATGGACCGAACTGCCCCGCAAAGGCCGCATCGGCTTCCAAGGCCGACATGCAGGGGCGGGCATCGAGTTTCGTCAGATCAAGTGGCTTCGGCTTTAGCCGAATCGATCCATAGCCTGCGGCTGAAGCCGCAGCCACTTTCTTCCCCATGCGCCGTTCCATCCTCCTCTTCTGCCTCGTCCTTTGCCTGATCGTGTTTTGGCTTCTGCGGACGGCTATGCAGACGAACGAGCGAGTTCCCATGCCCAAAACCGTCGACAGACCCTCAAAGATGGTTTCGGCCCCGACACCGCCCAAAGCTGAAAAATCGCCCGCAGCCCGCAAGCCACTCAAAATCGCCTCGAAGGGCAAAGTGCGGCTCAAGCCGGATGAATCGGCGGTGCTGGGCTATTGGGAGATTGCGCCGGGCATGAACGGCATGGCCATTGTGACGCCGGAAACGACGCCGGAAGGCCAGGTGAAGATGACGGCCAAGCTGCTGCACATGCCTGATGCCGCCGTGGCGGATGCGGAGGCCCACGACCTGTTCCCCGACCTCTTTGATTTCGAGAATTACAGCGCCATCGGCCCGGAACGGTTGCGCGAGCTGCAAACATCTCTGCAAAGTGCGCGTGGAGTCGATATGCTCAGCACACCCGCCCTGCTGAGTCGCCCTGGCCAGCAGGCCAGCATCTCCATCGGCAGCTCAAGTGAGTCCATGCTCTCCCTCGGCCTTCAGGCCGACCCTGTCGCCGAAGATGGCGGCTACGACCTCAGCCTCGAGTTGCACCGGCAGGAATGACAAAGTGGTTTCGGCTTTGGCCGAATCGATTCAAGGAATGCGGCTAAAGCCGCAGCCACTTTTCTTCATCTTACTCCTCAGGCTCCGGCGTGAGTTTCAGCGCCAGGCTGCGGAAGTTCTTCACGCGATGAAATGTCGCATGATCAGCGTCGTGCTGGTTCGGCGCGTGGATGCTGCTGCGCGCGATGACCGCGAGGTCATCGCCATCAATGACGGGCCGCGCATACATGAAGGACTGCGAGATTTTGCCCGCCTGCGCCACGCAACCCGCCTGGAACCAGTTCAGGCCATCGACGCTGTATTGCAGCATGAGGAAGCGCCGGTCATTGCCACCGAGGCCGCTGGCGTAACGCACATTGCCACGCTTTTCGCCCTCGCGGAACCAGTCGAACGCGCCCTGGCCGTCCACGACGCTGTTGGCGGTAGCCCAGAACATCTTCGACTGCTCATCCCAGATGATGCAGAACTTCAACTGCCCGCCGGGCATGGGATGAAACTGAGTGAACCTCAGCTCGATGGGGCCGCCCCTGTCCTCGAAGTCCAGCACGGCCGCGAGTCCGGCTGTGGACTGGCGCTTTGGCTTCACCGTCATCAGCACACGCAGCTTGCCGCGCACCTCGATCACATTCGGCTCCAGATACTGGCTGCTGAGCTTGTCGAACTGCGGATTCGTCATCGCCTCCGGCACGCCGGGAAACGGCACGGGCTCGGACAAACGCCACGCTTTCGGATTCATCGGATCGCCGGTCAAATCGCCCGCGATGATCCGCGGCCCGCGCTTGTTGCCGAGCGCAAGATCATCCGTCGCCCAGTACAGGCGATCCGCCTTCTTCACCATGCCCGTGTGGCAGTTCCAGAAGTGCCCTTGAAACAAGGTCACAGGTTCCGACCACGTCTTGCCGGCATCCGTGCTTTTGAGCAGCAGCAAATCGTCATTGCGCACCTTCGTGCCGCCTTTGTTGGTGAGAAGATACAGCGTTCCGTCATGCAAAAACGGCGCTGCGGAATAGTAGGGCAGTTGTGACGCGGGCATCCACGTCTGACCGCCATCACTGCTGCGCAGGATGTGCGTGACACTCTGCGTGGCGCGGCGCTCCTTGCTCCATTCCTCACGAGGAACCACCGGCACCACAGCCACGAGTGAACCGTCATCGAGCCTCACCAAGCCCGGACCTTCGACGTAGCGTTCGGGATCAGGATTGTGAAACACAATCCGGTAATCCTGCGCAAGGGGTTTCGCCTGCGCCTGAAGCAGCACTGGAGTGAGAAGCAGGCAGGAGAGGAGAAGCAGTGGTTTCATGAGGCGGCGCTGGATTCGGTGGACCGTCAATTCATCAGGTAGCTGTAGAGATCTCCATTCAGCAGATGAAAGCGGAGACGGATGGGCTTGCCTGCGGGCAGGGCGTCCGTGGCCTTCCAGCGGACGGCCAGCCTCACGGAATCCTGTCCTTGGATGAGGCTGGATTCCTTGTTGAAGCCTTCGATCACCTTCCCATCTGCATCCACCACCTCCACCCCAAGGCTGCCGCTTTTGACATCCGCATTGACCGTGAGCTTGCTGCCTTGAGGGACAAACTCATGCGTTTCGATGATGCCCGGTTTGTTTTTGGCCTGCAACGAGGCCAGGCCGTCAATCCGCCAGACGGCGCGGGCGATGGACTGCTCTTTTTCCGGTGCCAGACCCCCGTGCGGCGTGGTCGAGGCGGTGTAATACATCCACATCTCATCGCCGACGATGACCGGCGCGTTGCACAGGCCAAAAATGCTGCCGGCATCGTAGGCATGAGGCCCCGGCGGGATCACCGGGCTGCGGTCCGAGCAGCGGTGCCAATGCCGTCCGTCCCGGCTGGTGACAAGCTGGACATCAATGATGCCGGCGGCGGATCTTTTCCGGCCATTCACCTCGTCGTTGCCGAACAAGGCGGACGGCGGCTCGACGCGTCGGAAATGCGTGACAAAGCCCAGCCATTGGCCGGCATAAGGAAAGGCGGAGAGGTTGTAGTATTCCGAGTAAGTCCCGCCCTTCAGCCTGCGCGTGGCTTTGTTGTCCACCTCATCGGCCGCCACCACGGGATGCGGCTCGGACCAGTGCTTCATGTCTTTGCTGACCGAGAGAAACACATGGCGGATGCCGACCACACGCGGATCGCCCTGGCGCTTGTGAAAGGCGAGGTACTCGCCAGTCACCGGGTCCTGTGAGAGCGTGATGGTGTCGCAGCCGAGCAGGATGGGCTCGGGATCCACCTTCCAACGCAGGCCATCGGCGGAGTGAGCCGCGTAATACAGCCGCTGCGTCTTGTCCCGGTACCAGTCCACCATCTCAAACTTGTCCTTGAGCCGTTGCAGCCTGGCGTTGTCCGCTCCCGTGCTCGCATTGCCGACCGCCTTGTATCGCTTTGCCGGGTCCGTCTCGAACTTGTCCTCGATGATGCTGGGACTGTGCAGACGCAGATCGGTTTCATTCGTTGCACCTTTCACCTGCAAAACCGGGCGCTCCCAATGAATGCCGTCGCTGGAGGTGGCGTAAAGCACGCTGCCGGGATCGGCATACCACATTCGGAAGGCGCCGGACTTTTCATCTCGCAGCACCGTTCCGTAGATGTTCACTCGTTTGTCGATGATGCCGCCCTCGGTCCTCAGCTCCCAGGGCATTTCAGCCGTCAGCACGGGGTGCTCGAGCTTTTTCGCCGGGTGGATGACGCGTGTGATTCCCTGCTTGCTGCGAATCATGACGCTGTCCACGAAGAGCTGCCTTTCACCCTTTTTCAAAACAGGCGCTGGCGGCCGTTCGCGCGCAACTTCCTGCGAGAGCAACGGCGCAGTCAGCGACAAAGCACCGATACTGCAGGCGAGATGGACGAAGTGTTTCATGGCTTGTTGGACGGCTTCTTCACGAGATTGCCGCTCAAGAGGGTTTCCGAGCCGTCGTCGATGATGGGAGAGGTGGTGATGTTTCCTTTCAGGAGGTTTGCTTTCGCAGCAGCCGCGACCTTCAACGTGCCCTGAGTGTGTGTGTTGCTGTCCCAAATCCACTCGCTGGCATTCAGGGTGATGGGGCCGGCATGGCGCAGCAGGTTGCCGCGCACCACCACCATGCTCGAAGACATCGTGGCCGCAGGCGCGGACAGGATGTCGCCGTTGCAGAGGTTGTCCGCGAAGAGGATGTCCTGCAGCGTCGTCTTCCCGGGATTCCGCTTGTCCATGAACTCGATGTCCCCGTCAAAGGTGTTCCCCGTGAAAACAATCCCCGCATAGGAGCATGACAGCGCCTCGGCCTGAGTCTGGAGACGGACCGTGCAACGTGATGTGTCATTCTGGCTGCGGAAGACATTCCCGGTGACGACGACATCCGAAACCGTCGAGTGCAGCGGCAATGGTTCGGTGCGGAAGAGGAGGCAGGAGTTGGCGGGGTTTTTCTTCATGTCCGGCATAGGCTCGACGTGGTTGCCACTGACGCGAATATGGTGAGAGCCTTCGCTTATGTTGATGCCGGTCCGGGTGAAATAAACCGTGTTGCCGCGAAGCTGCACGTTTCGGCTGCCGAAGATGACCTGCGGTCCGTCCACGACATTGACGATGTGATTGTCCGCGATGAGGCCGCCGTTGCATTCGGCCAGCTCGACCGCCTTGTTCCCGCAGGTGTCGATGTAGTTGTTGTGGACCTGCCAGTTCTTGAACTGCGCGGCCATGCGGTCGGCATCGAAGTAGCCGGTGCGGATCATCTCCTTGTCCGCCGCTGCTGCTTTGGCGTCCTTGGCCGGAATGACATGCTTGGCGAGGTAGATCGCCGTGGCCGCCTTGGTGCAGCCCGCTGCCTGCTTGGCGTCATAGATCCAGCAATGGCGCACGGTGATGTTGTCGCAGGACAGCAGCAGAGATTCCTTCTCATCCAGACGTGCATTGAAGCCCATGATGGAGCCGCCGCCGATGGCCTTGTCGTTGCCGGTGTAGCGCAGCTGCTCGATGACCACATGGTGCGCCGGCACGCTCGCGGACCCGATGCGCACGGGAAAATAGCGCAGGTCATTTGGCGGCGTCTTGGGATCGAGATAAACGTGCGTGGCATAGCCCTGGCCGCGCAGGGTGACGTTGCTCTTGATGATCACCGTCTCGTCATCGGCATGACGCGAGAGTTTGAAATCGCCCGCTCCGAGCAAAACCACGCCGCCACCCGCTGAGGCGACCTTGTCGATGGCCTCCTGCAGGATGGAGTCCGCGATGGCATCCGGCCCGGGCGCTGGAACCCGCAGCTCAAAGCCGCTCGCCGAGCCCTGGGGCTTGCCCGGCTCCGCCGGACTTACGGCATTGGGTGACCTGCCAGGTATGTCGGGGAGTTCAACGGCATGAAGGACCGTCATCCCACCAAACAACGGGAGACAGAAGGAAAGCAGGAGAAGCAAACAGCGGCGATGGACCATGAGCAGTGAGCCTGAACGCAGGCTGCCCATAACACGATCTCAAAGTCTCCCGGCTTGCTGGTGAGTGTGGCAGACCACTCGCCGCAGCTTCAGAAAAACCACGCTTGGCAGTTCAACCTGCTCCGCTATCCTCCGCCCCACGACAGATGGACCTTCTCTCATACCAGCGCACCGTCTTCGGTTTCCACGGCTGTGACAAACGCGTGGCCGATGCCGTCCTCACCGGCAAGGCCAAGCTCAGCGCCAGCGAGAACACCTACGACTGGCTCGCCCGTGGCATCTACTTCTGGGAGCACGGCCCAATGCGAGCGCTTGAGTGGGCCATCCAGCAGTCCAAGCGCAAAAACAGCCACATCAAGGAGCCTGCCGTCATCGGCGCGGTGATCCAGCTCAAATCCCATATCCAGATCGCCGTCCGTGATCCGCGGGCCATCATTGGCTATTTCCTTCCAGACTCATCCATGCTACAAACTTCTTCAAGCACACCATGAACAAGCGCCGCTCCTCATCCTCTCGCACCATGGCCAGGACAAGAACCGCCGCTCCCGCGCGGACGCTGGGGTTCCCTTACCTCACGCCCGCCGAAATGGAGCGCCGCTCTGCCGAAGGTTGCGCCCGCCGCCTTCGCATGTCCCCGGCCAAACAGCGTCAGATGCTCATTGAGATGGAGATTCTCAACCCCGACGGCACGCTCAACCGCCCCAAGATGGACCATGTGCCGTATGGCCCGCAGGACTGACGGCCCGCTCTCGGCGATGAAACCGAAACGCCCATCCGACCCCATGCGTCTCAGCGAGAAGGACTTCTCCGCCCGCATCACGGCTTATCTGAAGAAGTTCGACGCCCTGCCCAGAAAGAAGCAGAAGGCCGAGATGATCAAGTTCGGCTGGTTCAACGCCGATGGCACCGTGCCCGTGTATCCCATGGACCATGTGCCGCTCGGACCGAGGGAGTAGGCGGCCCAAGAAACGTCACCTACAGCCGCTCGACGATCTACGCGCCCCAGCCCTCCGCCTTCTGCGCCCGCAGAATCTCACGCCCGATGTGCCAGTAGAGCAGGATCAACTCCCGGTTCACCGACACCGCCGCCTTCACCTGCGCAGCTCGAACGCGGGCTTTCAAGTCGGCGAGCAGTGGAGCGTAGGATGACGGAACAATGCCGGAGGGTTCTTTGTTCATGGCGATGAATTGATCTGTCAGACAGGCACCTCCGCAGCATCGCTGACCACGAGCAAATCTTCTGCGTCACAGAGAACGGCTAGAGGTTGCAGAAAGCAATTCCGCCACGCGGACTGTATGCGTTTCTCGACTGCTTCCGCAAGCTGTTGATTTGCTTCGCACCAAGTCTTGAGACGATTTGCAATGCGGTTTCGATATCCTCCCCCTTGCCCCCAATAGCTTACGCATTCACTCCAGACTGGTTCATCTGCAAAAAGCTCAGCTCTAAAAATCTCTCTACCTGAAGCAGTTGCATCGTTCAAACAACGCTCTCGCCATGTTGGGATATTGCGACGCAACTCATTGAGGTAGTCGTGGGCAGGTTGGAGATCTACATCGCCAAGCATGTTTTCGAGCAGCCCGTCTAATGCGGCGAAAGATGGCTGCGTGCGCTTCTGGGTATCCATGGCAGTCCCCATGCCTAGATGCAGATAAGCATCCATGCCGGGCCATGTTCCTTTGCGCGTAGTTGAAGCCCAAACCGTGCGTGCAGTGGTAGTCCGGGCAGCCGACACCAATGAGTCGTGAAAGGCTTGAACAGGCGGTGCTGGTGACAAATGCTGGCTGATGAAGATGCGAAGACGGTTGCGGACCTTTTCCTGCGCTTCCTTCGTCTGCGCCTCGCCGTGACGTTTGATCAATTCATCAATCGCGCCACCAATTTCATCGATTCGCTTGGCATGAAGACCACGCAAGCGAACGACAGCAGAAGCCAGATGCTCCACGATTTCATGATTGTCATCGCTAAGGACATCTAGAAACAACGTGGGCAAGTCTCGTACCCCGCTCATTTGATGAAGTTTTCCCGTTACTTGCTCGCCCTTAATACGATATCCTTCATCTGCCGACTCAGCGAGATTGCCAACATCGTCCTGCGTGTCTGCCACTTCCTGCGCCCTAGCAAGCACAAGGAGCACCACTCGCTCAGCAAGTGCCTTTTCGGCTCCCGTGTTCGCAAGGTTTTCCATGAGCAATAGCAACGGCATGTCAGGCGCATCGCAAAACGAGGAGCACAGGACTGTGACTGTGCGCGGATCATCAAGGTGACTGCGAATATCCGGTCTGATGGCAGTGTCATCAATCCCCTTGGTGTCTATGACTCTCAAGTTGAAGGGGCGCTCTCCAAGCAAGTGTGTGGGCACAATCAGATCAATACGGCGAGGCAGCGAGACTTCAGGCATTAGGCCTTTGTTCACCTTTGCGAAAAGGTCGCGAAGCTGCTTTAGCCCAAGCACAAAATCTGTGGACTCAAATCGGAACTCGGTCGTGGTTCGCTGGTCCAATCGCATCCTCTTGAGGACTTCGCCTGTCAGTTCGGAAAGGTTGCCATTGCAAGTCTTAGCCAGATCCATTGCGGGATTGTTTAAGACAGGTTTTCCATCATGGCCTTTTTCAGTAACTCGCGTCAGACGCGCCATGTTGCGAATCGCCTTTTGTAGTTCTTCGGGCAAGGCACGGCTTTCACCTTCTTCTGCTGGTCCATCTTTTTGACCTCGATAAGCATCAATAACCGATGCGCAATAGTCGCTTACGCACCGAAAAACCTCCTCGTCTGAATGTGGGGCGACAAGCAATCCGAACGAGTTGCGTCCCTCGGAACGAAGGTGGACTTCGCACAAAGTAACGCGCCCTGAACCCGTCTCCAAAACAACCCGTTTTGAAAGCGATGCGGGCGACTTCGGGTCTGGCGGCAATAGCAGGCCAGTAATCCCGCAAATCGCTGTAGATTTCCCCACGCCGATTTTGCCGACAAATGCGATCGAGTGATTTGTGTCCGCAAGGAATCCGACTGCATTTTTTAGAGATTCACTATGAAGATTAGCCTGAGCTTTGGCACCATCTGTCGTTTGAGGTCTGCCGACAAATTCAATAAGCCTCGAAAACAATTGCTCCGCACGCTCAAGATCGGTCCGTGAAGGATGCCAGAAGCCTGGGTTTGGCAGGTTTGCCCATTCAATCTTGGTGAAGCGAGCGTAATCATGTGCCTCCGGCGTGCCGATTACGTTGAGAAAACGCTCTACCTCAGCCAAGTCCGGCTGAATTTGCCCATTTTCAATCCTTGAAACCCGACTGGTGTCCACCGTGAGCACCTCCGCAATTTGAGACTGTTTCAGACGTGCCGCCTCCCGCAATCGGGCAAGGTCACTTCCAACTCGGGTGCTTTCGTTCGGATTTTGCATTGGTGAGGTGTTCATGGAGCATGATGAAAGCGCACATCTGCCAGCTTGTCAACAAGCATGTTGCATGTATGCAACATGCTTGATTCAATCGCTTTGCAATGCTTTACCCTCGCGATTGCCAAGGTCGAGTTCTGCCTTGGGTAGAGTTGGTGTGGAGCAGGAGTCTCTCTAGTTGCCTGTGCTGTTTAATGACCTCATTTGATGTTCAGCCGGTTCCCCAATGTGCTCAGAAACCATCCCCGAATTACTTCTGTGGTGGGTGACTCCTGCGCCTCAGCCTCTTGAACGGCCTTCGCGAGCTGCATGGGCTCCAGCGTGCCATTTTGGAGTTCGGCGAAACCTTTCTCCCATGCGGCCTTCACGGCTTCGGTGAGAGGCGCATCGAGTTTCGCGTCGTAGCTGGCGAAGAAGCCCTTCGTGCCGAAATACTGGGCTGCGACGATGCGAGGGTCGTCGGTGGTGACATCGACATCGTTGAAGAAGCTGATCATCACATGGCTGCTGGCGAGCTTGCGGATCAAGGCGTCGGGATCGAGCTTGGCGGGCGTTGTTTTGGCTTTCACGGCCAGTGCGGCGGCGAAACCGGCGCTTTCGCCGAGCTGCATCCACACGGGTTCGAGGCGGATGCTGCCCCAGCCGACGTGCGAGGCGCTGATGGCGACGGGGACGAGGAGATTCTCGACTTCGTTCACGAGGATCGAGCGATAGGGCACCTGCGCGGGGCGTGTCTCCTCGCCGAGGAAGAGAATGCCGTCCGTGTTGCCGCCGGGTGCCTTGCGCGGCAGGCAGGCGACGGAATCGACCGGCCAGTCGGTCATGGCGATGCTGTCGGCGTGGATCGGCGTGCGGGCGATGCCATCGGCGATGACGTTGTCCTGCTCTTTGAAGACGTAGCGCCCGACGAGTCGCCGCGCCTCGCGGACGTAGATCTCATAGGGCAGGTGGTGGTTGTCGGGGAACTCATCGGCGGCGAGTCCGTAACCGGCGAACTGCTTGCGATCCTTCTCCGGTGCTTTGGGATCGTTTTGCACCCACCAGAGACGCATGAGCATGGCATCAAGGTAGCGCTTCGAAATGGCTTCGCGTGTGGGCCAGCCGGCACCGGGATACTCGTTCTGCGGGCCGATGAGGCGACCACCATTCCACGCGACTTTCTTGTTCGGCAGATTCGGCACGAAGCCACCGCCGCCGGCGGCTTTGGCGATGGCGACATCGTAGTTCGCGGGCTTCGTGGCCATGATCCGGTTCGCCGGATCGCGCGTGAGGACGAGGCGGTAGTTGTAAGCCATCACGCTGCCATCGGCCTCGCCGCTTTGCGGGCCTTCGACGATCTCGGCAGTGGCGTGGCTGTTGTAGCGGATGTTCAGCGTGCCTTCATCGGCGGCCTTCGGAAAACCGCGCTGGCCGGGCTCCTTGTGCCGCTCCTGCGTGTAAATGACACCTGCGTGCTTCTCGCCATATTGCGCCCGTGATTCGCGGCCGATCTGGGTCTTCACACCTGCTGCGGCCATCAAATCGCCCTCATACATGCCATCGGCGAAAACCTTGCCGCTGACTTGGATCGTAGCGGATGCGGAAGGCTCATTTGCTTGCGCTTCGCTCCACCCTTCGGGCAGCCTTCGGCTGGCTATCTCCCTTTGGTCGGTTCGCGGAGCGAGATGGCTACTATGGGGCTTGAGCGTCACGCTTTGGATCAATGCGCCATCGCGCTTCGCTGTCGTGACGATGTGGCCGAGCAGCACCGTGAGCGTCTTCTCCTTGGCGACCATCTCATTGAAAAGCATCTCCGCGATGCGTGGCTCGATCTTCGGCCGGTCGATGTGCGCACGGCTCGTCTTGCTCGGCATCGACGCGATGTGCTGCTCGGAGCCTTCGCCGTAGGTCTTCGCGTAATACCGAGCCGCGCCGTTGAGCATCTCGCCATAGATCGGCGAGCGCAGGCCGTCATACGGAGCCTCCCAGCCGCCCGCGCCGCTGGTGACGAAGCCGCCGAGGTGCTGCGTATGATTCACCAGCAGCACGCCCAGGCCCTCGCGTGCCGCGCGTACTGCGCAGGCGATGCCACCCGGAGTTCCTCCGATGACGACGAGGTCATACGACCTGCCATCCACGTCCTGCGGCTTCGCGGCGCTCTTCAAAAGCATCGGCGGCGGAATCTTCACCGACGGCACCGGCGCGGCGCTTGTCTGGATGGGAAAACCGGCATCCGCACGCGTGTTGCGCTCCGCGATGGCCTCGGACTCCGGCACGAGTTGCAGGCCATCGACGACGACATGGCCGTCCGCGCCCGCATTGGAGATCTCAATGCTGCCCGATCTGCCCTTCATGAAGGCAAACACGCCTAACGAACGCGGAATGCCATCTTCCAAACAGGCTTCGCGCTGGTTTTGCGTGACGACTTTCTCGCCATCGGTGCTGCGAATGGTGATTCGCGCCTTTTGCGCCCGGTTGGAGGCCGCGACGTAAAGCAGACGCACCTCGTAGCGACCATCCGCTGGAATCTCCGGCGTGAACTTTGCCGCCGCGTCCGACTTCTTCGTGCGGTCATCATGCCGGTACGATGCGCCAACGAGCGGCGTGTGCCTGTCGGACATCTTCCATGCGCCTTGGTATTCCGCCGCGTCTTCATCAAGCACGATGCCTGCTGTTTTGCGGCTGGCAGTCGCGTGGGTCGTTTTTTCCGCCTTGTCAGTCTCCGCGAGGGTGAAGCGCGTGCTCACCACCGAGTTCTGCCGCGTGCCGGGGCGATACTTGATGTAGGTCGTCGCAACGACGGTGCCGTCCGGAAGCAGCTCGAGGCCCGGATAGCCGCAATCGCTGCCCTTGTGGCTGTGCAGCAGCTTGATTTTGTATTCGCCATCCCTGCCGCTGACGATGTCCTCGTAACGTCCCACCCATGCGACAAAATGCGTGCGCGTCGGGCTGTCCCTGCCCATGTCGCGGAAGGCGATGACGAGCCTGCCATCCGGCAGACAGACGTGCTGGTGACGGTCGCCATGCAGCCCCGGTGGCAGCGCCTTCACCTCCGACCACGTTCTGCCTTCGTCATCGCTCGTGATGAAGTGCCCGGGCTCCGTGCGGATGTTTTCGCGCATGAGGCAGAGCAGTTGTCCGCCATCCGGCGAGCGCAGCACCTCCGGCTCACAGGGTTTCAAAGCGCCGAGATCGACCAGCACGCGCCACGGGCTCCAAGTGAGTCCCCCGTCGGTCGATTCGCTCTGCGTGACCACATTCGACTTCGTGTCCTTCGTTTCACCGGGACGGCGGATGTTGGAGAGCCCGATGAGCCTCCTGCCGCCCTCCACCGGCATGATCGTGCAGAACGGCATCACGCACACGAGGCCATTGCTCTGCATCGGCGACCACGTTTTTCCTTCATCGGTGGAAACGGACTGCTGCATCGTGCCATCCGGTCCTTGTCCGGCAAACACGACGAGCCGCGCCACGCCCTGCGGATCGGTCAGGCGGTAGATCGCCGGGCAGTTTTTCACCTTCCACCAGTTCTCCGGCACCGGCAGCTCCCCGCTCCATGTGCTGCCGCCATCATCACTGCGCTTCAGCGGCCCCGCGGTGCCTCCATGACCATGCGTCCACACGCAGAACATCGTTTTGCCATCCGGCATCAGCACGGTCGTCGGATGGCCTTGATAGATCTTCTCCGTGCCTTGCGCGATGATGACGTGACGCTGCGTGTTTTGCGACAAGTCGACAACAGGCAGCGGCTCCGCTGCGGGCGAAGCCAGGAGCGGAAGCAAGACAGCGAGGCAGCGACAAGGATTCATTTGCTGACAACGAGGGCGTGAGGCCGGGCTTGCTGGACAAATCAGTTTACCAAAGAATGAATTGTCCCAATCCAAACCGTGCGGCTGAAGCCGCAGCCACTTTCCAGAACCCCTCTTGCCACGGCAGAGAAGGCCGTTGCCAACAGGCCGGGACGGGCTCCTATGCGCGCCGTGCATTTCCAAGCTGATCCCGTCACCTTCCCCCGCAGGCGCCTTGCCGGGCTGGAGGCCCTGTCCCTGGACATGGCCCCGGCTTCTCACAGGAAAGGCGGTGCTCCTTGAACGAGGAGGCCCAGCCTCCGGGTTCCTTCTGGCGCAGCGTGCTTCAGTCGCTGCGCGGACAGGAGCATGACTACACGGCGCTGCCGCTGAACCGCGCCATCATCCTGCTTTCGGTGCCGATGGTGCTGGAGATGGTGATGGAGTCGCTTTTTGTCGTGGCGGACGTGTTCTGGGTGTCGCGCCTGGGCAGGGAGGCGGTGGCGGTGGTGGGCCTCACGGAGTCGGTGATGACGCTGATCTACGCCGTGGCCATCGGCACCTCGATCGCCGCCACGGCGATCGTGTCGAGGCGCATCGGTGAGAAGGAGCCGGAGCTTGCCGCGCAGGCTGCGGGTCAGGTCGTGCTCCTGGGCGTGCTGGTTTCCGCGGCCATCGGCGTCGCGCTCGGCATCCTGGCGCCCGACATCCTGCGCTGGATGGGGGCGGAGGAGACCGTGGTGGTTCAGGGCACGGATTTTGCGCGCCTCATGTTCGGCGGCAATGCCACGGTGTTTCTCATCTTCCTGATCAACGCCATCTTCCGGGGCGCAGGGGACGCCGTGATTGCCATGCGCACGCTCTGGCTGGCGAACACGCTGAACATCATCCTGGGCCCCTGCTTCGTGTTCGGCTGGTGGATCTTCCCGGAGCTGGGCGTCACGGGCGCGGCGGTGGCGACCAACATCGGACGCGGCATCGGCGTCCTTTACCAGCTCTGGCATCTCGCCGGTCATCACAGCCGCGTCAAGGTGCGCTGGCGGCACTTCAGGCCGGAGCGCGAGGTCATCGGCGCCGTGCTGAACAAGTCCGGCAGCGGTGTCGCCCAGTTTCTCATCAGCACGACGAGCTGGGTGGGCCTGTTCAAGATCCTGGCGCTCTTCGGCAGCACGGCGCTGGCCGGCTACACCATCGCCATACGCATCGTCACCTTCGCCCTGATGCCCGCCTGGGGGCTGGCCAACGCGGGAGCAACCTTGGTTGGGCAGAACCTCGGCGCAGGCAGGCCGGAGCGCGCCGAGGCCGCCGTTTGGATCGCCGTGAAGCTGAACGTGCTCGTGCTCAGCGTCGTGGGCCTGGGCTTCGTGCTGTTTTCCGGCCCGTTGATCCGCCTCTTCACGCCGGAGCCTGAGGTGGGGGACTTCGGCGTTCTCTCGCTCTGGATCGTCAGCCTGGCCTTCCCCTTCTATGCGGCGGGCATGTGCTTCGAGGGGGCGTTCAACGGGGCAGGCGACACCTGGACGCCGGCGCGCCTGAACTTTCTCTGCCTCTGGCTCTGCCAGATTCCCATGGCCTGGTTCCTGTCCAAATCCTTCGGTCCGGTCGGGGCGGTGACCTCGGTGCCGGCCGCCTTTTCACTCCTCACCCTGCTCAGTTGGGCGCTGTTCAGGCGCGGCAGGTGGAAGCTGCAGAAGGTCTGAGCCAGGGGCTTGCGCATCCAATCGGCCGATGATTGCATCTCATGGCCGCGGTGACAGGATTGACATGATTCGCAGGGTAAACAGGAAATTTTTTCAGACCTGCCCACCTTGTGAATCCTGTCGAAAAAGCCCCTTTCTCGCTTTGATGCGTCAGCCCTGGGGCTGAGATGCTTTTCCGCAGTTCCTGCTTGCCATCACGGAGGACGGCGGAACATGAATCCATGCCCCGCCGAACCAACAGTCTGACCACCTGGATCCTCGCCCCCCTGCTTCTCGCCGCCGTCAGCATCCTGGCCGGCGAACCCAGGACCGTCCGCCTGCTCACCATCGGCAACAGCTTCTCCGCCAACGCCACGCACCATCTCAAGGACCTGGCGACGGCGGGCGGCCACACCCTGGTCCACAGCTCGCTTGTCATCGGCGGCGCCTCCTTCCAGGTGCATGCGGACAAGATGAAGGCGCAGGGCAGGGCGCGGCTTTACGCGAACGGCAAAGACCTTGTCGCCAATCTCACGGCCGACACCTGGGACTTTGTCACGATTCAGCAGGCGAGCATCAAGAGCCATGATTACGCCACCTGCCAGCCTCATGCGGGCATCCTGCGCGACCTGGTCACGAAGCACGCGCCCCAGGCGAAGCTGCTCATTCATCAGACCTGGGCCTACCGTGTGGATGATCCGCGCTTTGCCGTGAAGGAGCCGAAGCCCGGCGAACCCAGGACGCAGGAGGCGATGTACCGGGGGCTCACCTCGGCCTACGACAGGCTGGCGGCGGAGTTCGGTGCGATAATCATCCCGGTGGGCGATGCGTTCTTCCGCGCCGACACGGATCCGCAGTGGGGCTACAGGCCCGACCCGAAGCCCTTTGATCCGAAGACGGCGCGCAGGCCCATGCTGCCGGACCAGTCCCGCTCCCTTCATGTCGGCTGGCGCTGGGCGAAGCCCAGGGGTGGCGGTGAGGTCACGCTGGGCATGGACGGCCATCACGCGAACCAGGCCGGCGAGTACCTCGGCGCCTGCGTCTGGTATGAAATCTTGTTCGGCGAAAGCGCCGTCGGCACCCGTTTCATCCCGGAGGGCCTGGATCCCGCCCACGCCCGCTTCCTCCAGGAGACGGCTCACCAGGCGGTGCAGGCCCGCCTTGATGCAGACAACAACGGTCAGTGAAATCTGATGCCGTCCGCCAGCGCATGAAACACTGCAGGTGCATCATGGTCTGTCCCGGGCAGGTCCAGTGGTCCATGCCAGGTGCCCCAGAGAATGAGCAGGGCGTATCCAAGCAGCGCTGACAGGATGAGGATCGGATAGGGGTTGTTCATGAGGCTGCGGCCAGATGATGGCCGGCGGCACATGACCTAGTTAGGTCAATGAAATGCGACAGTCGGTAAAAATACCGATGTCTGCCCTCTCAATGACAGGGCTTCCTGTGCGGCTTCAGATCCATTGCCGAGAGTCCTCAGCCTGCCAGCCTGGTCATGTCCCGCCGCCCATCGCCTTGTAGATGCGCACCCAGGCGCTGCCGGCACGGGTGCGGCTGAGGACGATGTCATTCTGCGCGGCAAGCGCCACACGCTCGGCGTCGAGCACGGTGAGGAAGTCGGCGACGCCGTCCTGGTAGCGCTGCCGGGCCAGCGTGGCGGCCTCGCGCGCGCTGGCGGCGCTGGCTTCCAGATGACGCAGGCGCTCACGTTCACGGTCATAGCTGGTCAGGGCGTTTTCGACCTCCTCAAGCGCAAGCAGGACCGTCTGCTCGTAGGTGGACAGGGCGGCGTCGGCACGATGACCGGCGGCCTTGATCTGCTGGCGCACGCGGCCCAGGTTCAGGAAGGCCCAGCTGATGCGCGGGCCGAAGCTGTAGGCGTTGGAGCCATACTGGCTGAGGCTGGCAAAGGTCTGGCCCTCGATGTTGAGGCGGCCGCCAAAGGTGACACGCGGGAAAAGCTCGGCGGTGGCCACGCCGACGCGGGCGGTCGCGGCTTCGAGGCTGCTTTCCGCCATGCGGATATCGGGACGAAGGCGCAGCAGTTCGGCGGGTTTGGCGATGGCAACGCTGGCAGGAACGCGAGGCTGCCTGGAGGCCCTCTGAAGCTGCGGGCGCAGTTCGGAAGGGTTTTGTCCGCATAGCACGGCGATGCGGTGGATCGCCCGCGCGACGTTTTCCTCATAGCTCGGAATCTGGGCCTGGGTGGCGTTGAGAAGCGCGCTGGCCCGCGCGACATCGAGCTGCGTGCCGCGTCCGCCCTTGAGCGAGGCCTCGGCAATGCGCAGGGCCTCGGCCTGGTTGCCGGCGTTTTCATGCGCCACGGCGAGCTGGGCCTGGGCGCCGCGGAGTTCGAGGTAGTTGACCGCGACCTCGGCCTGCAGCGTGATGAGGAGGTCCTGCACGCTGGCTTCAGCAGCGGTGCTGCCGGCTTTCGCAGCCTTCACGGAATGACGCACGCGCCCGAAGAGGTCGAGCTCGTAGTCGGCGTCAAAGCCACCGCGCCAGAACTCCACGGTGCGGCCGCGGAAGGCGGCGTTGGTGGAAGCACCGTTGAGCGTCGTGCTGTAGCTGGCGCTCGACGTGATCGTGGGCGCCAGGTCAAACTGCGCCTCGCGCCAGAGGGCCCTTGCTTCCAGCACGCGGTCCTGCGCCACGTCGAGGTCCTTGTTCTGATCCGCCGCCCGGGAGATGAGGCTGTTGAGCGTGTTGTCGTTGAGCCTGCGCCACCAGGCGGCGTCGGAACGGATGGCGTTGGAGGACCTGGAGGCATAGTCCGCAGGCATCTTTGGCTCCGGCCTGATGAATCTGGGGCCGACGCTGCAGCTGGAGAGCAGCAGGGCCAGCCACGGGCGGAGGGCATGGCGTTGTATGCGACGGGCTGCGCTTTGGAGTCGATGCGGAAGGTTCTCAGGGGGCTGCATGAGCGGCGGAAGGAAGAGGCTTGCGGGCCCGGCGTTCGACGATGGCGCGCAGGATGACATAGAACACCGGCGTGAACAGCAGGCCGAAGAGGGTGACGCCGATCATGCCGAAAAAGACCGCCGTGCCCAGTGCCTGACGCATCTCCGCCCCTGCACCGGTGGCGAGTACAAGCGGCAGCACGCCGAGGATGAAGGCGAAGCTGGTCATCAGGATCGGGCGCAGACGCAGGCGGCAGGCCTCGACGGCGGCCTGGACGCGGTCCATGCCCTGATCCTGGAGCTGCTTGGCGAACTCGACGATGAGGATGGCGTTTTTGGCCGCGAGGCCGACGAGCACCACCAGGCCGATCTGGGTGAAGATGTTGTTATCCAGCGCGCGCAGCCAGACGCCGCCGATGGCGGACAGCAGGCACATGGGCACGATCAGGATGATGGCCAGCGGCATGCTCCAGCTTTCATATTGCGCCGCCAGCACCAGGAAGACGAAGACGACGCAGAGCGGGAAGATGTAGATGAGCGTGTTGCCCGCGAGGATCTGCTGATAGGTCAGGTCCGTCCATTCGATGGCGAAGCCGGCGGGCAGGTGCTCACGGGCAAGGCGCTCGACCTTTTCGATCATCTGTCCGGAGCTGACGCCGGGGGCGGTGTTGCCGTTGATGTCGGCCGAGTAATAAAGATTGTAGCGTTGGACGCGGTCGGCGCCGCCGGTCTTGACCACCTTCACCAGCGCACCGAGCGGCACCATCTCGCCGTTCTGGTTGCGGATCTTGATGCGGGCGACATCGGCGGGATCCTTGCGGAAGGCCGGGTCGGCCTGCGCGGTGACCTGGTAGGTGCGGCCGAACAAATTGAAGTCATTCACATAGGCGGAACCGAGATAGACCTGCAGCGCCTCGTTCAGGTCGGCGAGCGACACGCCCATCGTCTTGGCCTGGGCGCGGTTGATCTCGAGCTTGAACTGCGGCGTGCGGGCGCGGAAGCCGGTGACGAGGGAGTTGAGGCCCGGCTCGTCCTGGGCGGCTGCGAGCAGCTTCTGCGTGGCGGTCTCCAGCGCCTCCAGGCCGGCGTTGTTGAGGTCCTGCACCTGGATCTTGAAGCCGCCGGCGTTGCCAAGGCCGCGAAGTGGTGGCGGCGGCAGCACCAGCACGCGACCTTCCTGAATCGTGGAGAACGTCTGCCGGATGGTGCCCAGAAGCCGGTCGCCCTTCAGCTCCGGTGACCTGCGCTTTTCAAAGGGGTCAAAGACGAGGAAAGCCGCGCCGACATTGGGCTGGTTGGCCTGGAGCACGGAGGAATAACCGGAGATGGCGAAGGTGTGCGCAATGCCGGGCACCTTCATCGCCATGGCCTCCATCCTGCGCACGACGGCGTCCGTGCGCTCAAACGCGGCGGCGTCCGGAAGCTGCACGAGCACGATGCAGTAGCCCATGTCCTGGGCGGGGATGTAGCCGCCGGGAACGGTGTTGAAGACCTTCTGCGTCAGGAACAGCAGGCCGGCGTAACCCATGATCACGATCAGCGCGAGGCGGATCAGGCGGCGCACCAGGCCGGCATAGAGGTCGGAGCCGAACTGGAAGACCTTGTTGAACAGCGCGAAGAACCAGCCGAAGCACAGGTCGATGAGCCGTGAGAAGGCGTCGGTCCTGGCGCCATGGGGCTGCAGGAGCAGGGCGCAAAGGGCGGGGCTGAGGGTGAGGGAGTTGAAGGCCGAGATCACCGTGGAGACGGCGATGGTCAGCGCAAACTGGCGGTAGAACTGGCCGGTGATGCCGCTGATGAAGGCGGTGGGCACGAACACGGCGCAGAGCACCAGCGCCACGGCGATGACCGCGCCGCTGACCTCCTTCATGGCCTGGATGGAGGCCTCCCGGGGCGAGAGCCCCCGGGCGATGTTGCGCTCGACATTCTCCACAACCACGATGGCGTCGTCGACGACGATGCCGATGGCCAGGACGAGGCCGAAGAGGCTCAGGTTGTTCAAGGTGAACCCGAAGGCCTGCATGACCGCCAGCGTGCCGATGAGGGACACGGGCACGGCGAGCAGGGGAATGAGCGAGGCGCGCCAGGTCTGCAGGAACAGCACCACCACGAAAACGACCAGCCCCACGGCCTCCACCAGCGTCTGCAGCACGGACTTGATCGATGCCCGGACGAACTGCGTGGTGTCATAGTTGATCCGGTAGTCCACGCCGGGCGGAAAGCGCTCCTTCAGCTGCGCGAGCCTGGCATAGACCGCGTCGGCGGTGTGGATGGCGTTGGTTCCGGGAAGCTGGAACACGCGCAGGGAGACGGCGTTGTAGCCGTCCATGTAGGTCTTGCTGGAATAGTCGCGTGAACCGAGCTCGATGCGCGATACGTCGCGCAGGCGCACGACATCCCCCTGCGCGCCCGTCTTGAGCACGATGTCGCCAAACTCCTCCGCCTTCTTCAGGCGGCCTGGCGCGGTGAGGGTGTACTGGAACTCCATGCCCTCCGCCGCCGGAGGCTGCCCCAGGGCGCCTGCGGCCACCTGCACATTTTGTTCGCGGATCGCCCGCACGACATCCCCGGCGGTGAGACCTACCCCGGCGACCTTCTCCGGATCGAGCCAGACACGCATCGAATAATCAAGGCCGCCGAGTGACGAGGCCTCCGCGACTCCGGGCAGGCGGGCGATTTCATTCTGAATCTGCAGCGTGACGTAGTTGCTCAGGTAGGCAACCTCGCGCGAGCCGTCGGGACTGAAGAACTGCGCGGCGAGCGTGAGGTCGGGGGAGCGCTTGTTCACCACGACACCCAGCCGGCGCACCTCCTCGGGAAGCCGTGCGACGGCCGCGTTGACGCGGTTCTGCACGAGCACCTGCGCCTTGTCGAGATCCGTGCCCAGGCGGAAGGTGATGGTGATCTGCACCCTGCCGTCGCTGGTCGAGGACGAGGAGACGTAGAGCATGTCCTCCACGCCGTTGATCTCCTGCTCCAGCGGTGTGGAGACGGTTTCCGCCAGCGTGCGTGCGTCGGCGCCGGGATAGCTGGCCGAGACGACCACCGTTGGCGGGATGACCTCCGGATACTGGGCGACGGGCAGGCTGAAGTAGGACAGCGCCCCGAGCATTGTGATGACGATGCTCAGCACCGCCGCGAAGATGGGGCGGTCCACAAAGACACGTGCGAAGTTCATGGCCGCCTTTCCTGGCTGGAGTTCGTCGCCGCCGGTTGCATGTCCGCAGGCGTGGCCTTGACCTTCACGCCGTTGCGCACGCTCATGAGCCCGAGGATGACGACGCGCTCCTCCGCCTTCAGGCCTTCACGCACGACCCGCATGCCATCCAGCAGCGGGCCCAGCTTCACCGGGCGGTACACGGCCTTGTCCTCCGCATCCACCACCCACACATAGCTGCTGCCCTGGTCGTCACCGACGGCGGAATCGCGGATCAGGAGGCCTTCATACTCGCCGCTGCCCGGGATGCGCACGCGGGCGAAGAAGCCGGGCGCCATCAGCCGGTCCTCGTTGGGAAACACGCAGCGCGCCCGGATGGTGCCGGTGCCGGGATTGAGCTGGTTGTCCACGAAGTCGATCTCGCCCTTGTGCGGCCAGCCTTCCTCATTGATCAGCGACATCTCCGCCGGGATGCGGTTGAACAAGGCGCTCTTGCGCTCGCCGCTCCGGTGCATCTCCCGATACTTCAAAACCGAGCGCTCATCGGCTTCGAAGTCGAGATAGATCGGATCCAGCTCCACGATGGTCGTGAGCAGTGTGGCGTCCTTGGTGCCGCCGGTGACCAGATTGCCCTCCGTCACCCGGGCGTCGCTCACCCGGCCGCTGATCGGCGCCCGCACCTGGGTGAATTCCAGGTCGAGCTTCGCCGCAGTGAGCATCGCTTCGGCGGCCCGCACGGCCGCCTGCTCCCCTGCGGAGCTTTTCAGCCGGCGCTCGGACTCCTCGATGGAGATGACCTGCCCCTGGCGCAGCCTGGAGGCGTTTTCGGCCTCGATCCTGGCCAGGTCGGCGTTGGACTTCGCCTGCGCCAGCACGGCCTCGGCACGCTGCACCGCCGCTTCATAGGGGCGGGGATCAATGGTGAAAAGAAGGTCGCCCGCCTTGACCTCGGCGCCTTCCTTGAAATGCACCTCCGTGAGGTAGCCGGAGACACGGGCCCGGATGTCCACCTTGTCGCGCGCGATGAGGCGACCGGTGAACTCGTCCCAGTCCGTGAGCCGCTTCGCGAGCGGCTTGGCGACGGTGACATCGGGCACGAGGGCCTGCGGCGGACCTGCGGGGCCTTTGGCAGTCGGTTTGCAGCCGGAGAGAGCGAGCGCCAAAGCCATGAGAGGCAGGGCGCGGCGCGAAAAGCGATGGGGGGAGCTCATGGCGCGGTAAATACGGGCCTGGAGGCATCTTCGACAGTGCAGATGCGACATAGAGCTTATACAGTTTCCGCATGATTTCCCTGACCGACCTATTCGGGGAACGCCGGAACTCCCAAGAGGTGTTCTGTTCAGAATCATATCCCAGGTGAGTGCGTTTGGCATGGCGCGGATCAAACCATCTCAGAAATGCCCGCGATTACCATTCCACGCGGCGTTTGGAGAGATCGCGCGCGTATGCACCTCTCTCTACTTGTTAGCTCGAAAAAACTCACAAAGGTGGTGATGCATTAGGCAAGTTCCATCACCTCGCTTGAAATGTTACCAGGCTACCAACTGACGACCATGAAACCATATGTTGTCCCTCTGTATGGGGGCGGAATCCATGGTTTGGACTTTATCGGCACAGGCACCTTGATCCATTACAGAGATCGTCACCTCATGATCTCCTGTGAGCATTGCTTCAATAAAGGCGGACAGCATCAGCTGCTTGTTGGCACGAAGGAGCCTTTTCCCATAAATCGGGATGTTTTAGTCTCGCAGCCTTCTGGATTGGAGGCCGACAACTCTGTGGACTTCGGTGTTGTCGCGCTTGAACTATCCGAGGTTAATCGCATGCAAGAAAACTCCATGTTCATGCCCGGATTCATGATGGAACGCAACAGTGAGTTAGACTGCATAGACGACTATTCTGTCTTTGGATTCCCTGCTCATGACAACCATGTCGATTGTGCGGAACTTCGGCTGACTGCAAACCTAATTCAGATACCACTAGAGAAGGCAAAAAAATTCCGTAATGACCTCACCAAAAAGCGGCCCTCGTGGTATATTCCTCTTGCCTTTGATCCCCAGAAAATTGCTTCTACTTGGAAATGGGACTTCAAAATCCCAGATCCAGAAGGGTTAAGCGGTGGCCCCATTATTCGCCATCTGCCAGGATCGTATGTCACGATGGCTGGAATGGTGTTCAAGCACTACAATCATAGACGCCGAAAGGCTCTCCTCGGCCTCCGATCATCTGCCATTTTGAGCCAACTTGATCATTGGTGGCCGAAGATAGTTTCGACGGCGAAGGATTAATGCCAGAGTTCGCCTGTGTCTTCCAAACGTGAATGCCTAAATCATTCCCCTTGATGAGCGCCCTTGTCGCTGGCTAAATCATCCACCACATGCCTGACGAAAAATTACCTATCACCCTTCACTCTGCCGGTAGCCTGGTTCGAACTGGAGGGCAAGGCGGGCGGATTGTTTCGGAGATGGTGAATGAAGCTCTCTCTTTCTCACGGGCAGAGGTGGCGCTTATCCCTCGATTTAGAATCGGTGACCATGTGTTCTGCGAGCCTGATTATCGGCAGATACTACTTTGGGCTAAGGCTCTACGGATGGAGCCTGATGAGGTTACTCGAAGATTGTTGGTTCCAAATAATTGCCCCCCACATAAATTTTTTAGTTTCAATCTCCTATGTGTGCTTCGAAAGCATGGCTATGGTTCGATGCCCAGCATTGAACCAGTTTTTAAGGACGGGAGAATTAACAAGCTGTATTGGGATATGGAGTTGCTGCCGCTTGAGCGCTTTGAGTGGGTGGAAGGGCTTGTTATTGAAGCAATCACCTTTAAGACATCACATGCATTATCTGGCCCGCAGGAATTACATCTTTCGCTTCCGTTGCCAAGCCTTCGATCTCTGTTTTGCCCTTCAATGGGTCTAACCCAGCTTGATCTATCGATGGTTCCACAACTAACGGCACTTGCATGTGACTCTAACCGACTGAGCGCGCTTAACCTCTCATCCATTGCGCGACTGAATAGCTTATCGTGTGACCTTAATGAACTTACTAAGCTCGATCTCTCAGAGGTTCCACGACTCACATCCCTAAATTGCACAGGCAACGAACTCGCCGAGTTGGATCTCTCCTCCGTTCCACAGCTCTGTTTCCTAAATTGCACTGGTAACAAAATCACGGAACTAAACCTCTCAGCAGTTCCGCAACTCACATCCCTAGATTGCAACGGTAACGCACTCACTGAGCTGAAACTCACAAATGTTCCACGCCTCACACTCTTAGATTGCGCAGACAACAAACTCACCAAACTAAACGTATCAACCGTTCCGCAACTCGCAAGTCTATCGTGCAACCACAATCAACTCGGTGAGCTAGACCTCTCAGCCGTCCCGCAACTTGCAAGTCTGTCATGCGACCACAATCAACTCAGTGAGCTAGACCTCTCAGCCGTCCCGCAACTTGCAAGTCTGTCATGCGACCACAATCAACTCAGTGAGCTAGACCTCTCAGCCGTCCCGCAACTCGCAAGTTTGTCATGCGACCATAACCAACTCAGTGAGATAGACCTCTCAGCCGTCCCGAAGCTATCTGAGAATTTGATTAATCTCTCTTTCGACGAAGACAGAACACGCCTGGTCCAGCCTCCAGACCAAAACTTTTAATCATGCAGCACTTTGACTGGAATATTTTGAGTGTGTCGGCAGACACCAAAGCTCCGTCCTTGCGTATTGTCGAACTGGCCGCGCAGCACATGCGGGGATGGGAACCGTTCGGCAAACCGTTCTCCAAGTTGATCAAAATCCCAGGTGAAGAAGGAGCCAGCTATGAGATCAAAGGCCATGGCAGTGAGTCACCGCGAAGTGTTTATGCCAGCTTCGCCAAGTATGTGGGTGACATGCCCCTGGTGGCACACGACCTCGATTATGTTTTGGAACAGGCACTCAAGCCAGAATGGGCACGACTGAAAATTAACCCCATCGGCAACACTGGCTTCTGTACATTGCGGCTGATTCGGCGACTGCTTGATCCGCTGCCTGCGGCGGGCTGCAAGCTCATATCCCTGCGCAAGTTCTATCAACTGCCGTTGCATTTGGTGCCCATAGCTCTGGCAGATGTGCTAACGCTGGTGGACCTGATGACCAAGGTGCTGCACCCCATCGCCGAGCAGCGTGGCCTGGACTCATGGGAGAAACTGACGGCTTACGCGAATGAGGAATGGTATCCAGAGCGGCTGACGTTCGGTAGATTCAAGGGGCGGTCCTTCCGCGATGGCCGAGATGACTCCGAGGTGAGGGGCTGGCTCGAACTGATGGCTGCCTCAAGCAATGAGCGGAGTGCAGGCATGGGGCGATGGTATTTGCAGCAGCTCGAGGTAGAGCCTGAAGAGGAGGACACCACATCGGGTGAACTAATCCTTTTTAGATCCCCAGGCTTGCAGCGGATTCGGGAACAGATCGCCAACGCACGGGCGCGGCTCGCTGAACTGGAGGCAAATTATACTTCGGAGAAGAGCAATGTGACTGCTCTCCAGGCTTTGATGTTTCAGAAGCTGCGGCCCTACCATGAGGAGAGGGACCGGCTGCGCGTGCTGGTGGCTTTTCGGCAGAAGTTCATCAACACGCTGCTAAGTGATGGCGAAGATGAGGCGGCACAGGTGCGCAGTGAGTATCAGCAGGCAGATGCCAGCACCCGGAAGGAATACGAAGACACAGAGGCGGAGATGGAATCCAAGCACCGGCTGTCTGAGGCGGAGGAGGCGGAGATCAAAGTACTCTGGAGGAAGCTGGTGAAACTCTTTCATCCAGACCGCTTCGTCCATGATCCGCAGATGCAGGAGACGTACACCAAGCTCACCGAAGCCATCAACACGGCAAAGGATCATGGTGATCTGGAGACGCTGCGGCAGATTGCAGAAGACCCGAATGGCTACATCCTGCGACAGGGCTGGGCAGCTATCGATCTGAATGATTCCGATGAGCTGGAACAACTTCAGAAGCTGCTCAAGAGCCTGGAGGCAGAGATTTTAGAGGTCATCAATGCGCTAGATAACCTCCAGGAAAGCTCTGCCTATAAGCTCTACAAGATCATGGAGGATGACCCGAATGCGCTGGATGAATTGATGCAGCTACAGGTTCAAGCTGTACAGAAACAGGTGGGTGAACTGCAAGTCGAGGCTGAACGATTGAAGAACGAAATCACTGAGCTGACGGGTGAAGCTGTGCCGGGTGAATGAGAGGGCTTCCCGCATGACCAATCTGAATGACCTCCAGCAAATCCGCGAATTCGTGCAGATCGCGGATTCGGGCAGCATTTCCGCCGCCGCGAAGATTCTGGGCATGGCCCAGCCCACGCTGAGCCGTCACCTCGCTGCCCTGGAGGCCCAGGTTGGAGCGCTGCTCATCCGGCGTGACACCCACACCATGAGCCTGACGGAGGCGGGGCGCATCCTTCTGGGCGACGCCCGTGAACTCCTCGCGCTTGCCGACAGGCTGGGCCGCCGTCTTCATGGCGAACGACGCAATCTTCGCGGTCACCTGCGCATCGTCTCCGTGGTCGATGTCGGGCAGTGGATCATTTCGCGTGTGCTCTCGCGTTTCCGCAGGCTGCACCCGCAGGTCACCACCGAGCTGCATCTGATCAACCGGCCCACCAAGTTTGTGAAGGAAGGCTTCGACTGCGGCATCATGGTCGGCGGCACCACCGACCGGCGCCTGACCTCCAGGAAGATCGCCGCGCTGCACCGGAGGGTGGTCGCCGCGCCCTCCTTTCTTCAGGAACACACGCCGCCCCGCCGGCCGGAGGACCTGTCGCGCCTGCCCTGGCTCGGCATCCTCCAGCCGCACTTCTACGCCCGCGACCGGCTAGACCTGCACCGCGGCGGCAGGACGGTGAAGCTGAAGTTCCCGCCCGTCATGCTGCTCGACACCGTCACGGCCCTGCGCGAGGCGGTCATCCAGGGCGCCGGGTTCTCCACCATTCCGGAATGGATGGCCGCCCGGGACATCGCCGCCGGCAGGCTTGTCCAGCTCCTGCCCGACTGGCACATTGAGCCGGTGGACCTGCACCTCGCCCATGCCTCCCATGAGCAGCTTTCCGAACGCGTTCGCAGCCTGCTGGAATACCTGGAGGAGGAGGTGCCCAGGGAGATTCAGAAGCTCGACCTGGGGGACCGCTGATCCGCCCGCCCAACAAAAGGCTGTCCAAAAGCTGACGCGCAGGGACTTGTGCAGGCCATGACACGACTTGCCGCCGGCCTGCTTTTCTTCTGCGCCCCCCTCCAGGCCGCCACGCAGGCGGATGTGATCGTTTATGGAGCCACGCCCGGCGGCTTTTGCGCCGCCATCGCCGCCGCACGGGAAGGCGCCTCGGTGGTACTTCTGGAGCCGACCGCCCACGTCGGCGGCGTGAACACGGGCGGCCTCTGCTTCTCCGACTCGAACCAGACCGTGCGCAGCTCCGTGCTGGGGCTCTTTGAAGAGTGGCACCTGCGTGTGGAGGCGGACTACCGAAAGCGTGGCATCAAGCTGCCTTACGAGGTGAAGGAGAAGGACCACTCACCCTGGACCTACGAACCGCATGTCGCGGCCAGGATCACGCAGCAGATGCTTGATGAGGCCGGCGTGAAGGTGATGACACGTCAGGTGCTGAAAGCCGTGACGAAAGAGGGGCCGCGCATCGCGAAGCTCATCACGAGCGGCGGCGAGTTTGAGGCCAAAACCTTCGTCGACGGCACTTACGAAGGCGATTTGATGGCGGCTGCCGGAGTGAGCTGGACGATCGGCCGCGAGGGCAGAAAGGCGTTTGGCGAGTCACTGGCCGGCAAGCAGTACCCGAAGGCGAAGATGAAGATTTCCGGACTCGCCGCCGATGGAAAACCGCTGCCGCTCATCACCACGACAGATGCCGGCCCTGAAGATGAAGGTGACAGAAACGTGATGGTCTACAGCTTCCGGCTCTGTGTGACGAAAGAGGCGGCGAACCGCGTGCCGTTTCCCAGGCCGGCCAACTACGACCCGGCACGGTTTGAGGTCGTGAGGCGCTATTTTGCCCAGGAGAAGAGGCCCGTTCTTCCCTGGGATCTCTATCCGCTTCCCGGGAACAAGTTCGACGCAAACAACGGCATTGGAAAACAGTTCTCGATGGGCCTCGTCGGCGCCTGCAACGGCTGGAGCGAGGCGGGCGAAGCCGGCCGCGCGGCCATCTGGGAGGCGCACAAGCAGTACACGCTGGAGTTTTATCACTTCCTCACGACGGACGTGGCCGTTCCGGAGCACATCCGCAGGGAGATGGGCGAACTGGGCCTGTGCCGCGATGAGTTCGTCGGCGACGGACACTGGTCGTCGCAGCTCTACGTGCGCGAGGGGCGCCGCATGATCGGCGAATACGTTGTGTCGCAGAAGGACATCCTGGAGCAGCCGGAGAAGGACGACGCGATCGTCGTGTCGTCGTTTCCCATCGACTCGCACGACTGCCAGCGCGTGGGCACGGGCGGGTTCGTCGTCGATGAGGGCACCATCATGCCGGTGCGCATGGCCGGACGCAAACATGGTTATCCTTATCACATTCCGTATCGGGCCATCACGCCCAGGGCGGCCGAGTGTGCCAACCTGCTCGTGCCGGTGGCGCTGTCCTGCACGCATGTCGGCATCTCCTCCATCCGCGTGGAGCCGACCTGGATGATCCTCGGACAAAGCGCGGGCATCGCGGCGGCTTTGAGCGCGAAACAGAATCTCGAGGTGCAAAAGCTGCCGTATCCGGCGCTGCGTGAACGTTTGCTGGCGCAGAAACAGGTGCTTGATCTGCCCGTGCTCGCCAAACTGCCGCCCGAGCAGAAGGGCGCGATGAGCATCGATCCGAAATCGCTGCCCGGCATCGTGCTCGATGACGAACAGGCGGAGTTGAAAGGCGCGTGGAGCCGCTCGTCGAACTTCAAGCCGCACCTCGGCACCGGCTACCTGCACGATGACAAACGGGGCGATGGCGAGTGCGTGGCCGTTTTTCGCCTCCAGGTGCCGCAAAGCGGTCGCTACGACCTGCGCATGGCCTACTCAGCCCATGAAACAAGGGCGGCGAAGGTGCCGCTGACGATCCAAAACGGCGAAAAATCTGTCGAGCTGCTTGTGGACCAGACGCAGCCGCTTCCGGCGGGCGAGGCCTTCCGCAGCATCGGCAGGGTGGAGCTGCAAAAAGGCCTCGAAACGACCATCACGATCCGCAATGCCGAAACAGACGGTTTTGTGATTTTGGACGCGCTGCAGCTGGTGGCTGAGTAGGGATTTCAGGTGCCAAGTTTCAAGTTCCATGGTTCAGGTTGTCTGCATTCGCTCTTCATGAGACTTCGAACCTTGACCTCCCGACTGATGGCATGGACCGTCCGTGTGAAGTCACTGTTGGAGTCTGGTAGAAAGATTGGGGGTAGAAAGATTTACAGAGCCCGTTTTCTTGCCCCTCATTTTTCTGGCAAACCTGCATCCGAATGGCCGCCAAAGTGATCGGACCCGCTGCCCTCCATGCCACCATCTATGCAAAGGCGTTCGGTTGCTGTCGCGCATCTGCCTCTTGAAACCTGGAACCTGAAACTTGAAACCTCTTCCCATGAAGCTCCTGCCTCTTCTTTTCCTCACGACGTCTCCTTTCGCCGCCGAACCTGTCGCCACGGTCACGAGCACGCCGGGGCTGGTGGCGTTTTGGGATTTTGTGAAGCGCGAGCCTGAGGGCCGGAAGCGTTTCACGGCGCATGTGCCTGTGGGAGCAACGAATGACTACCCGCTCGATGCAGGGAACTACATCAAGGACTACTGGGGTGCGGGGCGAGAGGCGACGTATGCGGATTTTCCGTTGCTGGGTCGCGGCCCCTTCGGGAATGCCATCCGCATCGTCAAAGAGACGGATGAAAACTTCCGGCCGTTTCTGTTTGTACCGCGGTCACGGCTGCACGACACGCCGCTCGACATCAAAGGCGCCGGGAAGTCGGTCACGGTGGTCGTGTGGGCGGTTCGCGAGAGCGGCAATCACGCGCTGGCGGGCATCTGGCATGAAGGCACCGACTTGAAGGAGAAGAGCACCGCCACCATCGCCAAGGTGGAGCGTGGACAGCGTCAATACGCGCTCTTTGCCGGCCTGAACAAGCAGGGCAGCGCCTGCGGGCATGTGTCGGAGAACGGCGCGAGCTCCTTTCTGAACAAGTATGCGCTGCACAAGTGCAACTCGGCGGACCTGTCGCCCGAGGTGCCTGCAGACTCATCGGCCGAGGTTCTGGACAAGTCGTGGCAATGCTTTGCGATGACCTTTGACCATGAGAAGGACGAGCTCACCGGCTGGCTGAACGGCGTCTCCGGCGATCGCTGGCTGGATCAGCCGAAGAAGGACAAGCTGATCTCCTTCGCCTGCAACGCCTACATGCAGGGCCACTATGCCAGGCTGCCCGGCAAGCAGGAGGGTGAGGACGAGGCCTTCCCGAAGGATCAATACTACAACCCGCCCGAAGGCCAGCCGCTGAGCGTGAAAGTGCTGCGCGAGTCCGCCGACGAACGTGTCGAACTGCGTGAGCATCGCTTCACGAAGATCGAGGTGACACTGCGTGACGGCAAGGAGGTCGCACGCGACCTGGTGGCGCTGCGTCTCAATCCCTGGTGGTATCCGCATGACCTCTACACGCCGAAGGACGCGCAAAGCGGCGGCCCCTTCACCATCGGCCGCGTCATCCACAGCAGCCGCAGCGTCGGCTTCACCGGCTGGATCGGCGGCGTCGCCGTGTTTGACCGGGCGCTGAGCGCGGAAGAGTTGGCGAAGCTTTCCAAAGTGGCTTCGGGTTCGCTTCGCGGCTTCGCACCAGCCGAATCGGCTCGGTGACCTGCGGCTAAAGCCGCAGCCACTTTCATGGCGACTCCTCATCATCCCCAAGGCCGGCAACTCAAGTTCTGACATGGACTGCGGCAGCCTGCTGCCGCTTTCAGGAGGTCAGCCTGCTGGCCGCCGAGCGCCCCCGAGATGAGGCCCTCCCAAAGAACCCCCGTGCCTGCGCCAGCACGGGGTGCGTTGTTGATTGAGGGACTCCAGCGGCAGCAGGGCTGCCGCTGTTCATGGCTGTCACGAGGCATCGTGAAAGATGAAGTGCAGCTGTCCAAAATCCGCCCTAGAACTCCTCTTCAAGCCTGACCATGAAGTCTTTTCTCCTGCTCCTCGCCAGCTCCGTCGTGATTTCGGCCACCGCGGCTCCGATGGAAGCCGATCTGTGCATCTACGGCGGCACCAGCGCGGGGGTGATCGCGGCGGTGCAGGCGGCGGCGATGGGAAAGAAGGTCATCCTCGTGGAGGCGGGGCAGCATCTCGGTGGCATGAGCGTGGAGGGGCTCGGCGGCACGGACATCGACAACCACAAGGAGTTTCAAAACAGCCCGGCCGTGGGCGGGCTGGCGCTGGAGTTTTATCGACGCGTGAGCGCCCACTACGGAAAGGCGGCGGCCTTCGACGAAATGGTGCGCACACGGGCCAAGCAAAGCGCGCTCTGGCGCTTCGAGCCGCATGTGGCGGAGGCGGTTTGGGAGGCGTGGGTGAAGGAAAAGGGTATCACCGTGCTGCGTGGTCATCGCTTGAAGGAGCGTGATGGCGTGACGAAGGACAGCGCGCGCATCACGTCGCTGCACTTTGAAAATGGAGCCGAGGTGCGGGCGCAAATGTTCATCGACGCGACTTACGAGGGCGATCTGCTGGCGTTTGCGGGCATCGGTTTTTCGGTCGGGCGCGAGAGCAGCGCGACGTATGGCGAAAAGAAGAACGGCATTCGCACGGACACGAAGCATGGGCAGTTCGACAAACGCATCGACCCGTATCGCGTGCCGGGAGATGCGACGAGTGGAGTGATCTTTGGTGTGCAGGACACGCCGCTGGGCACCCAAGGCGAGCCCGACGAAAGCATCCAGGGCTACTGCTTCCGCCTGTGCCTGACGAAGAACCCGACAAATCGGTTCGTCATCGGAAAACCCGTGAACTACGACTCCGCGCACTATGAGCTGCATCGGCGCTACCTCGCGGCGGGCGGAGTGATCTCACCGCCTGGCGCATCGCTGCCGAATGGCAAGACGGACCCGGGTTCATGGCATCATCTCGCGGGAAACTTCACCGGCTGGAACCACCGCTATCCCATCGCCAGCTACGCGGAGCGTGAGGCGATGCTGCGCACGAGCCGCGACTACATCCAGGGCGTGTATTGGTTCATGGCGCATGACGAGGCGGTGCCTGCCAAGCAACGCGAGGCCTGGGCCGCATGGGGTCTTTGCAAAGATGAGTTCACTGACAACGATGGCTGGCCGCGTGCCTTTTATGTGCGCAACGGCCGCCGCATGGTCAGCGACTTCGTTTTGACCGAGGCGCATGTGCGCAAAGCAGATCCCGAGCCCATCGAGGACAGCGTCGGCCTGATCTGGTGGCCGCCCGATCTGCATCACGCGCGACGCATCGCCCGAGATGGCCGTGTGTGGAATGAAGGCGCGGTGTTTGACGAATCCAAAGAGCCTGACTGGATCCCCTGCGGCATTCCCTACCGCTGCCTCGTGCCGAAAGCCGCCGAATGCACGAATCTCCTCAGCCCAACCTGCCCGTCATCGAGCTACGTGGCCTACGGCGCGTATCGCATCGAGTTCACCTTCATGGTCGCCGCGCAATCCGCCGCCACCGCCGCCGTCATGGCGATGAATTCGAAAACACCGGTGCAAAGCGTGGACTACAAGCTGCTGCGCGAGCGCCTTCTCACGGACAAACAGGTGCTGGAAGTGCCGGCGAGGTGATCGAGCGAAATTTTTCGCGTAACAAACTCCGGTTTCGTGCATTACAACCGCGATGCAATCGTCCCTGCCCGCCCTGGCCCTGCTTGTCACCCTTGTTGCCGCAGAAGCGCGGCTGCCGCTGGTCGGGCGTTTGCGTGAACGCCTCGCGGAGCGCCGCTCTGAACCGCAGCCGGCGGCGAACCCGGTCGAACTGAGCTATGGCGGCGATCCGCTGCAAAGGCTCGATTACTGGCGGCCCACGGCTGCGGGATCGCCGCTGGTTGTGTTTGTGCATGGCGGCGGCTGGAAGCGGGGTGACAAACGCAACGCCACGGGCGTTGAAAAGCCCGGTCACTACCTTGCGCAGGGTTATGGCTTCGCGTCGGTCAATTATCGACTTGTGCCCGCGGTGACAGTCGAGCAGCAGGCGCAGGACGTGGCGGACGCGCTCGCCTGTCTCATCCGGCAGGCGGTGCCGCTTGGATTCGACGCCACACGTGTGGTTTTGATGGGACACAGCGCCGGGGCGCATCTCTCCGCGCTGGTCGGCACGGACATGCAGTATTTGAAAAAGGCCGGTCTGGGTCCGAAGTCGCTCCGCGGCGTCGTTCCGCTCGATGGCGCCTGCTACGACGTGCCACGCCAGGTCGCCGGGGGCGGTGAGTTCATGCAGGAAACCTACCTGCAGGCCTTTGGCGGCGAGAAGCAGCGCCAGCTTGAGCTTTCGCCCACCCATCATGCCGCCGCGCCGAATGCACCCGCCTTCCTGATCCTGCATGTGCAGCGCGTTGACGGCACCGCGCAGTCCAAGGCGCTTGGCGAGGCTCTGACAAAAGCAGGCACCTCAGTCGAAGTGCGCGGCTTCGAAGGCCGCGGCCTGCAAGGACATGCCGAAATCAACCGCCGCCTCGGTGATCCCGGCTATCCCGCGACGCCGGTGGTGGATGAGTGGCTGAAGAAGGTCTTCTCGAAGTGAGCCCTCGAATGCGCGTCAGCAAAGTAGCCATCTCGCTCCGCGAGATGAGCTGTGGGCGCACTTCAGCTCGCAGCGTTTCCGAAACTCGTGCCCAGCAGTGCCAGCGAAAGCGCCGAGTCCCTCTCACGGGGCAAAAGGACAGCATTGCTTCGCCCATACACACCCTTCCCCACCAAAAACACCTCGTCTGTCATACAACGTCCGTGCCCAAACCACTCATGCCACACGTCACTCCTTCACTGCCCATGAGTCCACAGTTCCGCCTGTTTGCCCTTGCCTTGCTTCTTGTCTCCTGCCATGCCTCCGCCGATGAGGCGCTTGCCGCGAAGATGCGGGCGCTGTTTCCCAAGGCGGACACGGATCAAAGCGGCACGCTGTCCGAGGCGGAGCAGGCGCGGGCAGTCGAGCATGTGAAGACGACCTACGGCGATCAGTGGTCGCAGCAGATCGAAGGGATGTTTGCCCGTGCGGCCAAGGATGGCAGCGTCAGCTCCGAGGCCTGGCTGCAGGCCGTGGAGCGCTTTGCCCGGCCTCCTGCGAAAAAGACGGAGATGATCGCCATGCGCGATGGCACGCTGCTCGCCACCGACCTTTATCTGCCGCAGGGAGACGGACCGTTTCCCGTGGTGCTTACCCGCACGCCCTACGGCCGTGTGAAGCGTGGCAAGGACGCCGGGAGCTTCGTGAACGACGGTTATGTCTTCATCATCCAGGACATGCGCGGACGCTTTGATTCTCAGGGCGAGAACCTGCCATTCCACGGCTGCGGCTGGAGCGAGCATCAGGACGGCGTGGACACGCTCGCATGGATCAAGCAGCAGCCGTGGTGCGATGGCCGCATTGCCACCATCGGCGGCAGCGCGGGCGGCATCACGCAGAACCTGCTCGCCGGTGCGGCACCGGAGGATTTGAAGGCACAGTATATCAGCGTCGCCGCCGCGAGCATGTACTCCGACGGCACCTACATCGGCAGCGCGTTTCGGAAGGCCGACATCGAAAACTGGACCACCGGCAACAAGTTCGACCCGAAGGCGCTCGATCTCATGCGTTCGCATCCGAGCTACGACGACTACTGGGCGCGGTTCGAGACCGCCACGCGGCATGCGCAGATGAAAGCGCCCGCCATCCATGTCGGCGGCTGGTTCGACATGTTTGCGCAGGGCACCATCGATGAGTTCGTCGGCCGCCAGCATCGCGGCGCAACCGGCGCCAAGGGCGCGCAGAAGCTTGTCATGGGACCGTGGACGCACGCCATCGGCAAGATGCCCGCCGGTGAGCTGACGTTTCCGAACGCCACCCGCGTGCCCGTCCAGTACGATCCGCTGCGCTGGTTTGCCCACTACCTCAAAGGGGCGGACAATGGCGCCGAAAAGGAGCCTGCCGTGGCTTATTACGTCATGGGTGACACCGTCACACCAGGCGCACCCGGCAACGAATGGCGTTTCGCCAACGACTGGCCCGTACCCGCGAAGGAAACCTCGGTCTTTCTCACCGGCGACCGCCGTTTGAGCCTCGAAAAACCCAGCGCAGCCGCCGCACCGCACGAATACACCTTCGATCCCGCGAACCCTTGTCCCACCATCGGCGGCCACAATCTCACCCTCGACCGCGGTTCGATGGACCAGCGGAAAATCGAGGGCCGCGATGATGTGCTCGTCTTCACCAGCGCTGTGCTCGACAAGCCCGTTGAGGTCACCGGCCGGATCTTCGCGAAGCTTTTCGTCTCCTCCAGCGCCGCCGACACCGACCTCTCCGTGCGCCTTTGCGACGTCTATCCTGATGGGCGCAGCATGCTGATCGCCGAGGGCATCCAGCGCCTGCGCTACCGCAAGAGCCGGGAAAAGCCTGAGCCGCTCACGCCCGGTCACGTCGAGGAAGTCACGGTGGACTGCTGGTCCACCAGCCAGATCTTCAACACCGGGCACCGCGTCCGCGTGACGATCACCTCCAGCAACTTTCCGCGCTTCGACGTGAACCCCGGCACCGGTCGGCCCTGGAGCGAAACCGGCGAGAAGGTGAAACAGAACAACCGCATTTATTGCGACGCCGAGCATCCCTCGCGGCTCGTGGTGCCGGTGGTGGAGTGAGCATCGCTTCGGCGAAGCAAAGTTGCCCTCTCGCTCCGAGAGAGGAGCTTAGCGCGCCGAAAAGCTCATCAGCTTCCGAATGTCGCGGCCTCATCAGCCAGCGAAAGACTCATGCTCATCTTGCGGAGCAAGATGGCTGCTTTTGCAGACGCATTCTTCGAAGCCTAAGATGGTTATCAAAAATGGCCTAGCCCTCCAAGTTCGCTCTCGTCCCCGGTTCCCACTTGAGCCCCCAGTCGCGGATGGCGCGCAGCACGGGGCGCAGGGCGAGGCCTTTGTCGGTGAGCTGGTAGGCGAGGCGCCTGCTGCCGTCGGCGGCGGGGATCTGCTGGACGATGCCGCCGTCGCGCAGGCGTTCCAGGCGGTCGCTGAGGATGTTCGTGGGGATGCCTTCGGGAGATTCGATGAAGTCCTTGAAGCGGCTGCGGCCGAGAATGAGGTCGCGGATGATGAGAAGCGTCCATTTATCACCAAACAGATCCAGACCGCAGGCCACCGGACAGGGGGAACGGCGTGTGGGGGCAGGCGCGGAGGATTTGGCGGGAGTCTTGCGAGGCATGGAGGAGCATCGAACAGAGATACTTGCATTTCAAAAGCATTAACACTTGCAAAACACAAGTAATACAGAAAGCTTGTGTCCATGGAAAACAGGACAAAACCTTCCCTGGCGGCTCCTGGAGCCGGGTTGCCAGCTCCTGAGCTTTGGATGGCGAGAGGGCTCTTTGCCCTGAAGCGGTGTTTTGGCTCGCGCGAGGTCTTCACGGCCCGTTTTGAGCAGGAACGCGCCGCCATCCGTGAGATGCTCGCGCATTGCCCTACGAAGCAACGCGGCGAGCAGGTGCTCATTCCGCGGTTGCGCGGCCTGGAGGACAGCAGCCGTCACTGGTCGGTTTGGATGACGCTGGAGCACCTGCGCATCACCAACACCGCCTTTGCCAACGTCATCGAATCACTCGCCCACGGCCAGGTGCCAGGCAAAAAGGCCAGCACGGCCGATGTGAAGCCCCGCGCCGAGCTCAGCGCCGAGGTGGAGGCTGCTTATGAAGCCTCCTGCGATGCCTTGCTGAACAGCGTCGCCGCCGTGCCCGATCTGAAAACGTCGGCCAGGTATGCGCATCCTTGGTTCGGCGCGCTCGATGCCGCCGGCTGGCACGCGCTCGCCGCCACGCACATGGGCATCCACCGCCAGCAGGTCGCGAAAATCATCGCCGCATTGCCGGGCGCATGATTCCACGGTGAATCCGCTGTTACGACGGCGTGAGCCGGGACGTTAATCGATTCACAACCATCTCTCATCCGCCATGCCAGTCGCCAAAGCCTACGCCGCCGCCAGCGCCACCTCGCCGCTCGCCTTTTCCAGCATTCCGCGTCGTGAACCGACGGATCGCGATGTGGAGATCGACATCCTTTACTGCGGCGTCTGCCATTCCGACCTCCACCAGGCGCGCAATGAATGGAGCGCCGTTCCCACGACCTATCCCTGTGTGCCAGGCCATGAAATTGTTGGTCGCGTGACGAAGGTTGGCCCGGGCGTCACGAAACACAATGTCGGCGACCTCGTGGGCGTCGGCTGCCTCGTCGATTCGGATCAAAAATGCCCGAGCTGCGCCGCGAATCTCGAGCAGTTCTGCCCGCACGCCATTTTCACCTACAACTCGCCTGACAAGCACGGCACCGCGCCCGTGACCTATGGCGGCTACTCCACCAGCATCGTCGTCGACGAGCACTTCACGCTGAAGGTGCCGACGAATTTAAGCCTCGCCGGTGTCGCGCCGCTGCTCTGCGCAGGCATCACCACCTACTCGCCCATCCGGCGCTGGGGCGATGTGAAGGGCAGGAAAGTCGGCGTGGCCGGTCTCGGCGGACTCGGGCACATGGGCGTGAAATTTGCCCATGCCTTTGGCGCCCACACCGTCGTGCTCACCACTTCCGCCGGCAAAAAAGACGATGCGCTGCGCCTGGGTGCCGACGAGGTCGTCATCACGCGTGACGCCAACGAGATGCAAAAACACGTCGGCAGCTTCGACTTCATCCTCGACACCGTCTCCGCCGATCATGACATCAACGCCTACCTGAACCTCCTCGTCACCGACGGAACGCTGACGCTTGTCGGCCTGCCAAGCCAGCCGCTTTCCATCGCCGCCTTCGGCCTGCTGCTGGGCCGGAAGCGCCTTGCCGGGTCGCTCATCGGCGGCATCGCCGAGACGCAGGAGATGCTTGATTTCTGTGGAGCGAACCAAATCGTCTCGGATGTGGAGGTCATCGCCATCCAGCAGGTCAACGAAGCTTACGAACGCCTGCTCAAGTCCGATGTGAAGTATCGCTTCTCCATCGACATGGCCTCCCTGAAGTCGGTCTGAGCAGGCGCGGATGACCTGGAAATTCGGCAAGGCCATCGCCGGTTCCTTCGCCCCGAGGGCATCACGTCGGCAGGACCTGCGGCCGGATGTCGTCAAGCCAGTGAGGAAGGTGCGTTCCTCCTGACCCTCTTATGACGGAAGGCAGGTCTGAACGTCCCCTTGGTGAACCAGGACTGAGATGTTCGCACAGCAGCGCCTGCAAGATCGGACGCTCATTTCGCAAGCCATGCACATGCGCCCTGCGCAAACGAAAGGTGCGGGTGAGCGTATCTGGCAGCATGCCGGGCGCAGCCTTGTCCGGTGCAATCAGGAGCAATGCCTGGTTCATCCCTGTCGGTAGAAATGCCGACATGATGGCAAGGCATGACGATACGTAAAAGACAGCTCATCTGAAACGGCATCCAGCTGTCCCGGGTGGCATCCAGCTTGCATCATGAAAAACTTCATCTCCAAAGGCTTTGTGTTCGCCCTGCTGCCAGGCGTGATGAACGCCGCAGGCATCGACTTCGCCCGCGACATCAAGCCGATCTTCACCGAGCACTGCACCGCCTGCCACGGCGGGGTGAAGCATTCGGGCGGGCTGTCGCTCGTGTATCACAGCAAGGTTCTCGAACCGGCGAAATCCGGGGACATCCCCGTGGTGCCGGGCAACCCGGAAAAATCAGCCCTCATCGCGCGGGTGGCCAGCACGGATGAGGATGAGATCATGCCGCCGCCGAAGCACGGCAAGCCGCTGCCGGAGAAGGATGTCCAGCTTCTGCGCGAATGGATCCGGCAAGGAGCCTCCTGGGACGAGCACTGGGCCTTTGCGCCGCCCAGGGCACCTGCCAGGCCGCTGTTGAAGGACGAAGCGTGGACGAAGCAACCCCTCGATGCCTTTGTCCTGGCCAGGCTGGAGCAGGAGGGCTTGAGGCCGTCACCGGAGGCCGGGGGAGTACAATGGCTCCGCCGCGTCAGTTTTGACCTCACCGGCCTGCCGCCAGGTTCCGAGGAGATTCGGGCGCTGCCAACGACATCGCCTGAGAAGGTCGTGGACCGCCTGCTGAAATCACCGGCCTTTGGTGAACGCTGGACCAGCGTCTGGCTCGACCTCGCACGTTATGCCGACTCGCAGGGCTATGAGGCGGACAAGCCGCGCATCATCTGGCCCTATCGCGACTGGCTGGTGCGGGCCTTCAATGCTGACATGCCTTACGACCAGTTCACCCTCCGGCAGCTTGCCGGTGACCTCCTGCCCAAGGCCACGCTCGACGACCGTATCGCCACCGCCTTTCATCGCAACACCCCGACCAACTCCGAGGGCGGCACGGATGACGAAGAGTTCCGCGTCGTCGCCGTCGTGGACCGGATTGCGACGACCTGGCGCACCTTTCAAGGCATCACCTTCAACTGCGTGCAGTGCCACTCACACCCCTACGACCCCATTGAGCACCGGGAGTTTTACGACTTCATGGCCTTCTTCAACACGCAGAAGGACTGGGACCTGCCCGAGGACGAGCCCAAGCTGCGCGTGCCTTTGAAGGAGGTCGATTTCGCGAAGGCTCAGCAGATGGACGCGCGCCTGGTCGAGCTGCGCTCGGCCAAGGTCGCCGAGACGGAGAAACGTGCCAAGGAGACAGGCTGGAAGCCTTTGGAACCCTGCTGCGTGCAATCCTCAGGCCAGACGAAGCTTGCCACGAAAAAAGCTGCGGATGGAGTGACGGACGTCGTCGCAGGAGGTACGGTGTCCCATTACTCCGTGTTCACGGTGGATGCACCGGTCCCCAAGGGGGTGAAGAAGCTCACAGCCCTGAAGATGGAAGCCTTGCCGCTGGATCCCGTGAAGGCGCAAACATCCGCCGAGCTGGGTTTCGTCGTTTCGCTGCTGCGCGCCATCGTGGTGACGCCGGAGACGGAGAAGGCTGTTTTTGCCGCCACCTCGGTCGTGCCGGAAAAAGTCGTGGATGTCTCGCTTGATCCCGCCAGTGCGAAGAAGTCCAGATCGCCCCGTGAGTCCGAACCGGTGAAAAATCCGCCCGCGCAGCCGGGTGAAATCACCTTCACCTATGCGCTTGGCGATGAAGCAGATCCGGTGTCTGACGCGCAGACGACGCTGAATGCCGACAAGGGCGGCTGGGGGGCGAATCCACGCATGACGCATTCGCGCCGCCTCGTGCTCATCCCATCAAGGCCTGTCGACCTTCCTCCCGGGGCGAAGATCCGAATCGTGCTGAGGCATGATGAAGGTGGATTTGGTTATGCACCGCTGGTGACCAACCGCAGCCGCTTTGCCGTCAGCGACAGCGAGGCATGGACGCATCATGTCACGGACAAGGCCTTTACGGGACGCGAGCGGGACCTGGCGAAGCTTGAAAAGGAGCGTGCTGGCATCGCGAACGCACTCATGCCTGTGCTGGTGGAGCAGGATGCAAGCCTGCGGCGCAGCACGGCTGTTTTCACCCGGGGGGACTGGTTGAACAAGGGCGAGAAGGTCAATCCTGGCATTCCGGCCGTGTTTGGCAGCCTGCCCAAGAGCCAGGAGCCGGCACGACTCAGCCTGGCCCGGTGGATGGCTTCCGAAAGAAACCCGCTGACCTCCCGCGTCGCTGTGAACAGGGTTTGGGAGCAGCTTTTCGGCGTCGGCATCGTCGAGACGCTCGAGGACTTCGGCACCAGCGGACAGACGCCGTCGAACCAGGTGCTGCTTGACCACCTCGCCGTGCGCTTTCAAACGGACCTCGGCTGGAGCCTGAAGCGGCTGCTGCGCGAGATCGTGCTCAGCGCCACCTACCGGCAGAGTGCAAGGACAACACCGGAGCTGCAGCAGCGTGACCCGCGCAACCGGCTTCTCGCCCGCGGTCCCCGCACCCGCCTCACCGCCGAGATGATGCGCGACAACGCCCTCGCCATCTCCGGCCTGCTGTCGCCGAAGATGTTCGGCCCGCCCGTCATGCCGGTGCAGCCGGAGGGCATCTGGCGCGCCGCACGCAGCGGCCTCAAATGGAAGAACGCCCAAGGCGAGGACGCGCACCGGCGCTCCCTCTACACCTACTGGCGCAGGTCCAGCCCTTATCCGAGCAGCCTGACCTTTGACGCACCGGACCGTCTGCTTTGCACCGCCCGCCGCTCCACGACCAACACGCCGCTCCAGGCGCTCGTGACGCTGAACGACCCTGTCTTCATCGAGGCCGCCGTCGCACTCGCGAAACGTGTCGAGGCGGCGGGTGAAACCGCTAAGCAGCTGGCACAGGCCTATGAAATCGCCACCGGCACGCGGCCCGGTGACGCCGACCTGCGCGACCTCGCCGACCTGCACGCTGGCGCGCTGGCCGAGTACCGTCGCGATCCGAAGCTCGCCCTGCCGCTTGGCGGCACCCCTCAAAAGGCCGCCATGGCCGTCGTCGCCAACGCCATCCTCAACCTCGACATCGTGCTCACCAAATGAACGTCCTTCGTCACCTTCAGCTCGACACGCTTCAACAGTTCACGCGCCGTCATTTTCTGCAAAAGTGCGGCCTTGGCCTCGGCGGAGCCTGGCTGGCGCAGCAGGGCCTGGCGGCCGCGCGGGATCCCGCGCGGCCGAACGCCGCCCAGTCACCGGTGCTGCCCGCACGTGCCAAGCGCGTGATTTACATGCACATGAGCGGCGCGCCAAGCCAGCTCGAGCTGTTCGACTACAAGCCCGTGCTCCAGAAGCTCAACGGCAAGGACTGCCCGAAGGAGTTTCTTGAAGGCAAGCGCTTCGCCTTCATCCGCGGCACGCCGAAGCTGCTCGGCCCTTATTTCCCCTTTCATCAGGATAAGAGGACCGGCCAGTGGATCTCGGACCGCCTGCCGCACTTCGAGCGTGTGATGGACAAGGTCTGCATCATCAAGTCGATGCAGACGGACCAGTTCAACCACGCGCCGGCCCAGCTGCTCGCGCTTACAGGCAGCCAGAACCTCGGCCACGCCAGCATCGGCGCATGGACGCTTTACGGCCTCGGCAGCGAGAGCGAGAACATGCCCGGCTTTGTCGTGCTGCTGAGCGGCGGGCAGAATCCGGATGCGGGCAAGGCCGCGTGGGGCAGCGGCTTCCTGCCCAGCGTGTATCAGGGCGTGCAGTGCCGCAGCGAGGGCGATCCGGTTTTGTATCTCTCGAATCCGCCCGGCATCAACCGGCACCTGCGCGGCGGCGTGATCGAGGCGGTGAAGAAGATCAACCAGCGCACCTACGAGCAGCTTGGCGACACGGAGACGGTCACACGCATCGCCCAGTATGAGATGGCCTTTCGCATGCAGATGAGCGCGAGCGAAGCGATGGACATCACGCAGGAGCCGAAGCACGTCCACGAGATGTACGGCACGGAGCCGGGCAAGGAGAGCTTTGCCAACAACTGCCTGCTTGCACGCCGCCTCATCGAGCGCGGCGTGCGCTTTGTGCAGCTCTTTGACTGGGTGTGGGACCACCACAGCGGTCTCAACGAAGCCTTCCCCAAAAAATGCCAGCAGGTGGACAAGCCCATGACCGCGCTGCTGCATGATCTGGAGCAGCGTGGCCTGCTGGAGGACACGCTCGTCGTCTGGGGCGGTGAGTTTGGCCGCACGCCGATGCAGGAAAACCGCGGTGGCGTCGCCGCAAAGTCACCGGGCCGCGATCACCACGTGGATGCCTATTCGATCTGGATGGCCGGCGGCGGCGTGAAGGGAGGCATCTGCCACGGGGAGACGGATGAGATCGGCTACAACGCCGTGCTCGACAAAGTACAGGCCCGGGACCTCCACGCCACCATCCTCCACCAGCTCGGCCTCGACCACCTGAAGCTCACCTACCCCTATCAAGGCCTCAACCAGCGCATTGTCGGCGTGAAGCCATGTCGTGTGCTGAAGGAGATTTTGGTATAGGGGCATTTCCCTGTGCCCAATCACATGCGCTTGTGACGGACGTTCGCGCATGGCCGCCCTCACCGCCATTCTGGACCTCATGTGCTGGCTCGAGTGCGCCTATGGTAACGAACCTCGTCAAGAACGGTGCCTGATATGCTGATCTGCTTCTGGTGACCATCCGTGGTGAAGCCTGCCCGCTCGTAGAATGATCTTCCTGCGCGGTTCAATGTCAGAACCCACAGAGACAGAGACTCGTAGCGACTTGAGGCGGCAAACCCCAAAGCACTAGACATGAGTAGTCGGCCTGCTCCCTGCCTTTGACACTGGGGTGCAACATAGATTGCCACCACCTCTGCGCCCCCCTCTAAATCAGGGTCTCTGGCGGGTGTAACATGGCAAAATCCGATGCACTCCGCCGCTCTCGTGGCAACGAACAGCGGTGAATGCGGATGACCGATATGTCTTCTCCACGACTGCTCGTGAGCGGCGACCGACATGGAAGAAAGAAACCGATCTGGAACAATGCCGCTGTAGGCCGACCTCCATGTGGCAATCTGTATCTCGGCGATCCTCAGTGAGTCGGATGGATCAGATAGACGAATGGCGATGGGGTGCATAATAGTCGCGATCTCGAAATCACGGGTGACTCTGTTGGTTGGGTGAACGCTTCGGATCAGGCCTGCATCCATTCGGCTTGGGTAGTCCGGTCATTTTCCTTTTGGGTAGAGAAATCCACTTCCGGTGATGGAAGTAATCAGGTTGCCCTTGATGACGATGTCTGGAGCGTAGAAGCCAATGCGTCCGACTTCCTTGCCATCCTGCAAAGCCTGGGCAGTTTTCAGGCATTCTTGCCACGCTTTTGCCAACGGTCCGCCAGGAGCGGAATGGGCGTCTTGTTTAATGGTGAAGGTGGCCTCATTCGATAACACCTGAACCCTATTGACCGGCATTCCATGCCATGTATCCCCAGCATACGCAGGATCATGGTCGTCCCTGATCAAAGTGATTATCGTCATAGCTTTTTCGACAACGATGGTAATGACGCTCTCCGCAATGACGACTTTCTTGACTTTCAGCAGGGTGACATCCGCATCAGATGCCGCCTGAGCTGAGGCTGAAAAGAACACCACCCAAATGACGACATGTGCAAGAAAGGTTTTCATAGGCGAGCAGTCTGCGTGGAAATGTTCTCTGCATCTACAAGGTGTTGGTAAATTTCCGAACCTGATGATCACCACACTCTAGCCGACCAGTATTGGCAGCCCGTAGTTATTCCAAACTCAGCAAGTAGAGGCGATAATCAGGGCTGACGGGGTCGGTGGTCAGGATCATGACGGCCTGATGCTCCCAGACGGACATTTCGGAACGGATGCCGCTGCGGGAGAAGGTCAGGTCGATCTGACCTCCGGCTTTGGCGTGAAACTTCACGGCTGTGAAGCCTTCGTCGCGCATCTCCACGGATTGGGCGCGAGTGCCCAGAGCACGAAGCAGTGCGGAGCCGTCAGGTTCGGACATCACACCTGCAACAACGGCGGCTGGCTTCACTGGGATTTGTTTGAGCAGCGCAGTCGGATCGCCGGAGACCGGTTGATGCTTGGGATCGGGAAACGCCTTCTTCGCGGCGGCGATGAACTCATCGGACGTGGCGTTGATGCGTGTGAGTTTGACCTTGATCGGGTGATGTGGCGTCGCCTCTTTCGGAGCTGCTGCTGCGGCATTTGTTTTCCCGACCGCAGGCCGGGACGCCGTGTTCAGCGGGATGTTCCAGAACATGGTGAGTATCGGGCGCTTGCGAATCTGGAAGGACTTCACCTGGGAGAGCGGCGTGTCGAAGATAAAGCGCTCGGTTTGCAGCGTGGGTGTTCCGCCTTTCACCAAACCTAATCGGGTGAGCGTGCGACTATCCTTGGCAATAGCGAGGAAGTCGAACTGAGTGATGCTAGTGTCCAGCGAACGGTCTCGGGTCAGTTCGACAAAGGCTTGCCCGTCCTCACCTTGACCTGCTGCGGTGACGTGAACCCCGTTCCCCAACGCCATGCTTCCCTGAAAATCCGCAGCCAGGTCGCCATGAGGCTTCCACGCTCCCTGACTCTGGTCGAGCTGCACCTTGGCAATGCGATCTGCATCACCCATGCGGCCCGCGCAGAGGACATGCGTGAGCCAGCCGGTCTTCAGCTTATCGCTCTTCGGCGTAAACATGGTGGCGAAGTCATCGGAGGGTGTCTTCAACGGCTGGTCCTTGTCGTCGAGCAGCGTCACGTTGCCGACACTGAGAGCATCGAAGCCTGGGTGACTGAACCACAGGCAGAGGAAGCGTGGCTTCTCTGGTGAAGCCCCATTGCCTGTTTCTTTGGCCGTGGCAGGCACTGGCAGGCCATCAGGCAGGGTGAAATCTTTGGGTGAAGCAACCGAACCATTCCAGCGCCAGCCGTTCCAGTCGCCACCGGCCTGAACTTCATCCAGCCAGGCCAGAAGTTCCAGTTGTAGTCGGGGATGCGGCTCATCAACGGGTGGGAGCACCCTTGCAGAAGGGATCGCCTGCGACGCTGCGCTTGTCCTGGCGGGGGCGAGTGCTTTGCAAATGACATCACCCAGAGCGGTATCGATAAGGCTGTATTGCTCAGCAGGGACCGTGACTGTCATGCTTGCCACCCCCGGAGGAAAACCGAGCTTCGGTGGCTGAATGCTAGCCTTTGAGAACTCCCGTCGGATAGCCTCAGCGCAATCGAGCTGCAGACGCTTCATCTGCTCGGGATCGGTGATTTTGCCGAGCGAGTAAGTGCGGGTGCCCCCGTCCCACTTCTGAGCCTGATCGCGCACCTCCTTCTCATCAAAAAAGTAGCCTGCTTCGCCAGGAAGCCCCACGAAGCCCATTCCCAGTGTGGATGGCGGCTGATATTGCAGTTTGCGAGAGGGATGCGTCAATGCTTCTCCCGGTCCGTCGGCGCTGAGAAATCGAATCGCACGAGGGTTCCCATTCGGCAGCAGTTCGCTCACCTGCGAGGGCCAACGATGGTATTCACGGAAGAACAACTGTGATCGAATGGCAATCTCGTCCAGCCCCAAAATGATTGGATCACCTTCCGCCCGTCCGCTAGTCAGCCGCCGCTCACTGGTTGCGTGCCAAACCCCGACGAACATCCCAGTGGCAACAAGGATGATGACTCCTGATGCAAGCAAGGAATGCATCTGCCCGCGTCTGCCCGTGGTCTGAGTCCTCGATCCGTGCCACAACAATATTCCAGCGGCAGGCAACAGAAGGGCTCCCATCCACATCAGCGCAATGTCTGGCGAATCGAAGAGCCGCGGTTCCCTGGAGGAAAAAAAGAGACCGAGCGCCATGCATGGTGCCGCAAGTAGGAAGGCACACCAGGAAAGGGGTTGAAGCCAGTTGGACTTGGTGAAGAACGCCTTCACCAAAGGCGCAGACGCAATCACGAGGACAACTGCCCTCGCAAGTGTCGCCTTATCAAACCAACCATTAACCAACCGCCCCAGAAAACAAAGCGTGAACCAGGCGAGCGTCAGCGCCACACCTGAAGCAGCCATCAGTATCAACGCAGAGGGGCGTGAACTCCTGCCCGTAAACTCTGGCTCAGGTTTCATCACCGATGCCGCCTCCACTTGCGTGCGAAACTCCGCCGCCGTGGCGAAGCGCAACTCCGGTGTCTTTTCCAAAGCGCGCAGCACGATCTCGTCGATGCGGATGTCCACCTGCACCCGCTTCGAGGGGGGAACAAAATCTGCCTTGGGCCGCTCGCCTGTGAGCATCTCGTAAAGCACGACGCCGAGAGAGTAAATGTCAGCGCGGTGGTCGGCGGTGCCGTTGGATTGTTCGGGAGCGGCGTAGTCAGGCGTGCCGAAGGGCATCGTTGCCGCTTCGTGAGGTGAAGCGCCTTGCTCATCTCGCGGAGCGAGATGGCTAGTGCGCTGTGAAGCGTCACGATCCTCCGGGGTGGAAGACCTCGGCCATCTGGAACCGTGTTCCAGGTGAGAACTTGAAGTAACTGCGTCGCCGCGAGGCGG
>JABARQ010000001.1 GCA_019186985.1 Prosthecobacter sp. | reverse complement strand
AACCGCCCCTCCCACAGCGTCCCCCGGCGCCGGTGCACCTTGTTGAACCACTGCGTGAAGCGCTGCTTGAGCGACTTCATGAAAAACGAGATGTCCCACATCCGCCTCAGGTAGCGTTCACGGATCTTCGCCGCCTCCCCCAGCGCCCATTCCAGCGTCGTGGCCTCCAGGTCGCCCAGCGTGGCGCGCACCAGGCCGGAGAGCTCCTCATTGGAGGGCATCGCCTCCGGGGCGGGCCGTTTCGGCACCCCCACCAGCAGGTGAAAGTGGTTGGACATCAGGCAGTAGGCCACCACGCGCACCCCGCAGAAGCGCTCATAGAGGCGCATGAAGGCGAGGAACTGGGCCTTTTCAGCGTCGCCGAGGACAAAGTCCCTGTTCACGATCCTGGAGACACAATGGTAAAAGGCGACCGGGGAGGCGGAGTTGGCGGGAGCCTTGAGGCGTCTGAGGCGCATGCACCCAGGTAACCAAAACGGCAGAACTGGCAACCCCTTTTTCTCGATAAAGGGACAGACCCTTTATCGTACTGTTCACGATCCTGGAGACACAATGGTAAAAGGCGACCGGGGAGGCGGAGTTGGCGGGAGCCTTGAGGCGTCTGAGGCGCATGCACCCAGGTAACCAAAACGGCAGAACTGGCAACCCCTTTTTCTCGATAAAGGGACAGACCCTTTATCGTAATACTTTATCGAGAAAAAGGCCGACATCATCGTGGTCTAGCTCGGGAACAGCCAGATCCAGGGAAGAATAGGGGCGATCCTTTTCATAGGCTCAGGCTGTCGAATCCCGTCAGGAAGAGTCAAGCCGGCGACTTGGTTCGTCCGCCCCTCTTCCTTGCGCATCACCAGCCCCTCCTTGTCATTTCGGGCAGCAGCGCTAAGAGTCGCCCCCCGCATGCCGTCCCCTAGGTCGCCATGCTCTCCGACCCTTTCCTTCACATGACCCCTGACGCCACGATTCCCACCGAACACACTGAAGAAATCAACGCACGCATCCTGGCGGTGAGCGAAGACCGTGTGAAAGGCTTCCACCAACACCCCTTCCAGTTCATCGCCGAGGAGAGCGGAGTGCCGTTTGACACCGTGGTGGAGCGCATCCGCGCCATGCTGAAAGCGGGCGTGATCCGTCGCGTCCGCCAGACTCTGCTGGCCAACAAGCTGGCCGAAGGCGCCCTGGTGGCCTGGAAAGTGCCCGCAGACAAACTCGAAGCCGCCTTCGAATTCCTGTTCAAGCAGGATCCTTTCAGCGGCCACGTCGTGCTGCGCAGCACCGACCGGGAGGTCAGCGGCAGCGACTTCCGCCTCTGGACCACCTTGAAGGTGCCCCAGGACAGGAACATCAACGAACATTGCGACGTCCTGAAACGGCTGATCGGCGCTGAGGATTACTACACCATGCAGGCCCACGGCATCTTCGCCCTCGGTGTCGGCCATGTTCGCCGCAAGTCTATGGAGCCTGGTGAAAAGGCGGATGAACCCGCCCAGATGATGACCACCAACATCGCCGACCTTGACGAGGAGGAGTGGAATGTCCTGCTGCACCTCAAGGGCGACCTTGCCAGCGAAGAAATAGGTCCTGAACCCTGGGCTGGCCGCGCCCGAGATGCCGGAGTCAGCCTGGAGAAGTTCTGTGAAGTCGCCAGGCGCCTGGATCAAAAGGGCGTCATCGGCCGCTTCTCCACCTTTCTGGAGCACGTCAAGCCCAGTGCCTCGGGCGTCCGTGTCACCCGTTTCAATGCCCTCTTCCACTGGAAGGTGCCCAAGGGCATGGAGGAACGTGCCGGCGGCGAAGTCGGCCGCCATCCCATCATGACCCACTGCTACTGGCGTGAAGGCGGTGAACGCTTCGCCAACGTCAACATCATGGGCGTCATCCACGGCACCGACAAGGAGACCGTGCTGGCCCACAAGACGGCCATCGACAAGCATCTGGCCGACGAAGGCATCCCCCTGGAGTACACCAACGTGTTCTGGGGCGGCCGCAGCGAAATCAAACCGAGCGAGATCAGCCCGATCATTTACAAGGAGTTCCACGCCAAGTGGAAAGACGTGCCCGGGCCGGTCATCTAAGACCAGGGCTCCAGCCATTTCCCTGCCTGCACCTTGCCGGCAGGGAACAACAACATCACAGTTTCAAGGCATCCGAGGCGGCAATGGCCTTGGCCAGCCCTTCCCATCCGCCTGGGCGCTGGAGCTGGAACATGTGCAGGTAAAGAGCAGCCTGTCTGGCAGGGAAAGCCGCCAGAAGCGCCTGAACGCCTGCCGCAGCCTTGTCCTCGGTGATCTCCTCCGGGAGGTTTTCCACCTGCCCCTTGTCATCGTGCTCAATGCCCAGGACATCCAGGAAAGTGATGAGCATCTGGCTCTGGGACTTGAGCAGCCAGATCTGCACAAGCTGCTCAACCACGGGGCCGTTGGTCTTGAGACGAAGCTGCGCCTCCAGCCACTCCTGCTGCTGAGCACGGGACTTTTCGAGCACAAACTGTGGGCGAAGCTTCCGGGCGCCTGCGAGGGACTGGACCATCGCCCGGTAGGCCGGGCGCTCATCCGTCTGAATGTATCCAAGGATCTGGGAACGAAGTTCCGGGCCGACGGCATCGAAAAGTTGTTGGGCGGTCATGGTGGGTTGGCTGAAAGCAGGAAATCAGGGCCGTTGTGCTAGCACCTGCCCCCTACCCAGGCAACCGCTTTCCCTCCCGGCACACGCCGCCTTCCTTCCTGGATACAGGCTTGCATGGGGGGGCAAAGTGGGCTTTGAAGTCCTACAGCCAGCACCCCACCCATGGAAGCCCTCGAAACCGCACGCCTCTGCGCCAAGTATGCCGATGACAAAAAAGCCGAAGACATCGTGCTGCTTGACCTGCGCGGCCTGTCTCCGGTGACGGACTTCTTTGTCATCGTCACCGCCAGTTCCTCTCCCCAGCTGCGTGCCGTTCGCGATGAAATCGTCGAGCAGATGCGCGAGGAACACGGGCTGAAACCCCTCTTCGTCGACGGCTCCTATGAAAGCCAGTGGCTGATCATCAACTTCCCCAACGTCCTGGTGCACATCCAGTCGCCGGAAAAGCGCGAATACTACGCCCTCCAGGAACTGTGGGGTGATGCGCCGGAATTGCCCTGGCATGAAGAGAAGCCGGTGGTGAAAAAGAGCCCTGCCAAAAAAACCGCAGCCAAGAAGGCCACCGTGAAAAAGTCGGCCGCCAAGAAGACCCCTGCCAAAAAAACCGCGAAAAAGGCCGCACCGCGCAGGAAAGCGTGAGTTCCCGCAAGATCAGCATAGTGGATTCCACTATGCGCCCGTTGCGGTCATTCATCATGAATTGCGCCGTGGTCGCCACGAATAGAGCAATCCACGCACAGCGCCTAGCATCCGTGTGTCAACCCAAGAACAACACACGCCATGCAAACCACACTCTCCAAGCACAACGGCCAGCAGCGCTTCATTGAAACCCTCGCCGAGAGCGACCTCTTCCGCGGCTACCAGTCCGCCTTCCACACCCTGACCGGACTGCCCCTCAGCCTGCGTGCCCAGGAAGACGAGGAGTTTGTGGAGGAAGTCGTCACCCGCAAAGGCGTGGCCGGCGTCGTCAACACCCTGGTTCCCGTCCGCGTCGGCAAGACTCCGGTCGCCCTTCTCGAAACCGGCGGCGTCCGCCTCGAGGCCGCCACGGCCGAATCCTTCGCCCCCCTGGCCTCCTCCCTGCTCGACGACGACCGCACCGCCGCTGAAATCCACGCCGCCCGCGTTCACTTCGAACAGACCCCTGTCATGGCCCCGGAGCGATATCAGGCCGCCATCGCCATCCTCCGCTCTTTCTCCGTCCAGCTCGGTGAGTGCGCCCACCGGATGCTCTTCGCCCAGACCTCCCACGAACCCCAGGCCGTCAAGAACGCCAAGATCTACATCCACGCCCACCTGGCCGAGCCGATGACTCTGGAACAGGTCGCCAAGGCGGTGAACGTCAGCCCCTTCCACTTCTGCAAGATCTTCAAGCGCGCCACCGGCCTCACCTTCACCGACTTTGTGAACCGCGCCCGCGTCGAGAAGGCCAAGCGCATGCTGATGAAGCCCGACGCCCGCATCACCGAAGTCGCCTACGACGTCGGCTTCCAGTCGCTCTCCCACTTCAACCGCAGCTTCCGCCGCATCGCCAGCGAATCGCCCACCGAATACCGCGGCCGCATGAAGGATGAGCGCGGCAATGCCATGGCCGCCTGATCTCAGGCAGCCGTTCAGGACTGCCGGGCCTTGCAAAAGGCCCGGCTTTTTTATGGCTGCTGCCATCGCGTCGTCCAGAGCAGCATGCCGGATGCAGTGAACGAGCGCCGCAATCTCACCATTCTGCAATTCTCAGCCGCATCACTCCCAGAGATGGGCGACATGGTGGGCAAGGCGGAGCTTCCCTGCAATGACGGGCGAAATGATGTAAGGGTAAAGGAAGGGAGAGCCAAAGCTGCGGGTGACCTCATTAAGCATGGTTGCAAGGCAGATCCAGCGCTGGAGCCATGCGTGAAAGCTGACATCCGCCTCCTGGCTGCTGGCGAGATTCTGCGGCAGGGCGCAGGATTCGAGGGGCAGGATGACCAGGGGGAGGTCAAGGCTTCCACCGCGAATGCCAAGGTTCTGACAAGTTTCGAAGCTGTCGAAAATCTGCAGGTAATGAGCCCAGGTCTCCGCCCAGTCCTCCCAGGGATGGGATGATGCATAGGCGGAGATGTAGTTCTGCTGCCAGCCTTGTGGAGCCCCCTGACGATAATGACGCTGAAGGGCGGAGGCGTAGTCGATGGTGTGGTCACCAAAGACTTCGAAGAAGGCCTGGCGGAGCGGATGAGCCCAGTCCAGCCGGGGGAAAACCCGCTCCCAGATGTGATGACCGCTTTCGTGGCGGAAATGTCCCAGCAGAGTTCGGCTGGCCTCGCCCAGCAGCTGACGGTTGATCTGACGCCAGGTGTCGTCGGCCTCCTCCAGGCTGAGGGTGATGACCCCACGAAGATAGCCTGTGGTCAGCGCAGGATCGCGGCTGGTGCTGACGATGTCATAGGCAAGGCCGTTCTGGGGATCTTCAGCGAGGGTGGGAAGAGGGATGCGCAGGCAGAGAAGCGTGCGGAGATGGCGCCGTTTGGCAGCTTCCGTAATGCTCCAGTAACCAAGGTTTGGCGGGTGGCCGAGGTCCGGAATGGTGCGGTTCAGACGGCAGGAGGCGCAGAGTTCCGTACGCGAGGAAGCGGGAAGAAGCCAGTTGCACACACCATGACCGACGCCGTTTGCACAAAGCCGGAACCCCTGGGAGATAGGACGCATGAGGTCGGCGACGGCGTCGTAGCCGACATTCTGGCCGCATCGCAGGCAGGTGACGCTGTCGAAAAAGAGCAGGTTGCCGCAGGTGCAGTGGAACTGTTTCATGCTAAGCAGGCAGGTGATTACCCGATTCCTTCTCACGGAGTGCGTCAAGAAGCCCAGGCAGGTCAACGGAAACAAAGGCAGTGGCCTTGTCGCTCATGGCGTAGGGCAGGATAAGCTGGCCGCCGTGCACAAGTGAGCCGCAGCTGTAAACAACGTTGGGCACATAGCCTTCACGTTCAACGCCCTCGGGGCAGAGAAGAGGCTGGCGGAGGCGGCCGATGACACGGGTGGGGTCCTCAAGATCAAGAAGGACGGCTCCGATGCAGTAACGGCGCATGGGACCGACACCATGGGTGATGACCAGCCAGCCCGCATCCGTCTCGATGGGCGAGCCGCAGTTGCCGATCTTGACGGACTCCCAGGCCTCGGCCGGGCGGAGGATCAGGTGGGGATCACTCCAGTAATGAGGATTCTCCGAGAACATGACAAAGAGATTTTCATCATCCTGGCGGGAGAGCATGGCGTAGCGTCCCTGGATGCGGCGGGGGAAGAGGGCCATGCCCTTGTTCTGAACCGCGCTGCCGTTCAGAGTCAGGACACGGAAGTGGATGAAGTCCTGGGTCTCGATGAACTGGGGCAGGATGGCGCGTCCGCTGTAGGCGGTGTAGGTGGCATAATAGATGATGCTGCCGTCATCCTCGACGAAGCGCACAAAGCGGGCGTCCTCGATTCCGTTGCTCTCGTTGTCCGACACGGGAAAGAGGATGCGCTCGCTCAGGGCCAGCCTTTCCGAGAAGCGCAGTTCATAGTTGGAGTCCGCAAGCCACTGGATGCATTCAAGGGTGCGCCGTGTCTCATGACTGTGCGGAAGGCTTTCCCTGCGGACCCGGGCCAGGCTGGCGGACAGGTCCGCACGAATGAACTCCGAGCCCAGGGCGTCCATGACAGAGGAGGCGCAGGCGTTGTCGAAGCCCATTTCGTGCAGCTTGATGACGAACCGCTTTTTCCTGTAGCTGGGGTTGGGCAGGATCTCCGGGAGACTGACAAAGCGGGAGACGGGCGTGAGATGGATCTGCCCGTCCGCAGCAATGACGCCCTCACGAAACTCAATGGAGGAGATGTGACCTTCACCCGTGGCGCGGAGGCTCATGATGAAGCGCAAAAATCCAGGAGGGAGGCCTGTCTGATCCGGATGGGGGATGATGGAGGGGTTGAAAAGGGCGGCCGCCTCAAGGGAGTATTCACCGGAAAAAAGCGCACCGATGAGCAGCTGGCGGGAGCGTGACAGCGGACGCTGGGTGAAGACCTCATGCTGCACCTTGAGAAAGTGGCTGAACAGGACAGGCTCAATGTCGAGATGGCGGCTGTCGAAGTCGTCATGAACGGCGGCGAGCCCGGCCTCCACCTCCTGTTCGGTAAGCGCCAGCGCACGGCCGATGATGGTGGAAAGCCGGCGGGAACTGGCGGGGATGAAGGGCCGGATGATGACCCTGGCGCTCTCCGGCTGAAGAAGGATCTGGTGACGATGGAGTTTGGGACAGGTCATGCGCCGGTTGGGTTCGGGTGCTGGGCGAGGGTCATTTCAGCAAGTGCAATGAGGTAGGCGAGGGTGGATTCAGCCCCCTGGTTTTCATTCAGACGGTCTGCATGCAGGCCGTCGGAGCAGCCGCCAGCAAGGGGATCATGCAGGGCGAGGGCCAGGTCATTGCGGCCGAGAAACCATTCGAAGGCCCGCCGGGCTTCACGAAACCAAAAAGGGTCCCCGGTGAAACGACAAGCACAAAGGCAGGCGGAGATCATGGCCTGGGCCTCGACAGGCTGCTGGTCAAAGTGGGCATGCCCGCCATCACGAACACAAAAGCCGTTGCTGCCGATCGGCCGGAACGAACCATTGGGCGTTTTTTGAATGGAAACCAGCCAGCGCAGCGACCTCAGGCCGATCTCCCTGGCCTCTGCGTGAACAGTGGTGCTGCCACAGAGGAGCAGCGCCTGGCACAAACGCGCATTTTCATAAGTGGCTCCGACCTCAAACCAGGGCCATTCAGGTGAAGCGCAATCATTCCAAAGATGAACAAGATCCAAGGCAAGCACCTCCTGGGCGGCCAGGGCGGCCTTGCTTTCAGGACGGGCCACCAGGTAGGCGTGAATGCCCAGGAGCGTGAAGGCCGAAGCCCGGGGGGAGGTGAATGAGGCAACAGCGGAGAGCCCCTCCTCAAAAAGCCGGGCGCAAAGGCTTCTCTGGCTGGGCGGCACAGCGTGGGCGGCTCCGGTGCCAAGCGCCCATAGCGCGCGGCCATGACTGTCCTCGCTGCCCGCAGCCTCGGTCCACTTCCGCTCAAAGCACATGAAGTTCCGGAAGCGTCCGACAACAGGGTTCCATGACGCAGCAAGGAAGGCAAGGTAGGTGGTTGACAGTGATTCCAGGCTGATGCCAGGAGAGTCGCCCCCCATGTCCGATAAAAGACAGCACAGGAGAAAGGCACGGGCATTGTCATCCGTGCAGTAGCCGTGCTGGAAATCAGGCACCGTATAAAGCGCATGCTGGAAGATCCCGGTGCTGTCCGTCATGCGATCAAGATGGTCCAGCTTGGGCTGCGGCAGCTCCAGCTTCTTGCCAGCCGTCCAGCCTGCATACACGGTGCGGGCGGGCATGCGATGTTCGGCGCAGGCGCGCTGGAAGCAGTCCAGATATGAGCCTGCAACCCTCGCCCAGACCATCTCACGCCCGATTTGCCAGGCTGAGATCTGCGTACGCTGCAGCAGCGCCGGACGGTCCAGGTATTCAAGCACGGCCTGTGAGATGGCGGCAGGCGATGAAAATGGAACGAGGATGCCACGCCCTTCGGCCAGAAGCTCCTGGGCATGCAGGTAAGGGGTGGAGACGACTGCCCGGCCTGCGCCAAAGACCTGCACCAGAGTGCCCGAGGTAACCTGTTCCGCGTTGAGGTAAGGCGTGATGTAAACGTCTGTCGCGGCAATGAATTCACGAAGGTCCTCCGGCGAGACGTAACGGTTGTCAAAAATCACATGATCCTTCACTCCATTCTCCTCGACCAGCCATTCCAGGCTGAGCCGGTAGCGTTCCCCCTCACGGGCCAGGAGATTGGGGTGAGTGGCCCCAAGGATGATGTACACCACCTCCGGATGACGCTCGATGATCCTGGGCAGAGCCTCGATCACATGCTCAATGCCCTTGCCAGGGCCCAGCAGGCCAAAGGTCAGCAGCACACGGCGGCCGCCAACACCAAACTGCTCCTTGGAGGATGCGGTGTCAGAGAACGGCACATCAGGAATCCCATGCGGGATCACTTCAATCTGATGAGCCGGAACACCGTAGATTTCACGCAGGACATCGCCCCCCTTCCTTGCCATGACCACCAGGCGGTCACTGAACCGGATGATCTCCTGCATGACCTTCTGCTGGGCGGGGCCGGGGGCGCTGAGAACGGTGTGCAGTGTCGTGACAACAGGCATCCTCACCTCCTTCAGGAGCGCCAGCAGATGACTGCCCGCCGCCCCGCCATAAATGCCAAATTCGTGCTGCACGCTCAGCACCGAGGCATTGGAAAAGTTGAGGCAGTCGGCCGCCCGGCGATAGGAGTCGACATCCTTTTCCTGGAGTTCCAGCCGGACTCGTGACGGGTAGTCGTATCCTTCAGGGCGGTCATTGACCGCAGCCACATAGCAGTCAAGCCTGGGTGCCTCGGCGCTCACGGCTTCACACAGGTCATGGGTGAAGCTTGCGATTCCACACCGACGGGGAACATAGTCACCGAGGAAAGCCACCCGACTGAGTGAGTGCGGACCTTTCACCAACTGGAACTCCAGTAAAGCTGCATGCACACAGGTCATGCCCAGCCTGGATAAAGCAACCGTTCATTTGGAAGCCCCGCAATGTGCGGGAAAAACGCCCCGAAGGCTGTCGCCGCGACAGACATTGTCAGGCCAGCAGCCCGGCATGGTCTACAAGCATGCGCGTGCATGGTTCAATCCCCTGAGGCGCATCATTGCAAGAGCCTCTCCAGCATGAATCGCCGCAGACCAGGGGCCTGGCACACTTGCACAATAGGCCCGGCTATTTATTCGAAGGCACGCAAGCCTCAAAAGGTAAACCGCATCCCCAGCTGCACCCGGCTCTGGCTGGCCTGCCACCCAGGAACGTCCCTGAGCCTGGAGTTCAAATATTCCCAGGCAAGACGCACTGTGGAGCGCGGATGGCACCGCCAGGAAAGCGAGGCTGAAACGACCTGCTGCTCCTGGTCGCCATAGGGAAGCCAGCCACGGACATCGTCTGCGGAATACCCGCCACGAGGCAGATATCGCGAATCTGAAGATGTCAGCGACTTCGCGTAGCCCCAGCCCACGGCAACGGTCACGTCACCCAGGTTTTGCTGAAACCTGGCCATGCCGCCATAACGGCTGACCTGGTTGGCAAAGAAAGCGTACGAGCCCCCCGAGTATCCGGAACTCTCGGCCCATTCATAAAATCCACCCAGGCCAAGAGTGGCGCCACGCCATAGGTCTGCCTGGACGCTTTCATTGACATAATGACTCTGAACATAATTCGTGAGCTGCGCCAGACTTGCCTCATAGCCAGCGGAAAGCTCATGGACAAGACGCTCCGTGAGCCTGCCACGAAGCGTCAGGCTGTAGGCGGGCGAGGTGGAGAGGTCGTTCCCGTCACCTGTGTTGTTGGTAATAAAAGCTGGGGTTGGATCAACAAGTGGAGGCGACAGGAAGATAAACTGTGGAGGCGGCTCCTCAAAGCTCATGCCCTGCACACCTGCCGTCAGACGAAGCTGATGCCGCCAGGGAAGCCGGGCCTCGGCAAAACCCCCGGCGTGCCATAGCCTGCCGTCCGCGTAGAACTCGCTCTCCTGATCATTCCAGGAACGGCCGCCTTCCAGCCCCAGCAACAGCCTGGATGAAGCCTGCCAGGACAAGGACAGCAGAATGGAATGCAGGTCACGTTCCGAATAGCTTTGCAATCCATACCCGCTCCTGAACTTGTTTCCATAAGGCTGGGAGCTGGCCCAGTTGTAGTTGAAGGCGGCGGTCACAGACGAGGTGATCTCCCGGCTCAGCACCAAGCCCAGGTCGTTTTGCAGGGCCGTTTGAAAAAACGTGTTAACGCTCAGAATACTGCCAGGGCGCGCGGAAAGACGATCATAGAGGGTCAGGCTCCAAGGGCCGCGTTGCACATCGTAGGTCAGGCTGCTGCCAGGAAGCAGAAACCAGGCGGCATGACCGTCGGCAGACGACAGCAAAAGGTCGTCATCCTCGGTCAGTGAGACCCCGCCTGCGGCATTCAGCGCAAGCCTGCCATTGCCGTGGATGTCACCCGTGGCTGCGGCGACGGACAACGATGTCGTCGAGAGATAGAAGTCATTGCCCGCCATCCGGTTCCACTCAAACGCCTGGTCCAGGGATGCAGCGTAGCCGCTCTCCCCGACATCACCGGGACGCACCACCGTGCCCGACCAGGGGCTCAGCCCGCCATGTCCCGGTGAGAAGAGACCTTGAAAGCCCGTCAGATCCCCCTGACGGCGAACGGAGCTGAAAAGGCTGTTGTTCAGATAATGAGGGGCGCCCATCGCCTGCATTTGTTCCATCAGCACCCGGTCTTCACCCAACGGATCCTCAGCATCACCTCCCTGATGCCGCCCGTGCATCTCCCGCATGAAACCCCCATCCTGACCGGGTGAAACCCCAAACTGGGCCGGGGCTTCACCAAAGGCACCTAAAACAAAACAGCTGATTATCGGAAGTGATTTTCTCATGAACCGGCCCGGCATGGCGGGTCAGGCCGATAAAGGCAAGCTTAACCTATTGTGTAACATAAAGACCCTGCATGAGCCCTGGTTTTCCTGTGAGGGTCGTTCGAAAGGCTGTGCGGACTCGTCACGTATTTTCGGCTGACCCAATCCCCCCATGACGCCCCGTCACGTCTTCACCACCCTCGCCTCCCTGTCCCTCACCTCCACCGCCCTGCTCGCCCAGGACGCGGAAAAGGTCACTTATGAGGACCACATCAAGCCCCTGCTGGAGAACAAGTGCTTCTCCTGCCACAACCCGGACAAGAAGAAGGGCGACCTCGACCTGACCAGCTTCGGCGCCGTCATGGCGGGCGGCGGAGGCGGCACGGTCGTCGATGCCGGCAATCCGGACGGCTCACGACTCTGGACCACCTGCGCCAAGAAGGAGGAGCCCTTCATGCCGCCGGAAGGCTCCCCGCTCAATGCCAAGGAGCTCGAAATTCTCGCCAAGTGGGTCACAGGCGGCCTGCTTGAGACCAAGAGCAGCATCGCCAAAAAATCCAGCAAGCCCAAGGTGGACATGGCCGTCGCCGTCACCAGCGGCAAGCCTGAAGGGCCGATCGCCAAGCCGGAGCATGTGCTTCTTGAGCCCGTCGTCGTGACACCGCGAACAACGGCCGTCACCGCCATGGCCGCCAGTCCCTGGACCTCCCTCGTGGCCGTCGCCGCTCCGAAGCAGATCCTGCTTTACGACACAGACACCCGCCAGCTCGCCGGCATCTTCCCCTACACGGAAGGTTATGCCCGAACCCTTCAGTTCAGCCGCAACGGCAGCCTGCTCGTCATGGGCGGCGGCCGCGGTGGGAAGCTCGGCCATGCCGTCGTCTGGGACGTCAAGACCGGCAAACGCATGATCGAGGTCGGCAAGGAGTTCGACCAGGCCATGGCCGCCGACATCAGCCCCGATCACAAGATGATCGCCATCGGCTGCACCTCCAAGAAGGTAAAGTGCTACGACAGCAGCACCGGCGAAGAATTGTACACCATCTCCAAGCACACCGAATGGGTGCTCGGCACCAAGTTCAGCCCCGATGGCGTGCTTCTCGCCACCGCCGACCGCAACGGCAACGTCATGGTCTGGGAGGCCAGCAACGGCGGTGAATTCTACATCCTCGGCCAGCACAAGGCCGCCTGCAATGACCTCGCCTGGCGTGCCGACTCCAACCTTCTCGCCTCCTGCTCCAAGGACGGCACCATCTCCGTCTGGGAGATGAACGAGGGCAAGCAGGTCAAGAACTGGGCCGCCCATGGCGGTGGCGTGCAGTCCGTCTCCTTCACGCCCGAAGGCCTGATCGTCTCCTGCGGAGATGACGGCCTCGTCCGCCTCTGGGACGCCAATGGCAACAAGAAGGCCGAGGCCGCAAGCCAGGGCGACATCGTCGCCAAGGTCGTCGCCCTGCACGACGGCAAGACCTGCGTCAGCTCCAACTGGCGCGGCGAGATCAAGGTGCTGACGCTCCAGGAAAAGATGACCGAGGTCGGTCAGCTCACCAGCAACCCGCCGCTCATCGCCCAGCGCATCGTCGAGGCGGAAAAGCGCGCCACCGAACTCGTCGCCAAGCTTCCCGCCCTCCAGGACGCCGCAAAGAAGGCTGAGGAGGATGCCAGGCATCGCGATGAAAACCTCGCCAAGGCGCGTGCCGAAGCGGCGGAAAACGAACGTCGCTCCAAGGCCTACCCGGGTGAGATCGCCAATGAAGAAAAGGCGCTCGCCGCAGCGAAGCAGGCCCTGGAAAAAGCCCTCGCCGACCACAAGGCGCGTGTTGCCGCCATCAAGGCCCATGCCGAAAAGGCCGCCAGGCTTGCCCAGCTGGAAAAAGAACTCGCTGGCGCCAATGCCGAAGCCCCGAAGGTCGCCGCCGCCGACAAGAGCGTCGCCGATGCCGGAGCCGCCCTGGAGGCCGCGAAGAAAGAGCTGGCCGCCAAGGCCGGTGACGCCGCCCTGACCGGCAAGGTGAAGGAGCTGGAAGGAAAGCTGAACGCAGCCAAGGCCGAGCAGCAGAAGCTTGCCGCCGCCCGGGCCAAGATCGAGCAGGGCGCCGCCGCTGTGAACAAGGCCAAGGCTGAACTTGGCACAGCCCCCGCCCCGGTCGCCGATCTCGACAAGCTGATCGCCGAGACCACCTCCAAGGTGAAGTCCCTGGGCGAAGGCATCGCCGCCAAAAAGGCCGAGCTGGCCAAGCTGCCCGCCCTGGTCAAGGCCGGCCCTGACCGCATCAAGAAAGCCGAGTCCGACGTCGCCACCGGCCGGGCCAACCTCGCCTCCGCCCAGCTCGCCGCCAGGCTGGCCAGCGATGAAATCAACGTCCTGCAGAAGCTGCCCACCGTCCTGCGCGCCGCCCAGTTCAACGTCGGCGTGCTCGCCGAGAAGGAAAACCTGGCCAAGCTGGAGGGCAGCGTCAACGACTACACGGCCGCCAAGAAGGAGAACGAGGAGGCCAAGGTGGCCAACCTCGCCAAGATCGAAGCTTCGAAGAAGGCGCTTGCCGAAGCGGTCAACCTGCTGCCGCAGAACGAGGCCACGCTGAACAAGCTCAAGGCCGAGCTTGCCGGGATCGAGGAGGCCATCAAGCCCACCAAGACCGCCGACAGCGCCGCTGCCGCGAAGCTGGACGAGGCGAAGAAAACCCTCGCTGCACGCGAAGCCGAAGTCGCCGCCCTTGCCAAGATCCGTGATGACGGCAGCGCTGCCGCAAAGAAGGCCGCTGATGACATCGCCAAGGCCGTCGAAGGCCTGAAGAAGAAGCTCGGTGAAGTCGCCGCCAAGCTCAAAGGTCCTGAGGAAAAGGTGAAGAGCAAGCAGGCTGATGTCGCCGCTCAGGAAGGCAAGCTCGCCGCCGCCCAAAAAACCATCGCCGACCTCACCCCCACGCTTCCCGCCCAGGAGAAAGCCGTGAAGGATGCCGAAGCCGCCCTCGCCAAGGCGAAAGCCGACGTCGAAACGGCTGAAAAGGCCGTGAGCGAAGTCCAGCGCGCCACTGCCGACGCCGGTCGCAGCATGAATCCCGCACGTCAGGAAGTCGCCAGGACTGAGAAGGCCCTCAATGACGCCAAGGCGCAGAACAAGGCCACGCCCGACATGGAAAAGGCTCTTGCAGATGCACGCGCCAAGCTTGCCGAAGTGGAAAAGGCCGCCGCAGAATCCGCCATGAAGCTGGGCGGCGTGCAGTCCGACCTCGACACCCGCCGCAGCGCACGCGCCGAAGCCGACAAGGCCCTCGCTGCTTCCAGGCAGGCCCTGGCCAAGTCGAAGAACGACCTCGGCAACGCCGACAAGACCGCCAAGCAGCTTGAGACCGCCCTCGTGAAGTCCAGGGCTGAGCTGGAGGCCGCCAACAAGGCAGCCGCCCCGACCCGGGGCCAGCACGAGAGCATCAGCAAGGAGATTGCCGCGCAGGAAAAGGCAAGGGCTGACAAGCTTGCCGTTCCCGCCGCCCTGGAGGCTGAATTTGCCGCCAAGGCAAAGCCGCTGAACGAGCAGGTGGCCGCCCTCAAGGCCGCGCTGCCGCCGGTCGAAAAGGCCTTTGCCGACGCACGCGCCAAGCTGGAGGCCGAGGTGAAGATTGCTGAGGCCAAGAAGGCCGAGGTCGCCAAGGCCACCGAAGTGCTTGAAGCCACCAAGGCGAAAAAAGCCGGGGCCGAGGCCGCCATCGCCGCGGCGGAAAAGGACCAGCCCGTGCGCGACAAGAACCTGGCTGAAATCAATGCCGAGCTCACCAAGCTGCAGCCCCAGCTTGAACCCCTGCGCGCCAAGGTGAAGCAGCTGGAGTCCCAGTATTTCACCATGCTGCCGAAGTGAGGTTTGCCCTTCAGGCATGACGGCGGATAGTTCCTCCCCATGCCTGACATCCACCTCCTCTCGACGGTGCTGCCCCTGACGGCGCTTGTCCTGGGCCTGCTTGCCATGCTGCACCTGCTGGTGCATCAGAAGGATCATCGTTCCGCCGGGTTCTGGGCCGCACTGATCCTGCTTTCACCCCTGATAGGCCCCTGCCTTTACGCCCTGCTGGGCATCAACTTCATCCGCCGCAAAGGGCGTCTCTACCGCGGCAGCATCGGCCCGGCCTATCGCGACCCACCGCCCCAGTGCCCGCTGTTTGTTCAAAGCGATCCCGTGCTGGCCGAACGTGACTGCGGGCTGGCCGTGGCGCTGGACCGCATCTCCAGGTTCAACTTCACCCCGGACAATGAGGTCATTCCTCTCCTCAACGGCGATGAGGCCATGCCCGCCATGCTTGAAGCCATCCGCAGCGCCAGGCAGAGCATCGCTCTGTCCAGCTACATCTTTGAAGCCGAAGGCATCGGCGCTGAATTTGTCTCCGCCCTGGCGGAAGCCCACCGTCGCGGCATTCAGGTGCGGGTCATCGTCGATGACGCAGGCACCCGCTATTCCTGGCCGCCGGTGACTCGAGTCCTCGCCTCCCTGGGCGTGCCGGTGCGGCGCTTCATGCCGAACCGCTTCATCCTTCGCCTCCTGACCCTGAACCTGCGCAATCACAAGAAGCTGCTGATCGTCGACGGCGTGACCGGCTTCACGGGCGGCATGAACATCCGCGAGGGCAACATGCTGGCACGCAATCCAGGTCATCCCGTGCAGGACATTCACTTCCGGCTCCGGGGCCCCGTCGTGGCCCAGCTTCAGCGCGCCTTTGCCGAGGACTGGACATTCTGCGCCGGCGAACCCCTCGAAGGCCCGTCCTGGTTTCCCGACATCACGTCCGTGGGAAGCGTGCATGCCCTGGGGGTCGTCGATGGTCCGGACGAGGATTTTGAAGTCATGCCCACGGCTCTTTTTGCCGCCTTGAATGCGGCCCGGCAGCGCGTCTGCCTGCTGACCCCCTACTTCCTGCCCACCTCCATCCTCATGGCCGCCCTCAAGCTCTGTTCGACCCGCGGCGTCGAGGTCATCATCGTCACCCCGGCCCGCAACAACATCCCGTTTGTCTCCTGGGCGGCGCAGACCCTTTATCCCGAGCTTCTGCACGCCGGCTGCCGCATCTATGAATCCCCCCCGCCCTTCGACCATTCCAAGATGCTGCTCATTGACGACGGCTGGTCCTTCATCGGATCGACCAACTGGGACCCACGCAGCCTGCGGCTCAACTTTGAATTCAACGTCGCCTGCCACTCCCAGGACCTGAACCAGCGCCTGTTTGAAATCTTCAGCCGGAAGCAGCAGGAAAGCACCGAGGTCAGCGAGGCGACCCTGGAGGGGCTGCCCATGCCCGAGCGGCTGCGCAACGGGTTCGCGCGGCTCTTCATCCCCGTCCTGTGACGGGCATCCTGCCGGTCAGCCAAGCTGTTTCCAGTGGATGTCCCCCACCTGGTCGCCGTGGCGGTCGATGCTGATCTCCGCCAGCCAGGCGTCAAAGCCGAGCATGAAGGCCCGTGAGCAGACGCTGTCATGCTCGCTCTGGCCCAGGGACGGAGCCTGGACGGATTCGAGGTGGGACAGCACATGCACCAGCATGTTGTTGTCAGCGCTGCGGGCCTCCAGGTCGCGGGTGCCCTGGCGCTGGGTGTTGTGGTAGCAGCGGTAGCCCTGCTCGGTCAGCCAGCGCTCCACATGGCGTTCTCCGTGTTCGGCAATGTCTGCGGGTGTCAGCATGGCGATGATCTTGGGTGAGAGGTTGAACTTCAGCCTGACCATCCGCCGGGGGGGAGCGGAATTGGGGAAGCCTAACAAACCGCACCGATTCATGGCAATCCCAGATTTCAGCCCGGGGCAGTCCGTTCATGCACCGCGAGGCCGCTTTTCAAACGGCTGAAATTCAGCTTCACCCGAAGCCTTGCCCCGTTACTGTGAAAGCCATGTCACTCCGCCAGCCACTGTTGCTCGTACTCGCCTGCCTGACCTGCGCCGCCTCCCTCCCCGCCCAATCCGGCGAGGAGGTCCGTCCAGCCCTTGAACTGGCCTATGCCCGCTGGCGTTCGGCCGTGGAGGCCCGGGACGCCAAGGACTGGGCCTCCTCCATCACCATGCACCGCCAGGTCATCACCCGGAACATGGTCATCAGCCAGGGGCTCGCCTTTCCCAAGTCCGTCTTCGACACCATGCTGGCCCCGGCCGAAACCCGCGGCCTGCGCCTGCTTGAAGCCCAGGCCGTGGGTGACACCGCCCACCTGCTCTACTTTGGCAAGGTGAACATGGGGGACGCGCCGGATGTCATCCCCGAGAACCTGCTCATGCTGAAGTTCTTCCGCGAAAACGGCGCCTGGAAGTTCGACAGCAGCAAGCTCATCCAGCTTTCCACGCAGCCGGAGCGCCGGGCAAAGCTGCTGGCGGGTGAACCGCCCGACTTCCTCGACCTGCCGGAATTCACCCCCCCGGGAAAAGCCCCGGCCCCGCCACCCCTGGCGCCTGTGCCGGATCACATCACCGGCTGCACCCTGCAGTCCATCGGTTACGAAACCACCCTGATCGTCAACGGCCAGGAGCACTTTGTGAACGACAGCATCATCCGGCTTTTCCTCACCGGCGGCCTGCGCAATGGCGGCAACAGCATCCAGTTGAAGGTGAAGAGGCTGGACGTGCCGAAGGAGGTCGAGCCCGTGCTCGTCGTGGACATGTTCACCAAGCCTGAGGCCAGGGGGGAAAAGGGAAACCGGGTCTTCCATTACGAATACAAGGGCTCCCAGGCCCCCTCGGCGGACAAGACCGCCTGGACGCTCTCCATGCCTGCGGCCCAGGAGATGAACATCGTCGACAAGTGAGCTTCGGACTTTCTGGCGAAGCCATGCTTTCACTCTCCACCAGCTGGAACGGCCAGCGGCACCAGGATGGCCGCCAGGTGGCCCGCGAGGCCCGCGAACTCGGCTTTGAATGGATCGAGATCAGCCACGGCACCAGGATCACCCTTCTGCCGGGCCTGCTTGATGCGGTGAAGGCAGGCGAGATCAGGGTCTCCAGCCTGCACAACTTCTGCCCGCCGCCCGTTGAAGTCGCGATGGACGCCCCGGACGTGTTCGAGTTCACCTCGGCCAGGCCCTCGGAACGTGAGCGCGCCATCAACCTCACCCAGAAAACCCTGGAGATGGCGAACCGCTTCGGTGCGGACCGTGTGGTTCTGCACATGGGCAGCGTCCGCATGAAGTCACTCACCGCACGCCTCGAAGCACTGGCCAAGGCCGGCGGTCTGTACTCCAAACAATTCACGGAAACCAAGCTGAGGCTGGTGACCGAACGTGAGAAGGCCCGGGACAAGTACCTGTCCTGGGTGCGCGCCGCCCTCGATGCCATCATCCCGGAATGTGAAAAACAGGGCGTGAAGGCGGGCATCGAAACCCGCAGCCATTACGAACAGATCCCCAACCAGCGGGAGATGGCGCTTCTGCTCAAGGAGTATCAGGACTGCCCCTGGGTCGGCGCCTGGCATGACTTCGGCCATGTCCAGCGCCAGGCCAACCTGGCCCTGCTCGACCATGAAATCTACCTGTGCGAAACCGCCCCCAGACTGCTCGGCTGCCATGTCCATGATGTGGAATGGCCTGCACGCGACCACCGCGTGCCGTTGAGCACCGGCGGTGTGGATTTCACCCGCCTGCTGCCGCTGGTTCCTGCCGGCGTGCCCCTGGTCTGGGAGCTTTCACCCCGTCCCCGCAGCGAGGAAATCCTGAGCGCCCTGGCGGAGTTCCAGAAGCTTCTGGCCAACCGGCCCAAGCCTTGAACTCACGCCATCTTCCGCGCCACCTGCTTGGCAAAGTAAGTCAGGATCATGTCAGCACCCGCACGACGGATGCCGAGCAGCGACTCCATCATGACCTTCTCCTCATCCAGCCAGCCCGAGGCCGCCGCCGCCTTGATCATCAGGTACTCGCCGCTGACCTGGTAGGCCGCGACCGGCAGCGTCGTCGCCTCACGAATCCTGGCGATGATGTCCAGATAGGGGCCCGCAGGCTTCACCATCAGGATGTCCGCACCCTCGGCCTCGTCCAGCGCCGCCTCGCGCAGCGCCTCGCGGACGTTCGCCGGATCCATCTGGTAGGTCTTCTTGTCACCGGCCTTCGGAGCCGAGTCCAGCGCGCCGCGGAAGGGGCCGTAGTAGGCGCTCGCATACTTCGCCGTGTAGCTCATGATCGACACTTGGTTAAACCCGGCCTCGTCCAGCGCCGAGCGCAGCGCGGCCACCCTCCCGTCCATCATGTCGCTCGGCGCCACGATGTCCGCACCGGCCCGTGCATGACAGGCCGCCTGGCGGCAGAGCACCTCCACGGTTTCATCGTTCAGGATGCGCCCGTCGTCGGCGACCAGGCCGTCATGACCGTCGCTGTTGTAGGGATCGAGCGCCACGTCCGTGATGACCGTCAGGCCCGGGTGGGCCGCCTTCAGCGCACGGATGGCCCGGGGCACCAGCCCGCCGTCATGATGACACTCTTCAGCACCGCGGGTCTTCAGCTCATCAGGAATGCGCGGGAACAGCACCACCGCAGGCACTCCCAGGGCATGGGCCTCTCCCGCCTCCTTCACCAGATCCTCCACGCACCAGCGCTGACAGCCGGGCATGGCCTCGATCGGCGTGTTCTCATGCCCCTCCTGGAGAAACAGCGGGTAAATCAGATGACCGGGCGTCAGGCCGGTCTCACGAACCAGGTCGCGGATGGCGGCCGACTGACGATTGCGACGAGGACGGATGGGAAGGTTCATGAAAGGTGAAAAAGATGGGATGGAAACGGCGCAGCACCGCCTCATTCAACACGATGTCTCTGGGCGGCCACGATGATCTCGGCCCCGGCGCCCTGCAGCAGCTCGGTCCAGAGCTTTTCACGACCGGCCAGCTTTTCCGGCGACCAGCGGTTGCCGATGCTTGTGGCATCCAGCAGCACCAGCAGCTCCGCCGGTTGGCTGGAGGAGCCAAGAACGCGGCTGACATCCAGCACCAGCCGGCGCTGGACTTCCGGCTCCGGCGTGGTGGCGAGGTTGAACACAATGACCACCCGGCCGTGCGAAGGCCTCCATCGGGAGACAAAGTCATCCTCGTCCCCTAGGTGGATGGCGATGAACTCAGGCTGGGTCATCTGGCCAAAGCGCTCACGCACCCCTCGCGCCCACACCTCCCGGTGGGTCGTCGTCGCCTCCGTGCCATGGACCAGCACCGTGATGACCTCCTGGCCTCCTTCGACCGCCTTCAGGCTCCGGATCAGATACCCCTGCCAGCCCAGCGAACGCATCCGGCGGGCCAGCACGCCATGGGCTTGCCACACGGTCAGACCCGCCAGCAGCACACGAGGCAGGACCACCAGCAGGAGCAGCGTGCCGGCGTACAGATGAATCCAGGGCAGCGCGAAGGAAGGCTTCTGCGCCACTCCGCCGGTCCGGTGCATCGAAGGGATCTCATCCAGCGGCACCGGAAGTTTCAGTACAGCCTGCGCCGGAAGGAACAGGCCGCCGAAGAACTTCTGGGCCTGCGCTTCATTCAACAGCGTGCTTTCCCAGACCGCCTTGTATTCCTTCGACCAGCCCCGCGCGTAAAGCCCGACGATGCTGCCCAGGGCGAGAAGGGCGGCCGCAACGTGCAGCCAGGCACGAAACCGCCGCTGCCAGCGCTCGAGCGCAGGAGCCTGGGCAAGCTGGGCAAAGCGCTGGTCCACCGTCATGCCGGTGGGCGGATCCGCTTCAAAGCCGTTGCGGTCCGGCAGGGGTGGCGTCAGCCGCAGGGCCAGCCACTCCAGCCACGGGTTCCGCCCGGCAGGCTGCAGTTCCATGAACAAGGCCAGGATGACAATCAGGGTGTTCCAGGCCAGCACGCCAGCCAGAGGAAGCGCCAGCAGGTTGAACTCCGCCTCCTGGCCCAGCCCGGCCAGCCAATAACCCAGCACGGCCGCTGCCAGCCATCCGGCCAGGATCCAAGAACGCCTCCCGACCACGGTGTTGAGCCTGTCAATCACCCGCACCAGTGAACCATTGCAACCCACGACCTCCTGTTCCAGCCAGCGTGCCCGGCGGAGCAGAAAGGTGACTTCACGCGCATTCAGGGAATCCCCCTTCACCTCCTCGGACTCCAGCCCGGCCCGCGTGCGTGCCGTTGCCTCACGACGACGGTCCTCATGAAGAAGGGCGCCGTCCGCGTCCCCCTCCTCGATGGCGCGCCAGCGCAGGATGCTCTGCCAGTCATTCCAGTCCATGCAGGTCAGCCATGTTTGAGACGGATGTCCTTGATGCCCGAATTTTTCAGGCATGCCTGAAGGCGCTTCAAAATGCGCAGACGCTCCACCGAAAGCGCATGATGCACCGTGGGCTGGAGCACCCTGACGGTCAGCACGCCCCTCTGGATGCTGTCAGGCCTGGAGTGGTTGAACAAAAAGTCGCCCACGATCTCACGCCACGCGGCCAGCACCTCCTCCAGCCTCATCCGGTCGCCCAGCCCCGCCTGAACGATCACCTTGCCGACAAGATCCGCCACGCACTGCGCGGGCAGGTTCATCAGCGGTCCCTCATCCGCCCCGCGCCATGCAGAAATGAGCGCATGACGAAGGCGCTGCCGGGAGGTGGGATGTCGTCGGTCGGACATGGCAGCCATGATGACCGCTGCCGGAGCGAAATGCGAGGGCGAATTGCAGTACTCAAGCGCCTGCCTCAGTCCTCGCTGACCCGCCCGCGGTTCTTCTTCACCTCACCCCGGTTCCTTTTCTGGCTCAAAATCCGCTTTTTCAGTCCGCGCGGACGAGGGCGGTTCTGGCGACGCACCTTCTCCCGCTCCTGCTGCACCTCCATCCGGGCGTTGCGCAGGGCCGTCTCCAGGCGGTCACAAAGCTCCACCCGCGCCCAGTGGCGGTTCATCACCTGCGAACGCTCCTTCTGGCAGCGCACCTCCAGCCCGGTCGGCACATGCCGGAGCACCACCGTCGAGGACGTCTTGTTGATCTTCTGCCCGCCCGGCCCGCTGCCACGCACAAACTCCTCCTCCAGGTCATCCTCCCGGATGCCCAGACGGGTCATGCGTTTTGAGATCGCTTCATGGTCAGGCAGCGCCATGGTCCAACCTGCCCCAGACACAGCCGGCCAGGTAGCAAAAAAACCGCAACTTCCCGCATTCTCAACGTGGCATGCTCCCGGGAACCGGCCATCATGCGGCGCCCCCGATGATCCCGTCCCCGGACGAAACCTTCCCGACCGCCCGCTCCGCCGCCACGGCCTTCCTGTCCGACCAGGAAATCCTCCGGCTTCTCCCCTGGGGCAGCGGCCACATCCATCAAACCTTCAGGGTGGAGACGAACCAACGTTGCTTCCTCCTCCAACGACTCAACGAGCATGTCTTCCCCGACCTGGATGCGGTCATGCAAAACCTGGAGCGCATCTCGGCCCACCTCGCCTCACGCCTGTCCCATCTGCCCGACGGCGAACGCCGCCTCCTCCGTCTGCTGACCACGCCCTCCCAGTCCTCCCTGCATCGCGACACCCGGGGAAATGCCTGGCGCATGCTGCACTTCATCCCCGGAACTGTCAGCTTCGACACCGCTGTGGACCTCCGCCAGATCGAAGCCGCCGCACGCGCCTTCGGTGAATTCCAGCGCCGGCTCGATGAACTGCCCGGACCGCCTCTGCGGGAAACCATCCCCGGCTTCCATGACACCCGCCGCCGCTTCGCCCGCTTCGAACAGGTTCTCAACACCGATCCCCTGAACCGGCGTCAAACCTGCGAGGATGAAATCCGCTCCCTGCTGACCCTTCGACATCTCGCCTCGGCCCTTCAGGATCTCCGTCTGCCTCCACGCACCGTCCACAACGACACCAAGCTCAACAACCTCCTCTTCGACCAGGCAAGCCAGGAACCCCTCTGCGTCATCGACTGGGACACCGTCATGCCGGGCCATGTCGCCCACGACTTTGGCGACCTGGTGCGCACCATGGCCTCGGAGGCTGCCGAGGATGAACCCGACATCTCCCGGGTCAAATTACGCCCGGACCGGCTGGCCGCCCTTCAAGCCGGCTACCTTTCCGCCACCCAGGACTGGCTTGCCCCGGCTGAAGTCGAATCCCTGCGGCTGGGTGCGGAAACCATCCTTTACGAACAGGCGCTGCGTTTCCTGACCGACCACCTCGAAGGCGACCACTACTACCCGGTGTCGCAGCCAGGTCACAACCTCCTCCGCGCCAGGGTGCAGATCACCCTGCTCAGCCAGCTTCGCCTTCTTCCACCTCCCTGATTGCTTCCTCCCTTCTCCGGACCACAATCCGCCCCCTTCCCCCATGATCTGGTTATACCGAATCCTTCACCTCTTCTTCGGCGGACTGTTCCTCTATGCCGGAACCGCGAAGGCCCTTGAACCCATGGTGTTCCTTGATGACGTCCGCAGCTTCGCCCTGCTGCCCGATCCCTACGCGGCGATGCTCGCCATGTTCCTGCCCTGGCTGGAAATCCTCGCCGGCCTCGCCGTCATCACCGGCATCGGCAGGCGCGGCGGCCTGCTCATCCTCAACGCCAGCCTCCTGGTCTTTCTCGCCGCCATCGCCATCGCCTGGTCCCAGGGCACCGACATCCGCTGCGGCTGCTTCGGGGGCGGCGCAGAGGCTTCAGCGAGCAGCTACCTAGAACTCATCATCCGCGACATCACCCTGCTGGCCTGCGGCCTGTGGATCCTCCTTCAACCCCTGGAAAAAACAACCCGTGCACGCTGAGCCCAGGTACCACTTCGCCTCCGACAACACCTCCGGCATCTGCCCCGAGGCCTGGCATGCCCTTGAGGAGGCCAACGCCGGCTATCAGCCCAGCTACGGCGCCGACGCCACCACCACCAGGGCCTGTGAACGCTTCCGGGAGTTCTTCGAGACCGATTGCGAAGTGTTCTTCGTCTTCAACGGCACCGCCGCCAACTCCCTCGCCCTGGCCTCCCTCTGCCAGAGCTATCACAGCGTCATCTGCAGCGACCTCTCGCATGTGGAGACCGACGAATGCGGCGCTCCGGAATTCTTCTCCAACGGCAGCAAGCTGCTCACGGCGAAGTCCCAGCTCGGCAAGCTCGACCCTGCGGATGTCGAACGGCTCATCACCCACCGCACCGACCTGCATTACCCGCGTCCCAGGGCGCTCAGCCTCAGCCAGAGCACCGAACTCGGCACGGTCTACCGCCCGGGTGAAATCGCCGGTCTCTGCGAGCTGGCCAGGAAGCACGGCCTGCATGTGCACATGGACGGAGCCAGGTTCTTCAACGCCCTCGCCGGTGGCACCGCCACGCCTGCGGAGATCACCTGGCGCGCAGGTGTGGACGTCCTTTGCTGCGGCGGCACCAAGCTCGGCATGGCCGTGACCGAGGCCGTCGTCTTCTTCGACAAGGCCCTCGCCCGTGACTTTGAATACCGCTGCAAGCAGGCTGGCCAGCTCTGTTCCAAAATGCGCTTCATCTCCGCCCAGTGGCTGCGCATTCTCAGCAACAACGTCTGGCATGCCCATGCCGCGCGCGCCAACTCCCTGGCCAGACAGATGGCGGACAACCTGGGAAAAATCCCGGGTGTTCAGATTCTCCATCCCGTCGATGCCAACGCCGTTTTCGCCCGCCTTCCCGACAAGCTCAAGACCGGCCTGAAATCACGCGGCTGGCAGTTCTACAGCTTCATCGGCGGCGGCTCCCGCCTCATGTGCTCCTGGGCCACCACCCAGGCCGACGTCGACGCCTTCTGCACCGACGCCCGCCTGGAAATGTAAAACCAGCCCCGCTCAAGCCTCAGCCTTCGGATTTAAAGCGGCGCCGGCTTGGCGCCATTCGCGCCAAAAACCAGCACACGGTGCTCGTCGCAGATCTCCAGGCCGTATTCGAGCCCCAGCTCGAAGATCAGCTTCTTCAGCTCGCGCATCGCGGCGAAGGAGTCCGGGTAGACATAGATCGTCAGATAGCGCCCGCCCCGCACCAGTCTGGGAAGAAACTCCCGCAGCCGATTCGCATCCCGCACCGGCATCAGACCCATGCCCGCCAGCGGTACCGCCGTGGAATTTCCATCCGCCGACCTGGCGTGAGTGACGCCCGGCGCCGGCCTTCCCTCCGCGTCATAGAGTGGAAAAACCTGTCCATGACGCACGATCACGGGCGCCGGCAGCTTCTCGGACTGCCGCTCGCGTGGAAAACGCAGCTTCTCCACCTTGAGATCCTTCACGCTCTCCAGCTCCAGCTGCAGGTCGGCCAGCTGCTTCTTCAGCGCCTCATGCCTCTGGCGCGCAGCCTCGGTCTCCTTGTTCACGATGCCAAGCTTCTGCTCCGCCTCCTGCACCCGGCTGCGCAGGCGGGCAATCTCGGTGCTTGCATCCCGCATGAGCTGCTCGGCATTCTTCGCCGCCAGCTCATCCTGCTCGGCGATCTTCTGCCGCTTCTCCTCAGCAGTGCGCTTCAAGGCCTGCAGCTCCTTCACCAGCGGCTTCAGCGAAGGATCATCCTCGCGCTGCAGCTCGGAGCGCCGCCTCTGCAGTCCGTCAAGCTCGGCGCGCGCCTGTTCGACCTTCCTTTCCAGCACGATGCCTGACTCCTGCTCGGAGGCCTCCGCCACCGGTGCCGTCTCCGGCCGCGGCCGGCTCAGCATCGCCAGCAGGCAGGCGATGAGGATGATGCCGCCGAAGACATTGCAGAGCGTGTCGAGCAGCAGCTCCAGGCTGTCCTGGCCGCCCGCATGAAGCCGCCGTTTCATGGCCGGCCTCCTTTCAACGAGGCCTCGTTGCTGAACTCGACATCCGTCTCCTCGGGAATGACGTCATATCCCATTTCATAACCCTCGGCGCGCACCAGCCGCTTCAGGGTCTCGAAATGCATCGCCCCCGACGGCTTGAAATACAGCACGACGTAATGCGTCGCCGGGCTTGCCTGACGAAGGTAGGCGGACAGCTCCTTCACCGAGCCCGTGACCGCAGGCGCACCATCCGCCCTTTGAAGCCTGATCAGTGAACCCTGGACCAGCACCAGCACCGGCTGCTTCCGGCTGCCGTCCCGCTCAGGAATCAGCGTGACCACGTTGCGGCGCTGCTTCGCCCGGCGCAGGGAGCTCTGTTCATCCACCAGCTTGTTCTCCAGATCGGGAATGTCCTTCACCAGGCCGGAGGAAAGCAGCGTGCCCTTCTGGATCGAGGCGTTCACCGATTCCAGGCGGGTCAGCAGCTTCTTCTTCTCCGCCCGCAGCAGGGCATCCCTTCCCGTGGCGTCCGCGTTCTGGTTCAGCCCTGGAAGCGGACGTGCATCCAGCTCGGCGATGCTGGTCTTCAGCTGGCCGATCATCCGGCGCACCGTCGTCGCATCGAGCCCCGGCTGCCGCTCCCAGTCGGCCACCTGCTGCTTCAGGGACAGGATCTGCGCCTGCATCGACTTCAGCTCCTCCTGCCTCTTGGCCAGCGGCTGCCCTCCGGCACCTTCCGTCAGCTTCTCATCCAGGTTCAACGCCAGGAAGAGAGCCAGCGCGATCAGGAAGCCGGAGGTGCCGGTGATGATGTCCTGAAAGGCGAAGAAGCTGATCCCGCCCGCCTGTCTTCCAAATCGTGGACGCATGGGCGGTTCAGGCTGGGTTGAAGGTTTTCATGGGATCACGGGGCGGAACATTTCCTGATCACACGGCCCTTCACGGCTGGCCGTTGAGCCTCAGCTTGCCCGCCACGTTCTTGTGGCAGATGTCGTTGCAGGCGTCGAGAAACTCCGACTCCCGGCTCTGCAGCCAGCTCAGCAGGAGCTGCAGAATCAACGCGCAGACCAGCGCCACAAGCGTGGTTTCAAAGGCCGTGGCAAGCCCGCCGGTGACGTTCTGCAGCGAGGCGCGCAGGGCCGTCATGTCGGCCCCCGCAGCCAGCGTCGTCGCAAAGGCGCCGATGGCCTGGCTGAGGCCCTGCACCGTGCCGATGAAGCCCAGCACCGGAATCGCCCACAGGAAGCCCTGGGTCATCGCGTAGCTGGAGGCGATCTGCGCCTCGTCGTTCTCCGCCTGGATCTTCAGGATCGCCGCCACGTCGGCCGTGTGGCCGATGTTGTGCAGGTTGGCCAGCGCCAGGTCGATGCGGTTCAGCAGGATGAAATGGCTCGGGTCGTCGACGATCGCGCTCATGCGTTCACGCACCGCCCGGGCCGTGGCCGGCGTCAGCTCGAAGTCCGGCTGCTGCGGCATGACCGGCAGCCTCTCCGCACGCTTCTGCAGCTCCAGCTTCCTCCATTTCATGAAGAGCATCGCCAGCGACCAGAAGAACAGCAGCATCGTCGGATACGGGCAGGGGCCGCGGCGGGTGAACATGTCATTCAGCCACTGCGGCACGCCCGGCAGGTAAAGCAAGGCATAGAAGGCCGCGGTCGTCACCAGCCCGGCCAGGAAGGCCAGGAGCTTGTTGGGCGAGGTGAAGCGCCCGCCGGAAAAGCCGATGCGGCGCTCCGGATCCATGCGGGCCCAGCTCAGCATGAGCATCGGGGAGGAGGAGAAGGGATTGGATTCCATGCTTGTTTGAAAGGGGTTCAGACGTCCCCGACGGGGAAGACGCGCTGGAAGAGTGCGGGTGCGAGGATGGCCGTCACCAGCGCGAACACAAGCAGCGCATAACCAATGATCACGGCACCGAGGGCCAGCCCGCGGCCCTCCAGCAGCGGGTTGCGCCGGATGCGCCGCAGCGCAAGGTGCCCAAGCACGATGCCGGGAAGCCAGCAGACCAGGTTGAGGTAGGGCACGAAGCTCGCGCAGGCCACGACAAAGGCGGCGACGGCCAGCCAGCAGGTCGGCGCATCCTCCAGCGGCATCCTCGATCCTTCCGGCGATGCGTCGGACGCGGCGTGCATCGAAGCCTGCTTGACGAAGGCCGGCGGCGGCCTGCCAAAAGGGTCGGGCTTTGAAGCAAGGCCCGGATGCCGCTGCCCCACCACCCTCACCTCCCCGGCCTTCGTCTCCTCCTGCCGCCTCCGGCTTTCTCCCAGGCTCGCGGCCCGGCGTTCCAACTCAACGGCGTCCACCGCCTCCAGATGATCACGCAGCAGCAGCCACCGGCCCTCGACATGAACCTGGTACAACGAATGCACCTCACCGTTCGCCAGGGCCTCGCGGATCCGTGAAAGCGTCCACGGCCCCACGGCGCGGCCCCGCCATTGAAGCTGATGAAGGGTCTCGCTCATGGCTTCAAAAAGGGGTCCTCACCCTGGGAGTGAGCCGCCGTGCCCTGCTCCGGCCCAGAAAGGGATGCACGGTAGTTCCTCAGCAGCTCCTGGCGGTCCAGCGGCAGAAACAGCAGTGGTGTCAGGCCCGGCACACCCTCGGGCGCATCTCCGGACGCGGCCGCCAGAAGCCGTGGACCGGCCTTCAGCGGCAGCCAGAATTCAGCGGCGCTGCGTCCCGCCTGGTTCACCCTCAGCCTCCGGTCCGTGTCGACAAAACCACCCAGCTTCACTCCGGCGGCGTTCACGCGCATCACCAGCAGCCTCCTGGCCTGCGCCTCCTTCTCATACTGACGGCCCCGGCGTGCGGTAAAAAACTCGTCCAGAACTCCGCCCAGCTTCTCACGCACCTTCGGCAGCATCCAGTCGTCGCCCCGCAGCGGATAGTCTCCGACCCGGCGGTGCAGCTCCGCAAGGTCGGCGCGCAGCGTCGGCGCCAGATGCAGCCCCCAGGCAAAGGGACGGTCACGCGTGAGGCGCTCCAGCTCAAGCATGACATACGCCTTGGCTACGGAGGAAGCACTGCCGTCCGCCATCAGCCGCTCCAGGATCCCCAGCAGGCTGCGCTCAAAGCGCTCGCCATTGGCGTCCGTCATCCGGTCCAGCTGCAGGTTCTTGATCAGGTTGCCCGTGGCGCTTGGCCTTGAACTGACCACGCTCTGCCCCTGCGGGCTGCCGCCGTTGATGACCAGCCGCTTGTACTCCAGCGGCACAAAGGCCGCTCCCGTGTCCTCCGGATGCGGATCAAACGCCCTGCCGCTCCAGCGCTGCTGCGTGTCCGCCACCCGTGACTCCGCCAGCGGTCCCAGGCTCCAGACGCTGCGCCTGCCGCGGCCGGTGGAATGATCAACCACCACGTTCTCCCACACGCTGTTGAGCCCGGGGTCGTCACGCAGCGCCAGCAGCGTCTTCAGGTCACCCTCCTGCGGCGTGTCCGGATGCATGGCCTGGCCGCCGGCATCCTCGATGCAGGCCTTCCACATCGCCAGGTCGCCTCCGGTCATCAGCGAGGCCAGGAGCTGCTCCTCGGACGGCAGGCTGTCCAGCACCGCGGCCGCTGACGCCGCCTCGACAAAGGGAATGTCCTGCCATCGTGCTAGCACGGCGCGATATTCCGCCAGGCTCGTGACGGCGGCCGCCGCATCCCTCAGCTCGTTGAAGCGCTCCACGTCCGCCTTGAATGCGTCCACCCTCTGCCTCGCCGCCCTGACCTGGGACTCGAGGTCGGCGGGAAGCCTCAGTTCCTCGGCCTCGGGCCTGGTCAGGGCCTCGAGCCCGGCCAGCTCGCCCTCCAACCTAACCAATGATGCATTCACCTGCGCAACCGGCCTCTCATGGCTCAGCTCCTCCCTGAGCGCCGGATTGATCCGCCCAAGCTTCCCCCGGGTCTCGGCCGTGCGCGCCTCGCCCAGCCCCGCCAGCTTCAGCCCGCCCTTCGTCTTCAACGCGGCGATCCGCTGCCCGGCGGGTGTGGCCAGGTCCGCCGGAAGCTGGGCGACCAGCGCCCTCACATCCTCCAAACGCCTGAGCATCTCGGCGGGCCTGAGCCCGTCGAACTCGGACTCAAGCGCCTTCAGGGCCGCATCCGCCTGGGCCAGCAGGACGCGTCCCTGCCCTGCCCACGCATCGGCCTCCTCGACCTTGGTCCGCAGATAGGGCCAGCGCAGAAGCAGCGGATGCTCCGTCCGGAGGGTGGCCGCCAGCTTGGCCGCAGGTTCGGCGAGCTGACGGGCGCGGCAGCTTGCGAGCTCCAGCGCATAGGCCCTGGCCTGCCAGCCATGCCAGGCAACCGCCGCCAGCGCGGCCAGAAACCCGGCAAGCACCGCCGCCGAGACCAGGGATCGCAGACGTCGGCCACGCTGGACGTGCTCAAGGTTTGAGCGGATCTTCAAACCGGCCTGGCGCAGCCTCGTCAGGACATCCTCCGGCACCGGCAGGCCGAAGGCTTCAAGATCACGCCAGCGCCTGACAAATGATTCATCCAGGGCGGCCGACTCGGCGAGCGACCGGGCCGTGCCCGTCAGAAGACGGGTCTCCGCCTCCTGCGTAAACGCGGCAAAGCCGTTCAGAGCACGTTCAAACCTGCGCCGAAGCTCGGCCGCCGCACGCTTCTGAGCACAGCTCGCGCTGATGGTTTCAAAAGCCGCCTTCTGGCTGCCCGCCAGCTCAATGCCATGGGCCTCCGCCAGCTCCCTGGCCCGGTCGCAGGCCTGTGCCGCCTCCTCCCACTCTCCCGCCTGCTGGCATGCCTCCGCCTCCACGAGCAGCTCCGGAATCTTCTCCCCGGCCTGGCGGCGGCGCAGCGACCTGCGGATGCCCTCGGCCCGGACCAGTTCCGGCAGGGCCGCACGCCGCGCCTCGGGCACGGCTGCGATGATTCTTTCGGCAAGCCCCGCAATGCGCTCCTCGTCATCCGTCTTCAGCGCCGCGGACAGCTCATCCGCCAGCTCCTGCCACTGCCTGTTCTCCAGGCGCTGAAGTTCCGAACGTGCGTTTTCATCCCCGGGGTTGAGCTTGAGGATGGTGCGGATGATGCGCAGCGCCCTGTCGTTCTCCCGCGACAGCACGGCCGCCCGGAAATCCTTGTAAAGAGGATGATTGGCCGTGACACCCTGGGCATACAGCCTTTCCAGCGCCAGCACGGTCTTCGCATCCAGGCGCGGGGCCAGGGCCATCTGGTGCGCCTGGCAGAAGTCAAACCACGCCTTCTCTCCCCCGAAGCTCAGCACCCCGGCAAGCTCAAGCAGCGGCGGCTCCTCCTCCGAAGCCTGCAGCGCCTGGTAGTCGCTGCCCTTGTCCAGCATCGCCGCGATGCGTTCCAGGCGCGTCTCGCAGTCCTGGCAGAGCCGTGCATAGGCGGCCGCAGCCTGCTCAACCGCGCCGGAGACAACACCCGTCTGAAGGGTGGAACGAATGAGGTCGATGATGTCGGTGGGGGGCTTCATGGGGGGGCTTCAATTCTCACTTCGCACAGCCTGCGCAATCCCGCGAACAGCGAGTAGGTGCCCTTGGGAACTCCAAGGAACTGGGGTGAATCCGGCACGAGGCGCTTCCTGTCCTCCTCAAGCTGCAGCAGGCGCTGCTGACGGATGGCCAGTGACTCATCCAGACGGCGGGACTGCTCCTCCTTCATCGCCCTGCCCAGGTTGCTCGCCGCCAGTTCGGCGCGGCGCTGCTCGTCAAACCGGATCCCCTGCCGCAGCGACTCCAGCTCCTGGTCAACCGAGGCAAGCCGGGCCCGCGCCGCGCTGTCCGAGGTGGAAGAAAGGTCAGCCTCCACCAGAAAACGATGACCGTCGTTCTTCAGCCGGTAGCGCCTGGCGGGATCATCCACGTTTTGAAGCCGCAGTGGCGGGCTGCCGACGATCACCAGGCTGCCAAGCCAGCGCGCCGCCGACGCATCCAGAAACGTGGAGGTCTTCTGAACTTCGCTGGCAAAGGTGAAGGCTGGTGACGCCGGCCAGGCATCCACAAGATCGGCCGCCTTCGGCAGCACGATGACTTCAAACAGCACCCGCACGCCGTCCGCCGAACGCCCGATGATGCGCGACGCCACCGTCGCATCCGGCAGCCTGACCAGCCGGCGCTGGCGAAACTCCAGCGTCTGCTGGTCATTGAAGCTTTTGCGGTAGACTCCCGCAGCCCCCAGCTGACGCAGGAGCGTGAGCCCAGTCTCCGCCTCACCGACGGACCCGATGAACACCTGCATGTCCGGCTCCAGCGGCAGCGTGGGAAGCTGCTCAAGCGCCTGGGCCAGCGGTAGAAGCGAGTTCTCGATGACAACGAAACGCGGATGCGATGAAGCCGGGCCGTCCGCAGGCACCGCAGGCCGTGCAGGAGCAGCCGGGGGCGTCCCCGCAGCCTTGGGCGTGACCACCGTCATCGGCGCCTGCTCACCGGCCGTTGACTGAAGCTGCCGCCGGATCTGCACACGCAGCCAGGCTGGAATGTCAGGAAGCCTGGACGCTTCGTTCAAAGCCTCCCGGTCGGCCGCCGTCAGCAGTTCCACCGGCTTGACGGCCAGCTCCCATCGCGACGTCCAGGCCAGCGCGGGAGAGTCAGGCGTGCGGGTCAGCTTGAGCAGCTCCAGCCACTGCGCCGGCCGCCCCTGGCTTGGAGAGGAACCGCCGGAAAGATGACTGACAACCCGCGCGTGAACCTCCGTCTGCAGCTCATCGGGCATCTCAGGCACTCCCTGGATGGCCTGTGTGACCCAGGCCCACTCGTCCTTCAGGCGGCTGATGGCGACCATCGCCGCCGCCTGGACGGCAACCGGATCTTCGCCAGACCACTGTGGATCCCGCACGCCTTGCTGCACCCGCTGCTGCCAGGCACGAAAGTGCGTCACCAGGTCCACAAAGTCGTTCTGCGTCCGCTCCGGCATCCGGACCTCCAGCGGCCGCAGCGGCTCGCGGATGGCGGCAAGGATCTGCCCCAGGGTTTCACGATGCGCCTCGACCAGCGACGGGTCCGCCTGCGCCTTGAGCCAGTTCCGCGTGTCCGGAAGGTTCAGACGGTGCTTCTGCCAGAGCTCATCAATGCTCCGGGCCAGGTCAATCGCGCTCTCGGCGCCCGTGGGCCTCGGGGAAAGCAGGCCGGGCAGCCTCGGCAGCAGCAGGAATGAAGCCGTGCCAAGCGCCGCCACCAGGACAGACGCCAGCACATAGGGCCAGGGCGGCCTCCTCGCGCGCGGCGCAGGTTCCACAAACAAGGACGGCAGCGGCACGGCGGCACGCGGCTCATCCAGCCTGACCGCCGGCAGCGGCTGCGAGACAGGCGCAGGCACGGCCGCCGCCGGCGCCAGCCTCGTCTCGTCAGCACGCGGGACGGGCAGCGAACCCGGCATCGTGAGATCAAAGTTGGTTCGCGACGCCGACTCCACCTGCGGCCGCAGCGGCGAGTCATGGGCGAGGGCGATCCACCGGATGTCCGCCAGGTCGTCCGCCGGCTCGACATGGGTGGTGAAGGTCACCAGCCACGCAGGCAGATCCGCCAGCGTGCCCAGCGACTCGCTGAACAGCTCCAGCACCCCCTCCTCGCCAGGCAGCAGCAGCAGGCAGCGCTGGGACTGCGCGGGCAGCAGGGCATGGGCGGCGTTGTGGGTGAGCCGCTCCCAGGCTCCTGTCGTGCGCATCGGCCGGAAGGACGTCAGCGACACCTCCTCCTCAGGCTCAAAAAAACGCGGCGCCTCGCTCCAGGTGCTGCGCCAGCGCATCTGCCGCAGGATGTCGGCCGGCGTCAGCCCCGCCTCGGCCGCCGCACGGGCCTCCCGCGCGTCGGCGATCAGGTGATGCGCAAGGTGGCTCGTCCTTCCCGTGTAGTCCGACCCGGCGTCACGGATGCAGCTGAAGACATGATGGCTCGACGCCCCGGCGTGAAGGATGCGGTGGCTGAGGACGACTCGGCGCGGGTTCTGCCCCGCCGAGCGCCCGAACTGCGAGACCCGCTCCACCGCCGCCACCAGCAGCCCCCCCACGGCCCGGTGCCTCGCCACCGTGCCAAAGCCCGTCCTGCCCGCTTCGAGCAGGCGGGGGGCGGAGGTGTAGACGAGCTGCAGGGCCATGAATGAAGGTTGTTACGCTGTTGGTTCGGCCAGGGAAAGCCTGCTTGCGCGCGGTCACCGCACGGTGACCACCTCCGGGGCCAGCTGCGAGAGCACCCAGAGGCTCGGCACCTCGACCTGCCTCGGCTGGATGCTCTGCGGATCCGGCCCGATGCGGACATGCCCCTCGCTGTCCGTGAACTGCACCGGCGAGCATCCCAGCGGGCTGATGGCGAAGTAGGCCACGTTCGAGGAGATGGCCTCGGCGTTGGCGACAATGGCCGGGCAGAGCTCCAGCAGCAGCTCGCGGATCCGCCCGGAGTTCAGGCGCACGTTCTCCTGAAGCAGCGCACCCTTTTCGACGCAGGGCAGCAGCGCCGCCTCCCCCAGCAGGTGCTCCCAGGTGTCGCTCTTGCCCACCATGACCGCAAACGGCGTGTCGATCGTCTGCCTTGAATCCAGGCCGAGCACGTTTTTGATGCGCACCTCGGTCTCGGCCAGGATGACGTCCTGCTGGTCGAGGCGGCGGCTTTGAATCTGCGGGTCGCGGATGCCCTTCAGCCGCGCGCGGAACTCCGTGTTGTGCAGCGGGTCGAACAGGAAGAAGATGCCCGAGGCCACGGCGATGTGCTGGGCGCCCGGCGAGTCGGCGCTGTTGCGGGTCGGCTCAAAGTGCTCGCCCGCATTGTCGTAGAACACGAGCGCGAAGTCGGTGTCGTGCGCCCGGCTGCGCGTGACCTTGAAGACAAAGGGCTTCGGCAGCCGCACCTTCCGCCCCTGGCGCGGCAGGGTCTCATAGAGCATCCCCTCCAGCTCCGTCTTCGCCAGGAAGGCGTCCTCCGGCGTCGAGGCGGAGAAGAGCTGGGTGCGCATCTGCGTGAGGATGACGTTCTCCGACGGGTCGGCATCCCGGAAGGTCACGCCGAAGTTCTGATAAAGGCTCGTCTGCAGCGTGCGCGTCAGCACGCTGAGGTAGTAGCTCTTGCCGGAGGAGGGCGCGCCAACGATCGAGAAGATGTGGTGAGGAGTGTCCATGAAGCCGGGCGGCAGCTTGCGGCGGCAGTGCGGACAGGCCAGGTCCGGAGCGGCCAGCCCCATGGCGTCGAGCGCCTGGCCGCGGTCGTTGAACCTTGTGGCATGAAAGCGCTGCATCGCGTCCTCCCCCAGCAGCGGATCACCCCTCAGGCTGGCATGCACGGCGATGTTCATCGCATCACCCCGGTCAAACTTGAACCAGCACACCGGGCAGGTGAACTCGCCATACTCCGTGTTCACGGGCTCCGCATGCACCGGCCGCACCATCTCCTCGGCGGATGCTGAAACCCTCGGCTCGGGGAAGAGGTGCCGGACATCCTTGACGAAAAAGCCGACGTCCTGAAGCCCGGCGGGCATGATGATGTTGTCCTCCGACTGCTCCGCCGTCTGCTGCCGGACGTGCTCCCCCATCTGCTCATGGTCAAACGGCCCGTACCACTGCCGCGCGGCCGCCTCATAAAAATGCCAGGACATGTCCTGGCCGGCGGCGCTCCACCCGGCCTCGTCCAGCAGTGACTTGAAGGCCAGGGCTTCACCGCAGGCGACCAGGGTGTGCTCCTCACCGGGGTTCATGATGAACTGCGTGCCCGGCGCGCCGTCGACCAGCGGGGAGGCTCCGGCATCGGCATGAACCGTCACTTCAAAAAAGTCCCCGCGCCGCTGCACCGTGGCCAGGACCGGCGGCGATGCCCCCCCGGTGCGCAGGTCCGCCGCCGCATTGCTTCCCAGGATGAAGGGCATGGAGGCCGCAATCATGCGCTCCCCCGTGGCACAGTTCAAAATGCCGACCCGGGGTGTGAGCGGACGAGGACGAAAGCTTGGCATGGCTTGGGGGGATTTTCGATGAACTGACGGGCTTTGTCTCAAATTCAACGGGCTGAGACGAGTGCAATTTGGAGCGGCCCTGCGGATTGTCTGGAGGGAATGTGTTAAGGGCATGTAAATCCGTCCGCGCACGGCCTTCGGCGGATGCTTGATAAGTGGCGGAAAACCGGCGCGTTCACCCCGTCCCGCATGAACCGACTCCACGCCACCGCCCTGCTGCTCCTGCCACTCCTTGCCCTGGACGGCGCCGAAGTCGGCGGCAAGCGGCCTAACATTCTCTTCATCCTCACCGATGACCAGGGCTATGGCGACCTCTCCGCGCACGGCAACCCCGTCCTGAAGACGCCGAACCTCGACAGGCTGCGCGCCGAAAGCCTGCGCTTCACGGACTTCATGGTCAGCCCCACCTGCGCCCCCACCCGCAGCGCCATCCAGACCGGCCGCCATGAGTTTCGCAACGGCATCACCCACACCATCCTCGAACGCGAGCGCATGGACCCGAAGGCCGTCACCATCGCCCAGGTCCTCAGGTCGGCGGGTTATGTGAGCGGCATCTTCGGCAAGTGGCACCTCGGCGATGAAAAGGCCTACCGCCCGGCCAGCCGCGGCTTTGACGAACAGTTCATCCACGGCGGCGGCGGCATCGGCCAGAGCTACCCAGGCAGCTGCGGCGACGCCCCCGGAAACCTCTACTTCAACCCGGCCATCCTCCACAACGAGCGCTTTGTGAAGACCCAGGGCTACTGCACCGACGTGTTCTTCACCCAGGCAGCCCGCTGGATCGAATCCGTGAAGGGCAGGCAGCCCTTCTACTGCCACATCGCCACCAACGCCCCGCACGGCCCCTACATCGCCAGGCCCGAGGACAGAAAGCGCTATGAAGGCAGGGGCCTCGGCGAGGCCGCCGAAAACTTCTTCGGCATGATCCACAACATCGACGAAAACGTCGGCAGGCTCCTGGCCAGGCTCGATGAATGGGGCATCGCGCAGAACACCCTCGTCGTCTTCATGAACGACAACGGCGGCACCGCAGGCGTCAAGGTCTTCAACGCAGGCATGCGCGGCGCCAAGGGCTCACCCTGGTTCGGCGGCACCCGCGCCATGTCCTTCTGGCGCTGGCCCGGCACCCTGGCTCCCGGCGACTGCTCCGCCCTGACGGCTCACATCGATGTCTTCCGCACCTGGGCCAGCCTCGCCGGGGCGAAGCTCAGCCCCGAGGCTGAGAAGCAGGCCGAGGGCCGCAGCCTGGTTCCTCTGCTTGAAAACCCCGCCGCAGCCTGGGATGAACGCACCCTCTTCACCCACGTCGGCCGCTGGAAGAAGGGCACGGATTACCAGCTCGCCAAGAACGACAACGCCAGCATCCGCACCCCTCGCTACCACCTCGTCAACGAAGCCTCGAAGAACAAGAAGGGCGCGGTGAAGCGCTCAGGCTGGCAGCTCTTTGACCTGAAGGCCGATCCGGCGGAAAAGCAGGATGTCGCCAGGGAGCACCCAGAGGTCGTGAAGTCCATGCTCGCCGGCTACGACGCCTGGTGGACCTCCCTCGCCGGACAGATCGACCTCAACGAAAAGGCCGTCGGACCTGAGCTCAACCCCTTCGCCGAGGAATACTGGGCGCAGTTTGGCGGCGGCCCCACCGACGGGGACCGCAGGCGCATGAACCCGAAGGCGGCCTTTACCTTTGAAGTGAGGCGCGAGTCCAAGTAAGGCTGCGTGCCGATGCCAGCACGCCTGCCCACAGCCCTGATTTTCTGCCTGATCTTAGGTTCGGCGGCCCATGCCCACCAGGTGCCGAACATGACCGTGGAGGCCTCCTTCGCCGCAGACGGAGCCTATGAAGTGAAGGTCAACCTCGACCCCCGCGTCTTCCTCTCCGACAACCCCGCCTCCCTGCCGCCGGTTCCGGCTTCCTGGTACCTTGACCAGACGGAGGACCAGCGGCGCGGCACCTTCCGGCAGGCGACCGCCTACGTCGGCAGGACGCTGCGGTTTCTGCTGGGCGTAACGGCCTTGAAGGAACCCGCCATCGACTGGCTGGCCATGGATGGCGCAACCAACGTTGCCGTCACGGCTGACACGGCCGAGACGCACCTGCTCGGCACGCTTCGAGGCTCCGTGCCCGAAGGGGCGGGCAGCTTCACGCTGGAATACGCGCGTGACGGCCAGGTCAGCCTGATCCTGCTGACCACCACCCCGGGCATGACCGAGCCGAAGGTCCAGGTGCTGTTCGCCGGCGAAAGCAGCAGGCCCGTGGCCATTCCCGCAGGCAGGCCCAGGCCCGCCTCACCAGCACCCGCCTCAGAAGGAGCTCAGCGCTCCCGCAGCCCGGCGGCGCTGGTCGTGCTGCTGGCCGTCATTGCCGCCGCCGGCGTCCGCAGGCTCAGGGCCAGACGGTAGCGCCGCGGCCAGAGGATCATCGCCGCCGTGCTCATCGCCAGGCAGAAGTGCGGCATCTCAATCCTCCCCTGCCCCGCAGGCGTGAAGGCCAGGATGGCAAACAGAAGGTATCCTGCGCGCCCGCCGGTCATCACGCTGCGCAGCACCATCGCCCCCAGCGTTCCGACAAACAGCACCAGGCCCGGGATCCCCATCTCCAGCCAGATCGAGACGTATTCGTTGTGCGGCACCCAGCGCGACCCCGACATGCCCGTGCCATGGCCGAACAAAGGCTTCTGCAACACCGCCTCCCAGCCGTCCGCCAGGTCCTTCGCACGCTCGGGCGACTTCAGCTTGTCAAGGTCCAGGCTCAGGATCGCCTCCAGACGGCCCGCCGTGTTCTTGTCCTTCGTGATGCCCTTCTCCGTCTGGCTTTGCAGGATGGCGACGCCGGCTCCCGCCAGCGGAACGGCGATTGCGGCGCAGACCAGCAGGAATCCCAGGTTCCTCCTCGCGTTCAAAAGCACATAGGCGGCCGACATCAGCGTCAGCACCACGAAGCCGCTGCGGCCGTAGGTCAGCGCCACCCCGACATACGAGAGGGCGACCAGCATCAGGTTCACCCTGAAGCTCGGCACCAGCGCAAAGCAGATGCCCAGCATCTCGCAAAGCAGCACCGGCGGGAAGTTCGGATGACTGTTGAAGCCGGCATAGCGCCCGGGAATGCTGGAAAACTTCGCCAGCCCCAGCACCTCGGCCAGCTCGGAGCCCACCGTCAGCAGGATCGCCAGCACCGCGGCCCAGCGCACGGCCCTCAGCCCCTGGTCCGTGGCCAGCACCGCCAGCATTGCGACCAGCACCAGCAGCATGCGCATCAGGTCCATGCCCGTCTGTCCGGCGAAGGTGACCGTGGCCCTTTGCAGAACGACGGCATCAAACACCCGCACCAGCGGCAGCAGCAGCACCAGCAGCGCCGCCGGAGCCAGGCGCGGCCGGTTCAGCAGGGACAGGCCGATGCTCGCCGTCACGCCCGCCAGCGTGAACAAAATGGGCTTCAACGGCGACAGCCCGGCATTGTAGCTGCCGATCACCGCATCGGACGCCATGAGCCCGAAGACGGTGCCGCAGCACCAGATGATCATCCGGTTCAGTCGGGTCTGGGGCTGGGGCATGTCGGCGGCGACATTCATCACCGCCAACCATCCCCTGCAATCCGCCGGCTGCCAACCGGCAACTTGTCACGCCGCAGCCTTCGCCAGCGCCTGGTCCAGGTCGGCCAGGATGTCGTCGATGTGCTCGATGCCGATGCTCAGGCGCACCAGGTCGGGCGTGATCCCGCCGGCGGCCTGCGCGGCTTCATCAAGCTGGCTGTGCGTGGTGCTGGCGCTGTGGATGGCCAGCGACTTGGCGTCGCCCACGTTGGCGAGGTGGCTGAAGAGCTTCAGGTTGTTGATGAACTTCTTGCCGGCCTCCATGCCGCCCTTGATGCCGAAGACCACCATGCTGCCGCCCTTGCCGCGCAGATACTTTTGGTTCGCCGCCTCCTGCGGGTCGCCCGGCAGGCCCGGGAAGCGCACCCAGCCAACGCCCGGATGCTTCTGCAGGTGCCTGGCGACGGCCAGGGCGTTCTCACAATGGCGCTCCATGCGCAGCGGCAGGGTCTCGATGCCCTGCAGCAGGAACCAGGAGTTGTCCGGCGCAATGCAGGCGCCGAGGTTGCGCAGCGGCACCGTCCGCATCCTCAGGATGTAGGCCAGCGGAGCCAGGGGGGCCGGAAGGTCGATGCCCCAGCGCAGCCCGTGGTAGCTGTTGTCCGGCGTGGTGAAGAGCGGATGACGTCCGCCCGCCCAGTTGAACCGGCCGCTGTCCACCACGATGCCGCCGATGCCCGCCCCGTGTCCGCCGAACCACTTCGTCAGCGAATGCACGACGATGTCCGCGCCATGCTCGACCGGCTTCGTCAGGTAGGGCGTGCTGAAGGTGCTGTCGACGATGAACGGCAGCCCGTTGTCATGCGCGACACCCGCGATGGCCTCCAGGTCCGCGACCTCCAGGGCCGGGTTCGAAACGGTCTCGCAGAACACCGCGCGGGTCTTGTCGTCGATCGCACGGCGGAAGTTCTCCGGATCATTGCTGTCGACAAACTTCACCGTGATGCCCAGCGCCGGCAGGATGTCGTTGAACTGGGTGTAGGTGCCGCCGTAGAGGTTGCGGGCGGAGACGATGTTGTCCCCGGCCTGGGCCAGGTTGATGATCGAATAAAAAACGGCGCTGGTGCCGCTGGCCAGGGCCAGGCCCGCCATCTCATGCGCCCCCTCCAGCAGGGCCACGCGCTTCTCCAGCACGTCGGTCGTCGGATTCATCAGACGCGTGTAGATGTTGCCCAGCTCCTTCAGTGCAAACAGGTTCGCCGCATGCTCGGTGTCGCGGAACACATAGCTGGCGGTCCGGTAGACCGGCACGGCACGGGACAGGGTGGTCGGATCAGGCTGCTGGCCGCCATGCAGGCAGAGGGTCTCAAGTTTCATGATTCAAAGGAGATGGGTGTTGTTGAGGCGGTGACACTAGAAATTCCCCGCACGAAGGGCAACGCCGATCTTGCGCGGTTTGAGGCGGATCAGCTTCCGCCTCACCAGCCTGCGCTTGCCTTTGGGAAACAATTCCTGGAAACTCCGCCCCGATGAAGCGCCTCCTGCCGTTCCTGATCGCCATCCTGTCCGCCCACGCCATCGACCCGCCGTCCTCCGTCCAGAAGTTCCAGCAGCTCGATTCTCCCGTGCCGCCGCCTTCACCCCAACGGCTGGCCTCCGGCGCGCCCGGCAGGGCCTACTGGCAGAACCGGGCCGACTACGACATCCAGGTGGAGCTGGACGACGTGAAGCGCAGCCTCTCGGCCGAGGCACGGGTGACCTACCACAACGCCTCCCCCGACTCCCTGGAGCACCTGTGGGTCCAGCTCGACCAGAACTACCTCTCCCACAACGCCGACTCCCGCGCCGTGCCTAACTCCAAGCGTGGCGTCGATCCCTCCAGGATCAGCTACTCGGCCCTCGACCGCCTGCTGGCCTACGAGGAGTACGACGGTGAGATGAAGATCAGCCGCCTCACCGACGCCTCCGGCGCGCCCCTGCCGCACAGCATCGTCAAGACCATGCTGCGCATCGACCTGGCGGACCCCCTGGCCCCGGGCGCCGACTTCACCTTCAGCATCGCCTGGAGCTATCCCGTCAACGACTGCGAGCGCATCAGCGCCCGCACCGGCTACGAGCTCTTCAAGGAGGACGGCAACTGCATCTACACCATCGCCCAGTGGTTCCCCCGGATGTGCGCCTACACGGACTATGGCGGATGGATTAACAAACAATTTCTCGGCACCGGCGAGTTCACGCTCGAGTTCGGCAGCTACAAGGTCAGCCTGACCGTGCCCGACGACCATCAGGTCGCCGCCACGGGATCCCTCGTCAACGCCGAGCAGGTGCTCACCCCCGTCCAGCGCGAGAGGCTGAAGAAGGCGCAGACGGAATTCCGCAAGCCCGTCTTCATCGTCACTCCCGAGGAGGCGAAGGCGGCCGAAAAGAACAGGACGAAGGACAAAAAAACCTGGGTCTTCCAGGCCGACAACGTGCGCGACTTCGCCTTCGCCACCTCCCGCAAGTTCATCTGGGACGCCATGGCCGTCGAAGGCCACACGCATCCGCCCACGCCGAAACGCCCGGGCGGAGCCACGGACCGCATGGCACGCCCGCCCGTGATGGCGATGTCCATGTATCCCAAGGAGGGCATGCCGCTCTGGGACAAGTATTCGACACACGCCGTCGCCCACACCGTCCAGACCTACTCCCGCTTCACCTTCGACTACCCCTACCCCGTCGCCTGGTCCGTCAACGGGCCGGTCGGCGGCATGGAATACCCCATGATCAGCTTCAACGGCCCTCGTCCGGAGAAGGACGGCACCTATCCCGAGCGAACCAAATACGCCCTCATCGGCGTCATCATCCATGAGGTCGGCCACAACTGGTTCCCCATGATCGTCAACAGCGACGAACGCCAGTGGACCTGGATGGACGAGGGCCTGAACTCCTTTGTCGAATACCTCGCCGAGGAGGAATGGGAGAACGACTGGAAACACCGCCGCAACGAACGCGGCATGGTGGACTACATGCGGACCCGCGACCGCGTGCCGGTGATGACCAACAGCGAGTCCATCGCCGACCTCGGACCCAATGCCTACGGCCAGCCGACCGTGGCCCTCAACATCCTCCGCGAGCACATCCTCGGCCGCGACGCCTTCGACCACGCCTTCAAAACTTACGCCCGCCGCTGGATGTTCAAGCGCCCCACGCCCTCCGACTTCTTCCGCACCCTCGAGGACGCCAGCGGCGTGGACCTCGACTGGTTCTGGCGCGGCTGGTTCTTCAGCACCGACCATGTCGACGTCTCCATCGACGAGGTGAAGTGGCTCCAGCTCGATTCACGCGACCCCGCCGTCGAAAAGCCGCGGAAAAAGAAGGAGGAGGACGAGCTTCCCAAAACACTCACCCGCGAACGCAACTATGAGCTGTCCAAGCGCGTGGACCGCTATCCGGAGCTGAAGGACTTCTACGACACCTTCGACGAGGCCACCGTGCTGCCGAGTGAGAAGAAGAAGTTCGAATCCCTCCTCAAGGAATTGAAGGAGGAGGAGATTGACCCTGCGCTGCTTCAGACCAGGCACAACTTCTACGCCATCGAGATGAGCAACCCTGGCGGCCTCGCGACACCCGTCATCCTCAAGCTCGACTACACCGACGGCTCCAGCGAGGAAATGAAGCTCCCTGCGGAGGCCTGGCGCTTCAGCCCTGGGAAAACCACCAAGCTGCTGTTTACCAAAAAGGAGCTGAAGGCCGTCACCTTCGACCCGCGCCAGGAGCTCACCGACACCGATGTGGAAAACAACTTCTGGCCACGCCGCCCGGTGAAGAGCCGGTTCCAGCTCTACAAGGATGAAAAGGCCCCCAACCCGATGCGCGAGCTGACGAAGCCGGACAAGGACACCAGCAAAGACGATGCGAAAAAGTAGTCTCATCCTCCTGCTCGCCACGACCGGACTGGCTTCGGCACATGACCTTCACACCTCCACCGGCGAGGCGGAGTTCAAGGACGGCCCTCTGCGGATCGAGGTCAGCCTGACCTTGTTTGCCGATGACCTTGAGCTTGCCCTCATGCGCCGCACGGAGCGTCTTCTGCGTTTCGAAACAACACCTGCCGCTGAAATCGACAAAGCTCTCAAGACCTACATCACCGAACACTTCATCGTCCACGCTGCCGGAGGCGTCAGGCCTCCCATCAAATGGCTTGGCCACGAAGCCCCGGCCGCAAGCCAGAAAACAGCCGCCCCGGAGGCCACGCTTTATTTTGAAGTCCTGCTTCCAGATGCATCCTCCCCATGCAGCCTGCGCCACGACCTTCTTGTCGAGATGTTCAAGGACCAGGAGCACCTGCTGCGCGTGAAGGACGGCGCAGCTTCCACCTCCCTGCGTTTCAGCCCGGGATACTACGAACAACCTCTGCGAAGGAAATGACAGCCCCTGCCTGAGCCATCCGCGTCATCTGCGGATCAATGGTCGTTCATCCTTCTGCCAACCTCCTCGCAGAGCCCGACAAAGGTGCGCTCCGGCAGGTTCAGCGCCCGGCCCTTCAGGCTCGAGGTCACCCAGCGGCGCTTCAGCTTGCCCTTCGGCATCGGCACGGGCACCAGCTGCCCGGCCTCGATCTCCTGCCGGGCGATCCAGCGCGCCGCAATCGCCACGCCGATGCCCAGCTTGGCCAGCTCCTTCGTCGCCTCCGAGCTGCCCAGCTCGATGAAGTGGCTCAGCCTCACACCCTGCTTGATGAAAAACTCCTGGATGAGCGTGAAGTTCAGGCTGTTGCGAGTCGCCACGATGTAGGTCTCGTCCCCCGCGTCCTTCGCCCGGGGCGGCTTGGAGGCCCACCGATGCAGGGGTGACACCAGGAACTCCAGCTCATCATCAAAGATCGGATGGCAGTCGAGCCTGGAAACATCGCCCGGCCGCAGGCTGACCGCCAGGTCGATGTCACCCTTCATCAGCCTTTCGATCGTGTCCGGCGTCTCTCCACACACCACCTTGATCTCATACAGAGGGAAGCTCTCCTTGAACTCACGGAACACCGTCGGCAGGATGAACTGGGCGGCGGCCGTCGTGCAGCCGATGCGCAGCTTGCCGCGCGGCGTCTGGTCCAGGGTTCCCAGCGCCGACCGCGCCTGGCTCATCAGCTGCAGGATCTGCTCGGCGTTCGGCAGCAGTTCCCTCCCCGCATGGGTGAGGTGGACGCTCTTGCCCTGCCGGTGGAAAAGCTGGCAGCCCAGGTCCGTCTCCAGCGCCTTGATCGCATGACTGATGGCGCTCTGCGTCAGGTGCAGCTCACGCCCGGCCTGCGTGAAGCTGCCGCTGCGGGCGAGGCTGACAAAGGCGCGGAGCTGACGTGTGTCCAGGGCGTGCTGCATGCCGACTCATGGATGAATCCGATTCATGGGGCCAGTGAAAAAGTTGCTGGTTCATTGATCTGAGATTTTCAGCCGATGGCATCGCGGATGCTTTTCCAAAGGAGTGTCATGCCCAAGTCAGCCACATCCTCCAAAACCACACCCCGCGGCTCCGTCCAGCCTGTCCGCATCGGCTTCAAGCCGCTGACAGACTGCGCCCCGCTCCTGGTGGCCCGTGAGCTTGAGCTGTTCAGCAGGCATGGCGTCCAGGTCGATTTAAGTTGTGAAGTCGGGTGGGCCACCATCCGGGAGAAGCTGCTCTACGGCCAGCTTGACGCCGCCCACGCCATCGCCGGACTGGCCCTTGCCATGCGCCTCGGCCTGAGCAGCCCTCCCTGCCGGGTGGTGGCCCCATTCGTCTTCAACCTGCACGGCAACGCCATCACCCTCAGCCGTGATCTTTGGAACTGCGGCGTCCGGGATGCATCGACGCTCAGGAAGCTCATCCGCAGCTCGCCCACGAGGCGCTTCACCTTCAGCACGGTCTCCAGGTACTCCTCCCACTACTTTCTCCTCCGCCAGTGGCTCGCCTCAGGCGGCATCGACGTGGACCGCGAGGTGCGCATCGTCGTCCTTCCGCCCACCCAGATCGTCGGCAATCTCAAGGCCGGGCTCATCGACGGCGGCTGCGTCGGGGAACCCTACAACAGCGCCGCCGTCGCCTCCGGCCTCGGATGGATCGCGGCCACCAGCGAGCAGCTTGCGCCCAATCACCCGGAGAAGGTCCTCCTCACCACGGAGGACTTCGTTCACAAGCATCCGGCGCAGGTCAGCGGCGTCGTCGCCGCCCTGCGTGAGGCCTGCGCCTTTTGTGATGCCTGGGAAAACCGCGAGGAAGTCGCCCGCATCCTGATGCGCAGCGGCTTCTTCCACAACAGCTCCGAGGAAATCCTGAAACGCTCGCTCTGCGGCCCCCTCGACCTCGGCTCGGGCAGAAGCGCCGACGCCTCCAGTTTCCACATCTTCAGGCGGCGTGATGCCAACGAACCCACGGGCGAACGTGGCCGCTGGCTGCTGGAGCAGTTTGTCATCCACGGACTCATCACCCCCGCCGAACGCGCCGAGGCCGCACGCGCCCTGGCCGACTGCTGGACCTCCAGCCTCCTCCCCCTTCCCGAAGCAGCCGCCGCCAAGTCCACCCGCAAACCCAACAAACGCCAGGAAAAGACTCACGCATGAAACCCATGACACCTCCATCAGCCGTCACACGCCGCTCCGTCCTCCAACGTTCGGCCGCCGCCGGCCTCAGCACGCTCTTCGCCGGCCTTCCCCAGGGCTGGACAGGCTCCGCCTATGCCGATGATTCACCCGAATCTCCCGATGTGAAGCTCGGCATCATCGCACTCACCGACTGCTCCAGCATCGTCGTCGCCCATGAAAAGGGCCTCTTCAAAAAATACGGCATCAACTCCACGGTCAGCAAGGGTGCCAGCTGGGCCGCCATCCGTGACTCGCTTTCCAATGGCGACATCCAGGCCACCCACATGCTCATCGGCATGCCCATCGCCTCCACCATGGGCCTCGGCGGCGCACCGAAAAAACCGATGATCATCCCCTGGCTGCTCAACCGCAACGGCCAGGCCATCACCCTCTCCAACACCTTCAAGGGCAAGGTCACGGATGATCCCAAGGCGCTGAAGCCCTTCGTGGATGAGGCCAAGGCCAAGGGCTCGCCCCTCACCTTCGCCATGACCTTCCCCCCAGGCACCCACGCCATGTGGATGCGCTACTATCTCGCCGCTGGCGGCATCAACCCCGGTGACGCCGCAGGCGCCGGAGCCGACATCTCCCTCATCACCGTGCCGCCTCCGCAGATGGTGGCGAACATGAAGGTCGGCAAGATGGACGGCTTCTGCGTCGGCGAACCCTGGAACGCAAAAACCATCGCCGAGGACATCGGCTTCACCTCCATCACCACCCAGGCCATCTGGAAGGATCACCCGGAAAAGGTCTGCGCCTTCACCGAGGAGTTCGCCGAAAAGAATCCAAAGACCGTCAAGGCCGTGCTGAAGGCCCTGCACGAAGCCAGCCTCTGGCTCGACAAGATGGAGAACCGCGAGGAGCAGGCGAACATCGTCAGCGCCGCGACCTACATCAACTGTCCGCCCGAAACCATCCTCGGCCGCCTTCAGGGCAAGTACCTCATGGGCGATGGACGCAAGTTCAAGGACCCGAACTACATGACCTTCAGCGACCGCAACTGCAACTACCCCCAGGCCAAGTACGCCAAATGGTGGCTCACCCAGCTCCGCCGCTGGGGCTTCGTTGAAGGCGCGCCTGATTATGAGGGCGTCGCCAAGCAGGTCATGCGTTCCGACATCTACGAGGAGGCCATGAAGGAGATCGGCTACGCCCACGGCGGCGTCGACACCCGTTCCGAAACCCTCTTCGACGGCGTCACCTTCGATCCCAAGGGCGACCTGGAAGCCTACGCCGCCTCCTTCGCGGTGAAGACAATCAAGGGCTGACCGCCGGATTTATGATTTACGATTTCCAAAGCCGCTCCGAAAGGGGCGGCGGCGGAAGTCGGCGTGAATCGGCAAATCATAAGTCAAAAATCATCAATCATCAATTCCGATGCATCCCCTCATCCAGAAATACAAGCTCGACTCCATCTTCCTGCCGCTCCTCGCGATCCTCATCACCTGCCTCTTTTGGTACGTCATCGCCGGCAAGTCCGTGATCACTGAAAAGACCGACGACTTTGGCGACAAGATCAAGGTCACCAAGCGTGAGGGGCTCTCCGCCGACCTGCCGACTCCGGCTGAAACCTGGACGGCAAGCAAGCCCTACATCGTGGATCCCTTCGCCAAGCGCGGCGAGCTCGACCAGGGGATCCTGCGCTTCACCTGGATGTCCCTCGTCCTCGTCGCCCAGGGCTACTTCATCGCCCTGGTCATCGGCACCCCCATCGGCTTTCTGCTCGGCCTGTCCAGGCAGTTCACCAAGGCCTTCGACCCCATCATCCAGGTGCTCCGGCCCGTGTCACCCCTCGCCTGGCTGCCGCTCGGCATGATCCTCTTCAGCGGCGTGAAGGTCGTCAACGGCGACGGCCGGACCACCTTCGGCGCCTCGGATGCAGCCGCTCTCTTCACCATCGCCATCTGCGCCATGTGGCCGACGGTGATGAACACCGCCGTCGGCGTGCGCGCCGTTCCCGTGGACTACTTGAACGTGGCCCGTGTGCTCCGGCTCTCCCGCTGGAAAACTCTCTGGAAGGTCCTCGTGCCCGCCACCCTGCCCTACATGTTCACCGGCTTCCGCCTCAGCCTCGGCATCGCCTGGCTCGTCATCGTCGCCGTGGAGATGCTCACCGGTCGCCCCGGCGTCGGCGGCTTCCTCTGGCAGCAGTACAACGCCAACAGCTACGCCCACATCATCCTCTGCATCCTCACCATCGGCGTCGTCGGCTACGTCCTCGACCGCCTCATGAGCGTCATCGAGGGACGGTTCAAAACGGCCTGAGAATCATTTATGATTGATGATTTACGACTGATGATTTCTGGCCGTGCGGCGCTTGGCCGTCACTCGCGTGGCGTTGAAGATTTTCGTGAGCTCTTCGGCTTCCTGAAGAAGTGCTTTCAGCCGCCTGGAGGGCAGCCATCTGGCTTTCTCAGCCAGTTCGATCCAAAAACCGCTCTCATCAGCCTCCTCAAGCACGTTGGTGATTTTGTTGATGAAGTCGGCATCGGACTTGGCCCTCAAAGCAGCCCTGTAATTCGCCGCCACCGATGTTCCACTTCTCGCGATCTGATTTCCAACCGTATTGCCGGCAGTCGTCTTCGGCAGCGCATCCACCATCGTCAGGACTCGCACCGCAAAGCCCATGGTCCGTTCTTTGATCTCTTGGTTCGTCATAGGAACGCCATTCCAAATCATAAGTCATAAATCATAAATCATAAGTTTCGCATGCCTCTCATCGAAATCAGAAACGCCTGCAAGGGCTACGGCCACAACGGCTCACGCACCGAGGTGCTGAAGGACATCAGCCTCAGCGTCGAGGAGGGCGAGTTTGTCGTCATCGTTGGTTATTCCGGCTCCGGCAAGTCCACGCTAATCAACCTTCTCTCGGGGCTCGTGAAGCCCGACTCCGGGGAGGCGTTGATCGAGGGCCGTACCATCACCGGCCCCGGGCCGGACCGCGGCCTCGTCTTCCAGAACTACTCCCTGCTGCCCTGGCTGACGGTGGAGGAAAACATCGCCCTCGCCGTGGACGAGGTCTTCAAGGACTGGACCGCCGAACAACGTCGCGCGCATGTCGCCAGGCACATCGCCATGGTGAAGCTCAGCCACGCCGCCCACAAGCTGCCCCGGGAGCTCTCCGGCGGCATGCGCCAGCGCGTCTCCGTGGCTCGCACGCTCGCCATGAACCCAAGGGTGCTGCTCATGGACGAACCGCTCAGCGCCCTCGACGCGCTCACCCGAGCCACGCTTCAGGACGAGATCAGCGAGATCTGGCAGAGCAACAAGACCACCGTCATCTGGATCACCAACGACCCCGATGAGGCCATCCTGGTGGCCGACAAGGTCATCCCGCTCCTGCCCACCGCTCCGGCCACCCTTGGCGAGCCCATCCTGGTCAATCTCGAACGCCCGCGCGACCGCCGCACCATCAACCATGACCCGGCCTTCAAGAAGCTGCGGGCCCGCCTCATCAACACGCTCCTCGACGCCAAGGGCCGCACCAAGTCAAAGACCAGCCTCAAGCTCAACCTGCCCGACATCCTTCCCGAGGACCTGACCCAAGTGAACAGCATTGAATTCCTCACCCGCCGCGGCCCGAAACGCCGCCATGAATCCAAGAACGAAGAAGTGGAGGTGGCGGCATGAGCGTCAAGAACCCCAAGATGCTCGAGCTCGACCGGCTCTGGAAGACCTATGACACGCCCAAGGGACCTGCCACCATCGTCAAGGACTTCAGCCTGAAGCTCAGGGAGGGCGAGTTCGCCACCCTCATCGGCCATTCCGGATGCGGCAAAAGCACCGTGCTCATGATGGTCGCCGGGCTCAGCGAGCTTTCCAAGGGCAACATGATCCTCGCCGGCAAGGAGGCCGTCGGCCCCGGCCCCGACCGCGGCATCGTCTTCCAGTCCCCCTGCCTGCTGCCCTGGATGACCGCCTTTGAAAACGTCATGCTCGGCGTCAACCAGGTTTACTTCACCGCCAGCAAGGAGGAGCGCCGCCAGATGGCCGAATACTACCTGAGCATCGTCGGTCTCGCCGATGCGATGCACAAGAGCCCCGGCGAACTCTCCCAGGGCATGCGCCAGCGCGTCGGCATCGCCCGCGCCTTCGCCCTCCAGCCCAAGATGCTCCTGCTCGACGAACCCTTCGGCATGCTTGACTCCCTCACCCGCTACGAGCTGCAGGACGTCCTGCTCGAGCTCTGGCGCCGCAACCGCATCACCACCCTCATGGTCACCCATGACGTGGACGAGGCCGTCTACCTCTCCGACCGTGTCATCATGATGACCGACGGCCCCGAAGCCGAGGTGGGCGACATCCTCAACATCCCCTTCGAACGCCCCCGCAGCCGCAAGGAGATCATGGAGGATCCGCGCTACTACGAGCTGCGCGAGCACCTGATCACCTTCCTCAACGACCGCTCCCACATCCGTCCCAGCCGCGAGCCGAAGTTTCAGCCTAGCGCCGACATGGCCGCCGAACTCGCCTCCCACGGCATGGTCGCCGCAGCCTGAGACCGCTGGTGATTCAGCTACGCGTGAGCACATGCCAAAGCCTTCCGTTTCTATGAATGCGGCAACCTGACAGAACACGGGATCACTCCGATTTCCGGGTGAGATGAATGCGCTTTCCAAGTGCCGGAGGCCTACTCTGCCTCGGCCTCATGGGAACCACCGGGTCCCGACTGACGTTTACCTCAGAGGCCCAGAACAGCCTCCTTGGACTGCGGCAGCCCTGCTGCCGCCTTCATCCCGCAGCCCTGCTGCGGTGGCGCAAGACTCCGCTCCACCCCAGTCTCCAAACCACCGCGGCGCAGGTCTGAGACGCCCTCGAAACGCCAGGGTCGTTCACGCCAGCAGGGCTGGCTCAGCAAAGCGGCAGCACGGCTGCCGCAGCCCATGTGGAGTGAGAACCACAGCCTGCATGAACAGGCAAGCATCCCTCACCATCCCCCCTCAATACCCGCGGGCAAACTGGATGTCGAGGGTCTGCAGGTAGGTGTGCAGGCCGGCGTCCTGCACGGGCAGGACGATGGCGTCCTCGTCGCTCTCGTTGTGATGGGAGTGCCACCAGCCCGGCGGCGTCACGAAGGCTCCGCCAGCAACCCAGTTGGCGCGGACCGGGTTGATGATGTTGCCATCGCTGTCGAGATCGCGGCCGATCATGGTGTAAACGCCATCCGAGGCCTTCACGGCGAAATCCAGGGCGATCGAGTTGTGCCGGTGGGCCTTCTGCCGGCTCCTCGCGGGCAGCAGGTTGTAAAGCGACCACATCGAGTGAGTCAGCGTCTTGGTCTGCGGGCAGTCGGGATTCGCCAGCAGGATGCCGTTGCGGTTCTTGTCCTTGCCCTCGTTTTCCTTCCGCACCTTTTCCAGCTCGCTCGTGAGGAGCTCACGCGAGAAATAGAGGGGCCGGAACCTGGGTGTGACGGGCCTGGCCCCCAGGTAATCCATCAGCGGCTGGTCGTTCACCCAGTAAAAGGCGCTGTCCTCATCCGCCCGATGCCGGATTTCACCCGTCACCGGCAGCGCAAACAAATCGCCCGTTTTCCAGCCCAGCCTCCTGCCGTCGATCCTGCTGAAACCAGAGCCGCGGATGACGTAAAAGACCTGGCTGCTGGCATGGCAGGAGGTGGGCAGCTCCTCGCCAGCGGCAATGTGAATGAAGTTCGCCACCAGGCTGGGCCCTGTGACAGGGTAGGGTGTTTCGAGCTTGTTCGACAGCTCCAGCGGGATGACCCTGCTTTCGGCGACATGATGCAGAGCTGGCGGAAACACATCGATCTCGATCCTGGGCATCCGCGGATTCGCCGCGCTGCCATACTCGTAAAACAAACCGTGCTTCTCCCATTCGGAGTTGCAGGTCGGGGCGGAGGGTGAGTCGGGCGCATTCATGGCGTCGGAGGAGTGTTCAGGGAAGATTAGGCATTGTTGTGGCGGCAAGGGAAGGTCTTTTGTCGGTCGAGTCCCGGGCGGCCGCAGCCAGCACACGGAAGGCGGCCATGCGCCCCGTCGTTCCTCCCATGATCTGACAACACCTCGTTCATGAGTTTTTTTCATCCTGACTACGCAAAGGATTCAAGCTGCTTCTTCCACGACTGAAGGGCGTTGGCACGGTCATGGCTCATCAAAAAGGCGCTGAACCCACCGGTCCAGCACCCCTCCCTGCAAGCCGCCGCAGCAGCCAAAGCCCACAACGACAACAACACCATCGAGATGAAAATCACCACACCGCTACTGCTCGCAACGGCATCCCTCGCCGTCGCCGGAACTCCGGCACCCGCACCGGCCCCCGCGCCGCTTCCCCCTCCCGGCTACGCCCCCATCACCCTCCTCGACGGCAGGCTCACCGTCGATGTGCAGGAAAAGATGCGCTTTGAAGGAAGGGAGAACAACTTCGACTTCAACAACGCCATCAACGGCCCCCAGGACGCCACCTGGCTGCTCAACCGCTTCCGGCTCGGCCTCGGCCTCCAGATGACCGACTGGCTGAAGATCTACGTCCAGGGCCAGGACATCCGTGAATTCGGCGGCAGCAGGCCCAACATCCCGGGCGTCCTGGGGGCCGAGGGCGACGACTACTTCGACATCCTCAAGGCCTATGTGCAGGTCGGCGACATCAAGAAGGGCTTCAGCTCCACCATCGGCCGCCAGTTCCTCAGCTACGGCGACCAGCGCCTCGTCGGCCCTCTTGAGTGGCTTAACCAGGCCCGCACCTTCGACGCCGTGAAGCTTCGCTATGCCTCGTCCAAGTGGCAGTTCGACCTCTTCACCTCCAGCCCCGTGGTGTTCAACCCCACGCAGTTCAACAAAAGCCAGTACTTCGACACAGATGAGCCCTCGCAGACATTGTTCAGCGGCGCTTATCTCGCCACCCAGTTCATTCCCTTCAACCTGACGACCGATCTCTACGTCTTCAACAAGAGGGACCAGGGCAACGCAGACTTCGGGCCCGTTTTGGACAACGGTGACACGGACTTCTGGACGATCGGCACGCTCTGGAAAGGCGACCCGAAGAAGCTCGCCGGCTTTGACTACGAGATGGAAATGGCCGCCCAGTTTGGCGAGGTCTCAGGCCGAGACCTCAGCGCCTTCGCCGGCCACTGGGGCGTCGGTTACAACTGGCTCAACCATCCCTGGAAGCCGCGCATCGGCGTTCAGTACAACTGGAGCCCGGGTGACGGCGACGCCACCGACGGCGACCTCAACACCTTCCAGAACCTTTATCCGACGAACCATCTGTTCTACGGCTACATGGACACCACAGGCTGGATCAACATGCACAACCCGCAGCTGAACATCAGCTTCCAGCCCAGCAAGAAGCTGAAGGTGATGATCGACTACCACCTCTACTGGAACGATGATAACGCCGACGCCTGGCGTCGAGTGAACGGTGTCACCGCCGTGGCTCGCAATGCCGCTGCGGCCAAGGGTGCCAGCACCTTCCGCGGCCAGGAGATCGACCTCACCGCCATCTACAAGTTCAACCCGCACGTCGCCCTCCAGGCCGGCTACAGCTACTTCCTGCCCGGCGACTACCTCACGGAAACACAGACCGCCACACGCGGCGATGACAGCGCCCACTTCGCCTACGTGCAGCTGCAGATCGATTTCTGATCCGCTTTCCACCGCATCTCTCAAGCCGCTCTGACAGATGAAAATCGTCCCCCTGATTCCTGACAACGCTCCCTTCTCCGCCGAACAACGCGCCTGGCTCAACGGCTTCCTCGCGGGAGTCCTGAACCGCGGCTCACCTCCCGGTGGATCCATGGAGGCAGAATCAAGACGACCCCTCCTCATCGCCTTCGGCAGTCAGAGCGGCAACGCGGAAAGTTTGGCCAAGCGGCTGGCCAGGGAAGCAGCGGGTCGGGGCTTTGCGGCGCGAGCCGCAGGCCTCGATTCGCTGCAACCCGCCGACTTCATCAAGGACCGCAACGTCCTGCTCATCACCTCCACCTGGGGCGAGGGTGACATGCCTGACAACGCCGCCTCCTTCTGGAACACCATCAACCAGAACGGCAGCAGCCCCAGGTTCGACGGCGTGAGCTACTCCGTCCTGGCGCTTGGAGACAAAAATTACGGCGACACCTTCTGTCTCGCGGGGAAAAAAATCGACGCAAGGCTCGCCGAGCTTGGGGCCACACGCATCGCTGAACGCGTGGACTGCGACGTCGACTTTGACGATGAGGCAAGGACATGGTCTGCAAACGCCTTCAGCATCCTCGGAGCCTCAGGACCGGCGGAGACATCCGACGCGGCAACAGCACCTGAAGGCTCGTGGTCCAAAAAGAATCCCTTCCAGGCCCGCTTGGTCGCCAATGAGGCCCTCAATGCCCCGGGCAGCGCCAAGGACACCCATCACATCGCCTTCTCGCTCCAAGGCAGCGGGCTGACTTACGAGGTCGGGGACGCCCTGGGCGTCTTCGTTCGAAACTGCCCTGAAGTCGTCGAGGCCGTGCTTTCCTCCCATGGATTCGATCCGGCTTCCCCCGTGGGCTCGCGGACGCTTCGCGAAACCCTCCTCACCGATTTCGAGATCCGTCATCTTCTTGGCAAGACACCCGAGCCCGGCCTGACCCTCGAAGCCTTCCTCAACGGCCTGCGCAAGCTGCAGCCGCGGCTTTACTCCATCGCCTCAAGCATCAAGGCTCATCCGGACGAGGTGCATCTCTGCGTCGGCGCGGTACGTTACACCAGCGACGGCATCGCTCACAAGGGCACGGCCAGCACCTTCCTCGCCGACCGCCTGCCTCTCGGCGAAACCACCGGCATTTATTTTCATGCCGCCGCCCATTTCCGCCTGCCCAGTGATCTGACCCGGCCGGTCATCATGGTCGGCCCAGGCACCGGCATCGCGCCCTTCCGGGCCTTCCTTGAAGAACGTGAGGCCACGAGGGCCACGGGCAAGAACTGGCTGTTCTTCGGCGACCAGAAACGCGCCAGCGACTTTCTCTATCATGAACAGATCACCGGCTGGCTGAAGACCGGCCTGCTCACCCGGCTCGACACCGCCTTCAGCCGCGACCAGGAGGAGAAAATCTACGTCCAGACCCGCATGCTTCAGGCCGCCAGCGAACTCTGGCAGTGGCTGGAGGAAGGCGCATATTTCTACGTCTGTGGCGATGCCAAGCGCATGGCGAAGGATGTCGATGAAGCCCTGCGCCAGATCATCCAGTCCCAGGGCGGCAGGTCGGCTGAGGAAGCCGCGCAGTATGTCGCGGAGATGAAGAAGACACGGAGGTATGCAAGAGACGTGTATTGAGAATGACCAAGGATCAAATGCCAATGACCAGGGAATTTCCAACCGCCAGCGCCCAAGGACCAAAGCGCAATGCACGGCCGCACAGTGCCCGCCTTGGCTCATTTGGACCTTGGGGCCTTCCTTGGTCATTGGGCACGGCTCATTGGGCATTTACCCTCACCTGTCCTGAGAATGACCAAGGACCAGGCTTGCCAATGACCAGGGAATTTCCAACCGCCAAGGCCCAAGGGACAAAGCGCAATGCACGGCCGCACAGTGCCCGCCTTGGCTCATTTGGACCTTGGGGCCTTCCTTGGTCTTTGGGCCCTGCTCATTGGGCATTTACCCTCACCTGTCCTGAGAATGACCAAGGACCAGGCTTGCCAATGACCAGGGAATTTCCAACCACCAAGGCCCAAGGGACAAAGCGCAATGCACGGCCGCACAGTGCCCGCCTTGGGTCATTCGGACCTTGGGGCCTTCCTTGGTCTTTGGCCCCTGCTCATTGGGCATTCCTCAAATGTTCCTCATTTCTTCCGCCAGATGGCCGCAAAGATCAGCAGCAACTCATTCGCCTCCTTCCACAGGGGAACGGCTGCGGTTCTTTTGTCCGGACAAGCTTTCACAATCATCCTCACCCAGTGCCTCGACTCCTTGGCCTCCTTTTTACAGGTGCCAATTTTGTTCATGAATTCCTTTTTCGAAACCGCCTCATCCGCTTCCGCATAGTTGGCCCCGACGCTTGTCCCGCTTCGCACAAGTTGGCTGATCAGAGGCCTGGTAACGCTGTCTTCTTTCACCGAGCGGCAGAACTCGATCACTTGCTCGCCAAATTTGGCGGTTCGCTCCTCAAGGTCAAAAACCTCCTTCGCCCCCCCCTCTTCGGCAGCCTTCATTTGTTCACTGGGTTTCATGTTGCTCAGTTGAGAAATGCATTCCCTCAGAAGGTTCAATGGCACCATCCAGCATCTTTCACCGGAAGGTTTTCACGCGACCAGACATGTCATTTTGAGCCATTGGCCACATGGGGCCTTCCTTGGTCTTTGGCCCCTGCTCATTGGGCATTTACCCTCACCTGTCCTGAGAATGACCAAGGACCAGGCTTGCCAATGACCAGGGAATTCCCAATTGCCAGGGCCCAAGGACCAAAGCGCAATGCACGGCCGCACAGTGCCCGCCTTGGGTCATTCGGACCTTGGGGCCTTCCTTGGTCATTGGGCACGGCTCATTGGGCATTTACCCTCACCTGTCCTGAGAATGACCAAGGACCAGGCTTGCCAATGACCAGGGAATTTCCAACCGCCATCACCCAAGGCCAGACCTTCACCAACCGCAGTTTTCCCCGGCCCTCGGAACCCGGGCATTGAACCCTTTTATGAGCGCTCTCCTCACACCTCCTCCCGCCAGTGCCGTGCCCGAAGGCTTCTCTCCGGAACAGCAACGTTATCTGGAAGGTTTCTTCGCAGGCATCGCGGCGGGTGGCGTGACCTTCGGTGATCTCGCCCCCGCGCCGGCAGCTCCCGCCGGGCCTTCCCTGGACGACCTCACCAAGGAGGAGCGCATCAAGCGCGAGCTGCATCCCTTCGACGCCATCGAAAACCTCGTCATGGATGCGCGCTGGAATGCGAAGCCGGAACCTGAGAACGCATTTCGTTACAAGTGGAACGGGCTCTTCTGGCTGAACCCGGTCAAGGACGGCTACATGTGCCGACTGCGCATCCCGGGTGGCGTGGTGAAGAGCCACCAGCTTCGCGAACTCGCCGCAATCTCAAGCGAGCTCACCACCGGCTACATCCAGATCACCACGCGTAACAACTTCCAGATCCGCCTCATCGAGCCGAAGCACTGCCCCGAGGTGCTCCGCCGCATCCAGGGCTGCGGCCTGCACTCCAAGGGCGCCGGCGCGGACAACATCCGCAACATCACGATGAATCCCTGCGCGGGTTACGACCCCCATGAGCTCATCGATGTCCGCCCGCTGGTCAATGAGCTCGCCACCCTCATCATCAGCTCCAAGGAGTTCTACGACCTGCCTAGAAAGTTTAACATCGCCTATGACGGAGGAGGCCTCATCTCCTCGGTCGAGGACACCAATGACATCGGCGCCAGCGCGGTGAGGATCCTCGAAAACAGCGAGGGCATCGAGCCAGGTGTGCACTTCCGCATCGCCCTCGGCGGCGTCACCGGTCATCAGACCTTCGCCAGCGACTGGGGCGTCATCGTGAAGCCGGAGCAGCTCAATGATGTCATGCTGGCGCTGCTGCGCGTCTTCATCCAGTTCGGCGACCGCACCAACCGCAAGAAGGCCCGCTTCAAGTATGTCGTGGAGGACAAGGGCCTCGACGGCGTGCTCGTGGAGGCGGAGAAACATCTCCAGTTCAAGCTCAGCCGCCTTGCCCCGGACTCCCCGCTCCAGGCGGCACGCGAATTCTCCCAGCAGGGCCATTCGCATGTCGGCATCCACCCGCAGAAGCAGGAGGGCCTTGTCTATGTCGGCGCCAGCGTGCCCGTCGGCCAGCTCACCGCGAAGCAGATGGAGCGCATCGCCGACCTCGCCGACAGCTATGGCACCGGAGAAGTCCGCCTCACGGTCTGGCAGAACCTCATCATTCCGAACGTCAAGACGGCCTTTGCCGCCACGCTGGCCAAATCGCTGAAAAAGCTCGGCCTTCCCTGCGAGCAGTCGAACTTGAAAAGCGGCTTCGTCGCCTGCACCGGCAACAAATATTGCAAATACGCCGCCAGCGACACCAAGGGCCACGCCATCGCCATGATGGACTTCCTCGACAGGCGCGTGAAGCTCGACAGGCCCGTGAACATCCACTTCACCGGCTGCCCGCACTCCTGCGCCCAGCATTTCATGGGCGACATCGGCCTGCTTGGCACCAAGGTGAAGTCGGAGAGCGGCGAAGGCTACCACATCACCGTCGGCGGCGGATTTGGCGAGAACCGCAGGATCGGCCGCCAGGTCTTCAGCGGCGTGCCCTTTGAAAGCCTGGGCGAAACCCTGGAGGCGATGCTGCGGGGCTACCTCGACAGGCGTGAGGGGGATGAAACCTTCCACACCTTCTGCAACCGGCACAGCGTGGGACAGCTCCAGGAGATCTTCAGCCTTTGAGCCATGGTCCGCGACATGGAGCGTTCGACATCCACCGGAGGCGGCTCCAGGGTCGGCATCCTTGAAGCCGCCCTGCGCGAACAACAAACGCTTCAAACGCCCGTCGCCCTGTTTTCCGAGGAATACGACTCCCGGTCCGTCCGCGAACGCTTCACGCACCTCATCCCGCTCTCCCGGCCTGAGCCGGGCGGACAGTACGCCTTTGAGGTGAACCTCGATGCATGCACGGGCTGCAAGGCCTGTGTCGCCGCCTGTCATTCCCTCAACGGCCTCGACGAGGATGAAAGCTGGCGGGACATCGGCCTGCTTGTCGGCACTCGCAGGCAGCCCTACCTCCAAACCGTCACCACGGCCTGCCACCATTGCGTGGATCCAGCCTGCTCAAACGGCTGCCCCGTGCTGGCCTACGACAAGGATCCCGCCACCGGCATCGTCCGCCATCTGGACGACCAGTGCATCGGCTGCTCCTACTGCATCCTGAAATGCCCTTACGACGTGCCGAAGTTCAACCTCCGGCGCGGCATCGTCCGCAAGTGCGACATGTGCCAGGGCCGCCTTTCCGAAGGTGAGGCGCCGGCCTGCGTCCAGGCCTGTCCGAACGAGGCCATCCGGATCAAGGTCGTGAAGAAGGATGCGGTGCCGGGTCACGGGCCCATGATTCCCGGCGCGCATGATTCCAGCTACACCCGGCCCACCACGTCCTATGTTTCCTCCAGGCCGGTGCCCGAAACCGCCACCGCCGCCGATGATGGACGACTCGCGCTTGATCACGGACATCCACCGCTGGCCTGGATGCTGGTGCTTACCCAGATGTCCGCAGGCGGCCTGGCCGGTGCGGCACTCGCACCCCTGACACCGGATCAGGCAGCCATCACCAGTGCCGCCTCGCTCTGCTTCGGCTTCATCGGCATCGCCCTCAGCGTCCTGCACCTTGGGCAGCCTTTGAAGGCCTGGCGCGCCTTTCTTGGCTGGAGAAAATCCTGGCTGTCGCGCGAGATCCTGGCCTTCGGCGCCCTGCCCGCTGGTGCAGCCGCCATTGCCGCCGCCTGGTTGTTTGCGGAGCATGAAATCCTCAGGCTCGCCATCAGCGGCAGCGCCCTGGCAGCGCTTGCAGCCGTCGCCTGCTCCGTGATGGTCTATGTCGACACGCGCAGGCCGTTCTGGTCCATGTCGCTGACCGGAGGCAGGTTTATCGGAACCACGGCGCTGCTTGGGGCCAGCCTCTGCGCCATCGTCTGGAGCTGCCTCGAAGCCCCGCCGCTGCCCTGGGCCATGGCGTTTGCCATCACCTTCCGATGGGCGCTGTCGCTCTGGGAGATTTCGAGCTACCGAAAGGCTCTGGAGGATGAAGCCTGCCCCTGGCACAGGTCGGCCCGCATTCTGAACAAGCATCTGTCCAGGCAGCTCGAACTGCGAAGCCTGCTGCTCGTCATGACAGGCCTGGTGATTCCTGTGATCATCGCGGCAGGAGCTTCCAAACCCTGGATGCTCGGCCTGTCTCTGATTCTCACCTTCACCAGCCAGCTTGTTGAGCGCCTTTTTTTCTTCACCGCCTCAGCGGGCGCGAAGATGCCGGGGAACTAAGGAATGACCAAGGATCAAATGCCAATGACCAGGGAATACCCAATCGCCAGAGCCCAAGAGCCAAAGCACAACGCATGGCCGAACAGTTCCCGCCTTGGCTCGTTTGGACATTGGGGCCTTCCTTGGTCATTGGGCCCTGCTCATTGGGCATTCCGCCTCACCCGCCCTGAAAATGACCAAGGCTCAGGCCCGCCAATGATCAAGGAATTCCCAAATACCAGGACCCAAGGGACAAAGCGCAGCGCATGGCCACTCAGTTCCCGCGTTGGATCACTCGGTCCTTGGGGCCTTCCTTGGTTATTGATCCCTGCTCATTGGGCATTCCCTCCTCGCCCTGGCATGAAAATGGCCCCAGTGTCACCACCCCGACGCGCTTTCCAGTCATGATCACCAAGCCCGCCATGGCCTTTCGCGAATGGACCGGTCCGCTCACCGCCGACCTGGTCCGGGAGCCTGCGAAGTTCGGGCTCGGCCAGGTGCCGGCAAGACTGCTGCCGGATGCGACGACGAAGGCGGTGTGCGGCTTCTGCTCCACCGGTTGCGGCCTGAAGATCCATCTCAAAGACGGCGAGGCGATCAACCTCACGCCCGACCCCGACTATCCCGTGAACCTGGGCACCGCCTGCCCGAAGGGCTGGGAGGCGCTCAGCGTGCTCGATGCGCCGGATCGGGCCCGCATGCCGCTGCTGCATGGCAAGGAGGTCGACTGGGACACGGCGCTGCGATATTTCTGCGACCAGATGAAGTCGGTCCTGCAGCATCATGGCCCGGAGTCGGCGGCCTTTCTCAGCACGGGGCAGATCATGCTTGAGGAGATGGCCTACCTTGGCGCACTGGCCAAGTTCGGCATGGGCATGATCCATGGCGACGGCAACACGCGCCAGTGCATGGCCACGGCCGTCACCGCCTACAAGGAGAGCTTCGGCTTCGACGCACCGCCCTTCACCTACGCCGACTTTGAGGAAAGCGACGTCCTGGTCTTCATCGGCGCGAATCCCTGCATCGCCCATCCGATCATGTGGCAGCGCGTCCTGCGCAACCCGCGCAGGCCCGAGATCATCGTCGTGGATCCACGCACCACGGAGACGGCCATGGCCGCGACCCGCCATCACGCCATCCGGCCGAAGAGCGACCTGACGCTTCTCTACGGGCTTGCCCATCTGATCATCCGCGAAAACCGCACGGACGCAGGCTTCATCGAGAACCACACGCAGGGCTTTGAGGAGTTTGCAAAGTTTGTTGCCGCTTTCACGCCGGACCGTGTCTGCGCCGAGACCGGACTGCCAGCGGAGCAGCTCCACGGCTTTGCACAGTCCATCTCATGCGGGAACGGGCGGCAGAGGCCGCGCGTCTCCTTCTGGTGGACGATGGGGGTCAACCAGGGCCACCAGGCCACGCGCACCGCCCAGGCGGTCATCAACCTGGCCCTCATGACCGGAAACATCGGCAGGCCGGGAACCGGTGCGAACTCCATCACCGGCCAGTGCAACGCGATGGGTTCACGTCTGTTCTCCAACACCACCAACCTCCTGGGCGGTCACGATTTCAAAAACCCCCGCCATCGTGAAAAGGTGGCCCGGGCCGCAGGCATCCCTGTGGAGCGCATCCCTGACAGGCCAAGCCTCGCCTACGACCAGATCCTGAAGGCGGCGGATGACGGCACGGTGAAGGCCCTGTGGTTCGTCGCCACCAACCCAAGTCATTCGTGGATCGACCAGAACCAGTTCAACCGGATTCTCGACAAGCTGGACTTCGTCGTCGTGCAGGACATGTACTGCAGCACGGAAACCGCACGGCACGCCCATCTCGTGCTGCCGGCGGCGGGCTGGGGGGAGAAGGAGGGCTGCTTCATCAACTCGGAGCGCAGGATCGGCCATTCCCCCAAGGTGCGCCGGGCGCCCGGCCAGGCCCTGGCCGACTTTCACATCTTCCGGCTCATCGCCCATTACTGGGGCTGCGGAGACCTGTTCAGAAGCTGGCAGACGCCCGAGTCCGTCTTCAGGACGCTCCAGCGCTGCACGGAAGACCAGCCCTGCGACATCACCGGCATTGAGGGTTATGCCATGATCCGCAGGAGCGGGGGAGTACAGTGGCCGCTCAACAGGAAGCAGGCCGCCGGCCTCAAGGCCGCGCCCGGCTTCAGTGAAAGACGGCTGTTTGAGGACGGCAGGTTCTTCACACCCGATGCACGCGCGAGATTCTGCTTCGAGGAGCCTGTGGCGGCTGCCGAACAAAAAAGTCCGGAATTTCCACTCATCCTGATGACGGGACGCGGCACCAGCGCCCAGTGGCACACGGAGACCCGGACGGGCAAGTCCGCCGTCCTCTCCAAAATGATGCCCGGCGAGCTGGTGCTGGATCTGAACGAGCAGGACGCAACCGCCCTCGGCATTCAGGATGGCGAGCTGGTGAAGGTCGTTTCAAAAAGGGCGGGCCTGACGGCAAGAGCAAGGCTGACCCATTGCGTGAAGCCGGGCGAGGCCTACCTGCCGATGCATGACAGCCGGGTGAACCAGCTCACCCACGCCGCCTTTGACCCCCACAGCCGCCAGCCCAGCTACAAGCATTCGGCGGTCAGGGTGGAAAAGGCCTGAGACGACGGCGAAAGCGTCTGACGAGCCAGCCTGAACCCAGGCCTGGGCGCCTCGCACAATCAGTCCAGCATTGTCTCGGATCGCGCAGCGGCCTGCCTTTGGGCCGCCCATTGGCGGGTTCGGTGATGGCGATATTGAAACAACAACGAAAGATAGGGCATCACCATCGCCACCGAAATCAGCCGAAGCCACCAGGAGCGCCCGAGAAGAAAAGTCACGGTGTCATGCAGGATGCATGAATCCAGCCCGTCCTCGTCAAAACGGTGTTCATGAACAAAGACCGCAAACGGCCCCTTCACCATTTCATCCACCAGCAGACGAGGCTTCTGCACCACCTTCCACCGGCAGGTCAGGTGAAGGGGCAGCGCCCGCCACTCACGGCAATGCAGCTCAATCAACCGCCCTTCCTGAGCAGGACCGTCCGTCTTGAGGGAGACCAGCTTCAAGGTCGGAGGCATCACCCTGGGCAGGTTGTGCGGATCCGCATGAAATTCAAACAGCTCCCCGGCGCTCGCAGCCACCCGTGTGCTGGCATGAAAACAAAGGGTGCCATCCATGATTCAGAAGCGTGAACAACTCAGGATTCATCCGCAGGCGCTTTGGCGTCCCCGGCGGCACGGGTGGCTGACAGGCCTCCGGTGCTCTTCACGACAGGCACCAGCACCTCATTGCGCCTCAGGAAACCAGGCACCCAGGGCGGGTCATAGTAGGCCATGAAAGGTGCGCCCGCCTCCTGAATGCCCCGGTCTTTCAACTTGGCTCTAAGCCTGCCGAGCGCCTCCTGCTCCGACTTCACGGAACGCCTGCCGCTGAAGCGCAGCACCGCCACCGTCGCGGCCTGAAGCCTCTCCAGCTTCACCTTGTCCGAGGCTGGCGCTGGAGCGCGTACAGCGGCCTTTGAAGGAAGTACGAACGCCATGCGGCCCTGCTTCATGATCACAGGCGTCGTCATGGCCACCTTCTGCTTTTCAAGGTTGCCGCCGCTGATGTAGCCAAAGAGCCTCATGAAGCTCGCGTCATCACCGTTCATCTCCGTGGAGACGAGCGGCAGGTCGGGATACTCACGCAGCTCAAAGCCCCCCTCCTTGAGAACGGTTTTGAAAGGAGCGCTTTCATAACCGGCCCGTGTGAAGGCGCAGGCGGCAAGGACTGCGGCAAGCAGAAACGCAGCGGGGATGGCGGCAACAAGGGATCTGGCCTTCATTTCAAAGGCACAACGATCCTGGCCTTGCGAAGGCTGCATCAATCCCCGGGGCTCAGGCGAACAAGTCCTGCGCAAGAAAGCCGGGGCCATGATCTCATGCCTTTCCGTTGCAGAGGCACTGTGCCAGCCTGCCTGGATGAAAATGCTCTTCGTTCTTGCGCTGCTGAACGCGCTGACAAGCCTGCTGGCATCCATGGCACTGTCCGCCATGACCCTGGCGCCCACCCCGGATGCCGGCGGGGCTGTCGCTGTTTTGACCTATGTCCTGATCGGCTTTCTGTTCGGATGGCTCGGTTTTGCGGTCTGGCTGAAACACCCTGGACGTGAAGCTTCATTTCTGGACAGGTCAGCCGGGCTGCGTCGGTTCATCCTGGCCCTGGGCGTGATCCACCTGCTGGCGACACTCATGCTGCTGATCGGGTGAGGCCTGGCTTGGCGCACGCCCCCGTTTTCTGAAGCAGTCTCCGTCACGCAATCAAACACCGACCAGCGCCTGGCCTCGGAGTTCATGCATGGCTTCCAGGATCAGGTGGCGGTCCATTTCGTGAACCTCGAGCTTCTGGCCGATCCGGGGCACCAGGGTGACGGTGAACTCACCGCCCAGGTGTTCACGAAACTCCTCCAAACCTTCCAGGATCGCAGGCTCTCCGCTGTGTCCTTCGGCCAGCAGCCCTGGATGAAAGATGTCAAAACCGATGCGCCGGACCAGGGCGATCACCCGCCGGGCGGTGATCTCATCGAGAATGCCCTTGCGGACGGAATAGACCAGGTCCACCGCCATGCCGATCGCCACGGCCTCGCCATGCGTCACCTCGAAGCGGGTGATCTGCTCCAGCTTGTGCGCGGCCCAGTGGCCGAAGTCCAGCGGACGGGCGCTGCCAAGCTCGAAAGGATCGCCGCCCGTGGCAATGTGCTCGACATGGAGTTCCGCGCTGCGCTGCACCACCCGCTCCAGCGCGGGCTGCTCCAGGCGCGCCAGCCTGTCCGCCATGGACTCGATCTCCTCAAAGAAGGCCCGGTCGCGGATGAGGGAAACCTTGATCGCCTCGATGATGCCGTTGCGGCGCTCGCGCCTTGGCAGGCTCTCCAGGAAGGAGAAGTCGTTCACAACCGCATAGGGCACGGCAAAGCTGCCCACCCAGTTCTTCTTGCCGAAATAGTTCACGCCGTTTTTCACCCCCACGCCGCCGTCCCCCTGGCTGAGGGTCGTGGTCGGAAAGCGCACATGGCGGATGCCGCGATGCGCGGTGGAGGCGGCGAAACAGACCAGGTCCAGCACCGCCCCGCCTCCAATCACAAACACATAGCTGTGACGGTCCAGCATGGCATCATTGACCGCCTCCCAGCACTTCTGCACGAGGCTGAAGTCGTTTTTGCAGGGCTCTCCTCCAGGCAGGACCACCAGGTCACCGGCCAGGTCGATCACCTCGGCATGAGCCCGGGCGTAGCCGCGGAGGGCGTCAGCAAGGCCCGGGGTGGCGGCCACGACATGCTCGTCTGCAAAAACAAGCACCTTCGGCACCTTGGTCGGCCGGTCCAGCATCAGCAGGTCCCGGATGGTCATGTTTGCAGGGGCGAACACCTCGCGGGTAAACAAAATGCGGTGCGAGTGTTCGAGCCTGATCTTCTTCTCCAGCATGGGGGGTCGGTGTCTTTCCTCTACTCCCGTCAGGGCCGGAGGGAAAGTTCAAACGCGCCTGGCAGGCCTTTTCTAGCGCCGTCCTCCCCCGCCCCGGCCCGCGCCTTTCCTGCCCTGAGGGATGGAATTTCCTGACAAAACCCCTGGTTAGGCAAGAACGGCCCCGGCTGGGCGTAAATGGCGGGAGTTTGTTCCAGGATTGCGTTTTGACACCAAAACGGTTCTCCTTTCACCCTCCATCCCAACTCCTCCCATGTTTCGCATCCCAGGCGCCCTCGGCAAAGACCTCTGCGACAAAGACCTCGGCATGACACGCCGTGACATCCTGCGCGTCGGCGGGGCCTCCATGATGGGCCTCACCCTCAACGGCCTTTTCCGCGCCCAGGCCGCCTCCGCCAGTTCCGCCTCCGCAGGCCGTGCGGGCTGGGGCAAGGCCAAGCATGTCCTGATGATCTACCTCCAGGGCGGCCCCAGCCATCTCGACCTCTGGGACCCCAAGGAAAACGTGCCGGACAAGGTGCGCTCCGCCTTCAAGACCATCCCCACCAAGGTGCCGGGCCATCATTTCACCGAGATCCTGCCCCAGCTGGCGAAGGTGAACGACAAGTTCACCATGATCAACTCGATGAGCTACACGCCCAACGGATTGTTCAACCACACCGCCGCCATCTACCAGATCATGACCGGCTACACGACCGACAAGGTCAGCCCGTCCGGACAGCTCGAACCGCCCAACGCCAAGGATTTCCCCAACTTCGGCAGCAACATCATCCGTCTGAAGCCGATGGAGGAGCCCATGCTGCCCTTCGTCATGCTGCCGCGCCCGCTCCAGGAGTCCAACGTCGTCGGCAAGGGCGGCACCGCCGGTTTCCTTGGCAAGGCCTACGACCCCTACACCCTCTATCCGGACGGCGACGACCTGGACATGGGCAAGATGGACCGCATCAAGATCGAGGACCTCCAGCTCCGCCCCGACCTGTTCAGCGTTCGCCTTCAGCGCCGGGCCAGGCTGCGCGACGCCATCAACGACCAGATGCCCACCATCGAGGCCGCCGTGAAGGACATGAGCCTCGACAGCTACTACAACCAGGCCCTCAACCTCATCGCCAGCGGCCGCGCCCGCGACGCCTTCGCGCTCGACCGCGAGCCTGACAAGCTGCGCGACCGCTACGGCCGCAACACCTTCGGCCAGAGCTGCCTGCTCGCCCGCCGCCTGCTTGAGGCCGGAACCCGCGTCGTCGAGCTCATCTGGCCCAAGGTCGCCAACTCCGACAACCACAGCTGGGACCACCACGTCGGCCTCACCCAGCGCATGAAGAACCAGAGCGGCCCCATGCTCGACCAGGGCCTCAGCGCCCTTTTTGAAGACCTGGACGCCTCCGGACTCCTGGATGAAACCCTCGTCGTCGCCCTCGGCGAGTTCGGCCGCAGCCCCGAGAAGGGCGTTTCCACCTCCGGAAACGGCAACAGCGCCGACGGCCGCGACCACTGGCCCTACTGCTACACCGCCGTCATCGGCGGCGCCGGCATCAAGCGCGGCTACATCCACGGCAAGTCCGACAAGACCGGCTCCGCCCCGGCCGAGGACCCCGTGCATCCGATGGAGCTGCTCGCCACGATCTACCACAGCGTCGGCATCGACCCCGAGACCATCGTTTACAACCACCTCAACCAGCCGCGCGAGCTGGTGAAGGCGAAGCCGGTGACCAAGCTCTTTGCCTGAGCCTGCGCGACAGGTTTCAAGAACCAGGGCAGGCCCGCAAGGCCTGCCCTTTTTCATGCTCAGGTGCAGCAGGGGCAGGGCTGGACCCAGTGGCCATGGGCAACCTCCCTCAGGCTTAAATCCGCATGAATGCTCTGTTCCCAGTTCGGATGCCCCATTCGGTGGCCGAAGGCGCAGCCGGGCGGCGGATTGATCGGCGAAGGCACGTCCCCTTGAAGCAATTTTCGTTCGCGGCGGCCCTTCGGGTCCGGCACGGGGATCGCGTCCAGCAGCGCCCTGGTGTACGCATGGCGCGGATTCCGGTACAGCTCCTCCGCCGGGGCCATCTCGACGATCTTGCCCAGGTACATGACCGCCACGCGGTCGCTCATGTGCTTCACCACGCCGAGGCCGTGGGCGATGAACAGGTAGCTCAGGCCCATGTCACGCTGGAGTTCGAGCAGCAGGTTCAGCACCTGGCTCTGCACGGAGACATCGAGGGCCGACACCGGCTCGTCACAGACGATCAGCTTCGGCTTGAGCGCAATCGCCCGGGCGATGCCGATGCGCTGGCGCTGGCCGCCGCTGAATTCAAAGGGGAAGCGGTCCGCCGCGCTGGCTGGCAGGCCGACCTTGTCGAGCAGGTCAAGCACCCAGGCCCGCCGCTCTTCCTTGCCACCCATCTTCTGAATGATGAACGGCTCCTCCAGAATGTCCCGGACGGTGTGGCGCGGGTTCAGCGACTCCGCCGGATCCTGAAAGATCATCTGCATGTGACGGCGCAGAGGCCTCATCTCACGGATGCCGGCATGGGTGACGTCGTGCCCCATGAAGTCGATCCGCCCGCCCGTCGGCTTCAGCAGACGCACGATGGCCTTGCCAAGCGTGGTCTTGCCGCAGCCCGACTCGCCGACGAGGCCGAGCGTCTCGCCCCCGGCCAGGGAGAAGCTGACGCCGTCGACAGCCTTGCAGGCCCCCACGGCACGGTGCAGCACGCCTCCCCGGACGGGGAAATGCTGCTGGAGGTTCTGGACGGTCAAAAGGCTCATGCGGCAAACAGGTGATTAAAGGCAGAGGGCACGTTTCAGGGATGCATCAAGGGGCACCACATGAACATCGATGGGCACCAGCTCCCCCTGTCCAGTCAGGATGAAGTTATCCTCATGTCCATCCAGGACGGCCACCTGGTCGGCTTCATTGTAGTAATCGCGGAGGTTGGGGGCCTGGCTGAACCCAAGCGAATCCATGTAGGCGTGGATCGTGTCCTTGTCGGGCCGGCTTCCCTCGATCCATCGCTGGCTGATGACAAGACTGATCTCATCTTCATCCCCGACAACCCCCAGAAGGCCGACATCATCACCAAACAGCTGGTTATATGCCAGCCATCTCCGGCAGTATTCCTCAGGCAGAGCCCCGTCAAAGCCACCTTCAGGAAAGGCGTTTCCACAACGGCCCGGGTGGGTGGTCTTGATGGCGGCCCCGGCGGCGGGATTGTAATAAACGCGATGTTCGGAAGCCTCGTCCTGCACTTCTCCCAGCGTTTCCGGGCGGATCATCCTGCCAGTTCGGACAGCCCACGCGCGGAGGAGTCCGAGCTGCCGCCGGCGTTCTTTCCGGCGAGCCGCGCGGCTTTGTGGCGGGCCGTCTGGGCACGGACTTCGTCCAAGCTCATCAAGCGCTGACTGCCACGAATCTTGCGCAGTTGTTCGGCGGGACTCTTGATCGTTTTCATGGGGGTTGGATGAATGATGACCGCCCTCCGCAGGGCTGACAACTGGGTTTTCGGTGCAGATCGGACAGTTTTCCACCCAGTGCCCGGGGGTGATTTCGACAAACGCGGCGCGGGTGCTGAGATGGCTTTCAGAGTGATCGCGTCCGCTGCGGGAGGCAAAGCGGCAACCGGGGCGGAAGTCGCCGATGCCGGGCACGTTGCCCGGAATGGCCTTCAGCCTGGTCTTGGGCGTGCTGTCCAGACGCGGAATGCTGTCGAGCAGCCCCTGGGTGTAGGCGTGACGCGGACGATCAAAAAGCTCAAACACACCCGCCTTCTCAACGATGCGCCCGGCATACATCACGGCGACCTCATCACAGACCTCGGCGATGACCCCCAGGTCATGGGTGATCAAAATGACGCTCATGCCCATCTCCTTCTGCAGGTCCGCGATCAGCTCCAGGATCTGCGCCTGCACGGTCACGTCGAGGGCCGTGGTCGGCTCGTCGGCGATGAGCAGCCTCGGCCGGTTGATCAGCGCCATGGCGATCATCACACGCTGCCTCATGCCGCCGCTGAGCTGGTGCGGGTACTCGTTCAGACGCTGTTCAGGCGCCGGGATGCGCACCCTCTTCATCATGTCGATGCTGCGCGCCAGCACCTCGGCCTTCGGGCAGTTCTCGTGCAGCAGGATGGCCTCAGCCAGCTGGCGGCCCACCGTCTGCACGGGGTTCAGCGCAGTCATCGGCTCCTGAAAGATCATGCTGATCTGGCTCCCGCGGATCTTCTGCATCTCCTCCAGGGGCAGCGTGACGAGGTCACGCCCCTCGAAAAGGATGCGGCCGCCCAGGATCCGGCCGTGAGGCTGGGGCAGCAGGCGCGTGATGGAGAAGGCGGTGACGCTCTTGCCGCAGCCGGACTCGCCGACGATGCCCAGGGTCCTTCCACGCCGCACCTCAAAGCCCACGCCGTCCACGGCGGTCATGCGACCGGCGTCCGTGTCAAACGCGGTGACGAGGTTTTCAACCTGGAGAATGACGTCGCTCATGGTTTGTCCTGGTGCTGGTCAAAGACGCGGCTGACCTCCCCGAAGCCGCGCCCCTCGCGCATGGCCTGAAGCGTCTCCGCCTTGATGTCCTCATCAATCCACCAGACGTAGGAGTCCGTGGCCTCGCGGGTGAACTTGCAGTTGCCGTCCCTGGGCCAGCACAGCCAGCGCCAGTGCAGGTAGCGGTAGAGAGGCACCTCCCACATGGGGATCTCCGTGGCCAGCACCTGGGCCCGCTCCTCGATCAGCCAGGACAGCCGCTGAAGCTCGTCCTCATTGGGCGCGGCACGATGCTGGTCGATCAGCTTGTCCAGCTCAGGATCGGCCGTCATGGTGATGTTGTTGGTGTTGTTCTTCACTTTCCGGCTGCCGTCCGGCTGCTTTTCATAGGCGTTGTCGCTGTGATAAAACTGCCAGAACTCCGGATAGGGCGGCTCGGCGCCAAACCCGGCGACGACCAGGTCGTGCTTCTTTTCCTTCGCCTTTTTGAAGAGCTGGGTGATGTCCATCACCTCGATCTGCAGGTCCACGCCGGCCTTGAGCGCACCCTCCTTCCAGATGAGCCCCGCCTGGGTGTAAATCGGCAGGTTGCCGACGGTCAGGGTGAAGCTGAGGCGCCGCCCCTCGGCGTTGCGCAGCACACCGTCCTTGTCAGGCTGGGTGAAGCCGGCCCGGGCGAAGGCTTCGCGGGCCTGGGCGGGGTCATAGGCGCGCGCCTTCAGGTTCGGGCTCGTGAAACGTCCGAAGCCTGCGGTGGCGGTTTGCATGCGCTTGGCATCATCCCTCAGCACCACGGAGATGACCTTCTCCATGTCGAAGGCGTGATGAAGTCCGATTCGGACATCCAGCTGATCTAGCAGGGGACGGCTCTGATTGATGTAAACGCAGCGCGGAATGCGGGGGAACTGGTTGTAGAAGGAATAGCGCTCGATGTTGCCGTTGAGGATCTCAGGGATGTCCGCACGATCATTCCAGTACGCCGCAGGCAGCAGCTGGGCGCTGCTGGAGAAAAGATCGATCTTCCCCTGCCGGAACATCTCGAAGGACTTGTCCATCGTCGCCACGAGGCGGTAGACGATCCGGTCGGCGTTGAAGCGGTGCCGGTAGTACTTCCGGTCCCGGGCCCACCAGTCCTTCACACGCGTCAGCGTGATGCTGCGGCCGAACTTCACATCCTCCGGCAGGATGGTGTAGGCGCCCGTGGTCGGCATCTTCCGCCACTGGTAGCGCGCCGGGAAGTCATCTCCGAACTCACGGAAAAAATGCCGGGGGAACGGGTTCACGTTCGCCACGTAGAAAGGGTCCGGATTCACCTTCGTCATGGTGATGGACAGCGTGCGGTCGTCGTACTTGGTGATCGCGGAAAACTCGCGCTCCATGTAGTCGGCCCGGTAGGGGTCCTGGGCATGCTTGGAACGCGAGATGTAGAAGGCCATGAAAAAGTCCTCCACGCTCACCTTCACGCCGTCGGAGTACCTGGCCTCGGGGTCGAGGCGGTAAAAGGCGGTCCTGCGGTCGGCGCTCAACGCCCACTCGTTCGCGACGCCGGGGATCCAGGCGAAGGTGTCGAGATGCTTCTCCAGCAGGTCGATCTCGATGTTGTCGTAATGCTGGCCGCGGAAGGTGTTGCCTCCATCCGGCCCGACAAAGCGCAGGGTCGGCGGGAAGTTGGGCTGGTCAAAGTTGAAGGTGCCTCCCTTCCTGGCCCTGGGGTCGCCCATTTCAGGCTGATCAAGACCCTTTTCCCACACCAGGCCTGACGGCAGGTCGGCGGCTGTCTTGAACTGGTAAAACTCAGGCTTGGACTTCCACTCCGCCTCAACCTCCGCAGTGTTGTCATACGGAGGAAAGCGGTCGTCCGCCCGGAGGTCGGGAAGAAGGGACGTGGCGAAGGTCAGGAGCACCGCCGCCTGGAGGGGAAGGTTACGGGGGCTCATCAACGATAGACGGTGAATTTTTTCGGATCAAAGGCCTCGCGCACGGCCTCGCCGACGAAGGTGACAAGGACCAGGACGAAGGCCATGGCGGCAAAGGCGCTGCTGACGATCCAGGGATAGCTGAAGTTGTCGACCCCCTCATGCAGCAGACGCCCCCAGCTGGGCTCATCCGGAGGCAGGCCGAAGCTGAGGAAGTCGAGCGCCGCCAGCGAGGTGATGACATTCGCCACTTCAAACGGCGCCAGCGTCACCAGGATGGCGATGACGTTGGGCAGCACCTGGCGGAAGATGATGCGCGGCGTGCTGGCTCCCAGCAGGCGCGCGGCGGCCACATAATCGCGGGCCTTCTCCTTGAAAACCGCCGTGCGCAGGTAGCTGGTGGTCTTCATCCATCCAAACGCCGCCACCACGGTGACCAGCACCGTCAGGGTCGGGGTTATGAGCGAGCTGATGATCGCGACGACAAACAGGAAGGGCAGCACCGACCAGATTTCGATCAGCCGCTGCCCCAGCATGTCCACCCTGCCGCCGAAGTAACCGAGCAGGCCGCCGGCCAGGATGCCAATGCCAAACACGATCGCGACAAAGAGAACCGAGGCGACCAGCACCTGCTGCAGGCCTCCGAAAAGCATCGCCAGCACGTCCTGCCCCGTCGTGTTGGTTCCGAGAAAGTGACGGTGCGTGACGGACGGCCCCGAAGGCGGGAAGACCAGGCGTTTCCAGACCGCATGCGCCATGGGTTCAAGCGCGGCGGCGCGGCCGTCGGTGTAGTCCGTGTAGGAGACACGCCGGCCGTTTTCATAACGCCCCTTCTCCACCTGCTCACCCGCTTCATTCCAGCCTCGGAAATCCCCATGACGAAGGCCTTTGCGGAACTGGAACTCCTGACGTTTCTGTTCAGGCCGTGTCATGAACACCGAATAGGCGATGCCGTCGAACCCGTCCCTGGCGCCGGCACGATGAAGGACGCCGTCCCGCATCTCCAGGGATTCAACGATGGCCGGAGCGTCGAGCTTGGTCGCATAGGGCACGGGAGGCATGATCACCCAGTCGCCCCTCCTTTCGGCCCGGCAGCGTGCCTGCAGCTCACGATAATCCGTCTCCGCCTCCGATTCGAAGCCGAAGGCCTTGCCCGGGATGAAGTCACCGCGCACAAAGGGAAGGTAGAGCCGCCCGCCATAACTCACCAACAGGGCGCGCTTGCCGACCAGCAGGTTGTCCAGCGATGCCACGCCCGCGAGGCAAATCAGGATGAGGAAGGAGACATAACCCCGCCTCAGGGATCGAAAGCGCCTGAGCTGCTTCAGCGTCAGCGGGCTGAACTGCCAGTCGCGGCGCCCTCGCAGCAGGAGGCGAAGGCCGGAGGCCAGCATGAGCAGGAGCAGCACGAGGCCCGTCCAGCGTCCGCCAATGAAGGGAACCTTGAACACCGGCACCATCAGGCCAAGGGCGTGAAAGGCGCCCGCGAGGACCGCGAATGTGGTGAGGGCAAGGCCGGTGGTGCGGGGGGACATGGCTTATTCAAACCTCACCCGGGGGTCGGTGAGCGCGACGAAATAGTCGGACAGGATGTTGCCGAGCATGATGAGGAAGACATCCACGGTGAGGATGCCCAGCACGAGCGGGTAGTCGCGGTCGGTGATGCTCTGGATCATCAGCAGGCCGAAGCCGTCGATCTGGAAGATGCGCTCGATCAGCATGGAGCCGGCGACGAAGATGGTGGTGATGCCGCCCAGGGTGGTGGCGATGGGGATCAGCGAGTTGCGCATCGCATGACCGATGACGGCCCGCCTGAAGCTGGCGCCCTTGGCGATCGCGGTGCGCACATAATCGGCGGCAAGGTTGTCCATCAGGTTGTTCTTCATGAGCATGGTCATGAAGGCGAAGCTGCCGATCATGTAGCAGACCAGCGGCAGGACGGCGTGATGGGTGATGTCCCAGACCTTGCCAGCGAGGCTGAGCGAGTCGAAGTTTTCCCCGGTGAAGCCCTCGGTCGGGAACCAGCCATGCCTTGCCGCCAGGTACACCACCAGCAGGCTGCCCAGCAGGAAGCCGGGGATGGCATATCCGATGAAGATGAGGACCGAGGTGACGTTGTCCACCACCGTGCGGTGCTTGATGGCCTTGAGCACGCCGAGCGGGATGCAGACGATGTAGGTCAGGATGAAGCTGCACAGCCCGTAGAAGATGGAGACGGGCATCTTGGAGATCATCATCTCCAGCACCGGCTGGTTGTAGATCGAGGAGAGGTGGAAGTAGCCCTGGAGCACGCCTTTGAAGGCGGGACGGTAGAGGACCACACGCTCCTTGTCCGGCTCCACCCTGGTTTTCCAGCCGACGAGCGCCCGCGGGTCCTCGCTGGTCAGCCTGCCTTCCCGCGTGAGCCTTGCCGATGAGACACGGTAGGCGTTGTTCGGCTTCCACTCGGCCTTTGGCAGCAGCACTTTCAGCGTCACGGGCAGTTCCTTCACATCCTTCTCAAACTTCACAAACTGCGGCGTCTCCTCACGCGGCCAGACACCCAGCCAGATGCCGTAGGCGGGCAGGAAGGGCTTGTCGAAGCCGTAGTAGGCCGCCAGTTCCGCCAGCTTTTCCTCCGTCAGCGAGGATCCGGCGTCCCTGCCGCCGCGCTCGTTCATCATGGCCTGCTGCATCGCCCGCTCCATCGGACCGCCCGGGGTCACCCGCGTGATCAGAAACACCGCCATGGTGGCCCCGATGATCGTCGGGATGATGAGCAGAAAACGGCGGATGAAGTAGTCGCGCATGAGGCGTTGGCAGGAAGGCTTGGACTCTCAGACATACGCGTCCAGGAGACAAGGATTTGTGTCTTTTTCCGCTTAAAAATGACCCGTCAGTCAGGCAGGCGAAAATCTCCCGGGGACCATGCCCTGCTTTTCATTCAAGACAGTTGCCGGATCATTTGTTAATAACGGAGCCGATGCTTCTGCGCCCGCTCCTTGCCACCGCCCTGCTTTGGGCCCCGGATCTCACCTTGGGCACGGACGGTGATCTTGATGCCACTTTCGGGACTGCCGGTGTCACCTCCGTCGCCCAGGACTCCGGCTGCACCGTCACCGCCCTGGCTCGCCAGTCCGACGGCAGGCTGGTCGCGGCGGGCTATGTTCAATCGGGGGGAGCGGCGGGCCGCGACGGCTGCCTGATGCGCTTCACGAGTGCCGGCCAGCTTGACAGCACCTTTGGCAGCAATGGAGTGGTGACCGTCGACTTTGGCACGACCGGCGACTGGCTGAACAGCCTTCTCATCCTCGACAACAACCTGATCCTGGCGGCCGGTTTCAAGTTTCAGTTTGGGCAGCCCACTCCTGTCATCGTGCGAGTCAACGCAGACGGCAGCCTCGACAGCAGCTTTGGCATCGGCGGCAGGCTCGATGCCTACCGGATGTCGGGACAGTTCGGCTCCACGCTCCTGGCGGCGGCCGACAACGGCTTTTACCTGGGCGGCAACAGCGGGGCGGTGATGAAGTACGACAAATACGGCCTCTGGGACTCCAGCTATGGATCCAGCGGTGTGGCGGTGACCGGCATCAACGCCAGCACGGCCAAGGGCTGCTTCGCTCACGGGCCTGACGGAAGCCTGTTGGTGGGCGGCGCAAGACACATCGGCGGAAACAGCCGGGGCACCATCGCCAGGCTCACGTCCGAGGGCAGGCTGGACAGCGACTTCGGCACGGGCGGCCTGGTCGAAAACAACGTCAGCACCACCTACTACGACTCCTACGACGTGATCGAGTTCGACCCTGTCAGCAACACCGTGCTGGCCCTGGGCACCATCAACGGCGGCAACGTCCCGACGGCCTACAAGGTCTTCATTTCCCGCTTCAAGACCGACGGCCTACTGGACACGGACATGGGCAGCCAGGGCACGGCGATCATGGATTTCGGGCCGTTGACGAACTGGGCGCACGACTTCAAAAGGCTGCCGGACGGGCGGCTGCTGATCTGCGCCAGCTACCAGGAGGGCAACAATGGAAGCATCATCCTTTCCCGCAGGCTTGCGAACGGCGCTCCTGATCTCGGTTTCCAGGGAACAGGCTTTGTCTCCCATTCCTTCGGCGGCCTCTCCCAGGCGCCTGCCGTGATGCTGCAGCAGCCTGATGCCAAAGTGGTCATCGCCGGCTACAGCTTCATCGGCGGCGCCCAGCGTGCCGCGCTGATGAGGCTGGAGCACACGCCCGCCAGCCCCGGCCAGCTTCAGGTGCTGCACAAGGGCGTCGGACTTTATCCCGGCCTTGCCTCCGTGCTCGACTTTGGCCTGGTCAACGAAGGCTCGGGCGTCAGCACTCTTCGTGTAACCCTGAAAAACACAGGCACGACCAGCCTGGCGGGCGTTCAGGCCGGCATCCTCCAGGACGACGCCGCGTTCGGCATGAGCCAGGAATCGGGCAGTCCCTGGACGCTCAGCGCCGGGGAGAGCCGTGACCTCGACATCACCTTCTCCAGCAGCACCCTCGGCGGCCATGAGGGCGTTCTGCGAATCACCAGCACCACGGAGCCCGGCCTGCCTTTTGAACTGCGGCTGAGGGCCGCCCTGGGAACTCCGGGTCTTCCGGTGATCGCACAGCAGCCCAGGTCGCTGATGATCGTCGACAAGCCCAATGCCTACCAGGGCTCAAGCACGCTGGGCAGCCTGTCCGTAACCGCCACCAACAGCCTCTCCCTGCCCCAAAGTTACCAATGGCAACTCGACGGGGCCGACATTCCTCAGGAAACCCGTTCGCAGCTGAACCTTCACCGGAACAGCGCCGCAGGTGTCTACACAGTCATCATCACCACCAGCAAGGGCGGCGTCACCTCCAAACCAGCAAGGGTTGCGGTATTGCGGCACAGCGCGGACTCCGTCATAGCACAGGGCGGCACCCAGACCGTCTATGCCTACCAGGGAAATCCGGCGACGCTTCCCATGGAGGCCAGGCTTCCCGCCGGCACCACCTTGAATTGTGCCTGGCTGAACGCCACGAACATCCCCAGCGTTCCCCTGCAGGAAGGCGCCTACACCGGTGTCAACAGCACCACTCTGGGAATCCGCGCCGCCTCCTCCGACCTGAAAGGCATCTATCTTTGCACGACCAGTTGGAAGGATTCGAACGGCCTCCTGCTGGCCTCAGGGACGTTTCAGACCTACCTCGACGTGCTTGGGCCTCCCCAGATCTTCAGCACTCAGTCCAGCTATGACCTGGAACCCAGCAGCAACATCACCCTCACCGACGTGATGTTGAAGCTGAACATCCAAAACCGACCGACGAGGTATGATGTGACAGGACTTCCCCCAGGACTTGAGGTTTCCAGCAGCGGCCCGACTTCCCTCATCATTTCGGGCACCACCACCGAGGAGGAGGCGCCGGGCAGTTCCTATCCCGTGACCATCGGTGTCTTCAGCCCAGCCGGATACAACACCTTCACCTTTGTGATCAACATGGTCAAAACCACCTTGGGAGGCAGCTGTCAGGGGCTGGCCAGCACGTACACGATGGAGGCACACACCGCTCAGCAAAACTCGTGTCTGCTGCAGTTCACCATCACGGACGAGGGAAAGATCAGCGGTGCGCTCCTTCAAGGTGGCATCAGGCGCAGCTTCAAAGGCACGGTGATGAGGAGAGGGGCCACCCTCTCCTTTCCTCTGCCCGCCCAGGCAGGCCTGCCAGCCAGCACCTTGAAGCTTGAGTTGCCAACCTCGGGGCATTCGGGGACAGGCACCCTGCATCCAGGAATCCTGATCGACAGCGAACCCACGCACTTCATCACCTTTGCCCGTTCATCCATCGCTGAATGGCCGGCCGAGAGAAGGCAGGCCATCCAGGGACGCTACAACATGGCCGTTCAAACGAGCCCTTTGGGAACCGAGCTCTTTCCCCTGCCCCTCGGACACGGCACTCTGAGCGTTGTCGTCAGCCGCAGTGGCACGGCCGCATGGTCTTGCCGCCTGCCCGACGGACAAAGCCTGACCGGCAGCAGCCCGGTTCTCGGGCTGGATCAGCCGCGCCTCTATCTTTACAGCGCGCTGTATCAAAACACCGGAAGCTTGGGAGGCGTCCTTGACTGGCCGGCGAACCTTGAGTCTGCCTCCGAAAAACCCGTGGGAGGCTACGCGGTCTGGAACAAGCCTGCCCGAAAGTCCGACGCCAGCTATCCCCAGGGTTTCATCACCCAGATGCAGTTCACCGGCATGAACTACACGCCCCCGACCAGGAGGCGGACCTACATGAACCTGCGACAGGCCGCCGCCGGCGACTCCAACGCCGACCTCACCATCCAGCTTGAGGACGCGGAAGAAATGCGCATCCCCGTCCGGTTCACCGGCCCCGACAGCGCCGACATGGTCTTCTCCGGCATGCGCCTGATGCTGTATCCTTCCGGAAGCACCGGCCTGATCCAGGGCAGCATCTTCTTCCGCCAGCAGGACCCCGTGAACCCGCGCAAATTTCATCAGCGCGCCGGCTTCATCCACGGCATCGCCGTTCCAGACTCATCCATCAGCGTTTACGGCCATCTGCTCATCCACGCGCTGCCAGAGCCCGGAAAGCCGCCGCGCTGGATTTCAGGCACGGTGCTCATGTCGCGCAACCGCGCCGATGATTGACCGAACTTTTGGCCAGCCCGGCCTCACCCCATCAGTCCCTGGATGTCGATGAGGTGTAGCTGACGGCCGTTGGCTCCGTCCGGTGCGTCGACGCAGACCCAGCGCTCGTCACGGCTGCTGCGCGGATGGCAGTCCACACGCCACTCGCCCTTGTATTCCGGCGGCTGGACAAAATGCCCCAGATCGATGCGCTTCCTGGATGCAATATGATACAGGTGCGGTGTCTGGATGCGCCTCAAGCCCTGCGGATAAGTGTCGTTGAGAATCCACTCGTTGTTGCGCAGGTAGGTGAGATGCCCCGACTTGTCGAGGACGCCATGGCCGACCTCCTCGACGATGCCGCTGTCCTTGTCCTCAAACAGGAAGTCACCCCAGTCGTTGTTCCCCAGCCAGCCCTTCGCCTGGGAAAGGATGTGCGTGGCGTCCCTCCAGATGAAATGCGAGGCATAACCGTTTGGAATGACGATGCGCAGGTCGCTGCCGTCCATGTTCGCCGTGATCAGGCGCGTGAGGTGCCCGCCCTTCGGCTGCGTCCAGCGGTGCAGCATGATGAAGCGCTTTCCATCCGGCCCCACCAGAAGATGGTAGGCGTGATGCTTGGAGTCCGGGTGGTTCTCCATGACCTCGCCGGTCGCCGCCAGGGTCTTGTGGCTCACAATCAGCTTCTCGACGCCCGTCTCCAGGTTCACATGCGTCACACCGCTGCCCTCGGGCGCCATGTCATCAAAAAACCGGTCCCGGATGCCTGCATAACCATAGCCGGGACGGCAGTCGGCCACACGCGCAAAGTCACAGCTCACCCCTTCCCTGCCGTTGGGTGAAAGCGCATAGACGGGAAACGGCAGCGTCTGCTTCTCCATCGTCTTCACATCGAGGATGTGGCTGACAAAACGATCCTTCTCACGGTCGTTCCAGATCACCTTCGACCCGGTGCCTGGAATCCACTGCAGCATGCAGCCCTGCTGCCAGCACCAGGCCTTCGACCTGCCGAGCGGGATCCATTTGTCCCCGTCCTGAATGTCCACCATGCCGACTTCAATCACGTCATCACCCGTCGGTGAACGATGCTCGAAGGACACCTTGTGACTGAGCACAAAACGGTTGTCCGGCGAGAACTGCAGCTTGTCGTAATAGGCGAACCAGTGATAGCCCGGCCCCTTCGTGATGATGCGGGTCGGCGGAAACTTCGGCCCCTCCTGGCCTCGGACGGCAAGGGGCGAAAGGGCGAGGGTCGAGAGAAAGCGTCTGCGGCTGGTCATGGGAGAGGAAAACGGATCCTTGGAGGAAGATCGTTCATCCTGAGATTTCGTCCGGCCAACTTCGTATGAGTTGTCATGCAGCGCCTGCTCCTTCCCGCCACCCTGCTCCTTGCCTCCGCCATGCCGGCACTCTCCGAGGACTGGCCCCAGTTCATGTTCAACGCCGCTCACAGCGGCAACGCCGCCTCCGTCGAACTCGATGCCGGCAGCCTTGGCCTTCAGGCTTCTGTCGCCATGACCGACGGCATCTACTCTTCGCCCGTTGTCGCCGACGGCAGGGTCTATGTCGTTGATGGCTCGGGATGCGCGGCCTGCTTTGACACCACGACATTGCAGGAGGTCTGGCGCTTTCAAAGCAAGGGCGGCGGACAGAACGTCAACAACGTCTCCTCCCCCGCCATCGCGGGAAACCATGTCCACTTCGGCACCTCTTCAGGTTTCCATTATGTGCTCGACCGCAGCAACGGCAGGGTGGTGGCGGAGATCGACTGCGGCGAACCCATCTTCAGCACTCCGGTCGTGGCCAGGGACCGCGTCTATGTCGCCACTCTCGGCGCCCAGGTGCTGGCGCTGACCTTTGAAGGCAAACCCGTCTGGAAATGGGATTTTGTCAAAGAGGTGGTCGGCTTCGATGGCAACCGCTGGAGCGGTGAATCCTGGGCCGCCTTCTGTGAAAAACGCATGCTCGCCTCCTTGAAGCCCGGCACCCAGCCGACCTCCAGCGACGGACGCGTGACCTGGAAGGATCACTTTGTCTGCTCCCGCGACATCTGCCTCATCAAGGATCGCATCGTGGTCATCCCCGCCGGCGGACGCACGCTTTTCCTCGAAGACACCGGTGATGCGCCCAAGCTCAAGGCCACGGGCGAAATCCCCGAGTGGTCCGGCAGGGAGTTCCCCGCCACCTTCGGCCAGAGCGCCGATGACGACGGCAATGTCTATGTGCAGTGGCACCGCCGCGACAACGCGGGCCGCGTGGACATCATGCGGCTGGAAGGAGGCACGCTGAAGACCGGCGACTTCGTGCCAGGCACCGACACCAACATCCGCATGGACGGCCTGCTGAGCTTCTCGCCCGTGGCGATTCGTGGGAACGAGGTGTTTCGCGTCAAGCCGGAGACAGGACGCGGATTGATCCGGCATGACATGAGCACCAAGAAGCTCCAGACGCTGAGCGAAGCCGGGGCCATCGCTCCTCCCGTGCTGACCCAACAGCATGTCCTGTTTGGTGACCTGAACGGCAGCCTTCATGTCGTCTCGCTCAAAGACGGCAGCTCGAAAGTCCTCGCCGGCAACGCTGGTAAAAAGTCCTCCAGACACCCCATCACCGCCCCGGTGGCGGTCGCCGATCAGCGCATCTATGTCACGACCGAAGGAGGCGACCTGCTGGTGTTTGGCAGCCATCCGCCCGCTAAGCCCGTGGCGTCGGACTCCCAAAACACCTTCAAAATCCGCTCACCTCTCACCGGCCCGCGTGCTGACGCCAAGTTCGACTGGTACACCAACTACGGCAATTTCGCCGGCCAGAACTCCAACAACCAGGATCTCAAGCCGCCGCTGCGCATGCGCTGGGCCCGCCGCCTTGAAGGCACGGTGAAGCACCTGCCCGTCTGCGGCGGAGGCCGTCTCTACACCCACACGGCCGAGGGCCAGGTCATCGCCTGCGAGCAGGACACGGGACGCCTGCTCTGGCGCCGCTGGTGGCCCGATGTCTATCTGAGCTTCACCTCCCCGCTTTACATCGACGGCAGACTGCTCGTGCCTCAGGCGGGCATGAAAAAATCCTTCGTCCGCTGCCTCGACGCCGCCACTGGCGACCTGCTCTGGGAGGCGCCCTTCACCGGCAGCCCGAGCTGGAGCCGCCAGTTCCCGCCCGTGGTCGCCGGCAAGGTGGCCATCTACGCCAGTGGCAGCGGCGACTATGCCCCGCAGGGCAGCGAGAAGCCCTACACCTTTGGCGGCGCGCCCGTGGTTCCCGCAGACGGCTCCGAGGTGATGAGCTTCATCTACTCCAACGACAACCCCTACTATCCCAAAAACCATCACCCGCGCATCTGGGCCTGGGACCTGGAGACAGGCAGGGTCGTCTGGGAGAAGGACTTCTTCGAACAGGGTCGCGGCGGCAATGACTGCGGCATCTGCGTGCTCGATGGCAGGCTCTACTACAGCGTCTTCTTCGGCTATGACGCCGAGACCAAACGCCGCCGCGGCCTGCCGGTGGAGAACAACGGCCTCACCTGCTGCATCGATCCGAAGACCGGCGACATCCTCTGGCAGACGAACCAATATTACGTCACCTCCAAGTGCACGCTCAGCGCCCGGGACGGACGCCTCTACATCGGCGGCTACAACAAGGCGAACGCCGGCACCGACGACCGCTTTGTCTGGTGCCTCGACGCCAGCACGGGAAAACTGGTCTGGAAAAGCGACGCCGTGACCTCCGCGCTGAACGTGGTCAGCGTCGGCGAGCGCTTCATGTTCTCCAACGCCCTGCGCGGCAAGGGCAACGTCTTCGACAGCGCCACCGGCAAGGTCGTCTACAGCATCCAGACCAACTACGCCTGCTGCCGCTTCACCCTGAGCGAACCGTATGTCCTCGGTGCCAACATGGACATGATCGACCTCTCCCAGAACGGCAGACTCGTCTCCACCGGTCCCGCCATCGACTCCCGGGAATGCCTCGGCGCCGTGGTCAGCAACGGTCGCATCTTCTACACCTCACAGGCCAGCGGCTTCGTCGTCTCCCAGACCTATGGCCCGGAATCCAAGGATCTGCCCCCGGCCTGGGAGGCGCGATGAAAGCAGCATCAGCCGCCTATCACCTGAGCCTCAATGTCCAGCCCGGCAAGGCTGCTCCAGGCTGAAAGCATCTTCCTGAACCAGGGCCCCGGCCTGCCATCCCCGACAGGAATGCCGTTGATTCGGGTGCATGGTGCCATGCAGTAGGGCGTGGTGGTGAGCCAGGCCTCGTCGGCATTCACCACATCATAAGGCTGAAAGTCACGCTCAACGAACTCCATGCCGATGTCACCAGCCAGCTCATGGATGGTCTGAAGGCTGATGCCCTGAAGGATGTTGCGGGGCGTGGGGGAGATGATCGTCCCGCCCTTCACGATGACAAAATTGGATCCCGCGCATTCAGTGACATTGCCGTCCAAGTCGAGCAGCAGGCTGATGGCACGCGGATCCACCACCTGCGACTGCCGGTCCGCCAGCCACCAGTGCAGGCGGCTGCGGTTTTTCATCTTCGGATCGATGCATTGCGGGGGGATGTGCCTGACGGAGGGCGTGACCACATGCGCTCCTTCGGTGAACAGATGCCGCCACATCTCAAAGCGCAGCGGGAAGCTGTGAATGCAGATCGTCGGCTTCAGCGGTCCTGCCGCACCTGCGCTGCCGGCATAAAGCGCGTTTTCACCCGGTGTCACAAAATGCACGATGCCAAGATCCTCCCCAGGCCCGATCAACCGGCAGTTTGCCTCGGCCAGTTCGTTTGTCCGCGCCAGCATCTCCTCCGGAGAAAGCGGCACCGTGATGCCGGAGAACTTCAGCGAACGGTACAGCCTGGCCACGTGATCCTCCGCCCGGAACGGCCGGTGCCGGAATGTGCGCGTCATCTCCGTCAGCGTCGCCCCAAGCACGATGCCCAGGTCATAGATGTTCAGCTTCGCCTGGGAGGCGGGCAGGAAACGGTCGTTCAGGAAGACAAGGGGTTCGCTCATGGGCTTGGTGAATTCGGTTTCGACCACAGGATCCGCGCCACAAAAGTCGCCCCCTCCGCGCCCCGCGCCTTCGAGTCCTTCATGAACATGCCCTCGGACACGGTCACCCAGGACTCGTGGTCGTTGATGCGGGCGCAGCCGAAGTTGCCAAGCTCGGCCCCGCGTTCGGGAACCACGACCTTTTCACTCGCGCGGAGAACCTGAAGCTTCTGCGGATCCACACGCGCCATGAAGAGCGGTGCGCGATGACGGACGATGTGATCATTGTCAGCCCCACGCCTTGTGTAGACGAGGAACAGCCCGTCGCGATGCGCCAGCCAGTGCTGCTGAGTGTTGTAGCTGCCAAGCTCCGCGCCGTCGTCAAAGGTCCAGGTCTTCGGCTTGCCGAAGGCCAGACCGTCATCGCTCACACTGACATAACCACGAATGTCGTTTCGAAGCGTGAGGTAATAACGTCCTCCGAAGGCGATCAGGGAAGGCTCGTAAAGGCCGCGCGCCTCATCGAGGCGCAGTACGTCGCCATTCCTCTCAAACACCAGCTTCTCGCCGTCGAATCGGCATTCGGCCACCGTCGTGCTGAACCGGTCCTTGGCGCTTTTGCCGATGTAGAGCGGCACGAGCAGCCTGCCGTCCTCCTTCACCAGCCACTGGGCGCAGGCGTTGCGGGCAAAGTTGAACTGCTCGTCCCCGGGCAGCTCCAGCACCTGCCAGGGCGTCCACTTCGACGTCTTCGGATCCAGGATCGCATAAACCGTCTGATGAGCACGCTTCACGTCATCGAGCTGCCTGCCCTTCGGGCTGTAGCGCACACGGCAGCCGATGGCGATGAGCCTGCCCGTCTTTTCATGCCAGCCCGGTGTCACATCCGCCACACTGAGCGTCACCCCATCCGACTGCGGCAGCCAGTCGGTCTCTGGCGGCAGCACCGGCCCGGTCCATGGACCGTCCACGCCCTCACGCCGCATGAAATGCAGGCCTGAATAATAGTCGGAAACCTTGAGATGCTTCTGGATCGTCATGACCACCCCTCCGGGCACCGGGGCCGCCCGGGGATGAAACCACAGGAACCTGCCGTCATCGTGCTTCATCACGGCTTCAAGCTTCACCGTGAAATCCACGGGCTCGACGGCCTGAAGCGAGCCTGCGAAACAGGCAACAAGGAGGAAGGCGGACGGATAAAGACGGCGCATGAGTCCCTTACGGCACCGACCCTGGATCTATTGCTGCGCCGCCGAGACACGCAGCCGGAGAAAACGCCGTGCGGCCGTCCCCAGGGGCACGCTGTCGCGGGCGCTGAACGTGGTGCCGTTGTCAATGAGGGTCACGGTTTGATCCGGATGCCAGGTGAGCAGGTCATCGCTCGACTCCGCGCTCCAGGTTAGGCCGGAGGCATTCGTGTCCTTGGTGACGGTGACGCCAAGACAACCTCCGAGGTTGCTGAGGGTCCAGGGCGGAGGCGATGTCTGCGTGGGCAGGGTGCCCAGGGCATATTCAAGAAGGTTCGCCAGGCCGTCCCCATCAGGATCGGCGTCATCGGCGGCGGCGGCCGTTCCGGCAACGGTGCCAAAATGCAGGTAGCGCCACGCCTGTCGTGCAGGCGGAGTCCATTGAAGCAAGGTCATCGAGAAGGGCGGCAGTGAAAGCGGCTGAGCAGGATCAAGGCTGGCAAGCACCTCGGTGGTCGGCGCAACAACAACGGCGGCCTCGTTGTTGTCGGTGATGCCGGCGGACGTGAGGCGGCGAAGGCTGAGCGCGCCAGCAGGGGCGTTCGGACCGGTGAATCGAACATCAAGCGCGTCCGTGCGATGGAGGTTGAAGAGGATGAGTCCGCGCTGCGCACCGTTTTTGAAGGCAAAGCTCTGCAGGTGATGTGCTCCGGTGAAGGTGACACGGTTCATGCTGCTGACGTTCCAGGTGGGATTGTCACCGCTGTGCGTGGTGCGCAGCATCTCGCCACCCAGGGCTTCATTCAGCATGCTCAGGGCGTGAAAGGCGGGGCGGCGGCGGTGGGTCTTGTCCATGTCGAGCGTGACGCCCCACAACGCCGCGGTTTTGCCCGAGCCATCCGGCCAGGTGTAGCGATGTCCGGCGAGTGACATCATGCACTGGTCGCGGGCGCCCAGCTCCCGAAGCATGACAAGCATGTGGTCCGCCACGGCCACCGCCGCACCGACGGACGGTGTGTAGCTGTCGAGCGCGGCCTGGCTGATGCCGCCGTTTGTCGTGTGCAGGTTCACCTCATAAATGCTGAGGGGCACCGGACGGCTGGAGGCCTGCACCTGGTCATGGGCGTAACGCATGAGGCCGCTGCTGGCGGAGGGATTGAAGCTCCACCATTCCGGCTCGGCAAACAACGGGCCGAACAGCTCCTCCGTCGTCGCGAAAGAGTCCACCCGCCCGCTCATGTAGGGGGCGAGCGTGAAGGTGTCATGCAGCGATGAGGCATTGTGGAACTGGATCGCGGCGCCGGGATTGCCGGACTGGCCGCCAAGAATGCAGTTCACCTGCGTGGAATCGTAATGGGGCGAGGCCTTGATCGCGGCGAACAGCTCGTCAGCACGGGCGCCACAGGCTGCCGGCGCCGAGATGACGCCTCCGCGGAAAGCGGTGTTGTTCCAGTGCTCGTTGCCAAATTCCAGATGAATGCGGCTGAAGACATGGGTCCACGGCGTCGCCTGACCGCGGGCGGCACGCAGCTGGCCGTAAGGCGTGCTCGTGGCGCCGCCCAGGTATTCCATGAGGTTCGTCATCTCCTGCGGCGAGGAGGTGGCGGGCACCGACATCCACGGATCGGCGCCGATGTGCTTGCAGAGCACCAGAAACTCATGCAGGCCGGGCAGCATGTTGTTTTCACCCGTGCCATAGGCGGAGTAGCCGGAGCGTTTGCGCGCAAAGACGGGCGCCAGGTCGTTGTCGAGCGAATTGCCGAGCATCTGCCAGTTCGGATAGCGAAGGATGCCTGGCTTCAGCTCGCGCAACGCAGCGACGACTCCGTCGCGGAACTCGGTGGGATTGCCTGCATCACTGTTGGTTTGGCGCAGGCTCACGTCGTCAAGCAGCATGGCGCTCTGGCCGGTGGGTGAAAACTCCACGGACACCGTGCCGGAGACCGTCTCCGCCTCCGCGGCTGAAAAGGTCAGCACATAGTCCGCCCAGTCGCCGGTGAGCTGGACTGTCTGGCTGAGATGCGGACTGCTGCCACGACGCACGGTGACGAAGGCGCGGTTCGCGCCGCCCGCGCCCTTGGCCTTGAAGGCGAGCCTGAACTGCCCGTTCAGCCGCACAAAGCCCTGAAGCGTGTCAAAGCGGCCGCTGATCGTCGCCTGCTGACCGCTTGAGAGGGCCGTCAGACGCACGCACTGCCGGCCTTCGGTCCCGGGCGGCAGGTCGGCGGTCTCGCTCGTGATGGCGCCGCCGCCCTGCGTGCTGACGTCCCAGCTCCCCGTGGCCGCGCCGCCACCGCTGCCGGTGATCACCTGCCTCAGCAGCAGGTAATCGCCGCTCGCCGGCACCGCGCCTGCGGGTGGATCGAAAAGATACATCGTGCCCTGTGTGCTGCCGCCTGGATCGTTGGGCGGGTTCGGACGGTTCGGTGCGATGCTGTTCGCCACCGTCCCCGTGCGTCCTTGGGCGCCCGACGCCGACCAGATGACCTCATACTGCGCCCCGGCCCAGAAGCCCGTGGGCCATTGACCGAGCGCCTGATCCTCAATGGCGCTGCTGGCGGTGCCGCCGGGGCCTAGGCGGACGATGGATTGATACAAGAGCCCTTCGAAGCCAGGGTTGCGAAAGAGCAGCTCCTTCATCATCTGATGGGAGTCGTAGTAGTTGTGCTGCGCCAGGCAGATGCCAAAACGAGCTGTGTTCGTGCGCAGCACCGTGTCATCGACATGAATGACGGTTTCAGCCCGCGACAACGCCGCAAGCGCAAGAAGGAGGGTGAAGACGGATGTTTTCATGAGGCAGTCAGGTTTGGGGGAAATGCTGGCGAAGACGTGCACGAGCGCGGTGCAGCGCCACTCGCTGAGCTGCGGTCAAGGCCGTCGGACCGCCTTCGAGCAGCAGGCGGTCCCGCTCGGAAAGCCGGCTCAGCGCGTGTCTGAGCAGGGCCATCTGCTCCTTGTGAACGAGCTGCTGATCCGGGGCCTCCTGAGGCCCGGCGGCTTCGTCGTCCAGCTCCCGGGCGCCGCCTTCAAAACCGGCGCTGAGCCTGTGACGACGGCACCAGCGCCGGCGCATCTTTGCACAGGTGTTCCTGGCGATCACCGCCAGCCAGTGCGTAAAAGGCATGCGCGGTTCAAAACGAGGCAGCGAGCGAAACACCCGGAGAAAGACCTCCTGCACCACGTCCTCCTCCATCCACGCCGGAGCGCCCCAGGAGCGGGCGGCGCGAATCACCTGCGGGCGGTGTTCATTCACCAGCCAGGCCGCCGCGTTTTGATCACGGTGGCTGAGCCAGCACTGAATCGCGATGACTGGATCGTTGAACATGGCCTTCCGTCTGGATGTTTGCCGCTCAGTCCTTCCTGCGTGTCAGGACCATGAGGTAAGGCCCGGAAGAACGTGTCTTGAAGTCGCCCGGCCTCGGCTTGCCTGCGTTCGCGCTGCACCAGCGCAGGGTGTCGCCCTCCAGCTTCCAGATGCCCAGCATCGTCTGCCCCATCGCCGGCCCGCTCACTCCAGTGGCGTCAATCGTCAGCAGGCCGCCCTCTTCGGCAAGCCTGTAGCTTCCCTCCCCCAGGCTCCGCCCATCACCATCGGTGGCGCTGATCCTGTCCAGGGTGATCGTCAGCTCGCGGATCGTCGCACGGCGCGCGCCTGTGTGTTCATCACCCACCACCGCCCCCTCCCAGGTCCCGAGCAGCAGCTTTCGCCAGGCGGCGTCATCCGCATGAGCGAGGCTGACTGTCGAAAGGATCACTGCGCAAAGAAGCCGCAGCCCGGCAGGAGAAAGATTGGGTTTCATCATGCCCCAAGGCTCGCCTCCGGCGCATGAAACAAAGATGAAAGGCAGATGAAAAGGCTTTCATCTTTGTGTATCGCCGGATCAGCCAGGCAAGGCGCCTTTGTCGGCGAACAAACGATGATCAAGCCCTCAACGGCAATCGCACGGTGAATGTCGTCCCGCGGCCGACGATGCTCGAAACGGCCACCGAGCCGCCATGCGCCTTCACCAGCGCCTCGACGATGGCGAGGCCGAGCCCCGCTCCGCCATGTTCGCGGGAACGTGCCTTGTCCACGCGGTAGAATCGCTCAAACAGATGCGGCAGATGCTCCGGGCCGATGCCTGGCCCGGTGTCGCTCACGCTCAGCACCGCCTCGTCATCTTCGGTCACGGCTCTCAGCGTCACGCTTTCACCCGCAGGCGAATAGCGGATGGCGTTCTCGACGAGGTTCAGGCAGACACGCTCCAACGCACAGGCATCACCATTCACAAACACCGGTTCAGGGGCGTCCACGACAAGATGAATGCGCTTTTCAAGCGCCGCGGCACTCGTCGAATCGCACACGCGACCACACAGCTCCGCGAGATCCACGGACTCACTCGTCACCAGACCTTCTCCGGCGTCCGAACGTGCCAGCGACAGCAGGTTCTCCGTGAGCCGCGCAAGACGTTCGATCTCCTCGCGGCTGCTCTCCAGCACCTCGCGATACTCCTCCGCAGGCCGCTCTCGGCGCAGCGCGACCTCGATCTCCCCGCGAAGCACGGTGAGCGGTGTGCGCAGCTCGTGCGAGGCGTCCGCCAGGAAGCGCTGCTGAGTGCCATGGGCCGACTCAAGCTTGTCGAGCAGCTCATTGAAGGCACGCGCAAGCCGCGCGACCTCATCCTCGTCCTTCGGCACGAACAAACGCTCCCGCAACGTCCCGCCCAAACCGATGCGATGCGCGGACTCCGCCGCCGCGTCCACGGATCGCAGCCAGGCCTTTGACAGAACGTTTGCCAGCAACCAGGCCACCACCGCCGACGCCATCACAACCCCCAGGAGCCGTGCCATCAGTGAGTCAAGCCTGGCATGGCGGACCGACTCGGGCAATGCCACCTGGGCGAAGCCGATCACAGCGCTCTTGCTGTCACGGTAGGTCGACACCGGCACGCTGGTGACCCGCATCATCGTTCCGTCCTTCAGCCTCAGGGTCTCCGTAAACGACGACATGTTGGTGGTGGCGGCATCGCGCGCCTGCTGGGAAAGCGGCAGCGCTTCCGTCAGGTTGGCCGACTGAGTGAGCACCGCGCCTTCGGGATCGACCACCTGCACACGCAGCCCCGTCTTGTCCGTCTCCAGGAAGGCCTCCATCCAGGGCTGCAGCCGCATCGCCATCGGCGTCACCGATTTCGAAAGCACATAGGCACGATCCCGCAGCAGACGGTCCGTGTCATCCCGCAGCAACTCGGCGGACGACTGATAAACCCATGCCGCCACAAGCGCCGAAAGCAACGCGGTCAGCAGGGTGAACCCAAGGACGATTCTGATGCGGAAGGATTTCATGCGGCGGGGTTCTTCAGGACATACCCCACGCCCCGGACGGTATGAATGAGCGGCGTGGAGAAGCCGCGGTCCACCTTCTCTCGCAGATGGTAGAGCGTCACGTCGATCACATTCGTCATCGAGTCAAAGTGCTGGTCCCACACCTGTTCGGACAGCCGCGTACGGGAGATCACCTCACCCTGGTGCCGCAGCAGGTGCTCGAGAACTGAGAACTCCCGCGCACTCAGCGCCACAGGCCGCCCGGCACGGGTCACCTTGCGCGATTTCACATCCAGGACAAGGTCTGCAAGGCTCAGCGCGGCGGGCTCCATCTCGGTGCCCCCTGAGCGCCTGAGCAGGGCGCGCACGCGGGCCAGAAGCTCAGCAAACGCAAAAGGCTTCACCAGGTAATCATCAGCGCCGCCATCCAGCCCCCGCACCCGGTCCTTCACCGAATCTCGCGCCGTAAGCATCAGCACCTTGCACGGCCGCTTCGCCGCCCGCAGCGCCTCCAGCACCTCAAAGCCGTCCATTTTCGGCAGCATGACATCCAGGATGACGAGGTCATGGTCATGCACGAGCGCCAGGTCGAGCCCCGCCTCGCCGTTCACGGCCACGTCCACGGCATATCCCTCCTCACGCAGCCCACGCTCGACAAAGCGGGCCACCTTCGGCTCATCCTCCACGATCAAAAGGCGCATGCCGACATTCTATGAACTCCGTGACGCCCTGGCAAGCCTCACTCCATCCAGCGGATGCATGAGGCCATCGGCACCCCGACGGGCTGGCCCTTCGGCGTGATGCCGCCGCTCTTCGCGTCGATCTGGAAGACAACGACGTTGCCGCCGGGCATGTTGGCGCAGAGGAGCCAGCGCCCGTCGGGTGTGATGAGCAGGTTTTGCGGGCCTTTGCCGCCACTGGGCTGGATGGCGAGCAGCGTCAGCGTGCCGTCGTCGTCGATGCGATAGCTGGCGAGGCTGTCGTGGCCGCGGTTGGTGCCGTAGAGGTGCCGGCCGTCGGGCGTGATCTTCAGGTCGGCGGTGTAGCTCTTGCCGGCAAAGTCCTTCGGCAGGGTGGCGATGGTTTGCTTCTCCTTCAGCGTGCCTTCGGCGGCGTTCCAGTCAAAGGCGGTGATGGTGTTGGCGAGTTCGTTGATGACATAGACGAGCCTGCCGTTCGGATGGAAGGTCAGATGACGCGGGCCGCTGCCGGGCGTGAGCTTGGCAAAGGGCTGTGCGGCGTTCGGCGCGAGTTTCGCGGAGGCGGCATCAAGCGTGTAGATCATGACCTTGTCGATGCCAAGATCGCAGGCGAGGGCATGTTTGGCGTCGGGACTGATAACGAAGCAATGGGCGTTGGGCCCCTTCTGGCGCTCCGGGTCGGCGCTGGAGCCGCTGTGCTGGAAAAACGACACCGACTCGCCGAGCGAGCCATCGCCCTTCACGGGAAAAGAGCTCACGTTGCCGCTGCTGTAGTTCGCGATGAGCACCGACTTTCCCGTCGGGTCCACCTCCACAAAGCACGACGCCGTCCCTTGAGTATTTTGGCGGTTCAGCAGGCGCAAATCCCCAGCACGACCTTCAATCACAAAAGCAGCTACGTAATTGTCCTTTCCACCGAACTCATCGATTGAATACAAGAACCGCTTGTCCGGCGAGAGTGCGATGAAAAACGGGCTCTGCACGCCCGTGGCGCGCTTCAGCGGCTTCAGCGCGCCATTTTCGCTGTCGAAGCCAAACACATGAATCCCGGCCTTTTCACCCGAAGCAAAGGCAGAGACGAAAACAAGCGGTTCAGCGGCAAGAACAGGCACGGCGAGCAACGCGAGGAAAAAGGAGCGCATGAGATCCAAACGGACAAGGAAGACAGGTTTTACGCGAACTCGTGACCTGAAAGACAAGTGTTTGGCGTGGACTGCGGCGGCCATGCTGCCGCTTTGGGGAGGCCAGCCTGCTGGCCGTCGAGCGTCCAGAGGATGTTCGAAGCTCGGGCGCCTGCCGCCATTGCGCGGCTGCACTGTTATCTCGTACGCCAAGAGACTCCTCCGGCGGCAGGGCTGCCGCAGCACATGTGATCACTCACTCCCCCTGCAACGCAAACCAGGCCTGCATCTGGTAGCTGCAGTGGCATTTGGAGGAGCCGTCAGGCACAAGAACAAGCCCTGAGGCGGGGATGGCGTTAATCCAGCAACTGGGGCGGATGCCGCCGTAGTTCTCGGTGCCAGCTCCGCGGGTAAGGTCAACATAGCCGAGCGTGGCGCTGCGGAAGAGCATCAGGTTCTTGCTCGCGGCGATCTGCCCGCAGCCATAGGAGCGCTTCAGATCCCACTCGACGGGCGAACCGGTCTTGAGATCCCAGGCTCCGCCCTGCGCGTAGATGGTGCGGTCATTGATGAGCGGACGCGTCTGATACTTCGCGTCCTGGTCCCACAAGCGTTTGCCCGAACTGATGTCGAAGCCCGCGAGGCGCCCGCCGACCTCGGAGGGCAGCTCGAAGAAGTTGTGACGCACGGCCTTGAAGTTCATGAGCAGCACGCCGTGCCTCGCGCTGACGGCGAGCTGCGTTCCCCACACGTCGTCGCGGTTTTCCCACAACACTTTGCCGGTGGCGGCCTCGATGGCGAGCAGGGTGCCGGGCGGCATCTGGCTGTGCGAGAGCTTCGGCGCGGATTTTCCATCGCGACGCGGATTCGTGACGCGATCCGCTTCAACGATGGGGCGGTCGATCAAATAGACCCGGTCACCGGCAATGGCGACAGCGTTGTGCCGGATGCTGCCCTTCGGCTGATAGCGCCACTTCACTGCGCCGGTGGCGGGATCGACGGCGAAGAAGAGCACGGACTCGGTGCGCAGATTGGTGAGCTGATAGCGCGGGCTGACGTTGTGCGCGGCGTTTTCCACCGAACCAAAAAGAAGACCGTTTTCAAAGGCGAGGTAGCCCCAGTTGCGGTTCTTTGCATCGGCGGGCACCGGCGCGGCGATCTCGCGCACGAGACTGCCGGTGGCGAGGTCGATGCGCAGGCAGCGCGGTCCGTTTTTGACGTAAATGGAGTCGCCGCCGAGGCAGAAGGGGCTGCCGGTGTCGCCGATCCCTACATCGTGATGGATGCCGTCATAGTCGATGAGGAGGTTTTCGATCTTGTAGTCCCACAGCTTGCGGCCGTTGCAGGCATCAAGGCAGCAGAGGCCGTGCACGCCTCCAACAACCATGTATCCATGCGCAATGAGCGGCGCGGGACCTTGACCGTGTCGATTCGCGACCTCGAACTCGACGTCGCGGAACCAGAACATCGAGAGCCTGCCCTTCACCACCTCGTCATCGGAGCAGAGCATGTTTGCCGCGCTGCCGTTCTGATGCGTCCAGTCACCCGCGCCGGCGAGCGCAGCGGCGCGCTCGATCTTCAGGCTGCCACGGTGGCAGATGATGCCGCCGTAGGGACGTCGCAGGCGCTCGAGCTCTTCTTGAATCGCGGGCGTGATGTCCTTCGGCGCGATGACGAGGTTCGCGAAGCCTTTGGGATACGCAGTGGCCTCCAGCGAGCCGCTGTGGACGCTCACGCGCGTGCCGTAGATGCCTGCGGCGGCGATTCGATGCCGCGCGGCTTCAGCCACTGCTTCATCGGCCTCCATCGCGATGATTTGGAGATTCGACTGACGCGCCAGGGCGAGCGCAAAGTCGGCGTGCGCCGCCCCAAGCACCACGGCATACCCGTCCTTGAGCTTCACGGCGTCGAGGATGGCCTTCGTTTCAGCGGCAACGGCTGCATCGAGCGGCTTTTCGGCCTCCGGTGCCTGCATTACCGGCAGCGGTGCGGGATCGCCATCAAACAGATACACGATGCCCGCATCGGTCGTGGCGACGAGGAGTCCGTTGCCCGCGGCGAGGCCGAGCACGCGGCCTTCGACCTTGTGCTTCCACCATTCGGTGCGCTGGCCGGCGTAGTCGATGGCGCTGATCAGGCCGTCGGAACCCACGACTGCCTCAGAACCCGTGATGATGAACTCCAGCACTTCACGTTCAACCGGCGCCACCTTGTCCTGCTCCAGGACACGGGCCTTGTACGCCTTGCCCTTGCGGTCAACCTTCTCCACATCCTTCCAGCGATAGGTGGCGAGCGAGCGACCTTCCGCGCGCACCACGCCGCCGTTGATCGCGACGCTGGGGCCGGTGCCGAAAGCGCCGGAGAACTCGCCGGTGGCGATGTCGAACAGCGTGCCCGCATTGAGAAAGTTCGACTCGGTGACCAGCACACGCGTGCCGCCACGCTGCTGGTTCTTTTGCAGGTGGTAATAGCGCAGCTTCCCGTCAGCCCGCTCAAACACCGCAGGCACCGCACGGCCCGTGGGCACGATCAACGACCCGCCGCTGGCGAGCAGATAACCCTGCGGCGCAACCCCGCTCGCAGCCTCCGCGCCACCATGCGGCTGGGGCATGTAGATCGAGCCGGTGTCGCCATTCTGCCAGACCGGTGCGCCGGTGTCCGCCTTCAGCGCATGCAGATAAACGCCATCGCTTGGCCAGATGCCGCCGGCGTAGTAAACGATGTCATCCATCACCACCGGGCCGCCGCGGGCGGGCCAGTGAGAGATCATGCGCTCATTGCCGAGAACCTGCCGCCCGGCAGGCCCGGCGCGATGCTTCCAAAGAACAGTGCCATCGGCCAGCGAGAGCGCGTAGAGATGGCCGTCGTCGCTCGTGACGAACAAACGATCCTTCCACGCCGCCGGGGCGAAGCGCACGGGGCCGCCGGTGAAAAACCGCCATTTCACACGTCCCGACCCGGCCTCCAGCGCATACACCTGGTCGTCCGCAGAGCTGCCGAAAAGCACCAGGTCGCCGACGATGATCGGCTGAAACCCGCGATCAAACTCCATGCGTTCCGAGTTTGGCCAGGCCGTGCGCGGAGCGGCGGGCAGACGGAACGACCAGCGCTGGCGGAGCTGGTTCGGAATCGTCTCGCTCGTCCAGCCGCTTCGCGCGGCATCCGCACGATACGTGGGCCAGTCGGCGGCGGAAAGCGATGAGGCGATGGCGAGGAAAATGAGCGGACGCATGAGAGGACCTAACCAACGCCCCAATCTTGCGGCTTCTTCAAAAACCGCCGTCATCCACTTCGAGAAACGCAGCCCGGTTCACCGATAACCCGAACCTCGAACGCACGTTATCCATCGCCGCCCATCCATCATGACACGCCCCCTCATCGCCGCCCTGCTTTTCGCCCCCATGTCAGGCTGCCTGGCCCAGACGCCCGCCCAGCCCAAGGCCCCGGACGCGGTTGACCGCAGGGCCTCAAGCCTGAAGCCGGATGAGATCAGGATTTACAAGAAGGTGGGTGACCGCGATCTGCAGATGCATGTCTTCCGCCCCCAGGGCTGGGAGGCTTCCGACAAGCGTGGCTGCTACATGGTCATTCACGGCGGCGGCTGGACGGGCGGCACGCCTCAGCGCATGTATCCCTTTGCCGCGCATTATGCCGGGCTGGGTCTGGTGTCCGTCAGCCTGCAGTACCGCCTTCACAGCGCCAAGTCGGGAGTCAGTGTTTATGACTGCGTCAAGGATGCACGCTCTGCCGTGCGCCATCTTCGCAGCCACGCCGCCGAGCTTGGCATCGACCCGCAGAAGATCATCGTCAGCGGAGGTTCCGCCGGCGGCCACCTCGCGGCTTCGACCGCCCTTTTTGACAAGGTCAACGAACAGGGCGAGGATCCGGCGGTCTCCACCACGCCCAACGCCCTGGTGCTGCTGTTCCCGGTCATCGACACCTCCAAGGAAGGCTATGGGCAGGCCAAGATCGGCGACACCTGGCGGGAGCTGTCCCCGGTGCATCACGTCCGGCCCGGCCTGCCGCCGACGATCACCTTTCATGGAACCGGAGACACGGTCACGCCCTTTGCCGGGGCCAAGGCTTTTCATGAAGCCATGCTCAAGGCGGGCAACACGTCCGTGCTCGACGTCCATGAAGGCGGCGTCCACGGCTACCTGATGCGCGAGGAAGCGCTGCTTCAGGACACCTTCCAGAAGACCGACGCCTTCCTGAAAAGACTCGGGCTGCTGTAGGCGGCCACCGGGTCCGTCCTGGTCATGGCCGTGGCTGACACATGTCAGCGGGTGAGCACGCGCCCTTTTACCAAGCCTTCACAAATCTGCGGGCCACCTGACACATTCGCTTAACAAGCCGGTGGTCTGTTCGGGGTGAAATCGACGGCCGTTCCCGGCCGCCATCAGGCAGTTCAACCCCGCAAAGACCATGAAAACCATCCGTCATCCCAGAAACGGCCGCGTGCTCTCCGCCGCAGGCCTGATCTTCATCGGCAGCAGCGCCCTTGCTGCCACGCCTAACCAGTCGCCCAACGGCGCGGCCCCCGTCCCGCGCATGGATCCCTCCAGGCAGCCGCCCCAGGTGCAGCCGCCGTTGCAGCCGGCAAAACCCGCAGCCGGGGCGCGGTCCCAGCAGCCGCCCGCCGGAGAACCCCTGCCCCCCGGCCTGCCGTCATCCTTCATCCTGCCTTCGGAGTTCCGCTCCGTCGACGGCGGCGGCAACAACATCGCCAGCCCCGGCCTTGGAACTCCTGGCAGACCCTTCCGCCGCCTCGTCCCCGCTGCTTATGCCGATGGTGTTTCGGCTCCCGCAGGCGACGCACGTCCGAGCGCCAGGGTGGTGAGCAACGCCGTGGCGAAGCAGCAGAACCTGCGGCCCAACCGACGTGGTGCCAGCGACTTTCTGTGGCAGTGGGGCCAGTTCCTCGACCATGACCTGGATGAAACCCCGACGGCCGACCCCGCCGAGGCCTTCCCGATCCCGGTGCCGGCAGGCGACCCTGAATTTGACCCCACAGGCAGCGGCACCGTGACCATCGGCCTCAATCGCAGCGCCTACGAGGTCGTCGGCGGAGTGCGGCAGCAGAAAAACGCCATCACGGCCTGGATCGACGCCTCCCAGGTCTACGGCTCCGACGCCGCGCGTGCGGCCGCGCTGCGTGCCAACGACGGCACGGGCAGGCTTCGTGTCACCGAGAGCGGACACGGCGACCTGCTGCCCATGCATTCGGACCTCCTCGCCGCACTGCCGCCCGTGCCCGGCTTCTTTGTCGCCGGTGATGTGCGGGTGAACGAACAGGTCGGCCTGATCGCCATCCACACCCTGTTCCTGCGCGAGCACAACTTCTGGGCCGGCCTTTATCGCAGCGCCAACCCCGAATCCACGGACGAGGAAACCTACCAGTTCGCACGCATGATCGTGGGTGCAGAAATGCAGGCCGTCACCTATCGCGAGTTCCTGCCCGTGCTGCTGGGCCCGGGAGCCGTCAGGCCGTATCGCGGTTACAAGGCGGAGGTGGACCCGACGATCTCAAACGAGTTCGCCACGGCGGCCTACCGCCTGGGTCACAGCCTGCTCTCCCCCACCCTCCTGCGCCTTGGCGCCGACGGCCAGGAAATCGAGGCCGGCAGCCTCTCGCTCGCGAACTCCTTCTTCCAGCCCCAGCAGGTCACGGACCATGGCATCGACCCGATCCTGCGCGGCCTTGCGACAGGCAGGGCCCAGGAGCTGGACGAATGGCTCATCAATGACGTGCGCAACTTCTTGTTCGGCGCACCGGGCGCCGGCGGCTTCGACCTGGCCTCCCTGAACATCCAGCGCGGGCGCGACCATGGCCTGCCCGGCTTCTCCCAGATGCGCAGCGCCCTCGGCCTGCGACCGGTCAGGCGATTCCAGGACGTGAACCCGGACCGCCAGGTGGCGGCCGAGCTGGACGCCGCGTACGACAGCCCGGCTGACATCGACCTCTGGATCGGCGGCCTCGCCGAAGCCGACCGGCCGGGTTCCATGGTGGGTGAAACCTTCCACCGCATCCTCGTGGACCAGTTCACGAGGCTTCGTGACGGCGACCGCTTCTGGTATGAAAGGCTGCTGTCCGCCGAGATGGTGCGCATGATCAACGCGCAGACCCTGGGTGTCATCATCCACCGCAACACGGAGATCGGATCCGAGGTCGGACGCAACGTCTTCATCGCCCCGGCCCCACGCCGGAACACCGCCCGCTGAAGCCTGCGGCCACCGCCTTGCAAAGCCCGTGCTGCATCGGCGGCGCGGGCTTTGTCGCATCCATCGTTGACCGCCGCACCGACTCTTCGTAGCGGTGGGCATGCGCCTCATCTCCGGCAGCGCGGGTGGCATCCCGCTGGAAGTTCCCAAGTCCGTCACACGCCCCACTCAGGATCGTGTGCGCCAGGCGGTCTTCAACATGCTGGGCGAGCTCGTCCCGGACGCCCGGGTGCTCGACCTCTTTGCCGGCTCCGGCGCACTCGGCCTTGAATGCCTGAGCCGCGGGGCCGTCAGCGCACTCCTTGTTGATCAGGATCGCGGGGCCTGCGAAGTCATCCAAAGAAATCTCGCCAAAACCCGGCTCGAGGGAGCCACCATCCGGCAGGGCGACGTCTTCAAGGCCGTGGCCCGGCTCGCTGCGAGCGGCGCGACCTTTGACCTGGCCTTTGCCGATCCTCCCTATGCCCACAGGCCAGGCGACATCGACCTCAGCGCCCGGCTGGCGGCCGATGAACACTTCCAGGCCCTGTTTCCCGCCGGAGCCAGCGTCGTTCTTGAAAGCCTGGCCACGCGCAACAACGCCAGCTACGGGGATGTCTGGGAGCGGGTGCGCGAACGTGATTATGGATCGACGCGCATCGTCTGGCTGAGAAAACGCGCGGGCGGAGGCACCTCCTGCTGACGGCTTGCCTCAGCGCGCGGGCAGTGGCATGGAAACCCCGCTGATGTCCCTGCCCCTCACCCTGATCCTCTACAACCTGCTGCTGCCCGTCGGCCTGGTCTTCATGCTGCCGGGAGCCCTGCGCAAAATGCGGGCGCGCGGCGGACGCTGGTCGGACATGAGCGAGAGGTTCGGCTCGCCCGCCCCTGAAAAGCAGGCCGCCATCGCCACCCTTTCCCCAGGTGCCGAGCGGCTGTGGATTCATGCCGTCAGCGTGGGCGAGGCCGGAATCGCCATCAAGCTGGTGACTCGCCTGCTGAAGCAGCGCCCCGCTTCAGGCATCGTCATCACCACCACCACGCCCACCGGCCACGCCATGGTGGAGGAGTTCGCCATACGTCATCCCCGGCAGGTCGTGGTGCTGTACTCGCCGGTCGACCTGCCCTGGGTCGGCCTGCGCTTTCTCGATCTCATCCAGCCCTCGCGGATCATCCTCGTCGAGGCCGAGCTCTGGCCCAACCTCGCCTTTGCCGCCCGGTGCCAGGGCATCCCCGTCTCCATGGTGAACGCCCGGCTGTCCGCGCGCTCCGAGCGACGCTTCCGGCGGCTGGGATTCATCATCAAGCCTGTCTTCCAGATGCTGGACCGTGTGCTTGTCCAGGAACCGTCCGACGCCGCACGCTTCACTTCCATCGGCGTCCTGCCTGAACGCATCCAGCACACCGGCAGCATCAAGTTCGACCCCCAGGGCGCCGAGGCCGACCCGGCCCAGGTGGAGCAGCTTCGGTTGATCCTCCGCCAGGCGGGCATCGGGGAGGAACACCGCGTGATCCTCCTCGCCAGCACCCACAACGGCGAGGAGCTGCTGCTCGCCCGGCGCATCCTTCCGCTGAACCAAAAGCATGGCAAACTGGCCCTGCTCATCGTGCCCCGGCATGTCGAACGCACCGGCTCCATCCTGGAGGAGCTGCGCGAATGCGGCATCGAGGCCCGGAGGCGCAGCGGAGTGGCATCCGCGGCGGCATCCCCTGCCTCCGGCCTTCCCACGCTGCTGGTCGACACCACGGGCGAGCTGCGCGCCTGGCAGTGCCTCGCCGACATCGTCATCGTCGGCAAAAGCTTCCTCTCTCAAGGCGGCCAGAATCCCGCCGAGGCCGTCATGGCAAAGAAGCCGGTCCTTTTCGGCCCGCACATGGAAAACTTCGAGGCCCTTGTCGAGCTGCTGTTGAAGCAACACGGCGCCGTCCAGGTGCGGGATGCGGGGTCGTTGGAACGCGAGCTCGAATCCCTGCTCGCCGACGACATGCGCTGCCGGCAGCTTGGTGAAGCCGGCCACGCCGCCCTGCGAGCCCACGAAGGCGCCACCGAAAAGACCTTGCTTGCCTTGTTTTCATAGGCACGGCTTTGCAGGCGATCCAAGTCAGAAAACCGAGAACCCTCCCCATGCCCAGCTACCTCCTCGTGGATGGTCACAATGTCATGCATGCCTGGCCGGAGCTTGCCAGGCACATGCGCAGCGCGGGAAAGAGGCACCTGGCCAGGACGGAACTGCTCCAGCGCCTGCGGCATCTGCAGGACATGAGCGGCATGCAGGTGGTCGTGGTCTTTGACGGCACCACCGCCAGAGTCACCGAGGAGCGTGAACCCGAGGGCCTGCAGATCATCTTTGCCGACGCCGGACATACCGCGGATGACCTGATCGAAAAGCTCGTCGCCAGGTACGCCGGGGAGCGCAGCATGCAGGTGGCCTCCGCGGACGGCCTGGTCCGTGAAACCATCACCGCCTTCGGTGCGGGCTGGATCAGCCCCGACATGCTGAAAAGCCTGTGCGACGACGCCGAGCGTGACATGCGCGGACGCATCGGCAAGCTGGCCACCCGTCGGCGCATGCTGGCATGGCTTGGGCTTGGCGGTGCTGGCCTCGCGCTGCCGGCCTGTGCCAGCAGGCCCGAACCCGTCTTTCTGAAACCCGCCGCCCTGAAGGCTGCGGCCCACTATGCCGAGGAACGCCGCACCAGTTCCCTCCTCATCCGGCAGCATGGGAAGATCATCCATGAGAACCATGGCAAGGGCGGGGCACGCGCCCAGCCACACCGCATCTTCAGCGGCACCAAGGGCTTCTGGGGACTGGCCGCCATGGCGGCGGTGGAGGACGGCGTCATCAAGCTCGATGAACCCGTCGCCGACACCGTGAAGGAATGGCGTGAGGACAAACGGCGCAGCCGGGTGACCCTGCATCAGCTGCTCAACTTCACCGGAGGACTGGAGCGTGGCCTAACCATCCATGAGGACGGGCTGGAAGACCGCAACCAGATGGCCTTGAAACGCCCCATGGCCGCCACGCCCGGCAAACGCTTCATCTACGGCCCCAGCCAGCTCCAGGTCTTCCATGAAGTGCTGAAGCGGAGGCTGTCCGGAGGAAGGCGCGGGGAGTCACCCACCCGGTACCTTGAACGCCGCGTGCTTCGGCCCCTTGGCCTCGGCCCTCAGCGGTACCTGCCCGACGCAGCCGGCAACCCTCTGCTTGCCGCAGGTTTCATCATGACCGCCGGGCAATGGGCGAAGCTCGGAACCTGCCTGCTGCGTGATGGAGCGCCCGTGCTGAAGCATGAATCCCTCCAGCCCCTGCTTGCTGGCTCGGATGCCAACACCGCCTACAGCTTCGGTTTCTGGAACAACCGCGCGGCCGACAGGCTGCACCCGCGTGAAATTGACATCGAGGATCAGCTCGAACTGGACTGGGACAGGCAGTCCTGGGGCCGCGTCTGCATCGGTCGGGACGCTCCGCCCGACCTCATCGCCTGCATCGGCAGCGGCTATCAGCGGCTTTACGTCATCCCATCTCAGGATCTGGTCATCGTCCGCCTTGGCAGCAACGCCAGGTTTCGTGACGGCGATTTCCTAAGGCTGCTGCTGAACGACTGAGGGATCGTCCCGGAGCTTTCCCCGCTGGCGCTTTTTCGCGGCAGAACTAGGCTGTGGCAACCGTTCCCATTTTCGCCATGTCCAACACCCTGGAAGCCCCCCAGCCAGCGACGAACAAGCAGCCTGAAAAGACCGAGGCTGGAAACTACTTCGTCTCCAACTATCCCCCCTTCTCCTTCTGGAAGCCGGAGCAGGTGCCCGCCGTGGAGGCCGTGATGCAGCGTCCGGCCCCGCAGGACGTGCCGCTGGGCATCTACTTCCACATCCCCTTCTGCCGCAAACGCTGCCACTTCTGCTACTTCAAGGTCTACACCGACAAGAACGCCCAGGAGATCAAGGCCTACATCGACGCAGGAATGCGTGAGATGGAGCGCTATGCCTCCACGCCCTACATCCAGGGCCGCAAGGCTCACTTCGTCTATTTCGGCGGCGGCACGCCCAGCTACCTCAGCGTGCCCCAGCTGCGCGACCTGACCAGCCGCATGAAGGACCTGGTGAGCTGGGAGGGCGCCGCCGAGGTGGCCTTCGAGGCCGAACCCGGAACGCTCAACGAGGTCAAGCTCTCCGGCATCCGCGAGGTCGGCGTCACCCGCCTCAGCCTGGGCGTGGAAAACTTCGACGACCACATCCTCGAGTCCAACGGCCGCGCCCATCGCAGCGGCGAGATCGACAAGGCCTACCGCTTCGCCCGGACGCTCGGCTTCGAGCACATCAACATCGACCTCATCGCCGGCATGATGAACGAGACCGAGGAAAACTGGAAGGTCTGCGTGCAGAAGGCCATCGACCTCGGCCCCGACGCCGTGACCATCTACCAGATGGAGGTTCCCTACAACACCACCATCTATCAGCAGATGAAGGCCGAGGGCAAGGTCACCGCCCCCGTCGCCGACTGGCCCACCAAGCGCCGCTGGGTCAGTTATGCCTTCGATGAATTCGTCAAGGCAGGCTACACCGTCACCAGCGCCTACACCGTCGTGAAGGATCCGCAGCGCATCAAGTTCGTGTACCGCGACGCGCTCTGGGAGGGCTCCGACCTGCTGAGCTGCGGCGTGGCCTCCTTCGGCCACCTGGGCGGCGTGCATTATCAGAACCAGGCTGATGTCGGCCCCTACATGCAGGCCGTGGACGCCGGCAGGCTGCCCATCTTCCGCGCCTATGAAACCAGCCACGAGGAGCGCTTCGTGCGCGAGTTCATCCTCAAGATGAAGCTCGGCCGCAGCGAGTTCGCCTACTACCAGGAAAAGTTCGGCATCCATCCACGCCAGTTCTTCGCCACCCAGCTTGAGCGACTGGCCGCGGAGGGATGGGTCAACCTGACCAACGATGATGTCACCTTCAGCCGCGACGGCCTGCTGCAGGTGGACAGGCTGCTGCATGACTTCTTCCTGCCCCAGCACCGCCAGTACGCCCGTTACACCTGAGGAATGACGGATTGCGAATGACTGAACGATGAATTCCAGCTTTCCCGAGGTGATGAACGAGGCCCCCCGACAAGACGAAGACATCCTGGCTCCGCTGATCTTCTTTTACGGCATCGGCAGCACACGCCCGCGCGTGACTTTTGTCGAACCCGACGGACTGGCCGAGCAGGAGCGCTTCCTGCTCGTGCATGACCGCGACATGACGCCGCATCTGCGCGATTATCACGGCTGCGACATCGACCTGGATGTGGCGGCCCGCGCCCGCATCGGCAACTACCTCGTTCGTGCCTCGGTGCTGCACCGGCGCAGCGACGGCAAGCCCATCGAGTTCGGGGCCATCGGCATTCACCTCGACCTCCTGCCCGAGGAGGCCCAGCAGCTGGTGCTGGAAGGCCGCGTGCCCTTCGGGGCGATCCTGGAACGCCACCAGGTGCCGCACAGCAGCCATCCGCGCGGCTATTTCCGCATCGCGGTGGACCAGAGGCTGGCCGAGCTGCTCGGCGCCACCAGCGGGCAGATTTTGTTCGGCCGCTGCAACGAGCTGCGCCACGGCTCCGGCCGTGTGCTCGCCGACGTTGTCGAGGTGCTGCCGCGCGTCGTTTGACTCAAGGCCTGGACGGCTTCAGCCAGGCCTCGGCGTATCGCCTGCCAAGCTCACGATAGGATGGCGAGTCAAAATGGATCTTGTCACCCTTGTGGTTCAGCCCCTCGGCGCTGACAAAGGCGCAGCCGGGCACCTTCCCCGGCAAAGTTTGATGGGCACGGTCCACGGTTTCGATCTCCGGCGTCCAGGGCACGTCGGGAAAACGCCCCATCTGCCCGGCGATGAACGGCACCTGGGGTGACTTCAGCAGTTCACGCATCCGGCGCACCAGGTCATGCAGCTTGGCCTCATAGGCCCCGGCCAGCTCCGGCTTGCAGTCAGATTCGCCCTGATGCCAGAGGATGCCCTTCAAGACGCCCACCGAAAGCGCGGGCACCGCCCGCTTCACCATGTCATCCCAGGGATGACTCTTGGTTGGAGGATAGAACACTCCCGGCTTCCACGAGTCGATCGGCGACCCGCCGACAGCACAGGGAATCAGGCCGATCGTCACCCCGGGCTCCTTCTCGGCCAGCACCTTGGCAAAGCTGCGGCCCAGGCCGACACCCGCGCTTGGCTTGTCAAAGTGCATCGGATCCACCGCCGCCGTCCAGCGCCCGTCCTTGCCCAGCATCAGCACGCGAGGCAGAGGGGCCTTGTCCTGCTCCTCCACGACGCCTCGTCCGGCCATGTTGGACTGACCGACGAGCAGGAAGAGATGGAAGTTCTCGCTGGCCGGAAGCTTGATTTCCTGAGCCGGGGCAAGACCGCAGAGGGCGAGAAAAAGGAGCAGACGCTTCATGATTGGCAGTCTGAGGCTATTCGAGCAGCCAGGAAGCGGGCGCCGCCTGGGGATCCTTGCCCTCACCACGAACCCAGAGTGGCAGCGGGCCGTTCAGCTCAATCAGCCCGGGAACGTCACCATACTTCGCACCGCCGGGCAGGAACATCGGATCTCGGTAGTCCAGCACCCTGCCGAAGCGGAAGCCGTGCGTGTCCACCGCCGCACGGTCGACCGCCTTCCCCGCCAGGGCTCGGGCGGCGAGAGCCACCGGGCCGGCCTGGGGCCCCAGGGCCGCCAGGCAGACCGCCTTCGGGCTGGGATGCGAGCCCACCCTGGCGTTGCGCAGGAAGCTGACGAGGCTCAGCACGTCATGGGTGCGCTGTGCGAACAGGGCGTGGTTATAACCAAAGGTGTAACCAGCAAACTCGCGCGGGTTCTTCACCACCCGGGCCTGCCTCACCGGCTCGCCGCCCTGAAGCAGAAGGTCCGCGCCGACCACCGCCGCACCGCCTGCGACGAGCGCGCTGACATCCCCGTTCTTCAGGCCGGCACGGCCCGCGTCATCCAGCCAGACCACCACACGGCCGTTCCACTGCTTCGGATAAAGCCAGGTCACGGCCGTCTCCTCGCCATGGGTCTTGTTGACCAGCGTGCCTGTCATCTCCAGGTGGCCGCCGCGGTCCTGCTTGTCCGCCAGCGTCCACTCCACCTCACCCGCCTGGTCATAAGCACGGCCGATGATGGTCTCGACTCCCTGCCTCAGCACTTCAGCTCCCTCCTCCTTCAGCCTCCGCGCCGAGTCCTCCGTGAAGTATTTCAGCAGCCGCCGCTCAAACTCAGGGTCCGCCGCCTTCGGCGCCGGGTGCTGTTCATCCCAGACGCTCAGCTTTTCCGGCGGCAGCGGATCGTAGTCCCGCTCGATCACCGGCGCCTCGAAGCCCAGCTTGAAGTGCTTGTTGAGGAAGGTGTAGAAGGCGCTGCGGGTGACGGCGTTGTAGTTGTGCTGGAAGTGCTCCCCGCGAAGCAGGAAGACATCGTCCTTCTTCCCGTAGGTGGCGTAAAGCTTCTGAAGGTCGGGGAAGCCCTTGGTCGCCATCTCCTTGGTCCAGTCGTTGGCCGTGTTCATGCCCTGCGGCTTCGGGGCGAAGAGTCCGGCAAACTCGACGTTGCCCGTGCCGATGCGCAGCAGGCTGGCGTTTTCACAGGTGCAGCCGCCCTGCATGGAGGTGCTGACCATCACGCAGGGAAAGGACAGCCTGATGCGGTCGTCAATGGCCGCCAGCAGCATGGTCTGCGTGCCGCCGCCGCTCGCCCCGGTGATCGCCGTGCGCTCCGGGTCGACCTCCGGCAGGCTTAACAAAAAGTCCAGTCCACGCACGGCGTTCCAGGTCTGCAGGCCCATGATGGACTGCAGGTTCGCCTCGGCCTGCGGGCTGAACAGGCCCCAGTTTTCGGTCGTGTTCATCTCCGGCCGCTGCTTGTCAAAACGATGCACCACCTCGCGCGGGATCTGCTTCGAGTCGGAGTCGCTCAGCATGTCCCACTGCCAGACGATGCATCCCATGCGGGCGAGCTGCACGCAGAGCGACTGGAAGATGCTGCGACCGCCCTTTTCAAAGCGTTCCGCGCCGATGGCAATCTCCTGGCGCACCTTCGCGGGGTCGCCCAGGGAAAGCCGGGCGTCCTGCCAGTGGCCGTGGGCGAACATCACCCCCGGCACCCTGCCCTTGATGACCTTCGGCTTCCACAGGCTGCCCGTGACGTAAAAGCCGGGCGCGCTCTCAAAGTACACCTTCTCGACCGTGAAGCCGTCCCCCTCGACCCGGCCGTGCACCACGGCGTTCAGCGGCGTCTTGGTCGGCATCGGCCAGAGGCCCTGCGAGACCAGGATCTGACGCCGCACCTGCTCGCGGCGCTGCTCCCATTCGCTGAGCGAGGACGGCGGGCTGAAGGGGAAGTAACCGTCCAGGTCCTTGAGGGGCTGGAGGCGGACATCCGCCGCGGAGACGGCGGAGGCAAGGGCAAGCGGCAACAAAAGGCGTGAAATGGGCATGGCAGTCCTTCAATACGCGGGCCGCCCGCCTCCTTTTCCCGGCGAATCGGAATCCTGGGCGGATCAGGCCAGCACCGCCTTGACCGGATGATGCTCCTCCACGCCCGTCAGGCGCTGGTCGAGGCCCTGGAACTTGAAGCTGAAGCGCGTGTGGTCGATGCCCATGAGGTGGAGGATCGTGGCGTTCAGGTCGTTGATGTGCACCGGATCCTTCACGATGTTGTAGCTGAAGTCGTCCGTCTCGCCGTAAACCGTTCCGCCACGCACGCCTGCGCCGGCCATCCACATGCAGAAGTTGCGCGGATGATGGTCGCGCCCGTAGTTGTCCTGGGTGAGGGTTCCCTGGGAGTAAACGGTGCGGCCGAATTCGCCGCCCCAGACGACCAGGGTGTCGTTGAGCAGCCCGCGCTGCTTCAGGTCCATGATCAGCGCCGCAGTCGCCTGGTCGGTGTCCTCGATCTGCCCGCGCAGCAGCCGCGGCAGGTTGTTATGCTGGTCCCAGCCGCGGTGAAGGATCTGCACGACACGGGTGCCGCGCTCGATGAGCCGCCGAGCGAGGATGGCGCTGTGGGTGAAGCTTCCGGCGCGATGCACGTCCGGGCCGTACATCTCCAGGGTGGCCTTGCTTTCCCTGGCGAGGTCCGTCAGCTCCGGCACGCTGGCCTGCATGCGGAAGGCCATCTCATAATTGGCGATGCGGGTCTGGATTTCCGGATCGCCGATTCGTGCATGGTTGATCTCGTTGAGCCGGCCCAGCGCGTTCAGCATCGTGCGGCGGTCCCCCGGGTCCACGCCGGGAGGATTCTTCACATAAAGCACCGGATCCCCCTGGCCGCGCAGGGCGACGCCGGTGAAACGGCTGGGCAGGAAGCCGCTGCTCCACATGCGGGTGAACAGGGCCTGGGCCTGGCTGGCCGCCGGAAAGCTGGGGGTGAAGACCACGAAGCCCGGCAGGTCGTTGCTTTCGCTGCCCAGGCCGTAGGCGAGCCAGGAGCCGATGCTGGCCTTGCCCGGCACTTCACTGCCCGTCATCACAAAGGTGCAGGCCGGATCATGGTTGATGGCGCTGGTGTGCACCGTTTTGATGAGCGCGATGTCATCGACGATCTTCGAAGTATGCCTGAGCAGCTCGCTGGCCCACATGCCGCTCCTTCCGTGCTGCTGGAACTTGAACATCGACGGCGCCACCGGCAGGCGGGCCTGGCCGCTCGTCATCGTGGTGATGCGCTGCCCGTTGCGCACGCTCTCGGGCAGGTCCTTGTCAAAATAGGCCCGGAGCTGCGGCTTGTGGTCCCACAGGTCGAGCTGCGAAGGCGCGCCGTTCATGTGCAGGTAGATGAGGCGCTTTGCCCTGGGGGCGAAATGCGGCATGCCGGGGAGCGGCGGATGCACCATGCCCGGCGCCGGAGCCCCTGCGGCCATCTCCCTGCCCATCAAGGATGCCAGGGCAATGCTGCCGGCACGCAGCCCAAACTGACCGAAGAACTGACGGCGTGTCTGCTGGAGGTGATGTTCAAGGGCGGGTGACATGGGAGAAGAAGGATGCTTTAACGCGCCTTCCCGGCCCCGGCTATCCGTCACCGGCGACGTCGGAGCAGTCCGGCCAGGCCGGCCATGGCCAGCAGCACCATGCTTCCGGGCTCAGGCACGGCGGCGAACTGGCTGCCCAGAACCAGCGCGGCGAGCTGATCGCCCGTCGCGGCGCTGTCGATCACCGACTTTTCAAAATAGGAGCCTCCCCAGAGGCCGCTCAGCATCGCCATGTCACGCGCGGCGGCCAGGGAGCTGAAGTTCAGCGTGATGTCCGTGAAGCCGTCGCCGTCCGTGTCGCTGTCGAGCGTGAACGCATAATTGGTTCCCGCAAAGGACTCGAGGATGCCCGAGGCTGCGCCGCCAAAGACGGCCTGCTCGGCGAAGTAGGACGGGGAGTTGGGCGAGGTCAGCAGCGGCTGCCAGGCGGGGTTGCCGGCCGTGTCGCCATTGCCGTCGGAAGCCCCGTTCTGGATCGCCGTCTCGGGGCTCCAGAGATCCACCTCAAACTTGGTGTCCCAGGCGACGATGGCAGCATCCGCCAGCGCCACGTTCAGGGCGGCATAAAGCCGGGCGCTGTCCGCCAGGCCGAGCGACTGGCCGCTGATGATGCCGGCGGCGACCTTGTTCCAGAGGCCGATGTTGGTGATGGTGCCGGGTGCGCCCTCCCAGAAGAGGGCGGCATCCGTCTGCTCCGTGGTCCGGGTGCCGCTGGTGGCGGAGCCGATGTCCTTCACCAGGTTGTAGTCCGCCGTGTAGCCGGGAGTGGTCAGGTAGCTGGAATTGCTCATGCCCAGGCTGCCTGTGTAGGTGTTGACGTTCGCGGCGGCGAAGGTGCTGACACTGCCCCAGCCGGGCAGCGCGGCATCATCATAGGTCGGGCTGGTCGGCGCCCAGTGACCGGCCGAGCCCAGCGGCGTGTAAAGCAGCGGATTGGAGGCGTCCGAGGCGCCGTCATTCGTCCGCCAGTTCAGGATGTCATTGGCCACAAGCGTGCCGAAGTTGATGCCGTCCACCTTGGCCTGATCATCAGCCAGGGAGCTCAGCTGGGTTGAATAAAGGCTGGCAAAATCCCCCATCATGCCGGGGTAGAGGTCCGCCATGATGGTGTAGGCGGCGGCAGAGGCGGCAGCCTGCATCGAAGCCCCCGTCACGGCGCTTCCCGAAGGCCCGGAATAGGTGCCGTGGACATACAAGCTGTAGTTTCCGGCAATGCCCTCCACCGCGTTGTAGATGGAGGTGTGAAGCATCGCCATGTTCCGGGACATCTCCGGCGTGAGCAGCCCTCCATCACGCGCTGCAGTCAGGGCATAGTCGTTCCAGTCGCCGATGATGTCGGCCTTGGAACGCGCCTGTCCGGCCACCAGCAGAAGCAGGAGGGCGATCATCAAGCGCAGCCGGATGGGATGGAACAGCAGCATGAACATAGTGATTTTGCTTCAAGTGAAGCAAATTATCAAGTTTTATTATAAATTTGATAATAACTAAGTATTTAACAGAAGCTGACGCGCCTGCCTACACCACCTGATGGCCTGATGATTGGCAAGGCTCCACCTTCATTTGTCACGATGACGAGGCTGCTTGACCACCCCTTCGCCTCCCCTACTATCGCCCGCCCTTTGGGTTCCCCCTGATGCCTGCTCAAGAATCACTCTCCCAGCTCGAAATCCGTGTCCTGGACCTCGTCCGCAATGAGGTTCTGCAAACACCTCCGGGTTTCACCGTCACCTCGGACCTGTTTGAAGCCGGGCTGGATTCCATGGCCATCATGCAGCTTCTCCTGCTCCTGGAGGAGCATTTCGGCTGCGCAATCCCCGTCGGCAGCGTCTCGCGGGCCAACTTCAGGAACGCCAGGGCCATTGGAGCACTTTTGGTGACCCAGGGTTACGAAGTGCTGCCCGAGGAAGCCGGCGGGCCGCAGCCGGCGGACGCTGCCGCAACGCCTGTGGTTTCGGAACCCGCCCCGCCTGCTGAAGCGCAGGCATCACCGCCCCCGGAGCCGAAACCCGCCGAACGCCTTGCCACCCTGCCCCTGCGTGACTGTGACTTCTTCACGCACGCCTTTGACGAGATGCTGCGCAAGGCCGGCCAGGGCGGCCACATCGCCCACTCCTTCATCGAGCTCGACAGGATCCCGGACGTGGCCGCGCTGAAAAAGCTGCTGCTTGAGCTGCCTGAGCGCTTTCCCTTCCCGATCTTCACCGCACGGCTGCGCCAGCCCTCCCTGCTTTCCCTGCCGCGCTGGGAGCCGGCCGGCCGGCCGCAGCCCCTGGAACTGCACCTTTGGTCCCAGACCGGCTCCCCGGGCCGGCTCGCCGGCCATGGCGCCCGCGAGTTTGCCGACCTTCAGACCCAGCTCGACGACATCATCAACACCTCCCTGCCGCAGCAGGACGAAGGCTGGATGAACGTCCGCTTTGACCTTGTGGAAAAGGCCGACGGCTCCTGCGTCTTCGTCTTCTCCTGGAGCCACCTCATCATGGACGGCATCGGCGCCGAGTTCTTCCTCGTCGAACTGAACCGTTTGTTAGGCGGCGGCGGCGAGCCCGTGCCCGCCTTTGACCTGACCGACCTGGCGGATCCGCGCGGCTGGGGAGAGCGCTGGAAGACCGCGAAGGTCATGCCCGCCTTCTTTGACCAGGTGATGGCCAAGCCCTTTGAAGCCCTCGGGTCCAAGAAGCTTTCCGAAGGGCGGGCGCATTTCCAGGTCCTCACGCTGACGGAAGCGCAGACGCAGGAGGCCGCCCGCCGCAGCGCCGGCATCTGCGGCCCGCTGATCAACATGCCCTTCCACCTCGCCTGCGCGATGCGCGCCCACGAGGCCGTCTTCGAGCACCGCGGTGTCAGACCCGAGTCACTCATGTGCTGCGTGCCCGTCCAGGTGCGGAAAAAGGGCACGCGCGGCCCGTTGTTCCAGAACCACCTCACCATGTTCTTCTGCAACCTCCTCGCCGCCGAGCTCGGCACCCTGGAGGCTGCGGCGGGATCGCTGCACCAGCAGCACACCCGCTTCATCAAGGAGAAGATCGGCGACGCCTTCCGCGACCTGATGTGGATGATGCGCCCGATGCCGCCCTGGCTGCACATGTTCTTCATCAACTTCCACATGAAGGGCAAGTTCAGCTCCTTCTACCACAGCAACACCGGCGTCTTCGCGCCCGAGCTCACACGCTTCGCCGGAGCCGCCGTGACCAATGCCTACCACGTCCCCAGCTTCTCCGACCCTCCCGGCACCGGCGTCTTCGCCAACGAAAAGAACGGCCGCCTCGTGCTGACCCTCTGCTGGCGCGAAGGCACGATGACCGAAGGCGAGCGCGGCATCTTCATCGACCGCCTGATGAAGGACCTCGGCGCCGCGTGACCCGCCGCAGCGCCCTGCCCAGGCGGGAATTTTTTCGTTTTTCATGTTCCCACCGCCCGCCTCAGGCGGCTTAAATGACGTCTCCATCAATGCCCGCCGCCTCCCTCGAACTGCCCTCCCACGCCAAGGTCAACCTCTGGCTGCGCATCCTGGGCAGGCGTGAAGACGGATTCCATGAGGTCGAAACCCGGCTGGTGAAGGTGGGCGTCGCCGACACGGTCGGCCTGACCCTGGCCGATGCTTCGGACGGCATCCGGCTGACCTGCAACGTGCCCGGCATTCCGACCGACGACTCCAACCTCGCCATCAAGGCGCTCAAGGCCTTTGAGGCACGGGCGGGCGTCAGCTGCGGATGGGTCATCCATCTGGAGAAACGCATCCCGCACGGAGCAGGCCTCGGCGGAGGCAGCAGCAACGCCGCGACGGTGCTCAAGGCCGCCAACCAACTGCTCGACAACCCGCTGTCCATGGAGGCCCTGCTCGAAATCGCCGCCTCCATCGGCTCCGACGTGCCCTGCTTCCTGCTCGACACGGCGGCGGCGGACGGCACGGGCCGGGGCGAAAAGGTCGTGCCCGTCGACTTTCCGTGGCGGCTGCCGCTGGTGCTCATCAAGCCGCCCTTCCCCATCCCCACGCCCTGGGCCTACAAAAACTGGTCCGCCTCCCAGGAACTCTCCGGCGTACCCTATGCCCCGCAGATCTGCCCCTGGGGAAGCATGGTCAACCACCTGGAACGGCCCGTCTTCCAGAAGCATCTCCTGCTTCCCACCCTGAAAAACTGGCTGCTCGACCACGGCAGCGTGCGTGCAGCCCTCATGTCCGGCTCCGGCTCCACCCTGTTCGCCATCACCGGCACCGACATCGAGGCCGCCGCCCTCGCGCGGGAAGCCCGGGACTACTGTGGCGAAACCTCCTGGGTTCGGGCCACCCATACCCTCTCCTCCCAGCCCTCATGATCATGATCACCAAGACACTCCCCCTGCTCCTCGCCAGCCTCAGCCTGGGCTGCGCCAGCGCCGAGGAGACGCTGAAGTTCTCCGACCCAAGCCCCCGGCGCCACCTGCTCAAGGCCCGCGCCAGCGTCATCGACCCACGCGCCAGGGAGCATCCCGAGATCGACTTCGTGTTTGAGAAGAAAGGCCGGCCCGCCGACGAGGAGAATGCGGCGGTGGACACCCGTGTCGCCCCGCGCGGCAGGCTGGTCATCTGGCTCATGGGCCACAACGGCGGCCTGTTCGAACGCCTCAACAGCTACGGCCTGCACGCCATCCAGGTGCATTACGCAAACAGTTGGTTCGGCAAGTTCGGCAGGGAGCCCGCGCCGGACGCCGTGAATCACCTCGGCGACATCCGTCTTGAGGCCGCCACAGGCGAGGACTTCAGCCCGGCCGTCAGCATTCCGAAACCGGACGGCATGATGGAGCGCGCCTACCAGTTCGTGAAGTGGCTCGCGAAGGAAAACCCCCAGGGACGCTGGGAGCATTTCATCACCGACGACGGCAGGGGCATCCGCTGGGACCGGGTCATCATCTCCGGCTCCTCCCATGGCAGCACCACCTCCGCCCGCTTTGCCAAGCATCAGCGCGTGGACCGTGTGGTCATGCTCTGCGGCCCGCGTGACCAGCATCAAGCCTGGCAGTCCCTGCCCTCCGCCACGCCGGCCAACCGTTTCTTCGGATTCAGCCACGTCCTCGACAGCGGCTGGACCGGCGACCACTACTGCCGCTCCTGGCAGATGCTCGGCCTCGCGGAGTTCGGCCCCGTCGTCAATGTGGACAAGGCCAAGCCCCCTTACGGCAACAGCCGCCGGCTGATCACCGATGGAGACGTCAAGGGCGATGAAAAACGCGCGCACTCCAGCGTCACCCCCGGCGGTGCCTCGGTGAAAAACGCCGATGGCAGCTTCGCCCACGAGGACGTCTGGAAATACCTTTACACCCACCCAGTCGAGGAGGTCGGCCAGCCCGTTCCGGCCGATGCCGACTGCGAAATGGACCTGCTCAAGGCAAAATAAGTCCGCCCCGGAACGGCATCGTGGGTTGCAAACATCGTTTGGCTGGGGTTGCGTACCCATTCACCTACCCAGCCTCAGTTCCCATGAACATCCTCGTCACCGGCGGCGCCGGTTTCATCGGTTCCCACACAGTCGAACGCCTGCTCGCCTCAGGCGGCCATCAGGTGACGATCCTCGACAGCTTCAACGACTACTACAACCCCGCCATCAAGCGTGCCAACGTGGCCGCCTTGGCAGGCAGGGCCGAGGTGATTGAAGGCGAGCTGACCGACACCGCCCTGGTCGGCAAGTCCTTCGAAGAAGGCCGCTTCGACGCCGTCATCCACCTTGCCGCGCGCGCCGGCGTCCGCCCCTCCATCGCCCAGCCCGAGCTTTACATCGACACCAACATCAAGGGCACCTTCAACCTCCTGGAAGCCGCGCGCCGCACCGGCTGCGGGCACTTTGTCTTCGCCAGCAGCTCCTCCGTCTATGGAGTGAACAAAAAGGTCCCCTTCAGCGAGGAGGACCCCATTCTCCAGACCATCAGCCCCTACGCCATGACCAAGATGGCCGGCGAGCAGATGTGCTCCAACTACAGCCACCTCTACGGCATCAGGACGATCAGCCTGCGCTTCTTCACCGTCTATGGCCCGCGCCAGCGGCCCGACCTCGCCATCTCCAAGTTCACCCGCCTGATCGAGGACGGCCTGCCCATCGACAAATATGGCGACGGCACCACCGCACGCGACTACACCTTCATCAGCGACATCGTGGACGGCATCATCGGCGCCCTGAACCACCGTTCCGGACCCATCTGCGACATCTTCAACCTCGGCGGTTCGCAGACCGTGACGCTCAACGACCTCATCGCCACCATCGAGTCCGCCGTCGGACGCAAGGCGCAGATCAACCAGCTTCCCGACCAGCCCGGCGACGTCCCGCTCACCTCGGCCGATGTCAGCAAGGCCAGCCGCCAGCTCAACTTCAAGCCCACCACCACCATCGCCCAGGGCGTGCCGAAGTATGTCGAATGGTTCCGCGACATGCGCTCCCGCGGCCTTACCGTCTGCTGAGAGAAAAAAACGGCGGCCCAGGAGCGTTAAGCGTCACCTCATGATCCGGTTCCTCTCCCTCGCCCTGGCCGTCATCTGCCTTTCCTCCTGCTCCATGTCCTTCAACCGCGAATGGCGCGCGGCCCGGAGGGACGGCCCCAAATCCGGCGTCGAAGGCGCCTGGCAGGGCACCTGGAAAAGCGACGTCAACGGCCACCACGGCAGCCTGCGCTGCGTCGTCGGCCCGGTGAAGAACAAGGAGGGCAACCACTCCTTCCACTACCATGCCACCTGGGCCCGCATCTTCAGCGGCGCCTATCGTGCCGACCACCGGGTCACTGTGAAGAAGGACTCCTCCACCTTCACCGGCCAGCATGACATGCCTGACTGGGCGGGTGGCCGCTACACCTACTGCGGCACCGTGAAGGGGGACTCCTTCAGCGCCTGCTACCAGTGCGCCAAGGACAAGGGCACCTTTGAAATGAAGCGGGTCAGGTGATCAGCCCGCCGCAGGCAGGGCCTGGCCGACCGAGGATTCCGGCGGCCTCGCCTCCAACGCCCTTTTTTCTGCACGGCCAAAGGTCAGGGCCACCAGGCTCAGCGTCACCACCGAGCTCAACGGCATCAGGATCGCGGCGGCCAGCGGGCTCAGGTGTCCCATCAGACCAGCGATCACCGTGGCGAGGTTGTACATGACCGAGAAGGCAAAGACCCGGCGCGTGGCACGGCGGTGAATGCGGGCCACATGGATCAGTCCGCTGACAAAACGCAGGCTGTGACCCAGGAAGAAAAAGTCCGCCTTCTGCTCCAGGAAACTCCTTCCCGTCACCGGGCTGCCGGCGCAGAGCGCCGCGTCAAAGGCCAGGCTGTCGTTTGCGCCGTCACCGATGTAGAGCGTGTCGTCATGGTCGTGCTCGCGCACCCATTCCGCTTTTTGTTCGGGCGTCATCGCCCCCTCCCAGTGCTGGTAATCGAGCCCAAGCTGCGCGGCGATTCCGGCCACCTTGATCTCACGGTCACCGCTCAGCACATGCACCGCCACCCCCTGCCTCCACAGCGCGTTGACTTCATCCACCGACTCGGCGCGAAGCTGGTCATGGAAGCGGAAGCCGGCCAGCACGGCACCGTCCCGGCTGAGCAGGGCATCCGCGCCTTCCCCCCTGCCGAGCGACCACCTCACACCGGCTTCATCCTGAAACTCCAGACCGTGGCCGATGATCTCATGCACCTCCTGGCCGGACAGAAGTCCGCCGGGCCCCACGGCGTCAAACAGGCTCCGGCTCACCGGGTGCAGGTTGCCCGTGACCAGCGTGCGCAGCGCCTTTAATGCCGTCGGATCCAGGCTTTTCAGGGCGTCCCCATTGTCCAGCACCGGGTTCTCCAGCGTCAGGGTGCCGGTTTTGTCAAAGACCGCCCGGCGCACGCGTAACAAACGTTTCCACAAGGCCAGCGTGCGCACGAAGACACCGAGCTTCTCGGCGCGTGAAGCCGCCAGCTCCTCCGCCAGCGGCACCGCCACGCCAAGCGCACAGGGACAGGAGACGACGAAGATGGAAATCATCACCTGCAGGGCCTCGGCAAGGCTTGATCCCTGTGCCAGCCACCACACGGCTCCGCCAAAGCCGACCACCACCACGACCGCCAGATACCAGCGCAGCAGCCGTTCCAGGCTGCGGTCACGAAACTCACCCGGCCTGCGTGCCTCCAGCAGCTTCCTCAGCGTGCTGTCCTGCCAGCTTTCCAGCGCCTCGGCCTCCAGGGGCTTCAGGCCGATGTTAAGCGCGCCCGAGGGCAGCATCTGGCCTTCTTCACGACGCTGAGATTCGCTTTCCCCATTGATCCATTCCAGGCTGACCGAGGCCTGAGGGCTGATCAGCCGGCAGGCGACCGGTATCGACTGGGCTGGCTTGATGATGAAGCGCGTGCCGGGTTTCAGAACGCTCAGGGCCTGGGGCCTTTCCGCATCCACCACGGTCACGGTTTCAGGAATGGACGTGTCACGCATCAGCTTGCGCCGGTTGCGCTCCACCGCCGCCTGCTGGGCCCAGCGGCCGACCAGCATCAGGAAGATGAAGATGGCGACGAAGTCGAAGTACTTCAGCCCCTGCACCCCGGCCACCCAGCCGCCCATGGAACCGGCATAGGCGGCGATGATGCCCAGCGCGATGGGCGTGTCGATGTGCAGAGCGCCGGCGCCCAGGCTGCGCCAGGCCTTCTCGATGAAATAACTGCCGCCCACCAGCATCGCCAGCGTGGCGGAGACGGCGGCGATCATGTCAAACCAGCCCGCAAAGGCAAATTCCGGCGGCATGCCGAAATAGGCGGGCAGGCTGAAGGCCATGGCGTTCATCGCAAAGGCCCCGCAGACCCCCATGCGGCGCTCCAGGCCCGAGGCCTGCTTCCTTTCACCGCCTTCGTGCGGAGGGCCGACGAGATAACCAAAAGCCTGCAAATCCCGGGCAAAGGCGACCGGGTCAAAGGCGGCCGGATCGTAGTTCACCACCATCTCGCCATGCACCACGTCCACGTTCACCCGGAAGCCGCCGGGATGCCGGGAGAAGACCTTTTCAATCAGCCACACGCAGCCCACGCAGGAGATGCCCTGAAGGGCCAGCCTAAGCTCTCCCGGAGGCTGGGTGACCTGGCCGAGCCGCGCAAGCCATTCATAGTCCCGCTCACGCAGGCTCTGCGGTGACACCGGCGGCAGCGACAGGCCGCCCTTGAGGTCATAGAAATGATCCAGGCCCTGCTGATGCAGAAGATCGAACACATAAACGCAGCCCGCGCAGCAGAAGCCGTCGTGACGGTTGGCAGGGACGGGTGAGCCGCAGTGCTTGCAGGTGGTGTTGGACATCTGTGGGGATCATCCGGGCAGGCAGGGTCGGCTGCTTGCCCGTGCTTGTGCGAAATACGCCGGTATTTGCACAGACTACTCCCCGGAGGGGGACAATGTCACGCCGCCTGTTCCATCGCCTCCATCTCGGCCTCCAGGCGCTTGCGCTCACGCAGGCGGACGTTGGAGTCGAGGATGCGCTTGCGCAGGCGGATGCTCTTCGGCGTCGCCTCCACCAGTTCATCAGGGGCGATGTACTCAATGGCACGCTCCAGGCCGAACCTGATCGGCGGGGTGAGCTGGATGCCCTTGTCACTGCCGGCCGCGCGGAAGTTGGTGAGCTGCTTGCTGCGGCAGGGATTGACCGGCAGGTCGTCCGTGCGCGGGTTTTCACCAACGATCATGCCTTCATAAACCTGGTCGCCGGCGGTGATGAAAAGCTTGCCGCGCTCCTGGATGGTGTCGAGCGCGTAGCCGGTGGCCTCGCCAGACTCAGAGGAGACCAGGGTGCCGGTGTTGCGGGTCTGCATGTGACCGGCATGAGGGGCGTACTCGCGGAAGAGATGGCTGTGGATGCCGTGACCGCTCGTCAGGTTCATGAGCTCGAACTCAAAGCCGATGAGGCCGCGGGTCGGGATGTAGGCCTGGAGGCTGGTGCGGCCGCCATGGGCGCTCATGTCCTCGATGCGGCCCTTGCGCTCGCTGATCGTCTTCATGACACCGCCGAGGTAGTCGTCCGGCACGTCCACATAAAGGGTTTCAAACGGCTCCATCAGCACATCACCCTCCTTGCGGGTGATCACCATCGGGCGGGAGACCAGCACCTCAAAACCCTCACGGCGCATCTGCTCGACGAGGATGGCGATCTGCATGGCACCGCGGGCGCTCACATCAAACACGCCGGCCAGGTCCGTGTCGGACACGGAGATGGTGACGTTCATCTTCTGCTCGCGGTCCAGGCGGTCGCGGATCTTGCGGGAGGTGACGTGGTCGCCCTCGCGCCCGGCCAGGGGGCCGTCATTGACGGCGAACTGCATCACAATGGTCGGCGGGTCGATGGCCACAAACGGCAGGGAGGGGGCGTCCGCGCTGCCGGCCACGGTCTGGCCGATGTCCACGTCTTCAAAGCCGGAGATGCCGACGATGTCACCGGCGCCGCCTTCCACGGAGTCGCTGGTCGTCAGGGTGGTGTACTGAAACACCTTCGTCACCTTGATCGCCTTCGGCTTCTCATCCGGGGTCTTGCCGAGCAGGAACACGCGGTCTCCCAGCTTCACGGTGCCGCGGGTGACCTTGCCGATGGCCACACGACCGACAAAGTTGTCCCAGTCGATGTTGGAAACGAGCATCTCAAAGCTGCCCTCAAGCTCCGCCTTCGGGGCCGGGATGTGCTTGACGATCTGTTCCAGGAGGAAGGTCATGTCCTTCTGCTCGCCCTCGGGGCTGTCGCTGACCCAGCCGGCACGGGCGCTGCCGTAGACGAAGGGGGCGTTGAACTGGTCCTCGGTGGCGTCCAGCTCCATGAGAAGTTCCAGCACCTTGTCATGAACCTCCGCCGGCTTGATGTGCGGGCGGTCCATCTTGTTGATCAGCACGATGGGCTTGATGCCCTGCTGCATGGCCTTCTTCAGCACGAAACGGGTCTGCGCCTGGGGGCCTTCATAGGCGTCCACGACCAGCATCACGCCGTCCACCATCTTCATCACGCGCTCCACCTCGCCGCCGAAGTCGGCGTGACCGGGGGTGTCCACGATGTTGATGATGTGGTCGTTCCAGTGGACCGAGGTGTTCTTGGCCTTGATGGTGATGCCCTTCTCACGCTCAAGGTCCATGCTGTCCATGGCGCGCTCGGCGATGGCCTGGTTTTCGCGGAAGTTGCCGCTGGCGCGCAGCAGGCTGTCCACGAGGGTGGTCTTGCCATGGTCAACGTGCGCGATGATGGCGATGTTCCGGATCTTGGAGGGAGGCGTCATGAGGGTCTGTCTGGGGGAGGGGGGCGCGGAGGCTAGCAGGTTTGGCCTTTTTGGCAAACGAGGGTTTTGACACCGCCAGCCGCCCTGCGGGTTGGGCGGGCCGGCCGCGCCGGCAAAAACCGGGGAAGCTGGCATTGCCAAAGCCCCGGGCAGGCCGCATCCGTGCCGCCATGACCATCGAAGCCCTCACCCAGCGCATCGGCGCCTTCCGCGATGCGCGTGACTGGCAGCAGTTTCACAATCCCAAGGACATGGCCGTCGCCATCGTGGCGGAGGCTGGAGAGCTCCTGCAGCACTTCGTCTGGAAGCAGCCCGATCAGATCCCGCAGGTCCTGCGGGACAAACGTGCTGAAATCACGGATGAGATCGCTGATGTCGCCATCCTGCTCTTTGAGCTTGCGGACAACCTCGGCATCTCCCTCGCCCAGGCAGTGCAGGCCAAGCTCGACCGCAACGAAATCCGCTACCCCGCCGACAAGGCGCGCGGCAACAACCTGAAGTACCATGAACTCGGAGACTGAACCCACGCCTGCCGGGTCCGCCGCGCCCGTGGTCCACAAGCGCCGCCCGCGCTACAGCGGCAAAAATCCGCGCCGCTTTCAGGACAAATACAAGGAGCTGAACGCCGACCGCTACCCGGATGAAGTCGCCAAAGTGCTCGCGTCTGGCAAAACGCCCGCAGGGCAGCATGTGCCCATCATGGTGGCCGAGGTGCTCGCCTGCCTGAAGCCGCTGCCCGGCCAGCGTGCGGTCGACTGCACCCTGGGTTATGGCGGCCACAGCCGCGCCCTCTGGCTGGCGGTGCAGCCTGGCGGCCACCTTCTCAGCCTGGATGCCGACCCCGTCGAGATCGTGCGCACCGAGGCTCGCCTGCGCACCGCAGGCATGACGGAGCAGGGCTTCACCACGCGCCGAACCAACTTTGCCGGACTCGCGCGCGCCCTTGCCGACCTGGGCTGGCATGACGGGGCTGACATGATCTTTGCCGACCTCGGCCTCTCCTCCATGCAGATCGACAACCCGGCGCGCGGCTTCACGTTCAAGCAGGACGGTCCGCTGGACATGCGCATGAACCCCCGGCGTGGTCAGTCCGCCGCCCAGTTCCTCGCTGGCATCGCCAAAGACCAGCTGGCCGATCTTCTGCATGAAAACGGGGATGAACTGCACGCCGCCCAGATCGCCCAGCGCATCTGGCAGCAGCAGCGCCAGAATCCGCTGCGCAGCACACGCGCGCTCGCCCAGTGTGTTCGGGAAGCCCTGCCCGACCGCATGAAGCCTGAGGAGGCCGAAACCTGCGTGCGCCGTGTCTTCCAGGCCATCCGCATCGCCGTCAACGAGGAGTTCGGCGCCCTCGAAGCCCTCCTCCGAGCGCTTCCCGGCGCCCTCAAGCCCGGAGGACGGGCCGCCTTCCTCACCTTCCATTCCGGCGAGGACCGGCGGGTGAAGAAGGCCTTCCAGGAAGGCGAGCGCTCCGGCCTTTACAGCCAGATCTCCGCCGACGTCCTCCGCCCCAGCCCCGAAGAGCAGCGCGCCAACCCACGCTCAAGTCCCGCGAAGCTCAGGTGGGCGGTGAAGGCGGTTTAGGCATCCCTTGAGGTTGCGTCAAAGACTGCCAGGGCGCCGAATCGCCACAATCGAATCAAGGCGCCAGCAGCATCATTGCCGGCGCGGCATGACTCATTTCATCTGTAGATCCAGAGTCAGCTCAGCATCAGCGCCCAAAATGCCGCGCCACAAACTTCAGGTACTGCTCCCAGTCGTAGGAGGTGACGTCATGCTTGCCGGTGCGGACGTGATAGCCGACGGCGTCCCCGACGGGCTGGTCGATCCCAGGCTGGTCCTTCACGCCCAGGCCTTTTTTGCCGAACAAATCATACACCGGCTGGGCGTTCAGGCCGGAGAGGAACTCGCCCTTCGGGTCCGCCCATTCGTCCTCGACGGCGCTGGCGATGTAAATCGGACGCGGCGCCGCCAGGGCGATCAGCATGTGCTTGTCGATCGGACAGGCGGCCTCGTTGTTGGCGTAACCGGCGTAGGTGCGGGTGAACCAGTGCGGGAAGGCCTTGGTGATGACGGCCGTGGTCTCGCCAAAGTTGCGCCGCATGATCGCCGCCCCGCCTTCCCCCGAATTGTTGGAGATGACGACGCCAAACCGGACGTCCTGGGCGCCGGCCCACAGAGAGGTCTTGCCCAGCCTGGAATGCCCGATCACTGCCAGGTGCTTCGCATCGACGTCGGCGTCGGTCTCCAGGTAGTCCGCGATCCGGCTCAAGCCCCAGGCCCAGGCACCAATCGCCCCCCACTGCCCGTCCTTCCACTCCGTCGCAGCCCCCTGGGGGCTGAGGACCGCCCTCAGGCCATCCTTCCAGCCGTCGGCATGGTCAGGCTCGATGTCGCCATAATAATAAGTCGCCACGGCGAAGCCCTGGTCGAGGATCATCTCCAGCGGCCAGCGGCTGCTCTCGTTGCCCCGGCTTGCCTCGGTCGCCCGGTTGTCCACGATGTGCTTCTCCTTGCTCGGCCGCATCCAGCGGGTGGAGAGCGGCACGTCCGCCTCCGTGCTGACCGCATGATTGCCGCCGAAGCTGGGACCGACAAAGCAGGGCGCCGGACCGCTGCGGCCGTTGGGCGTGTAGAGCATCACCTCCATGCCCTGCCAGGAGGGATGCTCCGGAAGGGAGATATGAATCAACTTGCGCGTGGCCCGTCCCCCCAGGGCGTCCTTCTTCACCTGGGTCACCTTGAACTCGACCCGGCCCCAGGCCTTGGGATCGGGAGTGCGTCCGTACACATGCTGCTCAAACAGCGCCAGCACCTCGGGCCTGCGCGCCTTCACCCATTCTTCCGCCGTGCTGACGTCCCTGCCGTCGGAGCTCTTCAAAAGGGCCGGAAGCGTGTAGGGGACGATCTTCGACTCGTCGTAGTTCGCGGTCTTCTGCTGGGCTTCGGCGAAGTCTTCGCCAACAAGAAGTGTGGTAAGCATGAGGGTGGCTGGAAGGTGGCGTAGCATGGCGCAGAAATACGAGCCGCAGGCCGACAAAACTTCCAGACAAATCACAACCCCGGATTGAGAAAGGACGCTAGACTGGGCTGGCCTGCAAGCCACTGCGCCGCAGCCCGGGGATCGCGCGATTTCCAGTCATTGTACACCTGAACGGCCGCCTCCCGGGCAAAGCCGGCATCGTGGACCGCCAGGGCGGCCTGCAGGGCGGCCTGCGGCTGATCCGAGGCCCAGGCTTCCGCCAGCCTGACCAGCCCCCTGTCCTTGAGCGCCCCTTCCTTCTGCTTTTGCAGCCAGGCGGCGAGCGTGTCTGCCGAGGCACCGGCCCAGGCCCCGAACGCCGCATCACCTAACTTAAGTTGCGTCTCGTCAGACGGCAGCTTTTGCACCCAGTCGAGACAGGCTGACGGGTCATCTTCAGCCCATGCCTGAGCGATGGCCGCCTGTCCTGCAATCCGCTCTTCGGCGTCTTGAACTCCAGCAACCCATGCCGCCGCCGCCTCAGGATCCGAAGCCGCCCAGGTGGCGGTAATCACCGGCAGCAGTTCGGAACGCAACGACGTGTCCTTGATCCCGCCGGCCCATTCAGCCGCCGCCCCCGGGTCAGCCTTGGCCCATTGGGCGGCAACTTCAGGGGCGAACAGGGATGCTCCGGGCGTTTTCATCACCCAGGCCGCCGCCTTTTCTGGAAACTGGTCGGCCCATTCGCTCATGACGGCTTCCAGGGCAGCCTGCTGAAACGGCCCTGCCGGCTGTTTTGCCGCCCACTCGGCCCCCGCCTCAGGGTCGTTGCCAGCCCAATACCTCATCACCTCCTGGATGGCGACCCTTCCGCTGACTGATCCCGACTGGCTCAAAGCCCATCTTGCAGCAGCCTCGGGTTCTGATTGCGCCCACGTCCGGACAACCTCCCCGATGGCCGAACGTCGATTGCTTCCAACCAGATGCCGCACCGACCAGTCGGCAGCCTCAACAGGCGACTTGTGAGCCCAGCCCCCCAGGGCCGCCGCATAGGCCATCGCCCTGAGTTCTCCAGCAGCGAGGCCGGAGCAGGCGCTCAGGGCTGCCTGAGGATCCTTCATCGCCCATTCCCTCAGCAGGGCTGTGGCAAAGCACTCACGGTCGGCCAGCCCGGTGATCCGCCCCAGCATCGCCCAGCCCTGGGCTGGGGCAGCAAGGCCAAGCCGTCTGCCCTCTTCACCCAGGCCCTGCCTGCGAAGCCCGGCATCCTGGGATTGAAGAATAGACACAAAATCAGCCCGCTGGCCTGACGATGCCGTTCCTGCCAAATCAAGTCCTTCCCGCACAGCCCCCGCCGGCAGAAGCCCATGACTGGCAGGCCGGGCTGGAGAAGAAGCCTCACCCAGTTCAGGAGCCTTCTTCCAGAAACGGACAGAAACCCATGAAAGCAGCACCAGTACGGCAACTGCGGGAACTGCTCGTTTTAACCCGAAGGCTGTCATGAGAAAATCCAGGGTTCAGGGCATGCTGCTCACGGGGCGGCGCCAAGGTCGAAGCTGCCAAAGTCAGAGTCCTTCAGGACGCCTCGGTCATACTCCTGCCTGGTAAAGCGACCGCTGGAAAAGTCGAGCGTGTACTCGTCATAACGCCCTGGCTTGAAGGTGAGGCGCAGCCGGCCCTCAGATCCGCCCGACGTGTAACTGAAGGTAAACAGGTCCGGACTTTCTTCGTCAGCCTCCTGCACCTGGCCCTGGGTCGCACTGCTGAAGGTGATGGCATCGGGCCCCTCCGTGGTGTTTTTGCTCACGCGCACCAGCAGGCCGAGGCTTGCAGGCGCGGCGCCATCCCCAACCTGAAGAGGCGGAAGCACGACCACTCCGCCGTTGTCATCGTCGTCATCTGCAGTGCCGTCTCCGTCGTCGTCATCATCCTTGGCGCGGACGCGGCCGTCACCGTCTTCATCATCATCCTCGACATCGCTCCTGCCATCACCATCGCAGTCATCCTCCTCCAGGTCGTCATCGAGCCTGCCATCGCCGTCGATGTCATCCTCATCGGGCGCGGTGTCCGCCTTTCCATCGCCGTCGATGTCCAGCTCTGACACCGCATCATCGGCCCGGCTGTCACCGTCGATGTCCAGTTCATCAGGGGAATCATCCGCAAGGCCGTCTCCATCAATGTCCAGCTCATCAGGGGAATCATCGGACAATCCGTCGCCATCCATGTCCGTCTCAAGGCTGGAGTCATCGGACAGGCCGTCGCCATCCACGTCTTTCTCGCCGGTCGAATCATCCGCACGGCCATCCCCATCCACGTCCGACTCGGAAGGACTGTCATCCGCAAGGCCGTCACCGTCGATGTCATCCTCGTCAGGTGAATCATCCGCCAGCCCGTCGCCATCGATGTCTTTCTCCAGAACCGAGTCATCCGCCCTGCCATCGCCGTCCATGTCCAGCTCACCGGCGGCATCATCATTCCGGCCGTCACCATCCACATCCAGTTCGTCGGCTGAGTCGTCCTGCCTGCCGTCACCATCCACATCGTCCTCCGAGGCTGAATCATCGGCCCTGCCATCGCCATCCATGTCCAGCTCGGCGGCGGAGTCGTCCTTCCGTCCGTCACCATCAATGTCATCCTCCGACACTGAATCATCAGGCCGCCCGTCGCCATCAATGTCATTTTCGTCGGGTGAATCATCAGCCAGCCCGTCACCATCGATGTCATTTTCAGCCAGTGCGTCATCCTTCAGGCCGTCATCATCCATGTCCAGCTCCGCAGGGCTGTCATTGTTCAGACGATCCCCGACATGCCTGCCCGCGAGCGGACCTGACAAGGCCGTGCCACCGTCCACGTTCGGGTCAACGCCGTTCAGCAGACCGTCGTTGTCGACATCCGGATCGGAACCGTTTGCAATGCCGTCCTTGTCCAGGTCGCGGATGGCTGTGACGGCGGCTGCAGCAGGCGAAAAAGCCATGGCGGCGGCGGAGGCGGCAAGCAGCACGAGTGTTCGAAAGTTGGGTTTCATGTTGTTGGATGTTTGTTGGATGGAACACCCGGATGATCCATGCGCCTCAGGTTCCTGGCATTCACAAAGACCGCCTTTTGGTAACAACCTGTTACCTTGCCTGTCCGACAGCCTCATGAAGGCGAAGTTCATCAGCTCAAAACTTCCTCAACTCCCGGGTTGCCGCGCCAGCCCCGCCGCCGCTAGACTGGCGCTTCGCCGCCATGAAAAAAATCCCCCTTTCCTCACGCCGTCAGCTCCTCGCCACCGGCGCCGCCGCCCTGGGCTTCCCGATGATCGTTCCACGCTCCGTGTTCGGCGCCCCCGGCCGCCCGGCGCCCTCCGAACGCATCACCGTCGGGTGCATCGGCTGGGGAACCATCGCCGGCGACTGGACGCCCTCCTTCCTCAACAACGACAAATGCCAGGTCATCTCCGTGGCCGATCCGATGAAGGAATACGGCCACTACGGCTACGACGGCAAGGAGACCGGAGGCCGTGAGGCCGGCCGCAAGATCATCGACGCGCACTATTCAAAGGCCGCCAGCAAGCCCTCGCGCGGCTGCACTTCCTATGCGGACTTCCGTGAGATGATCGACAAGGAGGACCTCGACGCCGTGCAGGTCTCCACCCCCGACCACTGGCATGCCTATCTGGCCATCTACGCCGCACGCAAGGGCAAGCACATCTACGGCCAGAAGCCCCTCGCCCTGAACATCGGCGAAGGCCGCCGCATGACCGACGAGGTCACCAAGGCCGGCGTCACCTGGCAGACCGGCAGCCAGCAGCGCAGCGACATCTACTTCCGCATGGCCTGCGAACTCGTCCGCAACGAACGCCTCGGCAGGCTCAGGCGCGTACGCGTCGGCCTTCCCGGCGGACATTCCAACTGGAACGGCATGGCCGACCAGACGGCCGTGGCCCCCGTGCCCGCCGACTTCGACTACGAAATGTGGCTCGGCCCGGCGGAGCAGATCGACTACCGCCCCGCCCTGCTGCCTCTCAACTGGCGTCACAACTTCGCCTTCTCCGGAGGCATGATCACCGACTTCGGAGCGCACCACATCGACATCGCCCAGTGGGGCATAGGCACCGAAAACACCGGCCCGGTGGAGATGAAGAACATCTCCGGCACCCTCGACAAGAACGCCCTCTACAACACCGCCACCGCCTTCAACTTCGAGTGCCTCTACGAAAACGGCGTGCTCATGCACGTCGCCAGCCCCGACCACAGGCTCATGCCCGAGGTCGAGGCGGCCGTCCAGGCCGGCAACGCCAAGAAGCCCTTCGACCATGTCGGCATCCTGTTTGAAGGCGACGCCGGCAAGTGGATCTACGTGAACCGAGGCAAGATCATGGCCAGCGACCCCGCCATCCTGCGCGAGAAGGTCGGGCCTAACGAACTGCACCTCTACGAAAGCAAGGACCACACCGACAACTTCCTGGGCTGCATCTACGACGGCAGGGCCACCGCCACGCCGATCGAGGTCAGCCACCGCAGCATCTCCATCGCCCACCTCGCCAACATCGCCCTTCGTACGGACAGCAGCTCCCTCAAATGGAGCCCGCAGACTGAAACGATCGAAGGCAACAAGGCCGCCTCGAAACTGCTGTCCAAGGAATGGCGCAAACCCTGGGTGCTGTGACTGGAATCCCCCTCATCCACAGCCTGAAGCCGCCAGCGTGGATGCTGGTGGCACTCAGCACCTTCATCCTGAGCCTGCCGGCATCCGCCCAGACCATCCAGCTTGACTCGCGTGACCTGTTGAAAAAGGCGGCAGGCCTGAATCCACAGCCTGCCGCAACGGCGCCACAGCCTGCCGCAGGCTCACCACCTCCATCACCTGCGGAGGCTCCACCGCCTGCCGTCACACCGCCCCCCGCCGCCCCCCTGGGCAGTGTGGCCCAGGGTTATCTTTACGTGGACGCGTTTCAGACACGCTTTGAATTCCTGATCGACGCTCCGCGCCTGCTCCACTGGCTCAACCCTGCGGAACAAGCGCCGGCCCTTCTCGATGACACCGCCCAGCAGACCGCCATCAAGTCCGTGCGCAAGCAGGTCGAGGGCTGGTGCCGGCTTGGCGTCGGCGGCATCAAGCTCGACGGCACGCTGACGGGCATCTCCATCATCAAGGGCAGGCCCGGCGCCACCCTGCCGACACAGCCCGGGGAGAGGCTGAAGGCTGAGGAAGCCATGTTTGGATTCATGTGGGAGTTCGCCACCCCGCCGGTGCCTGACGAGATCATCGTCGAGTGGCGCGGTTTCATCGCCGACATTCAGAAGCTGCCCATCCGCGTCTTCTTCGGCCCCAGGTCCGAGGACATGGAGATGAACGCCTACCTTCCCAAGGTCTCCTGGAAAAGCCAGGGCCGCCTGCCCATGCCGCCTCCGCTGGCGGCCATCCCCGAAATCATCGTTGTGCCGCCGACCGTCCTGCCGCTGGCCACGATGATCTGGCTGCTCATCGGCATCACTTTCTTCATTTTCGTCAGGATGCGTGGCCGTGGCCTTCCAGGCGGCGCCCTGCCCTTCGCCCTCACCTGGCTTCTCGGAGCTGTGCTGACCTGGCCCATGGTGAACATCCAGATTGCCGGCGGCCCCCAGGTGCCGGTGATCCGTGAGAAAAAACAGGCCGAGGAAATCCTGACGCCTCTCCTCCGCAACGTCTACCGGGCCTTCGACCGCCGCAGCGAATCCGACATCTACGACGTGCTCGCCCGCAGCGTTGACGGGGAGCTTCTGCGCAAGCTGTACCTGGAGACCATCGAGGCCCTGACGCTCGACGGCCGCGAAGGCGCACGTGTTTCCATCAGCGAATTCAGCGCCGATGTCATGAACGTGACCCCGCGCGAGGGTGGCGGCGGATTCGTCACCGAGTGCCAGTGGACCGCCCTTGGCAATGTCGGCCACTGGGGGCACACGCACACGAGGGTCAACCGCTACAAGGCGCACGTCACCGTCTCCGCCGTCGGAAACGCCTGGAAAATCACGGCCCTGGATGTCACCGAGGCCCGCAGAATCTGATCGTATCGTTTGTTTGCCCCATGGATGCCCCCACCCTCGGCGTATTGCGCGACACCGCCCTCCTGGCCTGGCTGGCCCTGCTGTTTGGCGTCATCTGCTACCAGATGCTGCGCCTGCTCCTGCCCCGGTCCGCAACCTCCGTCGGCCGTGTCCAGGCAGGGGCCTACCTCTCGACTGACGCGGTCATTGTCGCCGCCATCGCCATCCTTCTCCTCGGCGGCCTGCAGGGCGTCGCCGTGACGCCAGCAGATTCCCCCAAGGCGCCGACTGAACTCACCCTGGCGGGCACGCTGGCCGGCATCGTGGTCCAGCTTGGCATCTGCGTCGGACTGCTGATCTACCTACGGTTCATGCGCGGCCTCAGCCCTGCGGACCTCTTCGGCCTGCGTCGCATCGGCCTGTTCAAGGCCCTGGGCCTTGGAATGCTGATGTTCATTCCCATGCTGGTCCTGGTCAATGGCAGCGCCTACGGCATGCACGAGTGGATGAAGGGATTCTGGCCCGACCTCGGCGGCCAGGATGTGGCGGAGGCCTTCCGCTCTTCCAAGGACCACACGGCCAAGGTCATGCTTGCCATCTCGGCGGCCATCATCGCCCCGCTGGTGGAGGAAACCATCTTCCGCGGCTTCATCTACGGCGTGCTCAAACGCTACACCGACGGCATCTACGCCGCCCTCTGCTCCTCGCTGCTCTTCGCCCTCGTCCACCTTCATGTCGGCACGCTCTTCCCCCTGGCGCTGCTGGCCCTGCTCTTCTGCGCCATGTACGAAATGACCGGCAGCCTGCTCCTTCCCATGGTCATGCACGGCCTCTTCAACGCCTCCAGCCTCATCGTGATGGCCCTCTTCCCGGAACTCCAGCCATGAAGACCCTGGCAGACATCGGCGAGGACGCCCTTGTCCGCAGGATCACCGGCCGACTTCATTCGGACAAATCCGTCCTGATCGGCCCCGGCGATGACTGTGCCGTGGTCCAGGGACCGGCCCGCGGCCAGGCCCTCGTGCTCAAGACTGACACCATCGTCGAAGGCGTCCATTTCACCTTCGACACTCCGGCCAGGCTGGTCGGACGCAAGGCCGTCGCCCGTGTCCTCAGTGACTTCGCCGCCATGGCCGCCACTCCGCGCCATGCCCTGGTCACCCTCATCGCCCCCGTCTCCACCCAGGTGAAGCGCATCCTGGACCTTTACCAGGGCATGGAGAAAATCGCACGCGAACACGGCGTCCGCATCGTCGGCGGTGAAACTTCCCGGGGCGGCCAGCTCATCCTCACGATCAGCATGTCAGGCACCCTCCCACACCCATGCCGTCTCACCCGCGCCGCAGCCTCCGCCGGCGACTTCATCGCCGTCACCGGGCGGCTCGGCGGCTCCATCCGTGGCAGGCATCTCAAGTTTCAACCCCGGCTCAAGGAGGCGCATTGGCTGGCCCAAAACGCCCGCATCAACGCCATGATGGACATCAGCGACGGCCTTGCCAAGGACCTGCCCCGCCTCGCCGATGCCAGCGGCCTCGGCTTCGAACTCCAGCACGCCGCCCTGCCCCGCAGCCCCGGCTGCACCATCGCCCAGGCCCTGAATGACGGTGAGGATTACGAACTGCTCCTCACCCTGCCCGCCCGAACCGCAGAAAAGACAGCCGCCGCCTTCAACCGCTCCTTTCCCAAGGTGCGCATGACCCTCATCGGCCACATGCTGGCCGATGCAGCCCAACGAAACCTCGACCTTCACGGCGGCTGGGATCACTTCCTGAAATGAGCACCCGCCTTTCCAGCGCCGATGACACAAGGGAATGGGGCCTCGCACTGGCCGGAACCCTGAAGGCGGGTGATGTCATCGCCCTCTGCGGCCAGCTCGGCGCCGGAAAAACCCAGGCCACCAAGGGCATCGTCGCCGGCCTCGGCTCGCACGCAGATGTCACCAGCCCCACCTTCACCCTTGTCCATGAATACACCGACGGACGCCTGCCGGTGTTTCACTTCGACTTTTACCGCATGGAGCATTCTGGCGAGGTGCTGACCCTGGGCTGGGACGAAATCCTCGACGAACCCGGCGTCGTCATCGTCGAATGGGCGGACCTTTTCCCGGAGCTGCTGCCCGCAGGCACGCGCTGGTTTCAGTTCACCCTGCAGCCGGACGGCGCCCGTGAAGTCATCGAAAAGGACAGCCCCTGAAGCCTGCAACCTTCCAGGGCTTCACCACGTTGATGAAGAGCCGCCCAGGCTGGCATCGTTTGTGATCTCACACGGCCCATGAAACACGCCCTTCTGCTCCCCGCCCTCCCCGCCCTCGCCGCTCTGGCGGTCGCAGTCTGGGCGGCCGACGGGCTGGCTGACACGCAGGGTTCCCCCACGAACTTCGGCATCCAGGACGGCAGCGTCCCCGAGGATCCGCGTGAGGCGGGCCGGGGACAGTTCACGGACTTCCCCACCTGGCCGGTCTCCAGGGAGCTGCCTAACGACGTGTTTGTCTTTGCCCGCCTCCGCTTCAACTCGGAGGGCGGCCGCTGGGGGCGCTACCGCGGCCCAGGCAAATGGGCGACCGACTACCCGGACGCCGACCTGAACTTCTCCTACCGCCTTCAGCAGCTCACCTCCCTCCAGGTCAGCCCGAAGGGAGCCATCGTGGACATCGTGCCCGATCAGCTGCGCCATCACCCCTTCATCTACATGATCGAACCCGGCAACATCGCCCTCACGGACGAGGAGGCCAGGACCCTGCGCGACTACATGCTCAACGGCGGCTTCGTCATGGTCGATGACTTCTGGGGCGAGGAGGAGTGGGACGTCTTCCACAGCGCCCTGAAGCAGGTCTTTCCCGATCGTGAACCCGTCGAGCTGCCAGTCGAGCATGAAATCTTCCACATGGTCTTCCCCCTCAGGGTGAAGCCCCAGATCCCCAGCGTCGGCCATGCCATGGCGGGGCGTGAGCAGGGCGTCACCTTCGAACGCTGGGACGCCCAGACTCCCCACTACCGGGCGGTTTACGATGATAAAAAGCGCATCGTCATGATCATCTGCCACAACACCGACCTCGGGGACGGCTGGGAGGAGGAGGGCACGGATCCCTGGTACTTCCGGGAGTTCTCGGAAAAGTACGCCTACCCCCTCGGGATCAACATCCTCTTTTACGCCCTGACCCACTGAGGTCCGAAAGGCTCAGCCCAGGGCCGCCGTCGCCTCACGCCCGTCCAGGACACGTTTCGTCGGTTCCTTGATCTCATGGACGATGCCAACAAGCTTCAGCAGCTTGAGCACATAATAGGTTGGGTCGATCTCCCACCAGAAGAAGCCCTGGCGGGCGCAGTGCGGGTAGTAGTGGTGGTTGTTGTGCCAGCCCTCCCCCAGGGTCAGGATGGCCAGGATGAAGGAGTTCTTGCTCGACTCACCCGTCTCATAGCGGCGGCGGCCGAGCAGGTGGCAGAAGGAGTTGATGGCAAAGGTCGTGTGGTAGAGGATCACGGTGCTGACGCAAAAGCCCCACAGGAGGCCGGACGAACCGCCGATCAGATAGCAGGCCAGGGCGAGCAGAGCCGGCGGGATGTAGTGATACTTGTCGATGAAGACCAGCTCCGGATACTTCGTCAGATCCTTCACACGCTTCACGTCATAGTCGCTGTAGTCCGGAGCCAGGATCCAGCCCAGATGCGCCCAGTAAAACCCGTGCTGCTTGACGGAATGGATGTCATCCGGCTGGTCGGAGTGCTGATGATGATGGCGGTGATGAGCCGCCCACCAGAGCGCCCCCTTCTGCGCCGCCATCCCCCCCAGCCAGGCCAGCACAAACTGGAACCAGCGCGAGGTCTTGAAGGAACGGTGTGAAAAGTAACGGTGGTATCCGCCTGTGATGCCAAACTTGCGGATCAGGAAGAGGGATCCGCAAAGGATGAGGCTGGTGGCGTCAGGCCTGACCATGAACACCGCAAGGAGCGCGGCGACATGGATGGTGAAGAAGAGCAGGGCTCCGGGACTGGTGTAGGAGGCGGCGACGGTCTTGGGCACGAGAAGCTACGGCAAAAGGTTGGGGGACGCGCTTATAGCTGTTCGCGAGCAGGAATCAACCCCTGGATGCAGGAACAGCCTGCCAGAATTGTCACATGCAGCGCCTTCCTGGCTAATCAGTGAAAGCGATAAGGTCTTTCGAGGCAAACCATTGCCTCTCTTAGGAAACAGCACAGCATTACGCCCCCTCATGAAATCCCTTTTCTACACTCTGCTCATTCTTGGAACCCTCTTCCTCGCCTACGACTATTATCTTGCCCGTCCCTGGGAACGTGTCGTCTTCGAAAAAGGCCCCCGGCCTGCGGCGGCAGCAAAATCTGCTCTGCCCGGTCATGTCATCGAAGACGACGGCCCCCAGACGACAGCGGGGACCTCCTCCACAGGCCAGCCGAAGGAAACCTCCAAAAAGGATGACTGGCAGCCGACCATTCCCAGGCTTCCTCAGAATGAGTTCACCCCCCCAGCCATCCCCACCGCTGAGCAGGTCACCAAAAACTGGACCTTCATCCCACCCCAGGCGTTTCCGAGGAATGTCGTCCTGAAAAAGGATGTCGAGGTCAAGATGTCCGTCGGAGGCTCGACACTTCGGGCAGGGGCCACCGCCCAGGCGCTCTCCTCCGACAACGGCAGCCTAACCATCGCACCCACCGCCACTTCACCCGCCCGGGGAGTCATCGCCGTCACCGACACGGACTTTCCTGACCAGATCCAGGTCAGCTACGCCAAATGGAAGGAGGCACGCATCGCCCAGGCACGGCAGGCCTGGATCAACGCCAAGACCCGCATCTCCACGCCCGGCAGGGATAACAGCACCCTGTCCAACGGCCAGGGCGTGAACTTTGGCGCCGACGGCAAGCCTGTGCAGAATCCCGATGGCAGCTACAACCTGCTGCTCGCCGTCATCTCCACAGGCCGGGTCACCGACGTGGACCCCCAGAAGGTCAGCCACTGGAGCATCCCTCGCTCGGAGACGCTCGACGGCAGGCCGACCTGGGTGATCGACGTCACCTATGCCACCAATACTTTGTTCGGCCCCATGGATGTCAGCAGCCACGCCTACATCCGGGACAACCAGCTCCTGAAGTGGACCTACGATTCAGGTGAGCCGGTTCCCTGAGACCGCCGCCAAGAAAGGCTTCACAGGCCCAGAAGCCGCAACATCCGCTCCCTCGGGATCGCCCCCACCTCGCGGGCCGTCTCCCGGCCGTTCCTGAAGGCGATGAAGGTCGGAATGCTGCGGACACCATGGTCACGCGCGGCCGCCGTCTCGCTGTCCACATTTACCCGCAGCACCATCGCCCGGCCTTTCAGGTCCTCCGCCAGCGACTGCACCACCGGTCCCACCACTCGGCAGGGGCCGCACCAGTCTGCATAAAACTCCACCAGCACCGGCAGCGCCGTAGTCCCAACCACGGCCAGCGCCCCCGAAGTCACGGCGCGCGTGCCACCAGTGGGTCGGGTCATGTCGAAGACAATCCAGCCCGCCCATAATACAAAAAGGTAGATTATCCAAAGGCCAAGCTTCCCCAGATTCATGAGGATACTCTTTCCAAAGTTCCATCCATGCCAACCATCATTTTTATAAATATTAGACAAAAAACCTGAATATCAACCTTCCCTGATCATCCGCTTCACTCATGCGTGATCGCCTCGTCGAGATTCAGGATCAAGGTCGCCACCAGGCAGGCGGCTGCGAGCCTGGCCTGCTTCGCTGAATCACCCGGTGTCCTGCCAAGGTAAGCCGCCGCCTGCTCCGGATGCTCGCGGTAGTATTGGCTGGCACGCTGCATCTCCCGATTCAGAACAGCCAGCTCGGACTGCGACGGCTTCCTTGAAAGAACCTGCTCATGCATCCTGGACAAGGCCTCATCATCCGGCAGCGCCTTCACCTGTCCCGCCAGTTCAAGCGCGGCGGTGAAGATGGTGCGGTCATTCAGCAGGGTCAGCGCCTGCAGCGGTGTGTTCGTGCGCGTCATGCCGACCTCGCACACACGACGCTGGGCGCTGTCAAAAAGGAAGGTCGGCGCGATGCTGCGCCTCCAGAAGGCATACAAGGTCCTCCGGAACTGAGCCGCCCCTTCACTGGGCTCATAGGTGAACCGTCCCATGAAGATCTCCTCCCAGACACCCTCGGGCTGGAACGGTCTCACCGGCGGACCTCCCAGCGCAGGATTAAGCAGTCCCGACATGCTCAACGCAGCATCACGCAGCATCCAGCTCGGCAGCCGGAAACGCGCCCCCCGGGCTAGCAGGCGGTTGTCCGGATCGCGGGCTAGAAGCGAGGCGGACACGCTGCTGTCCTGACGATAAGCCTCGCTGCTGACGATCACCTTGACCAGGTGCTTGATGTCCCATCCATGGTCCATGAAGTCGACCGCCAGCCAGTCCAGCAGCTCGGGATGCGTGGGACGCTGCCCCTGCAGGCCGAAGTCATCCGGCGTGCGCACCAGCCCCGCCCCGAAAAGCATCTGCCAGACATGGTTCACAAACACCCGGGCGGTCAAAGGGTTGTCCCTGGAGGTGATCCATTTCGCCAGGCCGATGCGGTCACGGGCCACCCCGGCGGGCCAGGGCGCGACGGCCTCCGGCACGCCCTGCATCACCTTGTCCCCCTTCTTGTCCCAGACTCCGCGCACGAGCACATGCGTCTCCCTCGGCACTTTTCGTTCGGCCAGAACCATGACGTTCAGCTTCCCGGCGGCGGCCTTGACCTCCTTGAGCTGCGACTCCGCCCTCGCCAGCGACGCCCTCGCCTCCTGATAAGGCCCATGATCCTCGATGAACTGGGCAAACAACCGCCCGCGCAGCGCAGCATCCAGCTTTCCCGCCCGCGCCAGCAGCTCCAGCGGCGCCGTGTCCAGGCTGCGCACGGCCGGGCCACGCTGGTCCGTGGCTGACAGCCTGAAGCGGGCGATGTTGGCGTCTCCGTCAGTGGAGCGATGACGCAGTTCGAAGATCAGTTCCTCATCCTCCTCCATCACCAGCGGCTCCTTCAGCTCATACACCGCCACATGCGGCCTGTCCTTCGCGGCACCCCGTGTCGTCCAGCCGTTGCGCGGGTCATCATCCAGCGTGCCCTTCACCGCCCCGTATTCACGCACTGCCCCCTTCCCTGCCTCAAAATCCGCCACCGCACCCGCCACGACAACATCCCGGACCTGCGAGCTGCCCTTGCGGCGGACCTGCACCTTGATGTCCGTGAGGATGAACTCACCCATCCTGCCCCGCGAAAGCACACCACCCTCCGGCAGCACCTCCAGCTTCAGACCGCTCAGGCGCGGCAGACGCAGCGAGGTGATGAGCCGGTAGTCATCCTGCTTCGGGTTCGGGCCGGATGCCACCACGCTGCCGTCCTCCCCCTGCACAAGCCGGGTTCCTTCCTGCGATTCGACGGCACCACGCAGCACATGCCAGGCCTTGAAAGCCGGCACCGCCTCCACCTTCCTCGCCTTCAGCCAGTCCTCAAACGGCTTTTCCGCAGCCTTCCTCGCCTCCAACTCCACCGGCCTGCGCTGATCCACCAGCGCCTGGGCCTCCTTCACGGCACGCTCTGCCCGGGGCGACTGATAGCCCAGGTAAGGCTTGGCCGCGGTGCCTGCCGCGCCATCCTCGTCGATGCTGTTGAAGAAGGCGTTCATCGCATAGTAATCCGTCTGCTTGATCGGGTCGAACTTGTGCGAATGACACTGCGTGCAGCCCAGCGTCAGCCCCAGCCAGGCCGAACCAATCGTGTTGACACGGTCAATCACATAATCGATGCGCGACTCCTCCTTGTCGCGCCCGCCTTCGCCGTTGGTCATGTGGTTGCGGTGAAAGCAGGTCGCCAGCTTCTGCTCAGGCGTGGCCCCCGGCAGAAGATCTCCCGCAAACTGCTCCAGCGTGAACTGGTCAAAGGGCTTGTTCGCGTTGAACGAATCCACCACCCAGTCCCGCCAGGGCCAGTTTGTCCGCGTGGCGTCGGATTGAAAACCGTCCGTGTCGGAATAACGCGCCACGTCCAGCCACCACATCGCCATCCTCTCCCCGAAATGCGGAGATGCCAGCAACGCGTCGATCCGGCTGTTCCAGTCGCCCTTCATCACGCCTGCGGGAGGCAGGCCGGCAAGGTCGAAGCTCAGCCGCCTTTGAAGCGTGTGCTCAGGCGCAGGCGGGGACATTTTCAAGCCCTCCTTTGCCAGGCGCTGCTTCACAAAATGATCCACCGGATGGCCCTGCACCTCCGCCTTCACCGGCTTCTCCAGGGACCAGTGCCTGCCCCAGACGGCCCCTTCGCTCACCCAGCGCTTCAGCAAAGCCACCTGGTCCTCCTTCAACGGCGGCTTGTGCGACTTCGGCGGCGGCATGATTTCATCCTCGTCGCCGGTGACCAGCCGCGCGATGAAGTCGCTCGCCTCCGGCCTTCCCGGCTTGATCACTGCCAGGGCACCCTCGCGCGTGTCCAGTCGAAGGTCCGCCTTCCGATGCCCTTCATCCTGGCCATGGCAGCTCAGGCAGTTGTCCGACAGGACGGGCAGCACTTCACGGCTGAAGTTCACCGGCTCGGCCTGAGCGGCAGAGATGAGAAGACCGGCAAGGAAGACTTTGGAGAACATGGGGGCCAATGTCCTGAAAAAACGCTCCACGCCACAACGCATGCCTGCTGCGGTTTTGCACTATCCTGACGGCCTTCCGTCACCAAAGCACCTAAACTCGACCTCCCTGCATGGGGCATGATCCAGACCTCCCCCGTAATGCTGCCTTCAGTCCAACCGTATTCTGATTGTCTCTCTTCCCCATCATGCGCCTGCCCAACATTCTATCCCTACTCGCCCTGTGCTCCGCCAGCACCCTGGCCGCCGCCGACCCGGTGACGAAAAAAATCGACCTGCTGGAGGTCATCAAATCCGGCAATGTGGAATACCACGTCAACCCCAAGGCCGACTTCCACGACGCCCCCAGGGACATCTGGACCTTCGCCAAGGACGGCACCTTCAACATCTCCGGCCGCGGCTACGGCTACGTCGCCACCAAGCAGGACTACCGCGACTACCATCTCGTCATCGAGTTCAAATGGGGCACGAAGACCTGGGGCAAGCGAGAAAAGGCCGCCAAGGACAACGGCATCCTGCTCCACGCCTACGGCCCGCACGGCGCCTACGGTGACACCTGGATGGCCAGCATCGAGGCCCAGATCATCGAAGGCGGCGTCGGCGACATCCTCGTGCTCTCCCCCAAGCTCGCCGACGGCACCGAGCTGACCACCAGCCTCTCCGCCGAGATCGCGCTCGACCGTGACAAGGAAAAGATCTGGAGGAAGGGCGAACCCCGCCAGACCGTGACCAAGGGACGCATCAACTGGAAGGGCCGTGACGAGGACTGGGCCGACAAGATCGGCTTCCGCGGCAAGGACGACGTCGAAAGCCCCAGCGGCGAATGGAACCGCCTCGAGGTCATCGCCAGGGGCGACACGCTGCAGTACTTCGTCAACGGCGCGATGGTGAACGAGGCCTTCGACTGCAAGCCGAGCCAGGGCAAAATCCTCCTCCAGACCGAGGGTGCCGAAATGATCGTGCGCCGTTACGAGCTCTACCCGCTCGGCGAGTTCAAGGAAAAGTGGTCCGCCATCCAGGCCAGTGGCGGCAGTGACATCGGCGCCGTGCGCGACGGCCAGGACAAGCCGCTTACGCCTGAGGAATCCCTGAAGCGCATCCAGATCGACGGCCCCTATGAAGCCCAGATCGTCGCCACCGAACCACTCGTGCTCGACCCCGTTGAAGTCACCTGGGACGACCAGGGCCGCCTGTTTGTCGCCGACATGCGCGACTACCCGCTCGGCCCGCCGAACCCCGGCGACCCCTGGCTCTCCCGCATCCAGCTCCTCACCGATGAAGACGGTGACGGCCGCATGGACAAGGCGGTCACCTTTGCCGACCACATGGACAACGTGCAGGGACTCCTGCCCCATGACGGTGGCCTCATCGCCACCACACGCAGCCAGATCCTCTTCCTCAAGGACACCGACGGCGACAACAAGGCCGACCTCGTGAAACCTCTCATCCGCGGCTTCAACCCGAAGCACAGCCAGCTCCAGGTCAGCGCCCCGCGCTGGGGTCCCGACGGCTGCGTGCATTTCAACAACGGCCTCGACGCGAGGGAGATCTACCCCGCCGACGCCCCGGCGAAGGTGGTCGGAGTCCCAGGCTCCAACTTCAAGTGGAACCCGAAGACCGGCGAAATCACCCCCACCGGCGGCAAGGGCCAGTATGGCGGCGCCTTCGACGACTGGGGCCACCACTTCTACTGCTCCAACCGCAACCCGCTCATGTTCACCGTCATGCCCTACGAGGCCATGCTGCGCAATCCCCACGCCGGCATCACCCAGGTGCATGAGGACATCGCCCCCTTCGGCGCCGAGACCCGCGTCTATCCGCTGCAGATCACCCACACCACGGCAGACGCCCACGCCGGCACAAACACCGCTTGTTCCGGCCTGGGCGTCTACCGCGGCTCCCTCATGGCAGAACTGCGTAACAATGTGTTTGTTCCTGATCCCACCGGCCAGCTCGTCACCCGCTACAGGATCGAGCCGAACGGCGCCTCCCTGAAGGCGGTGCGCGTCGGTGAACGCACCGAGTTCTTCCGCAGCAGCGACGAATGGAGCCGCCCCGTCAACTTCACCACCGGCCCCGACGGTGCCATCTACATCTGCGACATCTACCGCCGCTGGATCGACCACGCCCGATTCTTCCCCGAGGAGTTCGTCAAGACCCACGACATGCGTCAGGGCGAAAACCATGGCCGCATCTGGCGCATCGTGCCCAAGGGCGGACGCAAGCTTCAGCCCGTCACCGCAGGAGCATCGCCTGCCGGCCTGAACCACCTCAAGCCTTTTGCAAGCCTTCCCGCCGAGCACGCCGATCGCGCCCTCTTCCTGAAGATCCCGACCCTCACCGACTCCAGCGAGCTTGCCGGAATCCTCACCCAGCACGCCGATGACCCTTGGATGGCAAAAATGACCGCCTCCGTGTCCGCAGGCAAAATGGGCCATGTCCTCAGCCGACTGGGCGACAGCTTCTTTGCCAGCTACTCCGACACAAGGAGCCAGACCCTCCGCACCTTCGCCGCCGGTTCGCTGGCCGATGGCAAGGCTGACGACATCGCGGCTCTGCTGACCCTTCTGAAAAAGCAGCCCGGCCAGCTTCTCTGGTGGAAACCCGCCCTGCTCCAGGGCCTCGCCAAACTCCCCAAGGGACACGATGACGCCGCCACGGAAATCACCGCCCTTCAATCCAGGATCGACGCCATCATCTCCGACTCCGCCGCCCCCATCGACCAGCGCCTCGCCGTGCTGCCGCTGCTCGCCTCCCGCAAATGGACCGCCGTCGAACCCGTGGTGAAAAGCCTCCTCACCTCCCCCCAGCCCGCCGAACTCACCACCGCCACCGTGGCCCTGCTGAAAAAGTTCAGCGCCACCAACACCGCCCCGCTGATCTATGATCTGCTTCCCAAGGCCGGCCCGGCCCTGAAGCGCGACCTCGTCCCCATCCTCACCGCCAACGCCACCACCGCGCTCGACCTCTTCAAGCGCATGGAAAAGGGCGAGTTCCCCACCGCCTGGGTCGATGTCGAAACCCGCTGGCGCTACCAGCGCGGCAGCGGCGAGATGACCGATCTCGCCAAGAAGCTCTTCGGCGAGGCGAACAGCAACCGCGCCGGAGTTGTCACCGCCTACCTCGAAGCCGCCAAAAAGCCGGGCGACGCCAAAAAGGGCCAGCAGGTCTTCGCCACCATCTGCATCACCTGCCACAAGCACGGCCAGCTCGGTGTCGACGTCGGCCCGCCGCTCTCCGACGTGAAGGTCAAGCCCCCGGAGGCCCTGGTCGCCGACATCCTCGACCCCAACCGCATGTTTGAAGCCCGCTGGAGCGCCTACCAGGTGGACACCACCGACGGCCGCAGCCTCAGCGGCCTCATTCAAAATGAAACTTCCGACGCCATCGTGCTCGCCATGATGGGCGGCCTGAAGGAGACCCTGCCACGCAGCGCCATCCGCCAGATGAAGTCCCTCGACCGCACCCTCATGCCCGACGGCCTTGAGGCCGCCATCACCAAGGAGCAGATGAGCGACCTCATCGCCTTCCTGCTCGGGAAGTGATTGGAAGGCCTTCTTCAGGCACGCCTCATCTGCTCCAACTCACGCTTCAGGGGTTCCCAATAGGCTTTATCGGCTAGACGTTCGGCTCGTTCTTCCACATCAAGAGCTGATTGAACATTCGATTCATCTCCCAAAATTGCTGCGGCCACGGCAGGTCGACTGGAGGCGGCTTTGGCTTCATCAGGATACAAACGGGCCAGTTCAATCAGCAATTCAGGCGTACGGGCCTCAGCCAGCCAGAACTGAAGCTGCAAGTGATTCGGCACTGTCTGGCAGGCGACGTGATCAGCTTCGATCAGTCGCCTGATCATCGGCCAGTCTTTGTCTCGCTGGGTTTTCTTGGCCTGCACAAGATCGGGCAGAGACATGAGATCATAGAGGGTACCATCAGCACCTTCGAGGGTGGTGCGACGTTCCCAAAGAAAATCGAAGCCTGCGACACCTCTCATTTTCGCCATCACATCGATTCGCATTCCCTTTGCCTCGGGATGCTGGCAACGGAAATGTACGGCATGTCCGCGGAGGAGGTGCTGCATGGAAAATGGTGGCACTGCAATGACCTCCGCATGGAGGGCGCGGACCGCCTCATTGAGACAGAGAAGGTTGGCTTCGTCCGCCAGGATTGCAAAGTCAGTGTCGCGGCTAAACTCCGCCCCGCCGTAAAACACGCAGGCCTGACCGCCCATCAACAGGGCGCGAACCTTGCAGCTCTGGAAAATTGAAAGGACTTTGTGAATCGGGTTCGGGATCAAGGCTGCCTCCTTGGGCGAGATACTGCGCCCACAGTTTCATGCTTTCATTCCAGCGCTCAAGCGGTCCCATTCGGAACCACTCCTGCCATTCGTCCGCCGGATCATCTTGCATGCCCTTGAGCATGACACATCAAGCGGCTTCGCCAAAGGCAAAATTCTCACCTTATCCTTTGGCTCAAGGAGCGGCCACCGCCCGGATGCGCAGATAGCTCCCCAGCGAGCCATCCTCCGGAATGCCGCCCTCGGTCACCGAGCCGCTGCTGAAGCCGGTGACTCCGGAGGACTGCCAGTTCCCCAGATCCTCCGAACGCTGCACCTCCAGCGACACGTCCGGACGGGAGGTGAAGGAGACCGCGGCCCTGAAGTATCCTCCCGCCATGCCCAGGCTGATCTGAGGCCGGACATGGGCGGAGTCCAGGCGCGTGCCGACGGCATACTCCATGAGGTTGGAATAACCATCTTCATCGCTGTCGCGCAGCGGCAGCTGACGCACGGCATGAGACAGGGCGGTGACGGCGTTCAGGCGTCCTCCGGTCAGGCAGACGCCTCCATAGGCCGGGCGCGTGACCACCGATGCAAGGATGCTGTTCTTGATCTCAGCAGCCTGCCAGGAAGGGTTCAGATGCTTGATCGCCAGGGCCACGGCCGTGACATAGGGCGTGGCCTGGGATGTTCCCGTGTAATTGGTGTACGCCGTCCCCAGCACAGGCGAAAGGATGCTCGTTCCCGGCGCAAAAAGATCCACGCTGACATCGCCATAATTTGACCCTGAATAGCGGGCGTCCGAGCGGTCATGATTGCCGACGGCGATGATGTTGTCGTGCGTGTAGCAGCTCGGATAATTGGGCGTGACGTCGTTGTCCACCCCCTGGTTGCCGGCGCAGATGCTCAGAAGGATGCCCGCCGTCTGGCAGGCCGTGAACTCGGTGTTCAGGCTGCTGCTGAACGGATAGTTCTGCAGGGAAAGGTTCATCACCGGCACGCCAAGCAGCCGGGCATAGGTGGTGGCGGCGATCAGGTTGGAGGTCAGCCCGGAGTTGCTGGCATTGAGGATCTTGCAGACCACCACCTTCACACCTCCGATCATGCCGGCGACGCCGGTCGAATTGTTGCGCGTCGCCGCGATGATGCCGGTGACGTTTGATCCATGGCCGTGATCATCCGTGGGATTGTTGTCACCGTTCACAAAGTCCCAGCCGTTCACGTCATCCACACGGCCGTTGCCGTCGTTGTCGATGCCGTCGCCCGCCGTCTCGCCAGCATGGGCCCAGGCAAGCCCGAGCAGGTCCGGATGCGTCATGTTCAGCCCCGAGTCGAGAACCGCCACCACCAGCCCCGGCGTGGCTTCCAGGAGGTCCCAGAACTCCGGCGCATCGACGTCGGCGTCCACGGCGCCTCCCGACTGGCCGGTGTTGTGATGCCCCCACTGCACGGAGAAGCTGCTGTCATCCGGCATCCCCGCCCCAAAGCCCACGCCGTCCGGCTCCGCCTCCCGCACCAGGTCACGCATTTCGTTAAACGCCGCCAGGGCCCGTTCATGCGAATCCAGCCCGCCCGCGATCCTGACGGTGTAGAGGTCCTTCGCGACCGCCTTCAGCAGGCTCATGCCCGCGGCACCAAGCTCCGCCTGAAGCCTGTCCCGGCGCACGCCTTCCCGGACCCTCACGATCATCTGGTCGGCCAGGTGGATGCTGCGGCCTCGGATCAGCCAGCGCCCGGCAGCCGCATCATCCTGCCAGTCCTCCCGAACAAGCAGCAGTCGTTCCTGGATGTCCGAACGCACCAGACGCTCACGCTGCCAGCGCCCTGCGGTGGGTGTAGGCAGCAGACGTTCCTGAACCACATGGCCCCTCGCCAGAGCCCGTTCCGAAGCATCCTGCGAGGAGGGGTTTTCCATTGGGAAGACACGCCTGGGCGGCGCCGGATCCGACGTTCCTGAAGCCCTGGCCGCCTGGTTTTCCTGAAGAGCTTCCAAAGGCGCCCGCTGGAGTCCGCGGCCCTGCGGCTGCGTCCTCGGCGCCTGCCATGCAAGGATGACCACGACCACCAGGGCGGAAGCCGGTGGCAACAGATGGCGGATGAGGCTTTTCACCCGGCCAGCCTATCCAACTGCATGTTCAGGGTCAATGCCCGCCGCTCCTCCCACCTCACTTCGCCGCCCAGCCGCCGCCCAGCGAACGGATCAGCTGCACGCTGGCGGCGAGCCTCTGGCCGTCGAGCTGCGCCTGGAGCAGGCGCGTGTTGAGCACCGTGCGGTCGGCGTCCACCACCTCAAAATAGCTGGCCAGTCCCTTGTCGTAGCGCAGCCGCGCCAGCCGGCTGGTCTCCTGCGCCGCCTTGATCGCGGCGTCCACATGACGACGCTGGGCGCCGTAGGCGTTTACATCGACCATGGCGTTCTCCACCTCCTGGAGCGCGGTCAGCAGCGCCTGACGATAGGCGGCCACGCTTTCGTCATGCCGGGCGTAGGCGGCGCGCAGGTTGCCGCGCAGCCTGCCGCCCTGGAAAAGCGGAACGGTGAGCTGCGGCCCGAAGGTGCCCGCCTTGTTCTTCCAGTCGAGGAAGTCCTCCGCCCCGATGCTCTCGATGCCGCCGCTGCCGACCAGCGTAAAGCTTGGATAAAACGCCGCCTTCGCCACCCCGATGCCGGCGTTGGCCTCCCGCAGGTTTTGTTCGGCGGCACGCAGATCAGGACGCCGCTGGAGGAGCATGCTCGGCACGCCCGGACCGACGCGGGGCAGGCCCGGCAGGCCAAGGCCTGAAGGCAGCCTGAAGTCGGCGGGTGCGCTGCCACAGAGCAGGGCCAGCGCGTTCACCGCGTTGTCACGCTGCCTCTGCACCGCCACCTGGTCATTGCCGGCCAGGGCCAGTTCGGTGCGTGCCCTTGCGACATCCATTTCGTTCGCCAGCCCGCCTTCAAACCGGCTTTGCTGAAGCTTCAAGGCCTCCTCGCGCAGCGCAATCGTCTCCCTCAGGATCTGGCGCTGGGCGTCCAGGGAGGCGACCAGGAAGCAGGTGCGTGCGACCTCGGCGGCCACCACCAGACGACGGGCGGCCAGCTGCTCGGCCGCAGCGCCTTCCCGCGCCTTCGCCGCCTCAACCGAACGCCGGACCCTGCCCCAGAGGTCAACCTCGTAGTTCAGCGTCAGGAAGCCCTGATGGCGGTCACGCTCAAGGTTGGGCAGGGGTATGCCCGCCGGCAGGTTTGCGCCGAAGCTGCTGCCGGAGACACGCTCCAGCGTCATGGCGTTCTGCATGCCGAACTGCGGCAGCCAGGAGGACTTTTCCACCCCGGTCATGGCACGCGCGGTCTCCACACGCGCCAGAGCCCCGGCCAGGTCCTGGTTGTTCGTCAGCGCCTGTTCGACAAGCCGGCTCAAGGCCGGGCTGCGATAAAGTGTCCACCATTCATCCGGCAGCGGCAGGTCGCTGACGTCGGCCTGGCTTCTCCAGCCCTTGCCCAGCTTCAGCTCAGGCAGCTTGAAGTCAGGCCCCAGGGTGCATGAGGAAAGCCCGGCGGCGACCGCAAGCAAGGACATCAGACAGACACGCATTTTCAGGGGCGGCGGCGTTTTCATCAACATGAGGTCAGGCAGGGGCTTGTCACAATCCGCAGAGCCGGTGGCATCCTCCGGATACGAGACAGGAAACGGCAGGGACGTGTCCCTGTAAATGAGGATCACCGCGCCGTCCTTGATCAGATTCAGGAAAAACAGCCCCGGTGAGAACGTTAGCCCTGACTGCCGCCATGAAAGCACTGCCCGCACTGCTTCTGCTTCTCTGCCTGCCGGAGGCCGGCGCGGATGAACCCTGGGACATCGCCGCCCGCAGCCTGCCCTTCATCAGGGACAAAGGCCTGGCCTGGATCGAGGACCGCCAGTGCGCGAGCTGCCATCAGGTCCCCGGCATGCTCTGGAGCCTGAACCGCGCGGCCAGGACTGGCTTGGACACCGAGCACAGGCCAACCTCCGACTGGACACCCTGGGCTGCGGACTGGCGGCACTGGAACAAGACCGGTGACAAGGAGGGTGTCGACAAGGTGTCCGCCGCCAACATCGACACGATGACCTCCCTGCTGCTCGGCAGCGAGGAGGGTGCCGCCACCTGGAAGGATGACTTCCGCAGGCAGCTCCTGAAAAACCAGCAGCCCGACGGCTCCTGGAAGGCCGGCGGTCAGCTGCCGCTCGGCAAACGACCCGCCCGTGAAACCCACGAGGTCACCACGCAATGGGTGCTGCTAGCCCTGAACGGCCTCGGCGGCGATCCGCTGCCCGACGGAGTCCTGACGCGTGCCCGACAATTTCTTGCATCAGCCGCAGCCGGCAGAAGCACGGAATGGCATGCCCAGCGGCTGCTGCTCCAGCCTGACAGTCCGGTCCTGCGTGAAACCCTGCTCAAGTTCCAGCATGAGGATGGGAGCTGGGGCTGGCTCGTCGACGCCCCCGGCGACGCCTTTGGCACCGGCCTCGCCCTTTACGCCCTCGCCCGCTCCGGCATGACGGCTGATGATCCTGCACGAAAACGTGCCGTCGACTTCCTCCGCAGGACCCAGCAGCCCGACGGTTCCTGGGCCGTTCCCAGCACCCGGGCCAGGGATAACAACAAGGTCAGCAAAACCGCCACCTACTGGGGCACCTGCTGGGCCGTGATCGGCCTTCTGGAGGTTCCTCCCAGGCTTGAACAACCCCCGCCCGCCCGCCGATGAACGCCTCCTTGAAGCTGCTCCTTTTCCTGACCCTGCCCGCAGCCCTTCAGGCCCAGGTCGGCGTTCAGGGGAAAACAGGCGCGCCTGCGGATGCCAAAACGCTCGACCGGCTCGAAATCACCCGGCCAGGCACCTATGAAAACCTGGTCATCGACGGCGGCTGGAAAAGCGGCAACCTGGTCAAGATCACGGCGGATGACGTCATCCTGCGCAACTGCGAAATCCGCCACAGCAGCGGCAACGCCGTGGGTGTCTTTGGCACGCGCGTCACCCTCGAAAACTGCCGCATCCACCACCTGCTCAACGGCTCCTACGACAACCAGCAGGACGCCCACGGCATCTCCGGACGCTGGGCCGACATCACCATCCGCAACTGCGACATCTCCCATCCCTCCGGCGACTGCATCCAGTTCGACCCCGACCGCAGGTCCTCGGGCAGGATCGTGGTGGAAAACTGCACGCTCTGGACCAGCCCCCTCGAATCCGACCTGGCGGGCTTCAAGGCGGGACAACGACCGGGTGAAAACGCCATCGACACCAAGGTGAAGGCCGACGGCCCGCGCTGCCAGCTTGTCATCCGCAACTGCCACCTCCACGGCTGGAACCAGCCTGCGCAGATCGACAACGTCGCCGCCCTCAACCTGAAGGAGAACGTCGACGCCGAAGTCAGCGGCTGTGTCTTCCAGAACAACGAGATCGCCATCCGCGCCCGCGGCCCAGGTCCGCGCGGCGGCGCCCATGTCACAGTCACGGACTGCGCCATCTTCGACACCCGCATCGGCGTGCGGGCCGAGGACAGGATCGAGGTGCTGAAGCTGACCCGGCTGGGCTTCGGCGGCGACATCGGACAGCGCGTGCAGTTCGTGCAGGGAAGGCCGGCAACCGGCGTCACAATCACCGGCGAACATGAGGCGCCCGCACCCGACAGCCTGTTGAAGAACGGCTTCCCAGAACCTTGAACCTCGGCATCCTTCCATCCGCACGTTCAAGCCTTCCCATGCGTTCACGACCTGAAGCTCATGATGGGTTTGCCCTCTCGCTCCACCAGGCTTGAACCTGCGCCATTGGACATTCCTTGGTCATTGGAGCCCGGACATTGAACATTCGACAGTGGTTCCCCCCGGCTTGACCCGGCCTTGAACTTCCATCCTGGCGAAACACCGCGCCCGGCTCCAGCGTGATGGATATCCGCCCCTTTCATGACCTGGTCTCAAAACTACGATCCTCTCGGCAACCTGATCCTCTCCTCGCTCGTCGCAGCGCTGCCGGTCGTGGTGCTTCTCGGGCTGCTGGCCTTCTGGCATGTGCGCGCCCAGCTCGCCGCCCTCGCCGGACTTCTTGTCGCGGCATTGATCGCGGTCTTCGTCTATCACATGCCCGCTCACCTGGCCGGCATGGCCGCCTTGAACGGCGCCGTTTTCGGCCTGTTCCCCATCGGCTGGATCGTGCTGAACGCCATGTTCGTCTACAACCTCAGCGTGGAGACCGGGCAGTTCGCCGTGCTGCAGCGCCAGGTCGCCGGAGTATCCGGTGACCGACGCATCCAGGCGCTGCTCATCGCCTTCAGCTTCGGCGCCTTCATCGAGGGCGCGGCCGGCTTTGGCGCGCCCGTGGCCATCACCGGGGCGCTCATGATCGGCCTCGGCTTCAAGCCGCTCGAAGCCGCCAAGCTCGCGCTCATCGGCAACACCGCCCCCGTCGCCTTTGGTTCGCTCGGAACTCCGCTGACCACCCTGGCCGACATCACGGGCCTCGACCTCCACAAGCTCAGCTCCATGGTCGGCAGGCAGCTTCCGCTGTTCTCGCTCATCGTGCCCTTCTGGCTTGTCGCCGCCCAGGCCGGCTGGCGCGGCATGGTCGGTGTCTGGCCCGCCTGCCTGGCCACCGGCCTCAGCTTCGGCCTGATGCAGTTCGTGATGAGCAACTGCCACGGCCCCTGGCTGGTGGACATTGTCAGCGCGGTCGCCTCCATGATGGTGCTCATCCTGCTCATGAAGGTCTGGAAACCCGGGGACGTCGAGGAGGAGCCACGCGCCCGGGCATCCTCTCCCGGCGCATGGAAGGCCTGGCTTCCCTGGGTCTTCCTCACCTCCCTGGTCTTCCTTTGGGGCATGCCGCAGGTGAAGTCCGGGCTGAACCAATTGTTCAACCTGGAGGTCGAGGTCCCCATGCTGCACAGGGCCGTGGAAAGGATGCCTCCGGTCGTCCCTCACGCCGAGCTGGAGAAGGCCGTCTTAAAGCTGAACCTGGCTTCCGCCACCGGCACCGCCGCCCTGCTCGCCGGCTTGCTGGCAGGCTTCTGCCTCGGCCTCGGCCCCATGCGCATCGCCAGGCTGTACGCCGTCACGGTCTGGAGGCTGCGCGTGTCCCTTCTGACGATCTCCCTCATGCTCGCCCTCGGCTATGTCACCCGCTACAGCGGCACGGACACGACCCTGGGCCTGATGATGGCCTCCACCGGCGTGTTCTTCCCCTTCTTCTCGCCCATCATCGGCTGGCTCGGCGTCGCCCTCACCGGCAGCGACACGTCATCGAACGTCTTGTTCGGCAACCTCCAGCAGGTCACCGCCGCCCAGCTCGGCCTCTCCCCCGTTCACATGGCCGCCGCCAACAGCAGCGGCGGTGTCATGGGCAAGATGATCGACGCCCAGAGCATCGTCGTCGCCAGCACGGCCACGGGCGGCCATCCCGGCAGCCCGGACGCCGGAACCGTGCTCCGCAGCGTCTTCTGGCACAGCGTCATCCTCGCCGTGCTCATGGGGCTGCTCGTCGCGGCCCAGTCCTTCTGGATGCCCTGGCTGGTCCTGAAGTGAGCCGCAAATGCGTGACAAGGCCCGGCTGGCGTCCGGCGTATCCCTGGCCCAGCCTTTGCCATGTTCAGCCGCCGCCAGCTTCTCCAGACCACCGGACAGGGATTCGGAGCCCTGGCCTTCACCTCCCTGCAGGCGGCGGAAACCCGTCACCGCTCCCAGGTCGTTGTGCCCCGGGCAAAGCGCGTGGTCCAGCTCTTCATGGCGGGCGCGGCCAGTCACATCGACCTCTTCGACCACAAGCCGGAGCTGGTGAAGCATCACGGCGAACCCTCTGACTTCGGCGAGGCGGTGGAGGCTTTTCAAAACGGGCTCGGCCCCTGGAAGAAGCCGGTCTGGGATTTCAAACCCTACGGCCGCTGTGGCAAACGGCTCAGCGACGCCGTCGCCCCACTCGGAGCCTGCGCCGATGACCTGGCCTTCGTTCATAACATGGTCGGCAAGACCGGCGTGCATTCCCAGGGCACACTGCTCCAGGCCACGGGCTTCAACCTGCCCGGCTTCCCCGGTGTCGGCTGCTGGGTCAGCTACGCGCTTGGATCGCTCAGTGACAACCTGCCCACCTTCGTCGTGCTGCCCGACCACCGCGGCTTTGCCTCCAACGGCCCCAAGAACTGGGACTCGGCCTTCCTGCCCTCCCAGCACGCCGGCACCCTCATCCAACCCGGCGCCGAGACACCCATCGCCGACCTTTTTCCGCACAGGAACGGCCGCTACATCAGCGCCAGGTCGGACCGCGAAGGCTTCTCCCTGCTCGAGCAGATGAACCGCAGTCACGCCGCCTTGCGCCCCGAGGACACACGCCTTGATTCACGCATCCAGAGCTACGAACTCGCCGCACGCATGCAGCTCGCCGCCCCTGAGGCGCTCGACATCTCCAGGGAGCCGGAGCACATCAAGTCGATGTACGGCATCCAGGAGCACCGCAAGGTCTGGCCCTCTGAGATCAACCCGGAGGAGGAGGCCGACTACATGGGCCGCAAGTGCCTCGCCGCACGACGCCTGCTCGAACGCGGCGTCCGCTTTGTGCAGATCTGGAGCGGCAATGACAACGGCTTCCCGCGCCGCAACTGGGACTCGCACGAGGATGTCGAGCGCGACCACGGACCGCTGGCCTGGGGCATGGCGAAGGCGGTCTCAGCTCTCATTCAGGACCTGAAACAGCGCGGCCTTCTGGAGGAGACGGTCATCCTCTGGACCACCGAGTTCGGCCGCATGCCCAGCACCCAGGGAGGCAGGGGCCGCGACCACAACCCCTACGTCTTCACCAACTGGCTCTGCGGCGGCGGCATCAAGGGCGGTGTCGTGGCCGGTGAATCCGACGCCTGGGGCTACAAGCCGCTCGACCGCGCCAATCCGACCACCTGCTACGACATCCATGCCACGCTTCTCCATCTGCTTGGCATCGACCATGAAAAGCTCACCGTCCGACACAACGGCCTCGACCGCCGGCTCACGGACGTGCACGGCCATGTGATCCGCGACCTGCTGGCCTGAGGGCCTTCAACGCCGCGGCTGGGCCACGCATGAAGGGCGTCGCACAAGGAGGCTTCCTGGCCTTCATCCCAAGTTTCACCCGATTCTATGAACCCGGCATCATCACCGAACACAGGATCAACCCGTTTTCCGGGTGAGGTGGATGCGCTTTCCTAGCGCCGGATTCATCATAAAAACAGGATGGCCTTCAATCCTGTGAATCCTGTTTCAAGACGCCTCACGCTCTCCGGATGCGAAAGCCCTGCCGCTGAGGATGCCCCCCGAAAGCCGGATGTTAAACCTTGCCTCGGCTTCCGTATGTCCCTAGCCTCCGCCCGCATTTTATGAAATCACCCGCCGCCAAGAAACTGTTCGTCATGATGGTCCTCGAGTTCTTCATCTGGGGGGCCTGGCTGCCTCTCATCTGGGGCTACATGGGCAAGGACGGGCTGAATTTTTCGGACATGCAGATCACCTGGGTGGGCAGCGCCTTCGCCATCGCCTCCGTGGTGGGCATCTTCTTCAGCAACCAGTTCGCCGACCGCAGCTTTGCCGCCGAGAAGTTCATGGCCTTCAGTCATTTGATCGGCGGTGCCGCCATCCTGGGCATGTTCTGGGCCAAGGACTTCACCACCTTCTTCAGCCTGATGCTGGTGCATTCCCTCCTTTATGTGCCGACCATCTCCGTCTCGAACTCCATCGCATTCACCCATCTGAAGAATGCCCAGAAGGAGTTTGGCCTGGTGCGCATGGGCGGCACCATAGGCTGGATCCTTGCCGCCTGGCCGCTTTACTTCATCCTTCAGGGCAAAAGCGGCGCCGAGGCCGTGGCTGCAAGCCGCTACATCTTCGTCATCTCAGGAGTCTCCTCGCTCGTCCTGGCCGTGTTCAGCCTCAGCCTGCCCCACACTCCCGCCAAACCTGCCGCCGACGGTGAAGGCGGCTTTGCCTGGCTGAAGGCGGCCAGGTTCCTCAGCAAGCCCTTCCTGCTGGTGCTCTTCATCGTGACCTTCATCGATTCGACCATCCACAACGGCTACTTCCTGATGGCCGGTGGATTCCTCGGAAGCAAGGTCGTCGGCATCGCCCCTGAATGGATCATGCCCGTGATGAGCATCGGCCAGATCGCCGAAATCGCCACCATGGCGGTGCTGGGCTGGTTCCTCTCCCGCATGGGCTGGAAGACAACGATGATCCTCGGCATTCTCGGCCATGCCGCACGCTTCTCGGTCTTCGCCTTCATGCCGCAGAACCAGACCATGATCATCATGGTGCAGGTGCTGCACGGCATCTGCTACGCCTTCTTCTTCGCCACGCTCTACATCTTCATCGACGCCGCATTTCCGAAGGATGTTCGTTCCAGCGCCCAGGGACTCTTCAACCTGCTCGTCCTCGGCCTTGGCGACCTGGCCGCCAAGTGGCTCTTCATCCCCCTGCAGGGCAGGCTGACCGCCGCCGACGGCACCGTGAACTACAAGGAGCTCTTCCTCTGGCCCACCGGCCTCGCCCTTGCCGCCACTGTGCTCCTCGTCGTCGCCTTCTGGCCGCCGAAGGAGCTCGACGCACCCTCCGAGGTTTCGCACTGAGCCTGTCCTGCGCGGGATGGATCAACCATGGCTGTGAATCCGGCCTCATGACCGAACCCCGGATCCAACCGTTTTCCGGGTGAGGTGGAGGCGTTTTCCATGTGCCCGACGCCTCCCCAGCCTCGGCGTCATGCCCATTTGCCTCCACCCGCTTTCGCTTGGCAAAAAAACAATCCACCTCGGTTTCCTCCGAGCCGGAGGCTCGAAAGAAATTAGCCTGGGGTGAAACGAGCAAAGCGAGTGAGAACCCCAGGACCAGTTCACCACATCCACGTTCAACCTTCACCGCGTCCTGGAAGGACGCGAGAAGCCATCGCCAATCCGTTGTCATGACCGAACCCCGCGTTCAGCCGTTTCACGGGTGGGGCTCGGGCGCCTGCACCTGACCTGGTTCATCAACAACCGAAGTCCGAATGTCGAAGCAGCAGGCTCGTCATTCGGATTTCGAATTTCGAGCTTCGGATTTCAACCTCCCCCAAACCAGAGGCAGCCGGCTCTCAATCAGCTTGCGCGTGGTCTCCGGAATGCGTTCCGGTGTCATCGGCACATTGACAGTGTCCTCGCGCCCAAGCTCCCCGGGAAGCCGGGAATACTTGAAGTCCTTCTCCAAACCGCCATCCGGGGTCAGCGGCAAGTCGCTGCGCAGAGGGTTGGGAATGGAAAGATAAAAACGATCCTTCTGCCGGCTTCCCGTCCCGCCACGAAGCCCCGCCCTGGCCAGTTCACGAAACAACTCGCGCGCCGTCCATTCGGCGGGATTCACATACTCCATGCGGGGAGCGATCAGCTCCGCGAGGCCGGGCTCGCGGAGCAGCGACTGAAAGACCGCGTCAATGTCCGGCTGCACCAGCGGAAAATGCGTGCAGCCAAGCACCAGCGTCGACAGCGGCGCCGTCACCCCGCTTTGTCGATGCGCCTCGACCAGCGCGCGGACATCCAGGCGGCAGCGCTCGGCCACGGTCTCCTGAAACGAGGGATCACCCTCGATGACACCCGCGAGGTTCGCGCTTCCCTGCTGGGTGACCACCGGCACGGCTCGGCCCGCCAGCCCGAGCGTCTGGCCAATCGCTTTTGGATAGGCCCCGCTGGCGCAGGTGCCGACGGTGGCCAGCACGCCCACGGCCCCTTCGCGATGCACGGCCTGCACGCCACGCGCGCCGGCCTCCACGACGCCGACGACGAAGACAGGAAGGTTCCAGGCCTTCAACGCCGCCCGGATGTCCTCGATGCCGTAGGCCGTGGCCGTGTTGCAGGCGATGACCAGGGCCTTCACGGGCGGCTTGTCATGCCGGAAGGTTTTTGTCCCCGGGTCAAACCAGCGCCTGCCGAGCAGGAACACGGCGTCCTTCAGGATCAGCTCGCGCAGGTAGCCGGTGCGCCCCGCGCTGGAATAGTTGCCATAGGGCATGTTCGCCTGGTCGCCGAAGTATTGAAAGCGCTCGTCGGCGAAATCAGGTCGTCCGTCGCCCCCCGGCTGGAGCGTGTCATTGTGAAACACATCCAGGCTGAGCAGGGCCTCCAGCACCGTCAGGCCGCCGATGCCGGAGTCAAAGACGCCGATGGGCAGACCGGCGAGATCCTTTCGATAGGCGCCATGCTCAAAGGCGTAGGCTGCCCGTCCATCAGGATGAGCAGCGGCATGCCCAACCAAATCTGTGGCGCCGGCGACACAGCCCAGGGCCGCAACAGTCAGGATGACGGGCGTCTTCATGGCAGCGAAAAGGCCTCCGGCAGAAGCTGGGCCAGCGTCAGGGTGACCGGGCGTCCCTGACGCAGGAAGGTCACTTCCGTGGCGCCTCCAGAAAGCGAAAACTCGGCGATGACCTGGCGGCAGGCTCCGCAGGGTGGAAACTCATTCCCCAGGCAGGCCACGGCCAGGCGCACCACCTTCATGCCCGGCCCCTCCTCGGCCACGGCCCGGAAGATCGCGCTGCGTTCCGCACAAATCGTCAGGCCAAGGCTGGCGTTCTCGACGTTGCAGCCCGAGTGGATCTGGCCGGAGGCGGTTTCCAGCGCACAGCCGACCTGAAAGCCGGAATAAGGCGCATAGGCGGCCTCGGCCACCGCCTGGGCAAGGGACAGGAGATCGGACATGCGACCAGTCTAACGGCTGGCGCATGTCCTGGCAATCCATCCCGTCAGGGCTTCGGCACCTTCTTGAACTCACGCGTCAGGCTTGTCAGGGAGTCCTCCACGCCCATGCGCTCCAGGCTCGACGCACCGACAAAGCCGTCCGCCGTGGTCTTGCTGAGGATGTATTCCACATCCTTCGGCGTGTTGATCGGGCCGCCATGCGTCAGGGTGAAGACATCCTTCTTCACGCTCTTCGCCGCGTCGATGATCTCCTGGGTGCGGTTCACGGTGAAGTCCCAGTCCACCACGGCGTTCACCACGCCGATGCTGCCGCCGACGGTGGTGCCGACGTGCGCGATGATGGCGTCCGCGCCGTTCTTCGCCATCTCAATGGCCTCCTCGGGCGTGGCCACGTAGACGATCGAGAAAAGGTCCATGCGCGAGGCGAGGCCGATCATTTCGAACTCCTTCTTCACGCTCATGCCGGTCTCCTCCAGCACGCCGCGGAAGTGACCGTCCACGATGGTGTGCGTGGGAAAGTTGTTCACGCCGGAGAATCCCATCTCCTTCACGCGGCCCAGCCAGTGCCACATGCGGCGGCGCGGGTCGGTGGCATGCACTCCGCAGATCACCGGGATCTCCTTCACCACGGGCAGCACCTCGTACTCGCCGATCTCCATCGCCACGGCGTTGGCGTCGCCGTAGGCCATCAGCCCGCAGGTGGAGCCGTGCCCCATCATCCGGTAGCGGCCGCTGTTGTAAATGATGATGAGGTCCGCGCCGCCTTTCTCGATGAACTTGGCGCTGATGCCCGTGCCGGCGCCGGCCGCGATGATGGGCTCGCCTTTCGCCAGCGTCGCCTTCAGGCGGTCGATGACCTCCTGCTTCGTGTAGGGGTTTCCGATTCCGGTCCAGGGATTGGGCATGGCAGTGAATGGTTGACGGTTGTTGGCAATCGTTGACGGTCGGTGACAATGGTTGGGAAAAACCAGCGTCAACCACAGTCCTCAACAGTAAACAACCGCAAACCGCCCCCCGTGCATCCCTCCGCCGCCATCCAGGAACTATCCGAAACCCACACCCTTGGGGCGGAGACGGAGTACCGCGTGGTCAGGGCCGGTGCGGATGACAACCGGCCCTGGATCCGAGGGGCGCCGGTCTGCGGCACCCTCAAGACACACCGCATCTGCCATGCAGGCGTCATGACCGCCACGGCCCCCTATCGAATTGTGCGGATGCACCAGGGCGGACTCTATTTCCTCGCCTGCCTCAGCGGAGAGGGTCGCGTGCTGGTGGACGGTCGCTGGCAGAAATGCGGTCCCGGCATGGCCGTGGCGCTGCCGCCCTTCATGGTCAACGCCTTCGAGGCGGTGAAGGGCAGGCCCTGGCGCTGCTGCTGGGTGCGCTACGAACAGATCCCAGGCCAGCAGCCCATCCTCAGCAGCAGCTCGCCGCTCATGGCGGCCTTCAACGGCAGGGCGCTTTACGCGGCCATCGAGGGCCTGATCGAGGAGGCCGCCCATGAATCAAAGCCCGCCGCCATGTTCCACTGGGTCGAGCTGGTCCAGAACTACGTCGAACGCTTCGCCCAGCCCTGGCAGCAGGACGACCGCCTCTGGCGTCTCTGGGAAAGGGTCGCCGCCGATGTCGGCCATGACTGGACCCTGGATGAACTGGCCTACCAGGCCCATGTCAGCGCCGAGCACCTGCGACGCCTCTGCCGCAAGGCCCTGGGCCGAACGCCCATGCACCACGTCACCTGGCTCCGCATGAAAAAGGCCTGCGAGCTTCTCAGCACCACGAACCTGAAGATCGAGACCGTTTCCCACACCGTAGGATATCAGAACCCCTTTGTCTTCAGCAACACCTTCAAGAAATGGATCGGCTGGCGGCCCAGCGAGCACCGCAGCCGCTCGGGCCAGGCGCAGGTAAACTGACAAGATCGGCGCCGTCGCGGCGTAGTCCTGTCACCATGCCCACCGACCGCCGTTCCTTCCTCAAGTCCGCCTCCCTCGCCGCCAGCACCGTCGCCTTCCCCGCCGTCGTCAGATCGGCCAGCCCCAACTCGAAGCTCCAGGTGGTTTCGGTCGGTGCCAGCGGCATGGCCTTCAGCGACATCAAGAACATCGGCGGTCATGAGAAGGTTCAATATGTCGGCTTCTGTGACATCGACAGCACCCGCTTTGACAAGGTGGACGCCGACTTCCCCGGCGTGGCCCACTTCACCGACTTCCGCGAGATGTTCGCCAAGCTGGGCGACAAGTTCGATGCCGTGAACGTCGGCATTCCCGACCACATGCACGCCAAGGTGGCCATCGACGCCATGAGGATGGGCAAGCATGTCTACTGTCAGAAGCCTCTCGCCCACACCGTCTGGGAGGCCCGCCAGATGCGTCTTGAAGCCGCGAAGGCGAAAGTGGTGACCCAGATGGGCAACCAGATCCATTCCAACCTCGAATACCGCCTCGGCACGCGCCTGATCAAGGAGGGCGCCATCGGCAAGGTGAAGGAGGTCTACTCCTGGGTGGCCGTCACCGGCAACGAGCGCAACAAGCGCCTCTCCCCCGCCCCGGGCGCCCCGGTTCCGGCCCATGTGAACTGGGACCTCTGGATCGGCGTCGCCCCCATGCGTGACTACGCCCCCTGCTATCATCCCTTCGTCTGGCGCGACTGGCAGGACTTCGGCGGCGGGGCGCTGGGCGACTTCGGCTGCCACATTCTCGACCCCGTCTTCACCGCCCTCGGACTGCACGCACCGCTCACCATCACCGCGGAGAACAGCGGCGTGAATGACCAGATCTGGCCGACGCATGAAACCATCGAGTACGTCTTCCCAGGCAATGAGCTCACCGCAGGCAAGACCCTCAAGGTCACCTGGATGGACGGCGGCCTGCGTCCCGACCGCAAGACGGCCCGCATGCCCGACAACCTCGACCTGCCCAAGAGCGGCTCGCTCTTCATCGGTGAGGAAGGCAACATGGTGCTTGCCCACGTCGCAGGCCCCCGGCTTTACCCCGTGGAAAAGTTCCAGGGCTTCAGCTATCCGAAGGAGAAGGGCCTGAGCCACTGGCACCGCTGGGTGGACGCCTGCCTTGGCGGTGAAAAAACCAGCGATGGTTTTGATTACGCCGGCCCCCTGGCTGAAACCGTCCAGCTTGGCAATGTGGCGACCCGCCTCGCCGTGGGGGAGATCGACCAGCGCACCGGCCGGCCGCTCAAGCCCAACACCCTGGAATGGGACACCGAGGCCCTTGCCTTCAAGAACAACCCGGCTGCCGACAAGCTGCTCACCAAGACCTACCGCGAAGGCTGGGCCATCTGAGGAGCCATCCAACTCACGAGCAAGTACAGATGCCCCTGGCAGCCCCGCTTCGGGAGGCAAAATTGCGCTCAAATGTGATCCATTCTGAAATTCTGCTTCCACGCAGGCGGATTCCGCGCATTCTCCGCGCGCTCATCCCGAGCCTTCATGGAAGCCGTCAACATTCAGTTCGCCCCCGAGACTGGCACCGAGGAAGAATGGAACGAGGCGTATGCGCGCCTCGCCGACTACTTCCGCTCCTACCAGCTTCACAACCGCATCCGCCGCACCCAGCTCATCCTGGAAACCCTCCGCCGTGCTGCGGCCGCCCACAAGAAGGATCCGTCGCGCACCCCCACCACGCACAGCATCGAGCAGGCTCGCCTCATGATGCGTGACTGGCTGGCGGCGATCTACAGCGACATGAACCTGACGGAAAGCCAGATCGAGGCTGCAGGCAGGCTCGGCTTCCACCTCAGCGGAGGCCCCTCGCGCTGGCCGAACTTCTTTTTGGACAAGGAAAACCTCCCCCCGGACATGCGGGAGGCCATGCGCAGCGCCATCCGCACCTCCGGCCCCGGCATGACCATCAGCCGCATGACGCCCCGTGAGATGGACCTCGGCATCGTCTCCGAGGTCGCCGAGGACACCTTCGACCGCCTGGGCCGTCATCCCATCCTTCGTTATTCCATCCTCATCGGCATCGTCGGAGGCGTGCTGGGCTACCTTTACCACCTCCTCGCATGAGCGTCATCGGATCTCAGACCGCCAACATCAACGCCACCGCCGGGATGCCCCCGCCTCGCATCGCACGGATGCGCCGCGCCACCTTCTTCTCCTTCGTCGGCCTGGGAACCTTCGTCGGCTCCTGGCTGATGTACACCTACCTGGCCGAACAAGGAATGCGGAAGGCGGAATGGCTGCTGCTGGCCACCTTCCTGCCCCTCTACTACCAGCTCAACGTCGGCTTCTGGACCGCCATCTTCGGCCTCTGGCTCATGAACCGGCCCAAGCACGACCCGCTGAACCTCTGGCGCACCCTCAAGCCCGAGGACAGGGATGCGGAGATCACCGCCAGCACCGCGATCATCATGCCGGTCTTCAACGAGGACGTCACCCGCGTCTTCGAGGGCCTGCGCTCCATCTACCTCTCCCTGGAGCAGACCGGTCATTCCAAAAACTTCGACGTCTTCATCCTCAGCGACTCCAACCAGACCAGCCAGTGGATCGAGGAGGAGACAGCCTGGCTGGAACTCTGCCGCCAGCTCAACGCCTTCGGCCGGATCTTCTACCGCAAGCGCCGCAAGCCCATCAACCGCAAGAGCGGCAACGTCTCCGACTTCTGCCGCCGCTGGGGCAAGCGCTACCGCTACATGATCGTCCTCGACGCCGACAGCCTGATGTCCGGCGGCCTGCTCACCAGCATGGTGCGCATCATGGAGAAAAACCCAGGCATCGGCATCCTCCAGACCTTCCCCAAGCAGATCGGCGCCGAGACCCTGCTCGGCCGCGTCATGCAGTTCGCCCAGGCGCTCTACGGCCCGCCCTTCATGGACGGCCTGGATTACTGGCAGTGCGGCGAGGCCAACTTCTGGGGCCACAACGCCATCATCCGCCTCGAACCCTTCATCAAGTACTGCGCCCTGCCCCCGCTGCCCGGCAAGGAGCCCTTCGGCGGACACATCCTCAGCCATGACTTCGTCGAGGCGGCCCTGATGCGCAAGGCAGGTTATGCCGTGCGCCTGCTGCCAACCACCCGCGGCAGCTATGAGGAGGGACCGCCCACCCTCGTCGACATGCTCAAGCGCGACCGCCGCTGGTGCCAGGGCAACATGCAGCACTTCTGGCTGCTCTTCGCCAAAGGCTGGCACCCGATGAGCCGGCTGAACTTCGCCCACGGCATCCTGAGCTATGCCAGCAGCCTGCTCTGGCTCCTCTTCCTCGTCTTCTCCACCTTCCTCGCCGCCACGCCCGTCCAGCACGTCAATCCCCAGGCCACCCTGGCCATGCGCATCCTGCTTGGCATGACCGCCATGCTCATCTTCCTGCCCAAGTTCGCCATCCTGCTTGACGAGATGATCACCGGCAGGCTTCACAAGCCCTTCAAGGGCCGCCTGCTGACCTACATCAGCAGCATGGCGGACACGGTAGTCTTCACCCTCATGGCCCCGGTGCTGATGATCTTCCATTCGCAGTTCGTCGTCTACACCGTCCTCGGCAAAGGCGTCCGCTGGGTCACCCAGCGCCGCAAGCTGGACGGCGGTGTGGACTGGGCCGAGGTGTTCTTCAACCTCTGGCCGGTCACCGTCATCGGTGTCGCCTGGAGCGTGATCGCCTGGATGGTCTCCCACAGCTTCCTGCTCTGGATCAGCCCCATCCTGGCCGCCCTGCTGCTCGCCATCCCCATGGGCATCCTGGTTTCAGGCAAACGCTCCGGCCACCGCTTCGGACTCTTCCTGACCTCCGAGGAAACGGAGCCGCCCACCGTGCTCGACCTCATGAACAACAACCTCGCGGAGATCAAGGGACGCATCCACCTGCCCGCCGAGCTGGAAAAGCATCATGGCCTCCTTCAGGTCTGCCTGGACCCTTATGTCAACGGCCTGCATGTCTCCCTGCTCCGCAGACGCAAGAGCATCGACGTCTCACGCACCTACCTGGACCAGATCGCCGACCGCCTGATCAAGCAGGGCCCCAACGCCCTCAGCCCCCAGGAAATGAAGGCCATGATCCACGACACCGAGATCATGACCGATGTGCATTACCGCCTCTGGTCGGCACGCGACAGCGACCTGGCGCCCTTCTGGGCCACCGCCATTCGCCAGTACAACCTGGCCGCCAGCAACCCCTTCACCCACACCCTCGCCCAGCAGGCGGAAACTGCCTTGGCTTGATGAGGCTGGCTCAACGCCGGAGGTGCAGGAAATAGTTCACTCCCTCCGGCTCCCAGCGCACCTCGGCCTGATCCTCCGCAACTCCAGCCTGCGCAGCAAGCGCCAGCAGCGTTTCACGGCTGCGATGCCGCAGGCTCCAATGCCCGAAGATCTCCATGAAGTCACGACTTGGGTTGAAGTCGGAAAAGTTGCCGATCACCACCTCCCCGCCCGGCTTCACCACCTTCAGCAGCACGCCAAGAAGATGCACAAAGAGCCGGTCTGACAAATAGTCGAACAATCCCGCCGACCAGACCAGGTCATAAGCACGGGCGGGCACATGCTTCAGGATGTTCCGATGATGAAAGGCGATCCGGTCCAGCCATGGCGAACAAAGACGGCTGCCATAGTCAACCGCCCTCGCATCCATGTCCACACAGTCCACAAACACCGGCGCATCCGGCTGATCGAGAAAGAATTCTCGCAGGTCACGGCATGGACCGCTCGCCACATTCAGCAGATCCAGACGGCCGGGCTGCGCGGCAAGCCGGTCGTTCATGAGCTGCTGAAAATATGCCTTCCGATTCCTCACCGCCACAGGTGCGGCCTGCGCATGGAAAAAAAGGTCCCACTGGCGCTTGTCCGGATCAGCACAGACATGACGCATGTAAATGTGATCGATGATCTGAAAATCACCGCTGTAGCCAAACTGTCGCTCGATCGCCTCAGCCTGCATGGTGCCTGTCAGATGCCTGTGGGTGATGTCCTGCACATACACCGACACGTCGCCCTGGTTCACCGACCCGGTGCGAACAGCATCCCCAAGATGCCGGATCGCCCGGTTCAGAACCCCATATTCTCGTGGCAGCGGCCCTCCTTTGACGATGAAGTCCTGAAAAAGCTCATCAAACTGCGTCAACAGACGCGGCTCACGCCGGACAGGAAGTGTTGCCTCAAGGAAAAACATAAGTGGGAAAAGCGGTCACGGTCGCTATTTTTAAAATATCACCATCACCTAATGGTTTCTGATGATTATTTATTAAAATATATAAACCATCAGCATCGCACAACTGTTCAGTTCACGTCGGCTGGAATTTTAATTCTGAAAATTCCACTCAATTCGGCTAGTACCAGTGAGCTCACTCGTTCAAGGCTCACCACAGCTTCCAGGCCACCAAATCCGTGTCTGAACGAGCCCAGACCCTGTTTCCTGAAAAAGCAGGATGTGCCCAGGTTTTGCCGATGATCTGGTGACGTCCCAACTCCTCAACGCCTTCGCGACCCAGCCGGATATGAACCAGTTCGCCACTGGCATTCAGCAGGCTCGCCAGCCCATCGGATTCACGCAGCCAGACAAGCGACATCTGGGGATTCCTGTCCTTGGGGGTCAGCCTGTTGTCATCACTCCAGAGCAGCCTCCCTGTTGCCAGCTCAATCCCCTGCAGCCCCCTGTTCTTGTCCAGAAGGAAAGCCACTCCATCCTTAAACAAGGGTGCCGACATCAGCCCGCACATGTCCTTCTCGTTCTCCCAGGCAAGCGACACTTCCTGCGGTGATTTTCCAAGTTTCAAGACCTTGGTTCCATGCCAGTAGCCAGAGACCAGCAGCAGGCCGTCGCGGTAAAGGGGCTGGGCGATGCTCACCCCGTAGGTCACCTTGTAGGGCCAGCTCCACAGGGTCGCGCCAGATTCCGGGTCCAGGCATTGAACATGTTCCGGCCCCCAGGCAACCAGCCGCCTGAGCCCTTCATGAATGATCACTTCAGGCGTGCAGTAGCCCGCCGGATCAGGCCCACCGCGCCAGACCAGCTTTCCAGTCAGGCGGTCCAGCGCCAGCACACAACCACCATCACCCGCCCCCACATGCAGCAGCACGCGTGGCCCGTCGATGACCGGCGATGCGGCAAAGCCCCAGGTCGGCGTCCTTGCCCCGTATTCCCTGACGGTGTCCACCTGCCACCGCACCTCACCCGTCGCTGCATCCAGGCACGCAGCCGTGCCTGCCGCCCCAAGCGCATAGGCCCTGCCATCATGAACCGTGACAGAAGCCCTTGGGCCTGTGCCATACTCCATGTCCCCATAGTCCGCCGACCATTCATGCAGCCAGACCTGCTCACCAGAGCCGGCCTTGAAGCACCCCACACGCTCACTTCCCACAGCCCCTTTGCCAGGGCGGTCCATGACATACACCTGGTCGCCGCTCATCGTCACTCCGCCAAAACCCGCCCCAATCCCGATCCTCCAAAGACGTTCAGGCTCCCTGGAGGCAAAATCGGCAGGAACATCTCCAGGATTCCAGCCTCCCGCACCATCCGGCCCACGCCAGCGCGGCCAGTCAGCAGCATCAAGCACCTGGATCCAAAATAAAATGGAAAGAAACAATCGGAAATTCATGAACAGCCAGTCAAACGATCCTAACCGGCCACGCATTCCAAGCTGCACGAAAAACCTCGGGTCATCGCATTACGACATCTGAAAAAGATGCAGGGCCAAACCACCCTGCAGCGGAGTCGGAACTCCGTGCTCCGGCGCTGGGGCAATGATCAAAACGCCACGCTGGCGGGGAAATCGGCATGGGACTTCAGTCTACGCACCCTTCCTCCTCCAAAGCAGGCGGCCTGTGGGTTCTCCACAGGCCGCTGCTGTCATCTCGAGTTTGGTTGTCTCTCTCTTGATCGGGTCAGGTCCCTCGGGATGGGACCCTCCCCGTCATCCTTCCCAGGCCTTACGGCACCGGCGCTCCCAGCGTCACCCGCCCCGCCTGCGGATCCACATCCCCGTTCCGGTTGCTGATGAAGTAGCCATACCCTCCCTTGTTGCCGCCCTTCTGGATCAGCACTCCCCGGAACAGCGGCTTCGCCGCCACCGCGTTCGTCCAGTTGGGTGTAAACGTCCCGTTGAACTGTCCCACACCCTGCGTCACGGCCAGGCTGAACGTGCCGTTCGCCACCGGGATCTTCGTCACCTTCGTGGCCGACGCCGTTCCCGCCTCAATGTTGAACGCTCTCACCTCCACGTCCGCAGTCAGCTTCCCGCCCGAGAACACCAGCTCGCCGTTCCCGGTCGTCGCATTCACCGCACCAAGACCCAGGCCCGTTCTCGCATCCTTCGTCCTGTCGTAGAACGCTCCCACCGCATCCACCCGGATGCCCGTCGGCCAGCCTTCCGTGTAGAGCTGCGTTGCCTTCGCGCTTGGTGTCGTCCCCGCCATCTGCGTCACCGCAGGCCGGATCCACAGCAGGTCCGTGCCGCTCACGTCGCTGTCCGCCTGCGCCACGTCCACGCTCAGCTCACCGCTGATGCTGCCGCCTTTCACCGTCACCGCCGCTCCCGGCGTCACCAGCTGCGCATACGCCGGGAACCCGCCGACGCTCACCAGCCCGCTGCTGCCCAGGAACGTGCTCCCGTCCGCCAGCGTCCCCACCATCGTCACGCCGCCCAGGCTGCTCAGCGTCACCGAGCCAAAACCGTCCCCGTGCGGATACGTCGTCATGTCCTTCGCGGGCACCTGCACCTTCGAGGGCAGCGCCACCGTGAAGAACCCCTGGTCGTTCGCCGTCAGCGACGCACGCGTCTTGCGGTTGAGCATCGCCACCGGCACCGTTCTGGTGCTGCTGTAGTATGCACGCTTCGCAAGGCCGCCGACCACCTGGGCCGCACCCTCGCTCAACGCCACGCTGATGCCCGTGCTATCGATGCTCAGCGTCATGCTGCGGCTGCCCACGCTGATCGTCCGGTTCTTCGTCGACCCCTGGGTGAAGAACATGCCGCCGTCTCCATAGAACGTGCCAACAAAGGCCTTGCTCAGCCCGTCGATCATCACCCGGCCGGAGAAGCTGCCGCTGGCCGGCACGATCGTGCCCGTGAACCAGCCCACCGTGCTGTTGCCCGTCGCCGCCGTGCCGTAGGGTGCCAGAAGGCCGTAAAAGCTGTTGCCTTCACCGGCCGTGGCCGCGAACAGGTTGGTCACGAACACCGCCTCAGCCGCCACGTCCTGCGCAGGCATCGTGAAGTTCAACACATTGCCTAGCACAGTAGCACCGGCGGGCATCGAGGCCCAGTGGCTGAACACATGGCCCTTCAGAGGCAGGGCGGTCAGCTTCACCGGAACCCCGGGAAGGATCTGCGACACCTTCGGATTGGCCGTTGCAATCACCGGCGCAAAAGCCGTTGCCGCCGTCCGGGGCGTGGCCACCACCGTCAGGGTGCCAGCCAGTGACAGCGCCACCGGGGCCGTGCGCGTCACCGTCAGCTTGTAGCGACGGGTGAAGGTGAAGGTACGCGTCACCGTCAGGGAGGCGTTGCCCTTCAAATCGTAGGCCGTCACCGCCAGCGTGTTGCT
>JABARQ010000024.1 GCA_019186985.1 Prosthecobacter sp. | reverse complement strand
TTTGGAGGCACGAACACCCGAGCAACTAGGTGAAGCCATCAGCATTGCGTTCTCCAAAGTCACAGCCAAAGACGCCATGGGTTGGTTTGCCTCTTGTGGTTATAGTATTATTTAAATTGCTCTAGATCGGTTCTCAAAACATCTCTCTGATTCCCGGAAGCTGAGCAGCGCCAATTCGCATGTCAGCGACGATTTCAACAGCCTCATGGCTCCTTTCCAGCCGATGACGTGTTGGTGCTCGTCGGTTGTGACAAACTGCCGGTGCGGTTGGTTTTCCGGACTTGAAGCGTTGAGTCGAGCCCATCCCGACGGGTGGGTCAGGCCTTGCGCATGGCGTCTTCGATGAAGCCATGAAACTCACGCCAGCTCCAGGCTGACTTGGTCAGGCCCCAGGCCTTGCCCTGCGCTGGGTGGTCTTCGATTTCGGCCGTGATGAAATCTTCGATGTGACGGCGGCTGCGGACGAGGATCTCACCGTTTGGATCCATGATGTAGCTGTCGCCGTAGCCAACCCCTTCATTTCGGGTGATGCCGCTTTTGGCCGGGTCCAGCACCACGTTGTTGCCCCGGATGAAATAGACGTCGTTTTCAACCGCCCTGGCGCCGTGGTCGGCACGAACCTTCATGAAGTGGGGGATGAGGCCGTTGTCTGAGATGTAGTTGAAATGGGGGGCGAAGATCACCCTGGCGCCTTTCAGGGCCAGGATGCGGGCGGGTTCGATGTAGCCGCCGTCGGCACAGATCAGCACGCCGAACTTGAGTCCGCGATGTTCCCAGACCGGGAATTCACGTCCCTGCTTGTGAAACTTCTGGTAGGCGGCGCATTTGCTGTAGGTGCCCAGAAGGTGGCCCCGGTGGGCGACCAGGACGGTGTTGTAGAGGGCTGGACCGCGTTGTTCGTTGTAACCGACGATGGCAAGGGCTTCGTGGCGGCTGGTGACATCCAGCACCTGCATCATCTCCGTGGAATCGTTGGCAAAGGCGCCGGCGCGTGCGGCTTCCTCGGTGTCGGGGTAGCCGGTGAGGAAACATTCGGGGAAGCTGACGATGGCGGCCTGGGCCTTGTCGGCCATTTCCAGGCCCTGCTCGAAGCGTCGGAGGTTGCGGGAGAAGTCTCCGCACCAGGATTCAAACTGGCAGTGGGCGATTTTCATGAAGCCAGTCTGCCGTCAGGTGGGCGGCTGGCACAAGCCTGAACTGGAGGGAGGCCGGTGCTGGCGCCTCAGGCGGCACGTCGGCTGGCCCAGACCATGAGGCCGAGGCAGAGGACGATGGCGGGCATGACCAGGGTGGTGCTCCAGAAGATGATCTCGCCCTGTTTCTGGGTGAGCTGGATGCGGTAGTTGCGCTTGGGCTTGGGGGTGATGCCGATGAGCTTTTCGCGGTTCAGGATCCAGTTCAGGCTGGCGGAGATGAAGTCCCGGTTCACGGCCAGGGCCGACTGCTTGTCGAGAAGGGCGGCGTTGCCGACGATGATCATGCGGCAGCTGTCGACACGCAGCCGCTCGTCGGTGATCGAGCCACGTTCGACGCTGGCGGCGAGGAACACGTTTTTCTTCACGTCCTCCTCATCGGCGACGGGCAGGTCTTCGAGGTAGTTTTTTTCGCCCCAGTAGCGGTCGGTGGCGCCGATGAGGGGGTGGACGTTGATGTTCTGGTTCTTCAGGTACTCGTCGTCGAAATGGAGTTCCAGGGATTCGCTTTGTCCGGGCAGGGTGGTGGTGCTTGCGGCCAGGTGGCGGGTGATGGAGGAGGCATTGTCGAAGATGGCCTGGACGGAGAACTCCTTGCGTGCGCCGCTGCCGGTGCTTTCGGCGTAGAGGACGCGGTCGCCCCTGGGGAAGACGCCGTTGATGCCGAGGAAGGCTCCGAGCCTGGGGGTTTCGCCGGAGGGGTCGAGCATGATGAGCAGGCCGGCGCGCTGACGGGCCCAGTAGGCCTTGAGCATGTCAATTTCGCGTTCGGAGAGGTCGTAGCGCAGGCCGGCGACGATGAGGCCGTCGGCGTCTTCTGGGACGGCGCTCACCTCGGCGAGGTTGATCGGGAAGAGCTGGAAGTTCTGGGCGCGGCCGAGTTCGCCCAGGGCGAGCATGGATTCCACCAGGGCGGCTTCGGTGCGTGCGCCCTTGCCGACGACGATGTAGAACTTTCTTTCATCGCCCTCGACGACGTTGATGAGGGCGGAGGTGATGGCGTCCTCGCCGCGGTATTCCTTGATGGCACGCTGGGTTTCGGTGCCTTTTTCGCGGATGACGAGTTCTTCTTCGGGGATGAAGCGCACGCGCTTGCCGCAGCGGACGACCACGCCGCTCTGGTCCAGGGAGAGGCCGGTTTCGGTCTTGAGGGATTCGGCGCGTTCGATGTCACGGAGAGGGTCGATGCTGCGGACCTTGACGCGGCCCCTGCCGTTGAGGCGGTATTCCTCCAGGAGGGTCTGGGTTTCGCCGAAGAGCTGTCCGTCGCGGGGGATGACGTTGGAGATGGAGACGTCCTTGGCGAGCTTGTCGAGGTAGTTGAGGGTGGCGCTGCTGAGGGTGAAGTTTTTCTGCGGGCTGAGGTCCCAGCGGGTGTGATAGCGGTAGCTGATGCGGTTGACGCCGAAGAAGAGCCCGAGGGTGAGGACGACCTGGACGGCCACATTGAGGCCGATGCTCCAGCGGCGGGGCATGGGGGGGGCGGCAGCCTGGGCGGGGGCGTTGGAAGTATCTTCAGGCATGAGTGGCGGACGGCGCGATTGGGGCGGGCTCAGGGCTTCCAGCGGCGGAATTCAAGCACCTGATGGGTGAGCGCCAGGAAGAGCAGGGCGAGGCTGGTGTAGTAGACGATTGGGCGGGTGTCGATGAGGCCGCTGGTGAAGGTCCGGATATGCTCCATGCTGGCGAAGTAGCTGATGATGTCGACGAAGGTTTCGGAGACCTTGCGGCCGAGGACCATGATGAAGAGGCCGCCGAGGAAGTGGAGCAGGCTGAAGGTGAAGGAGATGACGGCGGCGATGATCTGGTTGGAGGTCAGTGCGGAGGCGAAGCAGCCGATGGACAGGTTGAACAGGCCCATGACGAGGAGGATGAGGTAGCTGCCCTTGAGGGAGCCGGGGGGGATTTCCACCTGGCCGGCGGTGATCCAGTCGATGAGGTGAAAGTTGATGAAGCTGGGGGCCCAGAGGACCGAATAGACAAAGACGGCGGCGAGGTATTTGGAGAGCACCACCTGCCAGGTGTGCACCGGGGTGGTGAAGAGGGTTTCAAAGGTTCCCATCTTCTTTTCTTCGGCGAACAGGCGCATGGTGAGCAGCGGGAAGATGAAGAAATAGGACAGCCAGAACCAGTTGGGCTGGAACATCCACTGGACGATGCTGCCCTCGCTGGGGCCGCGTTCGAGGATGGAGAGGGCGGCACGGAAGGAGTAGCCGCTGAGCACCATCACGAGGGCCAGGACCACATAGGCCACGGGGGAGACGAAGAAGGCCCGCAGTTCTTTTTTGAAGAGTACCCAGAGGAGGCGCATGAGGATTCGGAGGAGGGAGGGTTGCGGGCCGGGTTCAGTCGGCGGCGGAGAGTTCGATGAACACATCTTCCAGGCTGGGCAGCTGGCGGTGCAGTTCGCGGATCTTCCAGCCTTGCTTCAAGGCGAGGTCCATGAGGGGTTCTCGCACGTCCTGGTTGGCCTCGACGCGGACGGTGATCGTTCGCCAGCCGGATTCTTCGCCATCCTGGGTGGCCTTGCGCACGTTGGGCAGGGCTTCGATCTTGGCGAGCACATCATCACCCCCGGCCCGCAGCTCGACCTGAACGACGGAGGCGGCACGCAGGCCGCGGGTCAGGCGGTCGGGTGTGTCGTTGGCCAGGATGCGGCCGTGATGGATCATCAGGACGCGGTCACAGACGGCCTCGACTTCCTGGAGGATGTGGGTGGAAAGCAGGATGGTGTGGGCGGGTTTCAGGCTGCGCAGGAGGTCGCGGACCTGGCGGATCTGCACGGGGTCGAGGCCGTTGGTGGGCTCGTCCAGGATCAGCAGGGGTGGTTTGTGCAGCAGTGCGTCGGCCAGGGCCACGCGCTGGCGGAACCCTTTGGATAGATGGCCGATGAGGCGGCGGCGTACATCTGTGATGGTGCAAAGGTCCATCACCTCGCCGACGCGCTGGCGCATCTCCCGGCCGGAGAGGCCCTTCAACTCGGCCCGGAAGCGCAGGTATTCCTTCACCTTCATGTCGGTGTAGAGCGGGGCCATTTCCGGCATGTAGCCGATGCTTTTCCGGACGGCGATGGATTCGTGGAAGACGTCGTGTCCGTTGACGGTGGCGCGTCCGCTGGTTGGCGGCATGTAGCCGGAAAGGATGCGCATGGTGGTGGACTTGCCGGCGCCGTTGGGGCCCAGGAAGCCGACGATCTGCCCAGGCTCGACCTGAAAGGTCAGCCGGTCCACGGCGGTGCGGCCGGCGTACTGCTTGGTGAGATCCTGGACATCAATCATGCGGGAGGGGGGAGGGAAGAGGACACGTTAAGCCAGCGGCGGCAGCCCTGGCAACCTTGGAAAGCATTTGTTCCGACTGTGGTCGGGAGGGGCTGGATAGTGCCATCGACGGCCTGCTTCCTGCCTTGCAGCGGGCGTTTTCTGAAATTAGGAAGCAGCGTTGTTCCGATGTTCCTCCCTGAAGCCCCTGCCCAGCCCGATTTTCTGGAGCTTGATGCCTGGCTGGAGCGCATGCGGGCTCATTCCCGGCGGGTCGGACAGCGTGCAGACGAGCATTTGGAGCGAAGGAGCCGCGACCTGAAGCATCCTGTCCACGATTTCCTGTTCACTTATTACAACTTCCCGCCTGCCAAACTGAAGCGCTGGCTGCCGGCGCTGGGCCAGGTGATTGAGGTGACGGATGCTGTGCTTGTGGAAATGCCCTGGCTTGCAGCGGTTCCGATGGTCCGGGAGGGTGGTTTCTGCCGCCTGGATTCAGGGCAAATGCCGCCCAAGGTGGCGGACCTGGCACGCTGGGTGGCCGCCCTGAGCCGGGCGATTCAGCAACGCCCGCCTCGCTTCAAATGCTTTGGCCTGCATGAATGGGCGATGGTTTACCGGCTGCCGCGTGAGAAAATCCGGCATCAGGGCTACGAGCTGCGCCTGTCTCCGGAGCGTGTGGCGTCGGTGGTTGAGTCCATGACAGTCTGCTGTTCGCATTACGACGCCTATCGCTTTTTCACGCCTTTGGCGTTGCCGATGAACACCTTGCGTCCGACTTTGGAAGGCCGCGTCGACCTGGAGCAGGGCGGCTGCCTGCACACGAACATGGACCTTTACAAGTGGTCGTCGAAACTCTGGCCCTGGATTGGCAGCGACCTGGTGGGGGAGTGCTTTGACCTGGCCTGGGCCGGACGTGACCTGGACATGCGGGCCAGCCCATACGATCTGGCCCATCTGGGCTATGAACCCGTGCTGATTGAGACCCTGGAGGGGAGGCTTCAATATGAGGCTGAGCAGCGGGATCTGGCCGTTCGTGCCGCCGACCTGAGGCTGAGGTTGCAGGAAGCGGCGGAAGCGCTGGCCGGGCCTGGCAAACCGGGGTGAAGAATTCCCAAGTCTTGTCCCTTGCGAAGTGAGAAACCGCCCGCTAATCGTCGTTTGAAACAGCGTCTCAATTTCGCGCCTCCATGCATCAACCCTCCACCCTGGCCGAGCTTCCTGTGGGCTGTCGTGCCCTTGTCCAGAGCCTGCCTGTGGGCAATGCCGGGCTGACGCGTCTTCGTGAGCTCGGGCTGACTCCCGGGGCCAGCGTCATGGTGGTGCGGCGTGCTCCCCTGGGAGAGCCGATTGAGATCACGGTCCGCGGCTCTCACTTGGCGATGCGCAATCACGAGGCGGCGCACATTCTTGTCACGAAGGCTGAAGCATGAGCGCGCCAGACTCTCCGTTGCTCGCCATCGTCGGCAACCCGAACTCGGGCAAGACCACGCTGTTCAACCTGCTGACCGGGCTGCGCCAGAAAGTGGCGAACTATCCTGGTGTCACGGTGGAGAAAAAGATCGGCGAATGCTGGAGCCAGCATGGGCGGAAGCTGCGGCTGATCGACCTGCCCGGAGCCTACAGCCTGAATGCCCGCAGCCCGGATGAAGCGGTCCTTCGGGATGTTCTGCTGGGCCGACGCAAGGACACGCCGCGACCCGACCGCGTGGTGATCGTGATGGATGCGGCGAACCTGGAGCGGAACCTTTACCTGGCTTCGCAGATTCTTGAGCTTGGCCTGCCGACGATCATCGTGCTGAACATGATCGACATCGCCGAGGCCAAGCAGTGGCGGATTGATGTCGCGCGGCTGGCCGAGGAGCTGGGCGTGCCGGTGGTTCCGATGCAGGCGACCTCGGGCAAGGGTTTGATGGAGTTGAAGGCGGCCATGAGCCGGCAGGATTTGCCGCGCCCGCGCTGGCATTCGGCACCGCTGCCGGAGGATATCCGGGCCTCATTGCTCGCCACCCAGGCGGAACTGACCCGGGCCGGGGCGATCCAGGCGGATGCCTCGCTGCTGGAGCCGCTCTACCTGCTTTCCGATCACGACCCGCTTCATGCCGGCATCAAGGATGAGCAGCTCGGCCAGGTTGCACATGGCAGGGATGGGCTGGAAAAGGCGCATCCTGGCTGGGAGGACCAGCTGGTGCAGGATCGCTATGCGGCCATTGAAAAGCTGTGTGCCCAGGTGCTGGTCAGGCCGGAGCAGGAACCGGTGACCATGACGCAGAAGATTGACCGCTGGCTGCTGCATCCCTGGTTTGGAGGTCTGACCGTGCTGGCATTCCTGGTCTTCCTTTTCTACCTCATCTTCAAGGTTGCCGAAGGCCCGATGGGATGGATTGAAACGGCCTTTGCCGCGCTGGGTGGCTGGGTGACCGGCGTCATGCCTCCAGGCGACCTGCGGGATCTCATCGTGGATGGAGCGATCAACGGTGTGTCGGGCGTGGTCATCTTCCTGCCGCAGATCCTGATCCTTTTCTTTTTCATCGGTGTCATGGAGGACACCGGCTACATGGCGCGCCTGGCTTTCATTGTGGATCGGCTGATGAGCCTGGTGGGGCTGAACGGCAAGGCCTTCCTGCCTTTCCTGAGTTCCTATGCCTGCGCGGTTCCCGGCGTGATGGCCGCACGCACCATCGACAGCCCGAAGGACCGCCTGATCACCATCCTGGTCTCGCCGCTGGCCAGCTGCTCGGCGCGGCTGCCGGTCTATCTGCTGCTGATCAGTGCCTTCGTGCCTGACTCGGTCTCGCTCTGGGCCAAGGCGGGGCTGATGGTGGGGCTCTATGCGCTGGGCACGCTCGGGGCCTTCGTTTTTGCCTGGATCTTCAACAAAGGCGTCATGCGTGGTGCCAACGCGCCGATGATCCTGGAAATGCCAAGTTACAAGATGCCTTCGATCGGGGGCATTCTGCTGCTGGTCTGGCAGAGGGCCCGGGCGTTTCTCCTGCGCGCGGGCACGGTCATCTTCGGCATTTCGATTCTGATCTGGGCGGCATCGACCTATCCCAAGAGTGATTCGCCCGACGCTTCGGTCCGGCTGGAAAACAGCATCGCGGGCAGGGCGGGGCATTTGATTGAACCGATCATCGCGCCCCTTGGCTATGACTGGAAGATCGGCATCGGCCTGATCGGCAGCTTTGCGGCACGTGAGGTTTTTGTGAACACGATGGCCGTGGTTTATGCCGTGGAGTCCGGGGATGAGGAGGACATGACGCCGCTGAGGGACCGCCTTAGGCAGGAGGTGCGGGCGAACGGCCGACCAGTCTACAGCCCGCTCGTCTGCATCAGCCTCCTTGTCTTCTATGTGTTTGCCATGCAGTGCGTCAGCACGATGGCGATTGTGAAGCGTGAGACGGGTTCGTCGAAGTGGATGTGGTTCCAGCTCGCCTACATGAGCGGCACGGCCTACCTGCTGGCCCTGGCGATCTACCAGGTGGGCACGGCGCTGGGCTATTGAGCGTGGTCAGCCGGCGGCGTGCAGGATTTTCACCGCCTGGGCGGCGGCCTGGACGTTGTGAACCCGGAAGATCTGGGCACCACGGTTCATGCCTGAGACGATGCAGGCGAGGGTGCCGGCGTCGCGATCCGTGGCCTGGGGCAGGTCGAGCACCTGGCCGATGACGGTTTTCCGGGAAACGGGCAGGAGTACGGGGCGCTGCCACTTTTGCAGGCGTTCGGCATGGCGGTAGATTTCCAGGTTGTCCTCGCGCTGCTTGGCGAAGTCGATGCCGGGGTCCAGGACGAGCTGTTCGGGAGAAAGCCCGGCGCTCAGGGCGAGGGCGATCTTTTCCTCAAAGAAGCTGTCGAGGGTCTGCCAGAGGTCGGGATACTTTATGTGGGTGTGGGGCACCTTGGGCTGGCCGATGCTGTGCATGATGAGCAGGCTGGCGTCGTGTTCGGCACAAAGGCGGGCGTTGGTGGCGTCAGGCAGGGCGCTGATGTCGTTGATGAGGTCGCCACCATGAGGCAGCACGGCGGCGATGACCTCGCTGCGCCAGGTGTTGATGGAAAGCAGGGGGGGCGAGAGCTGCCGGGAGTCCCAGGGGGAGGCGGAAGCGGCTTCGATGAGCTGCGGCCAGGCTTTCAGAAAGGGCATCAGGCGGGTGATTTCCTCCGCCACCGTGATCGGGCCGCGATTGGTGCGGGCGCTTTCCGCGCCGATGTCGATGATGTCCGCCCCTTCGCGCAGCATTTGAGCCGCCTGGGACAGCGCCATGCCGGGATCAAGCGTGCCGTCGCCGCAGAAGGAGTCGTCATTGATGTTGACGATGCCCATCACCAGGGGGCGGCGCGGGAATTGGACGCGGTGGTGGCGGGCTTTCCAGATCATGCCAGGAGGCGGCCTGTGGCTGGTTCAGTTTTGCAGCCCCTGGGTGTCGGCCAGCTTGGCTCCGGTGAGGATCATGCCGGTCTGCGTGGTGCGCTTGAGATTGGCGGCGATGAGGTCGGCGTCGGTGAAGTCGGCGTTGGTCAGGTCGCAGCCTTCCAGGTTGGCGCCGGAGAGGTCGGCCCCGACCAGCCTGGCGTGGCTGAGGTTGGCGTTGCGCATGGAGACGCCGCCCATGTCCGCGCCGCTGAGGTCGGCCCCGGAGAAGTTGACGCTGTCGAGGTTGGCGCCGCTGAAATCCGCACCGCTGAGCCTGGCGCCGGCCATGTTGGCCTTGGTCATGGTGGTGCCGACAAAATGGGCCTGGGCGAGGTTGAGGTCATTCAACGTGGCACCGGCGAGGTTCATGCCGGTTTCATTGAGCCTGAGGCCGCGCTTGCCCTCGCTTTCCAGCCATTGGGTGTGGGAGATGAGTTTTTCGTTGGTGACACTGGCCATCGCCTCATGATGCCAGGGACGCGGCGTGCTGCAAATGGAGATCGGGCCGTGAGGCAGCTTCGTGCTTGGCAAGGCGCGAGGGCTTTGCCAGCATGCCCCGAATTCACGCCTTCATGCTGCTGCGCACCCATCAGATCACCAAGAAGTTCCCCGGAGTGACGGCCCTGAGCCAGGTGTCGTTTGAGACTGTCCACGGGGAGATTCACGCCTTGTGCGGGGAAAACGGGGCGGGGAAGAGCACGCTGATCAAGCTGCTGTCCGGAATTCACCCGCACGGCTCCTATGAGGGGCGTTTGGAGGTGGATGGAGTGGAGGCACGGTTTTCTGGCATTGCCGATTCTGTGAAGGCTGGCATCGCGGTGATTTATCAGGAGCTTGCCCTGGTGGACGAGATGACGGTGGCGGAAAACATTTTCCTGGGTTGCGAGCCGAGACGCTGGGGCGGTCTGGTGGACTGGCCGCGCATGTTTCGGGATGCCCGTTTGCTGCTGGAACGGTTCAAGGTCGACCTGGATCCGGCAACGCCGGTGAAGCAGCTGGGGGTGGGACAGAAGCAGCTCGTCGAGATTGTGAAGGCCCTGGGAAAAAATTCGCGCCTGCTGATCCTGGATGAACCCACGGCGGCCCTGGCTGAGCATGAGGTGCAGGTGCTGCTGGAGATCCTTCGCGATCTGCGCAGCCGGGGCATCACCTGCGTCTACATTTCCCACAAGCTGGAGGAGGTCTTTGCCATCGCCGACCGCATCACGGTGCTTCGGGATGGCAGCACGGTGGCCACCTTGAAGACGGCTGAGACGACTCGGGAGGAGGTCATCGCCCGGATGGTCGGCCGTGAGCTGGGCGACCTGTTTCCAAGGCGTGCTTCAAGTCCAGGGGAGGAGCTGCTTTCCGTGCAGGATCTTTCAGTGAGGGATGAGGAGGGCAGCCTGAGGCTCAACAGGATCGGCTTTGAACTTCGGCGTGGCGAGGTGCTGGGCATCGGCGGACTGATGGGTGCCGGGAGGACGGAGCTGCTGATGCACCTTTTTGGAGCCTGGGGCCAGCGGGAAGCCGGGAAGGTTACCCTGGCTGGGCAGCCGCTGCCTGAGGGTGACCCTGCCCGGGTTTTGTCCATGGGCCTGGCCCTGGTCAGTGAGGACCGCCGCCGCTACGGGCTGGTTTTGGAGGAGGCGATTGGATTCAATCTCAGCCTTTCCAGCCTGGGGGAGGTGACTCAGCTTGGGTGGGTCAATCAGGGGGAGGAGGCTCGTCGGAACCGGGCCATGTTCGACCAGCTGCGCGTGAAGGCCACCGGGCTGGAGGCGGTCGTGGGGCGCTTGTCCGGGGGCAATCAGCAGAAGGTGGTCATCGGCAAGGCCCTGCTGACACGGCCCAAGGTGGTGATGCTGGACGAGCCGACCCGGGGGATCGACGTGGGGGCGAAGATTGAGATTTACGAGCTGATCAACCGCCTGACGGCCGAGGGCTGCGCGGTGCTGCTGGTTTCGAGCGAGCTGCCGGAGCTGATCGGCATGAGCGACCGGATTATGATGCTGAACGAGGGGAGGGTGGGTGGTTCCTTCACCCGTGCCGAGGCCAGTCAGGAGAAGCTGATGCAGGCCGCCATGGCGCATTCCTGAGGTATTTGGGGCAAAAAAGAGGGCCGGGCGGCTCCCGATTCCGCCCGGCCCCGTGTGTTTGCATCAACCTCAACACAATCTGCCATGAGACAGATGGTGATGTGACAACAACCAATCACTCTCAAGACCAGCTGGGCAGGATTGCTCCCGCCATCACTGTTGGCATGTTCGATTCCAGGCCTGAGGGATGTGTTGAAACTTTTTGAAAAAAAACGCCGCCCATTGGAACGGAAGGTTTTCTCCGTCACGGTTTCTCCTGGGAGGCCTGTTCCCAGAGGCGGCGGTAATGGTCCATCCGCTCCTTGATCCGAGCCTCGAGCCCGTGGGTGGTGGGCTCGAAATACTGGCGCCCGCCCTCCAGGCAGCGCTGGGGTACAAAACCTTCTTCGAAGTCGTGGGGGTAAAGGTAGCCTTCGCCGTTTCCGAAGGTCTTGGCCCCGGCATAATGGCTGTCGCGGAGGTGTTTCGGAACGGGCAGGGTGCGGCCGTTTTTGACGTCGGCCAGGGCGGCGCCGATGGCCTTGGTGGCGCTGTTGCTCTTGGGGGCCGTGGCCATGTAAAGGGTGGCGTGGGCCAGGATCAGCTGGGCTTCCGGCATGCCGATGAACTCCACGGCCTGCTGGGCGGCGACGGCGACCCGGAGGGCGTTGCTGTCCGCCAGGCCGACATCCTCGCTGGCGGCGATGACGATGCGACGGGCGATGAAGCGGATGTCCTCTCCGGCATAGAGCATCTTGGCCAGCCAGTAGATCGCGGCGTCGGGGTCGCTGGCCCGCATGGATTTGATGAATGCGCTGGCGGTGTCGTAGTGGGCGTCGCCGTCACCGTCATAAACGACGACCTTCTGCTGCACGCTTTCCTCAGCGACGGCGAGGTCGATGCGGAGCTGGCCATCGGCTCCAGGCGGGGTGGAGAGCACGGCGAGTTCGAGGGCGTTGAGGCATTTGCGGGCATCACCATCGCAGACGGTGGCCAGGTGTCGGCGTGCTTCGGGAGTGATGACCGCACGGGTGCTGCCGAGGCCGCGTTCGCAGTCTGACAGGGCCCGGTCGATGAGATCCTCGAGGTTCTGGACGGTCAGGGGTTCCAGGGTGAAGACCTGGGACCGGCTGACGAGGGGGCTGTTGACGTAGAAGTAGGGGTTGTGCGTCGTGGCTCCGATGAAGCGCAGGGTGCCGCGTTCGAGATGGGGCAGGAGGACGTCCTGCTGGGCCTTGTTAAAACGGTGGATTTCATCCACGAACAGGACGGTGCCCTGGCCGTTGAGCTGGCGGAGGCGTGCGGCGGCATCGGCTTCCTTGCGGATGTCCGCCACGCTGCTTTCGACGCCGCTCAGGGTCACAAAGCGCGCCTTGGTCTCCTGGCTGATGATGTTGGCCAGCGTGGTTTTGCCAACGCCCGGCGGGCCGTAGAAGATGAGGGAGGAGAAACGGTCCGTCTGAACGGCACGGCGGAGCAGCCTGCCCTCGCCGAGGATGTGGTCCTGGCCGCTGTATTCGGCCAGGTTCCGGGGGCGCATCCTGGCGGCAAGGGGCGCGGACGGGTCCACCCCGCCCTCGGAGATGGGGGCGGCGGAAGGATCGGCAAAAAGATCGTCCGGCATGGCGGCAGGCGGGGCGACTGTGCCGAGCTTTTATTCGTCGTCATCCAGTTCGTCAGCCCCGGCCTTCTTGCCGCGAAGCTTGGCCTCCATGAAGGCGTCGAGATCGCCGTCCATGACACCGGAGATGTCGCTGGTCTTTTCACCCGTGCGCAGGTCCTTGACCATCTGGTAGGGCTGAAAGACGTAGCTGCGGATCTGGCTGCCCCAGCCGATGTCCATTTTTTCGCCATACTGGCGGGCGACCTCGGCCTGGCGCTTGTCTTCCTCGATCTGGTAAAGCTTGGCCTTCAGCATGGCGAGGGCCTTGGCTCGGTTTTTCGGCTGGGAACGCTCGATCTGGCAGGCCACGATGACGCCGCTGGGGACGTGGGTGATGCGGACGGCGGTTTCGACCTTGTTGACGTTCTGGCCGCCCTTGCCACCGGAGCGGTAGGTGTCCACCTTCAGGTCTTCATCGCGGATCTCGATGTTGATGTCCTCCTCGTTGTCCGGAATGACGTCGATGGAGGCGAAGGAGGTGTGGCGCTTCTTGGCCGCATCGAAGGGGGAGATGCGTACCAGGCGATGCACGCCGCGTTCGCATTTGAGGAAGCCGAAGGCGTTTTCACCCTGGATTTCGAGGGTGGCGGAGCGGGTGCCCACATCATCGCCCTCCTGGTGGTCGATGATCTGCACCTTGCAGCCATGACGCTCCGACCAGCGGACATACATGCGCATCAGCATGTCGGCCCAGTCGCAGGCCTCGGTGCCGCCGGCACCTGCGTGGATGGTCATGAAGGCGCTGCCACGGTCAAACGGCCCGGAAAGCAGCAGGTCGAGCTCATAGGTGGCGATCGCCTTTTGCAGGGCGTCGAATTCCACCTGCACCTCTCGAATGCTCTGTACGTCCCCCTGCTCCTTGGCGAGTTCGATGAGCACGGGGAAGTCTTCGACACGGGATTCAAGCCCGCCGAGGGGCTCGATCTGTTTTTTAATGACGTTGGCTCGGTCGATGACCTTTTTTGCGGAGTTCTGGCTGTCCCAGAAACCCGGCGCGGTCATTTTATGTTCAAGAGCTTGAAGCTCTTCGGTCAGCTTGGGGACGTCAAAGATACCTCCGGAGTTCGATCAGGCGGCCTTTAAGGCTCGCCACGTCGAACGCCTGGAGGTCAGTCAGGACGGACTTTTGGGTCGTTTCCATGGGGGGCTGGCCGTAAGTCATGCGGTCAGTTGATGCAAGGGCGATTTCACAGCCTTTCGCGGGGGCCGAGGCGTCGTCGCGTTTCATCATCACTGGTTCGGGCTCGGACGGTGATGAAGGCGCTGGCGCTGAGGATGGCGGCGCTGCAGAGGATGCCCAGGGTTTGAAAGGACATCACCTGAAGGGCGGCGAAGGCCAGGGGAGGGGCGAGCAGTCCGCGGAAGCCGGTCAGGAAGGAATGCACGCTCATGTATTCGGCCACGGCGTGCTTCGGGGCCAGCTTGGTGACCCAGAGGCCCCAGGTGACGTTGCCGCCGGCGTTGGCCATGCCCCAGAGGCCCATGCCCACGCACCAGGAAAGATACCCCTGGCCGACGAAGAAGGTCAGGATGGCCACGGCAAAGATGACATTGAGGATGGAGCGGACGGTGAACAGGCCGACGCGGTCATAAATGAGGCCCCAGGGATAGGAGCTGATCATCCTGACGGCGACCGGCACGACACCGGTGATCCAGGCGACTTCCCGCTCCGGCAGGTTGATGCCATGACGGGGGTTGGCGAGATATTCCACGAAGAGGCTGGCGGCGACCAGGTTGCCGACGCCCATCATCATCCAGGAGATGAGCAGCGTGCGGAAGTCACGATCATCCCTGACCCAGCGCAGGGCCGACCAGAAGCGCGCGCCGCCTTCGGAGCTGTCCCAGGCGACGGCGGGCAGTCCATGCGTCCACCAGCCGGAGAGGAAGCCGCTGGCGGCAAAGCACCAGAGAAGCCAGACATAGTTGTCCACCTCAAGGCCGAGCAGCCAGCCGCCGAAGAAGCCAAAGCCCACGGCGGCGGCCGAGCGTGTCACGCCAGTGATGGCGTAGAGCCTGCCGCGCTGGGCCTCGGGATAGTTGAGGCGGTAGATCTGGGTCATCAGCGGGATCTGCATGGAAAAGCAGAAGAGGCCCAGGCTCAGTCCGATGATGAAGACCCAGGGCTCCCGGGGAAACATGGCCGCCGCCGCCATGCAGGCGCCACCGAGCATCTGCACGCGCGCCGCCGTGCCTGCGATGGTGCTGCGGGCGCGCAGGAGCAGGGGCACGACAAACAGGCTGGTGATCAGGCCGCCGCTGGTCGCGCTGAGGAAGATCGACTTTTCCACATGGCCGAGATGGAACACCCTGACCGCGATCAGCATGCCGAAGGTCGATGCCATGGCATCCAGCACACCGGCGGGCAGAGACCTCCACAGTTCGTTGTGAAAGGTGCGGCGCGTGGCTTGGTCGGGGTGAATCAAGGCAGGGCTGTCGTAGGCTTCAATGCCGCGAGCGTCAAGAAGCCTCAGAAATGGTTAGGCCGGAGGAATCAGGCCGGGTTTCAGGAGTCGATTCCGTCACTTGCATCAGGAATTGAACTTCAATCATCAAGGTGTTGTCTCCCGCCTTGCACTTGCAGCGGGCATCTCTAGTATCCCCCGCTTCATTCCCAGCCCGCTTTATGAAAAATTCTGACGAAGTCCTTCTCATTCCTCAAGAAGAGGGGTTTCGTGCATGGAAGAAGAGAGGCGGCGAAATCCAGGCGGTGGAACAGGACGGCAGGGCTTGGAAAAGGGCGGAATGGATCGCCCTGCCCGCCCGTAACATCGTCAGCGTGCCCATGCGGATCCAGGGCGCTGACGGGGCGCGGAGGGAGTCCGCCGCCCAGCTTGAACTGGAGGCCGCAGGTTTCAGCAACGAGCTCGCTGACACGCATAACTTTGAAATCGTGCCGCATGGTGGCTCAGAAGACCGGGATGCACCCGTGGCGGCCGTCATCCAGGTGGCATCGCTGCCATCCCAGGTGCTTGAGGCGGCGGACGATGCCCGCTTTGTGCCTTCGGTGGCGTTCCATCAGCTTCAGCCCGGGGAAATCCTGCTCTGGTATGAATCCGGCGGTCTCGTCACGGCTGTTCCAGATGAGCACGGCGCACCTTTGCACTGCCAGGCCCTGGCCTCTCGTGTGCTTGATGCTGATGCCGCCTCGGAAGTCAGGCGCATCCTGGCCGCCCTGGATCTGTCCGGCGTGCTGCCTGAACTGAAGTCGCTTTGCATTTCGAGCACGAACGAGTCGGAGGACGTGGTGCCGGTGAGCTTTGAAAACGGGCTCGACCTGCCTGTGATGATCCGCCGGGCCGGGCCGCCGGTGATGCCTGGAAAGGCCACCCGGCTGGTGCCTGCGCCGGTGGTGCAGCTGCGTGCCGAACGTCAGCAGCGCCGCATGGTCATGCTGGGCGTGGCGGCCTTCTCGCTGGTGCTGGTGGCGGCGCTGGGCGCCTTTGCCGCCCGGGTGCTGGTGCGTGAGAGATCGTTGATGGCGGAGCAGCGCAGGCTGGATGAAATGGCGCCGCAGATTGAATCGATTCGCGAGGCCCGTGCTCATTGGGAGGACCTGCGGCCCGCCTTGAAGCCGACCGAGTATCCGGTGGAGTCGATTTATCAGCTGGTTCAGCTTCTGCCGCCTGAAGGCATCCGTGTGACCCGTCTTGAGATCCGTCTGGATGGCATTGTGATTGACGGTGAAGCCTCCTCCCTCGGTCATGGCATTGAATTTCGTGACAAGCTGACGGCCTCTCCGGCCTTCAGTCACTGGCAGTGGGAGTTTCCGCAACCCACCAGCCTGCCCGACGGCAGGGCCACCTTCCGTGCCGAGGCTCGTCCGCAGGAAACGGGCACGGAGGGTGAGGGAACAAGCCAGGAGGTGACCTCGCTATGACCGCCAGTGAACAACGTCTTGCCCTTGCCCTGGGCGTCATCCTGATCGGTGGCGGCGCCTTCCTGGGCCTGACCCGGCTGAAGGCCTGGAAGCTGCGTGTCGACGCCCTGGCGGCGGATGTGGCAGGCCGCAAGGCGGATGCTGATGAACTGCTTTCCCGGAGTGAATTCTGGGAGCAGCGTTCGTCCTGGCTGGAGGAGAAGCAGCCGCTTTTCACCAAGGCGGGCGAGGCCACCACGACCATCCTCAACCTGGTGGATGACCTGGCCGGCAAGCATGGGGTCAACATCCCGCTCAAGCAGCCCAACGAAGCGGGCGAACGCGCCGGCATGACCTCCGCCACGGTGACGCTGAGGGTCATCGGCGAGATGAAGCCGGTCATGAACTGGCTCTACGACCTTCAGCAGCCCGCCAACTTCATCTCCGTTCCGGCCATGACCATCACTCCCAACGAGGAGGATGCTTCGAAGATTGAGATCAGCCTGCGTGTCGAAAAATGGTTCCGCCTGCCTCCGTCATGAAATTTTCAAGCTGCCTTCTGATGCCCTTCATGGCGACCGCCCTGTTCGCGCAGGACGTTCCTCCCGTGACGGGATCCGGTCCGGACAGCCCGCCGGAGGCGACGGCTGGAACACCATCGGATTCACCACAGCCGGAGGCGTCGCCCGAATCGGCGGCCGCTCAGCCGGGGGCGCCGGGCGTTCCTTCACATGAGGAGGATGAAGCGGCCATTCCCGCAGCCTTTGAACTTTCCCGGTATCAGGCATCCTGGGAGAAGAACCCTTTCCTGCTGAAGACCGCGCCCATTTCCCAGCCGACCGCCAACTGGGGGCAGGACTGGGCGCTCGCCGGCATGTTCAGCTACAACGGCAAGATCCGCATCAGCATCCGCAACAAGCAGACAAACGAGATGAAGCGGGTCAGCAACGAGGTCAAGGAAGGCGATGAATTCCGGCTGGTGCGCGCCAACTTCAGCAAGAGCCGCAGGGATGCCTCGGCGGTCATCGCCAAGGGCGGCCAGGAGGCCGAGCTGAAGTATGATGAAAACGCCGCGCCGGTGACCATCAACAACACCGTGCGCCCCGGCGGTGGAGCTGCTCCGGGCAATGCGCCGGGTGTGCCGCCCGTGCCCGGCGGGGTTCCCATCAACAAGCCGTCCACGGCAGTTTCTGGCGGACGTGTGTTCAACTCTCCAGTGCTCCCCGGCGGCGTGGCCGCCACGCCCGGTTCCGCCCCCATGGCTGCTCCGCAGACCGGCATCATCAACAATGCCCAGGTTCCCGGGGCCGCCAGCCCTCCGTCCATCTCCAGGCGCAGGCAGCTGATTCCAGCCCCGGTCGTGCCTCCTAACAATCCTTGATTCAATCCGACGGGTTCCGCCCGTTTTCACCTTCGTCTTCATGCTCCGCCTTCTTCTCATTCTCCTGGCGCTGGTGCCTGCCGTTGGCCTTGCCCAGATCCCCCCCCAGCCCGGACGGGCAGCCCCTCCCACCGTTCCATCTCCAGGAATCGCGCGTCCATTTACACGTCCGGGGGCGCCAGCCCAGCCTGGAGCCGCGGCGCCTGATGCCAATGCCAAGCCGGCGATGCGTCCGGAGGATGCCATCAAGGCCGACGGCAGCGTCGAACTGCAGTATCCGAACACGCCCCTCTCTGAAATCCTGCTGCTTTATGAGGAGCTGACCGGGCTCAAGATCATCCGTGATGCCAATGCCGAGCAGGCGACGGTTTCCATCGAAACCACCGGCCAGCTCCCCAAGGAGAAGGCCATCATGTTCATTGAGAAGAGCCTGCTGCTCAACGGCTACGCCTTCACGCCGGCCGGCGAGGGCATGGTCAAGCTGCTGGCCTTTGATGCCAAGAAGCCCTCCATGGAGGGAGCTCCGCTCATCGAGGCGGCCATGGACCTGCCGCAGACGGACCAGGTCGTCAGCCATGTCGTGACGCTCAAGTTCCTGGATTCGGAGGACGCCACCAAGGCGATTGACCAGGTGATCCCCCGCCACAGCTATGGCATCATCACCCCGGTGCCAAACGCCCGCGCCCTGGTCATCACGGAAAACAGCAACACCATCCGTTCCATCATCGCCCTGCTGGAAAAGCTCGACAACAAGCCGGTCGAGACCGTGCAGAAGACCATCCAGCTCACCCGTTCCTCCGCCGAAGACGTGAAGAAGGCGCTGGATGAAATCCTTGGAACCAGTGACAAAAGCGGTTCAGGCAAGACGCCGGCCATTCCTCAAAACACCCCGGGGACCGTGCCGGGGCAGCCGGTGTCGGTGACGCCTCCTGGCGGGGCAGGATCCGTCGGCGGTTCCTCATCCACGGAGGCCGCGCCGCCCAAGATCATTTCCATCACCCGGCGCAACTGCCTGCTGGTCATCGGTGCCCAGGACCAGGTCGATTACATCAGCAAGCTGGTCGAGGAGCTGGATGCCGCGTCCGAGCTGCGCAACTTCGCCTCCCGGCCCCTGAAGTATCTCGCGGTGGAGACGGCCATGCAGATCATCAGCGACGCCATCAGCCGGACGGAGGGTGATGACAGTGCCTCCTCAGGCGGAGGCACGGGCACAAATTCAACCAGCACCCAGAACAGCAGCAGCCAGAACCGCAACAACAACAGCAGCAGCCTGTTCAACAACAACAGCAACTCCCTGAGCAACAACGGCCTCAACGGAGGGATGGGCGGAGGCGGCCTGGGCGGGGGCACAAGCAGCTTCGGCACAGGCGGGGGCAGCCTGACGCCGCTTCGGGAGAACAACGGGCCCACCTCCATGCTGATCGGCAAAACCCTGCTGATTTCGGACCCGGTGGCCAATTCGATCTACGCCTCAGGACCTCCCGAGCATCTGCGCATCCTCAATGAAATCATGGACGAGCTGGATCATCGTCCCCAGCAGATCATCATTTCCGCCCTGATTGGCGACTACCAGACGACCGAGAACAGGGGGTTTTCCCTGGAGACCGCCTTCCGCGGCCGCAGGGGCAACGGTTCCGGAGGCCTTTTTGGACAGATCGGGGCCAGCCCTGGCCTGCCGACCATCAGCACCACGACCACCAACAACAATAACAACACGAACACCACGACCACGACAAACAACATCCTGGATCCGCGTGTTGCGATCGGTGCCGCCGCCAACTATGCCGTTGGCAACGGCTTTTCCTTTTATGGTGGCATCCACCAGGGGCTGGACATGCTGGTGAACACCCTGGAGACGGACAACAACTTCAAGGTGCTGGCGCGGCCGACGATCTTCACCCAGAACAACACGCCCGCCACCCTGACCAGCGGCCTGTCCTTCCCGATCGCCGCCTCGACCCAGAGCTCCCTCGTCGGCGGTGTGAACAACAACAGCTTTCTCTCGAACGTCCAGTATCAGGACATCGTGCTCAGCCTGAACATCATTCCGCTCATCAATTCCGAGGATGAGCTGACCCTCCAGATTTCCCAGCAGAACAGCGAGCGCGCCGGCAACACCACCATCACGGACAACGTCTACCCCATCATCAGCAAGCAGGAGCTGAACACCGTGATCGCCTGCCGCAACAATTCCACCGTCCTGCTCGGCGGGCTGATCCGCAATGATGAAAACAAGACCGGCTCCAGGGTGCCGATCCTAGCCAGCATCCCGGTGCTCAACAAGATTCTCGGATCACGCACGCGGGACAGGTCCGCGCGCGAGCTGCTCATCTTCATCCAGCCGCGCATCGTCAAGGGGCTCGATGACCTTCCCCCGAGCATTCATGATTCCGTGGGCGCCAGCGCCTTTGGTGATGAGGCCCAGGCGGCTTTTAACCTGGAGCGCAACGCCCAGGACAGGGCGCGTCTCAATGCCACGCTGGAAACCGAGAAGCCGCGATTCACCCAGCGCATGAAAACGCTGCTGAACCGGATCATCCTGAACGACTGACCGTTGTCCGGGGCTGGCTGTGGAAGATGTTCCTGGGGCGGCCTGAACCGACTGGAGCATGCTTGGAGCCTTCATGCGCCCCAGGGGATGGCGTGTGCAGCCTCGCTCATCGGGCCATTTTATGAAGTCCTGGAATGAGCAGGGGCTTTTGCTGGTGTGAGGATGGCTGAATGCTTCCTTGAACTCCCTCTTGCCTCGCAGGAATTCCCCTCTTTCTCTCCTGGCTCCCGAATCCCTCCTCCCTCCATGCCCATCGCCCGCGCCCTCCTTTCCGTATCCGACAAAACCGGCCTGCTTGACTTTGCCAAAGGCCTCGCAGAACTCGGCGTCGAACTGCTCTCCACCGGAGGCACGGCCAAGCACCTGAAGGACGGCGGGCTGAAGGTCGTGGATGTCTCCGACTACACCGGCTTTCCGGAGATGTTTGAGGGCCGCGTGAAGACCCTCCACCCCAAGGTTCACGGCGGCCTGCTGCAGCGTCGTGACAACGACGAGGACAAGCGCAACGCCTCCAGGCACAACATCCCGGTCATCGACCTCGTCATCGTGAACCTGTATCCCTTCGAGCAGACGGTGGCGAAGAAGGACGTCACCCTGGAGGAGGCCATCGAGAACATCGACATCGGCGGTCCGTCCATGCTGCGCAGCGCCGCCAAGAACCACCGCTGGGTCACCGTCATCTGCGATCCCTCCGACTACTCCTCCGTGCTTGCCGAGATGAAGGAAAACAGCGGCGACACCACCCTGGCGACCCGCGAACGCCTCGCCTGCAAGGTCTTCCAGCGCACCTCCACCTATGACGCCGCGATCGCCAGCTTCCTGAACAAGGAGCAGGTGACCCAGAAGACCTTCTCCATCAGCCTGCCGCTGCACAGCGAGCTGCGCTACGGCGACAACCCCCACCAGAAGGCGGCCCTTTACGGCAACTTCAGCGACTACTTCACCCAGCTTCACGGCAAAGACCTCAGCTACACCAACGTCCTCGACATCCACGCCGCCGCCGGCCTCATCCACGAGTTCCGCCGCCCGACCGTGGCGATTCTGAAGCACACCAACCCCTGCGGCGTCGGCTGCGCCGAGGAGGATCTCCGCGAAGCCTGGACCAAGGCCTTTGAAACCGACAAGCAGGCGCCCTTTGGCGGTGTCATCGTCATCAACCGCAGCATGCCCCTCGGCCTGGCCAAGATCATCTCCGAGATCTTCACCGATGTCATCATCGCCCCGGATTTCGATGCTGACGCCCGCGCCCTGCTTCAGAAGAAGAAGAACCTGCGCCTCATCCAGATGCTTCCCAGCGTCACCGAGGCACTCAGCCAGCCGATGATCCGTTCCGCCCCCGGCGGAGTCATGGTCATGGACAGCGACCCACGCGCCCTCGGCCTTGAAGACCTGGAGTCGAAGGTCAAGACCAAGCGCCCCCCCACCCGCGAGGAGATCGAGGCCATGCGCTTCGCCTGGCGTGTCGTGAAGCATGTGAAGTCCAACGCGATCGTCTTTGCATCGCACGACCGAACCCTCGGCATTGGAGCCGGGCAGATGAGCCGTGTCGACAGCTGCCGCATCGCCGTCTGGAAGGCGAGGGAGGCCGGGCTCAGCCTGGAGGGCAGCGTGGTGGCCTCCGACGCCATGTTCCCGTTTGCCGACGGCCTGATCGCCTGCGCAGAAGCTGGCGCCACGGCCGCCATCCAGCCCGGTGGCAGCATGCGTGACGAGGAGGTCATCGCGGCCGCCGACGAGCGCAAGATGGCCATGATCTTCACCGGCCACCGCCATTTCCTGCATTGAGACCAGCCCCGGTTCCGACCTGCCTCGACGAGTCCAGACCTCCTGACCGCACCGCATGAAAATCGCACTCGACGTCATGGGCGGCGACCACGCGCCGCAGAATCCGATGGGTGGCGTCAAGCTCGCCCTGGAGAGCCTGCCGCACATTGAGAAGATCTTCCTCGTCGGCCAGCCCGAGGCCATTGAGCGGGAGATGACCGCCCAGGGCATCCCCAAGGGGCCGAGGCTCGAGATCGTGCCCGCCATGCAGGTGGTGGACATGAGCGACAGCGGCCTGGACGCCGTGAGAAAAAAGAAGGACAGCTCCATTTCACGCGCGGTGGACCTGGTCCGCGAGGGCAGGGCGGATGCCGTGGTGAGCGCCGGACACACCGGAGCCGCTGTCACCGCCAGCCTGATCAAGCTGCGCACGCTGCCCCACATCGAAAGGCCGGCCATCGCCGCCATCATGCCCAGCATGACCCGGCAATGGGTGCTCATCGATGCAGGTGCCAACCCTGACAGCCTGCCCGAGCACCTTGTGCAAAACGCGATCATGGGCAGCGCCTACGCCCAGCATGTGCTTGGCAGGCCGGCGCCCCGCGTCGGGCTCATGTCCAACGGCACCGAGGAGGAGAAGGGCAACGCGCTTTGCAAGGAGACGAGCAAGCTGCTGCGCAGGACGCCCGGCATCAACTTCATCGGCAATGTCGAAGGTCACGATCTCTGGGAGACCCCGCCGGACGTGGTGGTCTGCGACGGTTTCACCGGCAACATCATCCTCAAGACCTCCGAGGCGCTCGCCCATGCCATGTTCGCCATGATCAAGGAGGGCATCATGAGCAGCACGCGCACCAAGCTGGGCGGCATGCTCGCCAAGCCCGCCTTCAAGGCCATCCACAAGCGCACCAGCGCCGACGAGGCCGGCGGCATGCCGCTGCTGGGCCTGAACGGCATCACCATCATCTCCCACGGCAGCGCCAGCCCCTACGCCATGAAGAACGCCCTGCGCATGGCCTGCGAAACCATCACCCACGGCATCAATCCGCACATTGTTGAAGCCGTGGACAAGCACCTGGACCAGCAGGAATCCGGTGAGGATGTTTGAGGCGCCCTGAAGTCCGGGCTGTGCCGGCCTGCCTATCGACAGCTGCCTTTCAAGGCTGGCCTCATCCGTTCCTGAATCTGAAGTTCCGATGAGAAGGGGCTTGTCGTGACTGAAGCGGGCCGGGCGCAAGAAAGGGGGACGGGGGCTTCGTTTAGGCTGGGATGGTTAGGATTTCGCTCCTGTTCACCCTGCTGCTGTCCACCGCCGTCCGGGCGGTGGATTTCTCCCATGAGATCGTGCCGCTTTTGAAGAAGCACTGCGCCGAGTGCCACGCGGGGGACAAGAAGAAGGGCGGTTTTTCCTTCAACACCCGCGCCGACCTCATGGCAGGTGCCGAGAGCGGCCCGGTCGTCCAGGGAGTGGATGCCGGCAAAAGCCGCCTGATCGAGGTCGTCGTCTCCATGGACAGCGATGAGCAGATGCCGCCGAAGGGCGGCAGGCTCACGGCGGCGGAAGTGGCGCTGCTGAAGGGCTGGGTCGCCGCCGGCCTGCCCTGGGAGGAGGGCTTCGCCTTCAGGAAACCGGCCTATGAGCCTCCGCTCAAGCCGCGTTCGCCTGCGCTGCCGGCCGCCTCCTCGCCGGAGCGGACGCATCCGATCGACCGCATCCTGGACGCCCATTTGGTTCGGCAACAGAAGCCTCTGCCGGAGGACGTGGACGATGCCGTCTTTGCCCGTCGTGCCTGGCTGGACCTCACCGGGCTGCCGCCGCCCGTGGACGAACTGAGGAAGTTTCTCGCGGATTCTCGCGCCGACAGGAGGGAGCGTTTGATCGAGAGCCTGCTGGCCGATGACCTGGCCTATGCCGAGCACTGGCTGACGTTTTGGAACGACCTGCTGCGCAACGACTATGGCGGCACAGGCTTCATCACCGGAGGACGCAAGCAGGTCAGCAAGTGGCTTTATGAAGCGCTGGTGACCAACAAGCCGGCGGATGTGATGGCGCGGGAGCTCATCGCGCCGCCCGGGGATGAAAGCCGCGGCTTCATCGACGGCATCAAATGGCGTGGCGATGTCAGCGCCGGGCAGACGGTGGAGATCCAGTTCGCGCAGAGCGTTGCGCAGAGCTTCCTGGGCATCAACATGAAGTGCGCCTCGTGTCACGACAGCTTCATCGACCGTTGGAAGCTCGACGAGGCCTACGGCCTGGCGGCGATCTATTCGAACCGGCCGCTGGACATCACCCGCTGCGACAAGCCGACGGGCCGCCTGGCGCAGGCCTCCTGGCTGTTTCCCGAGCTGGGGCAGGTGGATCCCCGGGCATCCCAGCCGGACAGGTTGAAGCAGCTTGCGGCGCTCATGACCCATCCGCAGAACGGCCGGTTCACGCGCACCCTGGTGAACCGCCTCTGGCACCGGCTCATGGGGCGTGGCATCGTGCATCCGCTGGATGCCATGCAGACGGAGCCCTGGAACGCCGACCTGCTGGATCATCTGGCGGTTTACCTGAGCGGTCATGGTTATGACCTGCGCCGCACACTGGCCTACATCGCCGGCAGCCGCGCCTATCAGTCACGAAGTGAAACGCTGAAGTCCGGGGCGGATGATCACGGCTACACCTATGCCGGGCCGCGCAGCCGACGCCTGACTGCCGAACAACTGGTGGATTCGATCTGGCAGCTCACCGGCACGGCACCCGCGAAGATGGATGCTCCGGTGATGCGTGGAAAACCGGATCCGGAGGCGGCCAAAGGCCTTCAAATCCGTGCGAAATGGGTGTGGGGAGACAGTGCCAGGGCAGGGGCGCCACCGGCAGGGGACACGGTGACACTGCGCAAGATCCTCAAGCTGGATGCTGTGCCAGTCAGCGCCAGCGCCGTGGTCACGGCGGACAACAGCTTCAGCCTTTATGTGAACGGCCGTCAGGTCAGCAGCGGCGAGGACTGGACCCGCCTGGAGGCCGTGCCGCTGCACAATGCGCTGAAGGAGGGGGCGAACGTCATCGTGATCGTCGCGCGCAATGCCGGCAAGGGGCCGAATGCAGCAGGTGCCTTTTTTGAAGCCAGGCTGCGTTCTGCCGAGGGCGCGGAAACCGTGCTGATCACCGATGCCTCCTGGGAGTCGCATACGGCTGTGCCTGCTGGAAAAGAAGGCCGTCTGGGCGCCCTGCCGGCCAAGGGGTGGAAGCCGGTCACGGTGGTGAATCCCGTGCCTGTCTGGACAAGGGTGGTGGAACGGGATGGGCCGCCGCTTTTGGCGCAAGCCTCTCTGGCAAGCCAGCGACCGGTGCGAGCCAGCCTGATGAAAAGCGACTTCCTGATGCGCACGCTGGGCCGTCCCAACCGTGACCAGGTTGTCTCCATGCGTCCGGATGACCTGACGACCCTGGAGGCGATCGACCTGTCGAATGGCGCGATCCTGACCGACACGCTGGCCCGTGGAGCGAGGAACCTGCTGGCGAAGAAGCAATGGCCGGACATGAAGGCCTTTGTGCAATGGCTTTACCTGTCCGCGCTCAGCCGTGAAGCAAGCCGCGAGGAGGCGGAGGAGATCACGGCCGCGCTGGGCTCGGAGCTGACCGAACAGGGCATCGCCGACGCCTTGTGGGCGGTGGTGATGCTGCCTGAGTTTCAGCGGGTGCGCTGATCCTGGCGGGTCAGTGGTTGAAGACAAACTCGGCTGAGTTGATCAGCGCCCAGGCAAGGTCTTCGGAGGCGGTCTGGCGGGTGGCGCCTGGTGTGGCGTAGAAGCGCAGGGCCGTCTGCAGCTCGGCGGAGCTTGGCAGGCGGTTGTAGGTGGCGAGGTAGATCTCGTTCACCAGCTTGGGCTCCGGCAGGCCGCTCTTCACCAGCTTGTGGATGCGGCCTTCGCTGCTGGTGAGCTTGGACTGCAGGCTGTTGGAGTTCATCAGGTGCAGGGCCTGCACGACGCTGGGCTTGCGCTCGCGTTCACAGGGGCATTCCTGGCTGGCGTTGGGGCGGCCGAAGGCATCCAGGAAGTCGCTGTCGAGCTTGTGGTTCCAGGTCTGCACGGCGCGTGAGTTGGGGGGCAGGCCGCTGAAGGTGTCGCGCAGGCCGGTGACATCACTGACGGCATCGAGCAGGACTTCGGCGGCAAGGCGGCGCTTGAGGCTGCGGGCGTAGTTCTTCGAATCCGCCACGTTGGTTTCATTCGGCTCGGAGCTGAGCTGGTAGGTTCTAGATCCCACGATGGTGCGCATGAGGTGCTTCAGGTCGTAGCCGTGCGCGGCGAAGTCGGAGGCCAGCCAGTCCAGCAGGGCCTCGTTGGTGGGAGGGTTGGAAACCCGGAAGTCATCGACCGGATCGACGATGCCGCGCCCCAGGAAGTCGGACCAGATGCGGTTGACGATGGCCTTGGCGAAGAAGGGGTTGTCGCTGCTGGCCATCCAGTCGGCCAGCGCCTCGCGGGGGTCCTGGCCTTCGACATAGGGCATCTCCGGGCCGTCCGGCGGTTTCGGAACCATGACGGCGTCGGTGACAGGATGGGTGACCTCACCCTTGCCGCCATACCACCAGTATTCCGGTTCGCCGGAGATGGGGGCGGAGATGGCCTGGCCCTTGCGCTTCATCTGACCGAAGAAGGCCGCGAGCTGGTAGTAGTCCTCCTGCGTCCATTTTTCACTTGGGTGATGGTGGCATTTGGCGCAGTCGAGGCGGACGCCGAGGAAGATCTGGCTGACGAAGCCGCTGGTGTCCACGGGGTCGCGCTTGTCCCTGAAGATGGCCACGGGGCCGTGTTCATGGGTGCTGCCCTGGGCGGTCAGCAGTTCGCGGATCATCTGGTGATAGGGCTTGTTCTGGCGGAAGCTGTCGCGCAGCCAGGTGTCGAGCAGGTAGACCGGCTTGACTCCGACGCGCGATGGATTGGGCCGGATGAGGTCGCCCCACTTCACCGCCCAGTGATCGGCGTAGTTCGGATCATCCAGGATTTCGTCCACGATGCGGGAGCGCTTGTCCGGCCGGGTGTCGGCGATGAAGCGCCGGGCCATGTCGGCGGAGGGCAGCTTGCCGATGAGGTCGAGCGAGGCGCGGCGCAGGAACTCTTCGTCGGTGCAGGTGCCGGATGGCAGAAGGCCGAGCTTTTGGTGCCGGGCATGGACGAGGCGGTCGATCTCGTTGTTGACCGGCAGGCTGGCGTAGCGGTCGGCGGGGTAGGTCTTGTCGGCGGGCACGGTGACTCTCGCCACGTCCACGAGGCCCATGTAGCGGACCACGACCACGCCTTCACCGCTGAGGGAACCGACCTTGACCAGGCCGTGTTCGTCCACGGCGGCCATCTCCTTGTCCTGGGAGAGGTAGTCGGTCAGGGCGGTGACATCGCGGATGCTGCCATCGGAATAGGTGGCGGTGACCTTCAGCTTTTGAGCGGCCCCCTTTTTATAGCTTTGTTCGCGGGGCTCCACGGCCACGGATTTCAGCCGGGGTTCGCCTTCCAGGGAAAAGGGCGCGCCCTGCTGAATCCAGGCAAGTACCGTCTGATAGGCCTCGCTTTTCCGTTCCAGCCGGGCACCGCCTTCGTGCGGCACCTCGCCGGTGGCCTTCTTCAAAAGAAGGCTTTCCTCAGGTGCGGCGAAAAACAGCCGGCGCCCCCGGTCGTCACGGACGATTTCATGGTAATCATGCTTCGGGTCGTAGCCGAAGACGGAGAGCTTGAAATTGTTCTGCCCCTCGGGTTTCGCGTGGCAGTTTCCTGAGGCGCAGCCGGCCTTCATCAGGTGCGGCATGACATCGTTGGAGAAGCTGACGGGCTGCCCGGCGGCGGCCAGGGAACCGGCGAGGGCGAGGGAGGCGGAGAAGGCTAGAACGGGGGGGCAGGACACGCGCTACCTACGCATCCTGGTGGCGGTTGTTTGCAGAACGGGGATAGAGGCAGGGGGTGGGCTGGTTTTCAGGGGCTGGGGCAGGGAACTGGGGAGGTTCAAAAAGCCTTTGTGAATAACCCCAGTTTCCGTTTGACACCCCGCCTCGGGCTTCTATTCTCGCGGCCCTCTTTCCCACGGCCTGACCTGGTCCGTGGCACCTCCCCCAAAGCACCTTTATGAAGACATTCTCCGCGAAAGCTGAAAACGTGAACCGCCAGTGGTGGATCATCGACGCCAAGGATCAAGTCCTTGGCCAGGTGGCTGTTGCCGCCGCCAATCTGATCCGAGGCAAGAACCGCCCCATCTTCACGCCCAACGTGGACACCGGTGACTTCGTGGTGGTGATCAATGCCGACAAGGTGAAGCTGACCGGCAAGAAGGAGAACCAGAAGGTTTACACGAGCAAGTCCGCAGTATACATCGGCAACCAGAAGCGCGAGACCGCCGAGAAGGTCCGTCAGCGTCGCCCTGAGCTTCTCATTCATCGTGCCGTGAAGGGCATGGTCCCCCACAACCGTCTTGGCAACAAGATCGTGACCAAGCTCAAGGTTTACGCCGGTGAAGAGCATCCCCACGCCGCGCAGAACCCGAAAGCCTTCGCCGTTGCCTGATCAACCTCCTCTCGACTGATATAGACATGAGCAAGCCCCTCGCCATCACCACCGGCCGCCGCAAGACCAGCATCGCGCGCGTCAGCATCCTCCCCGGCTCCGGTTCCATCACGGTCAACGGCCGCGACTTCGAAGACTACTTCCCCACGGTGACCCTGCAGAACCAGATCATCGTCCCCCTCGCCCTGACCAACAGCCGTCAGAGCTATGACTTCAAGATCAACGCCAATGGCGGTGGCATCTCCGGCCAGATGGGTGCCGTGACCCTCGGCATCTCCCGTGCCCTGATCACCGTCAATCCTGAGCTGCGCGGAGCCCTCAAGAAGGCCGGTCTTCTCACCCGTGATTCCCGCGCCAAGGAACGTAAGAAGCCAGGCCGCCCCGGTGCCCGCAAGCGCTTCCAGTTCTCCAAGCGCTAATCAGCCAAGTCTCCCTGTGTGTTTGTTGGGTTGTGCCCGACATCCAAAAGCCCCGCCTTCCGGCGGGGCTTTTTATTTTTTGCTTCCCGGCCTGATGACGCGCTCTGTTTTTTCTGTCAGCCGCTTTTTCGGAAGGGGCGCGATTGAGAGATCTGCGTGGGTGCAAAAAAGCCGGCGGAGTTTCCTCCGCCGGCTTCAGCTTGGGTCTTGGGGGGTCGGGAGATCTTCAGGATCTTACCTGGCAGCCTTCTTGAGGGCGTCGGCCTTGCTGGTGGTTTCCCAGGTGAGGTCTGCGTCGCTCTTGCCGAAGTGGCCGTAGTTGGTGCTCTTGCCGTAGATCGGGCGCAGGAGGTTGAGCTGCTTGACGATGTCGGCGGGCTTGAAGGAGAACACCTGGAGCACGGCGTCGAGAATCTTGTCGTCGCTGATGATCCCGGTGCCGAAGGTGTCGATGTGGACGCTCACGGGCAGCGGGTGGCCGATGGCGTAGGCAAACTGGACTTCGCACTTCGAGGCGAGGCCGGCGGCGACGACGTTCTTGGCGACCCAGCGGCCCATGTAAGCGGCGCTGCGGTCCACCTTGGAGGGGTCCTTGCCGGAGAAGGCGCCGCCACCGTGGCGGCCCATGCCACCGTAGGTGTCAACGATGATCTTACGGCCGGTGAGACCGCTGTCTCCCTGGGGGCCGCCGACGACGAACTTGCCGGTGGGGTTGATGAGATATTCGGTCTGCCTGGTGAGCATCTCCTTCGGCAGGACCTTCTTGATCACCTGCTCGATGCAGAACTTCTCGATTTCGGCGTGCGTCACGTCAGCAGCGTGCTGGGTGGAGATGACGACGTTGACAATGCGCGTGGGCTTGCCGTCCACATATTCGACGGAAACCTGGCTCTTGGCGTCGGGGCGCAGCCACTTGGCGAGCTTGCCGGCCTTGCGGATGCGGGTCAGCTCACGGCCGAGGCGGTGGGCGTACATGATCGGTGCGGGCATGAGCTCCGGCGTTTCATCGCAGGCGAAGCCAAACATGATGCCCTGGTCACCGGCGCCCTGTTCGGCGGTCTTCTTGCCGGCGGCTTCCTTGGCGTCCACGCCCTGGGCGATGTCCGGGCTCTGGATGGTAAGGTAGTTGTTGATGAAAAGCTTGTCGGCGTGGAAGACGTCGTCGTCGTTCACGTAGCCGATGCCACGGACGGCCTCACGGATGACCTTGCCGATGTTGATGACTTCATCGATGGGCTTGGTGGTGCCGAGCTTCTTGTTCTGAAGCTTGGGGATGGTGATCTCGCCACCGACGACGACGATGTTGCTCTTCGCGAAGGTTTCGCAGGCCACACGGCTTTTCGGATCGACGGCAAGGCAGGCGTCGAGGATGGCGTCGGAGATCGTGTCACAGACTTTGTCGGGATGGCCTTCGCCGACGGACTCGGACGAGAAGATGTAGCTACGGGGCATGTTGGTGGGCGGATGGATTATATGGACAGATGATGATGCGTTGATGCGTCATCGGCAGAGGCCAGAGTATTCTTCAATGCCGGTGCGTCAACGGGGTTTTCCCAGACAAACAGGATGAGTGTGGAGGCGCTGGTGAGGTGACAACCGTGACGGGAGTGTTTGCATCTTGGTTCGGCCCCTCTAAACCTCCGCCCCCATTTGTCATGTCCAGCGAGCGAGTCATCTCCATTTACGGCCCCGGTCTTCTCGGCGGCTCGGTGGCGCTTGCGGTGCTTGAGCGGATGCCCGGTGTGCAGGTGCGCTTCTGGGCGCGTCGCGATTCCGCCGAGAAGCAGATCCGTGCCCGGGGCATTGAGGCGGAGTTCTTCACGGATGCGGCGGCCGCAGCTGCCGGAGCTTCCCTGATCATCCTTTGCACGCCGGTGGAAACCATGCCCGGCCTGGGGGCATCCATCGCCGGGGCTGATCTCGCCAAGGACTGCCTGGTGACCGATGTGGGCAGTGTCAAAGGAGGTGTTGTTCGTGCTCTGGAACCAGTGCTTGGTGCGCGCTTCATTGGCAGCCACCCGATGGCAGGTTCGGAGAAAACGGGGATCGAGGTGGCGCGTGCGGATTTGTTTGAAAATGCAGCCTGCCTGCTGACTCCGACAACTGCAACACTGCCGGAGTCTTTGGAACGTCTGCGCGGTTTCTGGAAGGCCCTGGGCTGCCGGATCCTGGAATTCGGACCTGACGAGCACGATGAAAAGGTCGCCCGAATCTCCCATCTGCCGCACATGATGGCGGTGGTGACGACCCTGGCCGCCCTGCGCGGAGATCCTGAGGCCATCGCCTGTGTGGCGGGAGGGTTTCGCGACACGACCCGCGTTGCCGCAGGTGATCCAGGGTTGTGGACGGGCATCGCCATGGGCAACCGCCCCGCCTTGATCTCACGGTTGAAGGAGGCGGCCTGCACGCTTTCCGAGCTGGTGAGTTTGCTGGAGCGTGCCGATGAGTCGGCTCTGCGTCAGTTTCTGGCAGAGGCCAAGGCGCTGCGCGACACCGTCAGGCCGTTGCCTTCGAAGCCGTGAGCCTGGGTGATCTTGATGGCGGCTTTCATCAGGGGAGGTCATCCCAACTTTTGACAAAACGGTCCTTGGGCGGCACTCTGGGCATGCTTTGAAAAACGTCCTTTTCATCTGCACAGGAAACACGTGCCGCAGTCCTCTGGCTGAGGCGATTTTCCGTGACCTGACCAAGGACCGTCCTGATTTCAAGGTTGCGAGCGCTGGAACCGGCGCGTTTTCCGGCCAGCCTGCCAGCCGGCACAGCGTCAGGCTGGCGCAGGAGCGGGGACTTGATCTTTCGGGGCATCGCAGCCGGGCCGTGACCATCGACCTGGTGGAGGCAGCCACGCACATCTTCGCCCTGGGGAGAGGGCATCTTGCGGCCCTGGTGGATGAGTTTCCCGAGTCGGAGGACAAGGCTTATCTGGTGACTGAGTTCACCGCCGACGATCGTCTGAGGGGGCGCGACATTGCGGATCCGTTCGGGGGGGATCTGGATGACTACCGGGAAATGATGCAGCACCTGGAACTCTGCCTTCCCAGCCTGCTGGCCTACATCGAGCAGACCTGCAAGGCTGACTGACGTTCAGGTCAAGGCAGCACGCTCCTGACAACGTTCCGAATGCCCACTTCGCCTTCGAAGGCAATGAAGTTGGCCTGCTCGATGGCCTTGGCAATGACGGCATGCCTGGCTGTGGTCGTCGTTCCGGCGAACTCCACGGTCAGCTCATCATCGCGGAAGGTGAGGCGCAGTGCCTGCCACTCGCTGCTTTTGAATTTCACGCGGGTTTTGGCCAGCGGCAGCGTGGCCTCGGCCGTCTGGCCCTTGTCAGGATTTTTGGCGACCTCGATGAAGGCCCTGGAAAGCACCACGCGAAAGCTGTGGGCGTTGCCGGCGGTGTGCAGGCGCAGGGAATGGCGGTCAGCTTCACCGAGCCGTATTTGAAACTCGAGGACGCCATGCTGCATCTTGAGGGGGCCGGAGAGCGTGGCTCCTTTGCTGCCAGCCTTGCCAAACCAGGCGTTGTCGCGTGAACTCCAGCCGTTGCCGCGATACAAGGACAGGTCAACAGGCTCGGGATTGCCAAGAGGGGGCAGGGGTGCAAAGGCAGGTTTCGGTTTCACATCAGCGGGAGGCAGTTCGCGGCTGTAGCCGCCGTCGCGGTAGCGGTTCAACAGGGCTTTCAGCTCCCTGGCGTTGCCGGGATTTTGCGCGGTGATTTCCCGGGCTTCGGAGATGTCCGTCCCGAGGTCGAAGAGCTGGGGTTTGAACTGTGTTGCGCGTGCCTTCCTGGAGGCGGGCCTGACGTCGTCGGCAGGAATGCCCTCGATCCATTTGAACGAGCCTTTGCGGATGGCGAAGTTGCCGTCGGCGCTGTGAACAATCACGTCGGGCCTCAGCGGAGACGGGTGCTTTTCACCGAGCCAGGCCGGTGAGATGTCATGGCTGTCCTCGGCGGCCACATCGGCCTTCGGCAGGGAATAATCCGTGATCGCTGCGATGCTGGCGAGGGTGTCCACAAGGCTGATGGTTTCGTCACAAACGGTTCCGGCGGGGACATGGCCGGGCCAGCGGATCAGGTAGGGGACGCGGAAGCCGCCTTCCCAGACATCGTGCTTGCCGCCTCGGAACGGACCCACGGGCTTCAGGCCGGCCTTCTGCGCATCGGTCTGGACCAGGTTGGCGTTCTCCGGCTTGTTGACGCCGCCGTTGTCGCTGCTGAACAGCACCAGGGTGTTCTGGGCGAGGCCTTTCTGATCAAGCACGTCGAGGATGCGGCCGACGCTGAAGTCGAGGTCGCTGATGAAATCGCAGAAGGGACCGCCCTTGCTTTTCCCTGCCGTCTGCCTTGAAGGCGTGATCGGGTTATGGACGGCGACCGGGGTGTAATAGAGGAAGAACGGCTTTTCGGCGCTCTGCTGAGAGATCCAGTTCACGACTTTGTCCGTGAGCGTGCCCATCACGTCTTCGTCGATGCGTTTCGGGGCGTTGAGATCCAGGGGCTTCACGGCCTTGCCCTTCTGCTGGCCCATGGTGACGTAAGGCGGGCTGGGCGATGAGGGGCTTTCCTTGTTCAGGCCGAGCACCCAGTGGTTTTCGACATAGACTCCGGCGATGTCGCCATGGTTGCCGGGCACTCCGAAATGGTAGTCGAAGCCGATTTCGAGCGGCCCCGGCTTGAGTTCACGGGTGAAGTCGCAGCGTTCGGCGGTGCCGTAGCCCAGGTGCCATTTGCCGACGGCGGCGCAGGTGTAGCCCTGGGACTTGAGCATGGATGCGACCGTGAGGCGGGTGGTCTCGATGTGCAGCGGCGCCGTGGTGGACAGCACTTCGCTGATCAAGGAGGTGCGCCAGCAGTAGCGGCCCGTCATGACCGAGTAGCGTGTCGGCGAGCAGACGGAGGAGGTGGTGTTCGCGTCCGTGAACCGGCGGCCCTCCCGGGCGAGCCTGTCGATGTGGGGCGTGCTGACCAGGGAAGGGGCGGCCCCGTAGCAGCCCACGCTTCCCCAGCCGAGGTCATCGCTGAGGATCACGATGATGTTGGGGCGCGCCGCAGCGGGCAGGGAGGAGACGGCGGCAAGGAGGACAAGGGCGACTCGAACCAAAATCATGTCCGCTCCAACGCAGGGACGGGCGCGGCCTTGCAGGCGGTTTGCTCAGGGCTTGCGGCCTTCCTCGACATCCATCAGGTCGAAGAAGGTGACGATGTCCTCGCGGTGGGCGAGCCCGGCCTCCGCGCGCTGCTGGACGAGGCCTTCGCTGGCTTCATCACGCCAGCCGCGCTTCTGCATGAAGCCGTTGAAGAGGCGGATGTGCTCGTCGTCGGGCCGGCGTCCGTTTTGGAAGCACCATTCGAGCACCTCCTCGTCGGAACCGCCCTGGCGGACGCGCTCCGTCAGGGCCTCGAAGCTGACGCCGAGCAGCGTGCAGACACGGTCGTCAAAGGTGCGCTTGCCCTCGATGAAGCCGAGGTGGTAGCCGTCAGGAAGGCTGCCTTCACGGGCGTGATGACGGATTTTGTCGAGGATGCGTCCGAAAACGGTGATGCCGCCGACGGTGTCGCGGGGAGAGCGGAAGGGGAAGGCCATGGCGGCACTTAGCGTGATGGTGTCGCGGGTCAAGGGAAGGGCGAAGGGCTGCTCAGACGTCCTTCCACACGCCGGCGCCGCGCAGCACGGTTTCATGCACGGCGATGTCGTGGGCGGCGTCCCAGGCGAGCTTTTTTTCACCCCGGATGATTTTGGCGAGGTCGATGAACTCGCCGATGTAGCGGTCCTTGGGCACGTCGAGCGAAAGGGCCTGGGTGCCTTTTTTGTATCCGCCCTGGGCGGAGGTCAGCGAGAGGCTGACACGGCCGGATTCGAGCGGGACGATTTCGAAGGTGCCCTGGGTGCCGGTGACGTTGAAGCGACGGCGCGGGCCGCCGAAAGGGTCGGCGTGGTTGCAGCGGATGACGGCCGTGGCCTTGTCGTAGGCAAGAACCGCCATTTGGTTATCCTGCACGCCATCGGTGCCGGACGGAGTGGAGTAGGCCTGCACGGACCTGGGTTTGCCGAGCAGGGTGACGATGGCGTCGGTGACATGGCAGGCCAGTTCAAAGAAGCCGCCACCGGGGAGGGGGGCGAGCTTGGCGCGGGTGCCCGGATCGGCGAGCTTGCCCATGGCGGCGTCGATTTCGGTGATTTCGCCCAGCCAGCCTTCGCGGACGGCCTTGAAGAGGAGTTCAAAGGCGGGGTTGTAGCGCAGCATGTAGCCCATCTGGACGGTCAGGCCTCGTTTCTCCGCCTCCAGGCGCATGGCCTTGAACTCGCCGTGATCAAGCGCACCGGGCTTGTCGAGATGGATGTGCTTGCCGGCCTGGAGGCAGCGCAGGGCGGTGGAGCAGGAGTCCTCGATGGTGGTTTCGACCGCCACGGCCCTGACGGTGCTGTCGCCCAGGAGTTCGGATTCGGAGAGCCGTGGCAGGCCTTGGTAGATGGCTGTCTGGGCGGCTTGCTGGCGTCGCGAGGCATCAGGCTCCACCAGGCCCGCGACATCCCAGAGGTCGGCCAGGCCGCGCAGCGAGGTCATCTTGCCGCCGGCATGGGCATGGGCGGTGCCGATCTGGCCGATGCGCAGCCTGGCCGCGGCCTCGGCTTGAAGGGGCAGGGCGGCCAGGGCGGCGGCGGAGGCGAAGAATTGGCGGCGGGTGGTCATGAGAGGGCTGGCTTGACGATGAAAAGGAGTATCGTCGGCACATGCGTGCGTCTCTCTTTTTTCGCTGGCTGACCTGGCGGCGTTTTTTCGTGATGGTGATCCTGGGGGCATGGGGCGCCGCAGCGGGTGTCTGGGCTTCCAATCTGTGGGTGGAAGGGGCGTCATCGAGGTTCTGTCATTCCCGGCTTGAGGCGGTGCCTGAGCTGCCTGTGGCGCTGGTTCTGGGCTGTTCACCGAAAATCGCAGGACGGCCGAACCTATTTTATGTTTACAGGATGGACGCGGCTGTCCGGCTTTATCAGGCCGGCAGGGTCCGGGCCTTGATTGTGAGCGGCGACAACGGCACGAAGAACTATGATGAACCCACGGCGATGAAGGAGGATCTGGTTCGGCGCGGCGTGCCCGCAGAGGCCGTCTACTGTGATCATGCGGGCTTCCGTACGCTGGACTCCGTCGTCCGTGCCGAACGAATTTTCGGCCAGAAGCGGTTCGTCGTCGTGTCGCAGCGCTTTCATAATGAGCGGGCGGTTTTTCTGGCGCGGAGACACGGGCTGAAGGCGGAGGCCTTTGACGCCAGGGATGTCACCGGAAACCCGGGTTTGATGACGCATCTGCGTGAATACCTGGCCCGGGTGCAGGCGGTTCTGGACGTGACCCTGCTGCGGACGAAGCCCCGCTTTGAAGGGCCGCCGGTGAGGGTCACGCAGGCCTGAGGGGCGTCGCAGCCTTGCCTAGCAGTCCGGAACATGGCATGGAGACGGGGTCCGGCCGGACCTGTCTTTACCCCACCATTCCAAGCCCATGAGCGCCCCGACCAAGATCAAGCGTACCACCTCCATCACCGTGGGGGAGTTTTTCGGCCAGCATGAAAAGGCGCTGAAGCTGAAGCTGATCGGCACTGACGCGGGCTTTGCACGCAAGATCATGGAGCCGTCGGTGAACCGACCCGGCCTGGCCCTGTCCGGTTTCTTCAGCTACTTCGCCTACAAGCGCATCCAGGTCATCGGCAACTCCGAGCTGTCCTTTCTCGACTCGCTGGACCCCAAGCTTCGCGCGGCGAGGTTCAGCCAGCTTTGTTCCTGGGAGATTCCGTGTTTGATCGTGGCGCGAGGGCATCGTCTGTCCGAGGAGCTGGTGCAGATTGCCAACGAGGCGGGCATTTCGGTCTTCCAGACGAGCATGCTGACGATGAAGTTCCTCAACATCGCCACGATCAAGCTGGACACGGCCTTTGCGCCCTCAACGACGGTGCATGGCTGCCTGGTGGACGTGCAGGGCATCGGGGTGCTGATCCAGGGGGACAGCGGCACGGGGAAGAGCGAAAGCGTGATCGGCCTGCTGCAGCGCGGCGCCAGCCTGGTGGCGGATGATGCGGTGCGGCTGCGCAACATCGAGGACCGGGAGGTGGTGGGTACGGCGCCGGACGTGACCCGGGGAATGATTGAGATCCGCGGGCTGGGCATCCTGAATGTCGCCGCTCTGTTTGGCGTCGGCTGTGTCCGCCTGAGCAAGCGCCTCGACCTGATCGTTCACCTGGTGCATGTCCAGGAGGCCGGGGATCTGGAGCGGGTGGGCAGGGAGGACGAGCACATGGACATCATGGGCGTGCCGATCTCCCGGGTCGAGCTGCCGGTGGCGCCGGGGCGTGACGTGGCGGGCCTGATCGAGCTGGCGGCCCTGAACTACAAGCTGCGGGCCTTCGGCTACAACAGCGCCGTGGAGTTCGATCAAAGGCTGTTAAAAAAGATGGCGCAGGACCAATTAGGTTGATAATAGGAAAACGCCTCGCCGACCCGACCACCATGATGATCACGAAAGACCTCACGATCCGCAACAAGATGGGCCTTCACGCCCGTCCCGCCGCGCAGTTCGTGAAGCGTGCGAGCAAGTACAAGTGCGACATCTGGGTGGAGAAGGATGACGAGCCGGTGAACGGCAAAAGCATCATGGGGCTGATGATGCTGGCCGCCGGACGTGGCGAGATCATCAAGCTCACCACCGAGGGGGCAGATGCGCAGGAGGCGATGAACGACCTTGAGGAACTGGTGAATTCGGGCTTTGGCGACGTGGAGTGAGCCTGCCTGCTAGCGCGCAAGAAGCCGCGTTTTTTCCTCCGCGCTGACGCTGGCGGGCTTATCGAAAGTCATGAGCAGGGTTGACTGATCACCCTGGATCACCCGGAGCTGCAGCAGGCGTTTTTCTTCACGGCTGATCTGCAGGTCGATCTGCCGGAGGTAACGCCGAACAAAGGGGGCCTTGGGACGGAGGGTGACCGTGGCCACACCGGGCTGATCGTCGTTCTGTTTGACGACAAAGTGCCTGGAGAGGTCTTCAGGGGAGGCTTCCCGACCGCTCAAGAACCTGGCCCACATCCGATAGCGTGGATCATTTTCCTCCAGGGTCTGCCAGGCAGAGCCGGAGGCTTCACGGACCCGGAACTCTTCTGAATCATGGACCAGGACTGTGGCGGGCGGATTGCCCAGCTCCCAGCGGAAGGCTCCGTCCTGAAACCTCCAGAACCGCCCCGTGGTGCTTACGGGGGATTTGAGGGCGGGGATCGTGCGGGTCTGCTGAAAGGCGACGGCCATGTCCGGCAGCGTTTTCTGGGTTTCAGCCCATTCCTGAAGGATCGGAGGCAGGGGGGAATAAGGGCGCGGGGCATCGACAGCCTGGGACCAGGCAATGGTGCAGCAGGCTTTGAAGATCAGGAAATGGGTGATGAAGGGACGCATCAGCAGAGATCACATAGCACAAGTCAGGGGCTGGCAAAGCCTCAGGGAAGGGCGGCCTTCAGCTGCCGGACCTCCGTCTGGACGTCGGGGGCAAGCAGGAAGGCGGAAACCACGACGACACGCCTGGCTCCTGACGAGATGATTTCGCCGATGCGCGCCTGGTTGACTCCGCCGATGCAAAAAATCGGAACCTGGACCTGGCGATGAACTTCGGCGATGTCCTGAAGCCCCACAGGGATGTAGTCAGGCTTGGTGCCGGTGGCGTAGAGGGGGCCGAAGCCGATGTAATCGGCCCCTTCAGCCTGAGCCGCCACGGCCTGGGGCAGGCTGTGGGTGGATTTGCCGACCATGACCCCTGGACCGACGACCTGCCTGGTCCTGGCGACGGAATCGTCGTCCTGGCCGACATGCACGCCGTCGCTGCCGATGGAGGCGGCGATTTCGGGATGGTCGTTGATGATGAGGGGGACACCATGATCTCGGGTCACCCGCAGCATTTCCCGGGACAGGGATTCGATGGTGGCTGGGTCGATGTTTTTCGCCCTCAGTTGCAGAAGGTCCACGCCTCCTTCGCAAAGGGCCCGGGTCATGGTCACGACTGTCCGGGGCTGCACATAGCCAAGGTCAACGATGCCATAAAGGCGGGCTTGGGCGAGGGTGCTGGCGTGCGAGGGAGAGGACATGAAGGCTTTCTTTAGCCTTGAGTCCGGGAGCTTGTCGCGTGCGGTTTGGCAAAATCCGCCATTGGCAGGAGGAGAGGTCAGTTGATCGAAACGGCTCCCACGGTGGGCACATACAATTCTTCGCCCTCCTTGATCTGCTTGTCGGTGCTGAACTTGTTGATGGCGCGGATGTTGGCTTCGGTGGTGCTGAAGAGTGAAGCGATGCTTTCGATGGTGTCGCCCCTGAGCGAGCGATAGGAAACGATGCCCCTGGGCATGGGAGACTCCTGGGTGATTTTGGACGGGGCAGGTGAAACCAAGGGCTCAATGGGAGGCAGGGGTGGCTGGAGCGATGGGGACCTGGTGCCAGCAGTTGCAGGCTGGGATGGCGGGGGGGCTTCGGCCAGACGCAGGTTCGGAAGCGGGGTGGTGTCTGTGTCCGCCTGAGGAAGCGGTGACTGGGGATTGGTGCGGAGGGGCTTCTGGCCGGGGATGATCAGGCGCTGGCCAATGACGATTTTGTTGGGGTTCTTGATGCCGTTGGCAGCCATGAGCTTTGAAAGGGAGACGCCGTGGCTGGAGGCGATGCGGCCGAGCATTTCGCCCTTTTTGACGATGTGGCTGCCGCTGGTGACGGTGGCGGAGGTTGTGCTGGCACCCCCTTGGGAACTTGAGGAGGAAGCGCTGGGAAGACGTCGGGGGTTGGGAATCACCAGGCGCTCTCCGGCGCGCAGGTCGCTGGCGTAGGCGCTGGGATTGGCCCTGGCGATGGCGTCTTCGGTCACTCCATAGGCTCGTGCGACCGACGCCATGTTTTCCTGGCTGCTGACCTCATGGACGGTGGCGGCGCTGTTGAGCTTGCCGGGACTGCCTCCGGCGTCGGGCAGAAGCAGGGTCATGCCGATGTTCAAGTCGTCGTCTCTCAGATGATTGAGCGCGCGGAGCTCTCCTACACTGGTGCCGTGACGGGAGGCGATGCTGAAAAGGGTGTCGCCGGGGCGTACGGTGTGATTTTTTGCACCTGCCTGGACGATGTCGGCCACGCCTCCTCCATCGCTGCTGGGCAGCAGGCCGACATCCCGCTCCAGGCGTCCGAGGCGCAGATCCTGCCTGCGATCGCTGCTTTCCAGCTTGCCGACCCTGGATTCAAGGCTTGAGGAAGGGCTGCCCTTGGGCTGGGGTGCGGAAGATTTTCCCGCAGGTGGCCGGTAGCTTGATTTGGTGAGGTTTGGAGAGGTTTTTCGCTGAGCCGTTTTTGTCTGACCCTTCGACGGGCTCATGACCGGGGGATAGTAGCCCATGGGCGTAAACCCGGGCGGCGGCTGGCCGGGTGGTGGAGTCGGTGGCTTGGGAGCCACGGGCATCTGATAGGCGGGCGGCTGGATGGCACCTGGCGGGTAGTAATTCATGCCAGTTCCAGCCTGGGGAACCGAAGGCTGGGCCATGGCGACGCTGAGAAAGGTCATGCAGGTGGGCAGTCCAAAGAGCTGCGTCAGCGAAGTTGCACAGGAGCTAGCTTTCATGTTAATAATTTACTGCTCCAAATAATTGGCACCAAGAAAAATTTTAAAAAGGTTAACAAAATTTCAAAAACTTCACTCCTTCATGCGGCTATTCCTCAGTTCCTTCAGGTCTGCCCTGGCTGGGATTTCCTCGCTGATCACCCTGATTCTGGGAGTGTTGGCGCTGGGCTGGGTATCCTGGCGGCTGGAGACGATTCCCGACCTCTCCCTGCCACCCTGGGAGGCCGCAGATGCTCCTTTAGTGGTGGTGGATGCCGGCCATGGAGGTCATGACGGCGGAGCCGTGGCGAACGGCATCGTCGAAAAGGCGCTGAGTCTACAGCTCGCCCGGTTGCTGCAGGAACAGCTGGGTGAGGCTGGGGTGCGTGTGTTGATGACCCGGAGCACGGATCGGTTCCTGGAGCTTGAGGAACGCTGCCAGATGGCGGCAGAGGCAAGGGCGGCGGCTTTTGTCAGCCTGCATCTCAACACCAGTTCGGCACCTGAGGTGTCCGGGATTGAAACATATTATTCCTCGCAGGCGGGGCCGGTTTTTGGTCAGTTGCGCGGAGAACCGAGAAAGGCGCAGGCTGCAGAGGCACTGGCTCGTTTGGTTCAGCGCCGAGCGGCGACCGCAGTGGCAGCCGAGGACCGTGGCATCAAGGACAGCCAGATCGTGGTGGTGAGACGCACCCCCTGTCCCGCTGTCCTTGTCGAGTGCGGCTTTCTGACGAACAAGGCGGAGGCGGAACGATTGAGCCGGAAAAGCCACCAGAAACAGCTCATTCAGGGGATCAGTGAAGGCGTGGTCGAATTCCTCAAAGGCAGGCCGATGCCGCTGCCGGTGGGTCGAATGCAGCTGGATTATTGAAGGCTGGGCTGGAACCCGTCCTGTCGATTCTGCTGCCAGGCCAGGGCTTCTCCGACGAGGTAAAGCGAGCCGCACACGAGCTTGCGTCGGGAGGCTGGGGCCTGAAGGGCGTCAGCCACGCTGGCATGTTCCAGAACCGGCACCTTGGGGGCGTCAAAGCTGACGATGATGTCCCGGATTTGAGAGGGGGGCATGGACCGGGATGACTGAAAGGTGGTCAGGTGCCAGGAAGCGGCGATGGGAATGAGCTCCTGGATGACACTTGCGACATCCTTGTCCCTGGCCGCCGCGAAGATGATGTCGGCCTTTTCATGGGGAAAGGCTTGCTCCCAGGTTCCGGCCAGCACCAGGGCGGCCTCAGGATTATGGGCTCCATCCAGGATGAGCCGCCCGTTTTGCAGGGCCTGAAATCGTCCCGGCCATTGCACGGAGAGCAGGGCTTCCTCCAGAAGCATGGCGGGGAGGAAGATGCCGGCTTCGCGGGCGGCATCCAGGGCGACGGCGGCATTCCAGGCCTGATGCGGCCCCTGGAGGCCGAGCTTGATGCCTTCGACTGGACTATCCACGATGAGCAGGGGAGCCCTGAGCCTTTTGGCGGTGTCTTGAATCACGGCCATGGCCGCAGGATCCTGCAGGCCGGTGACGACGGGGATGCCAGGCTTGATGATGCCCGCCTTTTCGATGGCGATCTTGGACAGGCTGTCGCCAAGCTGCTCCATGTGATCGAAGCCGATGCGGGTGATGACGCTGACTTCAGGGGTGATGGCGTTGGTGGCGTCCAGCCTGCCACCAAGGCCGGTTTCAAGCACGACCCAGGTGAGGCCACGCTGCCTGAACCAGTCGAGGGCGAGGGTGAAGGTCAGTTCAAAGAACGTCGGATGTGCCTCCCAGCCTGAAGAGAGTTCGCGAAGTTTTTTCAGGCCCGCCTCGATTTCATCCTCGGAGATTTCGCGTTCGGTGTCACGGATGCGTTCATTGAAGCGGACCAGGTGTGGAGAGGTGAAGAGTCCGGCTTGAACGCCTGCCCTGGAAAGAATGGCATGGATGAAGGCACAGGTGCTGCCTTTGCCGTTGGTGCCCGCGACATGGATGAACTTGAGCCCGGCTTCAGGGTGGTCGAGGGCGGCCAGCAGGCGATGGACGTTGTCGAGGCCAAGCTTGATGCCGTAAAGCTGGGTCGAATAAAGCCAGGAGAGTTCAGGATTCACAGGGAGGTCGACGAAATCAAGTTGGTGGGGCAGGGGGCTGATGGAGCCCGTTCAACCAGCGTCCGTTGCGTTCAGGGTGCCGGTGGCCTTGTCTTGATGGATCAGACAAGTGGTGCTCGGGAAGGGACTCGAACCCTTAAGCCTTTCGGCACAAGATCCTTAGTCTTGCGCGTATACCAATTCCGCCACCCGAGCAGGGCTGCGTTTTGCAGGGGCGCGGAGTATAGCGCTAGCCATCAGGATGCAACTGGAGTTTTGATTTTTTCTCTTCTGACGCGCAATTGATGGGTTCATGGGTTTTCGGCGATTGGGTGATCATGAAGTCTGCCAACACTTGCCGTGCTGGGTTTGAGCCGGGGCATTGGGCTGAGCGCCCGACTTGTTGGAGGCTCCCTGATTGAAAAGAACGTCAAGGTGACGACACAGGGACAGCAAAAGGCCGGACGGAATCTTCCCGTCCGGCCTGGATGCTTGATTGATTCGGTCAGACCACGGCTTCGGAGCCTTTGTGGCCGAGCTGCTTCACTGCCTTGTTGAGCTGATCGTACTCCAGGGGTTTCTTGATCACCGTGACCGGACCGTGGCTGAGGATGCGGCTGAGCACTTCGCTGTCAGGATAACCGGTGATGATCACAATCGGAAGGTCGGGGTGAAGTTCCTTGAGCTGGGAGTAAACTTCATCACCAGGAACATCTGGAAGCTTCAGGTCGAGGAACACGAAGTCGAACTTCTGCTTTTTGGCGAGGCTGATGGCTTCTGCGCCTGTTCCGACGACGAGGCGTCCGAATCCTGCCTTTTTGAGGAACTGCTTGAAGAGCGCCTGCAGGGCAGGGTCATCGTCCACGACCATGACGGTTGGCTGACCCGCTTCTTCTTCCTTGCGGAGCACATCACGATCAAGGAGGCTGCGCTTGATACGCCAGCGGCCGCCAATCTGAACAGCTGGAAGCTGACCGCGCTGAACAAGGTAATAAACCGTTGGTAAAGGAATACGGAGATACTCCGAGGTTTCCTTAACGGTCATTAGTTCTGGTGAAGAGATGTCAGCCATAAAGGGTGGAATGAAGTCGTTGTAAGATTGCCTGCAGCCGTTGGAGAAGGTGCAAAAATCAGGATTGAGACAAAACTGCTGTATAATTACCAAAATGGCAAGGCTTTTTTTATTCATTCATCACTCCTGCATCAAGGAGAATAGATAAAGTTGCGAAATGAGTCACAAAAAAGAGAGGTTTCGTGGGTGCCCGTGATGACTCGCAGGTTTCATGAAGAGCTGCTGAAACGCTTGTTTATAAGAATTTACGAATGAAATCATGACCTTCGCCGGTGGAAATTAATGCGCTGCCATAAACATGTTCAAAAGAACATTTTTATCATTCTTTTGCTTGCTTGCCAACGATCAGTCTCTTGTATCTATGGCGGCCTCTTTTAAACCTGCCATGGCACTGGAGATGAAGCGCCACCCTTGTGGCATCATTTATACCAAGGATTTCGCTCTGTATCTGCGACAGAAAGAGCGGGCAGAGTCCTCGCGCCACCCTGGTGAGCTTTTGTCCTTGGAATATGTGCGGTGTGCCGAGGGTGAGCAGGCAGGGGCATCCTGGTGGTATCTGGACTGGGTGTCACAAATGGTGGCTCCCATGGGACAGCAGTACAGGATCGAGAACACGCCGGTGTTCATTCATCGTCAGACGAAGAGCGGCTTGAAGAACCGGTTGCTGCATTTTGTGGATGGTCAGGTGGTGGTCAAGCGTTGACCTCACGCACCGTGACCTTGTGGATGCATCAGAGCCGGTCTTTCAGACGGACCATCTGCGCCAGGGTTGAGGAGGGATCCTCCGTGGCAGGTTGGAAATCCACGATGGTGCCGGTTTGCTCGACGCGAAAAGCCTGGCGAACCTGATTCCGGCTTTCTTCGCCGACACCTCCAAGGACGATGATCCGGACGAAGCGTTCCTGGCGGTTCAAGCTGGACGCGGCAAGCCTGTTGAGGGCGCTGCGGCCGTTTGAATCCTTCACGCCCAGAGGCACGGCTGAAAGTCGCAGGGTGTGGTCTCGCCGGTCTCCCGCCATGGCATGTCCCAGGCCCAGCATGCCGGCCAGGGCCTGGATTTCGCCGGACTGACGGGCGGGGTCGCCATAGAGGGTCAATACGAGGTGAACTTCCCTGGGGCGCTGCCGTCCTGTCAATTCAGCTTCGACATTCGAAATTTCTTCGCCCTGGTGATAAAACCGGTCACGAAGCGGGGCATAGCCCATGTTTTCCGGACTCATGGAGGAGTCGATGTAGCTGGCTACGGCGGCCAGTTGATGCGGGGCAGGGCTGCTCAGCACCTCCCGCAGGATCTGCGAGTGACGGAGGATCGCGGCTTCATTCAGGTCGCGCCGGAGGGCGGTGGCATAGGCAAAGCTTCGCTCCTCCACCTGCTGACGCTTGTGCCACCAGAAGCCGAACGAGGCGATGCTGGTGAGGATGAGTCCAAGCGGGAAGAGGACGAGGGAGAGGCGGATCAGGCGGCCGGGGGAGGGCATTGGAAGACGGGCGGAAAAGCGTCAGCTCTAGCCGGAAGCTGGCAGAAAGCATGTGCTTTTCATCCGGCGGGAGGCGGAACCTCGACGGCCTCGCATTGGTTGCGCCAGCCAGGAAAGTTCCAGACATTGGGGAATCCCGAGCATTGAACCGGCTTGACGGCCTGGATCCGGCAGGTGTTCACTCCTTCGAGGAAAAGGCATTCACCATTCGGCTTGTCGATGATCGACAGGCCGGTGCGGTTGGCGTTGAGCCGAGTGCAGCCGGCGATGAACTCCGCTTCTTCCATGCCGAGGTGGGCGGCGATGGCGGTCACTTCCTCGGCGGTGACATTGACGTCGCCCGGCCATCGGCAGCAGTTTCCGCATCGCACACACTGGTAGTAGGGCCGTGGCGTGGATGGAGAGGGGGTGTCAAGCTCAGCGTGTTTTGACATGGAAACTTTTCAATTCGCAGGATGCAGACGTGCCATCCATACTGGCCGGATGTTCCGGCTCCTGCAACGCATGGATGACACTGAACCGCGGCTTTCTGCGGGCAGGGAGCCCATGCCTGCGCCAGCTGGCAGATCTTTGGCATCGCTCACGCTGCTCGCGGATGCCGATGAGTCGGAATCTCAGGCCATGGAGGACTGGTCTCGCGGCCTGGACTGGGTGCAGTGGCTGCTTTCAGGCATCCGCCGTCGTCGTGACCACCTTCATTTTCTGCCGGCAGGGGGAGGGCCGATGAGGCAAGTCAGGGCGGACTGGGATGTCTTTGTGTCACAGCGGCTTCCGGAGGTGCTGACCCCTCAGCTGATGCGGGCCTGGCAGGCGGTTCTGCACAACGACCTGAATGCGCTGCAGCATGCCGACCACGCTTTTTCCGGAAGGCTTGACGGATCCGAAGCCGAGGCAAGCAAGGAGGCTGGCCGACTGCTGTTCAAAGCCACCCGGCAGGCGCGTTATCAGGGCGTCCTGGGGCATTATCGTCGTGCCTGTGAATCCGGGCAGTCGCCTGGTCACTTTCTGACGGCCTGGGCGGCGGTGGCGCATTTTTTCCAGCTGAGCCTGACGAATCTCGTTTCCGAATATCTGCGCCTGGAATGGTCTCTGGCGACCCGTGCCCAGGTGGATGCGGCGCTGCCGGTGGATCTTGCCCGGCTGGTTGCGGACCTGCTGAAGCCCCAGCTCGCGGAAATTCGCGTGGTGGCCTGATCAGACCAGGCGGAGGTATCGTCGGCCGGGCAGGGCGCGGATGAGCCGCTTCATCTCCAGCCGCATCAGGGTCACGTTGACGGTGGCCGCCGTCAGGCCGCATCTGCTGATGAGGTCATCAATGTGCCGTTCCTCCCGATCGATGGCCTTGTAGAGAATCTCTTCATCCAGGGAGAGGGCTACCGCAGGCCTGGGTGTTTCGAGCTTCGGGGCGCAAGGCGCGGTGGGGAAGAGGGCCATGAGGTCGTCCAGGAGATCATCGCCGTTCATGACGAGTTTGGCACCCTGCTGAATCAGCCGGTTGCAGCCCGCCGAGGTCGGTTTGTCGATGGGCCCCGGCACCGCATAGACGGTCCTGCCCTCATCCACGGCCTGCTGGGCGGTGATGAGCGAGCCGCTTTTCAACGGTGCTTCTGTGACAAGCAATCCGCTGCTCCAGCCTGCGACCACCCTGTTGCGGTAAGGAAAGGTCTGCCTGTCCGCGACCCGGTCCACGGCATACTCGCTGATCACGGCGCCGTTCTGGGCGATGCGCTCGGCCAGGGCCATGTTTTCCGGAGGATAGAGCTTGCCGATGCCTGCGCCGATGACGGCGATGGTGCGTCCCTTGGCGGCGAGCGCTGCTTCATGGGCGGCGGTGTCGATGCCTCTGGCCAGCCCGCTGATGACGGTGCAGCCGCTGTAGGCGATCTGAAAGCTCATCTTCTTGGTGGCATTCAGGCCATAGGGAGTGGCGTGCCTGCTGCCGACAACACCGATGGCATGATGATCCTTCGGGGTCACCTCACCCCAGACGTAAAGAACCAGGGGCGGATCATGGATGGTTTTCAGCAGGGGTGGATAAAGTTCGTCATCCTGGGTGAGGATGGTCAGCCCGCGTTCCTGAATTTTGCGAAGTTCCCCGGCGAGATCAACCTGCGACTCCCAGCCGGTGATCAGGTCCGCCTGAGTCCTGCCAATGCCTTCCGCCTCCAGGAGTTCAGCGGTTCTGGCTGTCAGGATCCGTTCGGGGGAGCCCATCCGGGCCAGCAGCCGTTGAACGCGCACCGGCCCCACCTGTGGAATCAGGTTGAGTGCGATCCAGGCCTCCTTGCGGGTCATCGGCCATGTCTTCGACAGTCTTGGGATGGTGACAAGTTTTTCCCGTGCTGGGCAGGCTGCTGGCAGAAAATATTAAAGCAAAACAGGACACGACTTGACCAGGTCGATTTTGGTTCAAGCCATCCACCGCTTGCGTCGAAGCTGAATGAGCAGCCCCAACAAGGCGAAAAACAGGGATCCTGCTTCGGGCACGGGTGCCAGGGTGAAGTTGGAAAATTCAAGGACGGTCTGGTTGTCCGTGATCGCGCCAAGCAGGTTCACATCAGAGATTGTGTCTGCGGCAAAGCGGAAGGTGAGTTCGTCATAGGGATCCAGGGCCACGAAGTCGAAGGTGATGGTTGCAAGGCCGCCGCCAAGCTGCACGAGGTCGAGGACGTTCAGGGTTTCCGTGGAACTCAGGTTTTCGATGGGAATGCCACCGTTGAACAGGCTGAAGCTGGCAGAGTTGAGCGCATTGAGATTGATGCCGGCTCCTGCCTGGACGTCGAAGGTCACCGAATAAGTCTGTCCCTGGGTGAGGCCCAGTCCCGTGACAGTGGAGGAGCCGATCCAGGCGTTGATGGCGCTGGCGCCGACAACCTGGTCTGTCAGGCCGGTGATCGTGGCTCCAAGGTCACCAATCAAACCCGTGGTGGTGGTTTCCAGTTCCCGTCCAAAAACGAGGCTGTCACCAAGGGTTTGAGTATAGGCCGCCAGTTGAACATCGACGGTGCCGACCAGGGGAACTGAGGTACCTGCCTGCACCAGGCCGCCTGCGGTATGAGTCCAGGTCACATTGCCGGCTGACTGATCGGCGGGGGTGTAGGGGGTTGTGTCTACCGTCAGGCTGATCAATGAACCTGAGCCTGGACGCCGAGCAGTGAAATCTGGGTCAAAAAAACCTGGAGATGAGATCAGTGTTTGGGCGGAAAGATCGCCTCCTAAGAGAAGCAAGCTGACGAGATGCAAGCCGCTGAAGAGCTTGGGTGAGAGGCCGAGTTGGGTCTTTGATTCTTGTCTCATTCACTAACACTGCCATAATTATAATAAAATAGGAATGTAAAAATTGTAAGCATCGAGCCCTAAATTTAAGTATATAGATGAGTTGGTCAGTCTTGATCTGTGTGTTTGAATAATATGTTAAATCCTTGGATTGTAAGTTTTAGTTAAATTGATGGTTGGGTTGCATTCAGTGCCATCTTCTTAAGTCCTTGATTTCCAGCACTGACCCAAGGAGTGCTGAGTGAAAAGCCAGGGCTTCAGGTTTTAGCCTGGCGTTCAAGTTAAAGCTGCCCTGAGCGGCTGAGGCCAATTCCAATGAATGGTCGGTCTGGAGCCATCAAAGAGCCGTGGCTGACTGGAGCGGCTGTTGCGTGATTTGCCTGCAAGTCAGGACAGCAGGCGTCCTGCGGCATGTCTGATCGACATGATTGACCCTGGCTAAAGCCTGGTTCCTTCGAGGTTTTGTCCTCAGGCGCGGATGTAGTCCGCAAAGGCACCGATGATGACGGTGACGGACATTGCGCCTGCGTCCGGGAATCCGATGCAGGCGTCACCGAGCGTTTTAGCGCGGCCAAATTTGGCTACCATGGCCTTGCTCGCCTCCATGCCATCAAGCGCGGCCTTCTGGACTGCTGCGATGGCTTCTGGCAGAGGGTGGTCTGCGACTTCGGCGGCCTTTTCTGCGGCGGGTTGCATGGCGTCGACGACCGTTTTATCACCGACAGCGGCTCCTCCGCGCAGTTTCACACCGTCCACTCCCGCCTGAAGGAAGGCGGCGAGTCCGGCGGCGTCGAAGGTTTCCTTGCCTGCCAGGGCTTTGCCGCCGTTGCGGAAGAAAGTTCCGAAGATGGCTCCCGAGGCTCCGCCCATGCTGCTCATCATCGCCATGCCGACGGCGGAGAAGCTTTTGTCGATGGATTCGGCATCACCAGCCTCCAGCTTTTCCCTGGCGGCGGTCATGCCGCGCTGCATGCCGAGGCCGTGATCGCCGTCGCCGAGGTTGCGGTCCGCTTCGGAAAGCTGGGGTTCGGCGGCGATGATGCGCTCGCAGGCGAGCAGGAGCATGGCTTTGACTTCGTCTTTGGAAAGGCTGGCTTTGGGCATGGCGGAAGTGATGGTGGATGAAGGCTGGCGGGCGTCAAACAGGAAAAAGGGCCGGGTGATCACTCGATTCGGATGCCCTGACGAATGCTGGATTCCGCAGCGTCGGCGGCGCTGGTGCTGCGGGCGTGGATGCGCAGCAGCACTTCGCCAAAGGCGATGGCCTGGCCTGTCTTGGCAATCTGATCGCAGCCAACGGCGAAGTCGATGCTGTCATTCGACCTGGCCCGGCCTGCACCGAGTTCCAGGATGGCCTGGCCGATGATGCGGGCATCCATCCGGGTGAGCCTGCCGCTTTGGTCGGCCTTGAGTTCGCGGATGACCGGGGCGCGATGAATCTCGGTGATGCGCGTGAGATCGGCCGGTCTGCCGCCCTGGGCGGAGACCATCTGCTGGAAGCGCTCCCAGGCAGCTCCGCTGTGAAGAAGATGTTGCAGTTGTTCACGGGATGAGATGGAAACGGCGGCGCAGAGGTCGAGGACGATCTCCTCCAGGTCCTGAGGCCCGTCTCCCTGGAGGCAGCGGACGGCTTCGGCCACTTCAAGGGCGTTGCCGGCGGCTTCACCGGTGGGCTCGTCCATGCGGCTGAGCCGGACACCGGCTCGCACACCGAGCGCGCGGCCCGTTTGTACCATGCTCTGCGCAAGTTCGTGCGCCGCAGCTTCGGTCTTCATGAAGGCACCGGTGCCGAATTTGACGTCGAGAACGAGGCGGTTGAGTCCTTCCGCGAGCTTTTTGCTGAGGATGCTTGCGGTGATCAAGGGTACGCTGGGAACCGTGCCGGTGACGTCACGCAGGGCGTAGAGCTTTTTGTCAGCGGGGCAGATGTCCGCAGTCTGGCCGACCATGACGCAGCCTGTTTTTCGGATGACCCGGTGGATCTCCGGTTCGCTCAGCTGGGTCCGGAAGCCGGGGATGGACTCGAGCTTGTCCAGCGTGCCGCCGGTGATGCCGAGGCCGCGTCCGGAGATCATCGGCACCCAGACGCCGTCGCAGGCAAGCAGCGGGGCGATGATCAGGCTGGTCTTGTCGCCAATGCCGCCGGTGCTGTGCTTGTCGACGCGCATGGGGGCGTCGGCGGCCCATTGCAGGGTGCTGCCGCTGTGCAGCATGGCTTCCGTCAGGGCGGCGGTTTCCCGGGTGGACATGCCCCGAAGCAGGATGGCCATGGCCAGCGCGCTCATCTGATAATCCGGCATGTCTCCGGCGGTGAAGGCCTGGATGACCTGGTGGATTTCGTCCGGGGACAGCTCGCCTCCATCGCGCTTGTGTTCGATGAGGGTTGGGATGTGCATGGGGGTGGACGAGGCAGGAAACGGAGGTGGACGGGAAAGGTTCAGGCCAGATTTTGTTCCATCCACGCCTTCAACTGTCCAAGGGCCCGGGCGCGGTGGCTGAGTTGATTTTTCACTTCCGACGGCAGTACGCCGAAGGTGTCCTGAAATCCGTCGGGCTGGAAGAGCGGGTCATAGCCAAAGCCGCCTTCACCCTGTTCGACGAGGCGCAGGATGCCCTCGATCGTGCCATGGGTGACGTGCAGGGTCCTGCCATTCAGGGCCAGGGCGAGGCAGCATCGGAAACGGCCCGGGAACAGGGGGGTGGTCAGTCGGCCTAACTCGGTTTTCAAACGTGCCCGGTTGTCCGCGTCCGTGGCGGATGGGCCGGCATAACGGGCGGAATAAACTCCGGGTTCGCCGCCCAGGGCGTCCACCTCCAGGCCGGAGTCGTCGGCGATGACGTAATGCCCGGGAAGCGCGGCACTGGCCGCCTCCGCCTTGAGGATGGCGTTGGCTTCAAAGGTGGTGCCTGTTTCCTCGGGAAGCTGGATTTGGGGGAAGCTGCGCAGGCCCTGAACCTGCCATTGAGTTCCAAGCATGGCGGCGACTTCCTGGACCTTGTGGGCGTTTGAGGTGGCAAAGATGAGTTCAGGCATGGGAGTCGGCAAAGTAGGGGGGGAGTGTTCCTGCGCTCAAACTGAAAACTCAGTTTTTCGGCTCCACCTTCCGCTCGTATCCTTGCATCCCTTCATGCCGCCGCCACTCCTTGCCGTCACTCATCGCCGGGGCATCCACCTGCCTGAGGCGGACCTGTGGCTGGACCCGCACTTTGGCGTGGACCGCGCCTTCATCTCGCATGCCCATGCGGATCATGTGGCCCGTCACCGCACGACCTTCTGCTCGGAGCTGACGATGCACCTGATGAGCGAACGCTACGGCTTGAGCAAGGACAACGTGTTCCAAGCGTTGCCGATGCGGACGCCGTTTGAATGGGAGGGCTGGGAGCTGCGCCTGCTTCCGGCGGGTCACATCGTTGGTTCGGCCATGCTGCACCTGACGCGCCTGAGCGACGGCGCCACGCTGCTGTACACGGGGGACTACAAGCTGCGGCAGGGGCTGAGTTCCGAGAAGTGCGAGCTGGCCTCCGCCGACACCCTGGTCATGGAGACCACCTTCGGCCTGCCGATGTTCCGGTTCCCGCCGGCGCGCGAGGTCATCGCCCAGGTGTTGAAATTTGTACGGGAAACGATCGAGGACGGCGGCATCCCCGTGCTGCTGGGCTATTCGCTGGGCAAGGCGCAGGAAATCCTGTGCGCCCTGGGCGGAGCCGGGTTTCCGGTGATGCTGCACAAGTCCGTGTGGGAGATGACGGAGGCCGTGAAGCATGTGCTTGGCGGGCTGCCGGAATACCGGCTGTTTGATCCGGCGAATGCCCGCGGTCATGTGCTGCTGTTTCCCCCGAGCAACGGCAGGTCAACGGTCCTGAAGAAGCTGAAGGTCTGCCGGACGGCGATGCTGTCCGGCTGGGCGTTGCAGCCCGGGGCAAGGTTCCGGCATCAGGTGGATGAGATTTTTCCGCTCAGCGATCACGCGGATTATCCGGAGCTTGTGCAGACGGTGGAGCAGGTGAAGCCCCGGCGGGTTTATCTCGTTCATGGTTATACGCGGGAATTCGCCGCCGACCTGAGGGCGCGCGGCTTTGAGGCCTGGACGCTGGAGAAGGCCGATCAGCTGGAGATGCCCCTTTTTCCGGCCGCCTCTTCAGCCGCTGCTGAAGAGGTTTTGGAAGTGCGGGAGTTTTCGCATGAAGCCGGGGCTGGCTTCTCCAGGTGGGCCGCCGTTTGTGCGAGCACGGCTGGTGAGCCGTCCAGGCTGCGCAAGGTGGAGATTCTGGCCGGATATTTGAAAGCTCTGGACGACGACGAGCTCATTCTGGCGGTGCGTTATTGTGCCGGTTTGACCGGAGATCCTTCGGCAAGCGAAGCGCCGCTCAACACAGGCTGGGCGCTGATCCGACGGGCGCTTCAGGAGGTCAGTGGTGTGTCGGATGTGGACTACCGCGCCATCTCACGCGGCCAGGCGGACGCCGGACGCACGGCCTTCCTGGTGCTGCAGCGGGCAAGCTTGCAACCTTCACCCATGGCCCTGCCGGAGGTGGCCGGACTTTTCGACCGGCTCCGCCGGGCGGACGGGCAGATGGGCAGGATTCAGCTGCTTCGCGAAGCGTTCGTCCGGCTTTCGGCCCACTCGGGCTCCTGGCTGGTGCGGTTGTTGACGGGTGATCTGCGCATGGGTTCGAAGGAGGGGCTGATTGAGGAAGCCGTGGCCGCTGCGTTTGGGCAGTGCTCCGATCAGGTCCGCGAGGCGGCGATGCTTTGCGGTGACCTGGGGCGTGCGGCGGTGCTGGCGCGTGACGGGCGCCTTGAGGAGGCTCGTCCGCAGCCCTTCGTCCCCATCAAAGTCATGCTGGCCTCACCGGAGGAGTCGGCGGAGGACATCTGGAGGCGCATGCACGCAGCCAGTGTCGAGAGGGAAGGAGGAATGGCGCTTTGGGTGGAGGACAAGTTCGACGGCATCAGGGCCCAGGTGCATCGTTGCGGGGAACGTGTCGAGGTCTTCACCCGGGACCTGAAGCCTGTCGGGATTCAGTTTCCTGAAATCCTGAAAGTTGTGGGTTCACTGGACGCGGAGGTCATTCTGGACGGTGAAATCATCGCCCATGCCGAAGGGAAGAAGCTCACGTTTTTTGACCTTCAGAAACGGCTTGGCCGCCGGGACCAGGCCGACCTGTTCCTGCCAAGTGACGTAAGCGTGAAGTATGTGGTCTTCGACCTGCTGTGGATGAACGGATGTTCGCTTCTTGACCGGCCTTTGTCGTTGCGTCGAGAGGCGTTGGAGTCACTGAGGTTTGCGGATGATGGTGTTGCATTGATCCAGGTGGAGAAGGCTTCGTCGACGGAGGAGATTGAAACCCTGTTCATGGCGGCGCGCAGACGCGGCAACGAAGGCTTGATCATCAAGGATGCCGCAAGCGCCTACACGCCCGGGCGTCGAGGCAAGGCCTGGCTCAAGCTGAAGAAGGCCTTTGCCACCCTGGATGTGGTGGTTGTAAAGGCCGAGCAGGGACATGGCAGGCGTGCCCATGTGCTCAGCGACTACACTTTTGCCGTGCGTGATTCTGACGGAGGGCTGCGTGTGATCGGCAAGGCCTACAGCGGCCTGACGGATCTCGAGATCGAGGAGCTGACGGAGCATTTCACCGCCGGCACCCTGGAGCAGAGGGGACGCGTGCGCACCGTGGTGCCTGACATCGTGCTTGAGGTGGCGTTTGATTCCATTCAGGCCAGCTCCCGGCATGACAGCGGGCTGTCCCTGCGTTTTCCGCGCATCAAGGCCATCCGCAGGGACAAGGGGGTGAAGGAGATCGACACCGTGGACTACGCACGCAGGCTGGCCGGAGTGGAAGCCTGAACGAAGTCATTTCCGGCCGGCCCTGGCCGGGCTTGCGGATGCCGTCACCGGCACGACGGCCCGACGCACTTCCTCCAGCGGAGTGGGTTCGGCCTTGTCGGCGGCCAACGCGCGCCTCACTTCGACAACCTCTTGCACCTTGGGCTCAAGCCACTGTGCGGCGGCGGGGATCTTGAAGCGCCGGGCGGCCAGACGAATTTGTGGTTCGCGCCTGGGTGCGACATGAATGGCTGTTTCCAGGATGGCCCGGACGAGTTCGGGCTGGTTGCCCACAGCGTCGATCGCCGAGGCGACGATTTCCGCCGCACAGGATTCATGAATCACCAGCGCGTCTTCCAGCCACATGCCGAGACGGCCTGGATGGCGCTGGATGGCGGCGTTCAAGTCAGCACAGAGCGTGTCACAGTCACGGTAGCGCGTCGACCTCTTCGCCGGCTGGCCCAGCACCTGGACGGCCAAGGATAGCATGAAGAGACAGAGGACGGCGGCGCGCATAAGCTTCACGGGAGTATGATGGAGGCGCCCCTTTCTGACGAGCAGAAAACATTCGGTGTTGAAGAAAGGGTTGTTTAGCGTGTCCTGATCATTTATGGCGGAAATGATGCTGACCCAGGCTCGCTCACGAGTGATTTCCTACTGCCTCCGGCTCTGCACCGGCCTGGGACTGACTTCAAGGCGGGTTCGGGCAGGTGGAACGTGCTGGACCGTTCATGCGATGGCTGCGTCGGATTATCCGGAATTGGATGCCATCCTGGCTGATCCTGAGAAAGGCATCCGAAGCCGCCGTCAGGGCCTGTTCCGCAACAAGTCGGACTTTGCCTATCATGACCGTCTTGTCGTGAAGCGCTACAACGCCCGCAAGCCCTCGGATGCCCTGCTGGACCTTTTCCGGCCCTCCAAGGCGATCTTTGCGTTCCGCAAGGCCAGGCTGCTTGAGGAGGCAGGCCTGCCTGTTGCAAGGGCGCTGGCGGCGGCTTATGCGCCCTGGCGCGGCCCGGTGCGGCCGAGCTACCTGGTCATGGAGCGTGTCTGCAATGCGGGCACCTACCGGCCTTTCTTTGAAGCGGGCGGCGATGAGGGTCATGCCCGGACGCTTGGACGCATGATCGGGCGCCTGCATGCCTGCGGGCTGCGTCACCGGGACCTGCGCTGCGAGAACCTGCTTGAGGATGGCCGGGGTCGCCTTTGGTTCATCGACATGGAGGGCATCCGCGTTCAGCTGCTGCCACGGCCCGGCCGGATCCTGCGTGACCTGAGGGCGCTGCACCGAAACTTTGCGCGATTTGAGGTTAGGCCAAGGCCTGGCGTGCTCGCGACATTCTGGCGCGCCTACCTGCGTGAGCAGCCTCGCTCAGCACGGCGTGCTTTCATGAAGGCGAGAAGGCGGGTGTTTGGCGGAGGCTTGAAAAAGTAGCGCGGCCGGCTTTCACTGCACGATCATCTCGCCCTTCATGACCAGCCAGTGGCCTGGGAAGGTGCAGATGTAGGGGTAGACGCCGGGTTTCTCCGGCGCCTTGAAACGGAGGATCTCGCGTTCGTTCTGGGGCAGCAGCTTCGTCTTGTGCAGGATCTTCGGACTGTCGGGGATGAAGCCCTTGGCGAAGCCGTCGGTGGTTTTGGCCATCTCATTGCCAGCCATGCCGACTTCGTCCGCCGCGCCAGGCTGGACGATGAGGAGGTTGTGCGGTGTGACGTCGGGATTTTCAAAGATGAGCTTCACCGGCTGGCCGGCCTTCACCTTGAACTCTCGCACGTCGTAGAGCAGTCGCTCGGGGATGGTCTTGATGGTGATGGTCTGCAGGCCGGGCTGTGCATCAAAGGGGTTCGGCGGCTCGGCCTTCTGCTTCTTCGCCATCTGAGCGGGTTTCTTCGGCTCGCTGTCTTCGAGGAATTTGGCGAGCTCCGGGTGCTTCTGCATGAAGGCGGCATTGCCCTTCCAAAGCGGCTGCAGCGTGTGGCTGTCGAGCGAGGTCCGCAGCGCGTAGGTGAGGTAGCTGTCCATCGGGTGCTTCAGCAGGTCGAGCGCGGCCTCCAAGGCCTCAGGCGTGCCGATGTAACTCGCCGCGATGGCCGCTTCGAGGCGGACGAGGCCGCTGGGGTCGTTGGCGGCGTCAATAAGTGGATTCTGGCCTAAAATAGGGTTCCAAGGATAAAGAGCGAGGCTGCGAAGACTTCGTGCTGCAACGGCACGGGTATTTTGATCGAAGCGATCTGGCTCACTCATGATGCGACGAGCTAGATGGTGAAATGACATCCTCGACTCAGTTTGGAGCATTTTAGGATTAGGCTGACCATCAAAGCTCTGCTTTGAAAGCCATTCTCTGAGCCAAATCCATTCTGAAAGACTACTGTTAGTTGGAAAGGCGACGCCAGAGCTTATGCCACTCGCGTTTTTGACCAATTCTGCATCCTGCTGTCTCAATTCCACCTTCGCCCGATACCTCGTCCGGTAGTTCTCGCTCTTTAGCAGATCCAGCAGCTCGGGGATGCTCGCGCCGGCGATCTTCGGTGCTGTTTCGAGTTTTTGATCCTTCGCGGTGATGCGCCAGATGCGGCCGCTTTTTTTATCGCGGCGGGTGTCGCGCAGGGAGTATTGCATGTGGCCTTTGACGGGATTGTACCAGTCGGCCACATACATCGCGCCGTCGGGGCCTTGCTGGATGTCCACGGGGATGAAGCTCAGGTTCGTGCTCTGGAAGACGATGCCGACTTTCTTTTCCTCGAAGTGCGTGTCGTGCTCCACCCACTCGTGCAGCTCGACTTCGTTGGTGGGTTTGTAACGCACGCGCATGAAGTGTTTTTTGTCGCGCAAGTCCTTCGGCCAGTGGCTGCTGGTGAGGAATTCCTGGCCGCAGGTGCCGCTGTAGGCGGGGAAGTAGTTGCCGGCGGGGATGTGGATGTCGGGGTAGGGCGCATTCAGCGAGTGCACGGCGCTGGCGAAGACGGGATGGCTGCCGACGTGGAAGCCCCAGTCGTCAAAGGTGATGCCCCAGGGGTTCGTGCTCAGGTAGCTGCCAAAGGCGAGCAGGCGTCCGGTGGCGGGCGTGTAGCGGAAGAAGCTGCTCTCGCGGGCGCGGACGGGGCCGTAGGGCGTCTCGACCTGGCTGTGATGGAAGATGCTCTCGCGGAAGATGAGATCGCCCTCGGGGCTCCAGGCGAAGTCGTGCAGCGCGTGGTGGCTGTCCTCGGTGCCGAAGCCGGTGAGCAGCTTCTCTCGGTGGTCAGCCTTGCCGTCGCCATCGGTGTCTTTGAGGAAGGTCAGATGCGGCTGGTCGGAGACGAAGACGCCGCCGTTGCCGAACTCGAAGCTGAGCGGGATGGCGAGCTTGTCGGCCCAGACGCTGCATTTGTCGGCGCGGTGATCGCCATTCGTGTCTTCGAGGATGAGGATGCGATCCTGCGGGGCCTCGCCGGGCATGATTTGCGGGTAGGTGGTGCTTGTGCTGACCCACAGGCGGCCCTGGCCATCGAAACGAATGGCGATGGGCTTCACGAAGAGCTCCGGGAAGTCTTCTTCGGAGGCGAAGAGGCTGACTTCGAAGCGCGGGTCGATTTTGAAGGCGGCGAGTTCAGCAGAGGGAGAGAGCCATTCGTTGATGGGGCGGTCTCCGGTGATCACCGGAAGAGGGGTCTCATCCGCAGATTTCACAGATGACGCCGATGACTGGATGCCGGGGCTGGCCGGGAGGTCTGCTGAAGAGGGCTTTCCGGATGGGGCGGCATCGTTCTTCGAAGCTTGCTTGTCAGAATCTGAGTCATCTGCGCCATCTGCGGATGCGAGGGAATGGATCAGGCTGTCACGGGCCTCGACCATTCTGAGGAGCTTGGCGAGTTCGCCGGGGAAGTTGACAACTCCATAGGGTTCGGCACGGCCGCCCTTGATGTAATAGTAGTTCAGCGGGCGGTAGTACTGGAAGAACTTGTCCTCCTTGTCGACGACCGCGGCACGGACGGCTTCGTTGACCTTCGGCGGGGTTTCCTGAGTGAGCTGGTTGTAGAGGCGTTCGGAGAAGACGCGGTAGCCTTCCTGGTTGAGGTGAACGCCGTTGATGGAATGCGGAGCGCGGAATTCGGAAGCCGGAATGTCGAACACATCCGCGAATGCCACGCCTTCGGCTGCGGCGACCTTTTTCATCGCGTCGGTGTAGAGCTTGATCTGGGCGTTGAGGTGCTCGTGGGGCTTTTCGGCGGCGGTGGGGCTGACGAGGACGATTTCCGGTTCGGAGGTGCCGTTGTAACGGTGGCTTTTCAGCTCGATGAGGAAGGATTTGAGCAGGGTGGCGAACTCGCCGAGGCCCTTTTCTCCCTTGAAGCTTTCGTTGAAGCCGAAGGCGGCGAGGATGATGTCGGCCCTGTGCTCGGCGAGGTGCTGGTTGAGATCGCCAAAGCCGTCGGGACGGGGGCGGAGGGCCACTTCATCGGCGGACCAGGAGAGGTTGCGGACGATCAGCTTCTCCCGGGCGAAACGCTGGTGCAGCAGTGCCTCGAACTGGCCGTCGTCGCGCATGCGGTCGAAGAGCGAGTTGCCGATGAGGGCGACACGGGTGCCCGGCTTGATTTCCAGCGGGAGCTGGGCTGTGGAGGACAGGGGGATGCCGAGGAGGGGCAGAAGGAGGAGGCGGCGGAGGCGGCGGAGGCGGTTCATGTCACAAAGTTCGTCAGGCATCCCCGTCGAGGGGTGAAAACCGGACGAGCGATCAAACGCCTGCCGGTGGCATGAACTCTCCGTCGGTTCTTATTTGCCCTTCTTGCCCTGGGCGGGCAGTGGCATGCGCCAGACGGCGGCGTCGCGGGGAATTTCCTCCAGTTCCATGAACGGGGCGGCAGCCGGATTGGGGGCCGAGGTGCGTGCCAGTTTTTCGGGAGGGATCGGGGCAGACTCCGCCGTGCTCTTGCGTGTCAGCGGTTCGCTGGCGGGATTGAGTTCACGAGGCTCGATGCGCGTCCAGGTCTTGTTGGAGAAGTAGCTGTCGGCTTCGCTGCGCCAGCTCTGGCCTGGCGTTGAGCGGACATAGAGGGCGAAGCGGTCGAACATGACCTCGGGCACATAGCGGCTGCCTGCCTTGCTGGCGATTGGGGGGTCGTTGATGTCCGGCGTGGATTCGGTGGATTCGAGCAGGTACTCGACATTGTTCATCCGGACGACGACCCAGGCATGGCCCCCGAGATCGCCATAGCGCCCCAGCGCCACCCGAGCCTGGAAGCCGCGGGTCAGCAGCCAGTCGCAGAGGTAGATGGCCGAGTCTTCGCAGTCACCCTGGCCGATCTGCTGGGTCTCCAGGCTGGTCTGCCAGGCGTCCGTGGCCTCCTTTCGCTGGCCTGGATCGCGGGTGTAGATGCAGTTGCCATGAACGGCGCCGCAGATGGTGAAGAGTTCGTTGATGCGGGCGATGTCCTTGGAAAAGACGGCAGGAGGTGCATAGCCGGTGAGGAACTCGTTCACATAACGGAACTTCTTCTTCTGATCGGCGGCGACGACGGCATAGGTGCGCCGGCACTGCGGGCATTCGAGGCCGAGGCTGTGCTGGTTGAGCGAAACCCGGACGATGTGGGGATGCTTGCAGTGCAGGCAGCGGCTGAAATAAGCCTCCTGCCGAGATTCGCTCAGGATCTCGGGGCTGAAATCAAGCAGGCGCTGGCCCACAACGACGAGAGCCTGCTGGCTGAGGCCGCCCATGGTTTCGCGAATGGCAAAACCCAGGTGGGTCATGCCGGGGCCTGTCTTGGAGGCAAACTCCTGGAATTCAGCGAGCAGCGACTTCAGGGTGGGGCCGCTGGCGGTGCAGATGGAAAGGTGATAATAGCGTGGCAGCGCCTCCTGGATTTTGCGGGTCACCGCATCCATGTCGTCCAGGGCCAGCGTGGGGAAGTTGGTGGCCATCCATTCGTCCAGGTCGGGATCCACCTTCAGGTCGGGCATTTTCGCGGCGATGCGCGCGTAATTCAGCCGGTCGACCAGATCGACCCGGAAGCTCATTGCTGAATAGCTTCGGCTTTCGCCGCTGAGACGTTCGGACAGGATCAGGGAAGCGGTGTGCCAGACCCCCTTTTGATGCGCCACCAGTCCACCTGCCAGGGTGAGCCCGGCGAAGAGGGACCATAGGATGAGGCGCTTTAACATGGTGAAAGAGAGTTAAATTATAATAATTATAAACCTGGCTGCAAGGCTTTATCCTGTCCAGGCAAAGAACTTACAGGTGGCATGCGGGGCAGAAAGCGGTCTTTTGAATCCTGGCAACCGTGCTATTTTCAACATTCATGCCTGACCAGCCACTCCCAGCCTGCTTACGAGAATGCCACGGATTTTTGCGTGTGGCAGCGGTGTCACCGGAACTCGTCCTTGGGGATGTCGCCGCCAACCTGGTGGTTTTGAAGCGTGAAACAACCGCGCTGGCCATGTCCGGAGCACGTTTAATCGTCTTTCCGGAACTGAGCCTGACCGGCTACTCCTGTGCGGACCTTTTTCATCATGCGGCCCTGCTGAACAAGGCGAGGCAGGCGCTGGGGGAATTGGCGGAAAGCACGGCCGGGCTTGGCTGCCTGGTGGTGGTGGGGCTGCCGCTGGCCGTGGAGAGCCGGCTCTACAATGTGGCTGCGGTGCTGGCGGATGGGAGGGTGCTTGGTTATGTGCCGAAGAGCTTCCTGCCCAATTCAGGCGAGTTCTACGAGCGGCGCTGGTTTTCCCCCGCGGCGACCTTGACGGAGACGGAGGCCGGCGGTGTTCCCATCGGGGTGGACCTGCTTTTCAGGGCCACCGACCTGCCTGGATTTGTACTGGGGGTGGAGATCTGCGAGGATCTGTGGACGGTGATTCCGCCAAGCAGCCATGCGGCGCTGGCCGGTGCGACCGTGCTGGCGAACCCCTCGGCGAGCGACGAAGTGCTGGGCAAGGCCCCGTATCGACGCGGGCTGGTGGGGCAGCAGTCCGCTCGTTGCCTGGCGGCTTATGTTTATGCCGGAGCCGGGGCTGGTGAATCAAGCTCGGACGTGGTTTATTCCGGTCATGGACTGGTGGCGGAGAATGGCGTGCTGCTGGCCGAGACGCGGCGGTTTTCCTTCGATACTCAGACGGCGGTGGCGGATGTGGACCTTCAGCGCCTGCAGCATGAGCGATTGAAAAGCGCGGCCTTCCGGGATGACGAGGCCAGGCCGGTTTTCCGCAAGGTGAGCTTCGCCCTGGGCGGCCAGTTGAAGGGAGGGGAGGGGCTGCTGCGGCCGCTTCCCGCCCTGCCTTTTGTGCCATGCGCCGGGGCGGACCGCCGGGCTGTGTGCGAGGAAATCTTTGCCATCCAGGCCACAGGGCTGGCGCGTCGGCTGCGGCAGACGAGAAGCAGGTCGGCAGTGCTGGGGCTTTCGGGTGGACTGGACTCCACGCTTGCCCTGCTGGTGTTGATCGAGGCGTTGAAGCTGGCCGGGATGCCTCGCAGTGCGGCGGTCATCGTCACCATGCCTGGCTTTGGCACGACGGCCCGCACCAAGGGCAATGCGGAGAAGCTGGCCGAGGCCCTTGGCGTTTCCCTGCGCACAATCAGCATCAAGGCGGCGGTGGAGCAGCATTTCGCGGACATCGGTCACCCGCCAGGCCTGCACGACATCACTTATGAGAACGCCCAGGCCCGTGAGCGGACCCAGGTGCTGATGGATGTCGCCAACCAGACCGGCGGCCTGGTCATCGGAACGGGGGACCTTTCCGAGGCGGCGCTGGGCTGGTGCACGTTCAATGGCGATCACATGAGCATGTATCACGTCAACGCCGGCGTCCCTAAGACGCTGGTGAAGTACCTGATCGGGTGGGCGGCGACGGAGCGACATGCCGCGGAGGCCGGGGAGGTGCTGCATGACATCATCGACACGCCGATTTCACCTGAACTGCTGCCGGTTGGAGCCGACGGACAGATGGAGCAGAAGACGGAGGACACCGTCGGTCCTTATGAGCTTCACGACTTCTTCCTTTTCCATTTTGTACGTCACGGATGCCCTGCGGAAAAGATCCGCTACCTGGCAGGACTTGCGTTTGCTGGCAAACATGAGGTCGGTGTGATTGAGCAATGGCTCGCGGTTTTCCTGCGGCGGTTTGCGCAGAACCAGTTCAAGCGTTCCTCAATGCCTGACGGGCCGAAGGTCGGGTCCGTGGCGCTTTCGCCGCGCGGCGACTGGCGCATGCCCAGCGACTGGGGCGGTGCGCTCGAATAGCCTGGCGGGTGCAGGTCAGTCGAGCTTCATCAGACGTTGGGCCTCGGTGAGCAGAAAAGCCGTGTCTGTAAAGGGCTGCCAGCTGATGTCGATCCAGCGCAGCCTGCCAAGGGCGTCGATGAAGACGGCGGCGTGCAGGGCTTCCTCCTCGAAGTCGTCATAGGCCCGGAAGGTCTTGAAGGCTTCGAGCGAAGGGTCGGCCAGGACGGGGAAGGGCGGCAGCTTTTTCGTCGTCATTTGTTCGGCCACACGGCCGGCCAGAGAAAGGGGCTCCAGGGTGATGGCGCAGAGGGAGATCCCTGCTTTTTCGTAGTCTGGGGCAGCCTTGGCAAAGGCGTTCACCTGTTCCATGCAATGAGTACAGGCGGCACCGAGATAAAACAGCAGCACATGCGGTTTGCCGGCCAGCGTGCGGCTGCTGAACTCCCTGCCATCCAGGGTCAGGGCCTGCCAGTCCGGAGCCTTGGGCGGTGACCAGTAAAGGGGGCCAAGTTCTTTCAAAGGCGGACGCACACCAACATCGGTCCGCTTGGGTGGGGCGGCGCGCCATTCCCCCTTGATCCCGAAGATGGCGGCGAGGGCGTCCAGACGCTTTTTCACCGGCAGGTCCGTCTGCAAGGCAAAGGCCAGTTTGCGGACCTCCTCGAAGGTTTTCCTGGCGTCGTCGGTCTTGCCCAGAGCCTGCTGCATTTCAGCCTTGGCGGCGAGTCCGGCGAGGTCCTGTGGGTAGTTTTTCAGCAGATCCTCGGCCTTCTTTTTGTCACCCAGCTTCAGCCACAGGCTGGCGGCCAGAGGCTTGGGCAGGTCCTCGGCCTTGCTGATGAGATCGGCGGCGTTTTTTGCCTGGGTCAGCACCGCGTGAATCGCGCGCAGTTCATCCAGCTGCCGGGTGATGGCGTCAGGCTTCGCTGGCTCAGGCTTTTTGGCTTCAGGCTTGTTTTCAGGTGACGCAGGAGGGACCGACTTCGGGCTTTCGTCTTTGGGAGCGTCCTTTTTGGCCGGGCTGTCCTTGGCGACACTGTCCTTGGCCTTTGCCGGGTCGGCAGCTTTGGCCAGCTGCTTGGGTGAGCCGTCCTTTTTAACCTCGTTCTTTTTTGTGGCGGCCTTTGCCTGGGCGCTGACCTTTTCCAGGCTGGCGATGCTGCCGGCCAGTGCGACGGAGTCGCCATTGGCAAAGCTGGCGAGGCCGCGTGCGTGAAGGCGCCGGGCTTCATGACCATGCTGCTTGACCACGGGAAAGAGCGGGCCGTCAGTGACTTTCAGCAGTTCATCCCAGAGCTCCCATCGGACGAGAGTTTCCAGCAGGCGGGTGCGGCCGTAGCCAATGCTGGTGTTGTCCTTGTCGAGGGTGTTGTTGGCCGGGTGCTGGGGATGGCGGACAAGCGCCGTGGCCAGGCCGATGGCGGCGGAGGCGCGGCCGAGTTCGTTGAAGTTGCGCACCAGCCATTCTTCATTGTGGGCATAATTGTGGATCTGGTCGGGATGCACCCAGCTGGCCCTCATGTAGGCGTGGTCGACGCGCGTGCTGGCCTCCTGCTGCCAGACGGCGTCGTCAAACCGACGCAGCTTGGAATAGGTGTGGCCGGGCATGTGCCACATGTGGGCGATGCCCGGGGAGGCCTGGCCGTTGACGGCGGCGGACTTGAGGGCCATGGCTGGCTTGCGCTGGTCCCAGAGGTGGATGCGGTAGTGATGGGCCGGATGCTGCGGATTGGCGGCGAAAACCTGATCCAGCAGGGCATTGACAGCCTGATGGCTGGTGATGGGCGCCTCGCCGTTGGCATGCCAGATTTTCCACGCCAGGAAGGCCTTGGCCTCGACATCGTCCGGATGCTCCTGGACGATGGTCTCCAGGTCGCGGATGCAGTCCAGGGCGCGCTGCTTCTTGTCGCGCTTGTCCTCCTTGTAAAAGTTTTCGAGGGCGGTGATCCACAGCTTTTCACGCGGCCCGGCCTTGTCCTTCAGGGCCACGGCCTTGCGGGTGAACTGCCTGGCCCGGGCCTCGTTGTTGACGTTGGCCATGGCCATGCCCCAGTAGGCCATGGCGCATTCCTTGTCGACCAGGGCCACCTGGCGGAAGGAGCGCTCGGCCTCAAAGTACCAGAAGCCATGAAGCTGGCCGACCCCCTGGTTGAAGAACTTTGACGCCTCGGGTTTGGAGGTTGTGATCTTGAAATCGACCCTGCCGCATCCGGGAATGATCCTGGCCGCCTGTCTTGGTCCTTCGTTGAAGGCTTCGCCGTGCACGGAGTGGCCCGGCAAAGGATCGGCGGCGTGGGTGATGGAGGCGCAGAAGGCGAGGGCAAAAAAACGACGGGCGGAGGGACGCATGTGGGGATGCCTTAAACGCAGCCAGACAGGCATTTCCTGCCAGGCTTTGGGATCGGAGCCGGGAGTGTTTATGCGGCCCGAATGCTCGGGCCGTCCACCCATCGTGGCGGAATCATGATCTGCCTGGGCACTTCGGGGATGCCATGCTCATGCTGGGAGAGCTGCGTGACAACCAGGTCCACGGCGGCTGCGGCGAGGTGGTCGCGCTGCTGATAGATGCCGGCGAACCCGTTCATCCTGGGCGTCCAGTCGTGCACCACATAGCCGATGTCCTCGGGAAAGCGCAGGCCGAGCCGGCGCAGCCAGCCTGGAACATGGGTGTCAAAGGTGATGAGGGCGTCCGGACGATGGTCGCTCATCCAGCGGGCAAAGGGCTCGAAGCCCTGGCTGATGTCGTTGTTTGGAAAAAGCAGGAGGGGCACGCGGTTCTGTTCGGGCAGGCCCTGCTGCCAGTGGAAGAGTCCGCCGCTGTAGCCAAACTGGGAGCGGTTGACGATCCAGCGGGTCACGGCGACGCCGATCCGCCGGTAGCCACGCGCCTGCAGCTGCTCCGCCGCCGTCTGGATGCCGAGCGTCATGTTGCCTGCGCACATGTGCAGGGCGGGGCTGCTCATGGCATAACCAAAGGTGACGGAGGCGAAGGGCGAGTAGTCCAGGCGGCTGCACGGAAGCTGCATGCTCTGGGGGGAGACGATCACTCCCTCGATGCCTCGGGCGTGCAGGATCTTCTGCAGCCTCCTCGGCGTCAGGCCGTCCCTGCCAAGGAAGAACTCCTCAACGCCGTAGCCATGGCCGTGGGCTCGCCGCCGGATGTCCTCGACGGGCACATACTGGTACGAGGCGCCGAGCAGGCCGTCCTGGGGGACATGTTCGCGGATGACGGCGATGACGGCCCTCAGGTGCTTCTGCTTGCGGCCGCGCACCGCCTGCATCATGCGCATCAGGTGCGGGTCGGGCTGGTAGCCGATGCGCCGTGCCTCCTTCAGCACGAGTTCGCGTTTTTCCGGTGAAACCTTCGGGGCTCCCCGCAGCACACGGGACACGGTCATGATCGAAACCCCGGTGGTCCGGGCGATGTCCTTGAGCGTGGGCGTTTCCTGGCGAGCCATGGTGTTAGCATAACACATCCAGGCATGTGTCATCCTGGAACTGCCGATTCGTGAGGCGCTTCAGGCCTTTCGGACCCGTGGTCGGCCTGGATGCTCATGCAAGGATCTTCCGGATCACCCGGGCGCCTTCGACGCCGGTCAGCCTGGCATCCAGGCCCTGGAACTTGAAGCTGAAGGCGTCGTGCCGGATGCCAAGCTGGTGGAGCATGGTGGCATGAAGGTCATGCACCGTGACGACATCCTCCACGGCGGCGTAGCCGAGGTCGTCGGTGGCGCCGAAGGTGACGCCGCGCCGGATGCCGGCACCGGCCAGCCACATGGACATGGCCTTGTTGTGATGATCGCGGCCGACGGGGCCCTTGTTGCCCTGGGCCATGGGGGTGCGGCCAAATTCGCCGCTGAAGACGATGAGGGTGTCTTCAAACAGGCCGCGCTGCTTCAGGTCGGTGATGAGCGCCGCGCAGGCCTGGTCGACCTCTTTGGCACGCAGGGGCAGTTCTTCACGCAGGAGGCTGTGATGATCCCAGTCACGATGGTAGAGCTGGATGAAGCGGGTGCCGCGTTCGGCAAGCCGGCGCGCGAGCAGGCAGTTGGAGGCAAAGGAGCCGTCGCCTGGGGTGCAGCCGTAGAGTTCCAGCGTCCTGGCGCCCTCGCCGCTGATGTCCACAAGGTCGGGCACGCTGGCCTGCATCTGGAAGGCCATTTCATACTGGGCGACGCGGGTGGCGATCTCCGGGTCGTCGCAAATCCTGGCGTGTTGCTGGTTAAGCTTGTTGACGGTCTGCACGTCCGCGCCCTGCCGTTCACGGGTCACCCCGGCCGGGCTGGTGAGATACAGGACGGGGTCGCCTTGTGAGCGGAGCTGCACGCCCTGGAACCTGGAGGGAAGGAAGCCGCTGCTCCACTGCCGAGCGGCGATGGGCTGCGGAGTGCGTCCCTTGCCGGTGGACATGAGCACCACGAAGCCCGGCAGGTTTTCGGCCTCGCTGCCGAGCCCGTAGGTCACCCACGCGCCCATGCTCGGGCGGCCGGCGATCTGTGCGCCGGTGTTCATGAACATGTGCGCCGGATCATGGTTGATGGCGTCCGTGGTCATTGAGCGCACCAGGCAGATGTCGTCCGCCACGCCTCCGAGGTGCGGCAGCAGTTCGGAGAGCTCCATCCGGATTTTTCCATATTTCTGGAAGCGGAACATCGGCCCCTTGCAGACAAGCTTCTGTCCCTGAAGCTGCGCGAGCTGCTGGCCCTTGGTGAAGGATTCGGGCATTGGCTTGCCGTCCATCTCCGCGAGCTTCGGCTTGTAGTCGAAGAGCTCGAGCTGCGAAGGTCCGCCCGCCATGGTGAGCCAGATGACCCGCTTTGCCTTCTGAGGAAGGGGAAGGGTTCCCGGCACGCCGTGAGGTGCGGCCAGCAGCATTCCCGGGTTCACCATGGACGCCAGGGCAACGCTGCCTAGCCCGCAGGCGGAGCGTCCCAGGAAGGAGCGTCGGGTTTCTGCGGAGTACATGGCTCAGGAGCGCGTGATGGTTTCGTGCAGGTTCAGCAGCACCCTGGCGACATGGGTCATTGCGGCGAGTTCTGGCTTGTTCAAGCCGGGTGAAACCGGCGTGGCGCCGGTTTTGAGCAGGGCTTCGGCGGCGGCGGGCTCTTTTTGATAATCGGCAAGCTGCCTGTTGTAGAGCATGGAGAGTGTTTTGGATTCCTCGGCGGTCGGCTGGCGCTGCAGGGCCTGCTGCACGGCCCATTCGATGCGTCCGGCGTTGTCGTTGTTGCATTCGGTGAGAATGCGCGCGGCGAAGGTGCGTGCGGCCTCGACATAAGTGGGGTCGTTGAGCAGCACCAAGGCCTGCTGCGGGATGTTCGAGCGGTTGCGCTCCGCCGTGCATTCCTCACGGCTCGGAGCGTCAAAGGCGAGCAGGCTTGGATGAAGAAAGGTGCGCTGCCACCAGGTGTAGAGGCCGCGGCGGTACAAACCTTCACCGCTGTCATTCTGCCATTCGCGGGTGGGGAAGTTGAGGTTTTCCCAGTATTTCTCAGGCTGGTAGGGCTTCACGCTGGGGCCACCGACCTTCGGCACGAGCAGGCCGGCGATGGAGAGGGCGTTGTCGCGAACCAACTCTGCATCAAGCCGGAAGGCGCTCTGCCGGGCGCATTCGCGGTTGTAGGGATCGGCGGCGGTGAGCTCCCTGGTGGAGGTGCTGACCTGCCGGTAGGCGTGGCTGGTGACGATGAGACGGATCATGTGCTGAAGGTCCCAGCCGCTGTCCATGAACTCGCAGGCCAGCCAGTCGAGCAGGGCCGGGTTCACCGGCGGCTCACCCTGGGCGCCAAGGTCGTCGAGCACCTTGCTGAGGCCGGTGCCGAAGAACTGCTTCCACAGGCGGTTCATGACGTTGCGGGCGGTGAGCGGATTGTCTTTGGAGACAAGCCACTGGGCGAGGTCGAGCCTTGTGAGATCGCGGCCCTCGACTTTCGGCTTCGGCAGGTAGCCGGGCAGGGCGGCCTTCACGACCTCGCCGCTCTCATCCATCCAGTTGCCACGAGGCAGGATGCGCACGGTGCGTTTGCTGGTGTCGCTGACGGAAACGATGCATTTCGGCGCGGCTGCCTCGAAATCGGCCTTCTCCTTCTCCGTCATGGCGAGTTTTGTGCGGAGAGCGGCAAGCTCGGGCGCGATCTGCCTGTAGGCCTCGGCCAGCTTCTTCCTTTGTGGGTCGCTGCGCTTGTCCGCAGGTGTCCTGAGAATTGCGGCGACCTCCCTGTCGGGCAGGGCGATGTCCGGGGCGCGGACGGGAGGCCTGGCGGTGGTGGCGCTGAGCCGCAGGCTGGCAATCTCGTGATTGCCGTCATGGGCAAAGCTCAGCGTGAAGGTGACGACGGCCTTCTCGTCGTCATGCGGACTGGCTAGCTCAAGGTAAAGCGACTGGTCTGCGCCGGTGGCGCCGAGCACGGCCCAGCCGTTGAGCTTCTGATCAGAGATGCCGTCGATGGTGTTCTTCGCAGGAAAGCCGCGCTGTTCAAAGGTGGCGCTGGCTAGTAAGACGGGGAGCTTCTCCTGCTTTTGGTTACGCGCCACGGTCAGGGTGGCCTCGCTGAGGGCGAAGTTGCCGTTGGAGGCGAGGCCGATGCCGGGAGACTTTTCCTTCAAGGCATCCAGGCGGATGCCGGTGGCGCCTTTGGGAAGCCTGGCGGTGATCATGTAGGTGTCCGTGCCGTCGTTCTGCTTCCGCTCGTCCCGCTTCTTGTCGATCACACCGCGCACGATGCCGTCCTTGTCCGCCTTCAAGTTCACGTTCTTTTTCAGCGAGGTGGCGGTGAGCGGCTTCAATGGCAGCCATGCACCATTGCTCATGACGGCTTCGAGAGCTTTCCTTTCCCACGCCGACTGCGCGGCGGCGAGTTCAGGGCGCGGTCTGGCAAACTCAGCCTGCAAGGCCGCCAGGCGTCCGGAGATGTCCGCCTGTTTCTTTTCGCCCTCGGCGTCGAGCACCATCATTCCCGGTTCACGGCGGCCGAGGATGGGCTCCTTGATGTCGGCGAAGAAGGCGCCGAGCTGGTAGAAGTCCCGCATGGTGATGGGGTCGAACTTGTGGTCGTGGCACTGGGCGCAGCCGGTGGTCTGGCCCATCCAGGCGTTGCCGATGGCGCGGACGCGGTCGGTGAGCATGCGCTGCTCATAGTCCTTGGCCTGCGCTCCGCCCTCCTCGGTGCTGAGGAGCAGGCGGTTGAAGGCGGAGCCGACACGTGTCTCCTGGTTTGCGCCCGGCATCAGGTCGCCGGCGATCTGTTCGATGGTGAAGCGGTCGAACCGTTTGTTGGTGTTGAAGGACCTGATGACATAGTCGCGGTAGGGCCAGACGTTGTGCGGGTTGTCGCTGTGGTAGCCAATGGTGTCGGCATAACGCACCTGGTCCAGCCAGGCGACGGCCATGCGTTCGCCGTAGTGCGGGCTTTTCATCAGCGTGCTGACAAGCTCATCATACTTTTTGCCGGAGAGGTCGGACCAGGTCGCCATGTCCGAAGGTTTTGGCGGCAGGCCGAGGAGGTCAAAATGGAGGCGGCGGACCAGGGTGCGCGCATCGGCCTGCGGCGAAGGCCTGAGGCCAATCTCGGCGAGGCGCTTCTGCACGAGGTGGTCGATGGGGTTCCTCCCGGCGGGGATGGCCGCCTTGACGGGCTTTTCATAGGACCAGTGCTGCTGGTAGGAGGCGCCCTGTTCGATCCATTTCTGCAGGATCTCCTTCTGCCTGGGCGTCAGCTTCTTGTGGGAGTCCGGCGGCGGCATGAGGTCGTCCTCGTCATCGGTGAGGATGCGGTTGACGAGTTCGCTGTCGGCAGCCTTGCGGGGGGTGATGGCGCCTGCCTTCAATGCTTCGTCGCGCAGGTCCAGCCTGAGGTCTCCCTCGCGATGGCCCTTGTCGGGTCCATGGCAGTAGAAGCAGTTGTCGCTCAGGATCGGGCGCACGTCCCGGTTGAATTCAATCCTGGCTGGAACCGGCGGCCCGGCGGCTGAGGCAAGTGACGACAGGGTGATAAGCAGGAGGCTTTTTCTCATGAGTCAGAGGGGGGCGAAGGTTCAGGCCAGGATGCCCTTGACGAGGTTTCCGGCGACGCCTGTGAGCCGCATGTCGAGGCCCTGATACTTGAAGTTGAGGCGCTCGTGGTGGATGCCGAGAAGATGAAGGAGGGTGGCGTTCAGGTCGTGAACATGCACGCCGTCACGGACGATGTTGTAGCTGTAGTCGTCGGTCTCGCCGTGAACATGGCCCTTCTTCACGCCCGCTCCGGCGAGGAAAAGGCTGTAGCAGCGCGGGTGGTGGTCGCGGCCGTAGTTGGTCTCGGTGAGTGTGCCCTGAGAATAGATGGTTCGTCCAAATTCACCTCCCCAGACGACGAGGGTGTCATCGAGAAGGCCGCGCTGCCCGAGGTCCCTGATGAGGGCGGCGGTGGCGCGGTCGGTGTCCTGGCACTGGCCGCGGATGGCGTTTGGAAGGCCGCCGTGATGATCCCAGCCCATGTGGAAGAGCTGGATGCAGCGGACATCACGCTCGGCGAGGCGCCGGGCGAGCAGGCAGTTGGCGGCGTAGGTGCCGGGCCTGCTGACGTCGGGGCCGTACATGTCGAGGACGTGCCTGGGCTCCCTTGAGATGTCGACGAGGTCGGGCACGCTGGTCTGCATGCGGAAGGCCATTTCGTACTGGGCGACGCGGGCGCTGGTTTCCGGATCGCCGAACTTTTGGAAATCCTTTTCGTTAAGCACGGCGAGTTCGTCGAGCATCTGGCGGCGCATGCCGCGGTCCACGCCGGCCGGGTTGGAGAGGTAGAGAACGGGGTCGCCGGAGTTCCGGAAGCGCACACCCTGGTGCTGGGTGGGCAGGAAGCCGCTGCCCCAGAGACGGTCGTAGAGCGGCTGGTCGTCGCGTCGGCCGGTGCCGAAGGAGGTCATGACGACATAGGCGGGCAGGTCTCGGTTCAGGCTGCCAAGGCCGTAGCTGAGCCATGCGCCGATGCTGGGACGCCCGGCGAGCTGCGAGCCGGTCTGGCAGAAGGTGATGGCCGGATCGTGGTTGATGGCCTCGGTGAACATCGAGCGGATCAGGCAGATTTCATCCGCGACGCCGCCGATGCCTGGAATGAGCTCGCTGAGCTCCATGCCGGACCTGCCATGCCTGGCGAACTTGAACATGGAGGGGGCGACGGGGAAGGACTTCTGGCCCGAGGTCATGGTGGTGAGGCGCTGGCCCTGGCGGATGGATTCCGGAAGGTCCTGTCCGCGGTGCTTCGCCATCTGCGGCTTCGGGTCAAAGAGGTCCATCTGCGAGGGTGCGCCGCTTTGAAAGAGGTAGATGATGCGGCGGGCCCTGGGGGCATGGTTGGGGAATGCCGGGGCTCCCATGAGCTGGCCGAGTGCGGCCGCGCCGGCCACTGAGGCGGAATTGCGGAGGAAGATGCGTCGATTCAGGGCGTCCTGAAGCTGGAAGGATTCGGCTTTCATGAAATCAGTCGCGGGTGACGACACGGTCGAGGTTGAGGAGGACGGATGCCGTGGTGGTGTAGGCGGCGAGTTCGGCTGGGTTGAGCGCCGGATCGGGCTTGGACATGCCCTGGGCGAGGAGAGCCCTGGCGTCGTCAGGCCTGGAGGTGAAGGCGGCAAGACGCGACTGGAAGCCGGTGATGAGGGTTTTCAGCGAGCCGTCGTCTGCCGTGCGGGCGGTCGCCCTGCGGTAGCCGTAGGCGATGCGCTGTGCGGGCGTGCTGCCGCCCTGTTGCATCATTTGTTGAGCCAGGCCGCGCGCGGCCTCGACAAAGGTGACCTCGTTCAGCAGGGAGAGGGCCTGGAGCGGTGTGTTTGTGCGGCTGCGTTTCACGGTGCAGACCTCGCGGGTTGGTGCATCGAAGAGCAGCATGGTGGGCGGCGCGGCGGTGCGCTTCCAGATGGTGTAGAAGCTGCGTCGGTAGAGGCCTTCGCCGGCGTCCGCCTTGTAGCCGCGCAGGTCGCCATACTTGCTGGTTTCATCCCAGACGCCTTCGGGCATGTAGGGTCTCACACTTGGGCCGCCGACCTTCGGGACGAGAAGCCCGGCGATGGCGAGCGCCTGGTCACGCACGATTTCCCCGCCGAGCCTGAAACGTGGTCCGCGTGCCAGCAGGCGGTTGTCGGGATCTTTTTCCAGCAGTGCTGGCGTGACCCTGCTGTCCTGGCGGTAGGCGGCGCTCATGACGATGAGCTTCTGCATCTTCTTCATGTCCCAGCCGCCGCGGATGAACTCGGAGGCGAGCCAGTCGAGCAGTTCCGGGTGCACGGGGTACTCGGCCTGGGAGCCGAGGTTTTCCGCCGTCTTGCTGATGCCGTAGCCGAAGAACTTCTCCCAGATGCGGTTGATCCAGACGCGCGCGGTGAGCGGGTTGGCTGGATCGACGAGCCACCGGGCGAGGCCGAGGCGGCTGACGGGAGCGCCTCTGGGCATCGGAGGAAGGATGGCGGGCGTGGCCATGCCGACCTTTTCGCCGGGCTTGTCGTATTCGCCGCGTTTCAGGATGAAGGTGTCGCGCACCGGGCCTTCCTGCATGACCATGACGTTGGGCAGCGACCGGTCGAAGTCGTCATAGGCGCGCAGGGCGCGGGCGAGGGCCAGGTCCGCCTGTCTGAGCGGGCTGTCGACGTTGCTCCTGAAGAAGTCCTGGATTTCCTTTTTTTGTGCAGGAGTTCGTTGGGCGGGGCTAGTCCCGATGGCCAGCTTCAGGGCGGGGGAGAAGGCGTCGCCGCTCAGCCTGACGGCGTCGGCTGGCAGGCTTGAGGCGGAAAGTCGGAAGCGTCCGATGTTATGCCCGTTGATGGCCTCCATGCGCACACGAAGCAGGAGCATGGCGTCCTTTGCGGGCGCGATGGGCTCCTGCAGCACAAACATGGCGCGGCGGTTTTCCTTGCGGGTCGGACCGTCGACGGCCCAGGAACTGCGCCGGCCCCCGCGTTTGGAGTCATCGATCACGCCGGCGATTTCATAGCCCTTCTGTGAATGGTCGGCCTCGGCCCTGGCGAGCTTGAGCAGCTCGGGACTGCCGTTTCCGTGCTTCACATAGACGTCAAAGGCGCTGAGGGCGAAGTTGCTGTTGCTGTAGCGGCCGGGGCCGCCGCCGGGCAGGGAGGGGTCGGTGAAGCATTCAAGCAGGAAGGCGGAGGCACCCTGTTCGGGGAGCGGGGCGTCAAAGACATAGACATCCTTCGGCGGATTTGCCCCGGTGGCGAGGTAGCTGCCGTCCGGCTGCCTCACGAGCGGCGTGCCAGCCTTGGATTCAAGGTGGGTTGGGCTGAGCGGCGTCCACACCGCCTTCATCCTGTGCAGCGTCTCCTGCGCCTTGGGTTCCCACCCGGCAACGAGCTGCGGAAGCTGCTTCACGAGCCCGGCGACCTTTGTCCCGGCCTGTTTCACCTCCGCGTCGAGCTGCGCCAGCTTCTGTTCCTGCTCCGGCGTGGGCACGGTGGTGACGGGCTGGCTGTTGCCGCCGCTGCGGTTGGAGGCGCCCTGGATCGTGCCGCTTTCAGGCACGTTGTTGAAGAAGGCGAAGAAGGAATAGAAGTCCTTCATCGTGAGCGGGTCATACTTGTGGTCATGGCAGCGGCAGCAGTTCATGGTGAGCCCGAGCCAGGTGGCGCTGGTGGTCTCCACCCGGTCCATGATGTTCTCGATCCGCCATTCCTCGGCGATGATGCCGCCCTCTCCGTTGATGCGGTGATTGCGGTTGAAGCCGGTGGCGACGACCTGGTCAAGCCGGGCGTCTGGCAGCAGGTCGCCGGCGATCTGCTCCACGGTGAACTGATCGAAGGGCATGTTGCTGTTGAAGGCCTTGATCACCCAGTCACGCCAGGGCCACATCTGGCGGCTGCTGTCAGTCTGGAAGCCGTTGGAATCGGCGTAGCGTGCGAAGTCCAGCCACTGCATGGCCATGCGCTCACCGTAGGCCGGGGAGGCGAGCAGCTGGTCCACATAGGCCTCGTAACCGGCCTCGGACCAGCTGGAAATTTTGGACAGGTCTGACAACGTCGGAGGCAGTCCGGTGAGGTCCAGGGCCACTCGCCGCATCTGGGTGGCGGGATCGGCGGGCGGGGACATCCGCAGGCCTTCCTTTTCCAGCCGTGCCGCGATGAAGCGGTCCACCGGGTGCTTCAGGTTCCCGGCCTGTGGCGGTTCGGTGCGCACGAGCGGCATGAAGGCCCAGTGCCCCTGATATTCCGCTCCTTCCGCAATCCATTGTCTGAGGACGGCCTTTTCGGCCACCGTGAGGGGCTTGCCGCTTTTTTCCGGCGGCATGACGTCGCCGTCATCCTGGGGCAGAAGCACGCGGTCGAGGAGATGGCTTTTTTCAGGATTTCCGGGCACGAGCGCGGTTTCACCCGATTCGGCGGGCTTCATTGCCTCCTCGCGGATGTCGAGCCGAAGACCGCCTTCGCGTTTTCCGGCGTCCGCGCCATGGCAGTGGAAGCACTTGTCCGAAAGGATCGGCCGGACATCACGGTTAAACTCGATTCCGGCCAGGGCAGGGGATGCGGCGAGGGAGGAGGCAAGGAGCGAAATGATGAACTTCGTCGAAAACATGCCCCGAAGAAACGGTTCATGGGGCTGATTCTATTGGATTTCCATGCCGCTCCTGCATTGAGAATCATGCCTTCACGATGGCATTTTCCGCCGCCTGCTTCATGCGTTGCAGGACATAATAAACCGTCTGGCTGCGGAGCCGGACAAGTTCGGCACCGACGATGCGGGGGATGAAGTCCGGTGAGATGGCGAGGATTTCGGCGGCGGTACAGCCATTCAGGCCGCGGCAGAGGATGGCTGCCAGGGCGCGGGTGAGGGTCTGGACCCTGGGGCCAAGGGTGACTGCAAAGCGGACACGGCCGCCTTCATCCTGCTGCAGAAAGATGCCGACGGTGTCGGCGCATTCGGGGTCCTTGCGAACCTCCTCCACTTCGTAGGACTGGCCTGGCTGGGGGGCATGGGCGTCCACGGTTTCCGCCATGCTGATCAAGTTGTCCCGGCGTTCGGACTCTGGCAGGTGCTCGAAGAAGTCGATGAGTTCCTGAAGGGCGGGGGGCATGGACAATGGGGGTGACAAAGGTGTGGCTGCTTATACATGGGAGGTGTTCGCGGTGGCAAGCCGCGCCCCGTGTTTGATGACCCCCCTTTTAAACCAGGCCTTTTCCTGTGAATCCGTGCCGCCGGAGGTGATGGACCGGCTTTGGGCGGCTGGCTGGAGGCATTTTGGCGAGTCCTTCTTCCGCTACAACGTCAGCATGGATTCGGAGGGTGTGAAGGAGATCACACCGCTTCGCCTGAACCTGGAGGACTTTCGCCCGAGCAAAAGCCAGCGACGAGTGTTGAACCGCAACCGGGACCTCCGGCACGAATTTGCACCCGCCACGCTCTCTCATGAGGCCCGTGCGATGTTTCACAGGCACAAGGGACGGTTTCGGGAAAACATGCCGGACGAACTGGAGACATTCCTTTCGGCGACGCCGGGCAGCGTCCCCTGCGAATGCCTGGAGTGCCGAGTGTTTGACGGCTCCGAGCTGGTGGCCCTGAGCTACCTGGATCTTGGGGGGCGCGCAACTTCATCGGTTTACGGCATGTTTGAGCCGGTGCATTCGAAGCGAAGCCTGGGGATCTACACGATGCTGCTGGAGATCGAGTACAGCAGAAGACGTGGCTGCGCCTTTTATTATCCAGGCTATGCCACCCGTGAGCCAAGCGCGTATGATTACAAGAAGCAGTTCCAGGGGCTGGAGGTGCTGAACTGGGAGACGGGAGCCTGGGGCAAATGACCGGGGTTGCCGTGTGCCCATGAACGTGCTTCCTGTCAGTCAGCCATGAATCCCTTCCAAATTGATCCTCGTCACCTCCCGCCAGAGGGCAGGCAGCTTTCGGGCGTTCTGCCGCCGACCTTCTTTGCCCTGGCTGAAGATGATCCGGTGCGTCCCGAATCCTCCCTGAAGTATGAGCTTCTGGTCCTGCGGGACGGGGAAGATCTGGTTCTGACCGGCCATTTGGAGGCGGAGTTCAGCCTGGAATGCGGGCGCTGTCTGGAAAGATTCCGCCAGAGGGTGGTTCTGGACCCGTTTGCCGAGGAGATTCCCATTGAAAAGGAGGGCACGATCGACTTGACAGAGGTAGTCAGGGAGGACATCCTGCTAGCCCTTCCGAACTTTCCGCGCTGTGAAGATGGTAACGTTGATCCGCGCGAATGTCCCGCCGAAGGTCGCTTCGAAGCTGCCAGTCCTGCTGCAGCTGATGAAGCGCCTGGTGCTGACAAGGGAGTTTGGGACGCCCTTGATCAATTGAAGAACTAATCCCCCCTTCCCAACATGGCCAACCCGAAACGCCGTCAATCCAAAGCCCGTCAACGTCTCCGCCAGGGAGCCAACCGCTGGCGTGCTCCTGTCCTGAAGACCTGCCCTGAGTGCGGCACGTCGGTTCCGGGTCATGTGGCCTGTCCTTCCTGCGGCTACTACAAGGGCCGTCAGGTGCTGACCATCACCGCTGAGGAATAGTCCTCAGGACATTCAAGGCTCGCGACTTTTGCAGGCGCGGCGGTTTTTGACCGCCGCGCTTTCGCTTTTTACAGCAGCCTGGCCGCAGCCTCCGCAAGCGGGCTGCGCTCGCCCTTGTTGAGGGGGACATGAGCGGCAAAAGGCTGGCCGCGCATGCGCTGACGGGTGTAAACAAGGCCGTTGCTGCGACTGTCGACGTAGGGGTTGTCGATCTGGGCCGGGTCGCCCACGAGGACCAGCTTGGAGCCACGTGACATGCGGGTGACCACGGTCTTGGCCTCCAGCGGTGTGAGCTGCTGGGCTTCATCCAGAACGAAGAAACGGTCCGGGATGCTGCGCCCGCGGATGTAGCACAAGGCCTCGATTTCGATGACCCCCTGCTGGATGAGCGGATCATACGGGGCTGCGACCTCGGTGGATGCCGGGGTGTCGGGAAGAAAGCGGTTCTTTTTCCGCTGAGGGCCCTGGTTGTTGTCCACCGGCCTCATGAGCAGGTCGAGGGCGTCATAGACAGGCTGCAGCCATGGACGCATTTTTTCCTGCAGGGAACCAGGCAGGAAGCCGACGGTCTGTCCCATGGCCACGATGGGACGGCTGACGGTGAGGCCGTTGTAGGTGCGCCCAAACACCTGGGAGAGTCCGGCGGCAACCGCAAGGAGGGTCTTGCCGGTGCCGGCCTGGCCGTAACAGGTGACCAGGCTGATCTCAGGATCAAGCAGGGCGTCGAGGAGGCAGGTCTGGCCCAGGTTCATGGGCTTGACGGCGCGTCCCTGTCCGACCTTGATGGATTCTGGCGTGTGCAGGAGGCGTACGAGTTCGCCCTGGGCGTTCATCTTGGCCGGCATGGAGGCCTTTTCTCCGGCGATGAGAAGCACATAATCGTTGGCCACCAGATCACCCAGCCGAGAGGCTGCAAGGCTGAGGCGGCCGCTGCTGGCGAAGCGCTGGAGTTCGTGGCCGCTGACTTCGATCCGTGCGATTTCGAAATTGGAGACCTCACGGGGCTCGACCTTGTCATTGAGGTAGTCTTCACACTCGATGCCGACGGCGCGGGCCTTGAGCTGCATGTTGATGTCCTTGCTGACCAGGATGACTGGAGGCTGCAGGAGTTCTCGCTGTTGAAGGACGCAGGCGATGATGCGGTGGTCGGTCTTTTCGCTGCCGGGGAAGATGCGTTCAAATTCACGGACACTGGGGATCTGGCGGGCTGCTTCGGGGTCGTAGGTGACGAGTTTCAGAAGTCCGCCTCCGGGAGTCCTGACACCTTCCATGATGGAGGCATCAGGGCTGGAAAAGACCTTCATGAGGGCCCGGTGTACTTCACGGGCGTTTGCGCCCCTCTCGGTCATTTCGTTTTTGAAACGGTCCAGCTCGCTCAGGACGTCCACCGGGATGCTGACATGGTGTTCGGCGAACTTGTTGATGCAGCCCGGGTCATGCAGCAGGACGTTGGTGTCGAGAATGAAGGTCTTGGTGCCTACCGGGGTGGGGGAGTGTCGATGACTGGTCACTGATTTGCGCTTTCGGGAGGAAGGCGGCTGAGGACGAAAGCTGGAGGAGACGGGGGCGCCAAGTTCGAGGGGATTGATGATCGTCGGGGCTGTGGCGGTGTGGTCGTCTCGGTCCATGGTTGTCAGGGTTGGATGCCTTGCCGTGGAAAAGCGTTGATCCGTGGCTTGAGGGGCGCTGTCCTCTCCTGGCGCTGGTAGCGTGCCAAGTGTGCTTTCCCACGTTCTAATTTTTGTGAATAGCTCACGGTTCTTTGGAAGCCTGACAAGAATTGGAGCAGGCGACAAGCCATTTGTTCACATTCCTTAACTTTTTGTGAAGAACCTGCCTGCCTGACAGCATCAGGCTGGCAACAGTCCCGGCTGCTTTCCCTGGGACCCTCGGTGGAGGGCTGAGCTGCCTTCGCTACTCCTTGGCCGCGTTGTTCCTGTTTTGGATGTAGGTGCTCTTGACGGCGGTGTAGGGGTCAATGGCATTGGCCTTGGAATCGTTGTATTTGGAGAGCTGGTCCGGCAGGCTGCGGACGGTGTTTCCAGTCGAGGGGATCCAGGCCCACTTGTCGGCATGGTCACCCAGGGCAAAGGTCCAGTTCACGGGGTTCAAGGCGTAGTCGCCGACCAGGCCGAGGGTCTCACGGGCGGTGCAGGGGCCGAGGATGGGAAGTACGATGTAGGGGCCATGTCCCATGCCCCAGGTGGCCAGTGTCTGGCCAGAGTCTTCAAGGGGAACGTCCTTCAAGGATGGAATGCGGTCGGATTGCTTGATGAGGCCTCCGAAGCCCGCGAAGGTGTTTACGCCAAATTTTTGCAATTCCTGACCGGCTCGTTTGAAGTTGCCCTGGAGGCCGCTGTTGACGAATCTGACGGGGAATTTGACGTTCTCGTAGACATTGTCGATGCCCTGCCGAAACGGCGACGGCAGCACGGTGGTGTAGGTCTTGGAGATGGGCGTGAAGACCCAGCTGTAGAGCTTGTCATTGAAGGCAAACGTGGCTCGGTTGAGCGGTTCAATGGGATCGGAAACCTCGGCCGCTCCTTCGTAATCATCCAGCGCGTCCGTGGCTGCGGCTGACTGGCCCTCAGGGGCGGGGGTGGCGTGCTGGGTGGCGCAGGAGCTGATCAGAAGCGCCGTGAGGATGAGGGAGGCGGGCTTTTTCATGAAGGGCGGGCGACGGATTGTTCGAGGGAACGAATGACGGCGGCGGCTCCGCCCTGCTTGAAGGTTGAATCGAGCTGGGTGCGGTAGTTGGCGACGAGGCTCACGCCTTCGATGATCACATCGGCGATCTTCCAGCCTCCGATCTCCTCCATCCGGTAGGTGACTGCATAGTTGCTGCCCTTGTAAACCAGCGTTGTTGGCACATCCACTCGTCCAGCGGCGGGGGCGACGGCATTCTTGTAATTGATGACCGGGTGTTCTCCTGGGGTGAACTTGTCACTGTAGGTGCGGATGACCAGGGTGGTGAACAGTTCGGTCGCACGTTTTTGCTGGGCGGCGTTGAACTGGCGCCAGCCGACTCCGACGGCGCGGCGGGTCATGGTTTCAAAGCTGACATGACGCTGAAGGATGGATCGTGCAGTGGTCGCCAGGGCGCTGCGGCTGGTCACGCGGTCCGCGACAGCCAGGACTTCACCAATGGCTGTGCGCAGCCTTGCTTCGGCGGCGCTGGTGGATGAAGCGCAAAACCCCGCAGCAGGGAAGGTTAAAAAAATGGGGAGAAAGGAACGGCGTTTCATGGAGCGGGGGACTTTCCGGACTCGTTCGCTGAATTATCAGAATTATTGCTTACACTGCCGAAAGCCATTTTGCCAATCAAGGATTCAAGATCAACCGAGGATTCTGTCATGGTGATCTGCGTGCCGGGCTGGAGGTAAGTCTCATCGGCCCCAGGCGCCAGGGAGACGTATTTGTCACCAATCAGGCCTGTGGTCTTGATGGAGGCCATCGTGTCCGTGGGCAGTTTGAGGCCTTCCACGACCCGCAGGGTGGCGATGGCGCTGTAATCCACGGGATCGATGCGGATGGATTCCACGCGGCCGACGGTGACGCCAGCGACCAGCACACTGCTGCCGGTGTTCAGTCCCCCGGCGTTGGAGAAGCGTGCTTCCACGAGGTAAGTGGGGCCGCTGATCAGCGATCCGGCCCCCACCTTGGCGGTGAGCCAGGTCACGGCGGCGAGGCCTAGCAGGACGAAAAGGCCGACGAAAAATTCCAGTCTGGAGGCGTTCATGATTCAGTGAGGGAGGGATTTTGGCCGGTGCGGAGGGCGTCCACGGCCTTGTGAAGGGCCGCGGTGCTGTCACGGAAATCGCAGACGACAGGGTCGGTGGAGGTGGAAAAGGCGGCCGGGCTGCCGGCAAAGCGCATGGTGCCGGAATCAAGCAGGGCCACATGGTCGCTGATGACCAGGACTTCGGCGACGTCATGAGTGACGATGACCGCCGTGAAGCCGAACTGGCGCTGGTATTTGACGATCATGGCAAAGACGGCGTTGCGCCTGAGCGGGTCGAGGCCTGCCGTGGGCTCGTCAAAGAGCACCAGCTCCGGACGTGTGACGATGGCGCGGGCCAGCGCCAGACGTTTCTGCATGCCACCGGAGAGCTGGCTGGGGTATTTGTCGGCGAAGGAATCCAGCTCAAGCTGCTGCAGGGCCTCCAGGCTGCGCTGGCGGACCACGGAGGAGCTGAGCGCGGTGGTCTGCTCAAGGGGCAGGACCACGTTTTCCAGGGCGGTGAGTGAATCAAACAGGGCGTTGCTTTGAAAAAGGAAGCTGCAGCGGCGGCGGAACTCGGCGCGTGCGGAAGGAAGGTCGGCATCCAGGGGGGTGCCGTCAAAGGCGATCACCCCTTCGTCAGGGCGTTCGATGCCCGCCAGGCATTTGAGGAAGACGGACTTGCCGGTGCCGCTGCGTCCGAGCACGGTGACCACGCTTGCACGGGGTACCTCCAGGCTGGCTCCTGTGAGAACCTCGTGGGTGCCGTAACGCTTTTTCACGCCGCGGACGTCGAGCAGCAGGGATGGACGGGCTTCACTCACAGCAGGAAGGAGGTGATCACATAGTCGGCGGCCAGCACGGTGATGCAGGACAGCACGACGGCGCGGGTGGTGGAGGCGCTGACGGCCCTGGCTCCGGTGGCCGAGGTGCAACGGTGCGCATTGAAGCCGTAGTAGCAGCACAGCGCCACGGTCAGCAGCCCGAAGACGGCGGCCTTGGTGAAGCATTCCTGGACATCGTCGGGTTCGACCGCCCGTTCCACGGAGGACCAGTAGACGCCGGGTTCAAGGCCCAGCATCATTGATCCTGAAAGCCAGCCGCCCCAGAGGCCGACGCTGACGAACAGAGCCGTCTGCATGGGGAAAATCAAAAGCGCACCGAGCAGGCGGGGCGTGACGAGGTATCCGTGGGTGCTGACGCCCATGGTCTCCAGGGCCGCGATCTGCTCCGAGTTGCGCTGGATGCCAAGCTCGGCGGCAAGGGCGGACCCTGCCTGGCCGACCAGCATCAGGGCGGCGAGCACGGGACCGAGTTCACGGACCAGGCTGAGCGAAACCAGGGCGCCCAGGAGGCTCTCTGAGCCGAAGCGGTTCAGCACATGATAGCCCTGGAGCCCGAGCACAAGGCCGGTGAACATGCCGACGATCAGGATGACCGGCAGGCAGCGGACGCCTTGTTCAAACATGGCCCTGAACACGCGGTGAAGCAGCCTGCGGGTGGAGAAGGCGCTGCGGAACGCGGTGAGGGTGAAGAGGGCGAAGTCACCCGTTCCCCGGATGAGGGAGAGCGTGAGACTGCCTAGCTTGCGCACCATGGTTTTTTCAAGTCTGGCCCGGCATGGGAGGGTTGCAAGCCTGGAGGCCCGGGGCTTCGGATGTCAGGCGGGCTCCGAAGACGGCTGTTCTTCATCCGGCAGCGGAGGCGGCAGGTTGTCGAGGGTGTTGATCAGGCTGACGGCGCGCTCGATGCTCTTGTCGAGCCGGAAGAGAAGCTGGGGGCTGTGCTTCAGCTTCACACGCTTGTAGAGCTCGCGCTGGATGCTGCCCTTCTCCTTGTTGAGCTTTTCAATCAGGGCCGCCTCATCATGCACCCTGCCCAGGATGCCGACCCAGACGCTGGCCTGGCGCAGGTCCGGGGCTGTGACGACCTCATGGACGGTGAGAACAACGCCTTCAAAACGATAGCCGCGCTCAAGCACGGTGCTGAGCTCGCGTTTCATGAGTTCGTTCACACGGTCAAGGCGCTGGGACATCGCAGGGGAGGACGGATGATGGTGAAGGGGGCCGCGTCCGCAGGTCAGAGGGCCTGCGGGATCTTCTCGAGCTCGTAGCACTCGATGATGTCGTTTTCCTCGTAGTCGCTGAAGCCATGGAGCTTGATGCCGCATTCGAGGCCGTTGCGGACCTCGGGCACCTCGTCCTGGAAGCGGCGCAGGGTCTCGATGCTGCCGTCATAGACCGCCTGTCCGTCACGCAGCACGCGGGCGCGCTGCTTGCGGTCGATGCGGCCGTCGATGACCTGTGAACCGCCCACCCAGCCCTTCTGAACCTTGAAGACCTGCTTCACCTTGGCGTGGCCGAGGATCTTCTCGCGCGTCAGCGGGTCGAGCATGCCGGTCATGGCCTCCTTCACCTGGTCGATGAGCTCGTAGATGATGGAGTAGAGCTTGATCTGGACGCCTTCGCGCCGGGCGGTGCTGAGGGCCTTGTTCTCGACCTTGGTGTTGAAGCCGATGATGACGGCGTCCGAACCGGAGGCGAGCAGCACGTCGGATTCGGTGATGGGGCCGACGTCGCTGTGCAGGATGCGCAGGTTGATCTTCGCGCTTTCGATGTCGGTGAGGCACTTGGTGATGGCCTCCAGCGAGCCATGCACGTCGGTCTTGAGCACGACCTTGAAGACCTTCTTCTGGCCCTCCTCGATGTTGGCGAAGAGGTCCTCCATGGTGGCGCGGCGGCGGGTGACAAGCTTGGCCTGACGTGCTTCTTCGAGGCGTTCCTCGCTGAGCTTCTTGACGGCTCGCTCGCTGTCCATGACGACGACTTCGTCACCAACGCGGGGCATGTCGCTGAAGCCGACGACTTCGACGGGCATGCCGGGGCGCACCTCCTTGATCGGCTGTCCGCGGTCGTCCATGAGGGCCTTGGTCTTGCCCCAGTGCGGTCCGCAGATGAAGGGCTGGCCGACCTTCAGGGTGCCCTGGCGGACGATGACGGTGGCCACGGGGCCCTTGCCCGGCACCATGCTGGACTCGATGACCGTGGCGCGGGGAGGAGCCTTGGGATCCGCCTTGAGCTCAAGCACCTCGGCCTGCAGGGCCATGGTTTCGAGGAGGTTGTCAATGCCCTGGCCGGTCTTGGCGGAGACCTCCATGCACTCGATTTCACCACCCCAGTCCACCGGCATGAGGCCGAGTTCCTGGAGCTGGGACTTCACGCGCATGACATTCGCCGCAGGCAGGTCGCACTTGTTGATGGCGACCATGAGCTGCACGTCTGCGGCCTTGGCGTGGTTCAGGGCCTCGCGCGTCTGCGGCATGATGCCGTCGTCGGCGGCGATGATGAGGACGACGATGTCCGTGACATTGGCGCCGCGGGCGCGCATGCCCGAGAAGGCGGCGTGACCGGGGGTGTCGATGAAGGTGATCGGCTTGCCTTCATGGAAGACGGAGTAGGCGCCGATGTGCTGGGTGATGCCGCCGGCCTCGCCATGGGTGACCTGGGTCTTGCGGATGGCGTCGAGGAGGGATGTCTTGCCATGGTCGACGTGTCCCATGAACGTGATGATCGGGGCGCGCAGTTCAAGCTTCTCCTCGGCGATCTCCTCGACGACCTGAGCGGGGGGTTCGACAATGACTTCCTCAACCTTGTGAACGCCGGCACCCTTTTCACGCTTCTCGCGTTCGAGGCGGAAGCCATGCTTTTCACAGACTTTTTCCGCCACGTCGAGCTCGATGGCCTTGTCGGCGTTGGCGACGAAAACCTTCAGGTTGATGAGGTCGGCGATGACCTTGAAGGGCCGCAGGCCCATCTTTTCGGCCAGGTCTTTGACAATGATGGGCGGCTTGAGGTGGATGATCTTTTCGCCTGCCTCATTGGTCTCGTATTCGGGCTGGCCCGCCTCCACGGGGGCGGGCTTGGGGACGGCTGGAGCAACAACGGGCGCAGCCACCGGGCCTGTGACGGGTCCGGCCTCCTTCAGCCTTGAGATGGGGGGGAGGGCCGTGGTTGCGGCGGTTTCAACTGGGCGGGCACGCCTGACCTTGGGCTTTTCGTCTTCTTCGAAAAGGTTCAGGGCCTCCTTCTTCTGGTCGTCGACCGTCTTTTTGGCAGGTTCCGAGGATTCAGGCTCGGAAGTGGAAGTCTGGGGCTCGGGGGCCGCTGCCGGCTTGGCGCCGAGGGCTGGCAGGGCGCTGGCCGGCTTCCTCGTGGCGGCCTTGGCCTTGGGCTTCTCTTCATCAATCAGTGAAAGCACCTCCTTTTTCTTGGCCGTTTTCTTGGCCGAGGTGGCGCTCTCAAGCTCTTCCACTTCAGCGGTCTCGCTGTCGGGGCTGGCTTTGCTGGTTTTTGATGAGGAGGAACGAGGAGGCATGAGGATGAGGAGGCGTCGTGCGAGCGGCTGAAGGAGCTGTCGGAAGGGCGGGGTGGAGACTGTTTGAGGAGAGGCTCATGGCTACTCTCCGGAGGTGGGGGTGTAGGACTGGATGCGTTCGAAGACCTGGCGGGCCAGCTGTTCATCACCGGCGAGGGCGTCGATGACATCCTCGACGTCGACCTGACGGAGGACCTGGAGGTCTCCCATGCCGCCCATGACAAGCTTGCGGGCGGTTTCAAGGTTGAGGCCGAGGGTCTTCACAAGGTCCTGCGCGGCATGGTCCATCTGTCCTTCAAAGACTTCCTCGGCGTGCTCGTCGCGTTCGATCTGAAGCTCCATGCCGACAAGGCGCGAGGTCAGGCGGGCGTTCTGGCCGCGGCGGCCGATGGCCTTGGAGAGTTCGTCCTCACGCACGGTGAGGCGGGCCGCCTTCTTGTCCGGGGAGAGCTGGATGCTCAGCACCTTGACGGGCTTCAGGGCCTCCTTGATGAACTCGACGGGGTCCGCATACCAGCGGATGATGTCCACCTTCTCGTTGTTCAGTTCGCGTACGATGTTCTTGACGCGGTTGCCCTTCAGCCCCACGCAGGCGCCCACCGGGTCCACCTTGCTGTCGGCGCTGTGCACGGCCACCTTGGTCCGGTAGCCGGGTTCACGCGCGATGCTGGAGATTTCCACGGTCCGGTCGCCGATCTCGGCCACCTCAAATTCAAACAACCGTCGCACGAAGTTCACATGGGCGCGGCTGAGGACGATTTCCGGCCCGCGGGCGCCTTCCTTCTCCACCGCCTTGACGTAAAACCTCATGCGGTCGCCGATGGTGTATTCCTCGGTGGAGACACGCTCCTTGTTAGGCATGACCCCCTCGAACTTGCCAAGGTCCACGATGACGTCGCTCTTGTCGAAGCGGCGGATGGTGCCGTTGACGATGTCGCCGGTGCGGTCCTTGAACTCGTCGTAAAGGTTTTCCTTCTCCGCCATGCGCACGCGCTGCATCATGGTCTGCTTGGCGGTCTGGGCGGCGATGCGGCCCATGTTCTGCGGCGTCACCTCAAGTTCAATCTCGTCGCCGAGCTGCGCGTCCTTCTTGCGCTTCAGGGCCTTGTCCAGGGGGATTTCCTCGAAGGGATTGGTCACCTTCTCGACGGCGATGAGCTTGGCAAAGGCACGGATGGTGCCCTTGTCGGGGTCGATGTCGATGCGCAGCTCGCGCGCGGGGCCGATGCTTTTCTTCGAGGCCGCGAGGAGAGCCTGGGAGAGCACCTCGACCATGCGGTCGCGGTCAATGCCCTTCTCCCTCTCGTAGTAGTCGAATAATGCTTTAAGTTCCGAGGTCATAAAAATCGATCCATCCCCAGACAAAAAGAGAGCGGGGCGCACCCCACTCTCACGACAAAACAAACAAGGCCCGGGAAAGGAAGTTCAGACAATAAAACGCGGGATTGATTAGGCAAGCTGAAATTCAGACGTTTATCTAAGGCTTTAGCGGCTTGGTTAAGGAGCCGTGCCCGTTGGGTTTTGTTCGCATGAACAATCTTCGGCGAAGGTCAGGCAAGGGCGGCCAGAGTCGTCATCAAGCCGGTCCGCATGGCTTCCAGGGGGGCTTCGCCGCCGAACCAATGTTCAAATGAAATGGCGCCCTGGTGCAGCAGCAGGCACATGCCGTCGGCATGCCTGGCCCCCACACCGGCCGCCTGCCGGATGAGCTCGGTCGGGCCGCTGGCGCGATAGACCATGTCATAAACGAGGTGGCGGTCTTCGAGGGCGCCTGCGGGCAGAAGAGGCGCATCTCCATCCTTCATGCCGACCGAGGTGGCGTTGACGACAAGATCGACGCCGACAAGGCGTGCTGCCAGCTGCCCGTGATCAAGGCTGCATGTTTCCAGCGCGACAGCTTCGGTGGTGAGGGACCGGAGCTCATCCAGCAGGGCGGCCAGCTTGGATTCCGTGCGGTTGGCCAGAAGCAGATGGCGGCAGCCTGCAAGAACGCACTGCACCGCCACGGCACGTCCTGCGCCTCCTCCCGCTCCAAGGATCAGGACCCGCAGATCCCTGACCTCCGTCCCAAAAGCCTCCCTGACGCTGCGAAGGAAGCCGGGGCCGTCGGTGTTATAACCATAAAGACGGCCTTCGCGGATCGCCAGGGTGTTGACCGCCCCCAGGCGGGCGGCCAGCGGGTCGACGACATCGACGGCGTCGAGCGCTTCAAACTTGTGAGGGATGGTGATGTTGACCCCCAGAAACCCCTGGTCTGCGAAAAGCCTGAACGCCTCCCTCACATGGCCCACGGGCACCTGGACCCGGACATATTGCGCCTCGATACCCCTCGCCATGAGGGCGGGGTTGTGCATCTGGGGTGACTTGGAGTGTGCGATCGGGTCGCCAATGACCGCGAGTCTTGCCGGAGGCGTGAGGACGGGAAAGTTGTGAAGCTGGTCGAAGGTGAAAAACGGGGAGGCCACGCGCAAGACATGGCATGGGGGAAGGCAGGTGAAAAGCCGTGAGTTCAGCAGTTCTGTCCGGGGGGACCTCTTTACAGCTTGGGAGGCGGCGGTTTGACAGGGGGCTGATGGTCCGTGACCACGCCTTTTGTGAGGGTCCGGCGTCTGTAGGTTGATTTCCCGCAGGCGACGTGAAGTTCGGAGAGGTCCGGGCCGCCAAAGCAGACGTCGAGAGGGCGTTCCGGGGTTGGCAGGATGAAGTTCACGCGGCCTGCCTGGTCGCAGACTTGAACGCCAAGGGCGGTTGCGGCATAGAGCCAGCCGTTGACATCCACGCAAAGTCCCGTGGCTCCGGCGAGTTCCTGGCGGTCGTCCGCCGGGGCCGGCTCGAGCTGGACGAAAGGCTGCGGCAGGCTGATCCCGCCATCCGCAGACGTCCTTGCGATGATCAAATAGTTGGTTTGCGGCTGCGTGGCATAAAGCTGGGTCTGGTCCGGGGAGAGGGTTGTGACGGCTCCAGCGGGCAGGCCTGCCGGCCTGTCAAACCTGACGCCCGTCCGGCTGACCGACCTGGCGTTTGCCTCCGGGGATGCGGACACAACGCCTTCTGCGTTCACATGAAGGCGGGATGCCGGACCAAGGCTGGTTTTCTGCCAGGAACCCTCGCCGAGCACTTCATGTCCGCGCCACTTCGGGCCAGTCACGGCTCCGGCCCTTACCTCCATCGTGGTCCGCCAGTCGCGCCAGAGCCAGCGAAGGACCTCCGGGAAGACCTGGGAGGCGTGCTTTTGGTTATGTCCGCCCTCGCCCCAGGCATGGTTCACGTCATAGCCGGCCCAGGCGAGGCTGCGTTCCATCATCTGGTTCGCCATCCACCAGTCGCCGCAGTAGAGGTTGTTGTCGCCGGTGCCGCTCTGGAGGAAGATGCGCAGCGGCTTCGGCTCCATCTTGCGGACGAGCACGGGCAGCCGGTCGGCGCCATGGATGCCGACGTAGGTGCCGACGCCGGTGAAGACCCGGCGGAAGCGGTCGGGCCGGTGCCAGGCGGTCATGAAGGCGCAGATGCCGCCGCTGCTGTTGCCGGCGATGGCGGCGTGGTTGGGATCCTTGCTCAACCGCAGGCCATGCCTGGCCTCGATGGCTGGCAGAAACTCGTCGATCAGGAAGGCGGAGTAAGATGGGGTGATGCTGTCATATTCATGGCTGCGGTTGAATCGCGGCAGTGCGTTTTCACCGGCGGCAGGCACGACTCCCGGCCTGATGAAGATGCCGGCAAGGGGCGGAATGTCCCCCCTGGCGATCAAGTTGTCGAAGACGACCGGGGCCTGGTAGATCACACCGTCCTGAAAGACCATGAAGGCGGAGGGCTCCGACTTGTCATGTCCGGCGGGAAGATAGATCTGGTACTCTCTTTCCGTCCCCGGAAAGAGGCTGCCCTGCGCCGCCTTGTGGCTGTCCTTGATCATCGTGCCCCTGGGAACTCCGGCCTGGGGCATGGAGTCGGCGGTGAGCGGAAACTCGGGTTCGGCGGCGACGGTTCCAACGAGAAGCGTCAGAAACAGCAGGGATGAAAGGGGAGGTGACATGACGGATCCGCAGATGACTCAGATGGGGCTGATGACTGACTCAGGCCTGAGGTGAAGGGATCAGCTTTCGTGGCGGTAGAAAGGTTTCTTCACGACTTCCGCAGGGAAGCGCCGGCCACGGATTTCGATTTCCAGCCGGCTGCCGGGTTTGGAGGCTTCCGTGGGAACATAGGCCATGCCGATGCCGGTGTTGAGGCTTGGGGACTGCGTGCCGCTGGCGACCTCGCCGACGACGGCGCCGTTGAAGAGGACCGGGTAGTGCGGACGCGGAGGCGGGGTTGTTCCTGTCATCCTGAAGGCGGCGAGCCTGCTTGGCAGGCCGGAGGCTTTCTGGGCCTCCAGCACGGCCCTGCCGACGAAGTCCGGCTTGTCCATGGCCACGAAGTAACCCAGTCCGGCCTGCAGCGGGGTCTTGTCGGGGGCGAGGTCGTTGCCGTTGAGCGGATAGCCCATCTCCAGCCTCAGCGTGTCACGCGCACCCAGGCCGCAGACACTGCCTCCCTCATCCCGGGCGGCGGCAACAAACTTTTCGAAATAGGCGATGGCGTTTTCGTTGGGAAGGAAGAATTCAAAGCCTTCCTCGCCGGTGTAGCCGGTGCCGCAGAGCCACATGAATCCGCCGGCGTCGGCGGAGACCAGGATGCTGTTGTGGGGCGGGAAGGGGGCTTCTGGACCGAAGACCTTTTCAAACACGGCACGGCTTCGCGGCCCCTGGATGGCCAGACCAGCCGTAGCTGCGCTGAGGTCGGCCATCTGCACGTCCTCCTCCGGGTTAAGCAGGCCTTTCAGGTGCGTCCAGTCCGCCTGGATCATGGAGGCGTTGACGACAAGAAAGTACTCCCGGGAACTGGTGCGGTAGAGGATGAGGTCGTCAATGACGCCGCCTTCGTCGTTGAGCATCAGCGAGTACTGGCCCCGGCCTACCTCCAGCCTGGTCACATCATTGGTCAGGGCACGGTTGAGGAAGGCCGTGGCGGCATGGCCGCTGACGATGAACTGGCCCATGTGTGAGATGTCGAAGACACCGACGGCCCTGCGCACGGCCTGGTGTTCCTGGACGATGCCCGCATACTGCACCGGCATCTCCCAGCCGGCGAAGGGCACCATGCGGGCGCCCAGGGCGAGGTGCGATTCATGAAGCGGAGTGCGGAGCAGGGGGGCGGTGGTGTCGGACATGTGACTCAGGTTGGCGGGCTGGAGGGGGATGTCAAAGGTGGGGCTCAGAGTCCGCCTGGAATCGCGTCCGCGCGGTTGCGTTCAAATGAAGGCTTGCCCGCCCCGGCGCCGCCTGGTTAGAAATACCTTTGGTTAATCCATGCCATGAATGCCGGTCTCGCCTCCAACACATGCCTGATCATGGCCGCCGCCGCTTTTCTCTGCGGCTGCGGCACCGTGAAGGACAACGTCCTGATTGCCTATCCTGACAGGCCGCTGCTCCCGGCCGGCCAGACGGCGCTCATCGACTGGGGGGTCAAGGGCGAGCATGATCTATTCCGCCGAGAGAACCACCAGTTCCATCTGCTGCGCATCAATGGTTATGACGCCGTCAACCTTGGCACATGGAATGGTTACAAGCAGATGGCTGTGAAGCCCGGGCTTACGACTGTTTCCGGCAATCTGATCATGGACGGCCACGTGACGCGCACGGTCAGGCTCCAGGGAGGGCATGAGTATGAACTCCTGCAGGTGCCCTTCATCCAGCATGGCGGGCGGGTCATGACGCCGGAAGAGTGCGCCCCCGTTGCGTTCAGCGCCCTTGTCAGTGCCGTGCCCGCCCTTGCCGGGGCGGAGTCTGAGACGCGCAAAATGCTGCTGGGGTACTTCTATTCGCCGTCACTGAACGTCACCTCGGACAAGCCGGAGTTCCTGGACACGCTGAAAAGCTTCAGGTGCCGCGGACTCCTGGTGGTGAAAGACAGGACGACAGGCTCCATCTTTACGGCTGAAGACGAGGAGTCCAGGCGGGTGTTTTCCATCCTCCGAGCCCAGGTTCCCAGGCTGATTGAGCAAGTCAGGCAGCCCATCATCCTGCTTCCGACAGTCAAGAAGATTTGAAGGACTCATGGCTGTCCTTCCGGGCCGCTTGCAGCAAGCCGCCCCGTGTTTGGACAATCGAGGCAGGGGCTCGCCATGGAATGCCGCCCTGGTTTAACAAAAGGCATGTCCACGCCAAGCATCCTCACCACCACGGTCGGCTCCTACCCTGTTCCCGACTGGCTCGCCGCGCTGCCGAGCGAGCAGGCGGTGGTCGATGCCACGCGCGTTGTCTTCTCAAGCCAGCGGCAGGCCGGCATCGACCTGCCGACGGACGGCGAGCTGTACCGCTTTGATGTGAACCATCCGGACACGAACGGCATGATTGAATACTTCGTCCACAGGCTGGGCGGATGTGACGCCAGGGTCGGCCGGGCGGACACGGCCGGCTTCCGCGCCAGGCGGGAGATGGGTTTCAGGGCGAAGCCTGCGGCCGTGGTCCGCGGTCCCGTGACCGAGGGCGTGCTCAATCTCCCGGAGGACTGCGCCCGTGCGGCTAAGGTGGCGGGTGGCGACTTCAAGTTCACCCTTACCAGCCCCTACATGCTGGCCCGCACGCTGCTGGACGAGCATTACCATGACTTTGAAGCGCTGACGCTGGCGGTGGCCGATGCCATGGCTGCGCAGGCGGCGGAGCTGAACTGCGCCTGTGTCCAGGTGGATGAGGCAAACATCCCAGGCAATCCGGCGGACGCACCGCTGGCGGCGCGCGCGATCAACCGCGTGCTGGATGCCGTGAAGGGATCGAAGGCGGTGCACTTCTGCTTTGGCAACTACGGCGGGCAGACCATCCAGGGCGGCGAGTGGTCGGTGCTGGTGGAGTTTCTGAACAGCCTGCATGCGGACCACCTGGTGCTGGAACTTGCCCACCGGCCGGCGGCTGACCTGGAGGCCCTGAAGGACCTGGATCCGAGGATCGGCGCCGGCATCGGCGTGGTGGACATCAAGGTGAATCATGTCGAGACGGCGGATGAGATCGCGCGCCGGATCGAAAGGGCCGAGCAGGTCCTGGGTTCGGGCAGGGTGAGGTTCATTCATCCGGACTGCGGCTTCTGGATGCTCAAACGCAGCGTCGCCGACCGCAAGATCGAGGCTCTGGCGCGGGGCCGGGATCGTTTCCTGGGCCTGGCCTGAGCGTGGTTCTGCCGTGGTTTTTTCAGACAATGCTTCCGCGTCACGCCGGGTGCCGTATAGATGAGCGTGTCCCTGCTCGAAGCCTCCGACCTCACCCGCAACTATCAGCTCGATGCCGCTCCCGTGGCGGCCTTGCGCGGCGTCAGCCTGAAGGTGGAGCGGGGGGACTTCATCGCGCTGACGGGGCCGTCAGGCTGCGGCAAATCCACGCTGCTGCAGATCTGCGGAGCCATGGACCGTGCTGATGGAGGTGAGCTCAGGCTGGACGGCCTGGAGGTGAAGTCTCTAAATGATGCCGCCCTGACCCGGCTGAGGCGGGAGAAGATCGGCTTTGTCTTTCAGTTCTTCAACCTGCTGCCGACCCTCAGCGTCCGCGAAAACATCGCCATGCCTCTGCTGCTCGCGAAGACCCCCGAGCCTGACGCCTTTGAGCGTGCGGCGCTGCTGGCCGATCGCGTTGGCATCGCTCACCGTCTGGATCATCTGCCTGCCCAGATTTCGGGAGGGGAGGCGCAGCGTGCCGCGCTTGCCAGGGCGGTGATCCACAGGCCCGGCCTGTTGATCGCCGATGAACCCACGGGCAGCCTGGACAGCACCAACGGCAGGCGCGTGCTTAACCTGCTTCAGGAACTGAACCAGGAGCTTGGTGTGGCGGTTCTCATGGCCACCCACGATGCCGGAGTCGCTTCGGCGGCGGGGAAAATCCTGGCCATGAAGGACGGGAGGATGGTGGAACCCGCCTGACGCCATGCTTTTCCGCCGGCTCATCCTTCGTCCCATGTTCAAGCAGCGGCTGCGTACGCTGGTCACGATGCTTGGGGTGACGCTGGGCATTGCGGTCATGCTGGCGATCCAGCTTGCCAACCAGGGGGCGATCCGCGGCTTCAGCGCCGCCTTGGATGCGGTCTCGGGGAAGGCGGCGCTGGAAATCCAATGTGCACCGCTGGGCATTGATGAAAAGCTGCTGCCTTCGCTTGCCTGGCTGCGAGAACATGGCATCGCGGCACCTTTGATCGAGGCGGATGTGGTCGCGGTGACTCCGTCCGGACAGGATGCGCTGAGGCTCATCGGCATCGACGCCCTGCGCGACCCCGCGCTGAGGGATTATGTGCTGGCGGACGTGGAGACGATGACCTCCGGGCTGGACCTCATGAAGTTCCTGGGCGAGCCGGGGGCGTTGATCATCACCCAGGCGCTGGCGGCAAGGCATGGATTGAAGGCGGGGGACGGTTTCGATGTCCTCGTGGGCGACCGCCGCAGGCCGGTGAAGGTGGCTGCGGTGCTGGGGGCTGGCAGGGAGGATGCCAGGGCCCTGGCCAGGCAGTCACTGGCCGTGATGGACATCGCTCATGCCCAGATGCTTCTCGATCATGCAGGCAGGATCGACCGCCTGGAACTCCGGCTCCATGAGGGCGTGTCTGCCGAAGCAGCTGAAGCCGCCGTGCGGAAGCGCCTTCCGGAAGGCCTGAGCGTGCAAAGGCCGCAGCGGAGGACGTCTGCCGTGGAAAAGATGCTTGCGGCCTTTCATTTCAACCTGGCCATGCTTTCTGGGATCGCCCTCGTGGTCGGTCTGTTCCTGATCTACAACACGATTTCGGTCGCGGTCATGACGCGCCGTTCCGAAATCGGCATGATGCGGACGCTGGGGGTGACACGCCGCCAGGTGCTGCTGCTGTTCATGGGGGAGGCGCTTGTGCTGGGCAGCGCCGGCGCATTGCTCGGAGTGCCTGTGGCCAAGCTGCTGGCCGAGGGGGCCGTTGCGCTCACATCCACCACCGTGGACACGCTTTATGTGGCCGCCGCCGCCACCGTCCCGCCGCTGGCCATGTGGCACTGGCTGGCGGCGCTTGGCATTGCCGTTCCGCTTTCCCTGGCCGCCGCAGCCCTGCCGGCGGTCGAAGCTGCACGGGTTTCTCCCATGGAGGCAATCCGGGGGCAGGGCAGGGAGCTGGCCGGTGTCGGCATGGCGAAGGAGCAAGGAGCACGGAGGCAGCTGGCGGCCTCCATGGCCTGTCTTGCCATCGGCTGGCTTGCCGCCCTTCAACCGCCGGTGAACGGACTGCCGCTCTGGGGCCATTTCTCGTCCCTCTGCGCCATCCTTGCCGCCGCGCTGGCGGTGCCTGCGGCGCTTCGATGGACCTCGGGTGCGATGCGTCCTTGGTTAGGCCGGCGGCTGGGCATCGAGGGCAGGCTGGCGGCTTCCCAGATCCGGGCTTCAACGGGCCGCCTTTCCGTTTCCGTGGCGGCGCTCACCGTGGCGCTGGCGTTGACGGCGGCGATCGCGGTCATGGTGGGCAGCTTTCGCCAGACCGTGATCACCTGGGTTGATGAGACGATGGGGGCTGACCTGTATGCGAGGCCTGGCACGCCGCCGCGCAGCCGGAATGCGCCGACGTTTTCACAGGAGACCCTGGAGATTCTGCGCTCGCATCCGGCGGTGCAGTCCCTGGATGGCCACAGCTCGCTGGACCTGCCTCATGAGGGCCGGCTGGTGAAGCTGGTGACGGTCGACTTTGACCTGCGGATGCGAAACGGCAGGATGGCCTTCAAGACTCCGGGGGATGCGGCAGCGATGCTGCAGGCCGCCCGCGACAAGGGGCAGGTTCTTGTTTCTGAAAGCTTTGCCCTCCGGTTTGGAGGCCGCGAGGGCGGTGTGTTGAAGCTCATGACGCCGCGCGGCCCCCGGGAGTTTGGAGTCGCCGCGCAGTTCTACGACTATTCCAGCGACGGAGGCACCGTGATGATGGACAGGCGTGAGTTTGAAAAATGGTTTGGCAGCAGCCTGCCGACGCATCTGGCCGTGCATCTCAGGCCGGGGGCGGATGCGGAAAGGACAAGGGGCGAGATGCTGCGGATGCTGGAGGGCCGGTCGTTGGTGTCGATCTTCACCAACAGCGGCCTGCGGGCGGAGATCCTGAGGATCTTTGACAGCACCTTCGCCATCACCTGGGCGCTGGAGATCATCGCGGTGATGGTCGCCATGGCGGGCGTGGCGGCGACGATGCTCACCCTGGTCCTGGAGCGCCAGGATGAGATCCGTCTTCTGCGAATCGCCGGCGCGGATGCGGGGCAGGTCAGGAGGACCGTTGTCATTGAGTCCGGACTGCTCGGCCTGGTCAGCCAGGTGCTTGGTCTGGCGGTTGGCGTGCTGCTTTCACTGGTGCTCATCTGGGTGATCAATCCGCAGAGCTTTGGCTGGAGCATCCGGTTTCATGCACCTTGGTGGTTTTTCGCCGGCTCCACGGTTCTGACGCTGGTGGCGACCCTGCTTGCAGGCCTGTGGCCGGCCTGGAAGGTGACGCGTCGGCAGATTCTGACGGCGGCTTCGTTGCTTGCCTTTGCCTGGCAGCCTGAGGCTTCCGCCCAGGAGGAGTGGAAACCTGCGCAGCCAGGCTACCGCCATGAGTTCCCCCGTGACCACGGCCAGCATCCTGAGCATAAGATCGAGTGGTGGTACTTCACGGGCAATCTCAGCGACCAGGAGCAGCGCCGCTTTGGCTACCAGCTCACCTTCTTCCGCATCGGTGCGGCTTCACGCCCGGCAAATGACTCGCCCTGGGCCTTGCGTGATGTCTGGATGGCGCATCTGGCGCTCAGTGATGTCGGAGCCGGAGCTTATCATCATGCCGACCGATTGAACCGGGCTGGGCCGGGCTGGGCCGGGGCAAGCCAGGAACGTGTCTGGAACGAGGACTGGCAGGTGACAATGCCGGCTGGTGGAGGCATGAGGCTGCAGGCCGCGGACCAGGGATTCTCTCTGGATTTGCTGCTGGAGCCGGGTGGGCCTGCCGTGGTTCATGGCCAGGATGGCATCAGTCAGAAAGGGGTGACCCAGGGCAACGCCAGTCATTATTATTCACTCGTGCGAATGCCGACTAAAGGGAGCATCATCCTTGGCGGGAAGGAGTTCTCGCTCAGCGGTGAAAGCTGGATGGATCATGAGTTTGGCACGAGTTTTTTGGAGGAGGGCACGCAGGGCTGGGACTGGTTCAGCGCACAGCTGAGCGACGGCAGCGAGCTGATGCTCTTCCAGCTTCGGGGGGGCGCACCAGGCTCGAATGCCGGAACGTTGATCAGGCCTGACGGTACTGTGCTGCCGCTGACGAGCGCCGATTTTTCCCTCAAACCAGGCCGTGTGTGGAAGTCGTCGACTGGCGCCGCCTACCCCGTGGAATGGAAGATCGAACTGCCCGGTCATCGAGTCCGCCTTCATTGCCGTGCAGCCATGGACAGACAAGAATTCACCGCGACCTCCACACCCGGTCTGGGCTATTGGGAAGGCGCGGTGAATTATGAGGGCTTGGTGGATGACCGCCCCGTCACAGGCCTGGGTTACCTGGAGATGACCGGTTATTCCGGACGCTCCATGAGCCTGTGGTTTGGGGCGGGGAAGTGAGCGGATCAGGCCTTGTCGACGACGTATTCGTAGAGGCCGTGGGCGCCCGGATAGGGGATGGGATACTTGCCATTCTTGTCGGCCACCAGCGGGGCCGGACCATCCATGACCAGCTTGTCCACGTTCGGGGCGAACTCGTGATCGTGGGCCATGAGCTGGTCAAAGGTGACGAGCTGGCCGGTGTGGGCGCTCATGCGGCCCATGACGGTGACAAGGCTGGCCATCGCGCCGCGTTCGACTTCGCTGTAGGGCTTGTTGTTGTGGATGGCGTCCACAAGGTCCTGCCATTCCAGGTCATACGGATTCGGCTCGGGCTGCTTGCCGCGCCAGATGATGTCCTTGGCGCTCTTGTTCTGGCCCTTGAAGGTCATGGCCTTGGAGGGGAAGTGGCCGGCGGTGGAGATGATGGCCATGCCCTTGCTGCCATGCACGTAGCTGGCGAACTCGTTGTGGGTCTTCATGGCGTTGCGGCCCTCCAGCCAGAATTTGCTGCCGTCACGGAAGGTGTACTCGACGCTGTAATGGTCGAAGTTCTGGTCCACATAGTCGCCCCGGTCGGTGCGGCCGCCGGTGGCCTTGGCCTCGATCGGGAAGTCGTTCTTCATCCAGCAGATCTCGTCGATGTTGTGGATGTTGAAGTCGCTGAACGCGCCGCCGGAGGCCCAAAGGAAGCTGTGGAAGTTCTTGATCTGGTAGATCAGCTCGTTCGGGTCGGTGCTGACGTCGCGCGGCTTGGTGAAGCAGGTGCCGACGGGGCCCTGGAGACGATAGGCACGGCCGAGGATGATGTCGCCGATCTCACCCTGCTGGATGCGGTCAAAGAGCTCGCCGCGGACGCGGCAGTGGCGGCACATGAGGCCCACGCCGACCTTCAGGTTTTTCTCGGCGGCCTTTTTGCCCAGCTCAAGCATGCGCCTGCCGCTGGGGGCGTCGACGCAGATCGGCTTTTCCATGAAGACGTTGACGCCCTTTTCAATGGCATACTGGAACTGCACCCAGCGGAAGGCCGGAGGGGTGGCGAGGATGACGATGTCATTGGGACGCAGCGTGTCGATCGCCTTCTTGTAGGCGTCGAAGCCGATGAACTTGGCGTCGGCGGAGACGGAAAAACGGTCGGGATGCTTGCCGCTCAGGCCGTTGAAGCTGGCTTCGAGGCGGTTTTCCTGGACGTCCGCCATGGCAATCAGGCGGGTGCGCTGCTTGACGCCCATCATGTTGCTGGCGGCTCCCGTGCCGCGACCGCCGCAGCCGACGAGGGCGACATTGATGGTGTCATCTCCCTGGGCATGGACATAGGGGATGTGGATGCCCGAAAGGACGGACAGGCCTGCCGTGGCCTGGGTGGCAGTCTTGATGAAGTCGCGGCGTGACGAGGTGACGGGGGTTTTTTCCATAGGGATGAAAATTCTGAGTGATGACTACGCGCTGCGGCAAGCATTCTTTGCCATGGGTTGATACTGGATGATGGGCGGACAGAGATGGGGAGAAGGGGCTGATTATTTGTAAATGTTAAAAATAAATTGCTAAATAATATGAATATTACAATATTTATGCACATCAAGACATGAAGCCAGCACTCCACCCTCTTCGCCACCTTGCCTGGGCATTGCTCATGGCGGCCATTGTCGGGCCACTGAGGGCGGATGTTGTCCTTGAGTGGAATCAGCTGCTCCGACAGACTTTTGCGGCTGAGGGCTCTTCTGCGACACCTCCGGCCAACTCGCGAACGATGGGCATGCTGGGCGGGGCCATGTTTGATGCCGTGAATTCGGTCAATCGCAACTACACCTCCTACCTGGGCTACTTCGACCCGACGACGACTGGAGCCGGCATTGATGTTTCTGCTGCTGCCGCCACGGCTGCCTACAACGTGCTGACCAGTGCTTATACGGATTATTATGGGGCTGGAAACAGCTACCTGGCAGGGTTCACCAACCTTTACAACAGCCAGATGGCCGGCATTGCCGACAGTGCTGCCAAGACCCGGGGAATGGAAGTTGGCATGGCTGCGGCAAACGCGATGGTCAGCGCCAGGACTGGCGATGGATGGAATGCCACCGCCACCTACGCGCCTCAGCCGTTTGGAAGCGTCGGACGCTGGCAGCCAGGCAGCACGGCGGGCGCCTGGGGGGCATCCAGCGGAACCTTTTTAAAATCTCAATGGGCTGATCTCACGCCATTCACCATGACGTCCCCCAGCCAGTTCCGTCCCCTGGGCATGAACATGGGGACCAGCATGGACCGCTCGGTGAGCTATGTTCCATTCAACGGTGACTATCAGGCATGGGTGCAGAGCAACGCCTACACGGAGGAGTTTAACCAATTGAAGGCCATTGGCGGCGCCAGCAGCGCGACCAGGACGGCCGACCAGACCCAGATCGCCTATTTCTGGGTGGATGGTCCCGGGACCGCCTCACCACCGGGTCACTGGAACCGGATTGCCCAGTCCATCTCCGCATCCATGGGGCTCAGCGTTGAGGACAACGCCCGCCTGTTTGCCCTGCTCAACCTGGCGGAGGCGGATGTGGGCATCGCGACCTGGGAGGCCAAGGTTTTCTTCGACAACTGGCGCCCGATGCTGGCGGTCAACACGGCGGACTCGGACGGCAATCCGGACACAATTCAGGATGACCTGTGGACACCCCTGATCCCCACGCCCTCCTTCGGCTCCTACACCAGCGGCCACAGCGCGTTCAGCATGGCGGGGGCCACCGTCCTGGCGGCCTTCTTCGGGACCGATGACATCGCCTTCACCACGGACACGGAGTCCCCCTTCCTGGCTGCCGGCACGACACGCAGCTTCAGCAGCTTCAGCGAGGCTGCTGACGAGGCGGGCATGAGCCGGATCTATGGCGGCATTCACTGGATGAGCGACAACATTGACGGAGCCATCCTCGGGGAGGATGTGGGAGGCTACATTTATGCAAACTTCTTCCAGGCCGTGCCAGAGCCGTCGGCTGTGCTTCTGCTTGGGCTGTCCTCGCTCTGCCTTTTTGTCCGCCGCCGGCCCCTCAGGTCATGATCACCGACGACCTGCCCCATCTTGTCGCGGGAGCCTGCATGAACGTGCATCGTTCGTTAGGGCCGGGGCTGCTGCGCGAGGCCTATGAGGAGTGCCTGGCCCTCGAACTGCGCAGCCTTGAGCTGTCGGTGCGCCGGGGCGGTCCGCTGAGCTTTGAGTATCAGGGGCATGCCGTTGCAAACGCGGCCCGCCTGGACCTCGTCATTGAGGACGCGCTGCTGGTGCAGGTCCTGTCCGTCGAGGAGGTTTCCGCCCCGGAGCGGCAGAAGATGGAGACGCTGCTGCGCCTGGGTGGTTTGAAGGCGGGCCTGCTGGTGAACTTCAACGTGCCGGTCATGCGCAAGGGGATCGAACGCTTCACGGTCAAGCGCCGCGAGGCCGGCTGAGCAGCCGGGCTTTTTCGGGTTGCCTCCGCAGCGTGGCTCTCTCCTGTGAGCCTCCCCTTAACCAATCATTGTACTGCATGAAAAAAGTCGGCATCGGAATCATCGGCGGCGGCCTCATGGGCCGGGAAATGGCAAGCGCGTTCATGCGCTGGTGCGCCCTTACGGACGTGGACGTCCAGCCTGAGCTTGTCGCAGTGGCCGACCTGGTGGAGCCGGTGCGTGAATGGTTCCGCCGCATCCCGGGATGCACTCAGCTCACGGCCGACTACCACGAGCTCCTGGCCAATCCGGCGGTCGATGTCGTGTATGTGGCCGTGCCGCACAACCTGCACGAAAAGATCTACCTGGACGTGATCGCCGCCGGCAAGGATCTCCTCGCCGAGAAGCCCTTCGGCATCGACCTTGCCTCCGCCCGCAACATCCTGGAGGCCTGCCGCAAGTCGGGCCGCTTCGTGCGCTGCTCCTCGGAATTCCCCTTCTTCCCCGGAGCCCAGCGCGTGATCGCCGCCGCCACCTCGGGCAAGATCGGCCGCATCCTGGAAATCCGCTCCGGCTTCCATCACAGCAGTGACCTCGATGCCACCAAGGCCGCCAACTGGAAGCGTTTTTCCCGCACCTGCGGCGAGATCGGCGTGCTCGGCGACCTTGGCATGCACGCCTGCCACATCCCGCTGCGCTGCGGCTGGCGGCCCAGCCATCTTTTCGCCCAGCTTCAAAAGGGCTTCCCCCAGCGGCCGGATGGCAAGGGCGGCATGGCCGACTGTGACACCTGGGACAACGCCCTGCTGCACTGCTGGACAAGCATCGACGGCCAGGAGGTGCCGATGCGGCTGGAGATGAAGCGCCTGGCCCCGGGCGAGACCAACACCTGGTTCCTGGAGGTGCTCGGCACCGAAGGCGGCGCCCGCTATTCCACCAAGGAGCCGAAGACGCTGTGGCTGTTCGAAGGCGGAAAGGAGCAGTTCTGGAAGCAGACCGACCTCGGCTTCGCCATGCCCTTCAAGACCGTGACCGGCGGCATCTTCGAGCCGGGCTTCCCCGACCTGATGCAGCAGATGTGGGCCGCCTACCTGATGGAGCGGGAAGGCAGGCTGGATGGCCGCTTCGGCTGCGCCACGCCCGAGGAGGCGGTCGCCACCCAGGAGATCTTCGCCGCCGCGCTGGAAAGCCAGAAAACACGTCAGGTGGTGGCCGTTTGACCCGGTCCGCAGGAGTGCTGACATTCTTTGGGTTGCCCGGATCCATCTACCTCAGTGAGGCATGATGGGGCTTGGTTGCTACTTTTCTGATAGAAAAACCGCCTTTTGTGCGGCTTCTGCGCCCTCATCCGTTCATGCGATCCCGTGCCCTTGTCCTGCTGCTGAGCCTCGGCTCATTCCTCTCCTCCGCCCATGCTGAACCCAAGCCGCTGAAGGCGCTGCTGATCACCGGCGGCTGCTGTCATGATTATGCCAGGCAGCACGTCGTGGTCTCCCAGGGCATCCAGGCCCGGGCGAATGTGCAGGTGGATGTCATCTGGACCGACGACAAGTCCACCAACCCGCCGCTGCCCGTTTACGACAAGCCGGACTGGGCCGGGGGCTACGACATCATCATCCACGACGAGTGCGCGGCGAGCATGAACAACAAGGAGACGCTCACGCGCATCCTCGACGCCCACAAGACGATCCCCAGCCTCCAGCTTCACTGTGCGATGCACAGCTTCCGCACGGGTGAGGACCGCTGGTTCAGGCGGCTCGGCCTGCAGTCGAACTCGCACGGTCCGCAGGAGCCCATCGCGATCACCTTTGTCGACAAGGAACATCCCATCACGAAGACGCTCGCCGACTGGACCACGATCAAGGAGGAGCTCTACAACAACGTGAACCTCTTCGACGCGCATCCGCTCGCGATGGGCAGGCAGACCGTGAAAAACAAGGACGGCAGCACGAAGGACGTTGAGTACATCGTCGCCTGGACGAACGAAAAGGATGGCGCGCGCAGCTTCAGCACCACCATCGGGCACAACACCGAGACCGTCGCCGATGCGCGCTACCTTGATCTGATCACGCGTGGTCTGCTCTGGGCCTGTGACAAGCTCACCCCGGAGTTTCTGACGCCGTTCAAGGGGCAGAACAAGGTGACCTTTGTGCCCGCGAAGCCGGTCGAGGCTCCGAAGCCGGCACCCACGCCGAAGGGCGCCACCGGCATCAAGGCGACCGCGAGCAGCGAGGAGGCGGGCAAGAACAACTTCGCCTGGCGGGCGGTGGACAATGACGAAAGCACCCGCTGGTGCGCCAGCAGCCCGGCGTATCCGCAGTGGTTGCAGCTGGAGCTGGAGAAAGCGCAGACGCTGACCGGCATCGAGACCTCGTGGGAGAACAACGGCGTGTATCAGTTCAAGGTCGAGGGCAGCACTGACGGGAAGTCGTGGATCACGCTCGTCGATGGCGGCACGAATGAGAAGAACGCACCCTACGCGAATGACTTCGCGAAGGTGGATGGCATCCGTTTTGTGAAGGTGCATGCGCTCGGCAAGAAGAGCGGCGGCTGGGCCAGCATCCGTGAAGTTCGGCTCAAAGGGCCGGGCATCACTGCAGTCACCGCCAAGCCGTCTGACCTGTCGGACCCGTCCGACAAAACGGACTACTCAAAGAGCGGCAACGTCCCTCCTCGCATCGTCAAACTCACGCCGGAGCAGGAAGCTGCCATCCTCAATGACGTGAAGGTCGCCGAGGGCTTTGAGGTCACGCTTTTTGCGAACAGCGCTGCGGCGAACTACCCTGTCTTTGTCGCCGCGGAGCCGGACGGCACGCAGTACGTTTCCTCGGACGGCAACGGCTCGCTGGGCCGCAATCCGAAGCGCGGTCGCGTCATCCGCCTGCGTGATCTCGATGACGACGGACGCGCGGATGAAACGAAGGTCTTTTGCGAGGTCGATGCGCCACGCGGGCTCGTCTGGGATCACGACCGGCTTTACCTCGTGCATCCGCCGCACCTCAGCGAGTTCATTGATGCCGATCACGACGGCGTCGCGGAGAAGCAGAACATCCTCGTGAAGGACATCGCCTTTGGTTACAAGGACCGCCCCGCCGATCACACCACGAACGGCCTCAGCCTCGGCATCGACGGCTGGCTTTACATCGCCGGCGGCGACTTCGGCTTCATGAAGGCCACCGGCACCGATGGCAAGACGCTCCAGCATCGCGGCGGCGGCGTCATCCGCGTGCGTCCGGATGGCTCGGGGCTTGAGATTTACTCCACGGGCACGCGCAACATCCTCGAGGTCGCCATCAGCCCGCTGATGGACATCTTCGCCCGCGACAACACCAACGACGGCGGCGGCTGGAACGTGCGCTTCCACCACTTCACCGGCCTCGACGACCACGGCTACCCGCGCCTCTACAAGAACTTCAACGACGAGTGCATCCAGCCGCTGGCGGACTACGGAGGCGGCAGCGGCTGCGGCGCGGTTTACATCGATGAACCCGGCTTCGGCCCCTGGAACAACGCCCCCTTCACCTGCGACTGGGGCAGCGGCGCTCTCTGGCATCATCAGGTGAAGCCCAAAGGCGCCACCTTCGAAGAAACCCGCAAGCCCGAGCCCTTCATCAAAATGACCCGCCCCACCGACGCCGACGTGGACGGCATGAGCCGCGTCTATTGCGCCAGCTGGAAAGGCGCGACCTTCGACTGGGCCGGACCGGATGTTGGTTACATCGTGTGCGTGAAACCCAAAGGCTGGCATGTGGCGAAGCAAAGTAGCCATCTCGCTCCGCGAGATGAGCCAGGTGCTCCGCAAGCAGCCAGCGCTTCGAAAACTCAAAACACTCCGACGAGCGGCAGCCCTCAGAACGCCTCGCGGAGCGAGGCAACTGCTTTCGCCGTTGACCCCCTTCCAAACTTTGCCAGGGCGAAGGATGAGGAGTTGGTGAAGGTGCTGGAGTCCGCGAGCAACCGCCGGAGGATGGAGGCGCAGAGGGAGTTGGTGAGGAGATTTGCGAACGCTGATCAAGAAAAGCATAAACTCCTGGCCTCAGCCGCAGATGATAGGTCACTAGCTGAGAATACTCGGACAGCGCTGATCTATGCTCTCTCAGTTTCACCGCTGAAGTTCAAAGAATGGAACGTGGTGCTTCCATCCGACGAGAAGGTGCTCAAACACTCGATCAGACGTCTCGCACTGCCGAGTTATGCTTCTCACAGCGGTGCTAATGCTGACGATCTTTGGATTCAGCATGTGGAGTCCAAGGATATTCTCACGAAAGCTCTGGCCAGCAGTGAATTCGCTACTCAACGAGAAGCAATCATCGTGCTTGGCAATCAGCTAGCCGCCATGACTTCGCGCGACGACATTGAGTTTGCTTTCCCAGTCCTCATTCGAGGACTGGAATCCTCCGACCCGATCATAAGCCATGTTTCCCGCTCGGCTTTTGCTAATGTTCTCGCGCTTAGCAAAGTTGCGTTTGTGAAACAGGACGGAAGCAAAGCTGACCCGCAGACAGTTTCATGGGTAAAGACCAGTTCAAAGCTCCTGGCTACAGCTTGGGAGGCAATCAGCCAGAACCAACCAAGCTCTTCTGCAATCCTTCAAGCCTTGCGAAAAGTCCACCAGCCCGAAGTCGTCACCGGCCTCATCGAGCGTCTCGGCAAGGCCACTGATTCAGCGTTGCGCCAGGGCATTCTCGCGGCGCTGTGCCGTCTGCACTTCAAGGAAGGTGAGTGGAAGGGCGATTCGTGGGGCACGCGGCCGGACACACGGGGGCCGTATTACCAGCCGGAGGCCTGGAGCGAGACGCCGAAGATCGCCGTGGCGTTGAAGGACGAGCTGTCGAAGGCCTCGCCGGAGGAAGCGGCCTTCCTGGTGAAGGAACTGAACCGCAACCGCATCCAGTTCAACGAGGCGCAGCAGCGCATCCTGGCCCTGGCGAAGCAGGACCCGAAGGTGCTGCCGGATCTGGCGGCGCAGATGGCGGGTGCTGAGGAGATTCCCGCAGAGGCCGTGCCGTTATTGGTCGGACTGGTCAGACAGGTCGGACCCGTCGGACCGGTGGCGCTTTCTCAAGCCATCATCGCGCTTTCGAAAACCGACAGCGCCGACGGTGTCTCCGCCACACTGGCCGCACTGGAGCCGCTCAAAAAGCTTCCGGACTCCGGCAAAGACTACGAAGCGGCCTTCAATGCCTTCTTGAATGCGCCGAAGCTCGAGAACCATCATCAGCTTGTCGAGCAGATCGCCGAGAAGGGCGAGTGGCCGGTGTCGATGTATGCGAATGCGGCGTTACTGAACCTCGCGAACCGCAAAACGGGCAGTCCGGAGTCCATCCAGCTTTCGCAGAAGGCGCTCGACAAGGGCTGGGCCGATCCAAAGCACCGCAAGCTCATCATCGACGCCATCAGCGCATCCAAGCACATGCCCGGTGCCTCCAAGGTGCTCGCCGCGCTTGACGATCCTGATCCGCAGGTCAAGGGCGCCGCCGAACGCGCCGCGAAGTCCATGCGCATTCAGAAGATCGAGGACAAGACGCCCAAGATCATGACCTTGAAACCCGAGGAAGCCCTCGCGGTCGTTTTGAAGGAAAAAGGCGATGTGGCGCTCGGCGAGCAAATCTTCACCAAGGCCACCTGCGTGGCCTGTCACACCGTCAAGGAGACCGAAGCCCAGAAGGGGCCCTACCTCGGCAACATCGCCCAGACCTACAAGCGGCCCGATCTGGCCCAAAACATCCTCGACCCTAACAAGACCATCGCCCAGGGCTTTGCCAGCGAGTTGATCACGCTCAAGGACGGCACGCAGCAGATGGGTTTCATCACCCTCGAAGGAGCGACCGAGGTCAAGCTGCGCAACATCGCCTCCCAGGAATTCATCTTCAAAACCGCTGACATCAAGGACCGTCAGAAGCTGCCCATGAGCATGATGCCTCCGGGGCTGATGATGAATTTCACGGTGAAGGAGTTCGCCAGCCTGCTCGATTATCTCGAAGCCCTGGCGAAGAAGTAGCCTTCGAACTGACAATCACCGGGGAAGCGTGGCCAGCTCCTCCTCTTCCTTGGTGGCGCCGTCCTCCGCATAGGCTTCGACCTCCTCCTCGTCCTCCTCAAGCGGGGCAAAGCGTTCGGAACGGAAGCCCAGCTCCTGCTTGACGCTTGAATGCGGGTCGTCCGGATTTTTGAGCTCCTGCAGAAGCAGCAGGATGTCGAACTCCGCGTCGGTCAGCTGCAGGTTGGCGTCGTCATCCAGGCTGAACTTGGGCTGTGAACGGCCCGGGGCGATGGCGCGCACTGTGTAAACCTTGTCCTTTTTCGGCAGGGCGCGGTACAGGTCATAGACCCAGGGTTCAAACTGATCGTTGATGCAGACGATTTTCTGGCCGGTGGAAAACATGAGGTGCGGGGGCCTTCACCATGGCAGCAAACCCCGCGTCTGACATCTCATTTTCGTCCGCTGGAAGCGAGATGTTCGTGCAGCCTTCGTGTGATTTCGGCGACCACCTCCGGGTGCTCCACGCAGCCATGCCACCAGGGGACGATCTTTTCCGAGCCGGTGGGAAGATGTGAACTGCTGTAGGGCACCACGCGGTCGCTGCTTGATTCCAGAGGGCCGGTGCCGACCCTGCCGATGATGCTGTGATGCGGCACCTGTACCGGCTTCGCATTCATGGCCGCCAGATAGGGGTGACGAGGTGAAAGCGTGCCGAGGCTCAGGAAGGCATAGGCACCCCAGTCTCGAATCTCCGGATTCAGGGCGTTCACGTTGCCGGACATGAGCTCGGTGGCGAGAAGCAGTGTGTCGATGGGAAGGCGGATCAGCTTGGCCAGGCGCATGACCAGCCCCTTGTCGGCGAGTTCGCTGCCGCGGTGCGGGACGGCGATGAAGATCAGCCTGCTGACATAGGGCTGTCGTTCAAACTTCAGCCTGCTCACCAGGCTTTTGCGGCTGTCTTCGGAAAGCAGAAGCTCCTCCGGCTTCTTCTGGAAGTAGGCATCCCAGAAAGCGTCGTCTGAATCGGTGGCCTGCAGCCGGCTGAGCAGGCCGCCCATGCTGTGACCGACAAGGACCATCCGGTTCATGCCCGGGTCGTTGTGGTCGGGGTCGAGACGATTGCGCATTTCATTCAGGCTTTCGCGCAGGCGGCCTGCCGTGGCGGGCACGGCCATGCCGGTGGGATAGAGGAAATACCAGGGCTGGTAGCGGGCGCGCAGCTCCGGGTCCGCGTAGATGGCGTTGACGCAGTTGAACCAAATGTGTGGATCACTCATGAGCCCGTGGACAAAGACGACCGGGATCCGCTTCGGGTCATAGGGTTCAAGCTGGTAGAGCCGGCTTTCCTTGAGCACCTTTTCCGGATAAAGAAGGCCTGGCAGCGAGAAGCCCTTCAGAAAGCCACGGTCCAGGGCCAGCTGCTTCGCCGCCGTGTAGTCAGCCGCCAGGGGGTGAGCAAGGACGGGGGTGTTTCTGCTCATCCCGGCCTCGTGCAGTGGATCCAGCAGATGCAGCCGTGCCGTGCGTGAAACATCCCGGGAAGTTGCCGGAGGATCAAATTCAATCAGGGCGGTCAGCGACAGAAACGCGCCGTTGGGAGGCAGTGAGGCATGGCCGTTGACCGGTTCTTGATCGTTGAGGACATGACCCACGACGGGGACGCCCAGGCCCTCGGTCACGACACGTGGCTGGCCATGGTTGACGGCCACCTTGGAGGCCAGGATCAACTGATCGAGCTGCCTGGGGGAAATAATGCCCAGATGTGCCGAGGGAGGGTCGAGATGGATGACGTACCCGTGGCCGTTCATCCGCACTTCGGTGCCGTTTTGCCAGGTGCGAGGAAGCTGGACGCCGCTCCAGGTGCGGATGACGCCCGCCACGGCGGCTTCATACCGGTTTTCAAGTTCGGCGCGTCTCCGGCCGGAGGGTTTGCCGGATCGCAGGGCGTCCCAGGCTTCCGCTGCCTGGTTGAGGTCGTGGGCGATGCGCCGTTCGGTCAGCCGGTTCCAGGACCAGAAGGGCTCCTTCACACCGGGGGCCTTCGGAACATGAATGCAGGAGGCGGCCAGCAGCGGCAGGAGAAGAATGAAGAGGCGTTGTGGCATCCCGTGGGGCAAGCCATGCATGGGATGTGACGGTGGTGTCAAGGCTTCATGAATGGCATTCACGACAACGTGGGGGACCGGGGGCGGCGTCTGACGAACCAGAAGTGTGGAAATGCCGGCGGGCAGGCCGTGGCATGGTCAAATAATCATTGTGAGACCAGGTGGCGGATGCTTGAAAGGCGTCATGAGCCTCATCACCGTCCTCTGGTCCATGGCCTCCGCCGCATCGCTCTCGCTGGCGGTGATCCACGGCATGGTCTGGCTGTCCGACCGGAAGGTGCGTGCCGAGCTCTGGTTTGCGCTCGCGGCGCTCAGCATGTCCGCCTATCCGTTCTTCGACCTGGCGATGATGCGGGCGGAGAGTCCCGAGGCCTTTGGAGAGGCGGCGCGCTGGGCCCTGGTGCCGATCTCGCTCACCATCGCCTCCGTGCTGCTGCTGGTGCATTCCTACTTTGGAACCGGGCGGCGGTGGCTTCTGGTGACCTCCCTGGTGACGCGTGCCCTTGCGCTTGGTGTCAACCTCCTCCGTCCGCACGGGCTGTTCTTTGAATCCGTCACGAGCCTGCGAAAAATAAGCTTCCTGGGCGAGACGGTTTCCGCGCCTGCCGGTGAGATCGGACACTGGCTGTGGGTTGAGCATGTGGCGGCGCTGGTGTGGACGGGGTATTTCATAGATGCCTCCTGGCGGTTGTGGCGGGTGGGGGGCGGTGAGGGACGCAGGCGTGTGGTGACGATCGGTGCGGGCATCGTGCTCATCGTGACCGCAGGATTGACCCAGGCATCCCTGGTGGTCGCCCAGGTGATCGCGCTGCCTGTCGCCGTCACCATGAGCTTTCTGCTCCTGCTCATCGTCATGGGCTTTGAACTGAGCCGTGACGTCCTGCGTGCGGCGCATCTGGCGCGCAGCCTGCAGGCCAGCGAGCAGAGATTTGAAATGGCCGCCACTGCGGCCCGACTCGCGCCCTGGGAATGGAACATCGCGACGAACCTGATCTGGACCACCTCCGACGGACGCAGGATCTATGGCATTCCTCCGGATGAGGAGGTCGACTTTCAAAGGTTCACGGAAACCGTGCATCCCGACGACCGCCAGGCGGTGGCCGTGGAGGTTGAGCGGACCCTGCTGGATTCAACTCCCTTCGCGGCTGAATACCGGGTTGTGCTGCCCGATGGAGCGGAGCGCTGGATCGCCGCCGCCGGCAGGCTGGAGCGTGACCCGTCCGGCAGGCCTCTGCTGCTGCGCGGCGTGTCCCTGGACATCACCAGCCGCAAGCAGTCCGAGCAGGAGCTTGCCCAGCAAAGGCAGGACCTCACGCATCTCTCCAGGGTGAGCATGCTGGGCGAGCTGGCTGGAACCATCGCCCATGAACTCAACCAGCCGCTTGCGGCCATCCTGAGCAACGCACAGGTCGGGCACAGCATGATCCGGGAGGGCAAGGTCGACCTTGCCGAGATCGAGGCCATCATGGAGGACGTGGTGTCCGATGCCAAGAGGGCCGGGGGCATCATCCATGGCATGCGTGCGATGTTCAAGAAGGACGCCGTGATGGAGCTGCAGCCGGTGGACCTGAATGACGCCGTCAACCAGGTCTGCGGCCTGCTGCACAGCGAGATCGTGGTGAAGAAGGCGAGGATTGAACTCGACCTTGAGGAGGCGCCTCCCCAGGTCATGGCCGGGCGTGTGGAAATCCAGCAGGTGCTCATCAACCTCATCCTCAACAGCCTGGATGCCATGAAGGCTGCGGGCAGCCGTGATGCGAGGATTCACATCAGCACCCGCAGCGCCGTCGGCAGCGTCATCCTCAGTGTGCGTGACAACGGCCCCGGCATTCCTGCGGAAATGAAGGCGCGATTGTTTGAGGCCTTTGTCACCACCAAGCCGGGGGGCCTGGGGCTTGGCCTGGCGATCAGCCATGGCATCATCAGGCGCTTTGAGGGCGAGCTGAGCGGTGAAAACCCGCCTGGAGGCGGCGCCTTGTTCAGAATCACGCTCCCGGCGGTTTGAGGCAGGCCGTCCCGGTCCATGTTGATTCATGGTTTGTTGGGCCAAGGTCCAATGGTGCCGGAGTGCTCCCTGGGGGAGGATTCGGGCATGAAGCCTTGCCTCCTGGTCCTGCCCCTGCTGGCATCCCTGTCCGCCTGCCGCAGGCCGGCTGCGGAATCCGCCCCCGTTCATCCCGGCCATTCCTTGGCCGCCCATTGGGGGTATGAGGGCGAGGGCGGTCCGGAATACTGGCCCCGGCTCAGCCCCGCCTACGCCGCCTGCGGCGAGGGAAGGGAGCAGTCGCCGGTGGACATTGTCCAGAACAGTGCAGGGGAATCCGGCGCCTGGCGGATCGACTACCGGACAACGTCCCTGAAAATCGCCCATCATGAGCATGTCACCGACATCGTGGACAACGGTCACACCATCCAGGTGACGGTGGACGAAGGCAGCACGCTGACCACGGAGCGCGGCGTCTACAAGTTGAAGCAGTTTCATTTTCACACGCCAAGCGAGCATGCCATCGACGGCAGCCGCTTTCCCCTGGAGGTGCATTTTGTTCACCAGGATTCCCAGGGCAGGTTCGCCGTGGTGGCCGCGTTGTTTCAGGAGGGGCCTGAGAACGAAAACCTTGCCAAGATCATCCGTCACCTGCCGAAGGCCAGGGGGGATTCGGCCGATCTGTCTGATGTCAGGCTGGAACTGGCCTTCCACCTGCCGGCCACGAACGCCTCCTACACCTACATGGGTTCGCTGACCACGCCGCCCTGTTCCGAAAATGTCGAGTGGCTGGTCTTCCGGGATCCCATTTCCGCCAGCGGCCGGCAGATGGAGACGTTCGCCAGGGTGCTCGGCCCGACCAGCAGGCCGCTTCAGCCTCTGAACGGACGAAGGATGGGCCTGCGCAGCACGGCCGGAAGCATCAGCCGTTGAGCGCGGTCTGCCACACTCTCTGGTTGTGCAGTTCGGGGATCTGGGTGACTTCCGGGTCAACCCATCCGGATCCCATGAGTCCTGCAACCCCCGTCGTCTTTATCGTGGATGATGACCCGTCCATCTGCCGCAGCCTGCTCAGGCTGGTGCGGCAGACCGGCTTTGAAGGACACAGCTATGGTTCGGCGGAGGAGTTCATCGAGGTGCAAAAGGGGCCGCTCATGCGTCCGGCCTGCCTGGTCGTGGACCTGCAGATGCCGGGTTTGAGCGGCCTGGAGCTTCAGCAGCACCTTCAGCAGGGCGCTGCGCGCTGTCCCATGATCTTCATCAGCGGCAACGGGGACATTCCATCCACCGTGCGTGCGATGAAGCATGGAGCCGTCACCTTCCTGACCAAGCCCTTCGACAACGCCGACCTCCTCCGCGCGATTGGCGAGGCGCTGGAAAGGCATCGTGCCGAACTCTCCTCGGACAGGCAGGTGCGGCAGGTGCGCGACCGGATGGCGGAGCTCACGGAACGTGAGCTGCAGGTGATGTCCTGGGTCATCACGGGAGCCCTCAACAAGCAGATCGCGGCGGAGCTCGACATCGTGGAGAAGACGGTGAAGGTGCACCGGGCCCGTGTCCTGGAGAAGATGCAGGCGCAGTCCGTCGCCGAACTGGTCAGGCTGTGCAGCCTGGCCGGATTTGCCGCCGCAACTTCCGGTTCGGCCGTGGACTGAGGCCTCCCGGCCTATTGGCCCAAGGTCCAATAGCGGCGGACGGCCGCAGTCGTCACCGTGGCGGAGCAATGCCACAGCAAAGGCCGACCATTTTCATCATCGACGACGACGCCAGCGTGCGCCGCGCCCTTGGACGTGTCATGACCTCGGCGGGCCTGGACTATCGGGCCTATGAATCGGCGGACGCCTTTCTTGCCGGACCCCCGCCTGCCGTGCACGGCTGCATTGTCGCCGACATGACCCTTCCCGGCCTGAGCGGCCTTGAGCTGAAGCAGGCGCTGAACGCCGTGCAGTCCCGGCTTCCGGTGATCTTCCTGACCGCCCATGACACCACCGAGGCCAGGGGGGCTGCTCATGAAGCCGGCGCCGAGGGCTACTTCCGCAAGCCGGTCGACACCCAGGCCCTGCTCGATGCCGTCCGCTGGGCGCTCAAGGAGCAGGCAGCCTGACTCCGTGACTTTTCCGCAAACACATCCTCATCCATGAAACCAACACGCATTCATCGACTCATGTCCGCCGGCGCCGCCGGCATCCTGGCCCTGGCATCAGCCGGCCTTCAAGCAGGCGAGGTGGGCCACTTCATGCCCGGCGTCCCCAGCATCCGTGACTATGTGGTGCCCGAGCCTGGCTTCTACACCGCGCTCATGAACTATTGGTATTCGGCCGACCGCATGAATGACGCCGGCGGCAACCGTCTGGGCAGCGTCACCATCAGCCCCGGTCCTGGCCCCGGGCTGACATTGAAGCCTCGGATTGATGTCGAAATCTACGCCATCTCCCCCACCTTCATCTGGGTGTCCGACTGGAAGATCCTCGGCGCAAACTACGCCGCCTATGCGGCCCCCAGCTTTGCCAACGCCTCCATCAGCGGCTCCGTCTCCACGGTCAGGGGGCGTGGTGTCGCGGCCACTCACGAATCCGACATCGGCCTCGGCGACCTTTTTGTGCAGCCTTTGTGGCTCGGCTGGAACAGGAAGCACTTCGACTTCGCCCTTGGCTACGGCTTCTACGCCCCGACAGGCCGCTATGACACGCAGAACGTGACGCTGCCGGTCGTCGGCACCTTCAGGACGGAGGCGCTCGACAACATCGGCCTCGGCTTCTGGACGAACCAGTTCCAGGGTGCGGTGAGCTGGTATCCCTGGGAGGACAAGCGCATGGCGGTGTCCGGCGTGCTGACCTATGAAACCCATGGTGAGAAGCAGGACTTTGACTTCACGCCGGGTGACAATCTCACCTTCAACTGGGGCATCAGCCAGTACCTGCCGCTGACCAAGAGCCAGAAGCTCCTGCTCGAAGTCGGGCCGATGGGCTACAGCAGCTGGCAGGTCACCGACGACAAGGGGGCTGATGCGTCGAACCCCGGCGTGCATGACGAGGTGCATGCGGTGGGCTGCCAGGTCGGCCTGACCTATGTGCCCTGGATGCTCTCGGTCAATTTCCGCTACCTCAACGAGTTCTCCGCAAAGGACCGCTTCCAGGGCCAGTCCTTCGGTTTGAACATCGCCAAGAAATTCTGGTAACCCGCGGCCCTTTCCCATCATGAAAAGAACACTCCAGGCACTCGCCCTCATCCTGACCGCCTCCAGCGGACCTCTTGTCCTGACCAGCTGCGGCAGCGGCCCGCTGACCCAGGCCAATGCCGCGAACTCCAGCAAGGCGCAGATCGCCTCGACCTCACGCGCCGCGCTGCATCAGCTGTATGCAGCCAACCCCAAGGCACGCTGGCTCGGGTCCCGTGCCAAGGCCGTGCTGGTCTTCCCGAGCATCATCAAGGGCGGATTCATGGTCGGTGCCATGGGTGGCAACGGCTCCCTGGTCTGGCGTAATGGCGCGATCCGCGACTTCTACCAGACCGTCGGCCTTTCCTACGGGCTCCAGGCCGGTGTGCAGACCTATGGTTATGCGCTCTTCCTGATGGATGACAGCGCCATAAGCTCGCTCAACAGCAGCCAGGGCTGGGAGGTTGGCAGTGCGCCAAGCCTGGTCGTCCTGGACCAGGGCATGGCCGCCTCGCTCAGCACCAACACGCTCCGGAAGAGCATCTACGCCGTCTTCTTCAACCAGCAGGGCCTCATGGGCGGGCTGGGGCTCCAGGGCTCCAAGATCACCCGCATTCATCCAGCCCGCTGAGCCCGTCCAGCCACGCTTCAACACCTAACTCAAGACATCATCATGAACAGACATCTGAACCTACTGCTGCTTGCCGCAGGCATGGCGGCCAGCGCCTTCTCCCCTGCGGAGGCCGCGCCAAGGCCCAACATCGTCCACATCATCTCGGACGACCTGGGATGGAGGGACGTCGGCTTCAACGGAGCCACCGACATCAAGACGCCGAACATCGACGCGCTTGCCGCCGGCGGCGCGAAGTTCTCCCAGTTCTACACCCAGCCGATGTGCACGCCCACCCGTGCCGCGCTGATGACCGGACGCTATCCGTTCCGCTACGGCCTTCAGACCATCGTCATCCCCGGCCCCGCAGGCTATGGCCTCGACACCAGCGAGCATCTTCTGCCCCAGTGCCTCAAGGAGGCCGGTTACACCACCGCGATCATCGGCAAGTGGCATCTCGGCCACGCGGACATCAAATACTGGCCGAGGCAGCGCGGCTTTGACTACCAGTATGGCGCCATGATCGGCGAGCTGGACTATTACACCCACAGCGATGCCGGCGTGCTTGACTGGTTCCGCAACAACAAGCCCGTGAAGGAAAAGGGGTACACCACCCAGCTGATCGGCAACGATGCGGTGAAGTACATCAATGAGCAGAACAGCGGCAGGCCGTTCTACCTCTACCTCACCTTCAACGCGCCGCACACGCCCTATCAGGCGCCTCAGGAATACATCGACCGCTACAAGGACATCAAGGAGCCCACCCGCCGCATTTACGCAGGCATGGTGACCTGCATGGACGACGAGGTGGGACGCGTCGTTGAAGCGCTTGAGAAAAAAGGGCTGCGTGAAAACACCCTCATCCTCTTCCACAGCGACAACGGGGGCACCACGAACGCCATGTTTGCCGGCCAGATGACCGATCTCTCCAAGATCAAGCTGCCATGTGACAACGGCCCCTATCGCGATGGCAAGGGCTCGCTCTTTGAAGGTGGCAGCCGTGTCGCGGCCTGCGCCAGCTGGCCCGGCCACATCAAGCCGCAGACCGTGGATGGAATCATTCACGCCGTGGACGTGTATCCGACCCTCGCCGCCCTCGCCGGCGCCTCCACCGCCAAATGCAAGCCGCTCGACGGCGTCAATGTCTGGGACACCATCGCAGAGGGCAAGGCCTCGCCCAGAAATGAGATTGTTTACAACGTCGAGCCCTTCCGCGGTGCCGTGCGCCAGGGGGGCTGGAAGCTGATCTGGCGCACGCTGATCCCCACCAGCGTGGACCTTTACAACATCGCTGAGGATCCCTACGAGCAGAACAACGTCGCTTCCAAGCATCCGCTTAAAGTTCATGCCATGCAGGAACGCCTCAATGCACTCGGGAAGGAGTCCGCCAAACCTCTCGCCTTGATGTATGTCGCCAGCGTCGGCCTAGCCCATGGCAGGCCGAACATGGCCTCAGAAGACGGGAAGAAGCCCGCCGCCGAAGCGGGTCACGGCCATTCCATCACCGATGAAGGCATTGGCGAAAGGGACATCCACGACGGTTCGAAGTAAGTGATCCATGGGGGACGGAGGGACGGCCGGTGGCCGGAGCTTCGTTTCCTCCTATGAATAGTTGGTTCGGGCTGAAAATGCACGACGCTGGACTGCGCAACAGGCTCCTGGCAAAGGGCCCATGGTTGAAAAAGCAGGACGTCCCTGTCAGCGCCAGCACGGTGACAGGGGGCTGGCACAAGGGGGCCAAGGAGGAATGAACCGCCGGTCTTCCGCCCACAACGAAGGTCCGGGCCTTCAAATGCACCAAATCAGCAGGGAAAGCAGCGATGGAAGAAGATCAGTCCTCAAATGCGAAGCGAAAGGCCGCCCTTGCGGCCGGGCCTGCGGGCGGCTTTTTAAAGAAGCTGGGGGTGCTGTTGGTCAAGACGGCATCATGGTTCGCCGCTTCGGCTTATGTGGCCTGGTCCTTTGGCGCCCTGCATTATGACCTTGAGGCGTTTCGCGGCGTCATTTCGTCCGTGTTTGTCGTGAGTGTGCTGTGCTCGGCCCTTCTTTTGCGGGGAGCCTGGAGAAAGCTGGCCGTCATTTTCATGCCATGCTCCGCCGTCCTGGCCTGGTGGTGCTCCTTGATGCCAAGGAACGACCGCGCCTGGCAGCCGGACGTGGCTGAACTTCCCTGGGCTGAAATTCATGGTGACGAGGTCACACTTCATAAGGTGCGCCATTTTACCTACCGCAGCGCGACGGACTTCACACCGAAGTGGGAGACTCGCACGGTGCGTCTCTCGCAGCTTTGCGGCGTGGATCTGTTCATCAATTACTGGGGTTCGCCCTGGATGGCGCACCCCATCGTCAGCTTTCAGTTTGCGGATGCGCCGCCGGTTTGTTTTTCCATTGAGACCCGCAAGGAGACGGGGGAAAGTTACTCCGCCATCGGCGGCTTCTACCGTCAGTTTGAGCTGTATTATGTCGTCGCTGAGGAAAGTGACGTTGTCCGGCTGAGGGCCGCCGTCCGGGAGGGCGAGACTTCATATCTGTACCGGACCCGCATGCCGCCCGAACGGGCCAGGGAACGCTTCATGGAATATGTCAGGTCGATCAACTCACTCCGGGAATCGCCAAGGTGGTATCATGCGCTGGCCACGAACTGCACCACGGCGATCCGCGGACAGCATCCTGCCGGGAGGCGGCTTCCCTGGGACTGGCGGATGATTGTCAATGGCAGGGCGGACGAGCTGCTTTATGAACAAGGGCTGGTCGTCACGGACGGACTGCCATTCAACGAGCTTCGCCGCCGCGCCCTGATCAACGATGCTGCGGCAAAGGCCGGTCTCTCGCCTGGTTTCTCCGAGGAGATCCGCCATGGTAGGCCCGGTTTCCAGGATGCTTCTGCACGCCTGCCCCCCGCATCGTCCGGGCGCTGAGGATGCCTGGCATTGGCCCAAGGTCCAATAGCCGCGCCTGCAAGTCTGACCCATGATCTCTTCATCATCCAGGCCTGGTCCGGCCTGATTCCAATCATCATCATCCACATGAAATCCACCTCACTTCGTTGCTTCGCCGGTCTCCTGTCCATCAGCATGGTCAGCTGCCAGATGCTTGAGACACGCCAGGCGGCGGACTCGGGCTTTGCCCCGCAGGATAAAAAATCTGAAACCCGCGCGCAGTTCCTCCAGGAGTCCTGGATTGATTCGAAATACCAGGGGACGCCGATCGGCAAAAACTTCAATGCGGTTTACTTCGCGCCGGTGAACACGGGCTACATGGCGAAGCAGACCTGGTGGCAGGAGCAGACTCCGCTGCGTCAAAAGGACATGAGCGATGATGTGCGGGAGGTTGCCGCCAGCATTCGGCGTGAGTTCAGCAGCGCGGTCAAATCCCACCCCTCAAGGAAGCTTGCGCTGGCCTCCGGGCCTGGAGCCGGAACGCTGGTGGTGGAACTCGCCCTCGTTGAACTGGTGCCTTCCAAGGCCTTCTGGAACGCCGCATCTTCGGCCGCAGGCTTTGTCGTTCCTGGAGCCGGTGTGCTTTCCACGGCCGGCCGAGGCAGCATCGCCATCGAGGGGCGCGTGCGCAACGGTGCTGACAACAGCATCATCGCGACCTTCAAGGACCGCCGCACGGACAAGGTGGCGCCGGTCAATCTCAGCCAGTACACCTGGTATCATGGGGCGGAAACCAACATCAGGGACTGGGCCGCCCAGTTTGCCGAGCTTCTCAACACCAGCCCGGATCACGTCGTACAGCGTTCCAGCCGCGTCACCCTCAAGCCCTGGTGAGCTGCGGGCCATCCTTCACGCCAGTTTCGGGAGCACCTCCTCAAACCATTTGCCGTCCATGATCCGAAAAAAACTGGTCGGCCTGGCTCCGTGCAGCCGGCTGCGAGGAGGAGCCTCAACCCTCCTCGCAGCTTTCCTGGTGGCATTCATGGTCTCTCTGCCTGCAATGGAACCAGAAAAGCGCACGGAGGTCCGGATCGACCATGGTGAACCTGGCGGGCTTCTTGTGGAAACCTATGAGAGGGTGGCGACAGTCGTCGATTTGGATCGCGAACGAAGGATTGTCACCATCGTCGGCCAGGACGGTCAGAAGAGCATTTTCAAGGCCGGCCCCGAAGTCAGGAATTTCTCCCAGATCCAACGTGGTGACCGCCTGAAGGTGGAGCTGACGCGCCAGTACCTGAGCTTTGTCAGGCCTCGGGACGCTCCGCTTCCAAAGGGTGAGGATTTGCAGGTGTCCCTCGCACCTCAGGGCTCCAGACCCAGGCTGCTGGTGATGAGCACGAGCCAGTTCACCGGCACCATTCAGTCCATCAACCTGCTCAGGAGAACCGCCACCGTGCGCTTTCCCGACGGTCGCAGGCAGGTTTTTCAGGTGCGCCCGGACGTCAGCATGACCAGGCACCGGATCGGCGAGCAGGTCGTGTTCCGGACCACGGAATCCGTCGCCGTCAAGGTCACCCGTCAGCCATGAAGCTTCAATCACCCTCATTCCAATTCATGCATCCACGTTCCATCATCCGACCGATTGCCGCCCTGGTTTCCTCGGCGGTGTTTGCCTTTTCCACCCAGTCCGTCCATGCGGCGCAGGAGTCCTTCCTTGATCCCGAGGCATGGCCTCGGGTCTATGAGGTGAAGGGCGGGGAAGTCGCCATCTACATGCCGCAGATTTTGGAGTGGTCGGACTTCCGGCATCTCAAGGGCGCCTCGGCCATCGGTGTCAAGCTTGACGGCAGGGACGAGGCTTCCTTTGGAGCCGTCATGATTGATGCCGACACCATTGCGGATTTCGACCACGGCACGGTGCAGTTCGGCAGGCGCGACTTCACGGGGTTCCGCTTCCCTGAACTCGATGCGGAGACCTCGGTCAGGGCGGAGAAGATGGTGAGAAGCGTGCTCACTCCCGAGGCTCCGATGGAACTGCCGCTCGCCGCCATGACCGCCGCCCTTGAGCGCGATGGCGTCAGCCTGAAGGAGACGGAGGTGAGCTTTGATCCTCCGCCGATCTTTTACAGCAGCTCTCCGGCGGTCCTGCTCACCTTCGTGGGTGAGCCAAGGCTTGAGCCTGTCCATGAGGATTATGCCTCGCTGATGTTCGCCGTGAACACCAACTGGGATGTCCTGGTCGAAGGAGGACGGTTTTACCTGCTGGCCGACGGGCAATGGCTGGTGGCAGATGATGCCATGAAGGGCCCGTGGGCCCCGGCGAAGAGTCTTCCCGCCTCCTTCAAGAATCTGCCTGATGACTCGAACTGGTCGGATGTGAAGGCCAGCCTCGAAGCACCGCTGGATGATTCCCATGCTCCTCGTGTCTTTGCTTCGAACCGCCCTGCGGAGATCATCGTCACGAACGGCAGGCCGCAGATGGTTCCCATTTCGGGCACCTCGCTGATGTATGTCGCCAACACGGAGAGCGATCTCTTCCTGCAGCCTGCATCCAACCTTTATTATCTGCTGACCGCGGGCCGCTGGTTCAGCGCCAGGTCGCTTGAAGGTCCCTGGGGTTCCGCCATGGACGACCTCCCTGGGGATTTTGCCAGAATCCCGGAATCCCATCCCAAGGGGCATGTGCTTGTCTCCGTGCGTGGAACGCCTGCTGCGGACGAGGCGGTCATCCAGGCCTCCATTCCACAGACGGCGACGGTGGATCGGGCGACCGTCTCGGTGGAGGTTTCCTATGAAGGCGCGCCGCAGTTCAAGGTCGTGAGCGGCGCAAGCGCCGTGCAGTATGCGGTCAATACTTCAAATGACGTCTTCCTGGTGGCCGGGAAATATTACTGCTGCCATCAGGGCGTCTGGTTCCAGGCGTCCTCCGCCACGGGCCGCTGGGTGGTCTGTGATCTTGTGCCGCAGGTGATCTACACGATCCCTTCATCCAGCCCCAAGCATCACGTCACCTACGTGTATGTTTATGACTCAACACCGCAGGTGGTGCATGTGGGCGTGACTTCCGGTTATTCAGGGGCCTACATCGCGCGCGGCCTGCTGGTCTTCGGCCTGGGCATGTGGCTGGGGCATGAACTGGCGGAGGATCACTGGCATCATCATTATTATCCACGCCCCTGCTGGTACGGCTATGGCTGTGGCGCCGTGTATTACCACGGTCATGGTTACTGCAGAAGGCCCGTTCATTATTACGGACCTTACGGCGGTGCGGGCTATGGTGCCGTTTATCACCCGGCGACGGGAGTCTACACCCGCTCGGCCTATGCCTACGGCCCCAGGGGGGCGGTGGTGGCAAGGTCCGCCTACAATCCCTGGACGGACACGGCCGCCGGGCGTGTGACGGTGAAGACACCCTATGGCTCCTGGGGGCATTCCGCCGTCGTGCGTGATGATGAGTGGATCCGGGCGGCGCATCATTCCAACTTCAGCCGTACGGTCAGCGGGGTGCAAACTTCACATGGCGGCAGCGTGGTCGGAATCAACCGCCGGTTTGGCTCCGACGCCTTTGTGGCGAAGACGGCGGGCGGCGATGTCTATGTGGGCAAGGATGGAAGCATCTACAAAAGGGATGCTGAGGATGGCTGGCAGAAGCGTCATGACGGCGGCTGGATTCATGAGCCGTCGGTGCCGGACTCGCCTCATCGTCCCTCGGGACCGCAGGGGCCCGGGGCCGGGCCGAGGCCGGATACGAAACCTTCCGGCAGGCCTTCCAATCTGCCGGCCAACGCCAAGGACGGGCCTGCGGACGACAACACGGGGCCTGGCCAGGGGCCAGGGACCGGTCCGGGACGCGCCGAACCAACAGTGAAGAAAAACATGCCGAGGCCGGCCCGGGCGTCCGACAGCAGGGTGCAGCCCGGCTACAAGAGCACCCAGCCCACGGCCTCCAAGCTCAGCAGGGACTCCTATGCGCGGGATCGTGCCGGTTCCCAGCGTTCAGCTGGCACGCGCTCAAAAAGCAGCTCCTCGAAGTCAAAGCCCGCGGCGAGGGGAACACGCCGATAACCGCCGGGTGCGATGCTCAGCCTGTCCTCCACTCGCTTCTTCACCAGCCTGGCCGCATGCCTGCTGACCTGTGCGGCAATGCGCTCCGAGGAAGTGCCGGGTTTGAGGCATGAAAAACGAAGCGAGGATGGCGTGCAGGCGGCCATCCACTTTCGCAATCATCCGTTTTGGAAGGCGGGCGGAGCGGAGCTGCCTTCCGCTCTGGGCCCTGGCTGGATGCAATCCATCGGCCTTGATCTGGCGTTCACTTATGATTCCCTGGCGCTGGGAGCGCTCACATCCGGCCAGGGCCGGGGATCGGCATCGGGAGATGCCACCCTGAACATGCACTGGCATATCAATGACGAGGAGAGCCGTTCCCCCCTGTCGTTGAACGTTCGCGCCAGGCATCGCCATGCTTATGACGACTCGCCTCCTTCTGCGCTCAAGTCGCAGACCCGGGCTCTCTGGGGGCATGTGGATGGGTTCACGGATGCCGGCTTCCAGGTGCCGGAGCTGTATCTTGAGGACCTGCTCTTCGAGCGAAGGCTGACCCTGAGGTACGGTCAGATGACGATCGACGACCTGCTTGACGGGCATGAACTGCGAAGTGCCAAGCGCTCGTTCATGAACCAGGCCTTCTCCTCCAGTCCCGCCGTGGGGTTTCCCGGGGCGGACCTGGGGTTCATTGCGCGGTGGCAGGGCAGGGAAGGCTGGGAGGTTGCCCTGGCCTTGTCGAGCCTGACCGGTTCAAACCTTCGTGAAACCGCCGACTGGCGGCTCACGGGTGACGCCATGTTTCAGGCCGTGCAGCTGGCCCGCGACTTCACCTGGATTAGCGACAGCGTGTCCAGGGTGCAGATGCTGTTCTGGCGGGCTGACGCCTCGTCACAGGCTGGCCTGGATCCAGGAGGCGGCGTGAGCCTCACCCTGGAACATCCGCTCACCCGATCGACGCGCACATTCATCAAGTGCGCCTGGTCGGACGGGCAGGCGGCAGCGACGAGTCACTTCGCCGCTGTCGGAGCTGCGCATGACCTCAGCAGAGTGGATCGCGTCGGGGTGGCGATGGCGGCTGGCAGGGCCGTCCAGGATGAGCGCTGGCAGGGCGTGCTGGAGCTGTTTTATCGCAGGCAGGCCGGGCGTTCTCTTCTCATCACTCCGGACGTCCAGCTGGTGGTGGGGGATGATGTCGCCGGAGGCCTGGGCTGGGTGGTGGTGGCGGGCCTGAGGATGGGACTGACCTTCTGACAGGCGGCGTGCTCATGTTGGACCTAGGGCCAATAGACCGGTCCTGGCCGCACACGCATCATCTGCGCCGACATGAAGCCCTGCCTAACTCTTCTTCTGACCACGTTTCTTGCCCACGCCGCCCCTGCCGCCTACGATTCAAGCCCCGGCTTCAAGGCGGGCGACATTCTCCAGCCGGTCTGGCTCACGGGGCCGCACCATCGTGTCCGCGAGGAGGTGAAGACCTACAACGGGCTGAACCATTATGTGATCGATTCGCCGTTCGGCACCTTTGTCGCACACGGAAACCTCATGCTGCAGAGCCGTGTCATTGAGATCCTGGCCCTGGCCAGGCTGCGTGAGATGTCATCCAGCGAGGAATATGTCCAGGCGTTGAAGCGTGCCTCCAAGGCCCCCTTTGAAGTGGTGGGCGACATCGTCCAGGCCCCGGGCGAAACCATTGCCACCGTGCCCAGGGGCGTGGGCAAGTTCCTGGGGCGCATGGGCCGGGGCGTCAAGGAGGCCGCAGGCGGACGTGAGCGAGGCCAGGGCGAGGACGGCCTGCTCAAAAGTGTGGCAGGCGTTTCCAGGACGAAGCGTGAGCTTGGCGCCCGGCTGGCGGTGAACCCCTACAGCTCGAACGAGGTCCTGCAGGAGGAGATGGACCGTGTCGCCTGGGCGGCCTTCGCCGGTGACATGACCTTCACCGCCGCCACCTTGCCCATCAGCGGCGCGGCCGGAGCCGCGTTGTCCGCCCTCTCGACCGTCGAACTGACCTCAAGCCTGGTGTATGAGCAGTCACCGCTGGATCTTCGGAAGACCAATTTCTCCAGGCTGGAGTCCATGAACGTTCCGGCGGAGGTTGCCGAAGCATTTCTTTCCAACGCTTCCCTCTCCCCCTGGCATCAAACCCGGCTGGTGGGAGCCCTGCATCAGCTTGCCGGTGTCGATGGCCGTAACCTCTATGTGCGTGACGCCGCCAGGATGACCGACAGCGAGGCGGATGCCGTGTTTTATGAGCAGACGGCGCGCCTTATCGCCCATGCCCACACCCATGGCATTCCCGTGGCCAGGCTCATTGAGATGGACGGCCTCCCGGTCTGCCTGACCGCCGACGGCGGCTTCATGGTGGCACTGCACTGGGACTATGCCATGTGGTCGCCAGGCTCCGAACGGTTTGCCAACGTGCTGCAATCCATCCAGGTGGAAGGAGCCAGGCCGCCCTCGGTCACGGTGGTGCTCACCGGGGTCATGTCACCCAGGCTCCGCCAGGAGCTGGAAGGCCGGGGCTTCAAGGTGCAGGACCGCCTGCTGCCCGGCCCGCTGAAATGATGCTGACTCCGGATGCAATCATTCTCCCAGACAAAGACCATGAACCCGTTTTTCAAACTTCTTGCCGTCACCCTTGTCCTGTCCGGAATTCCGGCATGCAGTTCTGTCGTGCCTGGGCTGAAAGGAAGGCAGCAGGCAAGGGCAACGCTTCAAGGAGCCAGCGTCACGGAGCTTGCCGGGGCGCTTGCGGAGGCGGACAAGGCGATGCAGGAGGGGTTGGAAACAGAGGAGCAGCGGCAGGCTTATGCCACGCAGGTCGGCCGGGTGGTGGCGCTCTGGCTGGCCTTGTCCGATGATTCGGCCGGGTCGGCCCCCATGCAGGTCGGCGACAGCTTCCGCCTAGTGCCGCAGTTTCCTCGCGGACTGCGCTTTGACGAACTCATTCCGTCCAACACCATCCGCAGCCGTCATTTGAAGCATCGCATGACCCGGGACGGCGTGGGACTGTCCATGGTCGCGCATTGGAAACACACTCCGGAGCGCAAGGCCCGTGAGGCCTTCATGTCGGATGGAGGCTATCTGTGCCCGGTCACGGCAACCCTGGACTTCCGGCAGTCGGCAGGCCGGCGTGTGGCTTTGCTGGTGCTGCATGACTCACGGGTGACGCAGACGGTCCGGCTGGGCGGGCATGAATTGCCGCTGGCGGCCGACCTGACGGCCTACGGTGAATACCTCCTTTCGATGGAGGCGGCGAGGATGGCTGGAATCAAGGCGCTTCTGCGCAGCTCAAGCCACATGGACAAGCTGGGATTGATCGCCCTTGAGCCGCCGTCGAAGGACCGCATCCCCCTCATTCTGGTCCATGGTCTGATGTCACGTCCGGCGACCTGGGAAAACGTGATCAACGAGTTTGGCACCAATCCGGACATCCAGCGCCATTATCAGGTGTATCTGTTTCGATATCCCTCCGGCGTGCCGATCATCTACAGCTCCCAGAAGCTTCGTGAAAACCTGGCGCAGCTGCATGACATCCTCGCCCGCAGCGGGGCCGGGCGACGTTGCGGCAACATGGTGCTCATCGGCCACAGCATGGGAGGGCTGGTCAGCAAGGCGCAGGTCCAGGACAGCGGCGACCGCTTCTGGGTCACCATCCTGGGCAAAGGTCCACAGGAACTGGGCCTGAAAAAGGAGGAGTTTGAATCCCTTCGACGCTACATGGAGTTCAATCCGAACCCGCACATCAGCCGTGTCATCTTCGCCGCCACGCCTCATCGGGGCAGCGAGGTGGCGGACAGCAGGCTGGCGCACCTGGGCCGCAGGCTGGTCAAGCTGCCAGGACAGACCTTCGGCAGCACCTTTGACATCCTGCAGGGGCTGGCCGAGCGCAATCAATCGTTAGGCCAGCTCCTGGCCAGGGGCATGCCGACGAGCGTCGACAATCTTTCGCCCTCGTCGCCTTATGTGAGGATCGCCACCACCCTGCCTTTCCGCCCCGGTGTGCACCTGCATTCCATCATCGGCAACAAGGACGGCCGTCCGACCACCGATCCCAAATGCTCGGATGGATTTGTGCCCTATTCCAGCGCACACCTGGAAGGTGTCGAGTCAGAACTCCTTGTGGAATCGGATCACAGCGTGCATGAAAGACCCGAGGCCATCGAGGAAATGCGCCGCATCTTGAAGCTCCACCTGCAACGGCTGAACCTGCACTGAAGACCTGGCCGACTTCGAAATGCCTGGACAGCGTCCGGCCTTGAAATAGGCATGGGCAGCCATGGACCTGGAGGAAATCACCCGCGACGCCGCCTTTCTGCCGGAGGCCCAACGGGCCTGGCTGGCGGCTCGACTGCTGCGTGGAGTGGACACTTTGACCTATTAGGTCTCCGATGAGGAGGTCCTGCGCCGGATGCGAGAGGCTGACGAAAATCCTGGAGTGATGATCACCCTGGATCAGCTCGTTTCCGGCCTGCGCCCAGGGACGCGGCGAACTGCATAAGCCCTGAAAATGAACCCCTTGTCCCGGAATGTCGCGACGTGGCGAAAGGTGACGATGGTGCGCGGTGCAGGGTTCGAACCTGCGACCCCTGCCGTGTGAAGGCAGTGCTCTACCGCTGAGCTAACCGCGCGGTTGTCGTGGGAAGCGAAGTCATAGGCGGGGTGTTTCGGTTTGCCAGTTCTTTTTTGAAAGGAGTTTTTTCGGGCAGGGCGGGAAAATGCCCGCTGGCGGTCCGGCGACCTTTTGCCATGCTGGCTTCATGACTCGTGAAGCCGCCGCTGAAATCCTCGAACGCATCGCCCTGCTGCTGGAATTGAAGGGGGAGAACCCCTTTAAAATCAGGGCCTACAAGACCGGGGCGGAGATCGTCGAAAGCCACGCGGGCGACATCATGCAGATGGCTCGCGACAACGACCTGGCCGGCATCAAGGGCCTGGGCGAGGCGTTGCGGGACAAGCTTCATGAACTCGCCACCACGGGGCGGCTGGAGTTTTATGAGAAGCTGAAGGCGGAGTTTCCGGAAACGTTGTTTGAGCTTTTCGAGGTCTCCGGCCTGGGGCCCAAGAAAATCGCGGCCCTGCATGGCAAGCTTGGGGTCAGTTCACTGGCCGACCTGAAGCGTGTGTGTGAAGGCGGCGAGGCGGCGGCCCTGTCGGGCTTTGGTGAAAAGACGGTGGCGAAGATCCTGGAGGCGATCGCCTTCCGCGAGCAGCACGCGTCGGAGTTTCGCCTGGATCAGGTGCAGGCGCTGGCGCTGGGCATTCTGGAATCGCTGCGTGAGCATCCGTCAGTGACGCGTGCGGAGGTTTGCGGCAGCTTCCGCCGCGGCAAGGAGGTGGTGCACGACCTGGATTTTCTGGTCTCCACCCGGCGGCCGGAGGAGGTCATCGCTGATTTTGTCCGGCTGCCGCAGGTCGAGAAGGTGATGGCCCACGGCGGCACCAAGGCCAGCGTGCATGCGGCCGGTGGCGTGCAGTGTGACCTGCGGGCGGTCAGCAGCGCGGAGTATCCCTACGCGCTGCTGTATTTCACCGGCAGCAAGGAGCACAATGTCGTGCTGCGCCAGCGGGCGCTCGATCGGGGGCTTTCGCTGAACGAATACGGCTTCAAGCCAGCCCAGGACGGAGGCCGCGTGCCGGAGGAGGCATCGGAGGTCTATCAAGAGAAGGAAATCTACCAGATCCTCGGCCTGGATTACATCGAGCCCGAACTGCGTGAGAATTCCGGGGAGTTTGAGGCGGCGGAGAAGGGGCGGCTGCCAAGGCTGGTGGAGCTGGAAAACCTGAGGGGTGTCTTTCACAACCACACCACCGCCAGCGACGGCAAGGCGACGTTGCGTGAGATGGCGGAGGCGGCCATGGAGCTGGGCCTTCAGTACCTGGGCATCGCCGACCACAGCAAAAGCAGCTTTCAGGCGAACGGCCTGGATGAGCGCAGGCTCAGGGTGCAGATGGCGGAAATCCGCAAGTTGAATGAGGAATATGCTGGAGACTTTCGTCTCTTCGCCGGCAGCGAGGTGGACATCCTGCGTGATGGTTCGCTGGATTTCCCGGACGACCTGCTGGCGGAGCTGGATTACGTCGTCGCCAGCGTTCACAACGTCTTCAACCTGCCCGAGGATGAGATGACGGCGCGCATCATCCGTGCGATCCGGAACCCGCATGTCACCATGCTGGGTCATGTCACGGGCCGCCTGCTGGCGCAGCGTCCCTCCTATGCGGTCAACATCCCGGCCATCATCGAGGCGGCGGCGGCCACCGGCACGATCATTGAGCTGAACGCAAGCCCCTGGCGGCTGGACATGGACTGGCGCTGGTGGCGGCTGGCGGTGGAGAAGGGGGTGAAGTGCAGCATCAATCCCGACGCGCACAGCATCCATGGATTGAAGGATGTGGTCTTTGGCATCCGCGCAGCGCGCAAGGGCTGGCTTACCCGCAGGGATGTCATCAACTGTCTTTCCGTGAAGGAAGTGGAGAAGGTTCTCGCATCCAAAAGGCGGGGGCAAGGTGTGGATTGAAGCAAAATTGGCTGACGATCCTGCTTGATCCTGGCACGCCAGCTGCCTGAAGGAAGGAACATGCTACCTGTCCTGGCTGACGCCGCCTCCACTGCTCATGACCTCCTGCTGCTCAGCGCCGTGGCTCTTGCCGGGATCGGCCTGGGTCATCTTTCGATCGGTGGCGTGCGGCTCGGTGTCGCGGGGGTTTTGTTTGCCGGGCTGACCGCCTCGCATCTTGGGTGGCTGCCGAATCCGGAGGTGATCCACTTTTTGAAGGACTTCGGGCTTGTCCTGTTCGTGTTCGCGCTGGGGATGCAGATCGGGCCCGGCTTCATGGCTTCGCTGAGGAACGACGGCCTGAGGCTGAACTTGTACGCTGTCGCCCTTGTTGCGGGCGGTGCCGTTGCAGCCCTGGCGGCTGGAAGGCTGCTGGGCATGCCATCGGCGGCTGTGGCCGGCTTGTTCGCGGGAGCCACGACCAACACGCCCGCCCTTGGAGCCGCACAGCAGGCCCTGCAGTCCACGGGGGCGGATGCCGCCATGACGACCCTGCCTGCGCTGGCCTATGCCACCGCGTATCCTCTGGCGGTGGTCGGCATCATCCTGGCGCTGGTGCTTCTGCGGGTGCTTTTCCGTGTGGATGTGACGGCTGAGGCCGATGCTTTTCGCAAACGCCAGGGGGAGTCCGCGCAGCCTTTGGAGCGGATGAACCTGCGGGTGGACAATCCCAATCTGCAAGGGCTGCGGCTCGGTAAGGTGCCAGGAATTCACGAGACCGCGGTGATTGTTTCGCGCATCCGTCATGCGGGTGAGGAAGCCGTCTTGCCGGCCACGGCGGACACGGTTTTGCAGGTCGGTGACGTCATCATGGCGGTGGGAACCCAGGAACATCTGGAGCAGTTCCGCAGGATCATCGGCAGCCGTTCGGAGGACAATCTGATGAAGGCTCCGGGCAACGTGGGTTACCGGCGTGTCATTGTCACCAACCGCTCCATGCTCGGCAAGGCGGTGGGCGAGCTCGGGCTCGACCATCTTCACAACGTCATCGTCACACGGGTCAGCCGCGGCGACCAGATCTTCACCGCCATGCCCGAGGTGCGGCTGCAGTTTGGCGACATGCTGCAGATTGTCGGGGATGAGGCGTCGCTCGCGTCCGCCACTGCGGCGCTCGGCAATGAAGTGAGGCAGCTTCAGGAAACCAAGTTTGCCGCCATTTTCACCGGCATCCTGCTCGGGGTGTATGTGGGCATGCATCCCTTCCAGTTCAGCTTTCTGCCCGCGCCGCTCAGGCTGGGGCTGGCCGGTGGACCGTTGATCGTGGCCATCCTCATGAGCCATCTGGGCAGGGTCGGGCCGCTGGTCATGCACATGCCGCTGAACGCGAACCGTGCGCTCCGGGAGCTGGGCATGGTGCTGTTCCTGGCCAGCGTGGGCCTGCTGGCCGGAGAGCATTTTGTGGAGACGGTGCTGAGCCGGCAGGGGCTGGGCTGGCTGGCGGCGGGATTTCTGGTGACGCTGCTGCCGCTTCTCGCCGTTGGTGTGGTGGCCAGGCGCTGGCATGGCATGGACTACATGACGCTCTGCGGGCTGCTTTCGGGCGGCATGACGGATCCTCCCGCGCTTGCCTTTGCGACGACCCAGGCGCGTGGCGATTATCCGGCGGTTGCCTACGCCTCAGTGTATCCGTTGACCATGCTGCTGCGCATCGTCGCGGCGCAGCTGCTGGCCCTGCTTTGATGGGGACTGCGTGTGCGCCAGGTTCATCGAATCGAACCGTGGGCCGAAAGAGGCTCATGATGCCGGAGCCATCCCATCTTCCTGCCCCTAATCTTTCTGCCCAAACACCCTTGCCGCCAAGCCCGTGAGACGCGAACTCCCGCGCTCAGGGTTTGGAATGATGCATTCAAGGTTGAGTTCTGAAGGGTGGAAAGATTGGGGGCAGAAAGATTTCCTCAATCCGCTGCAGTCAGCAGGACCGGCTCTTTGCAAGCGCCCCAAACTCATCCGTGCAACGGCCTGATTCGGTGTTCCGTCATGGTGCCGGATCAACCAGAAATGTGATCATCAGGCTCAAGCACGGGAACCTGGAGGTCCGGGGAGGTGTGTTTCATGCCGGGAAGCGGTGCGCTGATGATGAAGTGTGGGGGCGGCGGTGCTTCGGGATTCAGCTCCCAGCTGAGGCCGGGGCGAAAACGCGACTTCCAGCGTCCCCGGTGCAGCAGGGTGTCGGCGGCACCGTGGCGCAGGTAGGGGAAGCGGTTCTTGTGGCTGAGCGCCAGCCTGAGAGGGTTCAGGTCGGAGGTGATGCTGATGATGTGCAGCGGTCGCACCGGGCCTTTTTCGCAGGCGGCTTCATAGGCCAGGATGGCGCTGAGGGCGGGGGCGGCCGCCCCCAGGCCGATGTCCCAGAGCACCAGCGGCTCTTCACCTGGCGCCAGCAGGCGGCGGAATTCCGTGAGATCGATCTCGGTGGAGGTGGGGATGGCGGTGCCGGAGGGCTGGTGCAGGATGCTGTCATCCTGGAGCCGGTAATCGCCCAGGATCGTTGGCGGGCCCGGGCTGGTGCTGCGTCTTGGTGGCGTGACGGGGTGGTCGATGTCCTCCGCCTGAAGGATCTCCCGCCTTTCACGGTAAAGCTCCAGAAAGCGGTCCTCAAGGATGCTGCGCCTTACCTCGCGCATGAGCTGATGGTAGAAATGAATGTTATGCTGACCGATCAGCTGCCAGCCGAGGGCCTCCTGCGTCTTGGTGAGGTGATGCAGGTAGGCCCGTGAATGGGTGGCGCACACGGGGCAGGAGCAGGCGGCGTCGAGGGGGTGCTCGGAGAACTTGTAGATGGAGCGGCGCAGCTCGACGATGCCGTGCGAGGTGAAGGCCGTGCCACGCTTCGCCACCTGGGTGGGAATGATGCAGTCAAACATGTCCACGCCGCGATGCACGGCCTCCAGCACGTCCAGCGGCGTGCCGACGCCCATGAGATAGCGCGGCCGGTCGGGGGGGAGCAGGGCGGCGGTGAGCTCGCACATGTCCTCGCGCTCATGTTTCTCCTCACCCACTGCCAGTCCGCCGATGGCAAAGCCGTCGAAGGGCATCTCCATGAGGCCTTCGGCGCTCTCCCGGCGCAGATGTGGAAACAGCGCGCCCTGGACAATGGCAAACAAGGATTGCGGTGAATCTTCCCGGGCCGCCAGGCTGCGGGCCGCCCAGCGCCGCGTCACCTGGAGCGCCTTTCTGGCCATGGCCTCATCCGCCGTGCTGGGGATGCACTGGTCGAGCACCATCATGATGTCGCTGCCGATGGCCCGCTGGGTGCGGATGCTGAGCTCGGGGCTGAGCAGGATGCGGCGGTTGTCCACATAGCTTTGGAACACGGCGCCCTTTTCAGTCATCGACCTGGAATGGGGCAGGGAGAAGATCTGGTAGCCGCCGGAGTCGGTGAGCACGGAGCCCGGCCACTTCATGAAGCGATGGATGCCCCCAAGCTTCTCGAAGACCTCCGGGCCGGGACGAAGCAAAAGATGGTAGGTGTTGGCGAGCAGGATCTGCGAGCCGGAGGCGGCCAGGGAATCCTGGGTTTGCGCCTTCACCGTGGCCTGGGTGCCGACCGGCATGAACAGGGGGGATTCGATCCTGCCATGCAGCGTGTGAAACGTGGTCGCCCGGGCCCGGGAGCCCGTGGCCTGGGCGTCGAGCTGGAACTGAAGTCGGGATGGCGGCATGCAGGCTTCATACGAGGGCTTCGCCTGATGAAAAGCCGGATGTGCAGGCAAGGTGCGGGCTTGTCCCGGTCAGGCTGGCGGAGTCGCCGCCAACGCCGCTGCATAGGCTTCCTTCAATGCGGGATCGGTCTGCGTATGGCTGCCGCGATACACCAGCAGCAGGCCGAGCCTTGAATGCCCGGTGGTGTTCGGGGCGGAGTGATGAATCGTTTCGCAGTGATGAACCGTGGCATCGCCGGGCTGCAGCAGGCCGCAGAACTGCTCGTCAAGCGGCACACGGGTGGGCGTGGCCATGCCGATGCTGTTGCCGCGCACGCCGCTGGGGGCCGTGGGCTGCATGCCCTGCCTGTGGGAGCCTTTGACAAAGAAGACCGGACCATTGGCCTCGGTGACGGCGTCGATGGCGATCCAGACGGTGAGCATGTCCGGAGGTGTCTGGCAGAAGTAGGCGTTGTCCTGATGACAGGGCACCCCGGAGCCAAGGCGTGCGGGCTTGTTGAAGGTCTCCACCCCGCACAGCACGGGATCACCATGGACCAGCGGCGCCACGAACGCCCTGATGTCGGCGCGTTCGCCAAGGTCGCGGAAAAATTTGTTATGCTCCTCAAGGCGCCAGAGGTTGCGGACGGTCTTTTCATCCTTCTCCAGGGTGCGTGCATTGACCGGCAGGCTGGCGAGGTCATCGCGGATGTAGCGTTCCAGTTCGGCACGGACGGCGCTGACTTCAGCCTGGCTGAGGAACTGGCGGATGAGCACGACGCCGTCGCGTTCGTAGTCGGCCTCAAGGCTGGCGGAGGGTTGGCAGTTCATGCCGGGAAGTTTGAAAGACCCGGCCATGCCTGCCAACAGGCAGGTCCTGGTTCAATGGATGAACCAGGACCCGGCTGCAGGAGCCTGGAGACCGGTCAGTCCATGTAGTCGTTGATCAGGTTTTCCAGCATCTCCTGGCGGCCGCTGGCGGGGATGACCTCGCCGAGTTTGAGGGCGTGCTTCTCAAGCGACTCGAAGGTGGCTTTGCCGGTGGTGACGGTTTTGCCGATGCCGCTTTCGAAGGTGGCGTAGCGGGCCTTCACGAAGCGGTCGAGTTCGCCGTCCTCGATGATGCGGTGGGCGATCTTGAGCCCGCGGGCAAAGGCGTCCATGCCGCCGATGTGCGCGTGGAAGATGTCCACGACCTCGTGGCTCTCGCGGCGCACCTTGGCGTCGAAGTTGAGGCCGCCGGTCTTGAAGCCGCCGGCGCGGAGCAGTTGCAGCATCATCTGCGTGGTCATGTAAACATTTGTCGGGAACTGGTCGGTGTCCCAGCCGATGAGTTCGTCGCCGGTGTTGGCGTCGATGCTGCCGAGGGCGCCCGCGTTCGCCGAGACGGCGAGTTCGTGCTCGACGCGATGCAGCGCGAGGGTGGCGTGATTGGTCTCGATGTTGAGTTTGAAGTGCTCCAGCAGGTCAAACTCGCGCAGGAAGTTCAGGCAGGCCGCCGCGTCGCTGTCGTATTGATGCGTGGAGGGCTCGCGCGGCTTCGGCTCGATGTAGAACTGGCCTTTGAAGCCGATCTTCTTCTTATAATCGACCGCCATGTGCAGGAAGTGGGCGAGGTTGGCCACTTCGCGCTTCATGTCGGTGTTCAGCAGCGTGGCGTAGCCTTCGCGGCCGCCCCAGAAGGTGTAACCGAGGCCGTTGAGGCGATGTGTGACCTCCATGGCCTTCTTCACCTGCGCGGCGGCGATGGCATAGACGTCGGCGTTCGGGCTGGTGGCCGCGCCCTGCATGTAACGAGGATGGGCGAAGAGGCAGGCGGTGCCCCAGAGCAGCTTGATGCCGGTCTGCTTCTGCAGCTTCTTCAAATGATCGGCCACGGCGTCGAGCGCATCATTGCTGGCCCGAAGGTCGTCAAGTTCAGGGGCGACATCGCGATCATGGAAGCAGTAGAAGCCGAGCCCGAGCTTCTGCATCATCTCAAAGCCGGCGTCAGCCACTCGTTTTGCGTTGTCGATGCTGCTGCTGCCGTCGTCCCAGGGGCGCTGGCGTGTTGCCATGCCGAAGGGGTCCCCGCTGCCGTTCTTGAGCGCGTGCCAGTAGGCCAGCGAGAAGCGCAGGTGCTCTCGCATGGTCTTCTTGCCCACGACTTCGTCGGGGTTGTAGTGACGAAAGGCGAGGCGGTTCTTCGTCTTCGGTCCTTCAAAGGCGACGGGCTTGATCTTCGGGAAGTATTCCTGGCTCATGGTGTTCGTGGTTGGGTTGTGGTTAGAAAGGTGGGGCCTTATACACGTTCCGAAGCCTGCAAGTCTGGTGATGATCTGCCAATCTTTGTTGAAATGCGGCCAGAAAATGGCGGGCGTGCAACAAGTCGCATAATCGAGCCTGCGGCTAGGCGTCTCCGGTGAGGATCGTGGTCAGCGCTGGATTGATGAAGTAGTTCCACTTTCCGATGCGGCGCTTTTCGAGAAAGCCCGCCTCCGTCAGAGCTTCAAGATAGCGTGTCGCGGTCAGGCGGGAGACTTTGAGGTCGCGTTCGATGAACTCGATCTTCGTGTAGGGATGCGTGAAGAGGTTGTTGATCAGGTCCTGGCTGTAAAACTTGTGCCCCGCACGGATGCGATGCTTGTAGTCCATCAGCGCGACCTTGATCTGCTGGATGGTGAGCACCGCCTGCGCGGACGTTTCCTCGACGGCGGAGAGCACATAGAGCACCCAGTCTTCCCAGGTGTCGTCTGCACGCACGCTTTGCAGCAGGCGGTAGTAGTCTGCTTTGTGCCGGACGATGTAGCGGCTGAGGTAGAGGATCGGGATGTCGAGCAGCCCTTCTTTGACCAGGTAGAGCACGTTGAGAATGCGACCCGTGCGGCCATTGCCATCATAGAACGGGTGGATGCTCTCGAACTGATGATGAATGAGCGCCATCTTGATCAGCGGATCAGCGTCGAACAGGGACGCATCGTTGATGAACCGCTCAAGGTCGGTCATGAGGCTGACAATCTCATGCGCATCCTGCGGCGGCGTGTAAACCACACGACCTGCTCCATCCTTCAGCGCGGTGCCCGGCACCTTGCGAAAGCCCGCGTTGTTTTCCTCAAGCTGGGCCTGGACTTCGAGGAGGTGATTCACGGTGAGCAGACCGTTCTGGCTGACGGCCTGAAAGCCTGTGCCGAGGGCCTGACGATAGCGCAGCACTTCCTTGGCCGCCGGACTCAGCGAACTGCCGGGACTGAGGTCATCTTGAAAGAGCTCGTCGTGCGTGGTGACGATGTTTTCGATCTCAGAGCTGTCCTTCGCCTCCTGCATGGAGAGGGTGTTGATGAGAATGCTCTGGCGAGGGATGCTGCCGGCCGCCCCCTTCAACTCCGCAAGCCGCCGGCTGGCGCTGGCCAGCTTCTTCAAGATGGCGGGCGTCTCAAATCGGCTGGGATTGAGGTCGGTGAGGGGCGGGATGGAGGGCATGAACGACCCTATACCTGTCATTCATGTATAAGAAAAGACCGTTTTCTATACATGATCGAGGTGACGTGCATAAAAAGCTCATACATTCGATGTCCGAGCCTGTGCCCAAGCAGCGGCTCACCGGCTCACTTCCCCGCCACATTCGGCGCGGGTTCGAGCACATCGAGTTCGTGAATCGACCAGAAGGTGCCTTTGGTGCTGCCGGTGTCGGTGATGCGGATGAATTTGGCTTTGGCAGGCTTGGGGAAGAGGAAGTCGGTGGTGCTGACTTTTTCGCTCTGGCCTTCGAGGATGGGTTTGTCCCAGGTTTGGCCGTCTTGGGAGATTTCGATCTTCCAGCCGCGGGGCCAGTCGCCGCGGGAGGTGGCGGTGTCGAGGGTGAGACCGGCGATGTTGGTGGCTTGCGGCAGTTCGATCTGCACCCACATGCCGGGCGTCTGCGAGGTGTGCGTGTCCCAGCGGGTCTCGGGATTGCCATCGACGGCGCGGGCGAGATCCTTGGCGTTGTGGCTGCCGGTGAGCTTCCACGCGCTGCGATTTTCCAGCGGGAGCTGCGGGCCGGTGCGCTTGAGTTCTTCGATGGTCCACGGCGTGGTGCGCTTGGCGAGTTCTTTGCGAAGCTTGGCGACATCCTCCTTCGTGATGAAGCGTCCGTTGTTGCCAAAACTCTTGCGCACGTAGCTGGCGATGTCGGCGAGCCATTCGTCGGGGTTGTTCGCCATGGGAATCATCTGCGCCTGGTAGGTCTTGCCGTTTACGGGGCCGGTGAGGCCGTGGAGCAGCACGCGGAGGACTTGATCGCCCTGCACGACAGTCTTCGAGGCGGCGAGCGCCGGGGCGAGCGTCATGCCGGGTGCGAGTCCATCAATGGCGGTGCCTTTGCCATCGAGACCGTGGCAGGTGAAGCACAGCTCCTGGTAAATGGCCTGGCCGCGGCGCATCTGATCCTTCTGCGCGTTGCTGAACTCACGCGGGAAGCTGATCTGGCTGTTGAGCATCTGCCCGGCCATTTCTTTGACGCCTTTCGAGGGCGTGCTGAGCGCGGTGAGGTTGATGAGCTTCGCGTGGTCTTTCCACTTCATCTGCTTCGCGGTGAGCAGGGCCTGGATGACGACGGTGGGATCTCTGTCCTTCGTCAAAGCGGTGATGTCGGCCACGAGCGTCTCATCGGCGAGCGATTCGCTGGCGCGGATGGCGGCGCGGCGCAGCACGGGCGAGCTGTCCTTCATAGCGGCACGCACGAGATCGCTGGTGAGCGCGCTGAGACCTTCGAGCGTCCACAGCGCGTGGATGCGGGCGAGGTCACTGCCGTTTTTCTGAAGCATCGCGACGAGCGCGGGCACGATGCTTTGATCCTGTTTCAACACGAGCAGCTTCTGCGCGGTGTCGCGATGCCAACCGTTCGGATGTGTGAGCGTTTCGACGAGCTGCGCGGGCGTGGCATCGAGCAGTTTCGGTGCGGGCACGGGCTTCGTCGTGTCATGCACGAGACGCCACACGCGGCCGCGATTGATGATCTTGTCCATGCTGTGCTGCAGGATTACTTTGCGCAGGTAGCTGCCTTCCTTCGTCCAATTGCCCTCCTGGATGATGCCGCGATACATGTCGCAGATGAAGAGCGTGCCGTCGGGCGCGGTTTTCATATCGACGGGGCGGAAGCACGCGTCCGTGCTGCGGAGGAACTCGCTCTGCGGATGCGGATTGTGCAGAATGGTGATGCCGTCCTCCACCTCGATGCTCGTGCGGCGCACGAGACGGCCCACGGGCTCGCCAAAGAAGAGATTGCCGCGCAGCTCGGCGGGCAATTGGTCGCCTCGGAAGATCTCGCCACCGCAGGTCGCCGTGAAATGGTTCAGCGTGTCGTCATCGCGCGACTTGCCGGGGCCGCCCTGGTAATCACGCAACCCCATCGCCGGCCACACGACCTCAAAGCCGGGCTCGAACTGCCCGCGGGCGAGCGATTGACCATAGAGGATGTGATTTTGGAAATTGAGCGGGCCTTTCTCACCGCCCGCGTTCACCACCCAGAACTTGCCTTCATCATCCTGCGTCGCGCCCCACTGGCCGCCATTGCCGGGAATGTCCTGCTTGATGAGCTGGCCGTCCTTCCAGCGCAGGCGGTAATTGTTCACCGCGGTGTAGATCCAGTTGTCCAGCGCCCACGTCATGCCGCTCGGCTGATGCTCGAGATTGCCGCCGCGCGGCCCGCCTTGATACACCGGCTTCTTTTCATCGCTCACGCCGTCGCCGTTCGTGTCTTGGTAGAGGTAGATGTCGTTCGTGTCCGTCTCGCCGATCAGCACGCCATCGGCCAGCGGCAGCAGCAGGCGCGGCAGCTTCAGCTTGTCCGCAAAGACGCGATGCATGTCGTATTGGCCATCGCCCTTGCTCGACCAATGCACCGACACGCGGCTCGTGCTCACCAGTTCATCCGTGCCGTCGATGTCGCGCATGTAGCTGCTCATCTCCGCGACGTAGAGCCTGCCATTGCCATCAAAGGCCAGGCAAACCGGCTCCGTGATGTCCGGCTCGCTCAGGATCAGCTCCATGCGATACCCCGGCGGCAATTGGAAGGTCTTTTGCTCCTCCGCCGCCGTGAGCGCCTTCACCGGCGGCTTCGGCGGGAAGTCGGTGGCATCATCGGCCAGCAGACGACCGAGTGACAGGGCAGTGACGAGAACAAGGGGGCGGAGTTTCATGATGGGGCTGAAAAAGTTCATGATCAATACTTTCGCCGCCCGCAGCTCCTTTGGTGACAGACTGCCAATCTTTGTTAAAATCCGGCCATCGCAGGTGCCCCGTCATGTTTTGGAAAGAGTGGTTGAGTCCTCAGGACTCATTTAGAGAAGTCCAGAGGACTGCACCACCTTACCTCCTCAGTGCATTGATCAGATCATCCATCTTGTTGATGAGGTCCTGCATCTGACTCTGGTTGTAACTGCCATCGGCTCCTTGGCCGAATGGGTGCTAAGGTTGTTGCTGGTGTTGCTCGTTTGAGCCAACGCCTTCGCGATGGCGTTGTTGAGGTCGTTGATCGTCGCTCGCTGCTGGATGTCCGCATTGAGCGAAGTGAGCTGCGAGCGCATCTCCGCGCTGGAGGCAGGCGAGTTGTTCGCGGATTTGGTGGGATCGAAGGGCATGGCGAGGACTCATGGAAGAGATGCTCATGAGTCGGCGGACTCCGATTCGTGAGTCAGAGCTGCCTGGATCTTCTCACGAGCCTCTGGCGGGAGCTCCGCAGGGGCAGGCGCTTCGTTGTGCGAATGCTGGCCGCAGCAGCGGGTGAGGCGGCGGAGGTTTTCAAACTGCCTCGGCAGCGGGCGGCAGACGTGGCACATGAGGCCGTGGAAACGCAGGCGCAGGGCTTCGGATGCGGTCAGTGGGCGGTCGAGGCGCTCAGAGCTGAGTTTGGCAAAGTGCCGGCAGGACATGCCCATGAGCTTCAAGGCTGGGCACATCGCCCATAGCATGAGCCGGTAGCCAAGGGCTGGCGGTGGCGGAGTGGTGGTCTTCACGGCGTGACTTGGTGGTGTTGCAGGCAGGCGCGGAGCTGGTGGCGGGCACGGGTCAGTAGCACGGCGGCGCTGCCTGCGGTGACGCCTGCGGCGGCGGCAGCTTCGGGCACGGGAAGGTCGTCGATCTCGCGCAGGGAAAAGAGCAGGCGCAGGCGCTCGGGCAGGCGCTCCATGCAGCGGCGCACCCAGGCGAGCACTTCTGCGCGTCCGGCAGTTTCGTCCGGCGATGCGGCGAGGGCTTCCATGCCGTAGCTCGGGTCGATCTTCCATACACCGCTGGCGTCGAAGAGGCGGTCCATGGGATCGGTGCCCCAGTTCTCTTCATCGGGCGAGTTCTCTGTCGGCTGGGAAGTCGGTGTGCGCTTCACACTGCGGAGGTGGTCGAGAATCTTGAATTTCATGATGCCGGTAAGCCAGGTGGAAAGGGCGGAGCGTCCGTCGAAGGTCTCGCGCTTCCGCCAGGCGGTGATCAGCGTCTCCTGCACGATGTCCTGGGCATGTTGATGGTCGTCCAGGCGCTGAAAAGCGTGAGCGTAGAGGCGCTGGGCCTCGGCCATGAGGGAGTCTGGGGTGATGATGTCCATGCAAACGGGGCGCTGCGTGAGAGGCCGCGTCATCCACCTGCGCGCTGGCAGACGACGCGGTCGGTGGCGGCGGTATCAGTAACGATAGCCGCTGTTCTGAGCTGCCGCACCCTTCTGACAGGATGAGCAGGTGGATTTGCAACTGGCGAGCGTGAAGACGAGTCCGGCGCCGACGATGACGAGGGATTTCATGGATGCTGAGTTTGGATGGGGGTGAGGTGATGACTTTGACATCGTGAACAAGCACTGGCCAGATCACGATGGCAGGAGTGAGCCGTCCGCGAGCGCCGGGGCTTAACAACAGTTCTGCGAAATTTCAGCCCTCACCGCAACCGTCCTGCACTTTCCTGCAAGGCCTCGACGAGAGAGCGCATCGGCGGTGTCATCTTGCCTTTCTGGCGCAGCAGCATGAAATCCCATCGGGCATTGGCGTCGCTCACGGCCTTAAAGATCACGCCGGGATGGGAGAAGCCGAGGAAGTAGTCCGGCAGCAGCGTGACGCATGCATCGGAGGCCACGCGAGAGAGCACATGCGTCACGCCATCCACGGAGCCGATGAAGCGCGGCTTGAAACCGGCCTTCCGACACAGCGCGGCGATCCATGGATTGCGCCCCGGCATCTCATGCTCGTCCACGCCGAGGAAGTCGCGCGTCCGCAGCTCGGCCAGTGCGAGTTTTTTGCCCGCAGCCAGCGGATCACCCGCAGCGAGAGCGGCACAAACGCCGAGGGAGCACAGCGTGAGGCAGTGAAAATCCTTCGCAGCCATCTGACCTTCCTGTCCGGTCAACGCCACATCGATCTCACCCGCCCGCAACGCCTCGATTTGCTCGCGGGGAGACATGTCGAAGAGCCGAGTTTTCACTTCGGGATGCGTTTGACGTAGCATTTCCAGCGCCGGAGTGAGGACAGCCTGCGCGGCGGAGATGAGATAGCCCACGCGCACTTCGGAGGACTCTCCCCGCGCCTGGCGCCGCACGCTGGCGAGCGCTGTCTCGTAACCGGCCAGCACGGGCGTCATGCTTTTCACCAGCGCATGGCCGAGGCCCGTCGGTTTCACACCCGCAGGCTCGCGCTCCAGCAGCCGCCCGCCCAGCTCGGCCTCCAGCGCCTGGATTTGACGGCTGAGCGCGGGCTGGCCGATGCGCAGCCGTGCCGCAGCGCGGTTCACGCTGCCTTCCTCGATCACGATCATTAATGCGCGGGTGCGTTCCAACATGCCGCCGAGGGTATGTCTTTGCCGCATAACGGCAAGCCCCAAGCGGCATTACCCGGCCTGCGTAGCACGGGCCATCCTCGCCGTCGTCAGCAGGACCCAAAACAACTCCGCTGATCCAAAACCAAAACCCCAAAACAAACCCCAACCTCAAATCCAAAATATGAAAACCGCCATCATCATCCTCAGTGATCCCAAAGCGGGCGAAGACGCCCTCGGTCGTGCCTTCAATGCGCTCGCACTCGCCCGTGAATCCCGCCAGGCGGGCGACGACGTGCTCATCGCCTTCAGCGGCGCTGGCACGCGCTGGCCTGCGGAGTTCACCAAGCCCGCGCATCCCGCCGGTGCCCTCTATCAAGAGGTGCGCGATCTTGTGACGGGACTTTCCTGCGGCTGCGCCAAAGTCTTCGGGGCCGACACCTGCGGGCTTCCTGAAAAAAGCTGCAACGCCATCCCCGGCACGCCCGGTGTGCTGAGCTTGCGTGAATACCTGGCCGATGGGCGGCATGTCGTCGTCTTCTAAACCGACTCACATCCGCCATCATGTCCCTCCGCTTTTTTGACCTCACCTTCACTCCCGAAGTGCTCGCCGCGCAGCAGCAGCATTACGGCCGCGCGCAAGTGCTCCCGCCTCATGGGCAGGATGACGTGCTCGGCCCTTCGGAGATCGAGTTCATCCAGCGGAGGGACAGCTTTTACATCGCCAGCGTCAGCTCCACCGGTTGGCCTTATGTGCAGCACCGTGGAGGGCCGCCGGGCTTTCTGCGCGTGCTGCCTGCGGGCGAACTGGCCTTTGCCGACTTCCACGGCAACCGCCAGATGCTCACCACCGGGAACACGGCCACGAACGACCGCGTCTGCCTTTTCCTCATGGACTACCCGCGTCGCGAGCGCCTGAAAATCCTCGGCCACGCCAGCGTGCTCGATGCTCGTGCGCATCCCGACCTTGTCGAGGCCGTCGCGCCGGGCGCGTTGCAAAAGGCCACAGGCAGAATCGTGCGCATCCGCGTGGCGGCCTACGACTGGAACTGCCCCAAATACATCACCCCGCGCCACACCGATACCGATGTCGAGAGCGTCGTCGCTCCTTTGCGCGCCCGCATTGCCGAACTCGAAGCGCGTCTTGCGGCGGAATAAACCCCTCGCTTTCACCTCCAGCATCCATCATCACAACTCATCATGAACACACCCGCACCACGCCACCCGCTGCCGCCCTTCACCGAAGAAACCGCCCGCCAAAAAGTCCAGATGGCCGAGGACGCCTGGAACAGTCGCGATCCTGAACGCGTGTCCCTCGCTTACACACCGGACACCGAATGGCGGAACCGCGCCGAGTTCCCGCGTGGCCGTGAGCAGGTGGTGAACTTCCTCACCCGCAAGTGGGCCAAAGAGCACGATTACCGCCTGCATAAGACGCTCTGGGCTTTTCATGACAACCGCATCGCCGTGCGCTTCGAGTATGAATATCACGACGAGAGCGGGCAGTGGTTCCGTGCTCATGGAAACGAGAACTGGGAGTTCGACGAGCACGGCTACATGGCCCGCCGCTTTGCCAGTATCAATGACCAGCCGATCCGCGAGGAAGAGCGCAAGTTCCGCTGGCCGCAGGGGCCAAGGCCGATTGACGGACCGCGTCTTGCGGACATGGATTTTTAACAATCGGATTACCAACACTTCATGATCGCCCGTGCTCTGAAAGTCTCCCTCATCGTCGGAACCGTGCTGAATCTCATCAACAGCGGTGACGCGCTGCTGGCTGGCAGGCTGCCGGAGCATGCGTGGAAAATCCCGCTGACGTATCTGGTGCCGTTCCTCGTGAGCTGGTGGTCCAGCCGGGCGGAGCGGCGGTCGCGCGGCAGTGTCGGTTAACATTCGGAGTCCTGCCATGAAACAAAAACGCCCGGAACGGCCTTGGCGGCCATTCCGGGCGTTTTGCGGCATCTCATCATGCCTGCGGGCGCTTCCACGCGGCGGAGGCGAAGGCGTCATCCACCTTCGGATCGCCGAGGTGGTTGGCGTAGTTGCTGAGCGTCTTCAGTCCCACGATGGTGATGACATCGAAGACCTGCCCGATGGTGAAACCAGCGTCCAAGAACGCCTGCTGCTCCGCCTCTGGCACCCAGCCGCGATTCTTCACGAGGTTGCGGCTGAACGCAGATAGTGCAGCGAGGCGCGGATCGGCCAGCGGCGTGCTATCGCGGATGCTGGCGACGGCGTCCGGCGGTGTTTTCACCATGCCTGCGACGACGGTGTGCGCGGCCACGCAGTATTCGCAGGCGTTTTCCACGCTGACGCTGAGCATGACGACCTGCTGCTCCTGCGGCGTGAGCGTGCTGTGCTCCTCGATGAGGCCGTTGATCTGGAGGTAGGCGGCCACGGCCAGCGGTGAGTGGGCAAAGGTGCCGTAAGTGTTCGGCACGAAACCATAAGTCTTCTTCACCTGATCGAGCAGCGGCTTGACGGTCTCGGAAGCGGTTTCGTGAGTGATGAGTTCGATTTTCATGATTTGGGTGGATGTTTTGAGGGTTGGGGATTCGAGGGTTCAGCCTTTGCAGGAGGTGGAGCAGGCGGCAGGCGCGGCGAGGGCGCGGACATCATCGGTGGTGAGTGCCTTGCCACCGACACCCCAGGCTCCGGAGGGGACTTCTTCGAGAAGCACCCAGGTGACAGGGCGCAGTCCCTCACCTTCGACTGAGACGATGGCGTCAGTAATCTTGTGGATGAGTTCTTCTTTTTGCGGCTGGCTGAGCAGGCCGCTGATTCCTTTGATTTGTGCGAGTGGCATAACGGTTTGGTTCTTTGGTTTGGGTTTTGGTTCACCGGCTTGATGACCGGCGGCCATGCTGAGCCGATGCCTTTTTCCAGCCCTTAACAACCGTCTGAACAAAAAGGACTATTGCCCTGTTAATGACGTGCCTCGCCCGACGGCTAACGGAGCGGATGAAACCATTTCGCCTTCCATCGAGGTTCTATTGCAGCACCTCCCGGCTTCATTCCGGCGGAGCCTGCGAGATCAAAACAAAGCCTGCCGCCTGACTTTCCACATCACCATTCACAACTCACCATGAAAACCGAACCCAACTCTTGTGCCAAAGACGGCTCCTGCGGCCCGTGCTCACGCGGTCTGTGCCCCGGCACCATCCTGCTTGCCATCGTCCTGCTGGTGCAGGGCGGCATCGCGCTGTGGCACTGGCTTGTGGGCTGAACCTTCACCTTTATCGCCATGATCAAATCCTTCTTCTCACGTCATGCGGGTGCCATCCTGCTCGTCGTTGGCGTCATCGCCTATGTGACGATCTCCGGCATGTTCGGCGCATGTCCGACTTGCCGCATCATCACCAAGTTCGTCGGCCTGCCCCAGCTCGGAAAATAATTCCTGCTCATGCCTGAAGCCGACGCCTGCCCCTTTTCCGATTGTTTGTTCGATGAAAACGCCTCCTTGCTGGAGCGCACCGCCGCGCTGCTGGAGGATCTGGAACCCGATACCTATGCCACGGTGGATGCGCGCTGCCTCGGTGGCAGCATCGGCGGCCATACGCGGCACTGCGTGGAGTTTTACCAGGGCTTCCTCGCCGGGCTGGAGGGCGGGCGCATCGACTACGATGTCCGCGCACGCGATGCGCGGATCGAAAACGAGCTGCCTCATGCCATCGCCGCCCTGCGCCGAACTGCCGCGCATCTGCGGCAGGCCGCTGCCACGCAGGACGCGATGCACCTGCTGCGCGTGGTCGAAAACCACAATGGCAATGACACCGACTGGTCCGCCACGAGCGTGGGCCGTGAGCTGCGCTTTCTGCTCAGCCACACGGTGCATCACTGCGCCCTCATCGCCATCCTGCTGCGCCTGCGGGGGCGCGAGGTGCCGGAGGGCTTTGGCATCGCGCCGTCCACCCTGCGGCATCGCGCCGCGCAAAAAGCCATCACCTCATGTGCAGCGTGACGTGGACCCATCCACGGCCCGGCGAGCTGGTGCTGTGCTTCAATCGCGATGAAAAGCACACGCGTCCCGCCGGGCTGACGCCGTGTGTGTGGGACGCGGGCGACTTCCTCGCTCCGCGTGATGCCTCCGGCGGCGGCACCTGGCTGGCCGTGCGGCGTGATGGTGCGGTGATGGCATTGCTGAATCATTACCCGGCGGGCTTCACGCCTGCCATGTCATCTCCCAGCCGTGGGCTGCTGATCCCTGCACTATCGGCCTCCGATGAAAAGATCACTTCCGCGCTTCTGTCTCAACACATCTCTGCTGGCATGAATCCTTTCCGCCTGCTGTGCCTGATGCCGCAGGAGCAGAGCGCGGTGGTTTTCACCTGGGACGGCACGAGTCTGATCCGGAGGCGTCTGGCACCGCGCACTACAGGCATGCTCACCAGCTCCTCGTGGAATACCGCCGCCGTGGTGGCCTCGCGTCACGCCGTCTTTCGCCGATGGCGGAAGAAACACGCGCAACCCACGCTAGCGGAGCTGGATGCCTTTCATCGCGACACACGCCATGCTCGGGGACCATCATGGGCCGTCTGCATGAGCCGTGACGACGCCCGCACCGTGAGCCTCGACACGCTGCACCTCCATGATGGCCGCGCCGTCATGGCTCATAATCTACGCCCCCATGGCATGACCGGCTTTGCTCACGAAACGCATCGTGCGGAAATGCGCCTCACTTTGACATCATGAACGCCCCGCGTCTCTTCATCGACAGCGCCACGCTGCTGCCTCGCGGCCTGCCGCGACTCCTTTACCGTCCCATACGCCCGCTGGTGGAGCGTGCCTGTTGCTTCAAGGCGATGAATGACCTCTACGCACGACTGCAAGGCCCAGGCATGACCGCACCACGCTTTTGCGAGGAGGCGCTGCAATCCCTCGATGCCCGCGTGGAGTGGCCTGATGATGCCACGCTGGCTCCGCTGTGTGAATGGCAGGGACCGCTCGTGCTCATGGCAAACCATCCCTTCGGCGGTGTCGAGGCGCTTGCGCTGATGCGGCTGATGGAACGGCTGCGCCCCGGCAAATGGAGGCTGCTTGCCAACAGCCTCCTCGCCAGCGTCCCGGAACTCATACCGCATCTCATCGCGCTCGATCCGCTCGGCCAGGCGCGTGCGGTGAATCATCGCGGACTCGCCGAGGCACGGTGCTGGCTCGACAGCGGCGGGCTGCTCGGCGTCTTCCCCGCCGGACGCGTGGCCGCATGGCACGCAGAGCACGCGCAGGTGCTCGACCTGCCCTGGAGCGATCAATTCGCGCGGCTCGCCGCCTCCGCTCACGCCGCCGTGGCGCTGCTGCATGTGCCCGGCGCGAACAGCGGCCTCTTCCTCCGCGTGCCGCTGCGGTGGCCGCGTCTGCGTAGTCTCTTTTTACCGCGTGAAATGATGCGCCGGTCAAAACCTGCCGCCCGCTTTCACATCGGTCCGCTCATGGAGCCCGCGCTCGTCAGCCAGCTCACGCGTCCCGGCCATGCGGGAGCCAAGCTCCGTGCCCGCTGCCATCTCCTCGCTGAAATCCAGCCTGTGCCCGCTGCCACGCCGACAAGCAAACCGCCCGTCATCGCTCCCGCTGGTGCCCCCTCCGTGATGCAAGCCGAGGTGGAGCATCTCAACGCCGGTGAAAGTCATCTATTCACGCAGGGACGCTTCACCGCGCTGCTGTGGCAGCGGCACGAGGCACCACAGCTTTTTCACGAACTCTCCCGCCTGCGGGAGATCACCTTTCGTGCCTCCGGCCAGGGTGGCGGCAGCAACGTGGACATCACCCGCGAGGATGACTACTACCATCAGCTCGTGCTTTGGGACAAAGAGCAGCAGCGCCTCGTCGGAGCCTATCGCCTCGGCATCACGCAGGAGGTTCTGGCCCAGCGCGGCCAGCACGCGCTGTATCTCGATTATGTGTTTCACATCCAGCCCGCCTTCCTGGACCAAATCGGCCCTGCCATCGAACTCACGCGCAGCTTCATCCATCCCGATTACCAAAAAGACCCGCTTGCCCTCTCCCATCTCTGGCGCGGCCTCGGTCAGGTCTGCGCCCGGCGCGGCATCCGCAGCCTCTTCGGCTCCGTCACCATCCCCGCATCGGTGAGCGATGCATCACGCGCCATCATCGTCGAGCATCTGCGCCGTCATCACCTGGAGGATGAAGCCCTGCGCAGCCTCATCCAAGCCCGCAGCCCATTCCAGCCGCCCGGCATCGCCCATCACCTCATCGCTGATGCGCACGCTGACGATCCCATCGAATCCCTGCGCGATACCATCCGCGCCCCCGACGGCACCCCGCGCAGCATTCCCCCGCTCATCCGCCACTATCTGAGCATGAACGCCCGCTTCCTCGACTTCCACGTCGAACGCGAGTTCGGCAACGCCCTCTACTGCCTCCTGCGAGTGGACCTTCATAAAGCTCCCGCCGCACATCTGCGGCGGTTTTTGGGGACGGCATCAAAACGCGTTCTTTTGGAGTAAAGCAGCGCGCGCCGAAGGGATGCTATTCGCCTGAGATGACAAGGCCGGGACTTGCGCGCTTATGGGTTGGTCGAGCGTTCGTCTAGCAGGAGCAGTGCGTGCTAAAGGTGGTCTTGAGGCCCACCGCTCTCGACGCGCCTTTCAGCGGGGTGGCCTGTTAAGATCGAGCCACGCCGCCACCTCTTTCCCTGCGACAGGCGGTTTTTCTGCATCACTATCCGGCCATGCCGCTGCCACGCCTCCAAGCCGACTTTTTCGCCCGGATCGCCGATCCGCAGGGCGTGCGGGTGATTTTCGAGCACATGCCCGGCGTGTTCTTTTTCATGAAGGACGACCGGGGGAGGCACATCGCGGCGAACAGCGCCACCTTTGAGCGATTCGGCATCAAGAGCGAGCGCGAGCTCGTCGGCGCGATGGATGAGAAATTCTTCCCGCCTGATGTGGCGAAGGCGTATCGCGACGACGACCAGAAAGTCATCCGCAGCGGCAAACCGCTCATCAACCGCCTCGAAGTCTGGTATGACGAGCAGCGGAACCTGAGCTGGTTCCTCTGCACGAAGCTGCCCGTGCGCGACAAACGCGGCAAGGTCATCGGCGTCATGGGCATCACCCGCCGCGATGAGGACCGCATGCGTCAGCACGACGTGCGCGAGGTCACCGTCGCCGTGCAATACGCCCGCGAGCACTGCCACGAAGTCGTCACCACCGCCGAGCTCGCCCGCGCCGCCGGCGTCTCCGAGCGCCACCTGCATCGCAAGCTCCGCATCGCCCTCGACATCAGCCCCTACGAGCTCCTGCTCCGCTCCCGCATCCAATCCGCCGCCGAAGCCCTGGCCAAAACCACGCTGCCCATCATCCAGATCGCCCTCGATCACGCCTTCTGCGATCAAAGCGCCTTCACCCAGCAATTCCGCAAACGCACCGGCATGACCCCGAAGGAATTCAGGCGACGGCATCAAGGGTGAGGCTCTCTGCAAGACACCAAAGGCTGAGCTTGGGGCAAGGAGAGGTTTAAGACGTAAATATTGCGGGATGGAAGCGAGCACTCTATTTATCTGAAGCGAACAATCATGAGCCTCCAATGGTATCCTCCCGGACAGACCGTGCAGTTTGAAGACCTCAAGCTGCTCGGCGGTATGTTTTACTCGACACCGAGAGCCTTGGATGGCGCTGGTGAGCCGTCGGCAATTGTTGCAGCTGCGTCCGTTTCAAAACATGCAGACGCTCCATCATCGGACCTTGGCTACTATCCTGCCTATCAACATTTGCCGCCGTCTCAGCGGCGAACTTATCTGGAGTGGCTGGCTGCTGGTCGGCGTGACCAGCGGCCAGAAGAACGGGCGCTTGGCTACCTGTTTTTGTTCTTCTATGGGATCGAACGTCGGATCATCCTCGACAAAGATCGTGATCCGGCCTTGATCGAAGAGCTGTTGGAGCTCCTCGGCCACTACATGCCACATCACAAATCTCGCTCACTCAGAGGTTACTTCCTTTCACTCGCTCATTACGGCAGCCGACTCATGGGAATGGATCAATACCGGCATTTTTGGCCGCGCTTCTTCGAGATTGATGAGGGTAAGACAGGCGAGGAAGCGATGAAGCTGGTGTTGGCTAATCTCTGTGAATTAGGTGAGCCGATGCACTGGTCGATAGCGTATCGGCTGGCGATGGCGAGTCCGTGGAGCCGCAAAAGCGTCGTGGTCAGCCGTGCTCAACAGGAGTTCTGGGCGTTGTTTCAGGCACGCTATGAAAACGACTTCTCAGGAGGGATGAATCTGAAGGCGGCCAAACAGGCGGCGGTCTTTCGTTACCAACCCGCAAGCATGGCTCTCTTGGCACGGACGGACTATGGCAGGAGTTGGCCTTATGAACTGAAAGTCGCGAATGCTGCGGGCATGCATTCACAGTTTGCGAAAGTGACGGAGATTTGGAACTCCTGTGTCGATGACCTTTCCGGCTACACCCGTGCTGTGTCTTCGAAAAAGCAGACAGATGCCGCTGGGCTCAAGGCGTGGATGGAGCTGCCAGCCGAGCTAAAGGAGAAGAAGACAAGCCCGATGCAGCCATTCTGGGATTGGATGGTAGTCAACGCACCCAGAGAGCAGGAGTTTCACTTCATTACTGCCGGAACGCTCGCTCCGTGGTTCGGAATTGCTGAGCGCAAGAAGCTCACGCGGACGCAGGCAAGCGAGATGGTTTATGGGGCGGCCGCTATGGGGTGGACGATTGCGCCACATCCGGATCATGTCGATCAAGCCTTCGCCTGGGATCAGGAGGTTGCTGTCTATAAACGGACCTCAGATGATCCTCTCGAACCGCAGATTCCTGGCTTGGTTCGTTTGCTTTACCTGCTGATGCCCGTGGCTGCCGCAGATGGCACAGTCGAACAATCGGAGATCAACGCCTTTCATAAGCTGGTCGGCCATGAAGTCACCAAAGACGGCGATTTGCAGTATCTTGAAGCCGTCCTCTTGGCTTTGTTGCGGGATACGGAAGTGGCCGTGAAGGCGCTGCCTTCGATGTCAAAGCACATTACAGCTCGCACACGAGATGCTGTGTTCCATCTCCTGGTGCATATCGCAGCAGCAGACGGCGAAGTCGCGCCTGAAGAGTTCAAGGTGCTGCGCAAGATAGCCCGTGCGCTGGAACTGGATGCCGACGCTGCTGAGCGAATCCTCCGGGATGATGTCGCCTTCCGAGAGGTGACGGTTGCGGAGGCCAAACCCGCCAGACGGACGGGCGAGAAGATTCCAGACAAAGAAGTCGCTCGCCCAGCCGGGCTGCAACTCGACATGGACCGCATCGCTGCGCTGACGAAAGAAACTCACGAAGTCGTCTCAATGCTGTCTGCCGTGATGACAGAAGAAGATCCGTCTGAACCCTCTCCCGAATCAGCGCCTGCGGCCATTGAAAGCTCCACGGTGCCTGATTGGGCGGCATCCATCGAGGTTCGCTATCAAATGGCGCTCATTTATCTGGTTCAGCACGACGAACTGGATAACGAGAACTTTGAATCGTTGGCCTCCAAACATCACTTGATGCCAGACGATCTCTTCAACTCTATCAACTTATGGGCGGACGAAAACCTCGGTGACTTCTTGCTGGAGCGCTCTGACCCGATCCGCATCTACCGCGACCTCGTTTCCCCCAATCTCCCCAACTAACCATGATCCCGATCAAACGACGTGAACGTGATGCCGTATTGCAAGCTCTCCAGGCTGGTCTGGTGCCGAAGCAAGGCCTGCACCTGATCCAGGTTGGCCGAAAGGCTGAAGTTTCATCCATCCTTCAGGACATTGAGCGAATCGCTGATGATGGCTCCTCATTCCGCATTGTGGTGGGTCGCTTTGGGAGCGGCAAAAGCTTCTTCCTCACGTTGGTCCGCACTTTGGCACTGCAAAAGAAGCTGGTCGTGGCACAGGCAGACTTTTCGATGGAGCGCCGTCTATGGGCCAGCAATGGCGACGCTCGTGCCCTCTACACGGAACTTATGCGAAGCCTCGCGACGAAGTCGCAGCCGGAAGGGGGGGCATTGAACGGCATTCTCGCGGAATGGGCTTCCAAAGTGCAGCATGAGGTTCTGAGTGCTGGCGGAAAGCCCGAGGATGTCGAGGTGCGAATCGGCTCCGATCTGCGTGATCTACAAAGCTTCGTCGGTGGCTTCGAGTTCGCAGAGGTGGTGCGTGCATGGTATAGGGGGCAGCTCGAGAAAAATGATTCTCTTCAAGCCTCGGCACTGAGGTGGCTGAGGGCGGAGTACACGACCAAAACAGAAGCGCGGCAGGAACTCGGCGTGCGTCGCATCATTGATGACGACTCCATCTACGAGTCGCTCAAACTCATGGCGGCCTTTGTTCGCAAGGCTGGATATGGCGGAATGCTGGTCGGCCTGGATGAAATGGTCGTGCTGTCGCATCGCCTGCCGCATTCACGGGCAAGGCAAGCCAACTATGAAGCGCTGCTCACCATCTTGAATGATTGTGTGCAAGGCTCGGCTCGTGGGCTCGGTTTCCTGCTGGCAGGCACAGATGAATGCCTCGAAGACAAACGTCGCGGCCTGTTCAGTTACGAAGCGCTCCGCAGCCGGTTGGCTGAAAATGCCTTGGCTGAGCAGCATGGGCTCGTTGATCTCAGCGGCCCAGTCATCCGCCTCCAACCACTGACGCCGGAGGATTTGTTCGTGCTTTTGAAAAATGTCGCTCTCGTTCATGCAGGTGGTGATCCGGCAAAGGTCATGGTAGGCGATGAAGCGGTGGCCTCCACACTACACCGTGCCAATGAAACCCTGGGCGCAGAGTTCTTTCGTACGCCGCGAGATGTTGTTCGAGCATTCGTCGGCTTGCTAAACCTCCTTGATCAAAATCCAGGAAAGACCTGGCAGGACCTGCTTGGCGCTGGCTTGCTCAAAAAGCCTGAGGTGCCGATGTCCGAGGAAGAGGCGCTCGCTACCGGCGCACATCAAGCCGCCGACGATGTCGATGATGATCTGGCTACCATGAAGCTGTAAACGCCTGAGGCATGAAGGCGTTTGACCAACTCCACCCTGCCATTCGGGAAGCGATTTGGCGTCAAAGCTGGAAGGAGCTTCGACCGCTTCAGGTCGATGCTATTGAAGCTGTGTTGGGGTCAAAAGATCACTTGATCCTGTCGGCTGCCACTGCCTCTGGAAAGACAGAGGCGGCATTTCTTCCGATTCTGTCATCCTTCGCTGATGCGTTTTCGGGTAGCGTCAAAGCTCTCTACATCAGCCCACTTAAAGCGCTGATTAACGACCAGTTCCGACGCCTGAGGGACCTTTGTGAAACGGCGCAAATTCCCGTGCACCGCTGGCATGGAGACGTCAGCGCCACGGACAAACGGAAACTGCGTGAAGATCCAGGCGGTGTTTTGCTCATCACGCCCGAATCACTGGAGAGCCACTGTATTAACCACGGTCCCGCTCTTCGTCGCATCTATCATGGCTTGGAGTTCATCGTGATCGACGAGCTTCACGCCTTCTTGGAGGATGTGCGAGGAGTTCATCTTCGCAGCCTTATTGCACGAATCCGTCATGCCGCAGGCTGTTCTCCACGCTTGCTGGGCTTGTCCGCCACTCTTGGGGACTTTGCTCCAGCGCAGAGGTTTCTCTGTGTTGAAAGGCCGGCAGATGTCCGAGTGCTCAAAGAAGAGGGTGGGGATCGTGAGGTGCGAGTCGGCGTCAAAACCTACATCAGGCCTGCGAAGGTTGAAGGCGTAACCCTCGACGAACTTACTGCTGAGCGGGCCGTGGCTACGGACATAGCCACTCGTTTTCGGAAAGCCACGAACCTGATATTTTTCAACAGTCGCGGCCTCACGGAAGAGGTCGCAGACTTGCTGAATGAACGTAGCAGGTCCGAATCGTGGCCTGTGAACCCCTTCCGCGTGCATCATGGCTCACTCAGCAAAGACTTGCGCGAGGCAACCGAAGCCGACTTGAAATCAAATCAGCCCATTACAGCTCTCTGCACCCGAACGCTTGAGATGGGAATCGACATCGGCGCGGTTCAATGTGTGGGTCAGGTAGGCGCTCCGTGGACCGTCGCTTCGCTCATCCAGCGTGTCGGCAGATCGGGCAGACGAGAGGGAGAGGTGCAAATGCTGCGCTTCTATGTCATCGACACTGCTTTGAGCGATGCCAGCACCTTTGCCGAGCGGCTATTCCCCGAAACGCTGCGTGGCATTGCGATGGTAGAGTTACTTCTACAGAAATGGGTGGAGACGCCCCAGATTGGGCGAAAGCACTACAGCACCTTCATTCATCAAATTCTCAGCGTGCTGCGGCAGACTGGAGGTATCCGTGCGGATGATCTCCACCGCCTTCTTTGCCAACGCGGTGCTTTTGGCTCCATCACAATGGGTGAATGTGCCGCCGTGCTGCGAAGTCTGGCCGGAAATTCCGTCATCCAACAGATTGAAACAGGCGAAATCATTCTCGCCCCAGATGGTGAGAAGATCGTCGAGTCTCGCGATTTCTACGCCGCCTTCGCGTCTTCAACGGATTACTCCATTGAGCATGCCTCCGACAATATCGGGGTCATGCCACGGGATCAGTTGCCACCAGTTGGCGAGCATCTTTTGCTTGCCGGAAGGCGTTGGTGTGTCATCGACATCCATGACAGCGCGAAAAGGGCGAATGTGGTTCCGGCTAGAGGTAAGCGGGTGCCGCTATTCCTCGGTGGAGCTGGCTTACTGGACCGCCGGGTGATGCAGGAGATGAAAGCGCTACTTACCTCTTCCAAGCAGCCCGCCTATCTTCACCCAGACGCCGCAGCAACCCTCAAGTTCGCTCGCAGCCATTACGAACAACTGGCGGAATCAGGACCGGCTGTCTTAGAGACCCATAACGGTGTCTGTTTCCTTCCCTGGGAAGGAACAGCCGTCCATAAGACACTGGTTGCGTGCGCTAAAGCGGACGGCATCAAGGCAGAGCTTTCACGGGACGGCCTCATGATTACCTACGGCGGCTGCACGCTCACTGCGGCGAAGGCTCACTGGCAAAAAGTCGCCAATGGCGTTTTCACTTTTCACGAACTCGTTTCGCCCATCGGAGATCCGGCGAGCGAACGTTTCGACGATTTGGTGCCTCCGGATTTGCTCGCCAAGGCCTATATCAGCGAGTTTCTGGACCTTTCTGGAGCGAGAGACGCTGCGGCAAGCCTGGATGCACTCTGAGCTATGCAAGAAGCAGTTTTGCCGAAGGAATTCAGGCGTCGGCATCAAGGGTGAGCTGAGCCAGCAACGCTGGATCATCGAACTCCAGCGCCGCGAAGGCCTGATCGAGATGCGCGGGCGTGCGACCACCGACGAGCACTGTGTCGATGCCCGGCTGATGAAGTGCCCACGCAAGTGCGAGATGGGCCTGCGAGTGGCCGGTGCGCTGCGCGACGGCTTCGAGCCGTGCGAGGCGTTGATAGGCCTTGTCATGAAAATAGACCTGCTGGTGGCCGGGAATGATCTCGAAGCGTGAACCGGCTTGAACGCCGTTTTGATGCTTGCCGGTCAGAAATCCGGCGCCGAGCGGGCTGTAGGTCACGATGGCGATGTCGTTCGCGACGCAGTAGTCACGCAACGCAGCCGTCACATCACTGACCGCCAGGTTGTGGTTGTTCTGGATGACGCTGAAGCGGGGACCGAGGGCGCGGAGTTGATCGAGCGTGACGTTGCTGGCTCCGAATCGCCTCACGGGCAGCCTATCGAGCGCGGCGGAGGCTTGTAGCGCGGTGTCGTGCCACTGATGCAGGTAAAGCAGGTCGATTTGCTCGGCTCCGAGGCGTTTCAGGCTCGGGGTGATGTCGATGCGGTCATACGGCGGCAGGATCTTCGTGGCGATGGTGATGCCTTCCGGCTTTCGCGAGGCCAGCCACTTGCCGAGGATTGTTTCTGAAGCTCCACCGCCGTAAGCTGCGGCCGTGTCGAAGTGCGTGACGCCGCGTGCCAGGGCGTGATCGAGCAGCGCGAAGGAGTCTGTCTCGTCGATCTCACGTCCCAAGGTCACGCAGCCGAGGCCGATCCGTCTCACGGGCTCCAGGGCGGATGGGATGTCGGACGTTGTCATGGGTTGGGCTGCCCGGCGGCTTTGAGCTTTTGCTGCCTGGCAAGCTCTGTCAGATAGGCCGTTTCACGATCCTCGACGTAGCGCTTGTAACCTTCGGGATCGACAAAGGGATTGCTTCCATCAGCGACAAGGAATCTGCGATGCTTGGCCGGAAGATCGTAGTATCCACCGTGAGCGCCGAGAAACAGGTCCACCGGCAGGCTTTTGAGGACGCGAAAGCAGCGCTCATAGTCACTGGCGATGCCTGGGTAATCCTGGTTGTTCACCAGGATGTAGCCGGGGTTGACGTTGGGGCTGCCGATGATGACGGCGTCAAGGCCGCCGGCCTTCAGCGTCCAGGTGGTGCATCCCGGGGTGTGGCCCGGCGTCAGCCGCGCCACGAGCGTGGTGCCGCCGAGCGTGATCTCCTCGCCATCCTTCAAACGGCGGTCCACCCTGGCCGGGGTGAACCGGGTGTAGGAGGCCTTCAGCCGCGACTTGGTGGCACCACCGTTCTCCACGGCGTCCGCATCCTGATCCATGACGAAATACTTTGCGCCCGTCTCGCGGATGATCCGGGCGCTTCCTGCGCAGTGGTCGGAATGGGCATGGCTGATGAGCAGCACCTTGATGTCGCCAAACTTGAATCCGAGGTCCTCGACGCTTTTGCGGATCAGGGGCACGGAATCGTCGAAGCTGCTGTTGATCAGGATGTGGCCTTCCGGCGTGGTCACCAGGTAGGAGGCCAGGTCCGTGGAGCCGACATAATGCAGGTTGCCTGCGATGGTGTGGGCGGGGAAGGGCTCCATCCAAGACGAAGGCTGGGCGCTGGTGTCAATGCATGAAAGCAGGACGAGAGACAGGAGCAGAGCGAGGCGCATGAACAGGAGGGTCAGTAACTTTTGCCACCAGGGATCGCGTGTGTTTCCGCGCTGGCACCCAGCACGGTGTCGAAGTCCGCCGCGCAGCCCGCGAAGTGGGCGCAGACGGCGCTGAACTCGGCCCCATAGACGATGAACCTGGCTCCCAGGTCGACCAATGACTGCATGTCCTCGCGGCATCCGACAGGGCGGCCCCAGGCCTTGCCATGCCGGCGGCAGGCGGCGTCGAGCTGCTTCTGCACATCGAGCATGACAGGATCGGAAACGGCAGGCGTGCAGCCGAGGCGCAGGGACATGTCTCCAGGGCCGAGGAAGAGGACATCGACGCCAGGAACGGAGGCGATGGCATCCGCGTTCGCCAGGGCCTCGGGGGTTTCAATCTGGACGACCAGGAAGGTTTCGCGGTTGGCCTGCTCGGTGTAGTCCTCCGGCTTGCCGATCCAATAGTTTGCATCACGTCCACCGCCGCAGAATCCGCGGTCGCCCAGTGGGGGGAACTTGATGGCATTGACCAGGCCCTTCGCCTCGGCGGCGCTGGAGACATGGGGGATCATGAGCCCTGACGCACCGTCTTCGAGCAGGCGGTAGAGGGCGTTTTTTTCCTTGGTCGGCGGCCGCCAGATGCAGTCGATGTCGGCGGCATGATGGCGGCCGAGCATGGTCTCGACCTCACGTGGGTCCCAGACGCGATGTTCGGCGTCGACCCAGATGCCGTCGTAATGAAAATGAGCCGCCACGGCAGGGTAGAAGGCGATGGGCGAGCCCGTGCAGCAGATTCGGGCGACCTGGCCGGCGCGGAGCCTGGCGAGGACTTTGGAGGAGCGCATAGATTTAGAAGAGAACCACGGAATACACAGAATACACGGAAGGAATCATTTTTCGCGGAGCCAGTCGAGGGTGATGCGGCGGATGCGCAGGCGGTTGAGCGCACCGACCTTGCTGTCTCCGGCGCAGTAGGCGATGAGCATGGCGTCTTTCGAGAAGTGAATGGCCGTGTAATGGTAGAGGCCGTCGGGATCATTTTCGACCAGCTTGCGCCTGGGCCAGGTTCTGCCTCCGTCGGAGGAGACTGCGGCGACAAAGGGGTTCCGCTTTTTGGGAGGAAACGGGAACATGCCGGAGTGGTCGTTGAAGATGGCGAGCAGGTCGCTGCCGCCGGGAAGGCGCTTGATGCTGGCGGGGCCGTTGGGTGACTTGAGCTCCGTGGGTGCCGGAGGAGTGAAGGTCCTGCCGCCGTCATTGGATCGAAAGCCATATTGCGCCCCCTGGTCGGTTCGTGACCAGGAGAGGAGCGTGCCGTCCGCCAGCTCGACAACGCCGGGCTCCTGCAGCCCGCTGCCGCTTGGCACAGGCATGGCCCACCAGCTTGAGGACTCCGTCCATGTCCCGCCGTCATCGTCGGAGTAAAGCCAGGTGGTGATGGCGCGGGCGTCCCAGGAACGGCTGCTGTGAGGATCGGTTCCCCGTGAACGATGAAACGCCAGCGGGACGATGATGCGGCCCTTCGAAGTCTGGATGACCCGGTCGTTGTTGAGGACGAAGTAGCCGGGGGCCTGCTGGATCAGGCGTGGTTCGCCCCAGGTTTCACCCTCGTCGGTGGAGGTGCGGATGTGCGGGCGGCAGTCGATCCAGCTGTTCTTGATGCAGTAGAACATCGCCAGCGTTCCTCTTTGCAGCCTGAGAAGGGAGACGCTCATGACGTTGTTGCCCCCGGTGTTCTCGACCACCGTCACCGGCGGACTCCAGGTGCGGCCGTCGTCATCCGAATGAATCTTCACGATGCGCGCCGGGCTTTCGTCCGCAGCGCCCCCGTAGAACTGGGAATAACAAAAAAGAATGCGGCCTGACTTCAGCGTGGCGAAGGAGCCTTCGGAGTTGCGTGGGTGCTCCGCCGAGGGCTCGACATTCAGGGTGACCAGGCTTTCGCCGCAGGCCGCGACGGCAAGCAGGAGGAATAACAGGATCTTCTTCATGAGGGTTTGCGGGTTACCAGACCGTCCAGCCGCCGTCGACGGCGAGGTTCTGGCCGTTGACGTAGCTGGAGGCGTCGCCGAGCAGGAAGGCCACGGCGCCGGCGATTTCCGGGGCCTGGCCGACACGGCCTAGCGGGACTTTTTGACTGAGCCGTTCGACGAAGGCGGGCTGGTCACGCTGGATGGCCGGGTTGGGGAAGGGGCCGGGGCTGACAGCGTTGCAACGCACTTTGGCAGGGCCGTAGTGAACGGCCAGATAACGGGTCAGCTGAAGAATGCCCGCCTTTCCGACTCCATATTCGACCGGGTTTGGATTCATCGGCGCTTCATAGACGGAGGGATCGGGGGAGACGGCTCCATACATGCTTGAGAAAAGCACCAGGCTGCCGCCGCCGCTGGCGGCCATCGCATTGCCTGCGGCACGTGCCAGCGTGAAGGTGGCGGTGAGGTTGCCGTGGTTGGCCATGTCGAAGTCCTCGGCCCTGAGGTCGTCGAAGCGTTTGGCCGTGGAGGCGTAGGTCATGACCACCAGGCCATGGGGTGTTCCGCGTGTGCTGAGCTGTTCCTGGATGAAGGCTTCAAGGGCGGGGATGTCGGCCGCATCAAGGCCGGCCGGGGTGACGCCTCGGGCGGCGGACGCCCTGCCGGGAAGATCCACGCAAAGCACGCTGGCACCGAGCTGGGTGAGCAGGTTGACGACGGCCTGTCCGAGGTAGCCTGCGCCGCCGATGACCCAGATGTCGCGTCCGGTAAGATGAAAAGGAGTCTGGCTCATGGCCTGCCGATCTGCGTGACGGTCAAACCGCCGTCGATGGTGATGATTTCGCCGGTGATGTAGGAGGCGGCGGGCGAGCAGAGGAAGGCGGCGGCGCCTGCGCAGTCCCCGGGGGCTCCCACCTTGCCGAGGAGGATCTTCCTTTCGTAATGCTTCAGCAGGTCGTTGGCACGCGGCTCCATCCAGGCCTGGGTCAGGGGAGTGCGGATCAGGCCTGGGGCGATGCCGTTCACCCGGATGCCGTGCGGGGCGAGGGAAACCGCCAGCGAACGGATCATCATGACCAGCCCGCCCTTGCTGGTGTCATAGGCAACGCTGTCAGCCTCCGCCTGGAAGCCGTTGGTGGAGCTGACGATGACGATGGATCCGCCGCCGCCAAGCGCGACCCGGCGGCGGGCAAAGGCCTGGGCGAGGAAGAAGGTGGCGCGCAGGTTCAGGTGCAGCGTCTTCTCCCATTCCTCGTGCGTCATGTCGAGAAAAGGCACGTCAAAGAAGCTGCCGGCGTTGCACACCAGCAGATCGAGCTCAGGCTGGATTTCAAAGGACCTGGAAACAAGGCCTGCCGGAGCCTCGGGCGAGGTCAGGTCGGCGGCCAGGTAGGGGGTGATGGCATGCTCCCGTTGAAGCCCATGCCTGACCACGGCGGCGCCGGATTCGCACAGGCCGTCGGCGATGGCTGCACCGATGCCCTGGGAGGAGCCGGTGACCAGGGCGGCGCGGCCTTCAAGAGAGAATGCTTTCATCAGGAAGCTTCAGGTAGTTCAGGGTGTTGGTGCAGGCGATGCGGCGCACGACGGAGTCCCCGGCCGCCTTGAGCGCGGCGACCTCCTCGGCGTAGGTGCTGATGAGCTTCACCACCTTGCCGCTGATCTCGGCGGCATAGCTGTAGAAGGGCGAGTCGCTGCCCCACATGAACTTGTCCGGATAGGCGGCGGCGAGGTCGGAGATGACGCGGGCGGGGTTGGAATAGTCGGAGTCGAAGCGCCGCTCCCTCGGGGCGATGTAGGCCAGGTCATCCACGGCGCCGACGCAGTGGATGCAGTGGGCGGAATTGTCGAACCAGGCGTTAGGCAGAGCAGCGATGCGGTCGAGGCATTCCTTGTCGAACCGGCAGGAGTGGGCGGCGCAGAAGCGGATGTCGGGATTGGCCTCGGCGATGTCGAGGATGTCGTGTGCCTGCGCCCAGAGGTCGTCCCTGGCGACGCTGCTGTGGATGAGGAAGGGGACGTTCCATTCGCGGGCCAGGTCGAGAAAGACACGGCCCTCGTGCGCCAGGCGCTTGATGTCGCTCTGAATGATGGTGCTCTGGATCTTGATGCCGTGGAAACGGTATTCTCCGCGCAGCTTCACCAGTTCGGCGGCCTGGGCGTCGGTCCTGCGCATGGGGTCCACCATGATGAAGGGCAGGATGCTCCTGCCTTCCTCGGGGAAGAGGCGCTGGCATTCATCCAGCAGGCGGCGGTTTTCAAAGGCATAGGGGATGTCCTCGAGCCCGTTGGCGTCAAAGCCAAGGCCGCCGCTGCGGAACTTGGTGACGTCCATCGCGGCGTAGCTGACAAAGGGGAAGGCGACCCAGTGGGTGATGCCGAGGGCTCCGCCTTCCTGGGTCATGTCCACCATCTGCTGGGCGTAGGGGAAGTCGCCATGCAGGTAGAACAGAAGGTCGGCGCCGATGTGGTTGTGGCAGTCGATGAGCATCGGGCGGTTTATGATTTACGATTTATGTCTTATGATTTTCTAACCGCGATGGCTTCGATCTCGTAGCGGAGGCTCGGCGGAAGACAGTTGGTGATGGTGGTTCTCGCGGGTTTGGGATCGGAGAAGTATTCGCGGTAGAGTTGGTTGTAGAGCGCCACGTCTTCGGCATCGCGGACGTAGTTTCGGGTCTGCACGACATGGGCGAGATCGCTGCCGGCGGCTTGAAGGACCTTGCGGAGATTCTCGACGCTGCGTCGGAACTCGCCTTCGAAGCTGTCGCTGACGATGTTGCCCTTTTCATCGACGCTGGCCTGGCCGGAAACGAAGATGAGATCGCCAACAACGACACTCGGGCTGAAGGGCAGATGCGAGGTGGGCGTGTCGGGATCGCAGGGGTAGGAGACGAGCGGATGAGTCATGAATCGAGCGGGTAGACAGGACGGCGCAGGTGCCTGTAGGGGAGGGTTTTCAAGTTGCTGCTGCAGGGGCCGGGCGTGTCCACCCAGTACATGCGTGCGGCGATGGGATCATAGGCGCGGCGATGGGCGACGGCGGCCTTCACGCAGATGACGGAAAGCCGGGTGGGTTCGATGCCCTGGCTGCGCCACTGGCCGAGGTCAAAGGGAGGCGTCTTGATGCTGGTGAGCAGGAGCGTGACGCCTTCATGCCGCACCACGGCGCAGCGGCCCATGTCGAAGGCATCACCGCACATGCTGGCGAGGTGGCTCTGCCTGTCCTCAAGTTCAAAGCGGCCGTCGTTCAAGGCCTGGACATCGACTTCAAGTTCGACCGGGCCTGGGTCAAGCCTGCTGCCCCTGCCGCCGATGCTGAGGGTGACTTTGGAGCCTTTGCCAGCGGCCTCCGCAGCTCTGACTGCGGCAGGGTCGGCGATGCAGATGGCGCTGTTGCAAACTTGGTTGTCCAGCAGGGCGCGGAGAAGTCCGGTGCAGTCGCCCGGAGCACCGCCGCCGATGTTGTCGGAAGGTTCGACAAGCACGGTGAGCCCCTCCTGACCGGCCTTGAGCAGAGGCATGATTTCGGCAAGAGGCGGGTCGGTGACATTGCCTAGGTGCTTCATTCCGACCGTCGTGACCGCGAGTTCATCCAGGCATGAGGACATGGCTGGATCATCAGTGCCTGTGACGAGCAGGCTGACGCCGGTGAACTCCGTGTCGGCAAAGGCGAAGCCGGCGACGATGCTGACCGACCAGACGCCGGGCAGTGATTCCATGCGGCGGGCCATGGCTTCCAGGGTTTTCATGGGATCCCTGGAGGTGGCGGTGCCTGTGGGCGGCCAGACGATGTCGGTGACATGAAGCTTCTGATGCGGGCGTTCGCCGGTTTCCAGGCATCGCTGGAGCAGCCGTGCGGAGATGCAGGCCGCCTCACGGGCGTCGGTGTGAGGGTTTTCACGGTAGCCGACGAGGCAGTCGCTGAGTTCCGCCATGGCCGGAGTCAGGGTGGCGTGAAGGTCAAAGACGCCAAAGACCGGCACGTTGGCCAGGGAGGGAAGACGGCGCACTCTGGACAGAAGCTCACCTTCGACATCCTGGATGGACCTGGCGGTCATGGCCCCGTGGAGGATGAAGTAGAAGGTATCCACAGGCTCGGTGAAGAGTGGTTCGGCATGGGCGAGGAAATCGCTCCAAAAGGCCTCAACGACCTCATCCTCCACGATGGCGCTGGGCTGGGCCCGATAGTCCACGGTGGGAAGGATCTGCCAGTTCCAGGTGCGGGCGAGTTCGAGGACGCCGCCGAGCGGTGAGCTGTCGCCTTCGGCCTTGAGCAGTTCGGGCCCGCGAGTGACGTGGAAGTCCTGCAGCCGGGTCGAACCTTCCAGAAACGTGTGGGTTTCATGGAAGAGGCCTGCGATCAACACCCTTGGGCGATTCAGGGGGGCGTGATGAATGTCGGATGAACCGGGCATGGAGGGATGTGGCTTCGTCATCCGGAAAATCATCAGTTTGCAGGTTTCCAGTCAGCGGCGTGTTTTGCGAAAGCCGCCTCTGCACGGGCCAGCGCCTCGTCGATGTCCTGCTGACGATGGGCGAGGCTGATGAACCAGAGGCCGCGCTCGATGGCGCGCACGCCTTGATCGAGCAGGCAGGTGCGAAGGTGGGTCCAGCGCGGGGCGTCCTGGCGCCTCACATAGTCGCGGTAGTCCTTCACCGGGCCTTCATCGGCGCCTTGTTTCAGCATCACGGAGTGGAAGGCGGCCCCGGGGCCCTGGGGGCGAAGGGGGATGCCGTGCCGGTCGGCGATGGCACGCAGACCTGCCATGAGCCGGCGGCCGAGGCCGCTGGCGGTCGCGGGGTGGGTTTCGCCGAGGCTGAGGACGTGATCGAGGCACCATTTCGAGGCGGCGAGGCAGAGGGGGTTGCCGTTGAGCGTGCCTGCATGAACGACGCTGCCTTCGATGATTTTCTTCATGGCTGCCTCCCTGCCAGCCAGGGCGGCAAAGGGCACGCCACCGCCGATGGCCTTGCCAAGGATGGTGAGGTCAGGGGTGAAGCCCAGGTATTGCTGGGCGCCACCGGGGGCGAAACGGAAGCCGGTGATGGTTTCATCGGCGATCATGAGCATGCCGTCACGATCACAGAGTTCACGGATGGTTTCAATCAGGCCGGGCACGGGCTCCATGCAGCAGGTGTTGCACATGATGGGCTCGAAGATGATGGCGGCGATCTGGCCGCGATGCCTGTCCACCTGGCGGCGGAGGTGCCCGGGATCGTTCCAGCGGGCGACGACAAAGGTGTCGAGAACTTCGGGAATCACGCCCTGGCTTGGATGCAGGCGGGAAGGGGTTTCATCATCACCCCATTTGTCGGGCGGCGGTGCGAAGCCGACAAGCCCTTCATCGGCCCAGCCATGATAGGCCCCTTCGAACTTCAGGATCAGAGGACGTCCGGTGTGGGCGCGTGCCAGGCGAAGGGCGGAGAGGACGACTTCGGTGGCGCTGTTGTTGAAGCGGATGCGTTCGGCGCCGGGCATGAGCTTCTGGAGCCGTTCGGCGACCTCGATCTCCAGCTCACATTGTGCAGCCCAGTGTGTGCCAAGCCTGGCCTGGTCGGCGACGGCCTCGGCCATGCCGGCCGGGGCGTGGCCGTAGAGCAGGGCGCCCTGGCCGATCTGGAAGTCGATGTACTCGTTGCCGTCCACATCCCAGACACGCGGACCGGAGCCGTGGGAGAAGTAAAGGGGGACGGGCTGCTCCATCTTGCGGATGCCGCTGTTGACTCCGGCGGCGATGCTGTTCTGGGCGCGGGCGAAAAGGTCACGGGATCTGGCGTAGCGGTCGGTCATGGGAGTTGGAACAAACGGTGTCTGAGGCCGGCATATTCGCATTCATGAGCCGGAAACGACGAGCGGCGGATTGTGGTCTCCGGATGTCACCAAACAGGTGCCGCGCAGCGGCGGGCGGGAGTTCTTTGCAACACAGTTTGTTGCCAGAACTTCAACGCCGGCTAGACTCCGGCTGTCTGAAGGAGGATCCATTGACAGACATCTGATCCAGCAAGCATGCCAGCCCCCCGACTCATCCTTTTCGCGGCCGTCATCCTGTCCTGCGGGTGCCAAGCGCCCCCGCGGGGGAACTTCAAGATCACGCTCAAGGACGGCAGGGTTTTCCTCTGCAAGGGGGAGCCAAGGTTCATCAGCAAGACCGGCTATTACCGCTATCACACCTATCAGAACCGTGAGTCCCTGCTGCGTGCGGATGAAGTTCTGATGATCGAGGACATGGGCAGCTAGCATGATGAACCAGGAGCAATGCGGCAAGTCTGCACCGCTGGTGCTGGCGTCAAGATCCCCCAGGCGGATTGAACTCCTGCGTGAGGCAGGCTTTGAATTTGAGGTGCTGTCCCCGGAGGTGGACGAGGTGCATGAGGCGGGAATGGAGCCTGGTGAACTGACGGAACTGAATGCACGGAGGAAGGCCATGGCGGCTGCGGTTCAAAGGCCGGAGTCCGTGGTGGTCGGGGCCGACACGCTGGTTTATCTCAACGGTCGGCCGTTGGGAAAGCCGGAAACGCCGGAGGAGGCCCAGGCCATGCTGAGGCAGTTGTCGGGAAGGGTTCATCATGTCTGCACGGGTGTTCATGTTGCCTGGGAGGGCGGACGGCAGGGCAGGGGGCTGCATGTGCTGTCGAAGGTGCGGTTCAAGGAACTCAGCGACGAACAGATCCAGGCGTATCATGCCCTGGTGAACCCCTTCGACAAGGCGGGGGCCTATGGAATCCAGGAGCATGGAGAGATGATCATTGAAGGCCATGAAGGTTCATGGACAAACATCATGGGGCTGCCCATGGAGGTTTTGACCCCGCTTTTGCGGAGTCATCTGGACAGAGGATGGTAAACAAAGAAGGCGGTCCCGTTGGGACCGCCTTCAGAAAGGAGATTAAAGCTCTCTGCCGACTTATTTGGAGGAGGTGTAAACCACACCCTTGCCGCTGGTGGCTGCGGGAACAGGCTCGTAGCCGGAAAGGTCGGGAAGCTGTTTGCGCCAGCCTGCGCCGGGCATGGTGTTGTCGACGATCTTGTCATTGAGGCTGCCCACCATGTAGGGCTTGGTGTCGCGTACCACGCAGCGGAGGAGTCCTCCGAAAAGGCCGCGGGTGGCGCTTTCCATGGTGTTGGAGTAGGTGGACATGACACCGCAGACGACGGTTCCGCCGGCTTTCATGGTGCGCTCGTAACCATTGTGGACGAAGCCCGAGTAGGCAAGGCTTTCGTCATGGATGATGTCCGTTCCCTTGTCATTGAAATCATAGACGGTTTCAGCATAACGGGTGCCTTCCTTGCGGACGATGTTGTTGCCACGGGTAAGGGAGCGGAGTCCGATGTTGGAGTAGTTGCGGACCTGACGGGTGCCGAAGCCGCTGACAAGGCCGGCCGAGTCTTCGGTGACGTCCAGCGAGGAGGTGGCGCTCTGGTCAACCACACGCGTTGGATACTTCATGCCCTTGTTGAGATTCGTCTCAGCGTAGTTGGCGGCATCCTGCGAGGGGCGCTCGGAGATGTCGGAAAGCTTCAACTTGGAGGAAGTGGAGGAGCAGGACGCGAGGATGGGAAGAATCGCTAAAGCGAAGTATTTTTTCATAAAAGCGCAGAGAGCATGTCCAATCAGCTTTGGGATGTCAAAATCAAAGTGCCGGGCTGTTAAAAAACAGCTTTGACCTCACTGGGCGGGCAAAGGCAGGAGCAAACCGAGAAGGAAGCCAGACGAGGTGCGTCGTGCTGGTAGTGGGTGCCATCAAGATGGTAACAGTGAAGTTTGCAGACAAGCCGAAGTGGTTTTGGTTGTTGATAATCATTGAAAACAACAATAATTACTGTTATTGTTGTTTATCTGATTTTATGCCTGCTCGCGAATCCAATTCCGACCGCTTACTCATTGGCACTCCTGGGCCAGTGACCGGCGGTCTGCTTGATCGGCTTGAGGCGAGGAGGGCTCTGCGCCTGAAGCAGGAGCCGTCTCCTCATTTATGGGTATTGGTGTCCATTCTGGGGGATTTGATCATGGTGGTGGCAGCCGAGCACCTGGCTTATTGGCTGCGTTTTCAGTCGTTCATGCGCGACTATGGCAACTGGATGAATGTGGAGTTGCGTCAGTATGCCGGTCACATGGCGCTAGGGACGCTTTCATTGCTTCTGGCCCTCGGCTGGCAGGGAATTTATCACCGCAGCACCTTGCTAAGGAGCCGCTGGATCGCCTCCCGGATCGCCCGTGCGGTTCTGATCTGGACCCTCGGCTTCCTTTCATTCACCCTGGCGTTGAAGCTCCAGCCTTCGATTTCACGCGTCTATGTGGCTTTGAATGGTGCCTGCGCCCTGCTGTTTCTTCTGGGCTGGCGTTGGTTTTTCGACAGTTTTCTGCATTCCAAGGGAAGGATTGAGTCCTTGCAGCAGCGAACGCTTTTTGTCGGGTGGAACGAGGATGCCCGGCGGCTTTGGCAGACTTTGAGTGAAGACCGTGCCCATGCCTTCAACTTGGTGGGATGGGTGGACGCCTCGGGCTGGCGGGATCAAAATCAACCGCCGGACGGAGTTCCGTTTGTGGGCTATCTAGAAGACATTCAACGGGTTATTGCCAGGCACGAGGTGGACATGATCATTGTGGCCGACCTGCCGCGGGAGCAGTTGATTGAACTCGCCAACCTCTGTGAGCGCGAGATGATCCAGTTCAAGCTCGCCCCGTCGGTTTTCCGCATCTTTGTATCGGGGCTATCACTGGAGACCATCGCCGGAATGCCGGTCCTGGGTGTCAACCGCCTGCCTCTGGACAGTACCTTGAACGTGCTGGCCAAGAGGGGGCTCGACATCGTGGGGGCGCTTGTGGGGTTGGTGATCAGTGTGCCGCTGATGGCCATCTTTGGAACCCTGGTTTATCTGGAATCACCCGGGCCGGTGTTCTACCGGCAGCGCCGTTGGGGAATGAACGGCGTGTCCTTCGACATCATCAAGATCCGCTCGATGAAGTTGAATGCCGAGAAGTCCGGGGCTCAATGGTGTACTCAGGATGATCCCCGCCGTCTCCGGGTGGGGGCCTTCATGCGTCGGTGGAACATTGATGAAATTCCGCAGTTCTGGAATGTCTTGAAAGGTGAGATGAGCCTGGTCGGGCCTCGTCCTGAGCGGCCCGAGTTGATTTCAGGCTTCAAGCATCAGGTTCCTCACTACAACGCCCGGCATGCCGCCAAGCCTGGAATGACTGGCTGGGCTCAGGTCAAGGGGTTGCGTGGGGACACCGACCTTGCCGAACGGATCAAGTGTGACTTGTGGTATCTTGAAAACTGGAGCTTGATGCTCGATATTCAAATCATGTTCCTTACCTTTTTTAATAGGAATAACGCTTATTGATCGAGGTTGGGCTCCTGTGTTTTCTGGGGCATTTTTACCTGGGTCTCTGTCTGGGTCATCAGGCGGCGTGCAAATGAACGGTTGACCATGGGTTTCCCGGCGGTTAGCCTCACGAAGCAACCCATCCGAGCCTGTGCTCGGTATCCACAGCCCGTAAACCACTGCAAAATGCGCCTTTCCAGTTCTCTGAACGCGCCAGCTGCTATCAATGGACCGGCGATGATCTCGCCAGGGAGGCTGTGCCCGGCCAAATTTTGGCCTCGGCCCGAGGATTCCATCGTGCTCAGCCCGGATGTTTGCCACCACACCCTCCAAGGTTTGATGGAGCCGCAAGGGCGGCTCCGGGCGGGCTCTGTCAGCCTCTGCGCACCGGGCAAGCCGCCTGGGCGTGCCCATGTTTCAGCCTGCTGGAGCGGTGTGTCCCTAACAAACAGCACCCCAGCCCCAGAAACCAAGACCCATGTCAGACAACTCATCCAAGCAAGGAAACCGTCGCCGCCGTCGTCCTCGCACCAATGGCGGCAAAACCTTCCGCTCTTCGACCCCACGTGGCGGTGAAGTCCGGCAGACCGGCTTTCAGAAGTTCCTCAGCGTCATCAGTTTCGGCCTCCTTGGCAAGCCTTCGGAGCTTCCCCAGGTGGCTTCCCGCACGAGTTCCTTTCCCTCAAGTTCCGGAAAGCCCGGGCAGAGCCGTCCGCAACGCGATCCCAAGCCCCGCCGAGAGGCCTCTTCTCCGCCGTCTCCCTCTGAAATCGCCACGGAACGGCTTTATGTCGGCAACCTGTCCTATGACGCCTCCGAGAGTGATCTTTTCGAACTCTTCAACGGTGTCGGCAGCGTTCGTAACGCCGAAGTTGTGGTGAACAACCGCACCCAGCGTTCCAAAGGGTTTGCTTTCGTGACGATGGGGTCTGTGGATGAAGCCCGGCGCGCCGTGGCTGAGCTTCACGGCAAGGACTTCATGGGCCGGCCTCTGCAGCTCAGCGGAGCCAAGCCGATTGGAAGCTCCCAGGGCTCGGATTCATCCTCGGACGAGGACAGCCAGGAACAGTCCGTGGCCGCCTGAACTTCGACTTAGAGAGCGTGTGGAATCCCCCGGGCGACCGGGGGATTTTTTTTCGTGAACCTTTGCAAAACCGCCAGCCGAAGCTCTGATCTTGCCCGGATCATCATGATTGTCCTGAAATTGCATCTCGACGAGCCGCCTCGCTCACGCTTTGTTTTTTGTCGTTATTCCATCATGATTCACCCGCTCATCCTCCGGACAATCCGCTTCGGTTCCCTGCTGGCCGTTGGCATGGTTTTGTGTCAATGCGCGAGCAGGCCAGAGAAGGAGGAGGTGGTGGATGACGGCACTTACTGGAAGGAAGTTCATCCCAAGGGGCCGGCAAAGCTGGTCATCAGCCTGGACGAGCAGCACATCGGTGTCGTGAAGGGCGGTGATCTGGTGGGCTTGTCTCCCATTTCTTCCGGGAGAGAAGGGTATGACACCCGTCCTGGCAGCTTCAAGGTGACCGAGAAGGACGAGGATCATCGTTCATCCTGGTATGGCGCCTTTGTGGACGAATCCGGGCTTGTCGTCGTGGAGGACGTGGACGTGAGGAAGGACAAACCGCCGGCTGGTACAAAGTTTGTTGGGGCGGAAATGCGTTACTTCATGAGATTCAACGGCCCGATCGGCCTGCATCAGGGCTATCTGCCCGGCTATCCGGCATCGCACGGATGCATCCGCCTGCCGTCCAAGATGGCGGAACGGATTTTTCATGCCATTCCGCATGGCACGCAGGTGGAGGTGCGGCAGAATGCCGATCTTGTGGCGCTCAGGCCGGTCGACGCGCCGCCTGTTCCTGACGCCCCCGTTCAAGAACCTGAGCCATCCGGGGTGACCGGTGTGGCAGCCTCCGCGCCTGCTCAGCAGGCTCCCCCGTCTTCTGGAGAACCAGGAGCTGCGGATGTTGCCGAGTCCCGGAAAGCGTCGCGTCCCTTTGGATTCCTTGGACTGGGGAGAGGCAAGGCCGGTCCAAAGCCACCGACGGCCCCAGGGACGACCGTTTATTATGAACCCGAGCTGAATCAGAAGGTGGAGGCGGTGCCTGGCTCCGGGCAGAGCCGGACGGCGCATGCAAAACCTTCGGTGGAGGCTTCCGCGCCTAGAGGGGAGCTTGTGGATGTCAAACCCGCTCAACATCATGAGCGCGGTCCCGTCAATGAAGCCGAAGGCAGGAAAAAGGCCCCGGTAGCCCTTCCGGTGCCGACACGCCGACCTGTGCAGCCGGGCCTGAGGCCGATCACCCCCAATGTGCCCGGCCTGCCCCCAGCTCCGATGACCCTGGCACCTTCAAGGTGACGGATCACTCCTGCTGCCTGAGCGAGCCCTTTCCGCCCAGCCATTTGCGCCAGTGCGGAAGCAGCCAGAGGACGATGATCAGGATCCAGATCGTGCCCAGGCAGCAGGCGAGGCCCAGGCTGGAGATGCCTCGGTTGCCTGCAAAGAACAGGCTGGAAAAGCCGATGACCGTGGTCATGCCGGAAAAGAAGACAGCCCTGCCCGTGGTTGCCTGCACGAGCCTCACGTCGTTCTGGCTGCGCTGCAGGGCCAGCAGGATGTGAATGCCGTAGTCGATGCCCGTGCCGAGCAGCAGGGGGATGGCGGCGAGGCTGGCGAGGTTCCAGCCGACCCCCAGGAGGCTCATGGTGGCTGCCAGGGCGGTCATGCCAATGCTCAGGAGCAGGACGGAAAGCACCAGGTCCTGCCAGCGTCTGAAGGTGATGAACAGGGTGAGGACGATCAGTCCGATGATGGGAAGCATCTGCTGCTCAAGATCTTCGCGGACCAGGGTGGAAAGGGCTCCGCCGAGGGTTTCCCAGCCCGCCAGCCAGGCTCCGGTTTCCGGTGTCAGAAGTTTCTGGAGCTCGGCCAGTTTTTCACGATCCGGCAGCCCGGGTTTGCCAGCTACGCTTACCGAGGCCAGGACGACTCCCTCGCCCTTCTTCATGCCAGCCTCCTCGGCACGGACGCCGGTCGCGATCATCCGGTTCAGGATGCTGGCTGCGGCGGCTTCGGAGCCACCAGGCTTCCAGACTTCGCAAATCCCCCGCAGCAGGCCCATGGCGGCTTCCGTGAAACCTGCGGCGTCGATTTCCTTCTCCAGCCTGGGCTGTTCCTTTTGAAGCCAGTCGATGAAGGTGCGGTTGGCAAGCCTTGCCCTGGGATCGCCAACCAGCATGGTGGGAAGGGCATGGCGGAGCAGCGCGCCGGAGGACACGGCGGCGTCGAGCCTGATGCCGAGGGCGGATGAACGGGCCTTCAGTTCATTTGCAGGCCCCGTGATGAGGACGGGGAGGCTGCATTCGTTGTCGCGGCCAAGCCGCTCCTGAACCCATTCAAAGGTGTCCATGGCCTCGCTTTTTGTCGGACGCAGGGCTTCCGCCCCCGTGTGGAAGGCGGGCAGGCCCCGGGTTGTCAGAACGGCCGTTGAAGCGATCAGCAGGAGGGCGGTTCCCAGTCTGGCCAGCCCAGGATGGGAATGCCAGACAGGGGTCGTGGAAACTGGCTGTCCGGACTGCCTGCCTGCGGCGAGCCGGGGGGCGAAAAAGACCATGACGAGAAAGCCGACGACGACGCCCAAGGCCACAAGCAGCCCCATTTCGGCCATGCCGGGGAGTCCGCTGAAAAGAAGGGAAAGGAAGACCACCGCCGTGGTGCAGGCCCCGGCTGCAATGCCAGGGGCGGCGAGCCTTCTCAGCTCCCCTGGCGGCAGGGAGGGATGCTGCCTTGCCTCCTGGATGATGAGGACGGCATAGTCCACGATGATGCCGAGCACGATGGCCGCGAAGCCCAGGGACATGATGCTCAGCTTGCCGACCAGCAGTCCGCCAAGTCCCAGCGTGATCACCATGCTGAGCATCACCAGGCCCTGGATCCAGAGCAGGGGGCGCAGGCGTCGGAACATGACCCAGAACAGCAGGGCGATGAGCACTTCGGTCATGCCGATGGTGCTGGACATGTCCTTTTCGATCCCTGCGCCGATTTCCGCCTGGAAGGCCGGTTCGCCTGTGTAACGCAGCCTGGGCACGCTGCCCGGGCGGTCCGTCACGATGCTGTTGACGAGTTTTTTCATCTCCGCCAGCCAGGTGCCTGCGGCCTTGTAATTGCCCACCGAGCCCGCAGGGGTCACCATCAGCACGCGGAACGCGCCATCTTCCGAAACCAGTCCGAACAGCGAGCCTTCCAGGGCGCCTGCCGCCGATGTGTCGAGGCTGTCGAGAAGACCCAGGGGGTCGTAAGAGGAACGCTGGATCTTTTCGGCATCCAGGGAGGTGGACACGGCCTGCAGGGAGCGTTGCAGGCGGGCCTTCACGGCACTGCCCTCAAGATGGCTGCGCAATTCCTGGAGCTTGCCTGGATCGGCGTTTTCCAGGGACCAGGCCAGCAGGGCGGCGCCGGATCGTGCCTGAGATTCCATGGGCTGGCCCCAGCGCACCTCCTTCACCAGGTCGGTGCGTTTGCCCAGGACCTCTGCAATGGCTGCGGTGAGATCTTCGGAAACCGCCTCATCCTCCGCCTCAAGGGCGATGATCAGATCGCTGCCGCCGGAAAATCCGTCCCGAAGCAGTTTGAGTGCGCGGACTTCAGGCACATCTCCGGGGAGCGTCGCCAGGATGTCGGTCTCCAGGCGCAGCCGTGAAAAACCGAGGACGAGGACGGGCAGCAGGGCGAGGAGGGCAAGCCAGGGTTTCTTCATGGAAAGCCGACGGGTGGCGGGGAAGTGGCGGGCTGGCAAGTGCGGAGGCGGCGGCAGGAGGGCCGGTCGGCCGCCGGGGGCGGAATGCGGGTTTGATTTTTCACCGGGCTGCCGTCCTTTGGCGTACACTGCATGAATCCCGAACGCCCCCGTAAACCTGTCGGCTCACGAACCTCCGGACGGAAGGCCTTTGGTCGTCCGCACGAACGCGCGCAGGGCGCCGGCGGTGACCGCAGCCTGGGCGGCACCTCCTGGGAAAAGTCGGCCGACTGGTATGACCGCATCATTGGTGAACGTGGCTCCGAGCTTTATCGCGAAGTTGTCATCCCCCGCGCCCTGGACCTGCTTAGGCCGGCTCGGGGCGAGCAGATGCTCGACATCGGCTGCGGCCAGGGGGTGTTTTCCCGGGCCATGGCCGAGTCCGGCGCAAGGGTCACCGGCATCGATGCCTCACGCACCCTCATCCAGAAGGCCCGGACCTACCAGGGACGCACGGCGATCCGTTATCTCGACCGCGATGCGGCCAGCCTTGGAGGCCTGGGGGAGTTCGACGGCATCTCCGCGATCCTCTGCCTGCAGAACCTGGAGCATCTCGACAAAGTTTGTTCGGCGACCCTTTCGGTGCTGAAGCCGGGCGGCAGGATGCTGTGGGTGCTGAACCATCCCGCCTTCCGCATCCCGCGCCAGTCGGCCTGGGGCTTTGAGGAGGACCGCAAGATCCAGTACCGCCGCATTGACGCCTACAGCAGCACCCTGAGCATCCCGATCGTCATGCATCCGGGCCGGGCTGACAGCGAGAGCACGGTCAGCATCCACCGCAGCCTGGAGGAGCTGACACGGCCGGCGTTTGCCTCGGGGCTCCTGCTCGGCGGCATGGAGGAATGGCATTCGCACAAGGAGAGCCAGCCCGGGCCGAGGGCGAGGGCCGAGAACCGTGCGAGGAAGGAGTTCCCCCTCTTCATGGCGCTGCTCTGGCGCAAGGTTTAACAAAAAATTGGAGGTCTTGAGTGCAGGGCGGCGGCGTCTCGCAGGATTCACCTGGCAGCCCCGTGGCAAGGTTGGCACGCACTTTGCTTTGCATGGTTTCGACCGGTTCCAGTAGCCGCCGAAAACATCAACATAACTCAACCTACCAATATGCTGACCAAAAACAGATGGAGTGGATGCCTGGCGGCCGCAGTGGCTGCCGCAACATTCTGGGGACTCACTCTGGAGCCCCTGGCTTATTCCCAAGACGCCGCCCCAACGCCGGCCCCCGCAGTCGCGCCGGCCCCCGCAGCTGCGCCTGCGCCTGCCGAACCCGCCGGCCCCACCCTTGAACAGCGGATCTTTGACCTGGAAAAATACGTCACCAACGGCCAGGCGGGCAAGGACGGCGACAAGGAGTGGAAGTCCAACATCGCAGGCCCCGGCCCCGGCCACAACGCCTGGCAGATGACCAGCACCGCGCTCGTGCTCTTCATGACCCTGCCCGGCCTCTTCCTCTTCTACG
>JABARQ010000018.1:55513-175239 GCA_019186985.1 Prosthecobacter sp. | reverse complement strand
GCTGGGCAACTGGCTTTTCATCGTCGTGCTGGTGGTGATCGGGCCGCTGGCGACCACCGAGCTTGGCACCGACGGCTGGATGCCCGAGCTGCTGAAGCTGAACGGCCCTGCGGATTCGCCGAACTTCGCCGCCTGGATCTTTGTGTATGTCTCGGCCATCATGACCATCCTGCGCTTCTACGCCGGCCCCATCGTGCATCGTTTCTCGCCGATCGGCCTGCTGGTGATGGGCTCCGGGGTGGCCATCGTCGGGCTCATGCTTCTGTCGAAGAGTGTCGGCTGGGCCATCGTCGCCGCCTCGACGATCTACGCCTTTGGCAAGACCTTTCTGTGGAGCACCACGCTGGGGCTGACCTCCGAGCAGTTTCCGAAGGGCGGCGCGCTGACCCTGAACGGGGTCTCGGCCGTGGGCGTGCTGTTCCTGGGCGTGCTGGGCAGCCCGTTCATCGGTTATCAGCAGGACCAGGACATCCACAGCCGGCTGGAAAAAGATCACGGCGCCCTGCTGGCCAAGGTTTCCGGACCGGCGAAGCCGAGCATCTTCGGGGAGACGCCCAGCCTGGACCAGGCGAAGATCAAGGCGCTGGACGAGGCTTCGACGAAGGAGCTGACGGCGGTGCAGGCCGACAGCAAGCGCGGCGCCTTCACGAACATCGCCGTGCTGCCCGGTTTCATGCTGGTCTGCTATCTTGGCATGTGGTTCTACTTCAGGGCGCGGGGCGGCTACAAGCCGGTCGCCATCGGCGGTCACTGAGCCGGGGTTCTTTCAGGATTTTCCATCGGGGCGGCCTTCACGGGCCGCCCTTTTTTATCTTGTCACCCCCCGCCCCCGCCTCTAAAACCAGCCCGCTCTTCCACCCGGGCCAGGAGGTCGGGGCTGGCCGGGCTGTTTCATCATCCACCCCATCATCCCATCCATCATCCCTATGAGTGAAAACAATCGAATGCGCCTCCTCTGGGCAGGCTTCATGGCCATTCTGGCCGCCGGCGTCGGCTTTAGTATCCGAAACGGTATTGGCGGTGAATGGGCCAAGCTGTTCGGTTTTACTGGTCTCCAGGTCGGCTTGATCGGCGGAGCCGGATTTAGCGGCTTCTGCTTCGGAATTATCATTGGTGGCGTTATTGTCGACAGAATTGGCTATGGCAAACTGGTTGTCACAGCCTTCCTTTTGCACTTGCTGTCAGCGATCATTACTCTGATCCCATCGGCTGGAATGGATCAGCAAACAGCTTTCCTGGCCCTGTTTTGTGGCACGTTCACATTCTCGCTGGCTAATGGAACCCTGGAAGCTGTTGCCAATCCTCTGGTGGCAACCTTGTTCCCTGAAAACCGTACCCACTATTTGAACATCCTGCATGCGAGCTGGCCGGCGGGCATGATTCTCGGGTCCTTGATCACACTTGCGGTCGGTTCTTCCTGGAGCTGGAAGGCTCAACTCGCCCTCTACCTCGTGCCGACGGTGATTTACGGTTTCATGTTCTTTGGCCAGCACTTTCCGCGTTCAGAGGCATCTGCCAAAGGGCTGTCCTTGGGCGAGATGATGAAAGATGTAGGAATTCTGGGGGGGGCTGTCGCAGGTTTCTTCCTTTACCTCTTCACTCGGGATGCCCTGGGCGGCAATATTCTGAAAGGACTTAGCGGTTCTGATTTCTTTGTGAGCCAGAACTGGGACTATATTTCCATGGCGGTGGGTGTCGGTTTCCTGGTCTGGGTGGCCGTGATCACCAAGTTCGCGATCGGTCATTGGATGCTATTTCTTCTTTTCCTGGCCCATTCCATCGTTGGTTCGCTTGAACTGGGCACAGACTCCTGGATCGAGGCCATCAACGGCAGCATCTTGAGCCCGGCACAGGGCAAGATTCTTTTCATTTTTGCCTCCGCAATGATGTTTGGCCTGAGGTTCTGCGCCCACTGGATCGAAGATAAGCTAAAGTTCTCCCCGCTAACGATCCTTTTTGTTTGCTCGATCTTTGCCATCGTTGGCCTTTTCGCCGCATCAGGCGTGACAAACATCGGCATGGCCTTTGGTGCGATGCTGATTTACAGCATCGGCAAGACCTTCTTCTGGCCAACGATGCTTGCTGTCGTAGGTGATCGTTTTCCCCGCAGTGGTGCTGTCGCCATGTCTATCATGGGTGGTATCGCCATGCTTTCTGTCGGACAGCTCGGCGGCCCAGGCCTTGGCTACGGCAAGGATCGTTTCACAGCCGAGCACATGAAGGCCAACGGCCAGGAGGCTATTCTGGAGGCCAACAAGGCTGAAAAACCCAGTCAGTGGCTCAAATTCTCCGCTGTTTCCGCCCTTGATGGCAAAAAGCTGGAAGAAGCGAAGTCGGTGGCCTCTGAAAAACGTTCTCCAGAGCAGAAGGCAATGGTCGAGGCAGAGATTGCTGGCTGCCGCAAACTGCTGAAGACAGACGCATTGCTGCCTATTGGCATGGCAGTTATTTACTTTTTGCTGATTCTCTACTTCAAAGCCATTGGCGGTTATAAACCAGTCCGGATCGACGAGCAGGCTGCCTGATTCACCCAAGTCAGCTCCATCCATCACGAAGCGTCCCGGTCCGCCGGGACGCTTTTTTGTTGGGCCATGGCTCCAGCCGGAGTGAGCTGATGAACGGCCTTGGCAGGCGCCGATGACTGAGGCAGGGGTTGGACATGTCGTTTCGTACCATCGAGATCTCCCATCCGGGCCTGGCTCCTGAAGGCGTGCACTTCGTGACCGTGAAATCCGCCGCCTTGCGCCGGAGGGCGGACATCACCTTCTTTGTGCCGCCTGGCATCCGTGCCTCAAGGCTGCCGCTGGTGACGCTGCTGCACGGGGTTTATGGCAGCCACTGGGCCTGGCTTTTCAAGGGGGGCGCGCATCAGGTGCTGATGCGGCTGATCGAACACGAAGGCCTGCCGCCGATGGTGCTGGCGATGCCTTCCGACGGCCTCTGGGGGGATGGCAGCGGCTATCTGCGCCATGCCGTCGCCGATTACGCGCGCTGGATTGTCGAAGAGGTGCCCGCCGCCGCTTCCGTGGTGGAGCCGAACTGCACCGGGGGCCTGCGTTTCATCAGCGGCCTGTCCATGGGCGGTTACGGAGCACTGCGGCTCGGGGCCCTGCATCCGGAGCTTTATGCAGGCATCAGCGCCCACAGCAGCATCACCGACGTGGCGCAGATGCAGGGTTTTGTGGAGGAGACGACGGAGCAGTTCGACCTTGCGGAGGAGCGGCCGACCCAGGTGCTGGCCTGCCTGAAGATGAACGCGCACCGCCTGCCGCCGCTGCGCTTTGACTGCGGCGCCGAGGACCTGCTCGTCGAGCACAACCGCAGGCTGCACCAGGAGCTGGACCGCTCCGGCATGACGCATGTCTATGAGGAGTTTCCCGGAGCCCACAGCTGGGAGTACTGGCATGAGCACCTGGCGGACAGCCTGCGCTTCTTCGGCCGGATCGTGAAGGAGCGGCTCAGTTGAGGTAGCGGAACTCGGCGCTGGCGAAGAGGCTCTGGCAGAAGGCGGAGAGCGCGGCGTTTTTGCCGTAGTCCCTGGCCTGCTGAGTCTGCTTGCCGCCGGCGGCCTGGTCGGGAAAGCGCGTCCAGAAGGCCTTGATGGCGGCCAGCTCGGCCTCGGTGGGCGGCCGGGCAAAGCAGAGCTGGTAGGCCTGGGTCAGGCGCTCAAGCGGGGTGCCTTCAAGCTTGCCGATCCGCCGGGCGAAGGCGTCCGCCGCGCTGATGGCCTGCGGGTTGTTCATGAGAAAGAGGCTCTGGCCCGGCACATTGGTGGTGTCGCGTTCGCTGCTGACGAGGCTGGCGTCGGGGAAGTCGAAGGTGCCGAGGAATTCGGGGATCTGGTCGCGCACGATCGGCAGGTAGATGCTGCGGAAGTTGTAGGGTTTGCCCGACACCTCGCGGGCCAGGTTGAAGATGCCTTCACGACCCTCGCCGGCCCTGGCGACGGGCGAGCCGTCCACGGGGTAGAAGTCGAGCACGCCGGCAACAAAAAGCATGGCATCGCGGATGGCCTCGGCGTCGAGCCGGCGCTGGCTCATGCGCCAGTGCCATTTGTTCTCCGGGTCGGCGGCGTAGTTCTGCGCGTTGTAGCCCGAGCCCATCTGATAGGCGCGGCTGAGCATGATGCCGCGGATCAGCCTCTTCACGGACCAGCCTTCATCCATGAAGCCGACGGCCAGGTGGTCGAGCAGCTCGGGATGCGTGGGCTTCTGGCCCATGAAGCCGAAGTTGTCCGGCGTGGCGACGATGGGCGTGCCCATGAGCTTCATCCACACGCGGTTCACCATGACGCGGGCGGTGAGCGGATTGTCCCTGGAGGCGATCCACCAGGCGAGGTCGAGGCGGCCGCTGCCCTGGCTGATGTTCAGGGGCTCGCCCTTGGCGCACAGGACCTCGACAAGGCCGCGCGGCACGAGGTCGCCCGGCTGCTTGAGGTCGCCGCGAATGAGGATGGGGCTGTTGATCGGACGGTCGCGGTCAAGCACGCCCATGGCGAGCGAGCGCGGCGTGCCGTCGGGGTTGAACAGGTCGAGGTCGGCGCGGATGGATTCGGCGCGGTCAAAGGAGCTGCGGATGCGCAGGAAGCTGGCGGCGCCCTGGCGTTCACGCTCACCGGCGCTCATGCCGCGCACCTGCTCACGGATGTTTTCCGCCGTCTGCGAGGACTCCTCGTGCTGCCGCTTCAAGGTCGCGTATTCACCCGGCGAAAGGGCGGCGAGCGCCGAGGGCATGTCGGCGGCCCGGTCCAGCTCGATCAGGCTTCCCGGGTTGATGTTCTGCAGCTGGCTGTAGGTGCCGTAAAGCGTCTCGCTGCTCAGGAAGATGCCGGCGAGGGCGTAGTAGTCGCGCTGGGTGACGGGGTCGAACTTGTGGTCGTGGCAGCGGGCGCAGGCGAGGGTGAGGCCGAGCATGGCCTGGGACATGGCGTCGATCTGCTCATCGACGAGGTCCATGGCGAACTGGCGCTTGTCCCGCTGGTTGTGGCCCTTGCTGCCGATGGCGAGGAAGCCTGTGGCGACGATCTTCTCCGCCTGATCGTGCTTGTTTTCGAACTTCATCAGGTCGCCGGCGATCTGCTCCTTGAGAAACTGGTCGTAGGGCTTGTCGCGGTTGAAGGCCTCGATGACGTAGTCGCGGTAGCGCCAGGCATGGGGGTAGAGGACGTTCACCTCCTTGCCGCTGCTTTCGGCATAACGGGCGATGTCGAGCCAGTGACGGCCCCAGCGTTCGCCGAAGCGCCGCGAGTCGAGGTACTGGTCGATGACACGCTTCACGGCTTCGGGAGAGGTGTCGGCGAGGAAGGCCTTCACCTCGTCGGGCGTGGGAGGCAGGCCGGTGAGGTCATAGGCGATGCGGCGGATGAGGGTGGCGCGGTCGGCGTCGCCGACGGGCTGCAGCCCCGCTTTCTCCAGGCCGGCGAGCACAAAGCGGTCGATGTCGGTCCTGGCCCAGCCCTCGGTTTTCACGGCGGGGGGGTCCGCCTTCACGGGCTTCTGGAAGGCCCAGTGCCTCCTTCCCTCGTCCATGTTGATCTGGCGCCTGCCGCCGGCGGCGTTCGTCACTTTTTGTTCGCGCGGGTCGGGCGCGCCCATCTCGATCCACTTTTTGAAGTTCGCGATCACCTCGTCGGGCAGCCGGTTCTTCGGCGGCATCTGCATGTCGTCATTGCGCCAGGTGATGGCCTCGTAGAGGGAGCTTTCGGCAGGGCTGCCCGGGGTGACGCCGGGATGGCCGGACTCGCCGCCGAGAAGCGTGCCTTGTTTCGTGTCGAGGGTGAGGCCGCCCTTGACCTTGTCGGACTCGGCCGAGTGGCACTTGTAGCAGTGCTCGACGAGCACGGGGCGGATGTTCTTTTCGAAGAAGCTGAGCTGGTCGGCGGAGATGCCGGCGTGAGCCCGGGCCTGCGCCGTCGGTTCGTCCGCGGCGGTGGCGGCAGCCGCGAATGCGGTCAGGAGGAAATGCAGGGCGTGGACCTTCATGGCGTCATCAGGATTTGATGAGGCATGAACCACCGCCCTGACGGAAAGTTGCGCCCGGGGTCAGGCCCGGGCGACGAACTCGAGGAACTTCGACTCGAAGCGCCTGGGCACGACGCACTGGATGTCAGCGACGCCGCGTTCGTAGTCCTCGGAGAGCACCTTGCCCTGCTCATGGAGGAAGGCGACGAGGTCCATGCGGCTGAGCGGGATGCTCAGGTCGAGGCGGACGACGCGGTCGATGAGCATGTCATGCAGGCGGTGGAAGAGGTCGTCCATGCCCTGGCCGGTCCGGACGGAGATGAAGACCGCGTCGGGGAACTGGCGCTTCAGCTCCAGAAGCCGGGCGTCGTCGACGAGGTCGACCTTGTTGAGCGCCAGGAGCACGCGCTTGTCACCCGCGCCGAGTTCCCCGAGGACCTGGGTGGTGGTCTGGTAGAACTCCAGGGCCTGCGATGAGCTGGCGTCGACGACATGAATGAGGAAGTCGGCGAGCACGGCCTCCTCAAGGGTGGCGCGGAAGCTCTGCACGAGGTCGTGGGGCAGGTTGCGGATGAAGCCGACGGTGTCGGTGAGGAGGAGCGCCTGTCCGTCCGGAAGCTCCAGGCGGCGGGTGGTGGTGTCGAGGGTGGCGAAGAGCTTGTCCTCGGCCAGCACGCTGGCGCTGGTGAGGTGGTTGAGGAGGCTGGACTTGCCGGCGTTGGTATAACCAACGATGGCGGCGTGAGGCAGGGGCACGCGGCTGCGCTCCTTGCGCATGGTGTCGCGCTGGCGCTTCACCTCCTCCAGCTCCGCCTTCACGCGGTCGAGGCGCTTGTAGGCGAGGCGGCGGTCCACCTCGAGCTGGGTCTCACCCTCGCCTCGGGCGGCGCCGGCGCCGCCCATGCCGCCGCCGGCGCCGCCGCCCTGGCGGTCCAGGTGCGCCCACATGCGGGTGAGCCGTGGGATGGAATACTCAAGCCTTGCGAGCTCGACCTGGAGGCGGGCCTCGCGGGTCTGGGCGCGCATGTTGAAGATGTCGAGGATGACCTCGTGGCGGTCGATGACGCAGAGGCCGGCGTCGGCCTCCCAGGCGCGCTGCTGGGCGGGGGAGAGCTCGTTGTCGAAGACGATGCACTCGGCCTCCAGGTCCTTGGCCCGAGTGATGAGCTCGGCGGTCTTGCCCTTGCCGAGGAGGTGGCGCGGGGTGATTTCGCGGACGAAGACGAGCTCGGTGGCGACCACCTGGATGCCGAGGGTTTCGACCAGCTCCTTCAGCTCGATGAGCAGTTCACGCGCCTCGTCGGCCTTGCGGCGGTCGAAGTAGGCGCCGATGAGGAAGGCCTTGTCGACCTGCTGGGGTTTTTCCCGGATATCAAACATCGCCCACGATTAGCGCGGGCGATGTCTTTGCCAAGGCATCAAACGGAAAGCTCAGTTCGTGCCGAAGGCGCGGCGCCAGGGCTCCTGGAAGGCGTTGCCGAAGTCCTCAGTGCCGGTTTTGACCACGCGGCCGTCGGCGCCGAAGAGAACGAAGTGCTCCTCCACATGGGCGAAGGTGCCGTAGTAGGGAACGTGGCGTTTCCAGCCCTGGTTGGCGTAGCGCCAGACTTCACCGCCGGCGCTGTTCTTCTTCGAGGAGGGCTCGCCCCATTTGGCAATGACCTCCGCCTTGCTCATGCCGGGCTTGAGAGTGGTGTCAGCCTCGGCTGCGGCAGGAGCCGGAGCAGCGGATGTGGAGGCCGTGCCGGAGGAGGAGTCGGAGCTGGCGCACTGGCAGAGAAGCACGGACAGCGAGAGGGCGGGGAGGAGGTGTGTGATGTTCATGAGGCGGATGGAGCAGGTGGAGGCGAAAATCTGGCAAAGGCAGGCACGGACTGCAAGCAACGTCAGCCTGACTGTTCGAACGGCAGCCGGTCTGGCTGAGCCGGCAAGTTCCTGGCTTGATTTGAAACATCAACCTCCGTCAGAATGCCTCATGCCCGCAACGCCTCCGACCTCGTCATCGCGCATTCTCTACTGGTCCGTCGTTTCAGCGCTTGCGGGCTTCCTGTTCGGTTTCGACACGGTCGTCATCTCCGGGGCTGAGAAGACCATCCAGGAGCTCTGGGAGCTGAGTGACACACTGCACGGTATCGCCATGGCCTCGGCGCTTTATGGCACGGTGCTGGGCTCAGTCATCGGCGGCTGGCCGACGGACCGCTGGGGCCGCCGTGCCACGCTGACCTGGGTGGGCGTGCTGTATTTCGTGTCCGCCGTCTGGTCAGGGCTCGCGCCGGAGGTCTGGTCGCTCATCATCGCGCGTTTCATCGGCGGCCTGGGCGTGGGCGTCTCCACCGTGGCGGCGCCGCTTTACATCGCCGAGATCTCGCCGCCGGAGCGCCGGGGCCGCCTGGCGGGGCTCTTCCAGTTCAACATCGTGCTCGGCATCCTGGCCGCCTTCTTATCCAATTATTTGTTGGGTGGCATCGGCGACCAGTCCTGGCGCTGGATGCTTGGCGTGGAGGCCTTTCCGGCCCTGGCCTACACCGTCCTGTGCCTTGGCATTCCAGAAAGCCCGCGCTGGCTGATCGTGAGGAAAAGGAACCGCGCGGCGGGCATGGGGGTGCTGCAGCTCATCCAGCCAGCTGCGTCGCGTGCGGAGGTCGAGGCGGCTGCGGGGCAGATTGCGGCGGCTGGTGCTGAAGGGCGGGCGGGATCGGCGGGACTCTGGAGCCCTCGTCTGCGCCGGCCCGTGCTGCTGGCCTTCCTGATCGCGTTTTTCAACCAGCTCTCCGGCATCAACGCCGTGCTGTACTTTGCGCCGCGCATCCTTGAGCTGACGGGGCTTGGCACGCAGGCCGCCCTTCTTCAATCCGTGGGCATCGGCGTTGCCAACCTGGTCTTCACCTTTGTCGGCCTCTGGCTCATTGACCATCGCGGTCGTCGGGCGCTGCTGTATCTCGGCTCGTTTGGCTACATCGCGTCGCTCGGACTGTGCTCCTGGGCCTTTTTCACCGGCCATTACGGCATCGTGCCTGCCTGCATCTTTGCCTTCATCGCCGCCCATGCGGTGGGCCAGGGGGCGGTGATCTGGGTGTTCATCTCGGAGATCTTCCCTGATCGCAGCCGGGCCGCAGGCCAGGCGCTGGGCAGCTTCACGCACTGGATTTTCGCCGCCCTGCTCACCACCTTTTTTCCAGGCATGGTCTCCGCTTTTGCGCCGGGCTGGGTCTTCCTGTTCTTCTGCGGCATGATGGTGCTGCAGCTCCTGTGGGTGCGTCTGATGGTTCCGGAGACGAAGGGGCTGGCGCTGGAGGAGATTGAAAGGCGGCTGGGCGCCTGAGTTAGGTCAGCGGCCGTCCGCACCTGCGGCCCAGGCGGGTGTGCCGAACCATTGATGCATTTCACGCGCAAAGGGGGCGGTGACCTCCTCCGGCTCGGGGATCTCGCCTTTGTCCCCCGTTTCAACGATCCAGGCATCCAGGGCTGCGCGCAGCCTCAGCAGGACCTCCCGGTGCTCGGCCTTGTCTGAATCCACAAGGTTCACGACCTCATGGGGATCCGCTTTCGTGTCATAAAGCTCCTCACAGGGGCCACGGCGCTGCATGAGTTCAAGCGCCGGTCCGCTGAGCCGGTTTCCGGCATGCAGCTCACGCATCACCGGCAGGATGGGGAAGCATTTTTCCTTGTAGCGGTTCAGCGAGGCGAAGGTCGGCCCGGTGGAAAGGGTGCGGATGTAATGAAAGCGCTCCTCATGCACCGAGCGGATGCGCTGCCTCGTCTCGTCGATGCGGTCGCGGGCGGCAAAGGCGAAGCTGCGGGGCGCCTCGGGCCTGTCACCGAGAAACACACGCCCCTGCATCAACGGCGGCTTCGACACTCCGGCAAGATGAAGCGTGGTGGCGGTGACGTCGATGAGGCTGAGGATGCGGTCGTCCACGGTGCCCGCACGGAGCTGCGGCGGCGCCGGATGATTCTTCGGCCAGCGGATGATCATCGGCACGCGCAGTCCGCTGTCATAGCACCAGTGGATGCCGCGTGGCTCCAGGCGTCCGTTGTCTCCGAAGAAGATGATGAGAGTGTCGTCCTCCAGGCCGTCGGCGCGCAGCCGGTCCAGCACCTTCCCAAAGCGCAGGTCCATGCCGGACACCGAGTTCAGGTAGCGCGCCCACTCCTCCCGGACCACCGGATGATCCGGATAATAGGGCGGTGGTGTGACCTGCTCCGGCGTGACATGCGGGACATGGATGCGCTCACCCACCCATTCCACCCTCGGCTTCTCCGCGGACTTGCGATCGTAGATGTCGTACTCGTTCTCCTCGGCGTTGACGACGGCAAAGAAGGGCCGGTGTCCTGCCAGCGACTCCCAGCGGTCCGAGCCTTCATGATAAACCGGGCCTTCGTTGACGAAGTTCAGGTCCAGCTTGCCGGTGCCCACGCTGTGAGCGCCGACGGTCTTGATGTTGGCGGTGAAATAGCCCGCGTCACGCAGCCGGTGCGTGACCGGCCGTACGCCTTCGGGCAGACGGAAGCCGTCGCTGCGGTGCGAGCGCATCGGATGTGTGTCCGTCGTCGTCTGGTACATGCCGGTGAAAAAGGCCGAGCGGCTTGGGGCGCAGGCCGGGTTGGTGGCAAACACGCGGGTGTAGCGCACGCCCTCGGCGGCGAGACGATCGAGGTTGGGCGTGTGGACGCCCCGGGCGCCGTAGCAGCCCAGGTCATGACCGAGGTTTTCGCCGATGAGCCATAATACGTTAGGCCTCGGCGGCTCCGCGCCGGAGGCGGAGGCCAGGAGCAGCGCGGCGAGGGCCGTGGCCTGAAGGAAGGAGGAGGCGGGGATCATGGTGCAAAGCTCCAGGTGCGCGCCTTGCCTGAGCGGCTGCGGATTTCAATCGAGGAGAACTCCAGGGCCGTGGCGGGCGAGGGCTGCAGGCGCAGGTGGATGAGGCGTCCCTGGACGGGCAGCTCCACCTTCAGCTCCTGGACTTCCGGAACGGCCTTCCATGCAAGGGCGGCGTTGTTCGCCGGCAGGAAGTCTTTTTCACCCTGGGTCCGCCAGGACAGGCTGCCCTTGCCCGCCTCCTTCGCCCGCACCTTCAGGATCACGGTGACCGGGCCGGGCAGGCTGATCTCCGCGTTCGTCAGGAAAGGCCTGGCTTTTTCAGCAGCAGAGTCAGCCGGTCGGATGACGAGTGCGCCCTCATGAATCGCGGCCGTGCCACCGCGCGCCTGCCAGCCCTGGATGCCTGTTTCGCCATCGGAAGGTTTCGCCGCCACCGGTTTCCCCTCGAGGTAAAAATCAAAGCAGTCGTTCCAGACCGCCGCCATCGGCGCGAGCGCCATGCCCGGAGGCTGCAGGTCAGCGCTCCAGGCCTTCAGCTTTTCACGCAGCCGTCCGGCGATCTCCGGATGCGCTGCGGCAAGATTGCGCTTTTCGCCGATGTCCTGGTCCAGGTCGTAAAGGTACTCGCGCTCACCACCGCGCAGAAGCTTCCAGCGACCTTCGCGAACCGCGCTTTGCGCCATCCAGCGCCAGTAAAGCGTCTCATGCGGAGGGCCGGCCTTTTCCTCCCTGAGAAAGGGCAGGAGGTTGACGCCGTCGAGCTCGCCCGAACCTGCTTTGATTCCAGCAAGCGCCGCGGCGGTGGCGGCCACGTCAAGGGCGCTGACGGGATGATCGTAGTTCCTGCCACCGGGTATCACGCCTGGCCAGGCGATCAGGAAGGGCACGTGCATGCCGCCTTCCGAGAGCATGCCCTTTTCACCGTTGAGCGGATCGTTCAGGCTGCCGTCCCAGCCCCCGGCATCGCCATTCAGGGGTGAGTCCTGCTTGTGGATCTTCAAGGGTGCGCCGTTGTCGCCGATGAAGAAGACCAGGGTCTGCTGCGTGAGCCCATGTTTTTCCAGCGCCGCGGTGATGCGGCCGACACCGTCGTCCACGGCTGCCAGCATGCCCAGGGCCGCCCGGCGTCGCTCCGGCATGGGGCCGGGAAAGCGGTCCTTGTAATGCTGCGGCGCGTCGAGAGGCGTGTGCGGGGCGCGGTAGGCGATGTAGAGGAAGAAGGGCTGGTCATGATAACGCCCGATCACGGCCTCCGCCGCCTTGGAGCAGGCGTCGATGTGGTAGTCCGAAGGCGGATGATCACCCATCGGCCGGTCCCTGCCCTCGATGGTGATGTTGGCGGCAAAGACCTGCTGTCCATGCTGGGCGAAGACGTGCCGGAAGCCATGCCTTGGGATCTCCTCCAGGGGGCCCAGGTGCCATTTGCCAAACTGCGCCGTGACGTAACCCGACGCCTGCAGCCGTTTGGCGATGGTGACCTGCCGGTTGAAGCCGTCGAGGGAGGAGCCGTTGTTGTCGAGGTTGAAGCGGCCCTGGAACCTGCCGGTCATGAGACCTCCGCGTGACGGCACGCATTGCGGCGCCGTGCTGTAGCCTTGGGTGGCGACGACACCGCTGCGGGCGAGGGCGTCGAGATGGGGCGTGCGGAGGTCCTTCATCACGCCGCGAATGCCAAGGTCGGCGAAGCCGTGGTCATCGGTGTAAAAGACGATGATGTTAGGCCGTTGCTCCGCGGCATGGGCGTGGCCGAGGGTGCAGAACAGCGCCGGAAGCAGGAGCAGGCGTTTCATGAGCCGCCTGAAACGTCGGCAGTCCCGCTTTCCCGTCAGCAAAGTTTGTCAGGCAGGCCCTTGCCTCAGCGCAGCTTCACCGCCACCAGACGTTCGCTGTCACGCGCATAAAGGACGCCGTCCGCGTAGGCGGCATGGGAGCGGTGGCCCGAGCCGAGGATCTGCCAGGAGGCCAGGCGGTCGAATTTTTCCGCGCTGGCGCGCACCACCCACAGCTCGCCCTGCTCGGTGACGACCAGCAGCTTGTCACCCACGGCCAGCAGCGTGCCGCCGGGCAGGCCGTCCGGGCATTCCCAGGCGACCTCGCCGGTGGCGATGCTGATGCAGCGCAGCTTCATGCCGGTCTCCTGCCGGCCATGAAAGCCGAAGAGATGACCGGCGACGCGCACCGGGGTGGCATAATGACAGTCGAGCGCGCGGTCCTTCCGCCAGACCTCCTCGATGCCAGCATCAGTCAGGCGCAGCAGATGGGCGCCGACGCCATAGCCGGCGGACACCAGCCAGCGATTGTCGCCGCAGGGCAGGGGAGTGGCGGCGTTGACGGAGGCATCGATGCTGGAGCGCAGGGGCATGGAGGCGCGCAAGGCGCCGTCCGCGGCGTTGACCCGCCAAAGTTGGTTACGCATCCAGGCCAGGATCTCGCCTTCCCGGCCGGGCACCGGCGAGGCATAGCCCGCCTCATCCTCGACGGAAGTCCAGGCCACCACCCCGGTCTTCAGATCCAGGGCCGCCAGGCCTGCGGCCGAGCCCTTGCGCGTTCCTCCGGCGGCCACGATCACCCGGCCATCCAGGATCAGGGGTGAAGGGGCGCGGCCGAAAAAGCCCTGGGGAGATTCGAGTTCCGAGGCCGTGTCGAAACGCCACAGTTCCTTGCCGGTGGCGGAATCGAGGGCGGTGACGCGGCCCTCCGGCCCAAAGGTGAGCACCTTTCCCGCAGCGATGGCGGGCACGGCGCGGGGGCCGTTGTCGAAACCGAAGCTGTCCACATAGTCCGTCACATAGGTGCTGCGCCAGGCAGGCTTGCCGGTCCGGGCATCCAGCGCCTCCGTGGTCATGTCGCCACCTTCGCGATGGAACATCACCAGCCGTCCGTCACTCACCACGGGACCGGCGAAGCCTGAACCCACGGATTTTTCCCAGAGCGGCTTCAGCTCGGACGGCAGGCTGTCGGGCAGGGCGGGCTCGGCGTCCGCGGCGCGGCCGTCATGCGTGGGGCCGAGGAACTGCGGCCAGTCGGCGGCGGGCAGGCCGGTGAGCAGCAGCAGGCAGAGGAGGAGTGGGCGCATCGGCACAGGCTACGCACGTCAGCGGCCTTTCTCCACGCACAATCTCACGCCGTCCGCGCACATGGCCGTGCCGTTGGACATCTCCAGCCGCCGCCAGTCGTGGTCATTGACGCCCAGGGAGGCGGCGAGGGCCCTTTCGCGGTCATGATGGCGCTGGCGGATCCCTTCGGCATCCAGGCCTGCGGCACAGTCGGCGCGCACGGCTTCATGGACGTCTTGAATTCTTTTTCGATAGGCCGCCAGATGGCCGGCCGCGTCGGTGACCTCGCCAAAGTGGGTCAGGTAAAGGCGCTCGAAACCGGCGGCGGCCAGGCGGTCCACGGAGGCGACGTAGGGGCCGGGTTCAAACTGGGGAGGCGCGGCGGTGACGGAAAGGTAGTTCGTCCCCTGCAGCCGCATCCCCGCCACGTCACCCGTGAAGCAGGCCGAACCAAGAGTGTAGGCGAGGTGATGCCGGGCATGGCCGGGCGTGTCCCAGGCCACGATTTCAGCAGCGCCGACCCGGACGCTGTCACCGTCGCGCAGGACCGTCACGCGCTCCGCCGGGGCAGGCAGCATCTCGCCCCAGAGGGTGTCCATGCGTTCCTGGTAGATCATGCGTGCGCTGTCGACGAGCCTGGAGGGGTCGATGAGGTGGCGGGCGGCGTTTTCATGGCAATACACACGCGCGCCCTGCCGGGCCCACCAGCCCGCAGCGCCAGCGTGGTCGAGGTGGATGTGTGTGACGAAGACATGGCGGACATCCTTTTCCGAATGACCTGCGGCGGCGAGGGCGGTTCGCAGGGCGGGCAGGGTCGAGCCGGGCCCGGTTTCGATCAATGCGAGTTCACCGGCGCTCTCGACGAGGTAGGCGGCGATGAGGCCGGGAGTGTCCTGAAAATGCAGGTCGAGGGTGTGGATGCGCACGGCGGACTAATAGACGATGGCCTCGTATTCGATCTTGAGCCGGCCGTCCTCCAGCTCGGGCAGGAGGTCGTCCGGGATGGGCGGGATTTCGGCATCCAGGATGGCGCGCAGGGTCAGCTCCCTCATGCGCGGGTCCGCATCACGGGCGTCGGAGAGGATCTTGAGGTCCTGGGGGACGCCGCGCTGGTTCACATAGAACCGGAAGCGGACACGGCCGAAGTTCACCGAGTCGCGGGCGAGGCGGACATAGAGGTGCCACTTTTTCTCCACGGCACCCGTGACCTGGCGCATGTAGATGCCGCGGGGGGTGGCCACGGCATCGACGGCGTCCTCGCCCTCACGGCTGATGCCGCCGTCGTTTTTCCCCGTGCGGGTGAAGGGGCTGAAGGCGTCCATCTCCGGCTTGCCTGCGGTGGCCTTGACATCGTCCGTCACGGGCATCGCCTTGGCGACGGGAGGCGGCGTGTCTTCAGGAACGCGCACCTGGGGCTTGGGCGGAGGCGGGGTGTCAGCGGCCTTTGGGATCTCCGGTTTGCGCACCTCCAGGGGCAGGCGCTGGGGTTCCAGCCGGACGCTGTCCTTGTCCATCTCCTCCATCATCTTGGCCAGCGGCGTCATGTCCGAAGCCTGCGCCTTGGCCACCTGGGCCGGGGGTGCCGGGGGTGCTGCGGGCTGCGGCTTGAGCACGGAAGGTGGTGCGACCGGATCCGGGGAGCGCATGTCCAGGGGCGTGGCGTTGGCAGGCGGCGTGGCGGCCACGGCGTCGTTCTTGATCTGTCCGTCACGGAAATCACGGTTCGCCAGCTCCATTTTCGTCGGGGAATTCCCCGTGGTGGTGGGCATCATGACCGTGGCGTCCGCCTTGGGGGGCAGGCGGCTGGCGGCGATGGTGTTGCGGTCGGACTCAAAGGCCGCGCCCGACGGCTTCGCGCCGGAGGCCTCGTTTTGTGTCGTGCGGATGTAGGCCCTTGGCTTCGGCAGCATCGGCGGCGGGATGACCATCTCCGGAAAGATCATCGTCACCTCGGGTTCAGGCGCAGGCTCGGCGGCGATCTGCTCGGCCGCGCCAAGGAAGCGACGCCCGGACTCCGTGTTGAACAGCCACATCAGGAAAAACAGGGCAAGCGCATGGATCAACAACGATCCTGCGAAGCCGGTCTGGAAGTATCTGTCCCTGGCGAGAGTCAAAGCGGCCGGAAGGTGCCCCATGAGGGCGGGGACGCAAACGCTTGCTTCGCGGCGGAGGCGCTGGCGGCCTAACCTTCAAACTGACGCAGCATGCCGCCGTAGATGCCCTGCATCATCGTGATGATCCTGTAGGCCACGAAGATGACCACGACCGCATAACCGGCCTTTGGCAGCCACTGCGAGGCGCGGTCGACGGCCTCATGGGCCGCCAGCGTCTCCGCCGTGGCCCAGCGCGCCATTTCCTCGTCAATCTTGCCCACCTCCTCGGCGGTGGCGATGGCGTGGACGAAGTCGGGTTCAAAGGCGCCTCCCCCGGCCAGGGCGTCTCCCAGCGGCTGGCCGTTGTGAATCTCCTCCGCAGCCGCCTTGCAGGCCCGGGCCAGGCGGCCGCTCTGCGTGGCCAGGCCCGCCAGCTGCACCGTCTCCGCCATGTTCAACGAGGCGAGCAGGCAGGAATGCGACACCTGGCAGAACCGTGCCAGCGCCCAGTGCCGCCTTGCGCTGCCCAGAAAGGGCACCCGGTCCAGCCAGGCATCCACCGCAGGTGAGGCCACCGCCTTGTCGGACAGCCATCTCCAGGCGGCCGAACTGCCGAACAAAAAGAGCCACAAGACCACCAGCCCCAGGGCCAGCCGGCGCAGCGGATGGTCACCCTCGGCTGTTACCACGAGGGACGGCAGCTCCGGCAGCAGGATCGCCAGATGTGCCAGGATCAGGGGGTAGATCATCGCCTGCCGCGCCTTCTGCCCAGCCCCGTCCATCGCCGCGAAGTAACGCGCCAGATGATTGAAGGCCATGCCCAGCCTGCCGCTGCGCTCCCCCGCCTCGATCAGGGCCAGCTCAAGGCCCGTGACGAGCTCCTGGTCATGCTTCCTCACCGACTCCGCCAGGCTCATTCCCTCCGCCAGGCCGCGTTTCACGCCCTGAAGGAACTTCTGTCTGAGCGGATGCGCATCCTTGGCGAGCAGCAGGTCCAGAGAACGGTCCAGATGCAGGGCCGCATCCGTCAGCTTCGCGAGCTCACGGTAAAGCGTGGCCTTGTCTCGATGTCTCATGCCGTGTTTATCTTCAGCCGCTGCGCCCAGGTCAAGCATCGTCAACCGGCGGCCAGGATTCCATCCCGCCTTTCTGTGCTAGATTCCATCCTGCCCGCGTTTCTCCTTTCCTCCGATCCCATGCGTCTGTTTCACCTCACCTCCCTGGCCCTTTCCGCGCTTGTCTGCGCCCATGCATCAGCTGCTGAACCCACTCTCACGCCGCTGAAATACAACAACCCGGGCCTTGTCGTCGACCTCGGCGTCGGCCTGTGGGCCTGGCCCATGCCCATGGATTTCGACGGTGACGGCGACCTCGACCTGGTGGTGAACTGCCCCGACAAGCCCTACAACGGCATCTACTTCTTCGAAAACGCCGCCGGGGACACGGCAAAAAACAAGATGCCCGTCTTCAAGCCAGGCAGGCGCTTCAGCAAGGGGGCTCAGAACGTCCAGGTCAGCTACGTCGACGGCAGGCCGGTCGTGCTCACCCCCGGAAATGCCCATCCTGACTTCCTCAGGACCGGCATCGAACAGCAGGTGAAGCTTGGTCCGCCCGCCAACGTCCACATGAACAAGGTCCGCGCCAACATGTGGCGCATGGTCGACTACGAAGGCGATGGCAAAAACGACCTCATCGTCGGCGTCGGCGACTGGACGGAGTACGGCTGGGACAACGCCTACAACGAGCACGGGCGCTGGATGAACGGCCCGCTGCGCGGCTATGTGTACCTGCTCGGCAACACCGGCACGAACGAGGCGCCGAAGTATGACAAGCCGAAGAAGGTCATGGCCACCGACCGGCCCGTGGAAACCTTTGGCTGGCCGTCGCCCAACTTCGGCGACTTCGATGGAGACGGCGACCTCGACCTGCTGTGCGGCGAGTTCCTCGACGGCTTCACCTACTTCCAGAACACCGGCTCGCGCACAAAGCCGAAGTATGCACTTGGCGTTCGTCTGAAGGCCGACACCGGCCGCTACCTGACCATGGATCTGGAAATGATCACGCCCACCGCCTTTGACTGGGACAAGGATGGCGACCTGGACCTCATCTGTGGCGACGAGGACGGCCGCGTGGCCTTCATTGAGCACACCGGCAGGTATGACAACAAGGCCCCGGTTTATGCCGAGCCCCGTTACTTCAAGCAGGAGGCCGACCAGGTGAAGTTCGGCGCGCTTGTCACCCCCGTCGGCTTTGACTGGGATGGCGATGGCGACACCGACCTGATCTGCGGCAACACCGCCGGTTATGTCGCCTTCATTGAAAACCTCAGCGGCAAGGGGGTCGAAAAGCCGAAATGGGCGGCTCCTGCCAGGCTGGAGGCGGCGGGCAGCGTCATTCGTCCGATGGCCGGTCCGAACGGCTCCATTCAAGGGCCCTGTGAAGCCAAGTGGGGCTACACCACCCAGACCGTGGCCGACTGGGATCACGACGGCCTGCCCGACCTGCTGCTCAACTCCATCCTCGGCAGGGTGGTGTGGTACAGAAACATCGGTACGCGCCAGAAGCCCAGGCTTGGCGCCGCCCAGCCAGTGGAGGTGGAGTGGAATGGCGCTCAGCCGCATCTCGCCTACGGCTGGCTTCGTCCGGAAGGCAAGGCCCTGCTCACCCAGTGGCGCACGACGCCCGTGGGCATTGACTGGAACAAGGACGGACTCACGGACCTCGTCATGCTCGACCAGGAGGGGTACCTCGCCTTCTTTGAGCGTGCGAAGCAGGATGGAAAGCTCATCCTCAAGCATCCGCAGCGCGTGCTCTGCGCCTCCAGGGATGCGCAGAAGCCGGGGCTGCTGGACAAGGCCTCGGAACATCTCAAGGTGAAGACGCCTGTCGCGATGACCCCGGGCGAACCCCTGCGCCTCAACAGCGGCATCGCCGGCAAGAGCGGCCGTCGCAAGATCTGCCTCATGGACTGGGACCAGGACGGCAGGCTCGACATCCTGCTCAATTCCGCCAACGCCAACTTCCTGCGCCAGGATGGCTTCTCCGACGGCAGATGGTTCTTTGCCGACATGGGCCTGCTCTCCGACGCCAACATTGAAGGTCACGATGTCAGTCCGACGACGGTGGACTTCAATGATGACGGACTGCCCGACTTTGTCGGCGGTGCCGAGGACGGCCACCTTTATTACATGCGCAATCCCAGGGCGAAGTGACTGCTGTGCGGCTGCCTTCAGCCGTGCTCCATCATGGGGGGTGCAGCCGCCCCAGGCCGGGGTTCATGCACCCTCAGCCGCCGAATCCACGGCCGGGTAATAATCATCATCCGCAATGTCGGGAATGCCGACCACCAGGACACGCATGCGGCCGCATGCGCCATGAACCACGCCGGGCGGGATGTGAACCATCGAGCCCCTCTTGACCGGGTGCTCCACGCCGTCCAGCGACACGGTGCCCTCGCCTTCCAGGACGTAGTAGAGTTCGGTGGATCGCTTGTGATAGTGCGGCTTTGCGCCGTCGATGTCCACGGCATGAGCCCAGGCGGCCGGATGCAGGGGCTCGTCCTCGCGGCTGATCAGGCGGTCACGCCAGCCGCAGGTGCTGCGTTCACGCGCGGTGTGGCCCTCATGACGGATCAGCGTGGCGCTTGCGGCGTTGCTCATGGGCGCAATGGGACGCTGGAAAGGGTATAAAGCTAACCAAAAATTCGATTGGCTTCCGCCCCGTGCCGGGGATGAGTCAGGCCGTCATGAAAACCCTCTGCCAGATCCTGTCGGTCCTCATTGGTGTTGTGTGCGCGGTGCTGATGATCTTCGGCATCATCCCCCTGCTGGGCTGGACGCTCTGGGCCACGCTCGCGGGCTGCGTGGCCGGCATCATCTTCGGATCCTTCCCGGAACGGAAGATCGGCCTGATCATCAACGTCGCCGTCGCCATCGTGGCCGTCCTGCGCCTGTTCCTCGGTGGTGGCGTCGTCTGAGCCCCGTCCCAGGGCGCCGCCTACTTCCGCAGGTAGATCAGCAGCCGGTCATGGACAAGCAGCGCGAGGTCCAGCCTGCCGTCGGCGTTCAGGTCGAGCGCCAGGTAATCATGGGGTTCGTTCTCCCTGCCTGACTTGCCGCGGAAATGCGGGTCGGTTTCGAAGACGCGAAAATACATCCCGCTCCGCCAGGCGGGCGGGGTCTTCTCCAGGGCCGGCTGGAAGAACTCAATGACGCGGCTTGCGGTGGAGTCCACCAGCGCCAGGTCGTCTGCGCCAGGGCCCGAGAAGGCGGCGGGGATCAAGTCGGAGGGGCTGGTGTCCTTGAGTTCGGAGTCGAAGGACAGGATCGTCTCAAGCCGAAGCGCCGTTCCCGACAGAGGATTGAGTTCAAAGCTGGTCTTGCCGACCACCAGCAGCCTTTCGCCCAGCAGGTGCATCTGTTCGGCGGCCAGTGACGAAAGGGCGTGGGTGTGCGCGGCCCGGAAGACGCCATCGGCGCCGGGAACCATTTCATGGAGCTTGTGGCGCGCGCTGTCGGCCAGCAGCACCTGCTTTTTCCCGGCCTTGTCCTTTCGGACCAGCACCGCACTGAGCTGCGCGGTGGAGTCGGGCGCGTTGAACTGCTCGACCGTGACCGCCCTGCCATCCTGACCGACCCGGAAGGCGCGCGCCAGCTGGTCCCTGGCCACGATCACCTCCGCCTTGTCATCGCCATCGACGTCCGCCATGGCGAGGGCCACGGGCTGCACCTTGTTGAGCAGCGAGTCCGGCAGGCCCTCGGCGCGTTTGAACGGCAGCTTGGCATCCGTCTGGCTGACCAGGATCTGCATGGGCGCCAGCGTGAAAAAGAGCGCCAGGTCGCCGCGTCCGTCCTGGTTGGCGTCGATGACCCGCAGGGCGCCGGGCTTGCCCGGACTGCCGGGAAGCTCCTGCACGGAGGACATGTACTTTTTCTCCGCCGCCGCCCAGCGGAGCGTCAGCAGGCTGGTCCTGCCCTTCGATTCACTGAGGACCAGCACGGATGTCCCCGGGTCGCCGGCGATGCTGCCCGTGGTGAGCGCCAGCAGCGCGTCCGTGCTTTGATGAATCACTTCAGGATAGGTCAGGCGGTCCTTCTGCCAGTGGGCCGTGGCGACGGACTTCTCGGACGGGCTGAGGACGACGAGCTCGTTTTTCGAATCGCCGTTCACATCCGCGACCGCGAGCGCCTCGATGCCGCTGAGCGCCGGAAATTCACGTCCTTCCTGGAACGAGCCGTCCTTGTTTCCTGCAAAGAACCAGAGGCGCGCGTTCTTCGCCTCCGTCAGCACGACGTCGCCATCACCGTCGCCGTTGAGGTCACCGAAGGCCACCGCCCCGCCTTTCGCATCCCCCGCCGGCATTGCGTAGCGGATGCTCGACGCACGGTCGGCGTTTGGTTTCACCTCGTCATCGGTCAGCCTGGCCACCTCGATCATGCCGGTGCCGTCGTTGATCGTGGCGACACCGCTGCCTCCGGCGGCGCCGAGCCTGACGGCATGAGCCCAGCAGCGGCCGGCCTCCATTTCGAGACGCCATTCCTGGGCGAAGGACGCGTCCTTCAGCTGCAGGCGCACGAGCAGGGCCTGCGCATCAGGGGCCGTGTAAAACAAGTCCGTCCGTCCGTCGCCGTTCAGGTCGGCGGCGCGCAGTCCGCCACAGTCCGCCTGGCCCAGCACATAGGTGTTCGGTTCCTTCCAGCCCTCCTGCCCCTGGCGCAGGATCATGAGCCGTGTGCTGGTCAGGAGCGCGAGGTCGCCCCTGCCGTCACCGTCCAGGTCGGAGCAGACCAGGGATTCGGTGTCTTCAGAAATGGAGTCGAGGACAAACTCCTTCTTGGAACTCCAGTCTCCCGGCCTGGCGGACTGGGTGCGCAGGATGAGCTTCTTTTCATCCGTGACATAGGCGATGTCCGACCGCCGGTCGCCGTTCCAGTCACCCACGGCGAGCGTGGTGGCGTTGTGCCCGATGACGAGCGGCAGCTTGTCAAAGCGCGACATTTCGAGGACCGGGCTCCAGCGGTCCGGGCGTGAGGTGCGCTCCGGGTCCCCCGGCCTCAGGCCCTCCTTGCGCTGGAGCAGGAATTCCAGGCGTGCACGATCCTGGTTGATGACCACCAGGTCCATGAGGCCGTCGCCATTGAAGTCCGCCGCGCGGGGGCAGGAGGTGTTCCAGTCGAGCTTCACGACTTCAGGCCCGTTGAAGTAAAGGCCTTCGGCGGCGAAGGCCGATGATGCAGCGATGAAAAGGAGGACGGGGCGCATGACAGGGCGGACAGGCAAAAAAAGGCGGAGGAAGTCGGCGGAGCGTGGTCCTGGCGACAGCCAGGTTCCGGGGGGTCATTGCACCGGTTTGGAAAGCATGCGGAAATGCACCGCGTCCGGATGGTTGTAATTGCCGCCCACCTCCGTGCCGAGGTACTTTTTGATCAGTTCATCCGAAGGGCGGGCTGCGGGATCAAACCAGGAGTCGGGGCCGTCCTCCGTCACCTCTGCGGGGCCGGCCTTCTTGGGTCCCTTGCCCGGGCCCTTTTTCGCAGCCGGAGCCTTCTTTTTGGCGGCGGCCTGCTTTTGCACCGTGTTGAGGGCGTCGATGGCCATGAAGAACTGCTTGCTGGCATCCGACACGCCGAGGCCGAAGTAGCCCTTGGGGAGGGCGGCGATCAGCTCCTGGGTTCGCGGCGAGTCCCACAGGCTGCCCCCGGCCGGTTCCTTCATGCGCGCGAGCAGCTTCCTGAGGGCATCCTGGGTGCCGGAGCTGAAGAACAGGTAGTCGTCCGTGAGGCAGTAGGCCAGTTCGTTGCTGGCCGTGGGCGTCGCGCCGGCCTGGCTCATCTTGTAGGTGAAGATGCTGCTGCCCAGGTATTCGCCCTCCTCAAAGGCGGCGCCGAAGCCCTGGCCGACAAAACGCTTCAACCCGTCGAGCACGCCGGCCAGCCTGGCGCGGTCCTTGACCTTGATGCCGTAGACCTGGCTCTGGGAGGCCGCGCTGCCATCGCTGATGGTGACCACCTCGTCCGCGAGGCTGCCGAAGAGGTCCTCCTTCAGCTTGAACCCCATCTGCTGCTCCACCATGCCGATCTGCATCGTTGCCATCGCCGCCATCGGTCCGAGCCTGCCCACCATGGCCAGCAGTGAGCCGTAGATGTCCGACAGGCTCTGCCTGGCCACCTGGCCGCTCAGGACGTTCTCGGGCACAAAGGCCGGGGGTGCGACATCCGTGCTGGAACCTTGGAAGAGGGTGAGAATGCCCCGGGGCTTTTCCGAATGAAGCAGGGCGATGTCCAGCCTGGACTGCGCATCGCCCATCTCGATGCCGATGCCCAGGGATTGGATTTCCCGGGTTCCCAGCGCTTCCAGGATCATCTTGGGGTCTACCGGCAGCTTCTGTTCTTCACGCTTGGAATGTGACTCAGCCAGGCCCTTTTCCAGCCATTGCATGAGCACCTCGCCATTGGCATAAACCGAAATGTCAGGCAGGCCGTCCATGAGCCGGGAGTGGCGTTCCAGATGTCCTGCGACCGTGCCGGCGGCATCACCGGTGCCGTTCTTCAACGCGGGAATGAAGTACTCCAGCAGGGCCGGCTTGTCGCCGATCACCAGCACGTCGCCCACAAAGGCATAGGCCTGGTTCCAGCGTGCATCCGGCTCCTCCGAGACCGCCAGCACGTTCAGCGGCACCCCGTCGACATCCTTGGTGAGCTTCCGCCACTCCTTGTGTTCGACCAGGTCCTCCTCGACCTCCTTTTCGATCAGCTCCTGGAGCTTCGCCTGCTGGTCCCCCGCCTCCATGAGGATGATGAAGGGGTTGTTGTTGTCCACATCCTCAAAGGCCTCGGCTGAATCGGCGGCAATGGCCAGCAGCACGCTGCCCTGGATGCGCCTGAGGTTGGCCTCAAGCCCGTCTCCGGTGGCCTCCTTGAGCGCCTTGTCCCAGGCCGCATCACCCTCCTTGTAAAGCGGGGCGATCCATTTCCTGAATTCAGGGTCCGCGATGAGCCTTCCATAACCGCTTTTTTGCCAGTCCTCCATGAGCTCCGGCGCATTCCTGACGGCGACATATCCCAGCGTGTTTCCGGGCAGAACGCGCAGCCACTGCGGCAGCTTTTCGGCATGAACGGAGGCCGCCGACGCGGCGAGCAGGGCAAGGATGGCGAAGCGTTTTTTCATCGTGGGCTAGGGGGGAATGAAGGAGGGGCGGTGATGGCAAGGGCGTGACCTGCACCGTGAGCCGGACATCAGCGCCGGGACAGCCCGGGCAAGTCCGCCTGCGGGCAGGAGCCGCAGGCCCTCAGCCGGGCGGCGCCGGTGGCGGCAGGTAGCGGAAGCCGGCGTTTGGATTGCGTGGATCAAAGGCGAAGGCGTCGCGGTTCCTGAGGAAGAGCTTCATGACGTTGGCGGGAATCGAAAAGCCGAGTCCTTCGACGCCGACGCCCGCCGCCTTCATGTTGTTGACGCCGACGACTTCGCCGCGGCTGTTGAACAAGGGGCCGCCCGAATTGCCCGGGTTGATCTGCGTGGTGCTTTGAATGTACCAGCGGCCGCCGTTTTCACGCGCCCTGATGCTGACGATGCCCTGGGAGACGCTGCGCTCCAGCCCCAGCGGGCTGCCGATGGCAAAGACCGCCTGTCCCTGGGTGAGGGCGTCCGAGTCACCGATGGGCACAAAGGGAAGGGCTGCGGCGGCCGGGTCGTCGATCTGCAGGATGGCGAGGTCAAGAAAGCCGTTCATCGCGATGATCTTCACCTTGGTGAAGGCCTGCTTTTCCAGCCCGCCCGGCTGACGGCGGTAGACGACGACGGTGATTTCACGCTCGCCGGCGATGACGTGCTGGTTGGTGACGACATAGCCCATCCTGTTGATGATGAAGCCGGAGCCCAGTCCAGAGGCCGTCTGCACCTGGACCACCGCCTCGGCCACCCTTTCGACGTTCTTTTCGACCGGCAGCGGCTCCCGCCCGGGTTCGATGTAATAGATGTCTTCGCCCCGGGTCGTCGAAGCCGGAGCGGGTCCGGTGCCGGCGGCCGCCTTGTCCAGCCTCGAGATCTCGGCACGCGGCACGCTCAAAACCGTGAAGCCCAGGTCCATCATCACGGCGTCGTCACGCTCACGAAGAAGCGTGCCCTGCATCTCCGTGCCATTTTTCAGGACCAGCTTCATGGCGTCCGCCGCCTGAAGGAAGGAAGCCCCTGCCAGGCACATCATCAGTACCGGACGCTTGAGACGGCTGCTTAAATTCATCACGGGTGCGGACGCTAGCGAAGAGCCTTCGAGTTACGAGCCTTTTTTACTTCGCGGTCGATCCATTCGCCGTGCCCGCCGCAGCCGGTTCCGCCGCCACCCTGGCGAACCATTCACGCAGCCTCCGCCTCTCCGCCATGTCATGCAGCACCCAGGCGGCGCTGTGATTGGGAAAGGGCATCGCCACAAAGGTCCAGTCAGCCTGCACGCCCGTGCTTCGCAGCCATTTCTCCGCGGCCTCGGTGGTCAGTTCATGGCTGATCCACTGCGGGCGGCCGTTCAGGCGCTGCAGCCTCTCCAGCACGGCGGATTCGCCGCCGTCACCGGGCCAGCGGCGCGAGCCGTCGTAATGGCTGTGGCAGATGAAGCCGCGCCAGAGCGTGGCGATCTCCGCGTCGTGCAGGCCGATGAAGTTGCAGGCGATGGCGCCGCGTGAAAACCCGGCGATGAACACGCGTTCCGGGTCCCCGCCGAACCGTGAGCAGACGTCGCGCACGGTGGCCTGGCAGTAACGCTTGGTCTCCGTCACGTCCCCCCACCATTTGGCGGCGTTGCGCAGGCCGCCCTCCGTGCGCTCGATGAACGGCAGGCTGGCCCAGACGACACCGCGTCCGCCGGAGATGCCGTAACCAAGAATGCAACCTTCCACGCTGCCGTCGCAGGTGTCGCCCCTGGCGTCCGCATAGGGGCCGTTGCCAGGGTACTCGATGATGACCGGATAACGGGTGCCTGTCCGCCAGTCCTCAGGCAGATGCAGCACATGATGCACCTCCGGCCCCGTCCAGCCGGTCGTTGTCCGGATGACCCGCCGTCCGGGGGCAGGCTCCGTGTTCCGCACCTCCGGAACAGTCAGGTCCCGTGGTGTCGCACGCCAGTCAGCGCCCTTCGCCAAGGCGCCCACGAGGCCCGTTAGACCAACCAGCAGCAGGGTTTTCATCAGGTCGGGGCTGTCGAAGGATTCGCTGGCATGAGGAAGCCCGCCTCCGTCAGTTCCAGGCCGTGCCTGGTCCGAAACTCACGCAGTCCGGCCGCCGTGAAAGCGCCGGTCAGCACGCGTCCAAGCCCGCCATCGCAGCCGCCCGGCTGAAGACCTTCCTCACCCTTGGGCATCGCGGGATCGGGGACGCTAAGGGTGAGCAGCGCTCCCGTGCCGCCGTCGAGGATGCCGCGCAGGGTTCCTGCGGGTGTCCTGGCATCCGCTTCATCCCAGCACATGGCCAACCGTGCGCCTTGGGGCGTTCCAGCCTCAAAATCACCGGCGCGGCCCACGGCGATGAAGTCACCCGTCACGTCCTCCTTCTTCATCACCAGGCGCACCAGGGGGCGCAGCCGGACGTAGGCGGCCAGGGTTTCATGGATGACATCCTTCTCCGGGGCGAGGCAGAGGAGGGTCTCGCCAGGCCGTGCCCATTCCGCCTCCCGCAGGCAGACGGCGTTGCGCACCGCCTGGGCCGGCGTGCCGGGCATCTCCGCCCGCGCCTTCTCCTGGCGCATGTCAAAGGCCGCCGCGCTCAGGTCCAGCCAGGCGTCATGAACGGCGCCCGTGGTCGCCTCCCTGGCGGCGAGCGGCCTGGCGAAGTGCACCTTCACGGGATAACGAACTTTGCGGGGAAGCTTCTTGAAGCACATGCCCCCCTCGTGGGAGAAGACCGAGCCGTAGAGGCCGTCGAGGTAGACCGGCTGCACGCTGGCATGGCCCTGCCGCGCCATCAGCTCGAAGCCCTTGCGCAGCTCGTTGAACTGGCCGTGGCGCGTGATCTGGCCTTCCGGAAAGAGGCAGACGACGTGGCCCTCCTTCAGCAGGGCGCCCACCGTGCGGATGGCGTCCTTGGCGCGTGTCGCGGAGATGGGCACGGTCCCGACGATGCGGAGGAACCAGGTCACGGAGCGGATGTTGTAGAGCTCGTCCCACATGACAAAGCGCACGGGCCGCTGGCAGGCCGCGCCGAGGATGAAGGCGTCCATGTAGCTGACATGATTGGACAGCATGAGCACGCCGCCGGCTTCCGGCACCCGCTCATGATGGACGGAGCGGACCTTGTAGACCGAGCGCACCAGCAGCAGGGCGAGGAAGCGCAGCAGGTAATGGGGCAGCAGCCTGAACGTGTAGACCGCCGCCGCCAGCATGAGCACGCCGAGGGTCCAGAACTGGCCGGTGAAGCCCAGGCCGGCCTTTTTCAACGCCACGAGCAGCAGCACCGCGAGCACCCCGGCGATGCTGTCGAGGAGGTTCATCGAAGAGAGCACCATGCCGCGCCTGGCAGGCTGCGCGCGGTCCTGGATGAAGGTCTGGATCGGCACCATGAAGCAGCCGCCCAGCAGGCCGACCGCCAGCAGCGCCCATTCGAAGCCGCGGCCACGCACCGGCTCCAGGCCCGCCCAGATCAGCGCAATCGCCAGGCCCAGGGCTCCGAGCGGAATCAGGCCAAGCTGCAGGCCGCGCCGGTTCACCCAGGCGACAAGCAGGCTGCCCGCCACCGTGCCCAGCCCGACCATCAGCGTCATGTGCGACGAGGCGCTCGCCGCCCCGCCAGTCGATGGATCCGGATGCAGCACGAGACCGATGTCGACAAACATCGCCGCCGCCATGCTGGCGACGAACCAGTAGGTCGAATTGCCCAGGAACGAGCGGCGCATCGGCAGGTCGGCCAGGCATTCCCGCAGGTTCTTGAAATGCTCCCACCAGAGGGCGTGGCGAAACGCCACCTCGGGATGTGCAGGCGTCTTCTGGATGGCAAACCCGGCCGCCAGGGCCAGCATGGCGATGCCAAAAAGGATCCAGATGGGCGTCGCCGCCGCCTGCCAGGCGCTGCCGGTGCGTTCGTAGAGCAGGTCAAACCACGCCCCGCCCACGCCAAGCCCGCCCAGGATGCCCACCATCGTCACCATCTGCATCCAGCCGGCGGCCATGCCCAGCCGCCGCGAGCCCGCCAGCTCCTTGAGGATGCCCATCTTCGCCGGACTGAAAAACGTGGACTGGGCGGCCAGCAGGAAAAATGCGCCCAGCGCGAGCAGGACGGACGTGTCGCCAAGCTCCGATTCAAAGCAGGCGCCGGCCAGCAGGAGGATCACCGCCTGGGCCACCAGCATGGCGATCAGCACCGTGCGCTTCGAGCAGCGGTCGGCAAACCAGCCCGCCACCGGTGCAAAGAGCACGAAGGGCAGCAGGATCATCGCCCCCAGCCAGGCGCCGATTTCCTGCCCGAGGGCGCCGGCGGAAACCTTCGGCGCCAGCCCCACCAGCATCATCTTCAGGATGTTGTCATTGAAGGCGTTCAGCCCGGTCACCGCCAGCACCAGGACCAGCGACAGCCGGTTCCTTCCGGGAAGGACGTGCAGGTCATTCAAAGGCGCTGGCTCGGCGGAGGTCGTTGACATGTGGCTCTATCAGGCAGCATCCGGGCCGTGTTTCCAGACAAGTTTCGGGTAACTTTTTCCAGGTTCTGCAAACGGCTGGTCCAGGCCTGGGACAGCTTCTGCACCAGCGATTCCAGCATCTGAACCTCGCTGACATGAATCCGCACCAGCGGAATGCTCACCTGGGCGAAGATGGCGTTCACCAGCATGTCCCTCTGCTTCACCGCAGCGCGTTCATGGCTCGCATCGTCCAGCTCGATCGCCAGCATCGGCATCCAGTCATCCGGACGGCAGATCAGGAAGTCAACGTGCTTCTGGCTGATCTTGTTAAAGGCCGTGAGATCGCCACCATGGTCGAGGAAATCCGCCAGCCTGGGCTTGCAGAGAATATGGCAGCGATGGTCGGAAACACTCAGCAGGACCTGGTGAAAGTTGGCTTCCGTCGGCGTCAGCAGGGGTTTCGCCTGATATTTCCAGGCCAGGGCAACACGGGTGTCGGGATGGGGGGAGATGAGTTGCACACATAAAAATTATAGTAATTATAATGTTGGGCAAGCAACAATCCCTCCTATGGAGTAGCGACTTTTCTTCTCCATCGACGACACACCCGCATGTCCCACCCCTACGCGACTTCCGCCCGGCACCGCTGGCAGCAGGCCCTGCTGGCCGGACTGGGAGGCGGGCTGGCCGTGGGTCTGCTGGCCTGTGAGACCGAAACCCTGCACTGGCCCCTGCTGATGGGGTCGTTCGGCTCCTCCGCCGTCATCGTCTTCGGCTTTCCGGACTCCGGCTTCAGCAAGGCCCGGAACGTTGTCGGCGCCCATGTGCTGTGCGTCTTCATCGGCCTGCTCTGCCTGAAGCTGCTCGGACCGGCCTGGTGGTCGGCCGGGCTAGCCGTGGGGCTTTGCATCGCCGCCATGATCGGCAGCCGGATGGTGCATCCTCCGGCCGGTTCCAACCCGCTGCTGGTCTTCGCCCTGAAGCCGGGCTGGATGTTCCTGGTCTCACCCGCCCTGCTGGGCAGCCTGGCCCTGGTGCTGCTCGCCTGGGCCTGGCGTCGCCTCGCCCCTCCCCACCGACACGAGACCTAACAAAGAGTCATGCAGGAAAGTGATCTGCTCGAAAAGCTGCGCAAGATCGAGCGCCTCTATGCCGGCGCCGCCACGCCTGGCGAAAAGGAGGCCGCCGCCGGGGCCATCGCGCGCATCCGCCACCGGCTGGATGACATGTCGCGGACGGAGCAGCCGGCCGAATACCGGTTCACCCTCATGGACGGCTGGTCGAAGAAGCTTTTCCTCGCGCTGCTGCGCCGCTATGAGCTCAGGCCCTACCGCTACGCCCGCCAGCGCCGGAACACGGTCATGGTCCGGGTGCCGCGCAGCTTTGTGAACGAGACCCTGTGGCCGGAGTTCCTGGAGCTGAGCGAAGTGCTGAAAAGCTACCTGGAGGAGGTCACGCAGCGCGTCATCGCCCAGGCCATCCATGAGGACTCGGGCGATGAGGAGGTGGTGCCGGGCGAGTATCTGGGGAGCTAGGCCGCAGGTCAGACCTTCACCCAGGTCTTCTTAGCGCTGCTCTGCAGGATGGCCTCGCACAGCTTCACCTCGTGGTGGCCGTCGGCGGCGCTGGCAAACAGGGCCGGCGTCTTCTTGCCGCTGGCGATGTGCTCATAGACGGCGCGGTAGTGCATCTTGTGCGCGTCGCTGAAGCCCTCGGGATGGCCGCCGGGATAGTCGGTGAAGTTTGCCACGTCCTCCATGAAGCCGGGCGTGGCGCGCTGGAGGATCTGGTTCGGCTCGTCGCGGCGGCCGAGGAGGATCTCGTTGGGCTGCTGCAGGTCCCAGCGCACGCTGCCCTTGGTGCCGTAGATGCCAAGACCCAGGCTGCATTTCCAGCCTGCGGCGACCTGGGAGATGCTTGCGTTGGCATGCACGGCGTCAGCATGGCCATGGGCGGCCTTGCCGAACTTCAGCAGCACGCTGCCGAAGTCCTCCGTGTCCACCTTGTAGGGAACCATGGCCTTCGGATCCACCCTGGCAAAGGTCTGCACCTCGCCCTTCGGACGCAGGCGCTGCTTGTGGAAGGTCTCGATGTGCGCAAACACGTTGGTCACCTTCGCGCCAAGGATGAAGCTGACGGCGTCAATCCAGTGCGTGCCGATGTCGCCCACGGCGCGCAGCTTGCCGCCCTCGTCGGCCATGACCCGCCAGTTGTAGTCCGTCTCATGCAGCAGCCAGTCCTGGAAGAAGTGGCCCTGCACGTGGATGATCCTGCCGAGGTCGCCACGCTCCACCATGGCGCGCATCTGCAGCACGGCGGGGAAGAAGCGGCACATGTAGTTCACCGCGAAGACCGGGCCTTTTTTGCCGCCCTTTTTCACCGCATCGACCACCAGCGCGGTCTCGCTGGTCCTCATGCCGAGCGGCTTCTCGCAGATGACGTGCTTGCCCATGTCCAGGGCCTTCAGGCACTGCTCGACATGCACTTTGTTAGGTGAGGTGATGTGCACGACGTCGACGTTCGGGCTGGCGTACATCGCCTCGAAGTCGTAGTCGCCGTAGACCTCCGGGATGCCCCACAGGTCCGCCGTCCTCCTGGCGCTGCGAGAGGAGCCGCAGATGGCGGTGACCTGGATGCCAAGACGCTTCAGGGCCTCGATGTGGACGGGGCCGATGAAGCCGGTGCCGATGATGCCGGCGCGCAGATGATGGAGGGGTGTCATGGGAGGTGGGATGGATTCAAGCGGTGATAGGGCGCGGGCGGGGAAACATCAAGAGCGCTGTCAGGAAGCACCCCGGATCATCCAGCAGGAGTCGTGGGCCGCCATGCCGATGTGCGGGTAGTAGTCACGGGCCGCCGGTGCGGCGATGAGGATCAGGCTGGTGTGCAGTCCGGCCTCCTCGTGCGTGCGGCGCAGCAGTTCGCGCCCGATGCCGCGCCGCTGCCATTCCTCGTCCACGGCGAGGTCGGAGAGGTAGGTGCAGTAGGCGTGGTCGGTCAGCGCGCGGGAAACGCCCACCAGGCGGCCTTCATCACGCGCCGTGAGGAGAATGTCCGCCTCGCGCAGCATGCGCTCCATGCGCGCCACATCGTCCAGCGGGCGCCGTTCGCCCAGGGAGGTGCGTTGCAGCAGGGCGATGAACTCCTCCACGCCCAGTCCGGGCTCGGCTTGATATTGGATCATGATCGTTCGTGGTTCAGTGCTCCACGGGTGCCTCGGGCGTGTCCAGCACCTTCTGATAAAGCGCCAGGTCCAGCCAGCGCCCGAACTTGTAGCCCGCCTGGCGGATGCTGCCGCAGGCGCTGAACCCAAGCTTCTCATGCAGCGCGATGCTGGGCGCGTTCTGCGCGTCGATGACGCCGATCATCATGTGGTAGTCCTGGCTGCGGGCACGGTCGATCAGCTCCTCCAGCAGCCTTCTGCCGACGCCACGGCCGCGGAAGCGTGCCTCGACATAGACCGAGTGCTCGACGCTGTATTTGTAGGCGGCGTGGGGGCGGAACGGTCCGTAGCTGCCAAACCCCATGAGGACGCCGTCGTCATCCAGAAGTCCGATCACCGGCAGCGCCGCCTTCTCCTTGGCCTCGAACCAGGCCTCCATCACCTCGCGGGATCTCGGGACATAGTCGTAAAGCGCCGTCGAATTCACGATGGCGTCGTTGAAGATGTCCTGGATGGCCTCGAGCCGCTCGCGGCCGCAGTCGATGCAGATCATGGCCGCAGGCTACACAGGACCCGCCGCGAGGGGAAGCGGAAGTAAGTCATGCGCCGGCCTGCTGCGCCATGCGTTCCAGGGCTTCGCCGGTCACGCGCATGATGCGCCAGTCGGGCTTCATCTCGGCGCCGAGACCCTGGTAGAACTCAATGGCCGGCGTGTTCCAGTCCAGGACGGTCCACTCATAGCGGCCGCAGCCGCGTTCGACGGCCAGTCTTGCCACCGCCGTGATCAGCGCCCTGCCCAGGCCCCGGCCGCGATGGGTCTGGCGCACGTAGAGGTCCTCGAGGTACAGCCCCGGCCGCGCCAGGAAGGTGGAGTAGTTGTGGAAGAAGACGGCCATGCCCGCAGGCTCGCCGTCCACGCAGCCGACCAGCGCCTCCGCCACCTTCTGCGGGCCGAACAAAGTGTTTCGCAAAGATTCCTCCGTCGCCACCACCTCGTGGCTGAGCCTTTCATAATCCGCGAGCTCGCGGATCAGCTGAAGCAGGAAGGCGGCGTCGGACTCGGTGGCGGGGCGGGTGGAGAGGGGCACGGCCGGACATCTGCTACGGCTTGCGCAGCTCCGCCACCTTCTCGGCGAGCTTTTCAAAGGAAAGCCGGTCGGCGTTGCTTTTGCCGACATGACGGAAGATCTCGCGGCCGTCCGGGCCGATCAGCACGGTCGCCGGATAATGCACCACCTGGCCGTGGAAGGCATAGCCGTCTGGAATGTCGTAAGCCTTCGCGAGCCGGGCGTTCGGGTCACGGTAGATCGGCGTCGTGTCCGGTTTGCCATCGGCCAGCCTGGTGGCCCAGGCCTTGATCTCACGGTCGGTGTCGGGCTTGAGGAAGACCTGCACCACGTCCGGCAGCGTGGAGGCCCTGGCGAGGTGCTCCCGGGTATGCCGCAGGCAGAGCGGGCATTCGGTCTTCAGCAGGAAGTGCAGGGCCACGAATTTGCCGCGTGCCTCCTGAAGGCGGAAGCTGTCGCGGCTGGTGGCGGACTTGACGGTGAAGTCGTCAGGAGGCGCTGCGGCAAGGCTGAAGGCGCTGGCGACGAGGAGGGCGGGGAGGAGCAGGTGTTTCATGGTTGGGACGGGACTCATGGGAGCCGCCGTCCGCGCCTTTATTCCCGCCTTTCGCTCACTGCGGCAGCACCGGCCGCAGCGCGTCCGCCCAGATGGCGTAGCCTTTTTGGTTAGGGTGCAGGAAGTCCGGCATGATGTCCCGGGAGATGCCGCCGTCGGGCTTCAGCCATTTGTCGGTGATGTCCAGCCAGGTGACGCCGGGCAGCTTCGCCGGCCCGGCGGCGAGCAGGCCGTTGACCTCCCTCAGCACGGCGCGCTTCGGGTCCGAGGCCTTCTCGCCGCGCGGGAAGACGGCCATGAGGATGATCTTCGCCTCCGGGCAGGCCTTCCGGCAGCGGCTGATGATGGCGGCCACGCCTTCGGCAATCTCCGCCGGCGTGCTGGCGCGGCAGTTGACGGTCTCCGCCGTGTTGTTGGTGCCGATGTGGATGACGACCGCCTTCGGCCTCAGCCCGTCCAGCTCGCCGAGGTCGAGACGCTTCAGCACGTTCTGCGTGCGGTCCCAGCCAAAGCCCAGGTTCAGCACGCGCCGGCTGCCGAACAAACTTTGCCACGTCTCGCTGCCGCGGTTGCCCATGCGGCCGCCGTCGGGCTGGCCGCCCCAGAAGTGCGTGATGGAGTCGCCGATGAGCACGATCTCCGGGTTCACCTCCGCCTTGAGCCTGAGGATGGCGTCATGGCGCGCCTTCCAGTCATAGCCGTCCTTTTCCAGCCTGCCCATGGGGATGACGGCGGTGTTCACGGTCTTCAGCAGGGGCACCACCTTCATGACCGAGGCCGCGACCTGCTCGCCGAGAAACTGGTAGCCGGGCTCGCGGAAATGCACGTCCGCCGGGGGCTGGTGCTGGCTGAGATGAGGCAGCATGGCTGAATAAAGGTCGTCGATGGCGACGCCATGCTTCGCCATGACCCGGGCTGCGACCTCGTTGCGGGCGACGAGGTCGGCGGGCGTGGCGTCCTTCATGCCGCCTTCCGCCACCGGCGTCGTGCTGGCCCAGATGAGCCGTGCGCCGGTCGCCTTGAGCTGGACGGTGATCTCCTCCAGGCGCTTCTCGTAGTCGGGCAGGGGCGTCTTCCGGTCATGAATGCCGAAGTTGAAGTGGATGATGTCCCAGCGGCCGGAGCCAAGCCAGACCTTGAGCTTCTTCAGTCCGTTGGCGGTGGGGCCGCAGTTTTCCGGGGCGCGGTGCAGGTTGGCGCTGCCTTGCAGGGCCTTGCGGGTCGCGAGCGTGTACCCGCGCGAGACGGAGTCGCCGATGAGCAGCACGCGGGGCAGGCCGGGCAGGTCCTTCACATAGTCCCAGGAGCTGACGCGGCCCTTCACCTTCTCCGCCTGGTAGATGGGCAGGTAGAAGGCGCCCAGGTTCTGCTCCAGCAGGGTTTCCCACGCTTGTTGTTCGGCCGGGAGCGTGGCCTTCCATTGCGCGAACTTTTCCGCGACGGCCCTGTCGGCGGCGGCCTTCTTTTCAGCGGCCTCCTTCGCGTTGGTCGGCTCGGCCGCATGGAGGTTCAGGCAGAGCAGGGGAAGCAGGAGCAGAAGGCGGGGGATCATGGCGCGTGACCTGGTTACGGGGCGGTCTGGCAGGCTCTTGCCTGCCCTGGCGGCCGCAGGAGATCAAGCGTGCCGTCAACAGGACGGCATCTTTTCTTGCACGCCGCGCCGCCAGCCGCCACGTTCGGCCCATGACGTTGAAACTTGGACTGATCGGCTGTGGCAAGATGGGCGGCGCGCTGCTTCGCGGCGTGGAGAAATCCCTGGGCAAGAAGGCGCTGGTGGCGCATTTGAGCGATGTGGTGCCCGCGGCGGTGGAGGCCTTGAAAAAAGGTCTTTCCTGCGAGGTTCATGCCGGCACGCCGCTGCAGGTGGCGGAGGCCTGTGACGTGGTGATCCTTGCCGTGAAGCCCGGGGACATGCAGGCGCTGTGCACCGGCCTGTCGAAGGCGAAGGGCAGCCGGCTCTTCCTGAGCATCGCCGCCGGGGTGAAGCTGGCGCAGCTGGAAAGCTGGCTGGGCAGGAAGCAGCGCGTGGTGCGCTCGATGCCGAACACGCCCGCCCTGGTGGGCTGGGGCGCCGCCGCCTATTCCCCGGGAAGCCAGTCCACGCCGGAGGATGCCGCGCTCGCCGGCCAGATCCTCGGCGCCGTCGGCACCGCTGATGAAGTGCCGGAGAAGCTGCTGGATGCCGTCACCGGCCTGAGCGGCAGCGGCCCGGCCTATGTTTACACCGTGATCGAGGCCCTGGCGGACGGCGGCGTGCTGATGGGCCTGCCGCGTGCCGCCGCCCTGAGGCTGGCGGCGCAGACCGTCGCCGGTGCCGCAGGCATGGTCCTGGAGACCGGCAAGCACCCCGCCGCATTGCGTGATGAAGTGACCAGCCCGGGCGGCACCACCATCGCCGGCCTCGAACAGCTGGAGGCGAACGGCCTTCGCAACGCCCTCATCCAGGCCGTGCGCAAGGCGACGGAACGCAGCGTGCAGCTTGGCGCCTGAGACGCGGCCGGGTTGTTGACTTACTTTTTGGCAGGCGGGTTTAGGTCCGCCACCGGCAGTTCCGTGAAGCGGCGCCAGTGCGCCTCGCCCTCCTCGCGGCTGACGACGCCGTCATGCACCCAGAGGCCGTAGCGCACGCGCAGCTTTTTCTCCGCCGTCACCTGCACCGGCTCTTCCAGGCTGAGGCAGCAGCCCATCCAGCCGTCGTCGCGCACATGGAAGGCGGTCGGGTTGTGCGGGTTCATCGGGTGGTTCATCAGCGTGATGCCGCCGAAGCCGTCCGCCTCGTTGGTGATGCGTCCGCTGTAGTCGCACCAGCGTGCGGGCTTGCGGAACACCTCCGGCTCGTTGAGCTGGCCTTCCGAGTTGAGGATGCGTCCGCCGCCGTCATGGACGCCGATGCTTTTCGCGACACGCACGGCGACGAGGCCGAATCCGGTGGCGCCAAAGACGGCGGGCCTGTCCTTGGGCGGTGTGAACTCCAGGTCGATGATCATGAACCAGCTCTTCGCCCCGTCGAGCGGGCGCACCTCCGTCCGGCGCACCTCGACCAGCTGCAGGCTCCTGTCCGACTCGCGCACCCAGTGGTTGACCATGCGCATGGAGGCATGGTCGTCGGTGTCCTCATAGCCTTCACGGGACACCTCCACGTTGAGGATCCGCCCCTGCTGCTTGGCGTAGTCGCCCCAGAAGTCGATGTCGTTGACGCTGTTGTGGGAAACCCAGACGCTGTTGTGATGGCTGTGCGTCAGGGGGTCATGCGGATGCCCCATGCGTGTCAGGCTGACCTCCCGCGAAGCCCGGACCGGGTGGCAGAACGGACGCATGTCCAGCGGGTCAAAATGCAGCGCCGTGAGCTCCCGGCCGTCGAGCTGGAAGGAGGTGATGTGATGAGGCATCGGCACCGCCTGCACTCTCGGAATCGGCTTGGCGGAGGGCAGCTGGGCTGAAAGCGTCAGGGGCAGGAGCAGAACCAGGGTAAAGATGCGCATTCGTAAAAAACGCCTTACCGCAGGTCATCTTTGCCGTTCTAACCAGGGAAGAGGCCTTTACTCGCAGCCTTGCCGAAACTGAGGAAATCAGGCATAATTTCGGATATTAATGAAACCCCTTCTGGTGCTGGTGTTGCTTTTGCCAGCCGGTCTCTTGTTGTCTCAACAGGCCGGAGCGGCGGACTATGTGGAGGGGGAGGTGATCGTGACCTTCAAGGAGGGCGTGAGCCAGGAAAGGGCGGGTCGCGCGCTGAGCACACGGACGTTGCGCATGACGCGGCGGTTCGGGAGGTTGTCGGAAAAGCGTGGCAAGACCACGGGCCTGGTCCGCCAGGACGGCCGCACCACCCAGCAGCTTCTCAACGACCTGAAGAAGGACCCGGACGTGGAGGTGGTGGAGCCGAACTACCTGCGCCGGGTGAGCGCCGCCGTGCCGAATGACACCCGGTTTGCCGAACAATGGGCCCTGCGCAACACCGGCCAGAGCGTGGATGGAGTGCGTGGCACCGCAGGTGCGGACATCGACTTCCTGCCCGCCCAGGACATGGCGCGCACGCCTGACCGCGAGGTGGTGGTGGGCATCATCGACACCGGCGTGGATGTCGTGCATCCCGAGCTGTCGCCGGTGCTGTGGGTGAACGATCATGAAGTGGCGGGCAACGGCGTCGATGAGGACGGCAACGGCTACATTGACGACGTCAACGGCTTCGACTTTGCGGACAACGACTCCAACCCTTCGGACTCCGGTTATCATGGCACCCATGTGGCGGGCACGGTGGCCGCGCTCGGCAACAACGGCATGGGGGTCGCCGGCGTGAGTGACAGCACCCGCATCCTTGCCCTGAAGGTCTCCTCGAACGGCAGCACCATCGCCACCTCCGCCGTCATCGAGGCGCTGGAATATGCGACGGCGTTGAAGCAGCGCGGCGTCAACATCGTGGCATTGAACGCCTCCTATGGCGGAAGCGGCAACAGCACCGCCGAAAGGGCCGCCATCCAGGCCGCCGGCAACGCGGGCATCCTGCTCTGCGTGGCGGCGGGCAACGAGTCATCGGACAATGATGAAACGCCCACCTATCCGGCCAGCTACCGGCTGCCCAGCATGATCGTGGTGGCGTCCACCGACCAGAACGACGCGCTTTCCAGCTTTTCCAACTATGGCGCCACCACCGTGGACATCGCCGCGCCGGGGACCAACATCCTCTCCACCAAGCCCGCCAGCGTCGGCTTCAAGGTCGGCACGACCACCTACGAGACCAACGAGATCACCTATGGAGGCGTCACCACCGGCCTGAGCGGAACCATTGTCGATTGCGGCATCGGCAATGTGTCGGAGTTTCCCGCCGGAGTCAGGGGCAACATCGCGCTCATCCAGCGCGGCACGCTGAACTTTTCCACCAAGGTCGCCAACGCCATGGCCGCAGGCGCCACGGCCGCCCTCATTTACAACAATGTCAGCGGCAACTTCAACGGCACCCTGCAGAGCAGCGGGCTGTGGATTCCCGCACGCGCCATCTCCCAGGCGGACGGACTGGCGATCAAGGCTTCGCTGCCTGGCAGCGGGTCGATCGTCGTGACGGCCGGGCATCAGTTCCTGGACGGTACCTCGATGGCTGCGCCGCATGTCACGGCGGCGGCGGCCTTTGCCGCCATGAACAACCCTGAGGAAACCCTCGCGCAGAGGCGGCAGCGCATCATCCTGGCCGCGGAGGTCAGGCCCGGCTTGACCAACAAGGTGATCACCAGGGGCCGCCTGAACCTGGTGCGCGTGGCGGACGGCAACCAGAACGGCTACGCGGACTGGTACGATCAGATCCTGGCCAGCACGCCCTTCTTCACCACGCCGGCCGGCCTGCCCGCCGGCATCATTCATCAGCCCTACCATCAGGCGCTGACCATCATCGGAGGCGCGGCGCCCTTCACCTGCGGCATCACGGCCGGCGCGCTGCCCGAGGGGCTGACCCTGGACAACACCGGCGTCATCAGCGGCACGCCCTCCGCCGTCGGCAGCTACACCTTCACCGCCCGTGTGGCCTCGGGTTCCTTCGGCAGCACCAAGGTCTTTCAGATGACCATCACCACGCTACCTCCGGAGATCACCAGCCTGTCGCCCCTCCCTGCCGGTGCCACGGGACAGGATTATGCCGCCGTCATGACGGCCGCCGGAGCCACCCCGCCCTATGCCTGGAGCATCGGCTCAGGCGCCCTGCCTGACGGTCTCCAGATGAACGCCGCCGGGGAGATCAGCGGGCTGCCGACCACCGCCGGCGACTACGCCTTCACGCTCAAGGTCACCGATTCCCGCGGCCTTTACAGCACGGCCGCCTTTGAGGTGAACATCGCCGCCTCCGGGTTCAACATCACCAGCACTTCTCCGCTGCCAGGTGCCGTCCTCGGAGTGCCCTACACGGAAGGGCTCGCCTCCGAAGGCGGTGTCGCACCCTTGGTGTGGGGGCTTCGTTCCGGCAGCCTGCCCGGTGGACTGGTCCTGACCGAAGACGGCGGCCTCGCCGGCACCCCGGATTCGACCGGTCTTTTTCAGTTCGTTCTCGAAGTCACGGACGCCCTGGGCGCCGTCACGGCGCGCCGCTTTGCCTGCAATGTCTACACCACCTGGCAGGTGCCCGTGGTGAACCAGGTCATGCTGGGCAGCACCACCATCGGCGCCCCATATAACAAGGCCGTCACCGCCAGGAACTACCCCACCTCCTACAGCATCACCGGCCTTCCTTCGGGCCTCAGCTATGTGGCCGGCACGGGGGTGATCAGCGGCCGTCCCAGGGTGAGGGGAACCTTTCAGGTGAAAATCCGCGGGGCCAACAAGGCGGGCGTCAGCACCACGGTGACGGCGCCCCTGACCGTTCTTCCCATCGATGGAAACCTGGTCGGCAGCTTCACCGGCCTCATGGAGCGCAACACCGAGGCGAACCAAGGTCTGGGCAGCCGCCTCAGCCTGACCACCACCACCACCGGCGCCTACACGGCCAGGGTGACCACGGGATCAACGTCCCGTTCCGTCACAGGATTCATGGATTCCACGCTGCCCCAGATCCGCACCCAGGTGGCTGGCAGCCCGCTGACGCTCTCCCTCGATTCTGAATCCCACCTCATGGCAGGCAGCCACGGCTCGGCGCTCCTCACAGGCTGGCGGCAGGGCTGGCACGCGTTGAACAAACCGGCGTCCGGCAGGGCGGGCTATTACACCTTTGGCCTGAACCTGGCTGACGCCCAGGACGACGGCGTGCGGACGATTCCGCAGGGCACCGGCTACGCAGGCTTCACCCTCAGCACGGGCGGAACCCTGACCATCTCCGGCAGGACCGCCGATGGCCAGGGCCTGACCTGCGCAGGCTTCATGGGACCCGGCGGCGAACTCCTGCTGCATGCCCCCCTCTATCAAAACCTCGGCTCCATCACCGGCCTGCTCACCCTGCAAAGTGGAGCGACCAGCGCCGACAACGAGGTGTCAGGCCTCCTGACCTGGTCCAAGCCGCGCAATGCCTCGCGTTCTTACGGCGCTGGATTTTCTCCGCTGAACCTCGACGCCTACGGCCGTTGGCTGGCTCCCCGGTCCTTCGGCTTCACCGTCCTCGGCCTGCCCGCCGCCGGTCCTTTGTCGCTCTGGTTCACCGACGCCGGCCTGGATCTCGCCTCGAGAGATCCGGATGTGCCGGCCCTGTCCTGGACGGATACCTTCAAGGTCGTCATGCCCAAGACGGGAACGGAGGCAAATCCGGCCGGGGCCACGCTTTCCATCAACAGGGCAAGCGGTGTCGTCACCGGAGCCTTCAACCTCCTGGATGGCAGCCTCAGCCGAAGGGTCCTTTTCAACGGGCTGATCATCCGAGGCCGGGACGTCTCCCGCAAGGCGGCCGGCTGCTTCCTGCTTCCACAGCTTCCCGGAGAAGGCGAAAAGGCGGGCTCCACACCGGTCTTGAGCGGCGGCATGGAACTCCGCCAGTAAGCCAGGCGCAAGCCCATGGCCGGGGAAGGCATGCCGGGCTGAGCAAGGTCAAAGGGGATGGCCAGCCCGTTGGGCTTGAATGTCCGCAGAGGGGCGGACTCATGCGGAGGCCAGCGTTGATTCTGCGAAGCATCGTCGCCATCTTGCCCCGCAAGATGAGCCACAGGCTGGCGCAGGCACGCTAAGTTTTCGAACTACCAAAACGCCCGGCTCGGCGAAGCCCCCAAGCTCATCTCGACGGAGCGAGATGGCGACTTTGCTGGCGCCAGCCTCGCAGGCTGTGGGAGATGCGGTGCCCGCAGGATTCATCGGGTGACGGAACCTGATGAACTTGAGCAAACAGGGCTTCCTTCGTCCCTCTACGCCGCTGCCCAGGCGGATCACGGCCGTCTTGACAGGAGAGCGTGGAACGACGAACCAATTGTCAGGTATTGCTGCATCCTCAACACGCTTTCCATGAAAACTGCCTCCGCCCTGTTTCTGGTTGTCTTCGGAATGTTACTCAGCTTCGTGACTGTCCATGCGGCGGATGCGCCGGGAGAGCTGGATCCCAAAAAGATCCTGGAAGCCATTCCCAAAGAGCTGTTGAAGGACATCTCTGGCAATCCGGCCAAGCGCAAGGAGGCGATTGACGCCGCCTCGCAGAAGCTTCAGGAGAAATACAGGGACCAGGCTAGCAGCCTCACCATCCGGGTGCGCAATACGAACAAATCCAATGGACGCTATTACGCCCATGCGGAGCAGGAGCGCGTGCGCGTCTCGGGCACCAATTTCACCGTCCATTTCAACATCAACTTGGATGAAAGTGAAAATGAGAAGGCGGCCAGGATCAAGCCGGGTGATAAGATCACGGCAAGCGGCAGGGCGTATGTCTCCCTCTATGGCAGCGGCAGCAACTACACTTCCCTGACGATCAGTGTGAACGATGCCAAGCTGAAGTGACGGGGGCTGGATGAGCCGGTTTGAAGCGGTGGTTCCGTGACTGCCCGTGGGTTTTAATGGTGGGCAGACCCATCACACCCGCAGGCTGTCGATGATTTGTGGATCCCTGGCAGGGCCCTGCTGTGTCGGGGCCGAAGAGGAAGGCAGATGCAGATCGAGTCACAGGTGCCTGATACGGCTCTCTTGATTTGAAAGGCTGTTCCAAACTCCCGGGGTAGGTCCGGAGATTTTTTCATTTCGCATTTAACCGCAAACCGATTGCACGGATGCTTTCTCTGAGCAAACGCCCACATTCCATGAACCCATTCCTTTCCACCCTGCTGCTGCTTACCTCCACCCTGCTTGTTTCCTGCAGCTCCATCACCCAACCCAAAGCCCCCTCAGTGAACATCCCTGAGGGAGCTTCCGTGCATGTGGTGAAGCATGAGAACTCCAGCCGCGACATCGACGTCTATCTTCGCGATGCCTTTGCCAAACGCGGTTTCAGGGCGACCTCAGGAACAAAAGCTGAAATGCCTTCCGCTTCCCAGTTTTATGTCACGTATCTGGACCGCTGGTACTGGGATATCGCGATGTACCTCGTCTCCCTGGACGTCACCCTGTTCGATGCAAAAACGAACGCCGTGGTGAACAGCGGTCGCTACAAAAACAGTTACTTTCACACCTTCCCATCACCTTCTGGAAAGGCCGACGAGCTGGTGGCCCGGCTGCTCGGGAAGGCTCAGTGAGTCATCACGTCCTGCAGCCAGCTGCCGAAACAAAGGGATGAACCCTTGGGTCCAGCATTGATTCGGCGAAGCAGAGGAACCCTCTCGATCCGTGAACCGACCGGAGGGAGATGGCCAGCCGCAGGGTGAGCAAGACGAGGCAAAGGAGCTGGGAGTCTGGCACGCGCATCCGTTCGCGAACTTCGGGAGTTTTGCATTCCGGCGCAGGCCTTCCGCTCATCTCGACGGAGCGAGATGGCTACCGTGCTGGCGCCACGCTCGCAGGCTGTTGATGATTTGTGGTTCCTCGGCGGGGCCCTGCTGCCACGGGGCCGAAAAGGAAGGGCGAGACAGATCACCTGAAATGAGCAAAGCGAAACAAAGGAGCGGGGTGTCTGGCACGCTCAGCCGTTCACGAACTCCGAAAGTCCTTCTTTCCAGCGCAGGCCTTCCGCTCATCTCGACGGAGCGAGATGGCTACCTTGCTGACGCCAAGCTCGCTGCCTTTGGATGATTCGAACATCCCTGGGACGGCGATGAGAGACAACCTGGCTGCCATCGAATCGAAGAATCCATCAAGCCCGCAGGTTCCTCAGGACCCCGAGGGGGTCCGGTCATGCAGCCCAGGAGTGGACGCGCAGCGGCCTCTCCTGGGGAACGGTATGCATTCACGGATTCCCATGGCGGACCCCACCGGGGTCCCGTCAGAGGCGAGGCGAAGAGGATGCGCGGCCAGAGGGTTCATCGCTTGGACGGAACCCCGATGGGGTTCGTGATCGAACGGGGATCGGGGGTGATGCGGGGAACCCAGGAGAGCGCTCGCTGTCGCTCGGCACTCCTGGGCTGCATGACGCAAGCCCCTTGGGCTTGAACATCCGCAGAGGAACGGCCTGATGGGTGAGTCAACGTCGATTCGGCGAAGCAAAGTAGCCATCTCGCTCCGTCGAGATGAGCAGGCAGCTAGCTTGGAAGACGCAACCGTTCACAAACTCCGAAAGCTCCTCCTTGTGGCGCCAGCCTTCCGCCCACCTCGAATGAATGCCTATTGAGGGACAAACCCTTGGGTTTCACTCCTGGGCTGCATGACGCAAGCCTCTTGGGCTTGAACGTCCGCAGAGGAACGGCTTGATGGGTGAGTCAACGCCGATTCGGCGAAGCAAAGTAGCCATCTCGCTCCGTCGAGATGAGCAGGCAGCTAGCTTGGAAGACGCAACCGTTCACGAACTCCGAAAGCTCCTCCTTGTGGCGCCAGCCTTCCGCCGACCTCGAATGAATGCCTATTGAGGGACAAACCCTTGGGTTTCACACCTGGGCTGCATAACGCAAGCCCCTTGGGCTTGAACATCCGCAGAGGAACGGCCTGATGGGTGAGTCAGCGCCGATTCGGCGAAGCAAAGTAGCCATCTCGCTCCGTCGAGATGAGCGGGCAGCCTGGAAGACGCAACCGTTCACGAACTCCGAAAGCTCCTCCTTGTGGCGCCAGCCTTCCGCCCACCTCGAATGAATGCCTATTGAGGGACAAACCCTTGGGTTTCACTCCTGGGCTGCATGACGCAAGCCTCTTGGGCTTGAACGTCCGCAGAGAGACTTGCTGAGAGAGGCTCATCAGCGCCGATTCGGCGAAGCAAAGTAGCCATCTCGCTCCGTCGAGATGAGCGGGCAGCCTGGAAGGCTCAACCGTTCACGAACTCCAAAAGCTCTTCCTTTGTGGCGCAAGCCTTCCACCCACCTCGAATGAATGCCTATAGAGGGACAGACCCTTGGGTTTCCCGACCGGGTTCGGCGGCAGGCTGAAAGGAGTCATGAGCTTCAGCTCGTGACATCGTGGATGGACTTGAACGCTCCTGGGTTCGACCGGCACGGTGACAGGCTGAAGCCCATCACGACCTAGAGAGCCCGCTGCGCATGAATTCCTGGGCTGCTTGATGGAACCCGGTGGGCTTGAATGCCTATAGAGGGACCGTATAGAGGGACAGATTCTGGGGTTTATTCGTCCTGAAAGTTGCTGTCGATCCAACGCTTGGCCAACTTGTGTTGCCGTGGGTACTCCTTTTCGCTCGTACACTCCAGAAACTTACGAAAGTCGGCAGCAGCAGATTCAAGGTCGTCCTTCGCTTTCCAATTAATTAAACCCAGGCTGTAGTAGAGGTGTTTTTTTTCGGGCTCCTCGTTCAACACGATGTTAATAAACTCTTCGCATTGGATTGGAACTGTTGGATCCGCCGGCGCGTTCTCAAATCCGACTTGGTAGGAGCGCCACGCTTGGTTTAGCTTTCCTTCGTATGCATAAAGAAAAGCTTCGGTGAATCGCCAAGTTGTATCAGGCACACGTTCACAAGCCTTCACCTCCTTCCAAGCTGCCTCTGAATCGCGACGAAGAACAAATGCGCATATCGCGCGCAATAAGTGTCCTTTATACCACTGGGGCGTTAGCTCTTCTAAAACCCGAAGTTCTTCTTCAATTTTTACGAGGTATGTTTTGTTGCGTTCCAAACGATAAAACTCAGCCAGCACATTCACTTTTTGCTGATGAACTGCTGCAATGCGTTCGGGAATTCGGCTGCGAATCTTTTTAATTTGAATCGCGTTCTGAAAGCTTATGTTTTGTGTTTTTGCGATGAGTTCTTCAAAGAGAGATAGCGCATAATCGTAGTCTCCTGAAATCATCGCTGCCGTTCCAATTATATACCGGGAGCAAACATCCACCAACTCGGCGGTTAGTTCCAGAGGCACCATTCCCTCGTCCTTTGGAAGGCGAATATCTCTGGGAAGAACTTCACCAAACTCTGAGGCAAATGCCTTGGATATGTGGCCGGGCACACGATCATGGGCTACGATTCCATCTAGCCGAAGTACATGATGGTCTTTTCCATTCAGTTTTCTGAGCTTTGCAGAGCCGTATATTAGAAAACTTGCGTTCGACTTCTTTAATAAATCCACAGCGGAATTGTTGTCGTTTGTCTCAGCTGAGATGCGGTGATTGTGCACTATCAAATCAAACCGTTCTCCGTTCGGTCCTTGAGCCAGCAGTCGACGAAGAGTATCTATCAAATCCTCCTTCAAGACTCGCCATTGCTCCTCGTCTCCACAAGAAATAGCGACGCCAAAACCAACTTTTTGTGCCTTGTGTTTTGGCATCCGGTTTGTCACAAGCCATGTGGCAATAATCACTACTAACAGGATTGTCGTTATTGACCATTCAAAGATCGACACGTCCTCGAGTCTAAACTGAGAAAAACCCCAAATCAGTGCCGTGGAAACGACTGCGAGGATGAGAATAAGCGTCAACTTACTTTCCCACTTCTCCTGAATCCGATCTAAAATTACCTTAACTAGGTGGTCACTCATACACTGATGCCTTCTTCATACATGTCCAAGTTGAGCGACACAATGCCGCAATCATGTAAGGAAAAAAGTTGGTTCACCCAAACAAGCTCATCTGCCCCGCGTCCTCATCGCTGCGCGCTTTCTTCCGGGTCTTCGCGGGCACGCTGGTGGCGACGGGGATGTCTTTGACGCTTTCGGCGGGCTGGTGGCCGGACTCGAGCTGCTGGAGGACTTCCTTGGCGCGGTCGATGACATTTTCAGGGAGGCCGGCGAGGCGGGCGACCTGGATGCCGTAGCTTTTTTCGGCGCAGCCGGGGAGAATCTTGCGCAGGAAGATGATCTGGTGGTTCCACTCCTTCACGGCGACGTTGTAGTTCTTCACGGCGCCACGGCTCTGCGCCAGGGCGGTGATCTCGTGATAGTGGGTGGCGAAGAGGCAGCGGGCGCCAATGTGGTCGTGCAGGTGCTCGGCGACGCTCCAGGCGATGCTGAGGCCGTCGAAGGTGCTCGTGCCGCGGCCGATCTCGTCAAGGATGACCAAGGAGCGTTCGGTGGCGTTGTTGAGGATGAGCGCGGTCTCGTTCATCTCAACCATGAAGGTGCTCTGGCCGCGCGCGATGTCGTCGCTGGCGCCGATGCGGGTGAAGATGCGGTCGACGAGGCCGATCTCGGCGCTGGCGGCGGGCAGGAAGCTGCCGATCTGCGCCATGAGGGTGAGCAGGGCGGTCTGGCGCAAATACGTGCTCTTGCCGGCCATGTTCGGGCCGGTGATGAGGATGAGGCGGCTTTCCTCAGGCTCGAGCGTGACGTCGTTGGGCACGAAGCGTTCGCCGCTGGTGAGGTTCTGGTCGAGCACCGGGTGGCGGCCGTCGCGGATGAAGAGGTTGCGCGTCTCGTTGAGGACGGGGCGGGTGTAGTTGAAGAGGCGCGCGGTTTCCGCCAGGGAGGCGAGGGCGTCGAGCACGGCGATGGCGCCGGCGGTTTCCTGGATCTGCGCGAGGTGCTGCAGGATGCGGCTGCGCAGCTCGATGAACTGCTCGTATTCAAGCGCCTTGCTGCGCTCCTCGCTGCCGAGGATCTTGTCCTCCATGCGCTTCAGCTCGTCGGTGATGTAGCGCTCGCCATTGACGGTGGTCTGCTTGCGGTGGTAGTCGGAGGGCACGCTGCCGACGTTCGCCTTGGTGATCTCGATGAAGTAGCCGAAGACGGCGTTGTACTTGATCTTGAGGCTCTTGATGCCGGTGCGCTCGATCTCGCGCGCCTGCAAGTCGGCGATCCACTGACGGCCGAGGGTGGAGGCGTTGCGGAGCTCGTCGAGCTCGGGCAGCCAGCCTTCGCGGAAGACGCCGCCCTCCTTGATCTGCATGGGCGGCTCATCGACGATGGCGCGCTGGATTTCCGAGGCGAGGGCGGTGAGATCGTGGAGTCGGCTCGCCAGCAGGCCTGAGAGGGGGGATGCTTCGGAAAGGAGGGTTTTCAGCGCCGGCACGACTTCCAGGGAGACTGCCAAAGCCTGCAAATCGCGGCCGTTGCCGCTGCCCTGGCTGAGGCGGCTGCTGGTGCGCTCGAGGTCACGGACCTCCTTGAGCAGCGTGCGCACCTGGCTGAGGAGCATGGGCTCTTCGAGGAAGGCGGCGATCATGTCCTGGCGCTGGGTCAGGGCGTCGAGGTCGCGCAGAGGATGGAGCACCCAGTGGCGCAGGCGGCGGCCGCCCATGGGCGTGCAGGTGCGGTCCAGGGCGCTGAGAAGGGTGTGGGCGCTGCCGCCTCGGGCGCTGACCAGCTCAAGGTGCCCCTGGCTGGCGGCGTCGATGAGCACCACATCGTTGGTTTGACCGACGCGCAGGCGCTGGATGTGGTCGACGCTGCGGCGGAGCTGGAACTGGAGGTATTGAAGCACGGCCCCGGCGGCGCAGAGAGCGGCGGTGAGGTCCTGGCAGCCGAAGCCGTCGAGCGACTGCACCTTGAAGTGCTGGGTGAGGCTGTGCTGCGCCTGGTCGAGCAGGAAGAGGTAGCTTTCCACGCCAAGGGCGGCGGCGGGCTGGCCGAGGGCTTCGAGCAGGTCGCGCTGCTCCTCGCTGACGAGCAGTTCGCTGGCCTGGAGGCGTTCGAGTTCATCGGCGAGCTCGGCGGTGTCCTTGAACTCCGCGAGTTCGAATTCGCCGGTGGTGTGGTCGACGTAGGCGAGGCCGAACCGCTGGCGGTCGCGGAAGACGGCGGCGAGGTAGTTTGGCCGGTTGGAGTCGAGCAGGTTGGTGTCGTTGACGGTGCCGGCGCTGAGGATCTGGGAGATCTGGCGTTCGACGAGCTTTCCGGGGACGGGGTCGGTGGTCTGTTCGGCGATGGCGACGCGTTTGCCGCCCTTGATGAGCCTGGCGATGTAGCCCTGGGCGGCGTGGTAGGGCACGCCGCACATGGGGATGCCGTTGCGCTTGGTGAGGGCGACGTTGAGGATGGGCGCGGCGGTCTTGGCGTCCTCGAAAAACAGCTCATAGAAGTCGCCGAGGCGGAAGAAGAGCAGCACGTCCTCCGGAAGCTCCCGCCGCATGGCGAGGTACTGCTTCATCATGGGCGTGGTGGCGGCGGCGGCGGAGTCGGACATCGTGCGGGAGCGGCACGGTCAAGAGCGGCGGGGGCAGGTCAAGCAGTGGGTCAGGCCTGAAAGGCGAGAGACACACCGCCCTGGCGCGCGGAGGCCAGGCAGGCGTCGAGGACCTGCTGCGTGAGCAGGCTGATGCGGGGCCAGTGCGGGTCCGGTTTGCCGGAGAGAACGAGGCTGGAGAAGGTCTGGAACAAGCCGGACTCCTGCGAGCCGGGGGCGTTGTTGCTGGGCTCGTCGAGGGATTCGATGTGATGACCGCCAAGCATGTCGGCACGGCAGCGGTCGAGCACGAACTGGCTGCGGGTGAGGCTGAACTGGGTGTGAGCGGCGGAGAAGGGCAGAACGAAGTCGGAGACCTGGAGCAGGGCCTTGTCGCCGCTGACCACGGCCCACTGGGCGTTGGCGGCGGTGAAGGAGCAGTAGAAGGAGGCGCTGACGCCGTCGGCAAAGGTCAGCGTGCCGGAGAAGGCGAGGGGCACCGGGGCGACGCCGTCACCGGCCTGCACTTCAGCCTGGATGCTGCCGGTGACCCGGACCGGGGCGGCGAAGTTCATGGCCCAGAGGGTGAAGCGCAGGCAGTACCAGCCGAGGTCGCCGAGGCAGCCGAGCGGTTCGAGGCTGCCGTGAGCGCGGATGTTGGACTGGGCGAAGGCATCGTCGGCGAGGAAGCTGAACTGCGAGGCGATGTGGCGGATGCGGCCGACCTCGTGATCGACGACTTCACGCAGGCGCCGGAGGCGCTGGCCGTGCATGAACATGACGCCGTCCATGAACTGCACGCCATGCCGTTCACAGGCGGCGAGGATTTCCTGCACGTCGGAGCTGTCACAGCCCACGGGTTTCTCCACCAGCACATGCTTGCCGGCGGCGGCGGCGCGCAGGACCCACTCCTTGCGCAGACCGGTGGGCAGAGGGATGTACACGGCGTCGATGTCCGGCCGGGCGAGCAGGGCGTCGTAGCTGTCCATGGCCTCCGGGAGAACGGGATGCGGGGCGGAGGACTGGCATTCGTCGATGAAGGCGCGGGCCTTGGCCAGGTCGCGGCTGGCGACGGCGACGAGGGAGGCGTTGCCGGCGTCGCGGATGGCCTGCCAGTTCTTGCGGGCGATGAAGGCGGCGCCGAGGATGCCCCAGCGGCATGTTTTCGAGGTCATAAGGCGCGCAGGCTAGAGGGGCGTGCGCGCCTTGCCAAGCAACACCTCAGGGGGCCGGGTTGAGGAGCACCTTGCCGGAGTCCTTCGGGCTGGTGGTGGGCGTGGTGCTGCCGTCGGCCTTGGGCAGGGCGTCGCGGAGGAAGAACCCGACGCCGGAGAGCGTGCCGTTGTCGTTCACGATGAGGCCCTGGTAGTCCACCTTGCGTGAGACCTGGGGGCGGGTGGGGGGAGCCGGGCGGGGGTCGTTGTCCTTGGTGGTGTAGCTGCCCTTGAAAGCGCCGGTGGCCGGGGTGAGCGAGAAGCTGACATTCTTGAGGTTGGGCTTGTTCACAGTCGTGCCGCCGCCGGCCTTGATGGCGAGCGTCACATCGGCCTGCACCGGCAGGGGGTCGTCGCCCAGGGTGGTGTCAAAGTTGAGGGCGGCATTGGCGGGCGGTGTGCCGGTGGGGGCGGAGAGGCCCATCGGGATCGTTTTGGAATCCGGGGCGCTGTAGGTCCTGCCAAAGGCGTTCAGGAGGAGCGTAGGAAAGCCGGAGGCATAGACACGGTTTTTCTTGGGATCACTCGCAGGGCGCATCCAGCTCACCATGCCCTGGATGTCGGGGGAGGTCAGGGGGCTGGGAAGGGAGAGCACGGAAAGAACGCTGCCCTTGATGGGAGTGGTGTAGAGCGTCTGGTAGAGGGGGACTTCGCCCTGTGGGCTGATGAAGGCGCTGCAGGTGAAGCTTTCGCCATCGGCAAGGCGTCCGGCGGTCAGGGAGAGGCCCTTGGCATCGACGGAGATGGAGCCGAAACCGTGGCCGCGCGGGACGTTGCCTTCATCCGTGGGAACGCGGATGCCAAAGGTGGAGTAGCCCTTGAAGTCGTCCGAGGCTTCAGGGGGCAGCCACTTGTTGCGCCAGACGAAGAACTGCCCGGGTTCTTCAGCCGCCGACGTCGTGGGATCCTCGTCCCCGGCATCTTTAATCTGCAACGAAAAAGCCAAGGGCGAGTCGAGGTGACGGGGCTTCAGGGAAAACATCAGGTAAGTCATCGTCGACGGTGGGACGTTGTAGACATCGACGCCGCCGTTGAAGCTGAGGGTGTCCGGGCCGATGACGGCCTTGCCGGAGTACGAGCCGGTGGGCTGGATGGTGAAGTCGATGCGGCCTCCGGTGTCACCGCCGAGTTCGGAGCCGCGATGAACCAGGCCGGTGAAGGAGCCTGCGACGCCCTCAGGCAGGGGCCTGATGAGCAGGCGCGTCTTCAGCGTCACCTTGCCGAACTCATTGCCGATGGTGAAGGCGACTTCATCCCCCTGGACCTGGTCCTTGCTGGGCACGGTCGGCTTGCCGCTGATGTAGCCGTCCTTGGGATGAATCGTCAGGCCGGCGGGCAGTCGGGCGCTGAAGGAGTTCGGGCGCCGGAGCGGATCGGTGGGCAGGGGAAAAGGCAGGTCGTAGACCAGGCCGACCCTGCCTTCAGGCAGGGTCACATCGATGCCGGTGTAATCGGGGGGCCTGCTGACGACCTGAAGCTGGAGAGGTCCCGAGCGGGCCGAGCCTGGGGGCGTGAAGAAATAGTTTCCGGCATCATCCTGCGTGACCTGCTTGATGACGAGCTTGCTGGTATTGGCGCCGCTGATGCGACCGCCGTTGCTCACGGGTGACTCGACACCTTTGTCCCATTGGACCGTCGGAGGAAGGTTGGATGAGGCGACGAAGCTGAACGTGGCGGTTTTGCCCTCACCCACGACGAGGGGATAAATGCCGGTGCTGCCGTCGTAAATGACGACGTTCACGCTCTGGCTGACGGTGTGCCCAGGGTTCTTCACCTTCACGGTGTAGGTGCCGGCGTCCGCCATGAACACAGGGTTCAAGCTCAGGACGGGCGTGGTGACGGCGGGCTTCAGCGGCTTGTTGTTCTTCAGCCATTCATAGGTGATCGGCCCGGGGCCGGTGGCGGTGGCATCAAGAAGGAGACCGCTTTCACCATACAGAGGCAGCACCACGGGGCTGGCAGGAAGCGGGTTGGTGATGACGGGAGGATCAACCTGGTTGCTGAGCGTGAGGCTCCAGGTGATCTCCTCGACCAGGAGAGCCGTGGGATCGCGCCTTACCCAGGGCGTGGGGTCGCGGACGACGGCCTTCACCTTGTGGCTGCCGTTGCCGAGGGCTTCGCTGTCGATGTTGAAGGTGGCGGTGGTTTGCTCCTCCTGCTGGATGTCATCCACCAGCCAGCGCACGGTCAGGGCGGGCCCGGTGGAGGGGGACTTGAGGGTGAGGCTGAACGAGAGCGGCACCTTGCTGGTGATGGTCTGCCTGAGCGAAGCCGGCGTCTGGGCATCGATCAGGGAAATTTTGCCATAATAGGTTAGAATGAAGGCCTCGCGGGTCACGCTGCCGGGCGGCTGGAGCAGGTTGCGCATGAGGGCGTTGTCATGGGGGCGGTACCAGCCGGTGGCGCGGTAGTTGGCGCCCTCGAAAAGCCCGACCACGGGGTCGGCGTAGGCGGGGTCATTTTCCGGCGTGGGCAGCGGCGTCGCAGCGTCGATCCAGGCATTCCAGCGAATCTGGGAGCGCTGGGTCCTGGCGGTGGCGTTGGGGTATTCGGTGGCGGGATAACCGGCGTAGGCCTCGTCATATTCGTCCGTCAGCCTGGCGAAGGAGTGGCCGAGCTCATGTTCGAGGATGCCGGCGCTGTATTCGTTGGTGGTGGCGAGGGCCAGGGGGCCGCCACTGCCGCCGTAGGTGGAGTCGTTGATCAGGACGATGGGGATGTCGTACTCGGGCACGTGCTTGTTGAGCAGGCTGTAGGCGCGGCTGCTGCCGCTGCCAGCCAGGGTGTTGAGCTGGGGGATGCCGGGGGTGTTGAAGCCGGTCTGGAAGTAGGTGTCCCTGCTGCCGCCGGCCTCGCCATTGTCGGTGCCGGACTGGTTGGAGGCGATCTCGACCCGGTAGATGTTGCAGTAGGAGCGGTAGCGGACCCAGGGTTCCTTGGTGAAGAGGAAGTCCACACAGGTCTGCACATCGGAGGCGAAGGCGCCCATCTGGCCGCTGGTGTAGCCTTCGGAAAGGAACACCATGTTGAGGCGCGTGCCGCGTGAGCCGTTTTCCTCAACCACGGCCAGGGTGGAGGTCTGGCCCTGCAGGCAGGCGGCTCCGAGGATCCAGGTGGTGAGCAGGAGCAGGGCGGTGTTTTTGTTCATGAGGAGGGAAGCGGGATGGATCCAAGGCGGCCTTCGAGAGGCGTGTCACCGGGCTGGATGATGCGGGAGATGTCGAGGCGTGCGGCGCCCCTCACCCGGGGCATCCGCACCTGGAAGACCACGGGGCCGGCGACGGTGTAGTTCACGGGCTTTGAGCCGCCGGTCTGCGGGTCCAGCACGGCGCAGAGATGGTCGGGAGCAGGCAGCAGTTCTTCGGCCAGGATCTGGTTGTCAGCGGACATGAGCCGGCAACGCAGCATGCCGGACCATTCCTCGGGCTTCCGGCGCTTCGGGGCGAAGTCGCCCTCGATGTCCTGCTGGTCCACCAGCGTCAGGCGGCCCTGGTCGAGGCTGAGCATGTAGGCGCGTTTGAAGCGCGGCCCCGACTTGCTGTCGTCGAGCCGCGGCCTGACGCCGGAAGGCGGTGCTGGAGATGAAGCGGGGGAGGCGGTGCTGATGAGCGGCTCCCGGGGCCGTGGCGGGTTTGTCGCAGGCGGTTTGACCGGAGCGGAAGATGGAGCTGCGCCCGCTTCAGGCGGAGCGGATTTCGCCGATGCCGCCGAGGAGTTGTCGCGCAGGCCGCGCCAGGCCAGCAACCCGGCGAGGAGGCAGAGGATCAGAACCGTCACGGGCCGACGCATGAGGCCGAGAGTGCCATACCCGGCCTGCGGATACCAGCGCAAATCCTGCTGCGCGCTTGCACATCCGCCGGGTCTCGTGACAAAGTCACCCTCCGCCATGAAAAACACCTCGCGCCGTCATTTCCTCCAGCTTGCCACCACCGCCTTCGCCGCTGCTTCCGCCGCGCCGGTCAGTGCGGAGAAGAAGGAGCCCTTCAAGATTTCCCTCGCCGAATGGTCTCTGAACAAGCGCATGTTCAAGAAGAACGGCGCCGAGCCGCTCGACCACCTCGACTTTGCCAAGACCGCCCGCAGCTTTGGCATCGACGGCGTGGAGTACGTGAACCAGATGTTCTTCGACAAGGCCAAGGACGCCGCCTACCTGGGTGAGATGAAGAAGCGCCAGGAGGGCGAAGGCGTGACCGGGCTGCTCATCATGTGCGACCGCGAGGGCAATCTGGGCGACCCGGATGATGCGAAGCGTTCCACGACCATTGAGAACCACCTCAAGTGGCTCGACGCGGCCGCCACGCTGGGCTGCCACAGCATCCGTGTGAACGCCGCCAGCAATCCCAAGCTCAGCTTTGAGGAGCAGATGAAGCTGGCCGCCGACGGCCTGCACCGCCTGTGTGTCGAGGCGGACAAGCGCGGCCTGTTTGTCGTCGTGGAAAACCACGGCGGCCTCTCCAGCAACGGCCTCTGGCTCACCGGCGTCATGCGTGCGGCGGACCATCCCCGCGTCGGCATCCTGCCGGACTTCGGCAACTTCTACACCGACCGCGCCAAAGGCGAGCTGTACAACCCCTACAAGGGCCTGCGTGAATTCATGCCCTGGGTGAAGAAGGGCATGAGCGCCAAGGCCTATGACTGGGACACTGGCGCCGGCAAGTTTTACACCGAGGACCGCCGCGAAGGCCGCGAGATGTCCCTCGACTACCAGCGCCTGATCGACATCGTCGTCAAGGCCGGCTACAGCGGCTACATCGGCATCGAGTATGAAGGTGACAAGCACAGCGAGATGGAGGGCATCGCCCGCACCAAGCAGGCCCTCGATGAGCTGAAGGCGCTGGTGGGCTGAGCATTTCCTGACCTGCGGCCGGGAGACGGGGTTTGACACTCCTGCTCCCGGCTGCAACTTGCTCCTGCCATGACCGCCATCAGCTATGTCAACGCCCGTGAAAACCTGGCTTCGATGATCGACGAAGTCTGCTCGACTCACGAGCCGGTGAAGATTTCCCGGGGCCGCAGCAAGTCTGTGGTCATGCTTTCGTTGGAAGATTACGAGTCCCTGGAGGAGTCCAGCTACCTACTGCGTTCGCCTGCCAATGCCCGCAGGCTGGTCAAGGCGATTGAATCGTTGGAAGCCGGAGGTGGCACCCACCGGAAGATTCGCCTGGCTTCATGAATCTGGTCTTCTCCGAGCAGGCCTGGGAAGACTACCTTTACTGGCAGGAAGCAGACAAGCGCATGGTTCGCCGCATCCATGAACTTCTGAAGGACATCCGTCGTCATCCGCATGAAGGCATTGGCAAACCTGAACCGCTTCGGCACGCGCTACGCGGCTATTGGTCCCGCCGTATTGATGCTGAGCATCGATTGGTTTACCGGGTTTCTGAGGCTGGATTGCTCCTGGCCCAGATGCGGTATCATTACGAATGATTAGCGTGTCGTGCACCTTTCATGCGCCGTCTTGACCAGCTGCTCTCCTCCCTCGGCTACTGTTCGCGCCGGGAGGCGGAGGGCATGGTCCGGGCGGGGCGGGTGAAAGTCGGTGAGGAGATGGCCAGAAAGGCCGAGCAACGCGTCGATCCGCACCAGGTGCTTCTGGACGGCAGGCCGCTGGAGGCGCCGGACGGCCTTCTGGTCGTCTTCCACAAGCCGACGGGTTATGTCTGCACGCATTCGGACGGCGAAGGTGAGACCATTTATGAACTGCTGCCGCCGCGCTGGCTGGCGCGCAATCCGCCGGTGACCAGCGTGGGGCGGCTGGACAAGGACACGAGCGGCCTGCTGCTGATCACCGACCAGGGCCAGCTCGTGCAGCGCTACACCTCGCCCAGGGCCGAGATTGAAAAGGTCTATGAGGTGGGGGTGGACCGTGATCTGGACCCCGCGCTCGTCGCCGTGTTCGCCAGCGGCACCGTCATGCTGCGCGGCGAGGACAAGCCCTGTCTGCCGGCGCGGCTCGAGATCACCGGCCCGCGCACGGCTTCCCTGACGCTCACCGAGGGCCGTTATCATCAGGTGCGGCGCATGTTTGCCAGCCAGGGCTGGCATGTTGAAACGCTGCATCGCTCACGATTCGGAGACTACAGCCTGGAAGGGCTGGCCGAAGGTGAATGGCGGGTGGTTTCCTGAGGCGGCCTTTGAAGCAATTTCGCAGTAAATTGCAGGCCGCCCTGCCAGCGTCGATGCGCAGGCATGTCCTATCCGGGTCCACCTTCACCGACAACGACGCAGCGTCTCTGGCGGCAGTTTTGCGAGCGGTTGCTGGACCTGGTTTATCCACGCACCTGCCGGTCCTGTGAAACCGTCCTGCCGGGGGCTGCTGCGCATGCGGGCCTGGAGAACTGGTTGTGCGAGGCCTGTCGTCAGCTTCTCACACCGGTTCAGGCTCCCTGCTGCGCGGTTTGTGGCGAGCCGTTCAGCGGAGCGATGGAGCGGCCGTTCAAGTGTTCGAACTGCGAAGGGCGGCGGCTGGCCTTTGCGTTTGCGATCTCGGGTTACAAGGCCTCGGGACCGCTGCGGGAGATGATCCACCGGTTCAAGTACAGCGGCGACCTGACGCTGCGCGGGGTTTTGGCGGACGCCCTGCTGCGGGCGCTGGAGGATCCGCGTCTGGCTGCGGAAAATCTGGGCGGCTGGGTGCTGGTGCCCGTGCCGCTGCACTGGTGGCGGCAGATGCGGCGGCAGTTCAACCAAAGCTGGGAGCTTTGCCGGGAGCTTTCCCTGCGCACCGGGATCCCGGCGGTGCAGGTTTTAACACGCCGTCGGGCCACGATGGCCCAGGCCCGGCTGAGCCGGAAAAGCCGCCTGGAGAATCTGCGCGGTGTGTTCGCCCTGCGGCGGGAGCTTCCGCTGCCCGGCTGGCGCAGGCCTGATTTGAAAGGGAAAAACGTGCTGCTGGTGGATGACGTGCTGACCACTGGAACGACCACCCACGAATGCGCCCGGGTGCTCCGGCGGGAGGCCGGGGTTGCGCGTGTGGTTGTGATCACCGTGGCGCGTGGATGAGCCGATTTCAGAAGGGGTCGATCTGGATCTGTCCTGAAATGACGGGAGCGGAGGCCGCCTGCGATTCGGGGTAGTGGAAGAAGCCGAAGCCGCCGGTCATGCCCATGTTGGGGTCGTTGACGAAGGCTCCGCTGAACGAAGTCCGGACCGTGCTGCCGACATCGGCTTTAAAGCTGCCCGTGAAGATGCCGGTGCCCTTGTTGAAGGAAAGCTGCAGGTCGACAGGATTGAGGTCGCCCAGGCCTGGGATCGTGAAGGTGTTTGGTGCCACGAGTTCAATGACCTGGGAGGATGCCGTGAAGGCACCGCCCCTGGCGTTGAAGGTCATGGGGGCCGGTGAATCACCAAGGCTGAGAAAGGCGTGCAGGCCTCCTGCGGCGGAGTACCGGCTCGAGAAGGTGGAGAAATCCAGGCTGGCTCCTGCAGGATGAACCGATGCAGCTCCCTTCGACGGCTGCGGCAGCTTCCTCCAACGGGTCGGCCGGCTGCTCGTCATATCAGGCGCAAAAGACATCTGAAAGCTGGCATTGTTGTTCAGCAGCATGATGTGCATGGGGGCTTCAGGCGTGGGATGACGACCCAGGATGCCGCCGAGCGTGATGGTCGTCCCGTCCGGCAGTTTGCCCGCCAGGGTGACGGCTCCCGAACGACTGGTGGTGGCGGACGCATACCCATGGCCAAAGCCCATGTCAGGCTCACCAGTTTCCATGTTCAGCCCTGAAAAGGCCAGCGTGCTTGTGCCGACGTAGTCGGTCAAAAACTCCGGGCTGACAGGAATGCGGTCCAAAAATTCCTGAGCCTGCATGTAAGAGTGTTCGTCCGTGTAGGCGCTTGTGAACTCGGTGATCTGAATCAAGTCGGCGCTGGCGATGGAGAAAATCAGGCCGGTGGCGCCTGGAAGCACCGCGAAGTTTCCAACGGCCATCTCCGGATTGTCCAGGCTGGGGGCGAACTGAGGCGCGATGGGCATCGCAAAACCCGCTCGGTTGACCTTCCAAAGGCTGCCGGCCAGGAAGTACACCTGGCCCTGACTGTCCGTGCTGATGGACGTGGGACGTGTCAGCCGGGCGAATCCCTTTTGCCCCGGGGCGAATCCAGGCACACCGGGACATCCGATCCAGGTGGAGACGGCACCCGCCGGAGTCACGCGCCGGATGACATGATTCTGGGTGTCGGCGACAAGCAGCACTCCGGTGACAGGCTCGTAGGTGATGGCATTCGGGCTGTTGAAAAGCGCCGAGCCGCCCGATCCGTCGCGATGCCCCGCCGTGTCGGGTTTGCCCGCCAGGGTGGTGACCACGCCATCAGGCGTGATCCTGCGGATGACATGGCTGGCGCGGTCGGTCACATAAAGATTTCCGTTCGGGTCCGTGCAGATGCCGCAGGGGGCGCGGAAGCGTGCGGCGCTCCCCGTGCCGTCGGCGTGCCCCGGCTGTCCCGACCATCCCGCCAGCGTGGTGACTTCACCGGATTGTCTTGCCGTGCGGATGGAGGCGTTGCCGGTGTCGGCAATTTGCAGGAATCCCCGGCGGTCGATCACCAGGGCTTCCGGTCTGTTGAAAAGCGGTGTGGTGCCGTCGGTGCTGCCGGAGATCCCTGGTTCACCCAGGATCGTGCTCCTGGTAAACAGGCTCTCATCCTGGTAAATCTGCATGTGGATGAGATGATTGTCCGGATCTGCAAGAAAAAGGCTGCCTTCCGAATCGTAGGTCATGCCGCTGGTCGAACCGGGGACCACACCGATGATGTCCTCGTCCTTGTCTTCATCCCGATGGTGGCTGAAGAACGCGTCGATCGGAGGCAGGCTGGCCGTCAAAGCCGGCCACTGCCTGTCCCTCAGCGTCAGGTTCGCCATGTCAGCTTTGATCTTCAGATCCAGTGACAAAGTTCCGAGCTCCGCAGGTTTGCGTGGCACCTTCACCTCCTCTGCGTGAGCCGAGCCCTCTTCATCATCATAAAACAAAGGGATGGTGAAGGGCAGGCGCTGGCCGCCGATGAGCAGGGTGCCGCTGGCCACTCCCGTGCGTGAAAGGCTGACCGTGATCAGGCCGCCCATCAGGTTGTTTGTATATTCGTGGTGGGGCAGCGTGCTGCGGTAGCTGCCGGCCAGCCCGGCAAAGGGATCGGTCACGGCAAGTGAAAACTCCAGGGCCGGGCCGGTGCCGAAGGCGTTGGTGGCGCGGAACAGAATCTTAGTCGGCACGGGCTTGCCACTGCCTGGGGTGAGGCGGCTTGGGGCGGAAGGCCGACCGTAAAGGCGTCCGGTGCGGGGGTTCAAACTCAGGCCGGCGGGCAGCCCGGTGGCCTGGAAGGAGGTCGGATGATGAGTGGCGCTGAGCTGTACGTCGACGGGCCGGCCGAGTGGAATGCTGTCCGCAAGAGCTGGCGCCGCCATCACCGGCAGACCCGCCGCCAGCGTGACGAGGGTGTCGCCCTGGGTGGAGACAGGGTCGTTTCCAGGAGTGTCCAGCGTCACCTGGCAGGTGAAGACGCCCGCTTCAGCGGAAGTCATGCCCGTGATTTTGAGGATGTCTTTTTGTGCACCGGAGATGACGGCTCCGGACGGCAGCGTGCTGTCGCTCAAAGGCTGCCCGCCACGCATCCAGCGGTGTTTCACCGACACGCCAGCAGCCTTCGGCACCTGGGTGATGCAGCGGATCTCAAGCGTTTTCCCAGCCTTCACGCTGAGGTGATCGGGACCCTGGGTCACCAGTCCCAGCCAGGCCGTTTCAGAGACCACGGGGGTGCCGATCTGATTCCAGGCGGTGAACTGGTAGCCTGTGGCATGGCTCGCCTGGGCGGCGGGGATGACCAGTTCGTCACCGGTGACGCCGGGCACGGGCTTCCCAGCGGCACGCCATTCCCAGATCATCGGCCTGGAGCCTCGCACCTCGGAAGGGATCCGGGCCTCCTGCCCGGGCTGGACCCACTGGCTCTGCGGCTGGGCGGCGATGCGCGGCGGGATCGGACCAGTACTCTTGCCCGAGAGATAAAACACGAAGGGGTCGTCGTCCGGATCATTGCTGCGCAGGCTGACGGGAAGATCGTAGTCGCCGGGAATCGTCGGTTGGAAGACAAGGTCCACCTGCAGCTCTTCATACTGGGGCAGCGTTGTCGGAAGCGTGCCCGCCAGTCGAAACGGCGCGCCCTCGGGAATAACCAAGCTCAACCCGGCGAGCGTGGCGCTGCCGTTGCTTTGCAGGTGGATGGAAACGGTTGATGTCGAGCCAAGGGCTGTCTTCGGGAAGGTCAGACGCGAAACCCCGTTGATCAAATCCTCGTCGGACATCATCTCCTCGTTGAAGCGATAGACCGTCAGCCTCGGAATGGCCACCCCCGTGCCTTGCAAGGCCAGGTCGAGCAAAGGAGCCGAGGTTCCGGATTCAGCGATGATGAGCCGGGCTGTCTGGGTGCCCAGGCTGAACGGTTGGAACCAGAGGGTGGTCTCCCATTCTTCACCCGGGGCCAGGAAGAGGCTGCCAGAGCCCGTCAGCTCAGAAGAAAACGCCCCGTTGACGTCGCCGGTCATTTCGACCCTGCGGGCATCCAGGGTGCCGGAGCCGCTGTTTCGCAGGCGGATGGTTTTGCTGACAGGCGCACCGATTTCGATCTCCGCAGGTCCGAGATCCAGGACGCCACCCGCCGGAATCTCGGTCCCCTGGCTGTTGAAAACCTTCAGCGCCGGGATGCCCCTGGCGTTTCCGAACAGGGGGATGCGAAGGCTTGGTTCATCAGGGTCATTGCTGTTGACCACCAGTTCAGCAAAGTAGTCGCCTTCGATGCCAGGATGAAAAGTGAGCAGCATTCCCGTGGTGCTGTCGGTGCCGCTGAGGCTCGTCCTGTCCGGAGGCAGAGTGAGGGTGAAGGCATTGTCAGCATCGTTGTCAATGCTCACGGAAATGCCGCCCAGCGCGGCATCTCCCAGATTGCGCAATGTCACGGTTTGCGTCCCCGGCTTTCCAATCTGGACCTGACCGAAGTCGATTCCCGTGCTTTCATCCACAGGCATGCCTGAAGCTGCCTCCACGGCGATTTCGGGGCCTGAGGCCAAGGGGGCCGAACCCGTCAGCAGGCAGCGCAAACCGCTGGCTTTGACCGACAGAAAGGACGGTGAGGGCGAGTAGGCGGCCGTGCGGTAAAAATAACAGGTGTTTGGCGCCAGGGTGCGCGTGGACGACACCCCCTTGCCCTGGGCTCCGGCGGGCAGGATGAGACGCGTTCCGACCGGGCTCCGGGTCGTGCTGCTGGTGCCGATGAGCATGGCTGCCTGGGTCGAGGCCTGGACATTGGACGTCACCACACCGCTCAGCACGGCCTGGATGCCGCTCACCTCCGAGCCACCGCTGCGCACCGGGCGAGTGGCCAGCGCCGGTGCGAATCCAGCGGCCGGCGTGACGGGCAGATGAACCTTCATCAGCAGTCCTCCGGGCATGCCTGAGCCCGGTGACTCCATCTGGCCGGTTCTGCGAGCCCCCAGCAGCTCGCCTGGCCGGGAATAAAACAGCACCAGGTCGTTTCGGGCAGGCAGGATGCCCAGGTCCTCTTCCAGCGTCACCCGGGGGGTCAGGCCAGGAGCAGGGCCTGCGGGGGAGTCCAGCTTGTAAACCACCTGCCGCACCATCGTCTGCAAACTCACCGGGTCCTGTGTCTGCTCAAGGCCCAGGCACTGGATCTGCGTGCCGTCACTGAAGGCGGAAAACACCGCCCTTCTGGGGAAGCCGCCGGTCATCGGCAGGGACGCTGGCCATAGGTTCAGGAGTTCCTGAGTGGCGGGGTTGAACCTGAAAAAACGGGTCTCATGGCAGCCCCAGAGCGTCATCTCCCCGCCCACATCCAGGGCAAGCAGCTCTCCAAGCGGAGCACTGCCTTGGGCGTCCCCATCATAGCCGGTGAAGGCAAGCCGCATCGTGTGTTGTCCCGTGGCGGTGTCGATCTGGTAGATCGTACCGTAGTTCAGCAACTGCCCGGCCCCGGTGCTTCCTCCGGAGCGGGTCAGGCCCGCCAGAATGCCATTGCCGATGGAAACCAGGCCGCCGGCGGGCGTGGCGCCCAGGTTTCGATCCGTGAATGTGTGAACGATCACATGCTCGCCCGTGCCGGTGTTCAGTTTGAAAATGCTGCCGTAGGTGGCTCCCACCGAACCCTCCGTGCTTCCCCAAAGCCAGCCTGAAGCGTCCAGATGGAGGCTGCCATGAGGCGTCGCGCCGAGGCTTGCCGTAAAGGACAGGACGGAGGAAAAGACGCCGCCACCCGCCTCATCGGGCACGAACTTGAACACGCTGCCCAGGTTGTCGGTTCCCCCCAGTGAGGTGCTTCCCCAGATTTCCCCGCTGCCGCTCATGCACAGTTTGCCACGCGGGGTGGAGCCTGGTGATGCGCCGCCGACGCCGGTGAAATGAACCTTCACCTCCATGGCACGAGTCGCCCGGTTCCACCGGTAGAGCGTGCCATGACCGTAAAGTCCGCCCGCCTCTGTCGTGCCCCAGAGCCAGTCCCCGCTGCCTTCGGGCACCAGCGGGCCCGGCGTCTGGCCCCGCAACGGCTCCTCGGGCTGCCCGACATCGGCAACCCAGGTGAAGCTGCTGCCATCGGACTTGACCTTGTAGACGAAGGCCTTTCCTCCCGCGTAGGATCGCTGGCCGACCCCCCAGGCATCACCCGCAGAGTCTTGGGTGAGTCCGGTCACCGGCGCCCGCAGATCTGCCACAGCACCCGTCAGGCTGCCGAACTGGAACAGCACGCTCACGGCACCCGTGGATTTCTGAATCTTGAAAAGGGTCCCGCGCGCGCCCACTCCGCCCGCCTGGGCGGCTCCCAGAAGAAAGCCATTGCCATTGTCGATCAGCGAACCCACCGGGGACGCTCCGGGCGAGCTGGGGATGGCGCTGCCCGAGAATTCATGCATCGTCTGCGACGTCCCGGTGGCCATGTGGACCCGGAACACCGTGCCTGCCGAGCCTGAGCCGCTCTGGCTCGCCAGACCCCATAGATAGCCGTTGCCATCGGGGGTCAGCCCACCACAGGGAAACCGTCCTTTGATGCCGGAGTGATTACCGCTCAGATGGCCGATGACCGTGTAGGTTCCGGTCGAAATCCGGTACTTGAAAACCACGCCGCCATCGTAGCTGCCACCCGACCTGGTCACCCCCCAGAGGTTGCCGGTGGCGTCGGCGTAAAGCTCACCCAGCGGTTGTGCGCCAGGAAAAGCCCCGTCCGTGCCGGTGAACGTCAGCATTTCACGACAGGCGCCGGTCAGTTCGTCCAGACGAAAAAGGGAGCCCAGTTCTGAGGAGCCCCCTTCACGAGTGGTGCCCCACAGCCAGCGGTCCCCCGTCTTGCACAGGCGCCCGCTGGGAGCCTTGCCTGGATTGGCCCCGGAAGCGCCGGTGAACGCCACCACAATCTGGGTCTCCCAGGTCTCCGGGCGCGTCTTGAAAATGACCCCGTTCAAGCTGGACGGTCCTCCGGTCCTCGCCGTCCCCCAAAGCCAGCCGCCCGCCCCCGCAAGCAATGACGAACTCGGCGCCTCCGCAGGCAGCGGCGCTTCCGGCCTGTTTCCATCATCGTATCCTGAGAAGGAAAGCCACCTCATGCGCCCCGTGGAGTCCATGCGGAAGACCACCCCCTTGTCCCAGGTGCCCCCCGTGCTTGATGTGCCATAAAAACAGCCGTCTGAATGCCATAGAAGCGTCGATGAGCCCTTCGACGGCGTGGCATCCAATCCCATCAAAGGCTCCAGCGCCACCGTCTGCGCCGTAACCCAGGCCGTGCATGCCCATTGTGCCATAGCCGCCAGCAACAGGGTGCCCGGGGAAAAGATGAAACTCGCCATGAACGTCCATCCCTATCCTTAATCAGGTTGTTCGTCATTTCTAAACACGGCCTGGCGGCAACGAAATCCTCGCCAACTCCCGGGCCGGCAACCTCCTCGGAGGACGGGGTTGCAAAAAGTGGTGGTCATCACCGTGGCTCGTGGCTAGTGTGGCGGCCATGTCCGGGCCTGACCGGGCTGATTTGACCCTCTGCCGGGCGGGTGTCCGGCGCTTCTGCGGTTTGCCAATCCGGGGAGTCCAGGGCGTCGGCCTGTCGTGCTGGACACCACCTCATCACATCATGGGATTTTTCAAAAAGCGCTCCGTCAACGAACTTGGTGAAAAGAAGAAGGACATGCCCGAAGGGCTGTGGACCAAGTGTCCGTCCTGCGGCGAAAGCCTCTTCGAACAGGCGCTGGCGAAGAACCTGCGCGTCTGCACCCACTGCAGCTACCACTTCACCATCAGCAGCGGCGAACGCATCGCCAACCTCGTCGATGAAGGCAGCTTTGAGGAGATGGACCTGCAGATCGACTCCGTCGACGCGCTGGGCTTCAAGGGCTATGTGGACAAGGTGAAGGCCTACCAGAACAAGACCGGCCTGAAGGAGGCCGTTGTCACCGGCCGCGCCAGCATTGAAACCATTCCTGTGCTGCTGGCAATCATGGACTTCCGTTTCCTCGGCGCCAGCATGGGCAGCGTGGTGGGTGAAAAAATCACCCGCGCCATCGAGACCGCCACCGCCGAGAAAAAGCCGGTCATCGTCTTCTCCGCCTCCGGTGGAGCGCGCATGCATGAGGGCATCCTGAGCCTGATGCAGATGGCCAAGACCAGCGGCGCCCTGGCCCGCCATGCCGAGGCCTGCCTGCCCTACATCTCCGTCCTCACCCACCCGACCACCGGGGGAGTCACCGCCAGCTTTGCCACCCTGGGCGACCTCATCATCGCCGAGCCCAAGTGCATGATCGGCTTTGCCGGTCCTCGGGTGGTCAAGGAAACCACCCACGCCGACCTGCCGCCCGGCTTCCAGACCGCCGAATTCATGAAGCAGCACGGCCTCGTGGACATGATCGTCGAGCGCAAGGACATGCGTGCCCGGCTCGCCGGCGTCCTGCGTTACATGGCGCGTCCCGTCTGACGACAGGGTAAAAAACACCTTGCAAGGCCGCCTGCCATCCCGCAGACTCCCGCCGTTCCTGGTTCCCTCAGTGAGGTGGACCTCTGGTGTCCGCTCCGGTGTCCGGAGCTGTGGTTTCTGAAGGCGGCGTCCCTCACGGAACCCAATTCGACAGCGACAGGCCCCCCCGGCCTGCATTCGAGCGGAGACCGCGGCGAGGCCGCTTTCTTTTTTATCCCCGATCCCCAGCCAGGGGCTGCGCCCGTTTTTGCGCAGTCATTCCCAGGCCTGGCTTCCCCCATCCCTCCCCTCCAGCAAGCAACCATGGCAGGTCACAACAAGTGGTCCAAGGTCAAGCACATCAAGGCCGTCGTCGATGTGAAGCGCGGCAAGGTCTTCTCCAAAATGGCGAAGGAGATCACCGTCGCCGCCAAGCATGGCGGAGGGAACCCCGACCTCAACGCCCGCCTGCGCAGCGCCGTCCTGGCCGCCCGCGCCGCCAACGTGCCCAACGACAACATCGAGCGCGCCATCAAGAAGGGCACCGGTGAGCTCGGCGGCGCCGTGATCGAAGAAGTCACCTACGAGGGCTACGGCCCCGGCGGGGTCGCCTTCATGGTCGAGGTGGTCACCGACAACCGCAACCGCGCCGCCAATGACCTGCGCATCCTGCTTTCCAAAAACGGCGGCACCTTCGCGGACGCCGGCAGCGTGGCCTACCAGTTCACCCGCCGCGGCGAGCTGCGCTTTGACAAGGGCTCCCTGAACGAGGACGCCGCCATGGAGCTCGCGCTTGAGGCCGGCGCCGACGACGTCCAGGACGGCGGCGATGAATGGGTGCTCTACACCGCCACCGACCAGCTCTTCAACGTCGTTGCAGCGCTCAAGGAAAAGGGTGTCACCGCCAGTTCGCCCAAGCTCGTCTACCAGGCCAACACACCCCTTGTGCTCACCGATGTCGAGACGGCCCGCACCGTCATCAAGCTCTACGACATTCTCGACGACTACGACGACACCCAGAACGTCCATTCCAACTTCGAGATCGACGACAGCATCGCCGACTCGCTCGACTAACCCTTTCTCCCACCAACCCCATGAGCGACGAAATCCAGCCCGCGGAAGCGCCCAAGAAGAAGGCAACGGCCAAGAAAGCCGCCGCCAAAAAGGCCCCCGTGAAGAAGACGGCGGCGAAAAAGGCACCCGCCAAAAAGGCCGCGACCCCAAGGGCGTCCAAGGCCAAAGCCGGAGCTCTTGAGGCTCCGGAGGCCGCCGCAGCCCCTGAACTGGAACTGCAGCTCGACCTTGCCGCCGCCCCCGAAATCGCGACGGCAGCCGAGGAGCCGGTGAAGAAAAAGACCCGCCGCACCGCTCTGCAGAAGAAGGCCGCCGAGATCCTGGCCAAGATGCAGGATTCCATGGCTGCGGCCCATGTCGCCCCAGCCACATCCGAAGCGCCTCCTCCTCCGGCACCCGTCCCAGCGCCCGCACCTCAACCTCCGGCGGTCCAGCCCGCGCCTGCCCCGGCCCCTGTGGCTGCGGCAGCACCAGCGCCTGTGCCGGCCACGCCCTCCGGGCAGGAGCCTGATGCCGATGACGAAGGAGGAGCCGATGAAGCCGCCACGCCCTCCGGGGAAGGGGGCTCCGGCCGCAAGAAGACACGCTGGGAACGCTGGAAGGAGCGTCGTGAACGCTTCAAGGCGGAGAAACTCGCCCGCCGCATGGCCCAGCAGGGTGGCGGCCATGGAGGCGGCCATGCGAACGGCTCCGCACCTTCGTCCAACGGCAGGCATCAGCCCCAGGAGGATGAAGCACCGCCTTCCGCCGATGTGGTCCTGGGACCGCCGGAAGCCGCTGAAGGCGTGCTGGAGCTGAACCCCAAGGGGCACGGTTTCCTGCGCATGCGTGACCGCATGTTCGCCCAGCATCCGCTCGATCCTTTTGTTCACGGCGACACCATCCGTCAGCTCGGCCTGCGCGAGGGCATGCACATCAAGGGCACCGCCCAGAAGGGGCCGCGCGGCCTCATGGTCACCAGCATCAGCGAGGTGAACGGCCGTGTGCCGGAATCCGTGCGTGACCTGCCGCTGTTTGAAGAGCTGAAGGCCGTCAACCCGAACAAGCGCATCCAGTTTGAAACCACCAAGGAGCGCATCACCACGCGCGTGATCGACATGTTCACGCCGGTCGGTCGCGGCCAGCGCGGCCTCATCGTCGCGCCGCCGCGCACGGGCAAGACCACCCTGCTCCAGCACATCGCCGAATCCATCGTGCAGAACCATCCCGGGATGCATCTCATCATCCTGCTCGTGGACGAGCGGCCTGAGGAGGTCACCGAGTTCAAGCGCATCTTTGCAAACGCCGAGGTCTACGCCAGCTCCAACGACCAGGACGTCCGCAGCCACACCCGCATCGCCAGCTTCGCCATCGAGCGCGCCAAGCGCCTCGTCGAGGCCGGCGAGCATGTGTTCATGCTCATGGACTCCATCACCCGCCTGGCCCGCGCCTTCAACAACGCCAAGTCCGGCGGCGCCACCATGAGCGGCGGCATGGCCGTCGGCGGCATGGAGATCCCGCGCCGACTGTTCGCCGCCGCCCGCAACACCCGCGGCGCCGGCAGCCTCACCATCCTCGCCACCGCCCTCATCGAGACCGGCAGCCGCATGGACGACGTGATCTTCCTGGAGTTCAAGGGCACCGGCAACATGGAGCTCGTGCTCGACCGCAAGCTCGCCGAGCAGTACTACTACCCGGCCGTGAACATCTTCAAGTCAGGCACCCGCCGCGAGGAGCTGCTGCTGCCCGCCTTCCAGCTCGACAAGATCCACATGCTGCGCCGCGGCCTGGCCGGCGGCAAGCCCATCGACGCCATCCAGCGCGTCATCACCCTCTGCGAACGCTATCCCAGCAACGCCCAGATGCTGGTCGACCTCCCCGGCAAGGCGGGGTGAAACCCGCCTCACGAGCTGGCGCCCGGCGATGATCAAGCCGCCGGTTGCCTGCGGGCCTGTTTCAGCGATGGTTAGGCCCGGCCCGGCCGGCCCCAACCATGCCCGTGACGCTCCCTGAAACCTCCGACCTGCTGCAGTCCTTCGGGGCTGCGCTGGGGCTTGGCCTTCTGGTCGGGCTGCAGCGCGAGTGGGTGCAGAACCGCATCGCCGGCATCCGCACCTTCGCACTGGTCTCCGTGTTCGGTGCGCTGTCGGGGCTGCTGGGCATGATCTACGGAGGCTGGGTGGTCGCCGCCGCCTTCCTGGCCTTCGCCTGCCTCGTGGTGCTCGGGCATCTGGCGGAGATGAAGCAGAGCGAACCCGACTCGGGCCTGACCACCGAGATGGCCATGCTGGTGATGTTTGCCACCGGCATCCTCACGGTCTCCGGCCAGCGCCTGCTCGCCGTGATCATCGCCGGCAGCGTCCTGGTGCTGCTGCAGAGCAAGAAGCCGCTGCACGGCATGGTGCGCCGGATCGGCGAGGACGACCTGCGTGAGATTGCGCGGCTGGTGCTGGCGGGCCTCGTGATCCTGCCCGCCCTGCCCAACCGGGAGATGGGCTACCTGGGCGTGCTCAACCCCTTCGCCATCTGGCTGATGGTGGTGCTGATCGTGGGCCTGAGCCTGTCAGCCTACCTGGCTCAAAAATTTCTCGGCAGCAGCAAGGGTGCGGCCCTGGCGGGCCTGTTCGGCGGCCTGATTTCCAGCACCGCCACCACCGCCAGCCTGGCGCGCCGCAGCCATGACGCCGGCGCCTGCGGTCTCTGTCTCGCCGCCATTGCCATCATCGCCTCCGCCGTCGTCTTCCTCCGGGTCATGGTGGAGGTCATGATCGCTGCCCCCCAGCAATGGACCAGGATGCTGCCGCCTCTTCTCGCCATGATGTTCGCCTTCGGCCTGATCGCGGCGCTGACCCACCGCCTGTCCGAAAAACGCGGCCGTCACACGGCGGATCAGGCGCCGCCTTCGGAGCTCAAGAACGCAGTCATGTTCGGCCTGCTCTATGCCGTGGTGCTGGTGATCGTGGCGGCCGCGCGGCAGCATTTCGGCCACTCGGGCCTTTATGCGGCGGCGGCGATCTCCGGGCTGACGGACATGGACGCCATCACCCTGTCCACTTCGCGCCTGGTGAACACGGGGCACCTTGAAGCAGACATCGCCTGGCGGATGATCCTCGTCGGCGGCCTGGCCAACGTGCTGTTTAAAATGGGCCTCGCCTCAGCCCTCGGGGCGCGTGCCTTCATCCGGCCCGTGCTGACCGGCATGGTTGCGGCGCTGGCCTGCGGCGCGCTCATCCTGCTGCTCTGGCCATGACCCGGCCGATGCCTGTTCAACCGCGCTTCTTGCGCGGCTGGTCGCTGCGTTCCACTGGACGCTGGGACTGGCGTGAACCCATGACACGATGGGTGGTCTCACGGATCTCCTCTCGGCTGGCGGCGTTGTGCTTGCCGCGTGCGGCCGGCTTTTCAGTGGTGTGAATCGCCTCGGTCACGGGCTTTTTCGGCGTCTTCAGGATGGCGGTGACCGCCGAGGCGGAACCGGTCTTCTTCCTGGCGCCGGAGGCGGAGCTGGGTTTCGCTTTCATGCATGCCTAACAACGAACATCTCCCGGAACTTCCTCCACGGGACTTGGCGATTTTCACGCGTTGATTGCCCGGCCTGCCTGGAAGGATGACAAACGCGGAGCCCCGGTCACATTGCCGTCATGCCAGCCCAGTTCAAAGACTACTACGCCACGCTCGGCGTGCCCAGGGACGCCAGTGCGGACGACATCAAGAAGGCCTTCCGCAGGCTTGCCCGCCAGCATCATCCCGACACCGCCGCCGACAAGAAGGCCGCCGAGGAGAAGTTCAAGGAGATCAACGAGGCCAACGAGGTGCTCAGCGACCCGGAGAAGCGTCAAAAATACGACCGGCTCGGCGCGCGGTGGCACGAGGCCGAGAACGGCATGCCGCCTCCGGAGGAGGAGCCCGGCTTCACCTCCTCGCAGGAGTTCCACTTTGGTGGCACCGGCTTCAGTGATTTCTTCGAGCAGTACTTCAGCGGCGGCAGCCGGTACGGCTTTCCCGACGACTACGGTGAGGATGACATGCCGCGCGCCGCCACCAAGGGCCGTGCCCGGCGCGGGCATGACATCGAGGGCGACATCCTGGTGACCCTGGAGGAGGCCATGCACGGCACGCTCCGGCCCATTTCCCTGCAGACCGTCGACCGCAGGACGGGCGGGGCGGTGGCTCACGAGTTCCAGGTGCGGATTCCGCCCGGCGCCACCGACGGCCGACGCATCCGCGTGCCCGGCCAGGGTGAACCCGGGCGCAACGGCGGCGCTCCGGGCGATCTCTTCCTGCGCGTCCGGCATGCGGCCCATCCAGATTTCACCACCCGTGAGGCGGACGTTTATCATGAGCTCGACACCGCCCCCTGGGAGGCCGTGCTGGGCGGCGAGGTGGTCGTGCCGACGCTCGACGGCTCCATCAAGCTGAGGATTCCGGCCGGCACGGAGAACGGCCAGAAGCTGCGTGTGCGCGGCCGCGGACTGCCCAAGGGGAAGTCCGGTGAGCGCGGCGACTTCTTTGTGACGATCCACATCGTGCTGCCGGATCGTGTCAGCGACGCCGAACGCGAGCTCTGGGAGAAGCTGCGCGCCACTTCCACCTTCAACCCACGCGCCTGAGCCATGAACGAAACCTACACGCTTGAAGTGCTCGCCGAGATGACCGGGATCACCGCACGGACCCTCGTGGAATACCAGGAGCATGGCATCATCCGGCCGCAGTTTGACGACGACACCGTGCGCTGCCTGCGCCGGATCGAGCACCTGCGGGAGTCCTGCGGCATGAACCTCGGCGGATTGAAGCTGATGGCACGGCTGCTTCAGGAGGTCGACGAGCTGCGCCATGAGCTCAGGCTGCGGCGCTGACCTGCGGCACGCGGTTCAGCTTCCCAGGGCCACGTCGAGGATCATCATCACCGTGAAGCCCGCCATCGCCCCGAAGGTGGCGGCGTGCATGTTGCGCTCACGCTGCGCCTCCGGGATCAGCTCCTCGACCACGACGTAGATCATCGCGCCTGCGGCGAAGGAAAGCGCGTAGGGCAGCATCACATGCATCCTGGAGACCGAGAGCGCGCCGATGACCGCGGCCGCCGGCTCGACGGCGGCGGAGAGCTGGCCGTACCAAAAGGATTTCAACCGGCTCATGCCCTCGCGCCGCAGCGGCATCGCCACCGCCGCGCCCTCCGGGAAGTTCTGCAGCCCGATGCCGATCGCCAGCGCCACCGCGCCGCCCAGGGTGGCCGAGCCCAGGCCGGAGTTCACCGCGCCAAAGGCCACGCCCACCGCCAGGCCTTCGGGGATGTTGTGCAGGGTGATGGCGAGCACGACCAGAACGCTCCGCCGCCAGGTGGTCTTCACGCCCTCCGCCTCGGACATCGGATAGTCAATGTGCAGGTGCGGCAGCACGATGTCGAGGCTCCACAGGAACAGGCCGCCGAGCACAAAGCCCGCCGCCGCCGGCAGCCAGGGCGTCACACCCTGTTCGCGCGCCATTTCAATCGCGGGTGCCAGCAGCGACCAGAAGCTGGCGGCGATCATCACGCCTGCGGCAAAGCCCATCATGCCGTCCATGACGACGCGGTTCATCGACTTGAAGCAGAACACCAGCGCGGCTCCGAGGGCGGTCACGCCCCAGGTGAAGAGGCAGGCCAGAAAGGCCTGCCAGACGGGTGGAAGCTCGATGAACCAGGATGGCATGGATGAAAGCCCACGCTTTGTCCGCATTCCGTCCCTGGTGCAAGCCGTGCATGAGCTCATTCCTCAACAACCCGCCATCCTGGCATCCTTTGTTCTCTGCCTGTCCGGCATGTTCCGGCTGATGCTTTTGTCGATGCTGCTGTTTGTGACCGGCCTGCGGGCCGACGAATGGTGGGCCTGGTCATCCATGGACCTCTGGAAAAGCACGGAAGGCCATGACAAAGCCTGGCTGTTTCTAGGCAACCGCCTCGATGCGGATGACAGTTCCTACGTGCAGATCGTCAGCCCGCGTTTCAGGCACGCCCTGAATCCGTGGCTCGACCTCGGCCTGGGCGCGTCCTTTCTCAGCATCGAAAGCCCCGCCAGCGGCGAACGCCACGGCCAGTTCCGTCCGGAGCTGGAGGTCAATCCGCACTTTGACCTCACCCCGCACCTGGCCCTGGAATGGCGTAACCGCATGGAATGGCGCTGGAACGAGGAGCAGCCCTTCACCACGCACCGGCTGCGCAACCGTCTCCAGCTTGCCTGGACCCTGCCGAGGCCGCTCGGACCTCTCACCCGGATGTTTGCCAGCAATGAGTGGCTCACCGACCTGCATCAGCGACGCCTGGGCGAAAACAGGCTGGTGCCGCTGGGCCTGACGTTGCATGCCGGTGGTCACGCCGACCTGGACCTGTTTTACATGATCGTGTCCAGCCACGCCCAGCCGTCCTGGAGGCATGAGTCGGTGCTTGGGACATACCTGAGGCTGAAATTCTGAAGCCGCAAAAGGTGGAGATGAAGCCTTCGGCAGTCGGTTGCTGGGCAACCCATGAGCGCGATGACGCGTTGGACTGCGTGCGGTCAAACCTGCGAAACCCTCACCGCCGTGCATCCCGGACAAATGTCCTCGACACCGAACCGCACCGGCAGAAACTGCTGGATGTGCGCCATGTTGGTGCGTGTGTGGTTGCTGATCGACAGCGTGTGAAACACACCGCCGCCCGCAAGGGCCATGGGCAGCAGCAGCTGGTCCGCCAGATGCACGCCGACGGGCGCGGTCGAGGCCAGGTATCCGCGCAGACCCTTCGCCGCGCCGGTCGCGACGGCTTCGGCGGATTTGCCGAGCTGGGCGATGCCCGTGCTGATTTCGCAGACCTTCGCAAAACGCGCGCCGAGCAGGATGGCGTTGCCGGGACCGGTGCTGTCGTTCGCGAAGCGGAGGTCAATGTGGTTTTCAGGCCATTCGAGGATCTTCGACGCGGTGGTGATTTCGCGTTTGGCGATCTCGCCGGGCAGATGCGCGTGCAGGACGCGGCCAAAAGTCTCCACAGACTCGCCGCGTTCGGTGAGCTTGAGCTTCTTCCACTTTTTGATCGGCGTGATTTCCGCCATGAGCACGCCGCCGCCGGCCTGCATGAAGCCGTGGCGTTCCAGCGTGACCGTGGCATCGACACCCATGCTCCAAAGCACGGGCAGGAAGCATTGCTCGATGAACTCGAAGGGCGGAGCCATCGGGTTGTGCGTGCCGCCTTCGATGCGCAGTGTGCTCGAGGTTTCGGCATGCAGCAGCGCGGGCAGCAACGTCTGCAACACGAGCGTCGTGCTGCCGCCGGAGCCGATGGCAAAGCGGTAGTCGCCAGCCGCGATCTTGCCGGGCGTGAAAACGAGTTCGGTGGAGCCCATTTCGGCTCCCTCGACCTGCGCGCCGCAGACTTCCGCCGCCGCTTTCACGCAGGTGAGGTGCTGACGCATCAGCCCGGGCTTTGGTCGCTTACCACGGATGTTCGTCATCCGAAACGCCCGCCCCGTGACCAGCGCCAGCGACAACGAAGACCGCAGCAACTGCCCGCCGCCGGATTCGCCGGAGATGGAGAGGATGGAGGTGTTTGAGGTCGTAATCATGTGCCTGGACTCATAAAGAATACATCTGCAGTAAGCTGAATTGCATCCTGCGCAGAAGATTGAAGTGAAGATTGATCATCAAAAAGTGCATCAATGGTAACCGACGGTTTGTTCTCTTCGATGTGAACCAATCGGTTACGCCTTTTGCGAAGCTGTTGGTATCGATGATCCAGCCCAACAGAGTCGAGCAGGTCTTGTCCGTTGGATTGGTAGTCGCCGGTTTCGACTTCACGCAAATGGGCGTCCAAAGCTGTATAGCACAGGATTATGACGGCAATCCAAGCTCCAGCACAGTAGCACGTCTGCGCCTCGAACAGCAGAGCGCAAGCTTGCTCGCTAACCAAGTAAGATGCGGCAGCCGAACGATTGGAAATCTGTGATTCGCACCATTCGGCACGCAAATTCCATTCTTCCGATGTAGGACAAGTGTTCATCGAGGTAACATGTTTTTGGTGTTCAATCATCCGCCTCCGCCGCGTCCTTGATGACGAAGCGGGCCTTCAGTTTGCAGACCTGCTGGGCGAGGCCGGCGGACTCGACGCTGTGGAGGACTTCTTTGAAGTCTTTGTAGGCGTTGGGGGCTTCGTCGATGGGGTATTGGCGGGCGTTGTAGAGGATGTCGTGGGTTTCGAAGTCGGCGTTGACCTCCTGCTGGTTGAGATTGCGGGCGGCGGCTTTGCGGCCCATGCAGCGACCAGCACCGTGATTGACGCTGTAGCAGCTTTTCACGGCATCGGGCTTCGCGACCATGACGACGGAGCCGTCGCGCGGATTTCCGGGGAGCAGGATCGGGTGGCCGGTTTCGGCGAAGGGCGTGTCTTTGAGCGCGTGGTGGCCGCCGGGGAAGGCACGCGTTGCTCCCTTGCGGTGAACCCACGCGAGCTGGTTATCGACGACTTCCTGACGCGCAATGTTGTGGCTGATAAAATACACGAGCTGGCCTTTGGTGCCGGGGAGCACTTCCTGGAAGGCCTCCAACACGAGTGCGTTGATGAGCAGGTGGTTCACGGTGGCGAAGTTCGCGCCGAGCGCCATGTCGTCGAGATACGCGTCCGCCTCGGCCGTGCCAAGCGGCGCATAGACAAGCTGTTTGTCATCAGCCGGGAAAGGCAGGCCCCACTGTCGGAAGAAGCCTTCCAGCGACTTGAACTGACGCTGCGCGAGGATGTTCCCAAAGCCGCGCGATCCGCAGTGGCTGAGGAAGGCGACATGATTGTCTCGCAGACCGAAAACCTCGGCGGTGCGGCGCATCGCGGGGTCATCGGCGAGCTGCACGACCTCGCACTCACCGAAGTGGTTTCCACCCCCGTAGGAGCCGAGCTGAGTCATCTTGTTTTCAAAGCCGGGGAAGCCGTTGAAGGCACGCATTTTGTCCAGACGCTCGTGGAGCGTGGAGACGTTTCCATCGTGACCGAGGTGGACGCTGTCTTCGCAACGCTGCGCCCACTCGGGCGGGATGCCGAGGGCTTCACACACGCCGCGGCTCGCGCCTTCGGTGCATACCTGCACGCCGAGATCGGCGGAGACGCGGCGGGATTTTTTCGCCTCGCGCTGACCACGGCCAGCGCCGGTCGGCGTGCGGGCCACGATGGCCTCGATGAGGCGGCGGCGGATGGTTTTGTCGATGATCTCATCGGCGGGGATGTCCATCTGGAGCAGGGACATGGAGCATTTGATGTCCACGCCGACCGGCCCCGGATAAATGTGCGTCGGCGAGACCATCACGCAGCCGACGGGCGCTCCGTAACCGCTGTGCGCGTCGGGATTGAGCACGAGATCGGTCACGCCCGGCGCGGAACGCGAGTTCAGCGCCTGTTCGATGCAGGATGGGTCAAAGCCAGCACGAATCGCCTCCGTCCCGATGACGGTGATGGGCTTTCCGGCGTTGTTGCGAGCTGGGAGGATGGCTTCGGCTTCGTCGGTGATGTGGAAGGGGAATGGGGACATGGAGGGTTGGAGAAACGGAGTGTTGGATTGGCGATTGCGGAGGTGTTTTGAGGTGCGTAGCCTGTTCTTATGAAGATTTCGAAAATCGAGCCGGAGATCGTGATGCGACGCGGCAAGCCCGTATCGGTCATTTTGCCAGTGAAGGCCTATGAGAAGCTGTTGGAGCGGCTCGAAGATGCGGAGGACGCGGCTGCGATGCAGGTCGCAAGAAAGAAGCCGCTGAGCTTCCGCCCGATCTCCAAATACATGGTCAGTAATAAAGGTGTTTAGTTTGGCTAAGGACATAGAAGTCAAAGGGCTCGTTCCACCCAGCATCGGCGAGGATGAGAGCCATGATGCCGCCGCTCACCAACCGACTGAGCGAAAACAAATCGCCCTCCCATGCCCCCTCCGGCCCAAAGAAGTCCCCGTGAGCTAAAGAATGGCGCATCCCCTTCCATTCAGTGTATATGGGCTCAAATCCGCCAGCCCACGGCAGCTTCAGATATTGAACTGCTGATTTGATTCGGTCTTCTGCGCTAGCTTTGTCCCACTGTCGTTTCGACCATCCAAAACGCTTGATTAAAAGCTGCTTGGAGATACCTTCGAGAAGTGCGCAGAGATGAAGGCATTGATAGAGCTTGATGGAGTTTCCGCGTGCTGCCTCAATGTGCTGCCAATGGAAGCCCTTCATCAAGCCAACTGTTTCATCCGTTGAGCAAAAGTATCTGGCTAACGTTGACATCATTTTCGTGGGCAAACTGTTATCACCTCTCAAGTCATAAGTCTTGCTTCCACCAATCGGCGTTGGCCCCTTCGCCACGCTGTTGAAATCGGCCACGAAATCATCACTCAAGAAGCCGTCTCCTCTTTTGTGCCGAATGCGCCAGGGAACCACCACCAAGCCTTGCATGAACGCAAAAGCTGAAAGCAGCGAATTCATGACTTGCAGGTCGTGTTTGATAGATGGCGAACTGTAACCCTCCTTCGTTCGAGTGTACAAGAAGACGTCCTCTTCTTCTTGAGAGAAACAAAACTCCCAATTATCCAACTCTCCCCGAAAGCAGCTGGAATCATTGGATTCGGAAGGACCTTCGAAAAATGGGTGTTGCTCGGTCTTCTTTACTCCGCAGTTGAACAGCTCCAGTTTCGTGTTCGGAATGCATGCGCGTAGACGTGCATCAACGACACTGGGCGCAACAGGTTCGTCACTGCGATTGCTTGATCTGGCTCGTAGCAGTCGAAAAGTCTCTTGAAGTTGGGCTTTGGCCTCCTCCGAAACCGGATCTTCAAAAGCCCGCACGTTTCGGATTTTTAATTCATAACAGTTGTATGTGCCGCCCTGCCTCATGAGCGTCGAAGCATTCCAGAACGGAGGAGTGATGTTTGTGAACGCCAAATTCAGCCCGTAATGAGTGCGTCCACTTGCTACCCAGAAATCTTCCTGCCCATAGGTGATAGAGTGACCAGTCTTTGAAGGTGATGGCACGGTCGCATCTTTCTTTGGAGAGCATTCCAGAAATAATTTGTCTCCTCGGCTAACGAGAACGCCATCGGCTTCAAAACTACCTTCTGGCCCAGATAAAGTCAGTCGCTCGAAAGCAAGGCAGAGAGTTTGCTTTCGGAAGGCGTGTGCAAACTCATCCGAGTCGAAGATTTGGGTGGTTGGAATGGCTTGGGCTTTTTTGTTCATGGCTTTGGGAAGGGTGCTGACGATGAAGAGGCGGCAACAGCGGTTTTTAATCGAGAGAGCGTGATCGGTGTCAGTTTGGGCGAGTATGATCGCTTGTAGTATGGAGCTTGGGGTTTCTTCACACCTTGGTGATGGCTTTGAGCCGCTCCGAATCCGTCAGCCCAAGCACCAGCGTGTTTCCCATGCCGGTTCCGATTTCCTGGAGGGTTTGCAGGTAGCGGAGCTGGAGGAGCTCGGGGTTGTCGCGCATGAGCTTGGCGGCGTTGGCGAGGGTGCGAAGAGCGGCGGTTTCAGCGCGGGCCTTTTCGAGGCCTGCCTGGGCTTCCTGGCGCTGCTGGAGGGCAGACATGAAGCTGCGCTTCAGGTCGGCAGGCAGCATGACATCGCGGATGTCGATGCGGTCCACTTTGAGGCCGAGAGACTGGGCGCGGTCGGTGATGAGTTCGAGCAGCTTCGCTCCGTGCCCAGCCTTCTGTTGCAGGAACGCCTCTGCGGCCTCCGCAGCCACGATCTGGCGCAAGGCGAGCTGGACTTCGTTGTAAAGCACGGCAGCGGCGTCCTGCGTGGCGCGATGCATCGTGAGGGCATCGGCGACGCGGAAAGTGGTCACAGCGGAGACCTTCAGCACGACCTGATCGGCGGTGAGGAGTTCCTGGCCTTGCACGACGAGCATCTGCTCGCGGTTGTCGATGCGCTTCACCTCAAGGCCGGAAGCCCACAGGCGATGCTTTCCCGCCTCCAGGACGCGGAGGTAGCGGCCATGCTGGAAAAGCAGCGCGGTTTCGTGGTCCTGGATCACAAAGCTGAATCCGGCAGCAGGACGAAGGGTGGAGATGAAGGTGTTCATGAGCTTGGGTGGGTTGAAATGTCCTTCCCGGATGGCTGGCGGCCCGCTGACGGGAGCTGACCGGCCCTCACATGGCGGACTTCGCCACGCTGCCTGTCATCTCGCAGAGTCATCAGGCCGTTGTGTCCATCTGCCGGGGCAGACATTCACCCGGCCATCGGGAAGGTTGGATCTGATGGGGATTCGCACCCCGAGGTGGCCCTCTACTGGCATCCTCCTCACCGATGGGCAGCTTCCTTGGGCGTACCGCTTCAGTCGTTGCATGGAGTCGGAGGACGGAAGGAGGTATTGCTAGTCGCGTGCCAAAGCCTGGCTCGGAGGGGTCGGATGACGCTGGAAGCCTTGTAGAATAAGGGAAAGAAAATTTTTCGGGTGTTTGAGTCGAGCCTGCACGGCTCCCCTGAACTCCGAAATGAACTAGCCTATTAACACAGAAATTATCCAATGGGATAACCCATGACGGATTGAATCAGCCGGTTCATGTCGACGCCGTTTTGCTGAGCCGTCGAATGCATGAGGGAGGCATCCATCGGGTGTGTGATGAGGTCGATGGGGACGATGATGTCGTCGTCGATCCGGGAGAAGTTCTCCGGGTTGGCATCGGCCGCGAGGATGCTGTCCGAGGGGCGGTACCAGAAAGGCTTGCTGATGTACTGCTGCATCATCATGTCGTCCGGGAGACGGATGAAGCCGCATTGGGCAAAGAAGGTGTCAATGTCCTCTTGCGAAGGTCGGCCCTGATCGACGTAAGGCTGCGCCGTGAGAATGGAGGGTATGCGCCCGGCTTGAATGCCCTGGAGCGAGATGGCGTCACCAAAGGCGACATTCTGCGTGCCCAGACGCAGCAGATACTCGGATGGCAGCGCCTGTCGCAAAGCCAGTTTGTTCCGGCGATTGTCACTCTCCTGATCCACCACAAAACCAAACTCAGCTTGGTTTGTGAGCTTGTAAACAATGTCGGAGCAGTCCTCGCGCCAGACATCGTGCTCACCTTGGGACGCGATCTGGATGCCAGGAATGACGAGTGAACCTGCGTGTCGCCGCAGGATTCTTACTTGTTCATCGAGTAGCCCCTCGCGCTTCTGGCGGCGACTCCAGCCAAAACTTTTTCCACGGACACTTGCAAGGAGTGCTTGGGCGCATTCAACCGCGCTGCGAGCAGCTTTTTCGGATCGGTCTGAAACCGGCGAGAATTGGAGGATGGAGTCATGCGCTTCGGCGGGCGTCACAGCCGTGGAAGGGTGGCGGGCGGAGCCTCTTTTGTCAATCCTGGATGCCCGGCTTGTCGGCAAGGGGAAGGTCAATTAGAGAACACCCCTCATGAAACCCATCATCACCTTCGGCTTCCTCGGCTCCACTTTGGACCGTGCTCAGGGCGCGGAGCGGTGGTCGAAATGGCGGCCGACGGTCGCGATGTGCCAGCAGGAGGATTTGCTCATTTCGCGGCTGGAGCTGCTTGTGGAGCCGAAGTTTGCCGGGCTGGCGAAAAGCGTGGTCGCGGACATCGCGAAGGTCTCGCCGGAGACGCAGGTGGTGGTGCATGAGTTTGCGCTGAAGGATCCGTGGGACTTTCAGGAGGTGTATGAGCGGCTCTACGACTTCGTGCGTGGCTATGACTTCCAGGCGGAGAAGGAGGACTACCTCATCCACCTGACCACGGGAACCCACGTGGCGCAGATATGCTGGTTCCTGCTCAATGAGGCGAACTTCATCCCGGCGCGGCTGCTGCAGACCTCGACCTCTCGAAGTATGACCGGCTTTCCACACGCTTTGCGCAGGAGCAGGAGCGCACGCTGGATTTCCTGAAAAGCGGCATCGCCACGAAAAGCAAGGGCTTCAACAAGCTCATCGGGCAGATCGAGCTTGTTGCGGTGAATTCCAAGGCGCCGATCCTCCTCATGGGGCCGACAGGCGCGGGCAAATCCATGCTCGCAGGCCGGATTTATGAGCTGCGGCGTTCACGGGCCGGCTTGAGCGGACGGTTCGTCGAGGTGAACTGCGCGACGCTTCGAGGCGATCAGGCGATGTCGGCTCTGTTTGGTCACAGGCGCGGTTCCTTCACCGGTGCGCAGGCGGACCGGCCTGGACTGCTCAAGGAGGCCGACAAGGGGCTGATTTTCCTCGATGAGATCGGCGAGCTCGGCCTCGACGAGCAGGCGATGCTTCTGCGAGCTCTCGAAGACAGAACCTTCCTGCCGCTGGGCAGCGACAAGGCCGTGCAGAGCGACTTTCAGCTCATTGCCGGCACGAATCGTGACCTGCGGGCAGAGGCGGCCGCAGGCAGGTTCCGCGAGGATTTGCTCGCTCGCATCAATCTGTGGACGTTCACGCTGCCGAGCCTCGCCGAGCGGCGCGAAGACATCGCCGCGAACCTCGATTTCGAGCTGGAACGCTACGCGAAGACGCATCGCCGCCAGGTGCGCATGAACAAGGAAGCGCGTGAGGCGTTTTTAAAGTTCGCCAAAGGTCCGGAGGCGAAGTGGCGCGCGAACTTCCGCGACTTGAACGCGGCGGTGATCCGGATGGCCACCCTGGCGCCGAAGGGAAGGATCACGGTGGAGTGCGTCGAAGGCGAAATCGCGCGGCTGATGGAAGGGTGGCGTGAGCTGGCACATGGCTCGGACGCCTCATTGCCGCAGGGGGTGGATGCAGTGCGCTGGACGGAGATCGACCCGTTTGACCGCGTGCAGCTCGAGTTTGTGATCCAAACGTGCCGGGAGTCGAAGACACTGTCAGATGCAGGGAGGAGGCTGTTTGCGGTGTCGCGAACGAAGCGCTCGAAGATGAATGATGCGGACAGGCTGAAGAAGTACCTGAAGCGCTTTGGCCTGACGTGGGAGGCGGCCTGCCTTTGAGCTTTTTTTGTCTGGGCCGGCGGCCTTATCTGGCCAGGCGCACCTCCAGCTTGTTCAGGCGTATCTTGACCCCGGCGGGCACGTTCATGCCGGTGAAGGCGACGAGGCCTTTGGAATGCCTCAGTCCGAAGGGCTTGATGTCCTGCGGTGGCACGGCGGCCTCGTTGAAGGTGAAGCCCATCTGATCACCCCTGAGCCCGGCCAGGAAGGTGTTCACGGGTTTCAGGGAGACCTCCCGGCCGTCCTGGAATTTGTTGTTCCAAACTCCGGTGACCCTGGCCTCGACGCTGCCTTTTCGGGAATGGTAGGTCAGGCCGCGGACGGCATGAGGCGGCTGGAAAGCACCCTGACGGGCGGGCAGCCAGCGCAGGCTCGGGCCAAAGGACCAGTGGGCGAACCACTGAGCTTCAGGGATCAGATCATAGGAAACTTCGCCTCGAATTTCGAAAGCTTCGTCCACCAGGATGGGGAAGGCGAGGTCAAGAAAGGCGGCGTCCCTGCCGGTCAGGCTGAGTTCACCGGAGGCGGTCACACGCCAGTTGCCACCGGAACACAGGCAGGTGCTGAGCCCTTGAAACACAGGCAGTGGATGCCAGCCGCCGTCCTTGAGCCGTTCCGGCAGCTCCAGCACGGCACGGATTTCCGCCACATAGCTGCGTGCATTGTCCGTGGGCAGGCTCTCCGGCGCCAGCCCGGCCAGGGTTTGCTGGGCGGCCGCGACATCATGCTGGCGGTACTGATGCTCCAGGCGTTGCACGCCCTCACCCCAGCCGCCGTTTCCGGCAAAGACGGAGGTTCTCAGCGTGCCCTGATGATGCAGCAGGTCGCCCAGATCCCTGGCAACAGAAGTGACCAGGTTCCTGCCGGCTGACTTGAGCGCACGGCTGGCCAGGGCATCATCGCCGGCCAGCCAGGCGGTCACTGCCGCCAGCCCCTGGCTGCGCCGTGCCCTGGCGGGATTTGTTTCCTGGTGATCGAGCAGGCCCCTGGCAAAGGCTGAGGACGTCTCCTTCACCAGAGGATTCGAGAACACCTTCCGGGCGTTGCCATGCTCCATGGCGATCTGCTTGCAGGCCTGGAAGAACTGTTCGGGAACATCGGTGTCATAGCGCCGGGTTTCTGCAAAGCGCCGGCCCAGGGTCAGCACCAGCTCGTCGCTGCCTCCCCAGCGTTCGGTGCAGGCGTGCACCAGGCCGCTGTAGGCGTTCCGGTAGTCAAATTGTGCGGCGACGGCACGGTCGAACCAGGCGCGCAGCTTCTCAGTGCCACCGTTCGTTCCCATGACCACCTGGATCATGCGCGCCGCGGCTTCCGGGCGTTCTGGGTGCAGCTTATGGGCCTTGCCCAGGTGGCTGGCCGCGGTGGCGAGATGTTCGGCAAACCCTTTCCAGGCTTCATCCTTCACATCCCTGGCCCAGGAGCCTCCGCGAATGAACCAGGCCCAGTGAACATGCAGGTCGCCCAGAAGGCAGGCCCGTGTCCATTCATCATGCGGGCAGTCTGCGATGACCTTTTCGAGCTTCTGGAACACCTGTTCATCCAGCTCACGGATGTTTTCCATCCAGTCGAGAAAATCACGCACCAGCACTGGTTCGAAACCGGGGCCGTAGCCCGCGTCTGAAACCGCCTGGGCGATCCGCTCCGCCTGCTCACGATGAAAGTTATCATACCGCCAGTTGAGCGACTTGAGCCGGTCGATCTGCTCATCCACGATCCAGACCCTGAGAGCGCCAGGCAGGGCGGTGTCATCAATGACCTTGAAGGCCCTGCCGAGGCCGCGGTTGCCTCCCCACCAGTCCTGGCCGAGCTGCCAGAGAATCTTATGCGCCATCAGGCAGGCCAGGGGTTCGCTGCATTCCGTCCTGAGCAGCGCCTTTGCCGCCTCCAGGGTTTTTGCCTCGCCTGAGGCGCTCTCAAAAGGACCGCCGAACCAAAGTTGCAATCCCTTGAGCGTGACATCCCGGGCCTGCTCCGCCCAGGCCTGCCCCCGCCAATGCGGCTCCGCAGCCGGCAGAAGGTGCTTCTGCGCCCAGCGCATGCGCAGCGCCTGATGATCCTTTTCCAACGGTCCCGATTCAGGAATGGCAATCGGCCCGGTGCCGGGCAGCTCGGCCCTACAAGGAAGGGAGAGCAGGATGCAGCCCAGGGTGATGAAGGCGGTTTGGCGCATAAGTGCGTGTGATTACGCCAGGAGCCGCCACGGGGGTCAAGCCCGGCATGCTCCGTCGTCCGGAGTCACATCAGGTCGTTTCATGCACGGCCTCGTTGAAGGGGGCGGGGAGGCCTTGCTCCACTCATCGTCTTTGCACCGCCCGGTCCACAAGGCCTTCATAGATCTTGCGGCGGTCGTCGAGACCGAGGCCCCGGTTACGGTGGCCCAGCATCTCGCGGTTGATCTCCTCGCGCTGGCTGGTGCTGAGGCGGGACAGCTTGGCCACCATCTCCGGCGGCGGCTGGCGCGGGTAGCCGTCGGAGCTGAAGCCCTCCTTGTAGTTCTCGGCGGCAAGCCTGGCCTCCTTGAGCTGGGAATCGCTGAGCGGTGGCAGCTTGCCTCCGGATGTGCTGCCGGAAGAGCTTCCGCCTCCTGCTCCTGACTTTGAGCTGCCTGCCCTCGGCGGCGGCTTCTGATAGCGGATCGAGACCACCTCTCCGCCGGGGATCTGAACGCGTGCCGTCCAGGTCTGCATCCGGTCCGGGCTTCCAGCCAGGCCGACCAGGCGCCAGCCCTTGAAGTTCGGCTGCTGCGAGACCACCTGCGACTCGTGGGTGCGCGTGTCGAGGAGCGTGGCAAGCACATCGTCCTCGACGTGAACAACGCCGGTGAGGATCAGCGAATCAGAAACCCCCAGCGAACGCGTGAAGGGAGAACCGGCCAGGAGCGCATCGAAGGCGTCCTCCTGAAGCGAGCGCGGGATGGCGCCGTCCTCCTCCGCGCCATGCAGCGTCATGGCCCCGCAGAGCATCATGAGCACGACGCCGGGCACCAGGGGCGGAAAGGAGGCTGGCGACAGGTTCATTCCTGGCAGTACGGCACCGGCCCGCCGAAACCATCCGCCAAACCCAAAGTCATTTCAAATGTCAGGCGCGGAGCCCCGGGGCCGCTCACATCCGGGTGATCCGCCTGCCGTCACGGGTGCGTGCCGGAACATGAAGGCGGCGCAGCCAGACCGGCAGGTAGTCATTGAGGATGAGCCTGCGCGCCTCCTCCAGGTCGTCAAAGCCGACGCTGCACCAGGTCATGCCGCGCTCCTGGTAATAATACTCCCAGCCGCGGCCTGCCCTGGGGACGAAGTAGGCGCCGTCATGTGAGCCCGGCCGGGTCTCGACATGCGGCAGCTGCTCCGGCGTGATGCCACGCGCGGCCAGGTCGGCCTCGATGTCGGAACGCGAAAGGCTGAACAGGCGGTCCACGGCCTCCTGGCAGCGCTGGGTGTTGCCGGGTTCGTTGGTGTCCCGCCATTCCGGCGGCAGCCCCAGCCGGGCCAGCGCCCAGGCGGCGATGTCCTGGCGCGAATGAATCGCCGCGATCTGCTCGGCGATGGAAGGCGTGGCGTTCATGCGGTTCAAACAAGCGCGTGGCGCGCTTCGGAGCAAGTCCGGGAGAATGAGCGTTGACCGGCTCCGGCCTAACTGCCAGCATTTCAATCCTCCCATGAAACGCAGCATCTTCCTGAAATCAGCCGCCCTCGCGGCCACGGCCCTTGTCAGCAGCACCCAGGCTGCGGAAGCCGCGGGCCGTGAATGCTTCGAGATCCGCAGGTTCACGCTGAAAAGCCCGGAGAAGCAGGCGCTGCTTGAGGCCTACCTGCGTGACGCCGCCATCCCGGCGCTGAACCGGCTCGGAGTGGCCCAGGTGGGCGTGTTTCTGCCGGAGAAGCCGGAGGCCGCGCCGCTGCTCTATGTCGTGCTGCGCCATGCCTCGCTGGAAACGGTCGTGAAGGCCGCGGACCTGCTTGATGACGCGGCTTTGCAGACGGCCGGTGCCGCCTATCTCGGCTCGCCCGCCACGGACCCGGTCTATGAACGCGTCGAAAGCTGGCTGATGCGCGGCATCGAGGGCATGCCCGCCTTGAAGCTTCCGCCCAAGGGCTGCCGGCTTTACCAGCTGCGCATCTATGAAAGCCACGGTGAAAAGGCGGCGAAGAAGAAGATCGAGATGTTCAACATCGGCGAGCTGGAGATCTTCCAGCGCTGCGGCCTGACACCGGTGTTTTTCGGTGAAACCCTTGTCGGCCCGCTGATGCCCAACCTCACCTACATGCTCGCCTTCAGCGACAGCGCCGCGAAGGATCAGGCCTGGAACACCTTCCGCAACGACCCTGCCTGGGCGAAGCTGAAGGCCACGCCCGGCTTCACCGACAAGGAGATCGTCTCACGCATCACGAACCTCCTGCTCGTGCCCGCCTCCTGCTCGCAGTTTTGAACCGTGACGCGGCTTCACCCCGGCAGCTCAGCTTCTCCAGTTCATGCGCCGCCGTTCCGCCGTTCTCGCGCTTCCCCTGCTGCTTGCCCTGGATTCCGCGCCGGCGGTGGACGCTCCCGGGACGAAGCGGCTCAGCCATGCCGCCCTGAGGCGTTCGCTTCCGCATGTCCTGACGAAGGAGCGCATCCGGGTCTTCTACGCCACGGAAGGCGAACACGCCGTCACTGCGGACGATCTCAACCAGAACGACATCCCGGATCAGGCGGAGGACGTCCTGATCCAGACCCGGGCCGCCTGGCGGCTGTGGGCCAGCCTCGGTTTTGCCGATCCGCTCACGACGCCGCGCTACCAGGGAAGCCGGTGGCTGGACGTCCACCTGCTCAGCAGGAAGACACTCGGATCCAACGGCGTCGCCTACGATGAAATCCAGCGCTTCGGCCGCGAGGGCGAGCCCAAAGGCGCGGGCAGCCTGTGCTTTGACGTGGCCACCTCGGTAAAGGCGCCGGCCAACCTCACCCCGGCCCACGAGCTGTTTCACATCCTGCAGAACAGCGTGTGCTTTTTGAAGAATCGTTGGTTTACCGAAGGCACGGCACGCTGGTCCGAGGCGGCGCTCGGCCGGGGCGGGCTTCCCGCCGGGCTCAAGCCTGCGGCATGGCCGCCCGCCGATGACGCCCTTCAGGACGTGTTTGCCGGGGCTTACGACACTGCCAGAAGCTACTGGGGGCCTTTGCTGGCCCTGGAGGATCCGGGCGGTCGTCTGCCCGAGGAACGCCTTCCCCAGGATCTCAAGGAAGCGCGCTACATCAACGGCGAGCGCGTGCTGAAGGACTTCGACCTCACCGGATGGCAGTTCATCGGCGAACTGCTTCAGGCCCTTGATGCCGCCGACGACCTGATCCAGCGCGAGCGCGGCCTGGGCCGCTGGCCTGAAGCCGAGCAGTTCTCCCCGGCCAACAACGCCGTCATTCACCGTGTGGTGACGGAAGTTGTGGCGAGAAGACGTTCCTCCCGGCGTTAACAGGCGCCACCATGAAGCTGATCCCCGCCGTCCTCATCGCCGCGCTGGCGGCCGTCGCCCCCGCCGCGACGCCGAAGTTCAACGTGCTGCACATCGTCTCGGACGACCTCAACTGCTCGCTTGGCTGCTATGACCATGCCCAGGTGAAGTCGCCGCACATCGACAGGCTCGCCTCCCAGGGCGTGCGCTTTGAAAAGGCCTACTGCCAGTTCCCGCTCTGCAACCCGAGCCGTGCCTCCTTCATGACCGGCATGAGGCCCGGCAGCACGAAGGTGTATGAAAACAGCACGCACTTCCGCCAGAACCTGCCGGACGTTTTGAGCATCCCGCAAAGCTTCTCCAAGGCGGGCGCGTTTGCCGCCCGTGTCGGCAAGCTCTACCACTACGGCGTGCCCACGCAGATCGGCACCAGCGGCCTCGACGACGAACCTTCCTGGCAGCAGGTGGTCAATCCCATCGGCCACGACAAGAAGGTCGAGGACCAGATCCACTCGCTCATCCCCGGCCAGTTTGGAGGCACACTGAGCTGGTTCAACGACCCCTCCGAGGAACCCCAGACCGACGCCGTCGGCGCTGCGGAGGCCATCAGGCTTCTTGAAGAGAAAAAGGACGGTCCGTTTTACCTTGCCGTCGGCTTCTACCGGCCCCACACGCCCTACGTCGCGCCTTCCAAATACTTTGAAGCCTACCCCGTTGACAAGGTGCAGCTCGCCTCCGGTCCGATGAAGGACGCGCCCGGCATTCCGGCATCGGCCTACGGCAGCTACAAGAAGGAGCAGGACCAGCTCACCGATCCGCTGCGCAGGGAGATTCTGCAGGCCTATTTTGCCTCCACCACCTACATGGACGACCAGGTCGGCCAGGTCGTCGCCGCCGTAGAACGCCTCGGCCTGCGCGACAAGACCGTGATCGTCTTTCATAGCGACCACGGCTATCATCTCGGCGACCACGGCCTGTGGCAGAAGATGAGCCTGTGGGAGAACTCCTCCCATGTCCCGCTCATCATCAGCGTGCCCGGCAACCCGAACAACGGCCGCGTCTGCCCGCGCACCGTTGAACTCATCGACCTGCATGCCACGCTGGCCGACGTCTGCGGCCTGCCAGCGCCGCAGTCCGACGGTGTCAGCCTGAAGCCCCTGCTCGACAATCCCCAGGCCGCCTGGGACCGCCCGGCCTTCACCCAGGTGCTGCGCGGCGCGCCAGTCGGCACCACCGCGCCCTCCTTCAATCCAAAGAACCTCAGTCCCGGTGGCAAAGGCCAGGGCAAGGGCAAGGCGAAGGGAAAAGGCAAGGGCAGGGCCGGCGGCTTCCTGGGTGTCTCCGTGCGTGACGAACAGTTCCGCTACACCGAATGGGATGAAGGCCGCCAGGGGGCGACGCTCTTCGACCTGCAGAACGACCCGCAGGAATCCAGGGACCTTTCCAAGGATCCCGCCCACAGGGAGACCATCGCCCGGATGAAGGCGCTGATCGGCGGGCTGAAGAAGTGAGGCTGACGACCGGGAAGAGAGTCCGGCCAAGAATGGGTGACATGGTGGCGGGAAGCTGCCATGTAACCTCGGTGGATGATCCCTGCGCTGGAGCGCCCAAGGCTCAGCCCTTCTTGAAGAAGCGCTTGTAAATGAGCAGCAGGAGCAGTGAACCCGCCGCCGAGATGCCGACGCTGCGGATGTCGATGCCCGTCATGCCCCAGCCGAGGAACTTGGTGCACAGGGCGTTGCCCATGACCCCGCCGAGGATGCCGAGAAGCATGGTGCGGAGGAGGCCGTTCGAGTCATTCCCCGGATGAAGGAGCTTGCCGAGGGCGCCGCCGATGAGTCCAACAATGATCCAGGAAAGCATGCTCATAGGAGGCCTAGGCTAGGGACCGGCCTCCCGCGCGTCAATCCTGAAATCCCTCACCGGGCCCGGGGCTGCATGTAGTAGAGCCCGTTGGTCATGGCATAGGCGTTGGCCAGGGGCATGCGCTTCAAGGCGTGCTCGGCGCCCCAGGAGTCGGAGTAGAGCGCCTCGCCGGTCTTGGCATTGTAACCGATGATCAGGCGCATGTGGCCGCCGCTGGCCTGCGGAATTTCCTTTTCGGGCAGCAGGCCGAGCGACACGCTCCACATCACCGGGATGCCCTGGTCGATCAGCCCTGCGATCGTGCGCTGGAACTTGCCGAAGCCGGAGCGGTCGCGTTCGGTGCGGGAGGTCTTCAGCACCTCGCCGTCCATCTGGCCGATGATTTCATTGATGTAGATCACGCCACCCCTCGGGCTCGCGTCCACCTCGGGCTTCTTCATCCGCTTGGCCTCCTTGTTGTAGTCGGCCACCTTGTCCATGAACTTCTTGTAGTCCCAGTCCTCGATGACACGCACGCTGACGCCCATGCGGCCCTCCAGCTTCGTCAGCGCGGCGAGCATCTTGTCCGGGCTCGTGCCGCCTTCGTCGGAGGTGTCCGCCACCTGCGCCATCTCGTGCTGGTCCACGGGGATGCCGTAGTACTTGAAGACTCGTTCGGCCGTGGCCACCGCACAGTAGCCCTTGGGTCCCTGGTCCACCATGGGGACATTGGTGATGACGATGTCGCCGCCCTCCTCACGCTTGACGTTGGCCACCAGGCTGTTCCTTCCCACGGGCGCTGCGGCGGCCGAGGCGGTCACAGGCGCCGCCGCACGTCCTCCGGCGCCCACGTTGGCCACGCGCAGGCGGATGAACTCGGCGCGGAAGGGGATGTCCCGGCTCTTCATCTCGCGCTGATAGCTGTATTCCAGGAGGTAGGCGCTCGGCGGCTTCATCCAGACAAAGCCTTCGGCGGCCACGGCGCTGGACTTGTCCTTGCCCCGCTCGGCCGGGGCGACGGCCAGACGCTTGCTGATGAAGGCCTTCAGCTCCTCCACCCGGGCTTCAAAGGGAGCGCGGTCGACAATGAGCTGCTTCGTGTCACCCCGGTTGTAGATGGAGAAGGTCAGCTTTGCCGGCATGCCTTCAGGGGAAAACTCGACGATGGCCTCGTTCAGCTGGATGCCGCCCTCCCAAAGGCTCAGGCCATCGCCAAAGAAGCGCGCCTGATCCTTTTTTTCCGAAAGCCAGTCGAACCGCGCGGGCCCGAACTTCTGTTCAAACTGCGCCGTGTTCATCTGCCAGGCCGCATCACCCGTCAGCAGGGCGTCCAGAGGACGGTCCTGGCCTGAGGCGAGGGTCAGGGAGGAAAGAAGCAGGGAGGCCAGCAGGAGTTTCATGGTCGTTTTTTGATGGATTGCAGGCAGGATACTCAACTCCCGTAAGGGATGTCCAGCGCGCTTTGAAGACAGAGGAGTTCCCTGTTCCGCTCAATCCTGGTGCCGGCTGCCAGGAGGGCTTTACGACGCCCGGACCTGTGCACGCCGTTCGACCCAGTCGTAAAGCATGGGCAGCAGGAGCAGGGTCAGAAGGGTGGAGCTGATGATGCCGCCGATGACCACCGTGGCCAGCGGGCGCTGTACTTCGGCGCCGGCGCCATGGGCGAGGGCCATGGGCACAAAGCCGAGCGCTGCGACGAGGGCGGTCATGATGACGGCGCGCAGCCGGGTGGCGACGCCCTTGAGGACGGCCTCGCGGACGCTGAGGCCCTCCTCCTCGCGCAGTTCGTTGAAGTAGTTCACGAGCACGAGGCCGTTGAGCACGGCGACACCGCTGAGGGCGATGAAGCCGACGGCGGCGGTGATGCTGAAGGGCATGTCCCGCAGGTCGAGGGCGATGATGCCGCCGGTGAGGGCCAGGGGGATGCCCGTGGCGACGAGCAGGGTCTGGCGCAGGCTGCCGAAGTTGAAGAAGATCAGCATCAGGATGAGCAGCAGCGTGGTGGGCACGACGATGGCGAGGCGTGAGCGGGCCTCCTGAAGGTTTTCAAAGGTGCCGCCGAACTCGAAGTCGTAGCCTTCGGGGAACTCGACCTGCTTCTTGATCTTCGCGGTGGCTTCATGGACGAAGCCCTCCATGTCCCGGCCTTCGCCGACGCTGACGAGCAGGGCCACGCGGCGCTGGGTGCGGCTGTGGCGGATGGGGTCGACGGACTTCTCAACCCGGATGTCCACGGCATCACCGAGGGGGATCATGCCGTGGTCGCCGACACGCAGGGGCAGGCTGCGGATGACCTCGTCCTTGGAGCGCTCGTCCTCGGGCAGACGCACGACGATGTCACGCTTGCGGTTGCCCTCGACGACCTGGCCGACGACCTCGCCTCCGAGTCCTGCGGAGACGGCGCGGTTGGTCTCGGCGAGCGGGACGTTGTACTTGGTGAGCACATCACGCTTCACCTGGAGCACGACGGTGCCCGGCCGGCCGGCGGTTTCCAGCTCCGCATCGCCGCCTGGGATGCCGTTGATGATGTCGCGAACCTGCCCGGCCAGCCTGTCGAGCATGTCAAACTCGACGCCGTAGATGCGCACGGCGAGCTCGGCCTTGGTGCCCTCCATCATCTCGTTGAAGCGTGTTTCGATCGGCTGGCCGAACTCCACGGTCTGGCCGGGATGCCTGGCGAGGATCTCCTTTTCGATGGCGGCCATGAGCTCCTGCTTGGTCGTGGGCATTCCGGGCCCTGACGGCCATTCCGCGAGCGGCTTGTAGAAGATGTAAAAGTCCGTCTCGTTCGGCGGCATGGGGTCGGTGGCCACCTCGCTGGTGCCGATGCGGGTGAAGATGCGGGTGGTCATGGGAAACTTCTCGCGCACCATTTTGCCGAGCTCGAGATCCTGGAGCAGGGACTCGTGCAGGTTCATCCCCACCTTTCGATAGACCATGCCGGACATGGAGCCCTCATCGAGCTTCGGCACGAACTCCGAGCCCAGCGTGGTGAAGCGATGGCCGCAGAAGGCGAAGAAGCCGATGGCGAGCAGGGCCACGATCCAGCGCAGCCTGAGCACAAGGCGCAGCAGCGGCTGAACGAGCCTGTTCAGCCAGGCGATCATGAAGTTCTCCTTTTCATTGATGCTGCCACCGAGGAAATAGGAGCAGAGCACAGGCACCAGGGTGAGCGCCAGCAGCAGGGCGCCGGTGAGTGAGAGGATGACGGTGAAGGCCATCGGGCGGAACATCTTCCCCTCGATGCCGGTGAGGGTCATGATGGGCAGGTAGACGACGGTGATGATCAGCACGCCGAAGAAGGTGGGGCTGGCGATCTGCCTGCTGGCGGCGAGCACCTCCCGGGCGCGCTCCTCGGGCGTGAGGATGCGGCCGAGGTGGTGCTGCCGGTGGCCGAGCCGTCGGATGATGTTCTCCACCATGAAGATGGCTCCGTCGATGATGAGGCCGAAGTCGAGGGCGCCGAGGCTCATGAGGTTTGCGGACCAGCCGCCCTGCACCATGCCGCAGGCGGCGAAAAGGAAGGACAGCGGGATCATCAGGGCGACGATGAGCGCGGCACGCAGGTTGCCGAGCAGGACAAGCAGCACGAGCACGATGAAGACGGCCCCTTCACCCAGGTTCTTCTGCACGGTGCCGACGGTGGCGTTCACGAGGTCGGAGCGGTCGTAGACGATGGTGATGTCCATGCCGTCCGGCAGCTTCTCACGGATTTCGTCGATGCGCGGCTTCACGCGCTGGCAGACGACGCGGGCGTTTTCACCCATGAGCATCATGATGGTGCCGAGCACGACCTCGCCTCCGTCCATCGTGGCCGCGCCGCCGCGAAAGCCAGCACCCCACTGCACCCTGGCGACGTCCTCGACCTTCAGCGGATGCACGGCCGCGCCGAACTTGACGGGCAGGCTGGCGATCTCCTCCGCCGTGCTCACACGGCCGACGCTGCGCACGGTGAGCTGTTCGCCATCACGGCTGATGACGCCGCCGCCGGCGTTTTCGACGTTGCCACGGATGATGTCCGCAAGCTCGCCGACCGTCATGTTGGCCGCCTTCAGCCTGTCGAGCATGGGTTCGACGGTGACCTGGCGCTGGTGGCCGCCGTTGCTGTTGATTTCAGCGACGCCCTGGACGGTGCGCAGCATGGGCTTCACCACGTATTCATGAGTCTCCCACAGCCGCATCAGGCCTTCGCGCTCATCGGCGGGCCGCACCCTGGCGTCCTTTTTCCAGTGCACGGTGTAGTAGAAGATCTCGCCGAGGCCGGTGCTGATGGGGGCGAGGCTGAGCTCGCTGCCGGGCGGCAGGTCCTGCAGGATGGCGGTGAGGCGTTCGCCGACGAGCTGGCGGGCACGGAAGATGTCCGTGCCGTCCTCAAACTCGACGGTGACCTGGCTGAGGCCGAACTTGGTGATGGAGCGGGAGTCGAGCACGCCGGGCATGCCGGAGAGCGCCATTTCGATGGGCCGGGTGACGGCGCGTTCGGACTCCTCGGGGGCGAGGGCGGGCACGTTGACGTTCACCTGCACCTGGGGGCCGGTGAGATCAGGCACGGCGTCGATGGGCAGGTGCAGCAGGGCCAAGATGCCGGCGGCGAGCAGGCCGAGCGTGGCGAGCAGCACGACGGTCCTCTGCCGGAGGGCAAACTCAAGAAGGTGGGAAAGCATGGGCGCGGAGCGTGGCGGGGACGCGGATGTGGTTGGGGTTTACTTGTCCAGCTTCGTCCCGGTGAGCTGCTCGAGCTCCAGCCTGGCCTCGACGGCGGCGAGCTGGGAGGTGAGCACGGCCTTCACGCTGTCGAGGTATTGCTGCTGCAGCTCGGTGTAGGTGGAGAGCGGCAGTGCGCCGAGGCGGAAGTGCTCATCCGCTTCGGCGGCGGCGGCGCGGAAGCTTTCCAGCGTGTCCGCCGGCCACCTGGCGAGCTCCTCGACATGGATCTGGTAATGGCTGGCCTGCGCGGCGACATCGCGCTCGAGCTGGCGCATCTGGGCGGTGAGCATCACGTCGGCCTGCACCTCGCGGGCTTTGGCGGTGTCGATGGCACCCTTGTTTCGGTTCCAGAGGGGCAGGGGGATGGAGACGCCGATGCCGACCTGGGTTTCGCGTGTGGCGTTCTGCTGCCGCTGGATGTAGGGCACCACGCTGATCGAGGGCCAGCGCTCGTTCTCCGCGAGCTTCACCTCAAAGCCCTGCTGCTGCACGTCGATGATGCGCGCCCGCAGGTCGAAGTTTTTTCTCCGCGCCTCCGCCAGCAGGGCCTCCAGCGGCGGCGGCGGGCTGAGCGTGAGCTTCTCGATCCTGATCTCCAGGGGCTGGCCGGGCTTTTCGCCAAGAAGCTGGTTCAGTTCGAAGCGGGCGGAGGCGAGTTCGTTGCGTGCTGCGGTGGCGGCGGCGCCAAGGTTGAGCGCATTGGCCTGGACGATCCGCGCCTCCAGCTTCGGAGCGACGCCGGCGGGGTCGCGCTGCAGGAGCACGTCGGCGAGGGCCTTGTAGCGGGCCGAGACCTCCTCCGCAGCGCGGGTTTCCTCCTGGGCGGCGAGGATCTTCCAGGAGAGGTTTCTGACGCGGGCGGCGAGTGCGGCGCGGAACTGTTCGAGGCCGAGTTCGGCAAGCTCGATGTCCTTCTGGGCGATGGCCTTGCGCAGGGAGAGGCGGCCGGGCCATTCAAAGGTCTGGGTGAGCTGCACGGCCCAGGTGGGGCCGTCGCTGAGGCCGTTGGTTTCGAGGTCGCGCACGCGCCAGTTGCCGACGCCGGTCATGAGGTCGGGGTTCTTGATTTCGCCGGCCTTCACCCTTCCGCCTTTCGCGGCCTCGACGCGGGCCTCGTAGTAGCGGAGTTCGGGATGGGTGCCGAGGGCCTTCTGAACGAGGGACTGGACGGTGAACGGATCGGCGGATGCCTGAAGGCAGGGGGAAAGGAGGAGGGCGGCGGTGAAAAGGGCGGGGAGGGGTTTCATGATATGGAAAAGGTTAGGCATGGGGTTGAAGGCGCGGTTTCACGGCATGGTCATGCGTGACGCGTGGAAGGATCCCTGTTCGTGGATCCCGGCGGGCTGGAGGCGGGCCTCTCAGCAGAGGATCACCGTGCGGCTGGCCCTGACGTGAGGGCCGGCGGACCAGGCTGGGGTGCGCTGATGCCGGGCTTTGAAGCCCAGGGTGAAGGTGTCAGGCAGGGGCCTGAGGGCAGGCGTGAAGGCCGGTGGGACGAGGGTCGGCGAGTCCGCCTGCTGGGGCGTCGTCCGCCTGGGTTGCGCAGAGGCGTCCTCGACGGACCGGAGCTGGATGATGTGGTCGGGCTTTACGGGCGTGCCCGCCGGAGCTGCGCCTTCCTTCTCCACCGCCGGCTGCGAATCACAGCGCTGATGGCCGAGCACGACCTGCATCTCACCGTGCTGGGAGCTGCAGAGCTTGAGCATGTGCTCGCCCGTGGCCTGGGCGGCGGCCGCCATGAGGACCGGCCCGAGGCCGTGCGAGGAGAGCAGCCAGACGAGCAGCAGCCACAGCCTTGCCCGCCGTGGAGACGGCAGCAGGGTGCGTGGATGCAGGTGTCGGTTCATGAGAGGCAGCCTGGGTAGAACGACGCGGGGAAAGGCCGTCCTTCGCCCAACCAGAAATTACGCAACAGGAGGCGTCTCAAGCTCAAGCCTGGGAAAGAGAGGCACGGGAGCACCGAGCTGGTGCTCGTCAGGCAGCAGGCCCCAGGCGAGGTCCTTGAAATGGAATTCCGCAGGCTTGATCCAGCCGATCTGATCGCGGGCCTTCGCCATGGCCTCGGGCATGACGGGGCTGAGGAGCACGGTCACGTGGGTGAGCGCCTCGGCCAGGTGGTAGAGCACGCTGTCGAGCCGCGCGGCCTGGGCGGGATCCTTGGCCAGGGAGAAGGGCTTCGTGCTGTCGACGAAGGCGTTGGCGTGGGAGACGATCCTCCAGGCGGCGGCGATGCCGTCATGGATGGCCCAGCCGTTCATGGCCTCGACATAGGCGGGCAGGGCGTCGGCGACGGTCTGGCGCAGGGCCTTGTTTTCGTCGTCGTCATAGGTGCCGGGCGTCAGTTTTCCGCCGCGGTACTTGTGCGCCATGTTGAGGCTGCGGTTGAGCAGGTTGCCCAGACCGCCGGCGAGCTCCTTGTTGTAGCTCATGACCAGCCGCTCCTCGCTGAAGTCGCTGTCCTGGCCGGTGGCGATGTCGCGCATCAGATAGTAGCGCAGGCCGTCGGGCGTGAAGGTGTCGGCGAGCTTGTCGGGGTCGATGACGTTGCCGAGGCTCTTGCTCATCTTGGCGCCCTTCACGTTCCACCAGCCGTGGACGATCAGCTTCGGGATCTGCTCGTCGGGGAAGCCGAGGGCGTGCAGCATGATCGGCCAGTAGACGGCGTGGGCGGGGACGAGGATGTCCTTGCCGATGACCTCCGCATCGGCGGGCCAGAGCTTGTCGAACTCCGGCAGGCCGGTGTTGCCGACCTCGTCGGCAAGGTAGCCGGCGAAGCTGATGTAGTTCGTCAGCGCGTCAAACCAGACGTAGTTCACGAAGCGTTCGTCAAAGGGCAGGGGGATGCCCCAGCTCAGGCGTTCCACCGGGCGTGAGATGCAGAGGTCCTGGGCCTCGCCTTCGAGGGCGTTGAGCACGTCCTTGGCGCGGTTGGCGGGGAAGATGAAGTCGGGATGGCTGTGAATGTAGCCTTTCAGCCACCCGACATGGTCGCTGAGGCGGAAGTACCAGTTTTCCTCCTGAAGCTCGACCACCTCGCCCCACTCCTCGCCGTAGGCGCCGTCCGGTCCGCGCTCCTTGTCGGTCAGGAACTGCTCCTGGCGCACGCTGTAGTAGCCGGTGTAGCTTTTCTTGTAGAGCTGGCCGCAGTCATGCAGCTTTTGAAGCATGGCCTGGACCACGCGCTTATGGCGTTCATCCGTGGTGGCGGCCCAGCCGTCGTAGCGCACGTTCAGCTTGTCCCAGAGGGCGGTGAAGTGCTCGGTGATGCCGTCGACGAACTCCTGCGGGCTCAGCCCGGCCTTGTCGGCGCTCTTCTGCACCTTCTGGCCATGCTGGTCGACGCCGGTGAGGAAGTACACCTCGCGGCCGTTCTTGCGCTGGAAGCGGGCCATCACGTCGGCGAGAACCTTCTCGTAGGCATGGCCGATGTGCGGCGCAGCGTTCGTGTAGTCGATGGCGGTGGTGATGTAGTAGGGCTTCACAGGCGGAAAAAGGGCGGCGGCAGGCTTGCACCAGATTTGGGCGGCCTGCTCGAAAAAAATGCAGGCTTCAGCCATCTGAAGGTACGGCCTTGCCAGCCGGTCCGGGTGGCCTAAATCCACGGCATGTCCGACATCGCCTCCCGCCTGGAACAGATCCGTGAACGCATGACCTCCGCCTGCGCCCGGGCCGGGCGGGACCTGAAGTCGGTGGAGCTGGTGGCGGTTTCCAAGACGAAGCCGGCGGAGCTGATCCAGGAGGCGGTGGACGCGGGGCAAAGTTTGTTTGGCGAAAACCGCGTGCAGGAGGTGATGCAGAAGAAGCCCCTGCTGCCCTCGCGGCTGCGCTGGCACCTCATCGGCCCGCTGCAGTCGAACAAGGTGCGCAAGATCCTGCCGCTGGTGGAGATGATCGAGGCGGTGGACTCCCTGGACATCGCCAGGGACATCAACCGCATCGCCGCCGAGCTCGGGCTGCATCCGAAGGTGCTGCTGGAGATCAACGTGGCGACGGAGTCCTCGAAGCACGGCTTCAGCGCCGCCCAGGTGCGAGCGCAGCTGGAGGAGTTGTACGCGCTGGACCGGCTCTACATCCAGGGACTGATGTGCATTCCTCCCTTTGACCCCTCGCCAGAGGCTTCAAGGGGGTACTTCATCCAGCTTCGCACCCTGAGGGAGGAGCTGGAAGCGCTGGGGGGCGCGCCCCTGCCCGTGCTCTCCATGGGCATGAGCCATGACTTTGAAACCGCCATCGAGGAAGGCGCCAGCCTCGTCCGCGTCGGCACGGCGATCTTCGGGGGGAGGTAAGATGGCGGGGGAGGCCGGCCGGCTCAGGCACGCTGAAGGGCGCTGATCTCCACGTTTGCCTGGCGCAGACGGGCGGAGATCTCCCTCAGCAACGCCTGCAGCAGCTTGATCTTCAGGTGCGGCAGGGCGTCGGACAGGGCCGCAAACCAGGAGCGTGTCACCACCACGCACTGCACCTTGTCCATCGCCACGACATCGGCCGAGCGCGGCGAGCCGTCCAGGAAGGCCATTTCGCCGGCGGTCATGCCGGCGGTCAGGACATCGACACGACGGCGCAGCGCGCCTTCCTCAAGGATCTGCACCTCCACGTTGCCCTCCAGCAGCACAAACATCTCGTCTGAACTTTCCCCCGCCTTGATCAGCGTTTCCCCAGGCTGGAAGGTCCGGCATGGAAGCTCACGTTCCAGCACACGGATCTCACCCTCCGTGCAGGTTTGAAACACGGGACACTCCTGCAGGGCCAGGGCCCGGGTCACCCGCCAGGTGGCTCCTGTCACCGTCATCAGCAGGGCGTCTTCACAGCTTTCCAGGGCGGCGTCCACCGTGGAGAATATGAAACCCGGCGGGATGCCGGAGTCCTGGAGGCGTTGCGTCAGGCCGCCAGGCTGGCAGAAGACGACCTGCACGCCCACGCCGGCGAGGCGGCGGCGCAGGTCCGCCATCAGCCGCAGGCTGACGGTGTTGGCGGTCACCACGGCACGCAGGTCAAAGATGAGATGGCTGCATCCGGCGTTCGCCAGCTGGATGGCATGCCGCAGCACCGGCTCAAAGGTCGTGAAAATCAGCCCGCCCTGAAGCTCCAGGACCTGGATCCTCGCCCCGTGGGTCTTCAGCGTCTCCCTTGCCGATGCAGGCAGGCGACGCCGGGCGGTGACTTCGCCGCTGTGATAGGAGAGCCGGATCGCCGTGCGTGGTGTGGCCGTCGGGTTCAGCATGTGCAGCGACAGCTCGCGTGACAGGTCCATGCAGACCTTGATGCCGCGCAGGCTGTTGCCCTGCTCATCCAGGGGCGGGGAAAACACGCCGATGCCAAGCTGCCCAGGGAGCACGGCCAGGATGCCGCCGCCCACGCCGCTCTTCGCCGGAAGTCCCACGCGATAAATCCACTCGCCTGACCAGTCATACATGCCGCAGGTCGCCATCACGGCGAGGACATTGTCCACATACTGGGAGGCGATGGCACGTTTGCGCGTCAGGGGCTGAACGCCCTGGTTGGCCAGTGTCGCCCCCATCAGCGCCAGATCCCGGCAGGTGACGCGGATGGAGCACTGTTGAAAGTAGGTCTCCAGGGTCTCATGCGGATCTTCATCGACGATGCCGAAGTTTCTCAGCAGCCAGCCGATCGCCCGGTTGCGATGGCCTGTCTCGCTCTCGCTGCGGTAAACCACCTCATCGACATCCAGATCCCGTCCGGCAAAGCTGCTCAGATAGGCCAGCAGGCGCTCAAACCGGGGCCGTCCCTCCTTTTCCAGAACCTGTCCGCAGGTTGCGATGGCGCCGGCATTGATCATCGGGTTGAACGGCGTCCCCGTGCCCTCCTTCAGGCTGATCGCATTGAAGGCTTCGCCGGAGGGCTCGACGCCAATGCGCGAGAGCACATGTTCCTCGCCCCGGTCCTCCAGGGCCAGGCCATAGGCCAGGGCCTTGGAGATCGACTGGATGGTAAAAGGCTGGCGGGTGTCACCGACTTCATAGACATGCCCGTCCCGGGTGGCGATGCAGATGCCGAACCAGCGTGGGTCGGCCTTGGAAAGCTCGGGGATATAATCCGCCACCTGGCCGTCCATGACGGGTGCATAACGGGCATGAAGCTTCTCAAGGTACTCTTGGATGGGAGAGAGCATCGCTAAAGCCAAAGCAGGGAAGGTGCCGGGAACCTTCTTTTTTTCGATTCCGCATAAGCAACGAACTTTGAGAGCTACTCCAGTGGAGCGGAAGCTATTCGGCCAAACTTTGTCGAAATAAATTCGACAAAGTTTGGAAATGTTTCGACAAAAACTTTGACAAATGAACCCTTTCCACCCAACTATGTCGCAGTTCGTCGGTAGTTTTGTCGAATTTTACCCCCCGCAACACCATGACAGACGCAGAATCCCTCAACGACGCTCAAGTGCAGGAAGACATCGGTTTGATCCAGCGCATCGCAGAACGTGATTCCCAGGCTTACCGGGCGTTTTATCAAAAATACTCCGGCCTTATCTTTGCCTCGGTGGCCAATGTCCTGAATGACCATCACGACACCGAGGACGTGATGCAGGAAGTTCTCGTCCAGCTTTGGAACAAGGCCCATCTATATGAACCGAAGAAGGGCAAGCCGCTGACCTGGCTGACCACCATGGCACGCAACCGAGCGATCGACCGGATCCGCGCCAAGCAGCGTCGTTCTCGCCTGAATGATGATTTTGAGCGTGAGAACAAAAGCGTGCAGCCCGAGTTCGAGGAATCCGGCCATGAGCTGATGGTCAGCAAGGAGCGTGACAGCATCCTGATGCGTGCGGTTTCCAAGCTGAACCCTGATCAGCGCGAGGCCATAGAACTGGCCTATTTCAGCGGGCTGACCCAGGCGGAGGTGGCCGAGCGTCTGCGTGAACCGCTGGGCACCGTGAAGGCGAGGATCCGCCGCGGTGTGAACCGCCTGGAGACGCTGGTGAAAGCCAAGCTGGATTGATTTCCCCCCCAAAGCCCGCTGGAGGCGGACCGGCAACGGTCCGCCTCCTCATTTTTTATTCGGGAAGCAGGGGAAGCAGCTTCACTTCACCGGAGTGAACAGGTGTCGTGGTCAGCTTTTCACCGGCAGCATCCGGCAGTTCTGGAAGGATGAAGAAGCCGCTGCCTTTCCAGCCATCGACGGAATGGCGGATGAGCAGGCCCTGCCAGTTGACGGGTCGCTTGAGCTTCGCCGCCTTGTCAGGCGGGCGCAGATCCAGAGGGTCCAGGTCTTCAAGCGTGAAGCTGCCGGTGAAAGTTCCTTTTCCAGGAATGATCGTCAGGCTGGTGTTTCGTGGGTTTGCTCCCACCGCCGAGGTTTTCCCGCTGGTCAGAAGCGTCATCCTGGCCAGGTCGGGCGCAGGTGGAGGACTGCCGATGCCGCCGCCGAGGAAGGTCAGGCTGACCTTGTCGGAATTGATCGCCGGCAGCCCCAGCGGCAGGCTGCCGGATGCCGGGGCGGTGTAGCGACCGCCATCGACCTGCAAGGTGACGAGGTTGGTGAAGCCGGTGGGATACAGGCGTTCCTTGGCCGCCGTGGCAAAGGAGGGACGCCACCAGGTCACAGGACCGGCCAGGCCGTTGTCATCTGCCGGAACGGCCTCCTGGATGTCGAGCACCCCCGCCAGCGAGCCCGGTATGGCGATGGTGTACAGGGTGGAGTAAAGCAGCAGCTGACCCTGGGCTCCGGCCAGCGTGGAGGACGTGAAGGAGGCGTTGTCGGCCAGCTTGCCGACGATGACCGCTGCGCCGGTGTTGCGGTCGAGCGTGAAGCTGCCGAAGCCAGAGCCCTGGGGCACGTTGGCCTCGCCATCATGCGCCGGAGGCAGGTCGAGTTCGAAGTTATACAATCCCACCGGGCTGCCCGTGCCTGCCAGGGAGTCGGCGGGCTGCGCCTTGCTCCAGGAAGCCCTCCAGCCTGTGAATGCCTGGGAGTCGCCACCCAGCTTCACCTCCCCGGTCAGGCCGCCCGCATCATTCACCGTGATGCTGAGCCGCAGGGGTGTTTCCTTGCCCCGGGCGATGCTGAAATCCGAATCAGCCTCGGGCTCGACATCAAAGGTCACGGGCGTCAGGGCTGTCCGGATCCTGTCTTTGAACGAGTATTTGACGCCACCGAGGACCAGTGTTCCTGAGTGCGTGCCCGTGCTTGAGACAACGAGATCAATCCGGCCTCCGAGGCCCTGGTTGAGATTTGGATGACGTGGGATCAAGCCCGTGAAAGTCCCGTTCTTGCCCTCCAGGCTGCGCACAAAAATGCGTGTCTCCACGGAATGGGACTCGATGCCATTGGTGGCGGTGATCACCACCTTGAAGGGGGTGGTGCTCCAGACATCGGGCACGCCGGAGATTTCACCGGTGGTCTTGTGAATGACCAGGCCCTTGGGCAGTCCGGCGGCCTTGAAGCTGACAGGTGCCCGGCGGACATCCGGATCGTAGGCGACCTGGAACGAATAAGGGCCGCTGATGATGGCGGGATCGAGGTCGCCGGTGTGCGTGATGCGAGGCCCCTTGTCATAAACCTTCAGGACATTCGTGCCTGCGGCCACCTTGTTGTCGTCGACGTCCAGGACATCGCAGATGTAGTCGCCGGAGTTGAAATACTGGAGGAAGCTGAGTTCCAGGGCCTGTTTTTTCTCACTGGTCATCTCGGTGGTGCCCTTGCGCCACTGGTAGCGCAGGTTCTGGCCGTAGGCGATGACCTTGAAGGTCGCCTTGCCTGGCGCCTGGACGACGGAGGTGCTGTCCCGGACGTCCACGAGGGCGATCACATGAGGGGGGCCGGTGCGGCTCAGGGTCATGCCGTTGACCGTGGATGAGAGGACACAGTCATAGGTGCCTGCCTGGGATCCCTGCAGGTTGCTGAGCACCAGCTGCGATCCTATGGCGCCCTTGATGGCCTTGCCGTTCAGGCGCCACTGATAGCCGTCGGGGGCTGCGACGCCGGTGTGGGAGACGGTCAGCGTGACGCCGGATCCCGACGGCAGCAGCCTTCTGGAGGCCAGGTCCGGGATTTCAAAAACAGGATCCTGGGTGAACAGGTCGAGCCACACGGAGTCCGAACCCGCCTTGCCCGAGGCATCCTTCACATAGGCAAACTCCAGTTCATGGGTGCCGGCGCCGAGGGTCAGTGAGTTCTGCTGCCAGTCCAGCTCACCACTGGCACGGCCGACCTCGACCCCGTCCAGCTTCACCGTGAGAAAGTCCTGTCCTGCCTGGGTGGAGATCTTCTGCCACCAGCGCAGCACCACAGGTCCGGCAAGCCGCGTCGTGAGCCGGGAGAAAAAGCCGTCGCTGATGTTGCCGATCATCATCGCATCCTTGCCATCCTTCGAAAGGGCGGCTCCCGTCGGCCGCCAGAAGGCGGGGCCGGAGGTGCTCCATTTCAGAGGCGCCAGGTCCAGCGCGGGATTTATGTCCGTCACTGTCTTGATCTCCGTGGGACTGCTGGTCGTTGTGCGCAGGCTGTTCTTCACCTCGGCCACGTAAACCCCGCTGTTCTTTGTGGTGTAGGGCCAGACGGTAAGCATGGGCCCCGTGCCGGCGGGCTTGCCGTTCAGCTTCCATGCATAGGACAGGTCCGAACCATCGGCCACGATCTCCATCCGCACCGGCGATCCGGCCTCCGCCAGTACCGGGTAGGGCGGCTGCGTGATGATCGGCATGCCGATGATCCCCGCCAGGGCAAACCGTGAGGTCACCGTTCCTGCGCTGTTGCTGACACGGCAGTAATACCTTCCCAGGGTGGTCAGGGACATGGACGGAATCGTGTAGCTGCTGCCGGTGGCGCCGCTCACGGGCAGCCCGTTATGCCACCACTGATAGGTCAGGAGCGGACCCGAGACGGTCACGCTGAGCGTGGCCGGATCACCCTGGTTCACAAGGATGTCCGTGGGGTGGTCCACCATGACGGGGGGCGTGACCACCAGCAGCGTCACCGCAGGTGTCACCACCTCTCCGGCGGCGTTGGCTGCACGGCAGGTGTAGTCCCCGTTGAACGCCTCGGTCAGGTTGGGAATCGACAGCGTCGGGCTGGTTGCATCGGGAATGTTGAGCCCATCCCTGCGCCATTGATAAGTCAGAAAGAGGCCCTGCACGTTCACGGAAGTGGTGAAGGTCTGGCCTTCATTGACCGCCACCGACGCCGCAGCCAGCGGTGAAACCAGGACCGGGGGGCTGACGACGGTCAGCGTGCCCGGGTTGGTAAACACCGAGCCATGCACGTTCGTCACCTTGCAACGGTAGGAGCCGACATCGGAGTCCGCTGCCGAGGCGATGACATAGCTGATTTCGTTCGCCCCCGGAACATCCAACATGCCCGTGCCGGTGTTCCGCTGCCATTGATAACTCAGGCCCGGGCCGGAGGCCGTCAGGCTGAAGGTGGCCATCGCCCCAAGGTTCACCGCAATGTTCTGCGGGTGTGTGACGATTCCTGGCGCGCCGTCCACCATCAGGGTGGCCGGGGCTGAAGTGTCGGAACCCGCCGTGTTGCTCACCACACAACGGTAGGACCCATCATCCAGCGTTGTGACGGAGGTCAGGGTGAGCGTCGCTCCGGTCTGACCGTTCAAGTCTTCGCCGTTCTTCTGCCATTGGTAGTTCAGGAAAAGGCCGCTCGCCGCCACGGTGAAGGTCACCGAGTCCCCGTCCTCCGCCGTCTGCGAGACCGGATCGAGGGTGACGACGGGCGGCGTCACCACCGTCAGCATCGCCGACCCGCTCGTGACCGTGCCATCCGTGTTGGTGACGATGCACCGGTAGGAGGCGGCGTCCGAAAGGGTGGCGGCGGGAAAAACCAGGATGCTTTCCGTGGCATCCTCAATGTCCTCCATGCCGCCGCCGGAATCCTTCTGCCACTGATAGCTGAGGCCGCCGCCGCTGGCCAGGATGCTCATCTCCGCCATCTCACCGATGTCCACCACCGTGTTCTGAGGATGGGTGATGATGACCGGCGGCGTGCTGATCACCCCGGGAAACTGGTCAATGCCGCGGCTGATGCCCAGGCTGTTCTGAGCCACCAGACGATAATGATAGGCGGTCAGCGTCAGCCCGGACACCGCCGCGCTGACCGGTGCCGGAGCGGCTCCGGCGGGCAGGTTCTGCACAGGGGTTGTCTGACCGTAGGAAGTCGTCCCGCCATACTCAAACCAGTAGGTGGTCGCCAGCCCGCCCGGCATCACACGCCCCTGGAACACCATGCTGCTGGAAGTGACGGCGGTGGCCGGATCGCTGAAGGCCTCGGGCATGGACACGTTGTTGAGGGTCAGCGTGTGGGTGCTGGTGCCCAGGTTGGCCCCGGCGGCATTGAACAGGTTGATCACCAAGGTCTCGGCAGGTTCCGGCAGGAGGTCATGACGGATGGTCACGGCGATGTTCTTGGTGGTTTCTCCCGGGGCAAAGACCAGGGTTCCGGCTTCCAGCGTGAAATCGACGCCGTTGCCCACCGCCGTGCCTCCGTTCACCCGGTAAAGGACGCTCGACCCGGCGGGTGGTGTTCCCGCGATGCTGACCGGAATGTTCACCGTCCCCGCATCTTCAAAGGCGCTGCTGGCGCCGGCGGCAAAGCCAATGGTGCCGCTCGCAAAGGCGTCATTGTCGCCAAGGTTCATCGTGGCGCTGGCAAAGCGCACTCCATAGGAGCCGGGCACGGGCGTCACGGTCATGATGATGGTCTCAACCCCCTCAGGAACCAGGTCGTTGATGGGAACCACGGTGACCCTCACGCTGGATGAGCCGGCGGGAATGGTGGCCGTGCCGCTGAGGGCGCTGTAGTCCGCGCCGCTGGTGGCTGTTCCGCTCATGGTATACACCACCGACAGGGGCGAACTGGTGCTGGTGCGGCGGGAAATCAGAAAGTCCGCCCCGGTGCCCGAAGACTCCACCATCTGGGTGGTCAGCGTGCTGGTGGTGTCCGCCACGTTCACGTCGACGTGTGGAAGCCCCTGGTCAAAAATCCAGCCGGTCATGCTGTTGTTCTGGCCGGGCATGAGCGAGTATCCGGTGCCAGGCAGCAGCGTCAGCGTCACGCTTTCCGCATTTTCAGCCAGGCTGTCCGACAGCATCTGCACGGAGATGGTCCTGCTGGTGTCTGATGCGGCAAAGGTGATGGAGCCCGACAGCGCCGTGAAGTCCGACCCCGATGTCGCCGTGCCGGACACGCTGTAGTTCACCGTCAACGCCGTCCCGGAGGCGGGTCTCGAAACCTGGAACACCGGCCCGGTCGAGGAGCCGCTGGCTGGCTCGACACCCGTGGCTGCGTTCAACTCCACATAAACCTGGGGCGTGTCATTGTCCGCAATCGTCACCGTGCCGCTGGAGCTGCTCCCAATCACGTAGTTCTGCGAAGTCCGCAGGCTCAGCACCACATCCTGCACGCCCTCGCTGAGGGTGTCGTCAAAGGGGACAATCTCCACGGTGATCATGCTGCTTCCCTCGGGAATCACGGCGCGCCCGTCCAGCCTGCGGTAGTCCGTGCCCAGCACGGCACGGCCCCCGACGGCATAATCCACGGTCAGCGGCGCCTCCAGGGGACCTGTCCGGGTGATGGTGAACATGCCCTGGTCCGGCCCCGTTTCACTGGCGGTGGCATCCGTGGTGGCGATCTCCACCACCGGCATGTCGTTGTCATTGAGGATCGCCGTGACGCTTTGCGCCGTGCCATCGCGAAGATAGGCCGCATTGGAGGCCAGCGTCGCCACGATGGTCTCCGTGGTCTCGATCAGCGCATCATCCAGCGGCGTGACGGTGAACGTCGCCGTGGCGCTGCCGGCGGGAATCGTCGCGGTCGTGGCCGCCGTGTAGTCGGCGTCCCTGAGCGCCGTGCCTGAATACGTCAGGCTCACATTCAGGGCGGCTGTCGTCGGTCCGTTCCGCTCCAGCTTGAAGGTCAGCGTGTCCGTGCCTGCTTCATGGCCCACGTCATCCACCGGAGTCAGCCGCACCACCGGCAGGCTGCTTTCATCGTCCAGGATCGGCACCCAGGCCCTTGCCGTGCCGGCCATCACATAACCTGCCGTCGTGTTCACAAAGTCCAGCGCCGCATATTCCACCCCTTCGGCCGTGGAGTCATTGATCGGCGTCAGCGTGATGTCCAGGAAGGCTGCGCCGGCTGGGATGACGTATTCGGAGGCCGTGCCCATGTTCGTGGGCGAAGGGCTGAGGGCGTAGTCCGTGTTCCGGGTCGCCGTGCCTGTGTTGGCATTGAAGATCTGCACGGAGAGCGCGGCGCTGATGCTGCCGGTCCTGGTCAGGCGGACCACGGCGGTGCCGGGTGTCGTCCCCTCGTTCGCCGTCGCGTCCGGATAGCTGATCGTGAGGGTCGGCAGCGAGGTGCTGGCGAAGTTTCTCCCTGTGGCGCTCGGCCCCACGGTCACCGAACTGCCCGCCGGGCTGAACACATAGGGGTAGAGGTTGGGGGTGATGTCATAGGTTCCGGCGCCCAGCCCTGCGATGAGGTAGTTGCCATCACTGTCCGTCCACGCACCCCGGAAGCTGCTGCTGCTCGGGTGGCTCGTGTTGTTGGACGGGGCGTGGCTCGCCACATAAACCCCCTCCAGCGGCTGGCCTGAAGGCCCCGTCACCGTGCCGGCCACCGTGAAGGTGCTCGGTGAGCCGACCGTGATGGTCAGGCCCCTCGTGATGCGCCTGCCCTTCATGTCGCTGGCCGTGCAAAGCACCCGGTAGTGGCCGGTGCTGCTCCAGGACTTGCTCTGCACCGCGCTGTTGTCAGTCGAATAGCTGCCGTCGCCGAAAACCCACGCGTAGGCCAGCGTGTCGCCGTCCGGGTCGGCGGCCGTGGCCGTCAGCGTGATGCCTGCCCCGGTCGCGGCCGTCGTACTGCTCGCGGACAGTGAAAGGGTCGGCGCGTTGTTGCCAGGAACATCGCCGATCTGGACCTGGACGTCGACCGAAGGCGGCGTCGTGGACGTGTTCTTCACCAGCGGTGTGATGTGGATGTTGGAATCAGGGTCGCTGTAGGTGCGGCCGATCCAGAGGGCCGAGTCATTGCGCGTGTCGCTGATGCCGTTGCCGAACGAGCCCGGGGTCATGTCCAGGAGATGGGCGCCTCCGTTGCTGCCGTTGTTGGGCGAGCCGCCGCTGCCGCCAATGCCGCTCAGGCCCCAGCGGTCCCAGGTCAGCATCAGGCCGTTCATCAGCCCGGGGTTTGTCGCATGCGTCTGACGGAACTCCGCCCAGTACTCCCGTTCCGCATCCCGCTGCACCCGCAGGGCGTAGCGGAACGACGGGTCGGCGGTCTCCGCATCCGTCTGATGAATCCGGTAGGTCCCGCTGGTCGTCACATTCCAAAACTGTTCCTGCGGCATCCAGGACAGCAGGCCCCTGGTGCTCGCCGTGTAGGGGCCCACGCTGCCGCTGCTGCCCATCAGGTCGAAGATGTTGCCATACTCCAGGTTGAACCCGGGACCCGTCACGCTCGGCGGCGTCGTGCGCCAGAAGTTGGCGTGCCAGAGGCCCAGGTTGTGGCCCAGCTCATGCAGGAAGGTGCCGACGCTGCTGGTCTTCATCCACATGCCGCGGGCGCCGACGTAGGCCGCGCCGCCGTAGCTGCCCGGCCCGCCGCTCCAGCGCACGGCATCCAGGTTGTAGGAGAGGTAGTCATAGCCCATCGAACGGGCGATCTGCCGCGCATGGCTCTGAATGAGGAAGTCGCCCGATCCATCCTCCTGGTCATAACGGTTGTACCAGGCCATCGGATAGGGCAGCACGATCAGCGGAGGCACGGCATACGTCAGGTAGCAGCGCCCGTAGCTCGTCCGCACGATGTAGTCGTTTGCGGCCTTGAGCATGTCGTGGCACTCCTGCTCGTTCTGCGGATCCACGGGGCTGTCCGGAAAGGTGCAGCGCATGTAGAGAAAGGTGCGGTTGCCCGTCGCCCAGCCGCCGGGGATGCTGCCCACCGGACCATGCGGCGCACCGCTTCCCGTGCCTGCGTTGACACGCACGCCCTGCGACTTCCAGTAAGCCTCCTCCTCGCTCGCAAGGGCCTGGTCCACCACCTCGCTGATGTGACCGCCGCGGCAGATGTAAACCACCTGTTCCGGCGTCTCGTAGGCAGGGGTCTCCTCCGACACCGGAGGCAGCCCGCCCGTCTCCGTCTTCTCCACCTCCGTTTTGTCGCCCGACACCGGACACACTTCCACCACCTCACGCTCACCCGGAACCGGTCGCTCCCCCGCCTCCAGCACTCGCACCGGCGAATCCGAAACCGCCATGTCCTCCTCCACCGCCACGCCGTTGATCGAGATGTTCGTCATCGTCCTCTGCCAGGACCGCCTGCCATACACATGCGCATTCCAGGTCCGCCCGTCCTTGCTCATCACCTTGCGGGCATAGGGGCTCACCTTCCCCTCCTGGCCGTCCAGCGGCAGCATCGCAGACACCAGATAGTCTCCCCGAAGCCGCGGCCGCTCCTCCAGAAGGGCGACAATCTCCTGCGGAAGATCCTGCCGGATCACCATAGGCACGGCATGGGCGATCGCCGCCTGGGGGTCGCTTTTGATCATTCGGGCGATTTCCCGCGTGTGTTCCTTCGCCAGCTCCATCCCCTCCTCCAGCAGCGGCCTGCGGCCATCGCCTGCGGCGGAAAGAAAGCGCTCGCTCCACTCACGAAACTCCGCCACTGCTTCGGGTGCCTGCTGCGGGACGGAAGGCAGAAGCTGCAGCGGGACCGTCCTGTCCGGCTTCCGCACCGGCCCTGCGCCCCTGGGGGGAGCTGCGGTTTCAGAAGGCTTGTTCAACCACAGGGCGGCAAAGGTCACGGCACACGCGACAAGGATCAGGCGCTTTCTCATTAGGGACGGGGATTAATCCGATCCTAGCACTTCTGCACCATCAGCCACAAGGCTGTTCTCAGATTACGCAAAATGGGTTCAACCGGCCTTTCCAACAACCGGCGGGACGCACAAGCCCGCCTCTGCACACCTAACGAAGAGTGACAAAGTCGTTGTGGCTCAGCAGCGCCTGCAGAAACAGCGCACGGTCATGCTTCAAGGCTCCGAGGGATTCCCGGACCACGCTTTTTTCCTCGGCCGTGGGCGCACGGTTCAGGATGGCCAGAAAGGCCTGGTCGATGAACTCCGCCTCCCTCAGTCCGGACATTCGCCCGGCCATCGCCTCTGCACATTCGCGCCCCAGCCGGCTGTTGGTCAGGGCCAGGGCCTGCTGCGGCACCACGCTCTCATTCCTGCGGTAGCACTCCAGCACGTTGCTGTTGTCGAAGGTCGCCAGGAACTTGTGCTCCACATCCGCGTTCTGGACAAAGTACAACGAACGGCGGGGACTTGCCTCCGCCCTGTCCGGATCCAGGCTGGGGCCGCCCAGGCCCAGGTCCAGACGCCCCGCAAGCAGCAGCAGGCTGTCACGCACCACCTGGCTCTCCATGCGCCTCGGGTTCATGCGCCAGTAACAGAGATTGTCAGGGTCGGCGGCCAGCGTCGCCGGGTCTGCCTGCGCGTTCGATGAACTGCGGCGGTACAGCTCCGACAGCACCATGGCGCGATGCAGCGCTTTCAAACTCCAGCCCTGGTTCATGAACTCCACCGCCAGGGTGTCGAGCACGTCCTGATGCAGCGGTGCCGGGGAGCGCAGGCCGAAGTCGTCCACGTTGAACACCAGCGGCGTGCCGAAGTGCCGCATCCAGACCTGGTTCACCAGCACCCGGGCCGTGAGAGGATTGCGCCGGTCGGCAATCCAGCGCGCCAGGGCCAGACGACGGCCGGTGCTGTTCTCCGGGTAGGCCTGCACCGTGGCGTTGTTGTTCTCCTCCGGCCCCTCCTGCGCCTTCAGGCTGACCTGTGGCAGCGTGTACTTTTCACCCGGGGCCTGAAGCTGCTTCCTCGCCTTGTCCACGGCCTCGCGCGCCGCCTTGAGCTTCTTCTCCGTGTCCTTGGCCGCAGGTCCGGCCTCGGCCTTCGCCACCTCCGCCTCCGCCAGGGCCAGCCTGTACCCTGCCTCCAGGGCGGCGGCTGCCTGCGCCAGCTTCTTGTCCGATCTATTTTGTTCGGCGGCAAAAACCGCGCGGATCAGCGGCAGCCGCGCCTCCGCGGCCTCGAGCCTCTTCTCCGCCGCCCTCACCGCCAGCTTTGCCGCCGCCGGGGAGGCCGGCCCGCCCGCCGCAGGCTCACGCATCACGACCTCCGCAGGCAGGCTGGAAAGCCTGAACCCGTGAAACTCCACATCGCAGTCAAACGCGCTCAGGGCCATCACCCCCGCCTGTCTCCCGCCGGGCAGCTGATACGCCAGCACAGGCTCGCCGTTGATGCTGGCGTTGATCAGGCTGCCACGCACCCGCAGCTCCAGCTTGTAGCGGGTGTCCTGGGCGATGGCGCGCGCAGCCGCCCCCGCCGCCGGATAGCTGGACCGCCCCTCGCTGCCGAGCGCCACCTGGATCTTCGAGCCGCCCGACACGGCGCTCATGTAGACCATCACGTCCTGCTTCTCCGTCCGGTCAAACACCAGCCCGACCGACTTCCAGCGCTGCCCGCCCCGGATGGTGAACTCCAGCCCGGCCTCGAAGTCCGCGGGCGGCGGCTCCTTCAATTGCAGCATTTTTCGTTCGGCGCCCGTCTCGTGCTGGCGCAGGCCCGCCGCCGTGAGCCGCCAGTCGCCCTTCAGCTCCTGCCAGCGCATGGAATCGGTCTTTTTGAAGTCATCGGTCAGGCTGAACGCGGACCCCGGCGCCTTGGCGACAGGCGCGGACGATGCGCCGGACAGCGCCTTCCTCGCATCCTCCAGCGCCTTCCGGGCGGCGGCGATGTCACGCTCCGCCGCCCCAACCTGGTCCTTCATGACATGGGGAAGAAGCAGCGGCCTCGCCGAGGACGGCGGAAGCCTCACTGCGGAAGGCTTGAACGCGGAGAACTCCAGCACCGCAGGGATGCCGGCGGTCAGCGGCCGCGACTTGTCCTCGTTCTTCTCGTCGCCGCGCACATGCCGGTAGGTGGGCTTGTCCAGATGCAGGTCGAACACGCGCGGCAGGCCGTTCTTCTCCAGGTCCGGCTCACCCTGCCAGGGATCCAGCCGCACATGCATCGGCTCAAAGATGGCCCGCATCCGGTAGTAGTCGGGCTGGTCCACCGGATCATACTTGTGGTCGTGGCACTTCACGCACTGCATCGTCAGGCCCAGGAAGGCGCGGCAGGTGTGCTCGATGGTCTCGTCCAGCCAGGTGGTGCGGTTGAAGAGGTAGTAGCTGCGCGCCAGGAAGCCCGTGGCCCGCAGGTTGTCGCGGTCTTCCGGCGCCTGCTCGTCGGCGGCCAGCATCTGCACGATCATCTGGTCGTAGCCCTTGTCGGCGTTCAGCGACTCGACAATCCAGTCGCGCCAGTGCCAGAGATGCTTCTGGCTGTGGCGAAGCTGCGCCCCCAGCCCGTACCAGTCGCAGTAGCGCCAGATGTCCATGAAATGCCGCGCCCAGCGCTCGCCATGCTGCGGCGTGCCCAGCAGGTGGTCCACCACCTGCTGCCGTGCGGTCAGCGAGCTGTCCTTTAAAAAGGCGGTGACCTGCTCCGCCGTCGGCGGCAGGCCGGTGAGGTCGAGGTAAACACGCCTCAGCCAGGTCTCCGGCGCGGCCTCCGGCTGCGGTCTGAGCTTCCTGGCGGCAAGCCTCTCCGAGAGCAGCGCATCCAGCGTCCTGCCGGATGAACGCGGAATTTGGTAGGCCCAGTGCGCCCGTGGATCCGGCTCCGCAAGGTCGTTCACCGGAGCCTTTGCGCCTTCGGCGATCCAGGCCCGGATCTTTGCCACCTGCTCCTCGTTCAGCATCGAGCCCTCTCCCTCCGGCGGCATGCGGTCGTCCTTGTCCGTGGTGGTGAGCCGGTCAAGAAGCAGCGCATGACCACCCGCAAGGACGTCGCCCCCGTCACCGCCCCTGCGCATTGCCGCCACCGTGTCGAGCCGCAGGTCACCCTTCTGCTTCAGCGCGCCATGGCAGGAGTAGCAGCGCTCCTTCAGCAGCGGCCGGATTTCCTTCTCATAATCCACCGCCACGCCTGGCAGCGTCATCGCCAGCAGCCAGCCTGCGGCGGCCGCAGGGCGAAGCTGGTGCTGAGAATGAAGGCTGAGACGGCGGGTCATGTCAGGCCCAGAAATACGCCGTCGCGCCGGGGCTCCTAGCCTGCGGGAAAATAAATCTAATTTACAGGACGACTCTCCGTTATACCGACGCACATGCCCGCCAGACGCAAGCCCCGCATCCCCGAAACCAGCCCCGAGGCGATCAACGAAAACCTCGGCAGACGCGTGAAGAAGCTGCGCACCGACCGCGGCTGGTCGCTGGAGGAGCTGGCCACCGCCAGCGGTGTGAGCCGCTCGATGCTCAGCGAGATCGAGCGTGAAAAGGCCAACCCGACGCTGACCGTCACCTTCCGCATCGCCCGCGCCTTCGGCCTGACCCTGCAGGAGCTCATCGAAAGCGCCGAAACCAGTGCCTCAAAGATCCAGGTCATCCGCGCCAGCGACCGCGCCCAGGTCTACCGCAGCGACAAACAGTGTGAGATCCGCACGCTCTCGCCGCTGAACCTGGAGAAGGACGTCGAGTTTTACGAGCTCACCCTGCGTCCTGGCGGCGCCCTTCGCAGCCAGCCGCACTTTGAAGGCACGCGCGAATTCCTCACTGTCGAGGAGGGCGGCGTCCGCATCGAGTCAGGCACGGACACGGACGAGCTGGCCAAGGGCGACAGCGGCACCTACCGCGCCGACGTCCCGCACGCCATCATCAACACCGGCAGAGGCCCCGCCGTGGTGTTCCTCGTCGTCATCTACCGCTGATCCATTGCCATCCACCGCATGAAAAAAGTCCTTTCCCTGCTGCCCCTTCTGGCCGCAGCCATCGCCCACGCCCAGATGCCCGTCGAACTGGTGAATGCCGAGCGCGCGAAGATCCTTGAAGGCGTGAAGTCGGTGCCGAAGCTCGGTGCTCCCGGGCCCGTCGGCATCTGGGGTCAGATCGCCTTTCCCATCCTCTCCGCGCCCGACAAGGACGGCATCGAGATCGCCGTTGGCGCCGCCGCCGCCCATGGCAAGGGACGCATCCTTTTGTTCGGCCACAACTCCTACCTCACCGGCAACGGCGGCGGTGATCATGCCCGGCTTCTGGAAAACTGTGTGAAGTGGGCGGCCAACAAGGAGAAGCCGCGCATCGGTCTCAAGGGCGTGAAGGCGGATGTCCTGGCGCAGGCCGGCTTCAAGACGGAGGAGTTCAGCGCCGTGGACAAGAAGAGCCTGTCAGACTTTGACGTGGTCATCATCAACATCCAGGGCGTGGTCGCCGCAGAGGAGGGAGCCGCCTTGATCGACTACATCAAGGGCGGCGGCGGCTTCATCGGCGGCATGACCGGCTGGGCCTTCGGCCAGACCAGCGGCGGCAAGGACCTCGCGCTGTCCCATGGCGTGAACCAGGCCCTCATGAACGCCGGCGTGGCCAACACCGACATGAGCGCCTTTGACCAGCTTCGCGCCTTCGAAGCCCGCGTGGAGCTTCCTGCCTTCATGAACGCTTCCGATGCCATCTCGGCGATCCGCAAACAGCGCGAAGGCGGCCCGGCCCTGACCGCAGAGCAGATGCGCCAGGGCATGAACGCCATCCAGATCGCCATGGCCGCGCAGCCGCCCGACCGCAGCAACCTCAAAAACGCCGTCGCCGCCGCGCTCGGCAACGTCGGCAGTGACGCCCCCGTGCCCACCGCCACCGCGCCGCTCACCGACACCCAGCACGCCGCCGCACGCCTGCGTCTCGGCATGGAGACACGCATGCTCCGCCTGATGAACACCGAGGGCATCAAGGCTCATCCCGCCCATGCCGAGTTCCCCGGCAAGGCACCCCAGGACGCCCCGCGCATCCGCGGCGAGGTCGCCATCACGCCCGCCATCCCCGGCTGGCACAGCACCGGATTGTATGCCGCCGCCGGCGAGGTCATCACGGTCGTCATCCCCGAAAAATACGCCGACAAGGGCTATGCCGTGCGCATCGGCTGCCACAGCGACACGCTCTACCATCTCGACAAATGGCAGCGCGCTCCTGACATCACGCGCAGCGACACCCTCGCCGCGGCAACGACGAAGACCGCCTCCGCCTTCGGCGGTCTCATCTACATCGACGTGCCGGGCCGCGCGAAGGATGACGAGCCCTTCACCGCGGTCATCCAGGACGCCATCGCCGCTCCGCTCTTTGTGTTAGGCAGGGATGACGACGAAAAATGGAAGGAGATCCGCCAGCGTCCCGCCCCCTGGGCTGAGATGGCCTGCGACAAGCTCGTCATCAGCTTCCCCTCGGAGGCCGGCCGCCAGGTCAACAACCCCACGGAGCTGATGACCTTCTGGAAAAAAGTCGTTGAGGCCCAGGACGATGTCAGCAACCAGGCCGCCGAACGCCAGCGTCCGGAACGCATCGTCGCCGACGTGCAGATCAGCGCGGGCTACATGCACAGCGGCTACCCCATCATGATCCCCACCAGCGCCGCGCCGGAGATGGTCACCTTCAACCGCATCAAGTTCCCCGGCTGGGGCTTCTACCATGAGATCGGCCACAACCACCAGCGCCGCACCTTCACCTTTGACGGCGCCGGTGAGGTCACGAACAACGTCATCGGCATGTACTGCTACCACGAGGTTTTGAAGAAGGACTGGCTCATCGGCCACACCGCCATCACCCCGGACCAGCGGCAGGCGAACATCGCCAGGATCAAGCGTGCCTCCGACAAATGGCAGACCTGGAAGAGCGAGCCCTTCACCGCCCTCGTCACCTACATCCAGCTCGTGCAGGAGTTCGGCTGGGAGAGCTGGCGCAAGTACCTGCACAGCTTTGGTGACACCGCCTTCGGCCCCGAGCCGAAGGGCGATGACGAGGCCCGTGACCAGTTCCTCATCCGGTATTCCAGGATTGTGAACCGCAACCTCGGGCCCTTCTTTGACTTCTGGGGCATCCCCGTCAGTCCCGCCGCCAAGGCCCAGGCCGCCAGCCTGGAGCCCTGGATGCCGAAGGGATTGTAAAAAAGATTTCAGGACCCTTCTGCTTGTTGGACTCCCACATGGCTGGGAGGTAAAATCCTTGTCATGCGCTTCCTTCGTCTGCTCTGCCTTGGCGCCCTGCTGATGCCGAACCTGGCTCGGGCCGACTTTCAAACAGTCTGGTCCCTCGGCGTCTGGGACGGTGATCCGCAGGACGAATTCGGCGGCTCCACCTGGCAGTACAACGCGGCCCCCGGCAGCGCGACCGAGCTGGACAACGACTTCTACTTCGCCGGCACCTATCCGGCGCCCATTGGTACGGTCGCAGGTGAACCTGCCTCGCAGTTTGAGCCCTCCCTCGACGGTGGCAACCTGTCCGTGCGCCTGCACTTCAACCTCTCCCCCGCTCAGGCCGTCACCACCGCCAGGATGCGGCTCAACCTTCACCTGGTCTGGGGCGGCTGGTGGGACTCGGTCAAGGATGACTACGGCGAGGGCTACGGCCGTCATCAGATTGAGGTCTACTGGAACGGCACGCTGCTCAAAACCGCCGTCCACACCCGCGCGGACACCCTGGTGGTGGAGGCCGATGCACCGGCCTTCAACCCCGTGGCGGGCGCCAACACCCTCGAAATCCGCCGCGCCCCGGCCCCCGCTTCCGTCGAGGATGGCTGGTTCAGCTTCGACGCCCTGGAGCTTCAACTGGATCCGGCGGCTCTTCTCGATGCCGATGGCGACGGCCTGCCGCGTTGGTGGGAGGAAGACCATGGCTTCAACGACACCGTCGCCAATGCCGGCCTGGACGCCGACGCTGACGGCCGAACCAACCTTCAGGAAATGACGGCAGGCACGGACCCTCAGCGCAAGGACAGCGACGGCGACGGCCTGGCCGACGGCGCGGAGCTTGCCGCAGGCACCGACCCGCTCAATCCCGACACCGACGCCGACTCCCTCGCCGATGGTCAGGAAACCAGCACCAGCCCGCTGCTTGCCGACACCGATGGCGATGGTGCGGGCGATGCCTGGGAGCTGCGCACCGGCTACCTGCCCGGCTCATCCGCAAGCACGCCTCCGGCTCAAAACATCGCCATCGGCATCAACTTCGTCATGGAGCTGAACCCGCAGAACACGCTGGCCTCCCATGAAGTGACCGGCGTGATCCCCCAGCGCTTCTGGAACAACACCTGGCCCCTCACCAGCTGGCGCAGCGACCAGGGCGGCGCGGATGACATCGTGCTGCCGACGCCGGACGTCCTCGTGAACAGCAGCGGCACGGCCACGGCCATGACCCTGGCCTGGGACTTCCCCAACGGCAGCTGGTCCAACGGTCAGGGCGGCAGTTCCACCCAAAAGCTGCTCGACGGCTACCTCAACGTCTCCTCCGACACGCCCGGAAGCCTGACGCTGGGCAGCATCCCCTTCGCCACCTACGACGTGCTGCTCTACGTCGGCGCCTCCTACGACGGAGCGCTGGCCTTCACGCGCCTGAATGACAACCCCTCCACGGACCGCTGGTTCCTCACCGGCAGCACGGCTCCTCAAACCGAGCTTGTCGAGCTGGCCAGGTCCGATCTGGCCAAGCCCTGGCGTGCCAACGTCATCCGCTACCGCAACCTCACCGGCCCCAGCGTCAATGTGAAGCTCTGGCGCACCAGCTGGAACGAGGCCGGCCTGCACGCCGTCCAGATCATCAACGCCACCCAGGACAGCGATGGTGACACCCTTCCCGACGCCTTCGAATGGCAGCACCAGCTGAAGACCCTGCTGGCGGATGCGGACCAGGACCCTGACAATGACGGCCTGTCCAACAGTGCGGAAAAAGGCGCCGGCACGCACCCTCGGCTCGCCGACACCGACGGCGACGGGCTGCTCGACGGAGCCGAGACAACCTCCAGCCCGCTGTTCGCCGACACCGATGCCGACGGCCTGGATGACGCCAGGGAAAAGGAACTCGGCACCAGCCCCGTGCTCGCCGACACCGATGGGGACGGCCGCAGCGACCTGGAGGAATCCCAGGGCTGGACCAGCCCTCTCGTCGCCGATGCCGCCGCCGCCTTCATGCCCGTGGTCACCACCAGCCCGCGCAGCTTCACCTGGACCGTCTCCCCGGTGCAGGTGGTCTGGGATCACGGTCGCGGCGGCGTCACGGACCAGGAGTGGGGTGATCATTCGCTGATGAACTTCCAAATCGCCAATGCCGCCAGCCCCGGTGACGCCTTCAACATCGGCCTGAGGGTCAAGGCCGGCCGCGTCACGCACTTCCTTTACTCCAGGGCCAGCGCAGGCTTCAGCCATCCCGACGATGACGATGGCGACATCTATGAGGCGGACTGGCAGGATCTTCCGGCGGACCTGCGTGCGGCCCTGGGCTTCAGCGGCGTGGGCCGGGTGGACATCAGCTCCCGGCTTCAGTTTCAAATCCAGGGCACCAGCACCGGCAGCCGCACCGACTGGAACTTCACCTTCAGCATCACCAACCTCGACACGGCGCAGACCGTGGTGAGCCGCACCTTCACCAACTGCGCCCTGGCTCAGAGCGCCCACGATGGTGTCGCCGTCTGGCAGGACCGCAGCGACCCGCCCCGCGAAAACCGCCTGCAGTTGTGGCAGCATGACGGCGTCCGCGTTTATCTGCAAACCACGCCGCTGACGGACACGCCCGCCTTTGACGCCTGGAAGGACAGTGACAACGACGGCATGACCGATGCCTGGGAGACCGCCCGCGGCCTGAATCCCAGCAGCGGCAGCGACGCCGCGCTTGATGGCGACAACGACGGCCTGAACAATTTGCGCGAGCATCTGGCCGGCACTTCGCCCTCCAATGCCGACACCGACGGCGACCTCGCGCCCGACGGCCTGGAGGTCACCTTCGGCAGCGACCCGCTCCTGGCCTCCAGCCTGCCTCCCTTCTACCGCGGACTTCCCCCCGGTGCGGCCGGCGAGGACCTCAACGGCAACGGCATGTCCGACGCCTGGGAACTTTGGTTAGGCCGGTTTGACCTCGACCCGCAGGCCGATGATGACGGCGATGGCATGAGCAACTCCGCCGAGGCGATGGCGGGCACCGACCCCTTCGACGCCGACTCCCTGCTCTGGAGCAGCTTCGACCTTTCTCCTGATCAGATCACCCTGCGCTGGTCCGCCCTGCCGCTGAAGCAGCACCGCGCCCAGCAAAGCCTCAACCTCACGCATTGGTCGAACGCCGCCGGACTGCCGACGCTCACGGGCGGTCAATTCCATCAGACCTTCGCCGTGGGTGATGGAGACCGGATGTTCTTCCGGGCCGCCATCAGCGACCTCGATGCCGACAACGACGGCGTCAGCGACTGGGCCGAGACCAATGTCACCGGCACCTCCACGGGCAGCGCCGGCAGCAGCGGCGGCGGCGTCAGCATCGACACCAACCTCGACGGCATTCCCGAAACCACCCTCGCCGGAGACTACGCCGCCATGCTGGAGCAGCTTCAGGGCGCCCGGCCGGAGGGCGGCCTGCCGGGTGGCGGCGCCCAGTCAGGCATCTCACGCACCCAGGCGGCGCGCTTTCTCATGCAGGCGGGCTTCGGCCCGACGCCGGAGGACATCCAGCGTGTGCAAACTCTCGGTTATGCCGCCTGGATCACCGAACAGATGGCGCAGCCCATGACCCGGCACTCGGACTACATCCGAACCATCTATGCCGACATGACCACCCATCGCGCCACCGCCGGTTACAGCCGCGGCGGCGGCGACTCTGACCCCTTCCTGTTCGGCAACAACCTGCAGACCGCCTTCGCCCGCGCCGCCATCCAGGGCGCCGACCAGCTCCGCCAGCGCGTCGCCTTCGCCCTCAGCCAGATCCTCGTCACCTCCCGCCGCGACGCCAACCTGGAAAACCGCTGCCTTGGCATGGCGGACTACTATGACATCTTCGTCCGCCACGCCTTCGGCGGCTACGAGGACATCCTCAGGGAGGTCACCCTGCATCCCGTCATGGGCCGCTACCTCAGCCACGTCGGCAACCAGAAGGCCGACCCCTCCATCAACCGCTACCCGGATGAAAACTACGCCCGCGAGATCATGCAGCTCTTCACCGTCGGCCTCTGGGAGCTGAACCCGGACGGCTCGCGCAGGCTCGACGCCCAGGACCACCCCATCCCCACCTACTCCAACGACGAGATCACCCAGCTCGCCCGCGTGATGACAGGCTTCTGGTTCGGCGGTCGTGACTGGGGCGGCGGCGGCTGGACCGAGCAGGACTATGCCACGCCCATGAGCCTGCACGCCGCCCGCCATGACTTCGGGCGCAAGACGCTGCTCGGCGGCCACGTCATCCCCGCCCGCGCCGCCACCGTGGAAAACGCCAGGCGCGATGTGCTCGACGCCGTGCACCACCTCTTCACCCACGCCAACACCGGCGTCTTCATCGGCAGGCAGCTCATCCAGTTCCTCGTCACCGACAATCCTTCGCCGGCCTATGTCCAGCGCGTCGCCGCCGTCTTCGCCGACAACGGCCAGGGGGTGCGCGGCGACCTCGGCGCGGTCGTGCGCGCCATCCTGCTTGATGACGAGGCGCGCGGCCCCGCCGCCGCCCAGCCCGCCGGCTTCGGCCGCCTGAAGGAGCCCGTCATCCGCGCCATGGCCATGGCGCGCGTGCTGGGAATGAAGCAGGTGCCCGACCTGCTCTGGTGGGACTGGGGTGAGTTCTACAACGAGAGCCGCCAGGCGCCCACCTACTCCCCCAGCGTCTTCAACTTCTACCGGCCTGAATACCGCGCCCCCGGCCTGCCGACGCAGAACAACCTCGCCTCGCCCGTCTTCCAGATCACCGACAGCCACAGCTCCATCGCCTTCCCTAACCAGCTTTGGCAAATGCTTGAGGAGGGCTTCAGCCTCTGGGAGCAGTACCGCTTCCCGCTCGACCTCGCCCGCGAAGCCGACCTGGTCGCCTCGCCCGAGCGCCTCATGGATCATCTCAACCTGATGTTCTGCGCCGGTCAGATGAAGCCGTCCACGCGCGGCCTCATCCTCGGCGTCCTCGGCCAGATCCCCGCGGATCAAACCGCCGCCCGCGTCCGCGTCGCCGCCTATCTCTCCCTCACCTGCCCCGAAGGCGCCGTGATGCGCTGACCCTCCTCCTCCGCCCACCTTCGACCCCGCCCTCATGAACCCGGCCACCCGTCGTCAATTCTTTGGTCGCAGCGCCTGTGCGGCCATGAGCAGCCTGCCCGTGATGAACACGCTGCTCAACCTCCAGCTCGCCAGCCGGGCTGCGGCCGACGGCGCGCCCTCCGACCACCGCACCCTCGTCTGCATCTTCCTGAACGGCGGCATGGACTCCTTCAACTGGCTCGTGCCACGCGACTCCGCCCGCCACGCCACCTACGCCACGACACGCGGTAACCTGGCCC
>JABARQ010000018.1:0-55503 GCA_019186985.1 Prosthecobacter sp. | reverse complement strand
GGCCCTCTCCACTTCCGAGATCCTCAGCCTCAATCAGGATGGCGGCGACGGCCAGCTCTACGGCATCCATCCGAGCTGCACCGGCATGGCCGACATGTTCAACGGCACCGGCTCCTTCGCCGGCAAGCGCCGCCTCTCCCTGCTCGCCAACATCGGCACCCTCATCCAGCCCGTCACCAAGGCGCAGTACCTCGCCGAATCCATCCCGCTGCCCCGCGCCCTTTATTCGCACAGCGACCAGATCGACCAGTGGCAGACCTCCGTGCCCCAGGGCATGACCCAGCTCAGCGGCTGGGCCGGCCGCACCGCCGACCTCCTGCACGCCACGGCGAACGCCAACAGCATCGCCATGAACATCTCCCTGTCAGGCAACAGCCTCTGGCAGGTGGGGAACAACACCACCCAGTTTGTCGTCACCGACCGCGGCGCCCTCACCTTCACCGGCAGCGAGATCAGCGATCCCCTGCATCCGATGCGGCTGAAAAACACCGCCCACCGCAGCATCATCCAGCAGAACTACGCCAACCTCATGCAGCAGTCCTACGGACAGCTCACCCGGAGCAGCATCGAGCTTCAGGAGTTCTTCCTCCAGCAGTACAACAGCTTCGACGACAGCGCCGTCGCCTCCCTGTTTCCAGGCACCAACTACATCGCCCAGCAGTTCCGCGCCGCCTTGAAGATGATCGCCCTCCGGCCCGCCCTCGGCCTGCACCGCCAGACCCTCTTCATCGCCTTCGGCGGCTGGGATCACCACGGCGAGCTTCTCGAAACCCAGGCCGGCATGCTCTCCACCCTGAACGCCTCCCTCACCGCCTTTCAGGGCGCCCTCGAACAGCTCGGCCTGCAGGACAGCGTCATCACCTACAGCGCCTCCGACTTCGGCCGCACCCTGCGCAGCAACGGCAACGGCACCGACCACGCCTGGGGCGGCAACGCTCTCGTCATGGGCGGCCCCGTCCAGGGCGGACGCGTCTGCGGCACCTTCCCCGACCTCACGCTCGAAAGCAATGACGACACCGGCTACGGCGGCCGCATGATCCCCACCACCAGCGTCGACCAGTTCTTCGCGGAAATGCTTCGCTGGTTCGGCGTGCCCGCCTCAGGCATGAGCACCGTGCTGCCGAACATCGGCAACTTCTACGACGTCAACTCCTCCAGCCTGCCCGTCGGCTTCCTCAAGCCGGGAACGTGGACTTGAAGGTGGGAGGCAAGCTCGAAGTTCGAAGTTCGAAGTTCGAAGTTCGAAGTTTCAGGTTTCGAGTTTTATTTTGCCACCATGCATCCTGCCAAGCCCATGAAGTGGAGGAGGATCCTCGGCATCCTGGTCCTGCTGACCTCGGCCCTCCTGCTGGTCTTCTGGCTGCAGTCACGGCTCAGTGAGCAAAAGGCACGGCATCAGCAGGACATCGCCCAGGCCATGACCCAGGCGGCCAGGTCGCGAGGAAAGGCATCCTCCCGCCCCCCGGGAAATGAAATCCTCGAAAACTACGCCAGCAGCACCAGCCGTCCGGAGGACGATCTCAGCGCGCTCGCCAACACCTTTGCCAACCTGCTCCTGCTCCTCAAATCCGACCGCCCCTTCCGCATGGGTGCCAATGAGGAGTTTGCCGCCGCCCTGCTTGGCAAAAACGCCGCCGGGGAGGTCTTCCTCACCGCCCCGCACCCCGCCTTGAACGACCAGGGCCAGCTCATCGACCGCTGGGGCACGCCCTTGTTTTTCCACGTCCGCGAGTCCACCCGCATCGACATCCGCAGCGCCGGCCCCGACCGGAAGATGTGGACCACCGACGACCTGCATCGCCTTCAGGAAGGCGGCACCCATCACGGCCCCGATCTTCCTCAGGAACCTCGCCCCACCGTCCCCCGCTGACCACCCTGGTATCCCCGACAGGAATCGAACCTGTATTTAGAGTTTAGGAAACCCTCGTTCTATCCATTGAACTACGGGGACACTTGAAAACCAACGACTTGCGCGAACAGGAGGCTGGAAAAAGGATGGTTTAAGAACGAACGTGAGAAAACGTCCGCCGAAATTCATCCTTATCGCGTGATGTTTTCTTGTCCAATGGAACGGCAAACGAATGACAGGCCATTCGCAGGGTATCAGGCATGACCGGCGCGTGTGACCTGCCTTCCTGAAGCTGAAAAGTCTCGATGATCCCGCGTTTGAAACGGTCTATGGAAACGAAGGCCGTGTGTGACTCACCTCAAAGCTGTCGTGCCGGGTATGGTTTCTCTGAAAATGCTCGCTGCGATCACGCCCCCTGTTCGCTGGCCGAGAAATTCAACGCTAGTGTGCAGCTGGTGCTCCGGCCTCCGGCCTCGTTCTTGAGCAACACCCCACGCTCCACCAGAGTGCGGATGTCGCGAAGCGCCGTGTCCTCTGAACACTTCACGAGTTTCGCATATTTGGAGGAAGCGAGCTTGCCCTCAAATTCATCAAGGAGCCGATTGATGACCTTGCGCTGCCGTTCATTCACCGGCTGCAGATTCACCTTCTCCCAGAGACGTGCTTTTTGCAGAACACCCGAGAGCATTTCATCCGCCTTGGCTATCGCACGGCTCAAACAGCCCAGGAACCATTCAAGCCAGAGAGTCACATCAAGCCCGTTCCGCTGACCGCGTTCCAGCTGCAGATAATATTCCTTCCTGTCCGCCTCGATCTGCGAGGACATGCTGTAAAACCGCTCTGCCGTGCCGTCGACCCGTGCCAATGCGAGATCCATAATCGCACGGCCAATGCGCCCATTGCCATCCTCAAACGGATGCATGGTCACAAACCAGAAATGAGCCACGCCCGCCTTCACCACGGGATCGATGCCGTTAGCGGCCTCGAACCATCCAAGGAACATGTTCATTTCGTGGTCCAGCTTCTCAGCAGAGGGCGCTTCAAAGTAGACTTTCTCCCGCCCAATCGGTCCCGAAACCACCTGCATCGCGCCAGCCTCGACAGGGCGCCATGCCCCTACCGTGATCTTGTGCATTCCGCTTCTTCCAGTGGGAAACAGCGCAGCGTGCCAGCCGAACAACCGTTCAGACGTGAGCGGCTGTGCATAATTCTGGGTCGCATCAAGCATCATCTCAACAATCCCCTCCACGTCACGGCTCGCTACGGCAGCACCCGCATGTTCCAATCCCAGGCGGCGTGCGATGGAAGAGCGCACTTCTTCGACATCCAGTTTCTCGCCCTCAATCGCACTGGATTTCACCACGTCTGCCGTCAGGGTCGAAAGTTTGGCTTCTGAACGAAGCCGAAAGCCCAGCCCCTCCATTCTTCCCAGCAAACGCCCCTGGCGATGGCGGACATCCGCCAGCAATCCAGAGAGCTTCGCAGCATCCCATGTCAGCTTCGGCCAATCGGCCAGTTCGTGAATGTAGGACGGGCGGGTGTGTTTTCATGGCGGGCGGTGGCGCTTAGAGATAGTCGAGAATGGCAACGTCTTTCGGGCCATCGGCCTGCCAGTGGAAGCCCGCATTCGCCTGGCTGATGCTCCACCGCCTGCTTCAGTCACCTGCAGCGCAAAATTTTGCCCGCAGCATCGTTCACTGAGCCGTCTTCTCCATGCAAATTTCCTTGCCTGTCCGGTCAATCACCCAAGCCATGGCCGCCTTGCGCATGTCAGGAAGATGGCTCGTCATCCTTGCTGTTGCCGCAGCTCTTTGCCAGCCCTTGAGCTGTTTAGCGGATGGATTTCAGCTTTCCTGGTCCTTGAAGCATGATCCTCATGTGGTGCTACGCCTCACCGAGGAGCAGGTCTCCATGGTTGGACGAGAGAGACGGCTGGTTCTGACCGAGGCCCAGCGCACGAAGTTGCGGAAGCATGCGAAGGCGGTTCCGGACACCTTGGGCGTTGAGTCACTGGGCGAGCCAGACTGCAGCTGTTGCATTGGCTCCGTGCTGTGGACTGCAACGGATCAGGTCACGGTCTGGACGGACAGGCTGGCGCGAGACGTCGATGGCAGCAGACGCTTTTACGAAATCAGAAAAAAGCAGGGCTTCTACACTGCGGATGCTTCCGGTCAGATCTATGCCGCAGGCCGCCCTTTGACATGGGAGGAGTTTGAGAAGGCCTTGAAGAAGAAAAAAGACGGGCAGTATGTTCAGTTATCCCTGCCGCCGATTCAACCCTCCGAGTTTGCGGCTCGAGTTCGCAGCCTGAAGGAAAAGCATCCCTTTTTCTATCGTCTGTGAGCTGAGGTCAGCAACATGACCGAACACAGGATCCACCCGTTTTCCGGATGAGGTGGATTGGCTTTGCAAGTGCCGGATGCCTCCCCTGTCTCATGGGCAGCTACCGCAGTCCATGTGGAGAGCCTGTGCCACGCCGACGAATCCTCGAGCGGACTCTATCGTCATTGCGAGCAAAATGGGGTCAGGCTTCAATTGGCTGACAATGGCCCGGTTTTCACGGAACCCAAGGGTCTCGTCCCTCCAGGACCCCCGATCCGTGTCCGATCCAGAACCCAACCGGGGTTCCGTCACCCGACCAACCCTGGGCCGTGCATGAACAACGGCTTCCCCCTGACGGGACCCCGATGGGGTCCAGATGCATCCTCGAAACACGCGTTCCGCCCCAGGAGAGGCTGCTGTGCGTCCACTCCTGGGCTGCATGTCCGGACCCTGTCGGGGTCCTGAAGACCGCCGGTTCGACCTGCACCTTGGGAATCCGGCCAGCCATGGGTAGGACGGCTGAGTTTGCCCGCCAATCCGGCGGCGCACCCGCTTCATCAACCCCGCCGTTTGTCGGCTGGGTCATGACAACCGCTCACATGCCTGCCTGCCCGCTGGCTGCGGAATTCAGCATCCCTGTGCGGCGGTTGCTTTGCCGCTGGGTCAGCGGGCCGGTTGAGGCGGGGTGTTCCGCACGGGTCTGTGTGCGGAACACCCTTCGAGCCCATTCTCGTTTTCAGGCTCAGGCCAGGGCCTTGACGACGGCTTCGGTGGTGATGCCGAGCTCCTTGAAGACCTGGTTGCCAGGGGCGCTGATGCCGAAGCGGTCGATGCCGATGACCTGGCCCTGGGTGCCAACGTATTTCCACCAGAGGCCGGTGACGCCGGCTTCGATGGCGATGCGCTTGGTGCAGGAGGCGGGCAGCACGCTCTCGCGGTAGGCAGCGTCCTGGCGGTCAAAGATTTCCATGCTGGGCATGGAGACGACTCGGACGCCGGGCCTGCCTTTGGCGGCTTCGACGGCCCACTGAACTTCGGAACCGGTGGCGATGACGATGGCCTCGAGCTGGGCGGTTTCCCTGACGAGGACGTAGGCGCCTTTCAGCGTGCCTTCGCGACGGGCGGCGGCGCTGAGGTGACCCTGGTGGGGCAGGTCCTGGCGGCTGAGGGCCAGGAGCGTCGGGCCGTCGGCGCGGCTGAAGGCGGAGGCAAAGGCGGCGGCGGCTTCCTCGGAATCGGCGGGGCGGATGACGTCGAGGTTTGGGATGACGCGCAGGCCGCTGACGGTCTCGACCGGCTGATGGGTGGGGCCGTCTTCACCGACACCGACGGAGTCGTGGGTGAAGATGTAGGTGACGGGCAGCTTGGCGAGGGCGGCGAGGCGGATGCTGGGGCGGCAGTAGTCGGCGAAGACCAGGAAGGTGGCGCCGCTGGCGAGGAAGAGGCCGTCGTAGGCGATGCCGTTGCAGATGGCGCCCATGGCGTGCTCGCGGATGCCGAACCAGATGTTGCGTCCGGTGGGGTTGGCGGCGGAGTAGTCGCCGCCGTCCTTGAGGTAGTTCTTGGTGGAGCCGAAGAGGTCGGCGCTGCCGGTGATGAGGTGGGGGACGGCCTTGGCGATGTGGTTGAGGATCTCGCCGCCGCTGTTGCGGGTGGCGGCCTTGCCTTCGGCGGGGGATTCGGGGATGAGCTTGAGGAGATCCTCGGCCTTCAGACTGCCTTCACGGGCGGCCTTGAGCTCGGCGGCGCGGGCCGGGTTGGCGGCGGCCCAGGCGTTGAAGGTCTGCGTCCACTCGGCGTGGGCGGCGGCGCGCTTCGCCTTGAGGTCGGCGAAGTAGGCCTTCACCTCCTCGCTGACGTGGAAATGCGTGCCTTCAGGCAGGCCGAGGCCCTTCTTGGCGGCATCGATGAACTTGGCGCCGCCTTCGCCGTGGCCCTTGGCGGTGCCGGCGACTTCCGGGATGCCCTTGGCGATGATGGTCTTGGCGATGATGATCTTGGGCCTGCCGTTGTCGGCGGCCTTGGCGTTGTCGATGGCGGTCTTGATGGCGTCGAGGTCGTGGCCGTCGATGGTGACGGCGTCCCAGCCGAGGGCGGTGAAGAGGGCCTGGGTGTCCTCGCTCTGGGTCACCTTGGCCATGGCGTCGAGGGTGACGTCGTTGGAATCAAAGAGGACGATGAGGTTGTCGAGGCCGTTGTGGGCTGCGAAGGCCACGGCTTCACGCGCCACGCCTTCCTGGAGGCAGCCGTCGCCGGCGAGGGCGAAGATGTGGTTGTCGAGGATCTTGTGGTCGGCGGTGTTGTATTTGGCCGCGGCCATCTTGCCGCTGAGGGCATAACCGACGGCGTTGCCGATGCCCTGGCCGAGGGGGCCGGTGGTGCATTCGACGCCCGGGGTTTCATGGAACTCGGGGTGGCCGGGGGTGATGGAATGCAGGACGCGGAAATTTTTCACGTCCTCCAGGCTGACGGCATAACCGCTGAGGTGGAGCCAGCCATAGATGAACATGGAGCCGTGGCCGGCGGAGAGGATGAAGCGGTCGCGGTTCAGCCAGCGGGGCTCGGCCGGGTTGCACTGGAGGGATTCGCCGAAGAGGACGGCGCCGATGTCGGCGGCGCCGAGGGGCAGGCCGAGGTGGCCGGAGGAGCACTTGTGCACGGCGTCCATGGCGAGACCACGGGCTTCATTGGCGGCTTGGGCGAGGAGGGCTTTATTCATGGGGTTCAGCAATCAATGGGTCAACTTGGGTCAATCAAGCGCCAGAGGCGGCCAGGCGCGGGGGAGGCCCTCCTTACCGGCGCGAGGGTGGGATTCAAGGTCGAAAAATGGGGCTGATCGGACAGTTGCCCGAGCCTTTGCCAAACGTGCCTGATGCTGTCTGGAGGCGTTATGGCGCCGGGGCCGGGCTGATGTGCAGATGACGGACCAGCAGGGAGGCCGCGTCCGTGCCGCCGGCGGTCAGCACGAGTTCATCGCCGGTGGCGGCGTTTTCCAGCTTCAGCCGTCCCAGCCGCATGAGGCGGTAGCTGCGGCTGTTCTTGGTGGCCCGGTCCTTGTCGATCAGGGCCTCCAGCTTTTGTCCGGCAAACTCCACCACCACTGGCACGGAGGCCATGGGGTCCATGCTGGCGTAGTGGAGGATGACTTCGTAGCTGCCTACCGGGAGGGCGTCGATTTTCCAGGTGAGGCGGCCGATGGCGGCGGCCATGGGGCTGGCGCTGCCTTCGGGCGTGGGCTGGATGCTTCTGGCCAGGGAGGGGGTGAGGCTGAGGACGGACTTGCCGGCCTTCCCGGCAAGGGCGGGTTTATCAGACGGGGGGGTGGGTGACGGCTGGCCAGGCGTCGTGGGGAAGCTCAATTCCTGTGCGGCGGAGACCAGGTCGATGACTCCGCCGCTGCTGATCAGGGCCTGGACGCGGGTGATCTCCTGCTGATAAGGGGCCGGGTCGGCCGCCCGGGCGGCTTCCGACTGGAGGTCGGTGAGATATTTGGATAAAAGCGGGATGTGCCGGGCCCGGAGCTGCTGCTGATAGATGAGGTCGAGCTGGCTCAGGCGCGTCGTGGCATCGACGGGTTCTGGGGCGGGCTGGCCGAGCAGGGAAGCGGTCGCCGTCAGGGCGATGAGCCCGATGAGGCATCGTCGGGAGCAGGAGGGCAGCTTCATTTTTTCTCCTCCTTCCGATCTTCGCCGGCGATGGCCCAGGCGCCGTTTTTGAGGCGGCGGGCGGTTTCTTCAAACTGGACCAGGGCGGCGTGCAAACCGCGTTCGGTGATGCTGAGCCGGGCTCCGGCGGCGGGCATTTCCACGGCGGCCAGGCCCTGCTCGACAAGGATGTTTTGATAGAGCCCGACCTCTGGCAGGAAGACGAGTGCGGCACGGCTGCCTCCGGCTTCCTTGCCAGGACGCAGGAGGACGCGAAGTTTCCGGCCTTCCAGGTAGCCGACGGTGAATTCGCGGGCGGACCTGGCCAGGGCGGGGATGTCGGAGACATCGATGCGAAAATGGGAGGCGAAGGCCTTGAACCGGCCGTTTTTGTCCTCGGCTGGCGCGCAGTTGACCCAGAGCAGGCGGATGTCGGTCCGGCCGCCGGCGTGTTCGATGGTGAAGCGGTCACCTGAGGCTTTTTCGGGCTGTACCAGCCGGGCGTCCTCGATGTTTTCGAAGCCGGCGACACCGCCCATCTGGCGTTCCAGCCTCTTGAGCAGGGCTTCTTCGCCTCGCTCGGCCAGGGCGGTTTGAAGCTGGTCGAGGCGGGCCAATTCGGCCGCCACGGCATCCTTGAGCGCGGGAGCGTCTTTGGCGAGGGCCTGCAGGCGGGCGGCGTAGGCTTCCAGCACCGGCTTTTGAGCGGAGGTCAGGCTTTTGCGGAGAGCTTCGCCCGCAGCGGCAAAGGGGTCGGCCTCCGGCACGGGAGGAGCCTGGATGACCCCGGATTCAGCGGGCACGAGACGAAGCCGGCGGAAGGAGATGACGTTGGCCGGATAACCTGCGGCGGGTGCGAGCCGGAGGGTCACCGGACTGCGGGTGAAGGTCAATGGACCGATGCGCATGGCGGTCCACTGGCCCTCTACGGTGGGGCGCACCACTTCAAAGGCGCGCCGGTTTTCCTGGGCGCCTGCCAGCAGGGATGGTTCATGGAAGACAAAACCGGCCCGGTCCTGGGGCTGAATGCGGCTGGCCAGCGGCATGGCGGCGGCGCCGGGAAGGTCGCCGAGCAACGCCTCCAGGTCGAGATGATAAGTGCCGGGCTGCACGCGTACGGCGGACCACTCCGCCAGGCTGCCGGCGCTGCGCCAGCCGGTGATTTCCTCGCCACGCGCCTCGGCGGCGCCGCTCAGGCGGGCGCGCTCGGGAAGGAGTGGAAGGGTGATCGTGGAGGCGTCCCCCAGGGTGGCATAGACGGCCCTGATCTCCTCCCGCCGCTGCTTGACCCGCCGGGCTTCCTCATAATCTGCGGCCAGGGCGAGCTCGCCTTCCAGCTTGGCGAGGGCGCGTTCGTATTGTTCGGCGAGGAGCTGGGAGTCGGTGATGACCTGCTGCAGAAACGCGCGTCGCAGCGTCTCCGGCCCCGCAGCTTCCTGGCTCAGTCCCTGGAAGGCAGCCGCCCCGGCCCACACCAGGGCCGCGCAGGCGGCGCGGCGGACATGGGCGTTGCGGGGCAGGGTGGGGATCATGGCAGGGGGGCAGCCCAATGAAACGCGGAACCGGCCCAGGCGCAAAGGCATCCTTTGCTCAGGCGACCAGGGCGGAGATGCGCTGCATCACGTCATCGGCCAGGGTCTGGTAGAGTTCACGCGTGTGGGGGACTCCGGCCGGCAGTTCGGGCTGGTATTTCCTGCCCACCACCAGGGTGACAGAGGAGGGTCTGATGAACTTGGCTCCGCGCGGATAGGCTTCGTAGGTGCCGAAAATCCGTACCGGCAGCACGGGCGCGCCTGTTTTGGCCAGGAAAAGGCCGACTCCTGCCTCGGCGGGCTGGAGGCTGCCGTCCGGGCTGCGGGTGCCCTCGGGAAACATGAGCACTTTTTTTCCTGACTTGAGCAGGCGGATGGTGGCCTTCAGGCTGGCCGTGTCCGGCTTGTCCCGGTCGATGGGGATGGACTGCCACTCCTTCAGCAGCCAGCCGGCCAGGGGATGGTCAAAGAGCGTCTTGCGGGCAAAGAAGTAGAGCGGCTCGTCAAAGGCCTGGCCGATGAAGGGCGGGTCGAGGAAGCTGACATGATTCGCCGCCACAATGGCCGAGCCCGCAAAGCGCAGGTTTTCCGCACCGACGATCCGGAAGTCGTAAAGCCCACGCGCCACGGCGCGGAAGAGGCGGTGACCGATCCAGTAGGAAAGATGCATGTCCGGAAAGCTGAGGCGTGGTGGGCGGCGGTGTCAATCAGGCTTGGCGCTTCAAGGCAGGCGGCTGAGCACCGCCTCCACGGCCTGATCCAGGGTGAGGCGGCTGTTGTCGATGACCACAGCGCCCTGGGGAACGACGAGCGGGGAGGTCTTGCGCGTGCTGTCGAGCCGGTCGCGCTCGGCCACCTGGTCAGTGTGGCCCTGGGCGCGGCGGCGGGCGGCCCGCACCTCTTCACTGGCATCGATGTAAAACTTCAGGGGGCTGTCCGGGAACACCACGCTGCCGATGTCACGGCCCTCCATCACCAGGGGGCCGAGGCAGGCCAGTGCTCGCTGGGCGGCCACCAGGCGTTCGCGCACTTCGGGAACCCGCGCCACCAGGGAGACGGCCTTGTTCACCGGGTCGCTGTTCAGCTCATCATCGCCCAGCACCCGGCCGTTGACGCTGACCTGGGTGCGGCCTTCGGCCACGGGTGAGTCCAGGATCACGGCGGCGGCGGCGGCGCGAACGGCCTCGGCATCCGTGGCGTCGACGCCGCTCTGCAGCACCGCCCAGGTCATGGCCCGGTACATGTTCCCCGTGTTGACATAGATGGCACCACGACGTCCGGCGACCAGGCGTGCGACACTGCTTTTGCCGGAGGCGGCGGGACCATCGATGGTGATGACGGGATGGGCTTGCATGAACCCGGATGCGTGAAGCGTGAAGGGGCCGACGGTCAAGGGGCAAGTTGGGGCATGCCTCAACCCGGACGTGCCGGGACAGGACGTCCCTGCCAAGACCGCCGCCAGGGGCTTCCGCAGGTTCTTCCCTCCTCAATGGAGGTTCTCCACCCTGCCGTCCGGGCGCTTGATGAACTCATGCAGCAGGCGGCCGTTCACATCGTGGTGGGCGATGTCCAGGGCGTCCGGCTTCACGGTGATGTGGGTGAAGCCATGCACGTCCTGGCCAAAGGGAATGGGGCGCTCCGGGTGTTCCAGCCTGCGGGTTTCAGCGCCGCCACCACCGGAGACGATGTGGGAGGTGAACCTGCCCGGCATCTCCAGGTGCTGGAGGTCGTGGTCGTGCCCGCAGAGATAGGCATGGACCCGGTGCTCCTGAAAAAGGGGCTCCCACGCGGCGGTCAGAAGCTTGTTGTCGCCATGGTCTCCATTGGAGTAAAGGGGGTTGTGCGCCACGACAAGGGTGAAGGTGCCGCGCGACTTGCTCAGCTCGGTCTTCAGCCAGGTCATCTCCTGGGCCGCCTCCTCCTGGGTGAGCGAGGGCCTGAGCCGGCCGTTTTTGTCCTTTCTGCCAACGGGCAGGTTGCTGTCCAGGAAGAGGATGGTGAGATGCGGACCAAAGTCCCGGCGATACCATTTGCCGGGCATCTTCCAGCGCACGCCCGGTTTTTGACCATAGGCAAGTTCGACGTCCTGGCCGCCTTCATTGTCCTGGTAGTCATGGTTGCCGAGAACGGCATACATCGGGCAGTTGAAGACATCGGCGGGATACATGTTCTCGATCGTGGTCTTCCAGCGCCAGGAGTTCACCGTGAAGCCGAACCAGGATTCCCCGTAGAAATTGTCCCCCAGCATCAGCATGGCGTCCGGCCTGACATGCCGCTGGGTGACAAAGTCACTCATGGCATGGGCAACCGCCTCCTGGCCTGCATCGCCGGTGCCAAAGTCGCCCAGCGCCAGCAGGTGCAGCTCGGGCGCCTGGGCTTGCGCCTGAGCCGAGGCCCGGGGCAGGTTCAGCGTGAAAACAAGCAGCAGGACGAGGAGTCCGCAGGAGGAACTGCGGAACGGGGACGGGTGCATGAGGTGATGGGATGGAGGCGGTGGATCAGACCGTGATCCGGCGGTTGCGGGCCGTGATGGGCCACACTTCCACGGCACGACCTCCTTCGATCACGACCGCCTCGCCGTGCATGGACACGGTGGGGCAGACATGGCGCGGGATGCCGTGCAGCACCTGACCGACAACAAATTCGTGCGCGCGTTCAGTTTCCAGCACCAGATGCTCCTCGCTCTGCATGAGGGCGGTGGCCTCGGGCAGCTCCTCAAAACGGACTCGCGGGTGGGGATTTTCCGGGGCGACGGACTTGTGCCCGAGATCGAGGGTGATGCGGTTGTGCCCCGGCTTGCTGATCACCCGGGCCAGCAGCACGGCCGCCGGCAGGAAGGGCAGGTCGTCGAGCTTGTCGCCATAGCCGAAGTCCCAGAGCACCGTGGTGCCGGGGCTGCAGACGCGGTCCTTGTGCTGCGCATGGATGCCGAAGGTGGGCGACCCGCCGGCGAGGAACTCCCGGATGATGACGCCCTCGCCTTCGAGGCGCTTCTTGAAGGCCAGGATGGGGGCGAAGGCGGCCTCGCACTTCTGTCGGCGCACCTCCAGCTCGGTGTCGTGGATGTGGCCGTCGTAGGCATGAAGGCCGCGCAGCATCAGCCGGGGCGCGTCCTTGATGGCATGGACCAGGAAGTCCGCCGCCTCCCCGGGCACGATGCCGGTGCGCGCCATGCCGCAGTCGAGCTCGAGGAAGACGCCAAGATTGACCCCGTGCTGCTGGGCGGCGGAGGCCAGGCTGCGGATGGTCTCCTCGTCATCGGCGATGCCGGCAAACTGGGCCTGCGGGTATTTCAGGGCCAGCTCGGCCAGGCGGTGGCCGTTGGGTCCCACGCAGGGCATGGCCAGGAGAATGTCGGCCGCCCCCGCCATCGCGCACATCTCCACCTCGGCGATGGTGGAGCACTTGAACCTGGTGATGCCCAGCTCGATCTGGCGCTGAACGAGCGGCAGCAGCTTGTGCGTCTTCACATGCGGCCTGAGGCGCGCCGGGTCACCGGCGATCTCAATCATGAGCCTCAGGTTGTGCTCGATGCGCTCCCGGTACAGCAGCAGGGCCGGGGAGGCGATTTCAGCTTCGTTGTCGATGTGGAACCAGGCGTTGGGATCGGGGAGGACAGTCACGGGCCTCACCTGACCAAAAGTATGTCCGTTTGCAACTGTTCCCGCAGCCAGGAGGAGAAGGGGATGGGCGGGAATGTCCGTGCGGGCTCGCAGCGGGTGCCAGCCGTGACTTTTGCCTTGTGGAAGGCGGCGGCTTCTGAGAACTAGGAACCCAGGGAAGGGCCGCCCGCCTCCACCATGAAAACACTTTCCACCCTCCTTCTTTTCCTGACCATGTCCGCCGCCGTCCAAGCCTCCGTCACCTCCGAGCCCTGGGGAAAGACCGCCGCCGGCGAAGAGGTGCGGCTTTTCACCCTGAAGAACCCGAACGGCATGGAGGCGCACATCACCAACTGGGGCGGCATCATCGTCTCCCTGCGGGTGCCGGACAAGGCGGGCGCTCTTGCGGATGTCGTGCTCGGCTTTGACACGCTCGAGCCCTACCTTGGCAAGCACCCGCACTTCGGCTGCATCACCGGCCGTTACGCCAACCGCATCGGCGGCGCGGCCTTCGTCATCGACGGCGTGCAGCACCAGGTCACGGCGAACTCGGGGAAAAACCACATCCACGGCGGCACGGCGGCCTTTGACAAGAAGCTCTGGCAGGCAGCCGCCCTGCCGGAGCAGAACGCGGTGGAGATGCGCTACACCAGCGCCGACGGCGAGGAGGGCTTCCCGGGCAAGCTCGACTGCACCGTCACCTACACGCTCACCACAGAGGGCGGCCTGCGCATCGACTACCGCGCCGTGACCGACAAGCCGACGGTCGTGAACCTGACGAACCACAGCTACTTCAACCTTGCTGGCGAGGGTGCCGGCGACATCCTCGGCCATGAGCTGATGATCCCCGCCGAGCAGTTCACCGCCACCGACGACGCCCTGATTCCCACCGGGGAGCTGGAAAGCGTCATCGGCACGCCGCTGGACTTCACCACGCCGCACGTCATCGGTGAACGCATCGGGGCAAGCTTCAAGCCGCTCGTCCAGGGCGTCGGCTACGACCACAACTACGTCCTCAAGGGTTCGGGCATGAAGCTGGCCGCCCGCGTGAAGGATCCAAAGAGCGGCCGGGTGATGGAGGTCAGCACCACCGACCCCGCCGTGCAGCTCTACACCGGAAACCACCTCAAGGGCGTGAAGGGCAAGGGCGGTCATGTTTACGAAAAGCGTCACGGCTTCTGCCTCGAAACCCAGAAGTATCCGGACAGCCCCAACAAGCCGCAGTTCCCCTCCGCCGTGCTGCGCCCGGGCGAGACCTACCAGCACACCACCCTTTTCCAGTTCTCCGCCGAGTGAGCGCCCGCACCACGCTTTCCCCCATGACCCAGCCGTCCGAGCCCTCGCCGGCCTTTGTCCAGGAGCAGGATTTCTCAGCCCGGCAGTACCGTGGAAAACGCGAGAACCAGGAGGACTACTACGCCTTTGCCGATGCTGCGGAAAACGGCGAGCACTCGCTGGAGCGCCTGCTGCTCGTCGTCGGTGACGGACTTGGCGCGCACACCGGCGGCAGCGTCGCCAGCTACATCGCGGTGAACGCCTTCGTCCGTGCCTTTCACGAGCATCCGGGCAGCCAGAGCTTCCGCCTGCGCACCGCCCTCGACACGGCCAACGAGACCATCGGCATGATCACGGCACGCATGCCCTCCATCGCCCCTCCCATGGGCACGACGATGCTCGCCGCGCTGGTTTCACGCAGCCAGCTCGAGTGGATTAGCGTCGGCGACTCCCCCCTCTTCCTGCATCGTGAGGGCAGGCTCCTCCGGCTCAATGAGGATCACTCCCTCACCCCCATCCTGGAGGAGCGGGTGAAGCAGGGCCTCATGACCGAGGAGGAGGCCGCGCATCACCCCGAACGGCACACGCTGCAAAGCGCCCTGCTTGGCATGCCCATGGCGCTGATCGACTTCCCGAAGGATCCGCTGCCGCTGCAGCCGGGTGACATCGTGATCGCCGCCAGCGACGGCATCTTCACCCTGGACCACAAGGCGCTGGAGGAGCTGCTGAACTTCGGCAGGCACACCACGGCGGACAAGATCGCCGACGCCATCCTCTTCGCCATCCGCCGCATCAACTACGAACGGCAGGACAACACCACCGTCGGCGTCGTGAAGATCGGCTGACAAACCGGCATCCCTGCGTAGCTTGACGGCGGCATGAGCAACGTCCCCCCGCACGAACGTCCAGGCACCCTGGAGAAGGCCTTGCGCATCAACCTTGCGCAGCGCGTCTACGGCACCTTCGCCGAGATCGGCGCCGGCCAGGAGATCGCCAACTGGTTCTTCCGCGCCGGCGGCGCCTCGGGCACCGTCGCCAAGACCATGTCCGCCTACGACATGACCTTCAGCGACGAGATCTACGGCAAGGCCCAGCGCTACGTCTCACGTCAGCGCATGACCGCCATGCTCGAGCATGAGTATCAGATCGTCCAGGACCGCCTGGCCGCGAAGCGTGGCGACACCACCACCTTCTTCGCCCTCGCCAACACCATGCGCGCCAAGGGCTTCCGGGACACCAAGGAGGAGTGCCACGGCTGGATGGGCCTGCGCTTTCAAACCGACCCGCGCGGCCCGAGCAACGACGTCCAGCTTCACGTCCGCCTGCTTGACGCCACCAACCCGCTCCAGGCCGAGGCGCTCGGCATCCTCGGCGTCAACCTGCTCTACGCCGCCTTCCATCTGCGCGACAGCCTGCCCCTCTTCCTCGAAAGCCTCATGGACGAGCTCAACCGCTGGCGTGTCGAGATCGACATGATCGACTTCAGCGGCCCCGCCTTTCCGGCCCAGACCTTTGAGGACCGCCTCGTCGCCCTGCAGCTCGTCCGCAGCGGCCTTTCCGACGCCGCGCTCTTCGGCCCCGACGGCCAGATCCTCCAGGCTGCGGACGTGCTCTACAAGAAGCCCGTCTTCATCAGCCGCGGCACCTTCGACCCCATCACCCGCGTGAACCTCGACATGCTCCAGCGCGGCACCGGCTCCTTCAAGGAGGACTTCGGCCCCGATGCCGAAGGCCACCTGGAAATCTGCGAGATCACCATGCACAACCTTCTTTGCATGGACGACTGCGAGGTCGAGTACCCGAACTTCCTCGCCCGCGCCGACATCCTCCAGGCGCTTGGGAAAAACGTGCTCGTCTCGAAATACGCCGAGTTCCACCGCCTCAGCTCCTACCTCGCCCGCTACACCCAGGAGCCCGTCGGCATCGTGCTCGGCCTGCCGCTGTTTGAGGAGCTGTTCAACGAACGCTGGTACGCCGACCTTGGCGGCGGCCTGCTGGAGGCCTTCGGACGCCTCTTTAAAAACCGCGTGCGCCTTTACGTCTATCCGGCCGGCGATCCCATCACCGGCAAGCTGCGCACCGGCGCCCAGGCCCGTGTCCAGCCCCACCAGATGCACCTGCTGCGCTACCTCCTCGACACCGGCAGCGTGCGCGTCATCGACGACTGCCTGGAGGACTGCGTCTTCGTCACCAGCGCCACCGTCCGCCAGATGATCCGCGACGGCGATCCGGCCTGGCGGTCCTTCGTCCCCGACATCGTCCTCCAGAAGGGCCTGTGGGCGGCGTGAAGGCATAACCAACAGTTGCGGAGAATGCCTTGCCCTGCCCGGGCCTTCCGGCTAGGATGGCGGCTGATTCACGCGAGATCTTTCCCGGGGCTCTCCCCATGACCCGTCCGCCGGGACGTCCACACCCAAGACCTCATGAAACCCCGTCGGCTTCTCCCCCGCAGGCTGTCCCGGCTGTGCCTTGGACTGTCCGGCCTTCTCCTTCTCGGCGGGCATGACCCGGCCATGGCGCAGCTTGTCCGCGTCAACAACACCACGCTGAAGCTGCCCTCCACGCCGCCCCCCCTTGCCGGCTACATGACGGTGAACGCCCTCGGCGGCCTGACCTTCAGCAGCCCGATCTACACCACCACCATCCCCGGCGACAACACGCGCCTGTTTGTCGTCGAACGCGGTGGCACGGTGCAGATGGTGACGAATCTCGGCGGCACTCCGGTCAAGACGCTCTTCCTCAGCCTCGCATCCGTCGCAGGCGTCTCCGGCTTCACCATGGAAAAGGAGAACGGCCTGCTCGGCCTGGCCTTCCATCCGGACCATCTGAACAACGGCGAGTTCTTCATCTTCTACAGCTTTCTCTCCGGCGGCATCCGCCAGCGTGTGGCGCGCATGAAGGTCCGCACGGACAACCCGCACCTGGCCGACAACGCCTCCCTCCAGCCGCTCATCACCCAGCTCGACCAGGCGGGCAATCACAACGGCGGAACCCTTGCCTTCGGGCCGGACGGCTGTCTCTATGTCTCCCTGGGTGACGAAGGCAGCGCGAATGATGTCTATGACAACGCCCGCCACATCAACAAGGACTTCTTCGGCGCCATCCTGCGCCTCGATGTGGACCAGCGTCCCGGCAGCCTGGCCCCCAGTCCGCATCCCTCCGTCCACCCCGGCACCTACGCCATTCCGCCGGACAATCCCTTCGTCGGCGCCACCTCTTGGCATGGTCAGGCCGTGACGCCTTCCACGGTCCGTACGGAGATCTGGGCCACCGGCCTGCGCAATCCCTTCCGCTTCAGCTTCGACTCACCGACCGGCAGGCTCTTCTGCGGCGATGTCGGCCAGGACCGCTTTGAGGAGGTCGACATCATCGTGGCCGGCGGCGACTATGGCTGGAGCTGGCGCGAAGGCAGGAGCGCCTTCACCTCCGGTCCGGTTCCCAAGACGCCTCCGGCCACCGGCTTCACCCCGGTCGAACCCATTTTTGATTACGCCCGCACCGGCACCGTCTACGGCAGGTCGGTGACTGGCGGGGTGGTTTATCGCGGCCGGCAGATGCCCGAGCTGGTCGGTGACTATGTCTTCGCGGACTTCGCCAGCGGACAGGTCGTCGCCCTGCGTCAGAACGGCGGCGTCTGGGAGCCGCGCGTGCTCGCCGTGGACGCCGGCATCGTCGGCTTCGGCCATCATCCCGTCACAGGCGAGGTGATCTTCTGTGACCTCACGGGAGGCCAGGTGAAGAAGCTCAATTACCTCCCGGACGGGGTCACCGCGCCCGCCACGCTCTCCGCCACCGGCGCCTTTTCCAACGTCGCCACCCTGGCTCCCGCCGCCGGTGTCGTTCCTTACGAGGTCAATGCACCGTTCTGGAGCGACCACGCCTTCAAGTCACGCTGGTTCGCTCTGCGCACTGCCACGGCGATGTTTGGCTTTCAGGCGGAGGGCAAATGGACGCTGCCGACAGGTGCGGTCTGGATCAAGCATTTCGAGGTCGAGGCCATCCCCGGCAATCCCGCCACCCGCCGGCGCATCGAGACGCGGTTCCTCGTGAAGACCGCCTCGGATGTCTACGGCCTGACCTACCGCTGGCGTGAGGATCAGAGCAACGCGGACCTTGTTCCTCCAGGCGGTCTGGATGATCCCATCCCCGGTTCGTCTCCGGCGCGGGTGTGGCGTTTCCCCGCCCGTGGCGAATGTCAGACCTGCCACACCCCGCAGGGCGGCCATGCGCTCAGCTTCAACACGGCCCAGCTCAATCGGAAAAGCCCTGTGCCAGGCCACGGCAACCAGCTTCATGCCCTCGCGAAGGCCGGCTACCTGTCGGTCAAAACCCTCCCCCCACCGGGGGCGTTGCCCGCCCTCGCCGCCCTGGATGACACTCGGCACAGCATCGACTTCCGCGCTCGCTCCTACCTCAGCGCCAACTGCTCCCCCTGCCATCAGCTCGGCACCGGACTGCCCTCCAGCTTCGACGCCCGCCACGACGTGCCTTTGAACCTCACCGGCCTGGTCGACGCCGTCCCGACGAACCCCGGCACCGATCCCGCCAACCGCCTCATCGCTCCCGGAGACACGGCTCATTCAGTCCTGCTTCACCGGGTCATGGGCACAGGCGGTTTTTTCCGCATGCCTCCGCTCGGCTCCAATGTCATCGACAGCGAAGGCGTCGCCCTGCTCACCAGCTGGATTCAGGGCGGCCTGACAAGCAGCCTCTCCATCACCACCCAGCCGGCGGACCTCGACATCAATGAAACCGGCACCGCTGTGTTTAATGTGGCCGCCTCCGGTGCCGGTGCCCTGCGTTATCAGTGGCGCAAGGACCGTGTCGACCTCCCGGGTGAGACCGGCGACACGCTGACGCTTGCCAGCGTCCGGCCTGAGGATGTCGCCGGCTACGACGTGGTGGTTCAGGACGACAACGGCAGCCTGGTGAGCCGCGGAGCCCTGCTGCGCATCGTCGTGCGCGCGCCGACGGTCACCAACGACCCGCCACCGGACACATCCGCCGTCTGTGCTCCCTTCCACTGGCAGCTCACCTCCGATGAACCCTCCGCCGTCTTCACCGTCCAGGGCCTGCCCCTCGGCCTGCGCTACGACGCCGCCTCCCGCGCCATCGTCGGCGTGCTGAACCAGGTCGGCCCGCACACCGTCACCATCACCGCACGAACGGTCGCCGGGGTCGGCCTGCCGCGCAGCTACACCTTCTCCATGATTCCGCTGCCGCTCGGTGGAGGCAGGGGCGCCTCCTATGCCGGGCTGGTGGAGCGCTCCCCGGTTCTCAACCAAAACCTGGGAGGACGGCTGCTCCTGACCATCAGCAGCACCGGAGCCACCACCGGAACCCTCGCCCTGGGAGCCCTGAGCATCGTCGTCAAAGGCCAGCTCAGCATCAGCACCGCCGGCGCCGTCACTCTTTCCACCTCCCTGGCCAGAGCTGGAAAAACTCCCCTCGCCCTGAACTTGAACCTGGATCCCGCCACGGGTGCCATGACCGGCACGGTGGCGGACGGCCCTTCATCCACCGCCATCGAAGGCCGTGCATTTCTGGATGCCTCCTCCTTGTCTGAAGAGGCGAAGACGGCGCTCGTCACCCGGGCTCTTCAAACACATCTTCTGATTCCCCCCGAAGCCTCCGGAGACCTTTCCAAGCCCCAGGGCACCGGCTACCTGCGCTGGGCAGGAACGCGCACCCTGACCTTCAACGCCGCAGGACGGCTTGCCGACGGCACTGCCACAACCCTCAGCCTGAGCGCCCTCGACCCCCATCTCACCGCCTGCCTGAAGCTGTATGGTGGCAAAGGCATTCTTCTGGGCCGCCTCGCGGGCTCGCCGGTCAATGCGGTCACACTGCCCGCAGGAAATGCCGTTTCCGGGAGCCTCCGCTGGGTCAAGATGGGGGCCATCAACACCACCGACCGCCTCTATGTGCCCTCGGGCTTCGATCTGGAGCTGGCCTGCTCCACCATTCTCGACGCCACCTTCGCCCCCGCCCGTAACCGCCTTGGCACCACGGATGCCGCCGACAACGCACGTCTCGTCTTCCGCCACGCCGGACTCGCAGACTCTGGATCAGGCACGGAGGTCGACCAGCTGCTTCGGCTTGATGCCGCCGGCCGGGTCTACCTGGGCGTCAGCGCCCCGCCCGTCGGCCTGACGTTCACGCATGTCCAACGTACCGGCGAGTTTTCCGGAACCTTCCGGCTGCCCGGCGGCGCGGCCCTGCGGATGGGCGCCTTCCGAGGCCTGATCACGCCGGATCCGGCAAACCCGGCCGTCGGAATCGGCCGCGGCTACTTCACCCTTCCCGCCACCTCGTCCACCACCTCCCCCATCCAGAGTGGTTCGGTCGAGTTCCTCACGGCGCCGCCTCCCTGACCCCTCCGCTCGCTCCCGAAGAAATCACGACCGCCCCTGGACGAGGCGTCGCCCCTGGCTTTCAGAGGCGTAATCCCTCCCTCCATGCGCATCGAACTCGTTAACACCGGCGACGAACTCCTCCTCGGCGACACCATCAACACCAACGCCGCCTGGCTCGGCCAGCAGGTCGCCGCCCTCGGCCTCATGGTCTCACGCCACCTCGTCGTGTCCGACGGCGCGGTCATCAAGGACGCCATCTCCGAGGCCGCCTCCCGCTCCGACGTGGTGCTCGTCTCCGGCGGCCTCGGCCCAACCAACGATGATCTCACCCGCGAGTCCATGGCGGAGCTGCTCGGACTGCCCCTGGAACTCGACGAGGGCATCAAGGCCCATCTCGAGGACTTCTTCGCCCGTCGCAACCGCGTCATGTCCGCCTCCAACCTGAAGCAGGCCATGGTCCCGCGCGGCGCCCTCGTGCTCGACAACCCCTTCGGCACCGCGCCCGGCCTCTACTTTCCCGCCGAACTCGGCTGCGCACGCGGCTGGAACACCCACTTCTTCCTCCTCCCCGGCCCGCCCCGTGAGCTGAAGCCGATGATGGAAGCCCACGTCGAGCCGCGCCTCCGCTCCCTCCTCCCCGACGGCGCAAGCCGCGCCATCCGCTACTTCAAGATCACCGGCCTCGGCGAGTCCGACATCGTCGAGCGCGTCGAGAAGAAGCTGGAGGCCGTGCCCGGACTCACCCTCGGCTACTGCATCCGCCAGGGCGATGTCGACGTCCGCCTCTCCGGCCAGCCGGAACCCGTGGCTGCGGGCGAGGCGATCGTCCGTGAGCATCTCGGCGAGCACATCGTCTCCACCGACCGTCGCCTTATCGAGCAGGTCGTCGTGCACGCCCTTGCCGAACGCGGCCAGTGGCTGGCCACGGCGGAATCCTGCACCGGCGGCTTCCTCACCAGCCGCATCACCGACGTCAGCGGCTCCTCCGGAGTCTTCGGCCATGGCTTCATCACCTACGCCAACGAGGCCAAGCAGAAGCACCTCGGCGTGCCGGCCGCCCTGCTGGCCGAGCATGGCGCGGTGAGCGAGCCCGTCTGCCGAGCCATGGCCGAGGGGGCGCTGGCCGCCTCCGGCGCCGATCATGCGCTCGCCCTCACCGGCGTCGCCGGACCCACCGGCGGCAGCGATGACAAGCCCGTCGGCACCGTCTTTGTCGGCCTCGCCTCGCGCGGCGCGGAAACCGCCGTGCGGAAGTTTTTCTACCCCGGCACCCGCGACCGCTTCAAGCTGCTCGCCAGCCAGGCCGCGCTGGACATGCTCCGCCGCCGCCTCTCCGGCCTGCCCATGGGCTGAACCGGCCGGAAGTTTTTCTGAAACATCCCCCGCCAGGATTTCCGTATCTGTTCTGAAATTGGTCCGACCACCTGATCACCCTGCCATGACTCTCGACGCCATCTCCCGTCCGCCCTCCCTCGTGGAGAAGGTCTGCCAGAAGCTCGCCGCCCTCGCCCGGCGCGACCTGCGGGAGGGCGATGGCTGGCTGCCCACCGAGCGCGAGCTGTCCTCCCAGCTCGGCGTCAGCCGCAGCGTCGTGCGCGAGGCCACGAAGCGCCTGGAGCTCCAGGGCCTGCTGGAGATCCGCCAGGGCAGCGGCATGAAGGTCGTGGACAAGCTGCACAAGCCCCTCAGCAGCGCCGTCCACCTGCTGGTGCCCGACGAAAAGCAGCGGCTGGTGCAGCTCACCGAGGTGCGGCTCGCCATCGAGCCCGAAAGCGCGAGCCTCGCCGCCGCCCGGGGTTCCCGGGCGGACTTCAAGCGCCTTCAGGAATGCCATCAACGCTTCGTCGGCAGCACCGACTTCGAGACCCAGGTCCTTGCCGACATGGAGTTCCACTGCCTCATCGCCGAGGCCTCCGGCAACAAGATCAGCGCCCTCTTCATGCAGTCGCTCTCCGACCTGCTGCAGTCCAGCCTCGCCCACGGCTACCGCCGCGTCACCAAGAACCAGGCCGTGAAGGACCACGAAAAAATCCTCGCCGCCATCGTGGCACGCAACGGCACGGCGGCCGCGAAGGCCATGAAACAGCACCTGCTCAACGCCCGCGACGACCTCGGCCTATGAACCTGCCCGCCCGAACCCTCGTGCTCCATGCCCTGCTTGGCTCCACGGCCCTCGCCGCCGGCCCGTCGGCGGATGGCATCGCCTTCTTCGAGCAGAAAGTGCGCCCTGTGCTGGTCGAACACTGCTATTCCTGCCACAGCGCCGGCGCGAAGAAATTGAAGGGAAACCTGCTCCTCGACACCCGCGCCGGCTGGTTGAAGGGCGGCGACAGCGGCGAACCCACGATTCTGCCAGGCAAACCGGATGAAAGCCTGCTCATGCGCAGCATCCGCCATCAGGAGCCCGACCTGGAGATGCCGCCCAAGAAGCCGAAGCTTTCCGACACCGTCATCGCGGACCTCGCGGCCTGGATCCGCATGGGCGCCCCGGATCCACGCGAGGGAAAGGCGGAGGTGAAACGTGCCGACAGGAGCTGGTGGTCGCTTCAGCCTAACCAAACAGATCTGAACACCGCCGGCGGCATCGACGATTTCATCGAGGCCGGGCTGAAGGCCAAGGGCCTCGGCTTCAATCCGCCAGCCGACCCTCGCACGCTGATCCGCCGCATGACCTACGACCTGCACGGCCTGCCGCCCACGCCGGAGGAGGTGGCGAAGTTTGAAAAGGACTGCCAGACCGGCACACAGGCCGTGAAGGACCTCGTCGAGCGGCTGCTCGCCAGCCCGCGCTACGGGGAGCAGTGGGGCCGGCACTGGCTCGACGTGGTCCGCTTCGGCGAGTCGAACGGCTTTGAACGCAACTTCATCATCGACGACCTCTGGCCCTTCCGCGACTACGTCATCCGCTCCATCAACGAGGACAAGCCCTTCGACCAGTTCTTCATCGAGCACCTCGCGGGGGACGTCATCGGCCGCGACAACCCGCAGGTCGAGGTCGGCAGCGCCTTCCTCGTCGCCGGGCCCTATGACGACGTCGGCAACCAGGATGTCGTCGCCCAGAAGAACATCCGCGCCGCGACGATCGACGACATGGTCACCGCCACCGGCGGCGCCTTCCTCGGCCTCACGCTCAACTGCGCGCGCTGCCATAACCATAAGTTTGACCCCATTCCGGCCGAGGACTACTACCGCGTCCGCGCCGCCTTTGAAGGTGTCGTTCACGGTCGTCGAGTCGTGGCGACCAAGTCGCAGCGCGAGTCCTTTGAGGCGGCGATGAAGCCGCTGAACCAGGAGCTGGCCGCGCTGACGCGCGAGCAGGCCGCCCTGGACAAGACGGTCGATGAACGCGCCAGGGCCGAGCTGGCAAAGCAGAGACCCACCCGGCCGAAGGTGGATCCCCTGGGCACGGACGAGACCTTCCCCGCCGTGGAGGCAAGGCACCTGCGCTTTGTCATCCATCGTCTGAGCAGCGACACGGCGGCGCGTGCCACGCGCGCCGGCGGCAAGCTCACGGAGTTCCGGGTCTGGAGCAGCGACGGCCGCAACGTGGCGCTCGCCTCCAACGGCACGAAGGCCGAGGGCGCCAAGTCCGCCGTCGCGGAGGATTTCCCGGAAGCCTACGGACCGCAGTACTGCATCGATGGAGCCACCGGAGAAGCCTGGTTCATCGGCAGCCCGCCCGTGCTCACCCTGACCTTCGCGAGGCCGGAGAAGGTGGAGCGCATCACCTTCGTCAACGCACGCGGCGATCGTGACACGGATGAAAGCAAGGTACGCGGCGCCACGCCGGTCGAGTATGAGGTGCAGGTTTCCATGGACGGAGTGAACTGGAAGACGGTGGCCACGGATGAAGGCCGCGAGCCCTGGTCGCCCGCCCACGGCATCGCCAAAGCCCGCAGCCGGGTCATCACGCCCGATGAATCCACCCGACTGGCCGAACTGGGAAAGCGCATCGCGGACGTGAACGCACGCATCGCGCGGGTGCCGAAGCTTCCGCAGATCTGGGCGGGTAATTTTGTCCAGCCGAAAGAGAAGACCTTCCTGCATCGCGGCGGGGATCCGATGAAGCCGGGCGCGGAGGTCGTGGCGGCCTCGCTCAGCATCCTCGACGGCACGGTGAAGCCCTACAAGCTCGCCTCCGACACGCCGGAAGGACAGCGTCGTCTGGAGCTCGCGCGCTGGCTGGTCGCGCGTGAAAATCCGCTGACGCCGCGTGTGCTGGCCAACCGTGTCTGGCACCATCATTTCGGCACGGGCATTGTCGACACTCCGAGCGACTTCGGCTTCCTCGGCGGCAAGCCCTCGCATCCGGGGTTGCTGGACTACCTCGCGGCGCGGCTGGTCGCCAACGGCTGGAGGTTGAAGGCGCTGCATCGCGAGATCCTGCTGTCCAAGACCTACCAGCAGTCGTCGGCCTGGCGCGAGGATGGGTCGAAGGCGGACGGAAACGCACGCCTGCTCTGGCGCTTCCCGCCGCGACGTCTCGCCGCCGAGGAGATCCGCGACACGATGCTGGCCGTGGCCGGGCGGCTTCAGCTCGAGCCGATGGGCGGTCCGGGCTTCCGGCTCTACAAGTTCACGCAGAACAATGTCAGCACCTACTTTCCGCTCGACCGCCACGGGCCTGAGACCTGGCGACGTTCGGTGTATCATCAAAACGCCCGCGCCAGCGTGGTCGACGTGCTCACCGACTTTGATTTTCCGGACGTGGCCTTCGCGGCGCCGAAGCGCGCCAGCACCACGTCGCCGCTGCAGGCGCTGACGTTGATGAATCACGGCTTCACCCTCGACATGGCGGCGGCGCTGGCCGCGCGCATCCAGGGCGGAGACCCCGTCGGCGCTGCCTATGCCTGGCTTTTCCAACGCGCGCCCTCCGTCTCTGAACGGCAGGCCTGCGAGGCGCTCATCGCCGCCCATGGCGCCGAGGCCTTTGCCCGTGCGATGCTCAACGCGAACGAACTCTTCCACCTCGAATGAACTCCGCCCTCGAACACACACGGCGCCAATTCCTTGGCAGCATGACCTCGGGCCTCACCGGCGTGGCGCTTTCACGCCTGCTGGCCGCCGAAGCCGCCGCGCCGCACGGACGACCGCACTTTGCCCCCAGGGCCAGGCAGGTGCTGCAGATCTTCTGCCCCGGCGCGGCCTCGCATGTCGATCTCTGGGAGCACAAGCCGATGCTGGAGAAGTATCACGGCACGCCCATGCCGGGCGGAGAGAAGGAGGTGTCCTTCCAGGGCAAGAACGGCAACCTCATGAAGTCGCCCTGGCCCTTTGTGGAGTCGGGCCGGAGCGGCAAAAGGATCTCATCCATGCTGCCGAACATGGCCCGTCATGTCGATGACATCGCCTTCATCCACAGCATGACCAGCCAGACCAACACGCACGGCCCCGGCTGCATCGCCATGAACACCTGCTTCACGCGCGAGGGCTATCCCAGCGCCGGTTCCTGGGTCAGCTACGCGCTGGGCAGCCTGAATGAAAACCTGCCCACCTACATCGCCATCCAGGACATCCGCGGCGAGCCGCCGAACGGCAAGGCGAACTGGAGCAACGGCTTCCTGCCGGCGCAGTACCAGGCCGTGGCCATGGCGGCTCAGCAGCAGCTCCGCAACCTCGCCACGCCGGCTTCCATCCGGCCGGAGACGGAGCGCGCCACGCGTGACTTCCTGCGCCGCATCAACGGCGAGCACGCCGCCGCCCGTCCTGAAAACACCGAGCTCAGCGCCCGCATGGCGGCCTATGAAATGGCGGCGCGCATGCAGCTCACCGCCCCCGAGGTCAGCGACATCCGCGGCGAGCCCGGGCATGTCCACAAGCTCTACGGCACCGACGACCCGAACCGGCTCAAGGCCGCCTACGCCCGCAACTGCCTGCTCGCCCGCCGCTTCCTTGAACAAGGAGTTCGTTATGTCAGCCTCTACTGCGCCTCCCGCGCCAGCGCCGTGGACGGCCTGCTCAACTGGGACGCGCACAAGACGCTGAAGGCCGACTACGAGCGCCACTGCCCGGTCTTCGACCAGCCCACTGCGGCGCTGCTCACCGACCTGAAGCAGCGCGGCATGCTCCAGGACGTGCTGGTGGTCTGGTGCACGGAGTTCGGCCGCATGCCCACGCACCAGGAGGGCACCAGCGGCCGCGACCACAACCCGGACGCCTTCACGACCTGGATGATGGGCGCGGGCGTGAAGGGCGGCGTCAGCCACGGCGCCACCGACGACTTTGGCCGCCGCAGCGCGGTGGATGTCGCCACGGTGTACGATTTCTACGCCACCGTGCTGCACCTGCTGGGGCTCGATCACGAGCGGCTGACCTATTACTTCAACGGCCTCCAGCAGCGCCTCACCAATGTGCACGGCCATGTGATCCAGCCCATCCTCGCCTGAGCCTGATGCGCCGTGTCTTCACCCCGCTGCTTCTCGCCTGCGCCGCAGCCTTGCCGCTCGGGGCGCAGGATGCTCCGGACCCCTGGGCGCGCTGGAGGCACCTGGTCCGCACCGACACCTGGACGGAACGCTGGCCCGCCGCTGACGGTGAGATCAAGGAGCGCAGGGTCACGGACGAGCTCTGGACCCGCGCGATGCAGGCGGCTCTTGAGGCCCGGGGCAGCCTGCACATCCCCGGCCGAGGCCGGCCTTATTACCTCGACGGTCCGCTGATCCTGAAGTCAGGACAGTCCCTGAGGGCTGACCCGGGCGCTGAGATCCGCCTGAAGCCGGGTTCAAACACCTGCCTGGTACGCAATCATAACATCGTTGGTTATGCCGGCGGCCCTGTGCCCGGGGAAACCCGGCCGGATTCCGACATCCACATCGAGGGCGGCGTCTGGACGACCCTGGCCACCTCGGCGCGTGAGTCCAACGGCAACCTGCGCGGGGCCTCGGCGCAGGACAAGCCGGTGTTCGGAACCCACGGCGTCATCCTGCTGCACAACGTCCGCCGCGCCAGTGTGCGCCACATCACCGTGCGGCAGAGCCGGGCCTTTGGCGTGCATCTTGGCAACGTGCATGACTTTCGGGTCGAGGACGTGACGCTCGACCGGCATCACCGTGACGGCGTGCATGTGAACGGCCCCGCCAGTCATGGCCTCATCCGTCAGGTACGCGGCGATTCCGCCGACGACACGGTGGCCTTGAACGCCTGGGAATGGCGGAACTACGCGCCCAGCTACGGCCCCATCCACGACATGGTCATTGAGGACGTCAACGGCGCTGGCGGCAGGACGCATGCCGCCGACTCCATCCGCCTTCTGCCCGGCGTGAAACGCTTTGACGACGGCACGCTGCTGCCCTGTCCGATTCACGACATCACGCTGCGCCGCATCACGGACATCCGCGAGTTCAAGCTCTACGACCAGCCCAACCTTGAGCTGGGCCGCGACCGGGACTTCAGCGCCGGGCTGGGCAGCCTCAGGAACCTTCGTTTTGAGGATCTCATCTTCCATGGGCCGGGCAGGATCGAGGTTCATGCCGAGGCGCAAGGCATCCGCCTCCGCAACGTCACGGTGCATCATCCGCTGGACGCCGCCTGGCACCTGCTCGCGCTTGGGCCGAAGTCGATGACCTACAAGGCCGGACCCGATCCGTCGACCTGGCGGGAGGTCTTCTCTCCGGACATCGACTGCACGGTGCGGGATGTCACGGTGGAGGCGGTTCGTGAAGCCGGGTCCTCCGAGGACCTGCCCCTGGATCGTGTCGTGAAGGTGATCGAACTGAAGCCGAACGCGGATTATCCACGCACCACGCCGAAGGGCGGCAGGGGCCGCGGCATCTGGATCCGCTGAAGCGTCGCCGCATTCACGGCAGCCGCCACGGCCCGCGCAGGTAGTCGTAGTCGGCGGCGGGCAGCAGCACGTAATGAGGCGAGGCGGCGGGGTCCAGCCAGCGCAGCAGACGTTCCAGGTTTTCGACCGCCATCGTGGTGCAGCCGGCGCTCGGTTTGTCCGGGCCTCGGCGGACATGGAAAAAGATCGCGCTGCCGTAGCCCGGCCAGGCGGGGCGCTGGTTGTGCCGGATCTCCAGCATCCATTTGTAGGCCGCGTCACCGAGCCGCATCTTCTGCTTCTCAAACCAGGGCGGCACGTTGTTCGACGGCACCCGCACATGCTGGTTGTAATAAGGGTTCTGCGGGTCATCGACATAGGCGTCGAAGGGACCGACCTGGTGATAGGGCCAGCGAACCCCCGAAGGCGGCCCCCCGGCATAACCAAAAAGCATCCCAAGCTGAAACACGCCCGCAGGCGCCCGCCAGTCCTTCTCCACCTTCATGGGCATGCCGTTCTGCGGCGGGGTGAAGACACCCCGGCCCCAGGCAAGCCCCTTTTTGCCAAGCAGCACCGGCACGGGCTTCGCCAGCACCGGACGCCAGGCCTCACGCGACGACGCGCGCTCATAGCATTGCAGCACGGCCGTGTGCGCGTTCCAACCTGCGGCACGGGCCACCACCACCTGCCGCACGGCATGGCCGAGCTGGGCCTGCGCCTGCGGGAAAATTCCGGCAACAAAGGCGGTGGCGATGAAGGCCGAAACGGCACGAAAGGATGGAAAAGAGGCGCGATTCATAAGGCTGTCATGACATGGTATGCACGACTTGGAAACTTTTTGCCATGCAGGTGGATTTTTAGCATTGCCTGCCGATTCACCGACCGAATATAAACGCAATATCAACTCTGTCGGGGACAACAAATTGGCTTCAGGTTTTGGGGGTTTTTTTCCTGAGCGTCAATTCCCGACAGAGTTGTTTTTTTATGTCCGGTGGTGACGGCCGAACCTTCCCGGCGTTTGAAAAACGCTTCACGTCTTCCAGGGGTTTATGCCATGATCCGGACACGAACGGCATTCAGTCTTGCGGCTGATTCCGGGAACTCCTGAAAACACCATGACAAGAATTCAATCCGAAGATCTGACCTGGACCGCCCAGTCTTCACCGGGCGGCGCCTTTGCCGTGATGCGCCGCGCCTTGAGCCAGGCGGCCGGTGGCGTCAAGGACACCGGCGCCTGGGGAGGCGGTCATCCCTTTGACGTGGAGATGCACAGCATCCCGCCGGGCAAGTCCAACTTCCCCTTTCACGAACACGCCGCCCAGTGGGAGGCCTACTACATCCTCAGCGGCAGCGGCCAGGTCCGCACCCCGGCAGGCAGGCAGCCCGTGATCGCCGGTGACTACCTCGTCATTCCTCCGGGCGAGGCCCACCAGTTCACCAACACCGGCGATGAGGAGTTCGTCTTCCTGGTCATCGCCGACCACCCGCAGGCCGATGTCATCCATTACCCCGATTCCGGCAAGTGGCTGGTGAAGCCGCAAAAGAAGGTCTTTGAGATGCAGGAGGTGGATTATTTCAAAGGCGAGGAGTAAGGGCTGCGCCTCTCCATCATGCCCCGCCTGATCGCCATCGTCGCCATGTCCTCCAACCGCGTCATCGGGCGCGAGGGAACCCTGCCCTGGCACTTCCCGGAGGACCTGAAGTTCTTCAAGCGCACGACCCTTGGCCATCCCATCCTCATGGGGCGCACGACCTTTGAATCCATCGGCCGCCCGCTCCCCGGCCGCCAGAACATCGTCCTCAGCCGCACGATGCCGCCCCGTGAAGGCATCACGGTCATCCGCGATGTCTCCGAACTTCCTGGCGTCTGCCCGGAAGACAGCACCGTCTTTGTCATCGGCGGCGCCCAGGTTTATGCGGAGCTGCTGCCGCAGTGCGACGGCCTCTACCTGACCTGGATCCAGCACCCTTACGAAGGCGACACACGCCTGCCTGCCTTCGAGCACCTGTTCACCTTGCAGGACGTCCTCGAATCAACCCCCGACCTCGAGTTCCGCTACTACCAGCGCAAGCCGTCATCCTCCGGCCGGCCTCCCACCTGAGCCATCTGCGAAATCTGCGAATACCATGGTCGTCAGGCATCATGCCCGATCTCGAGCTCCGCTACTACCAGCGCAAGCCGTCATCCTCCGGCCGGCCTCCCACCTGAGCCATCTGCGAAATCTGCGGATACCATGGTCGTCAGGCATCATGCCCGATCTCGAGCTCCGCTACTACCAGCGCACGATTCCATCCCCCTGATCGAGCCTCTCATCCCATCTGAGTCATCTGTGAAATCTGCGGATCAGGCTGCAGACAGGATCGCGGCATCCCAGTCCTTCCAGACGGCGTCCAGGCCCTGGCGTGACAGCATGTCCGCCACCTCCGCCGCCGAGCGTTCATCGGCAATGCCGAACTGGCCCTCCGCCCGTGCCTTCTCATCCTTGCCAGCCAGCTCCACACGACGGCCCTTCACGGTCTGATGCAGGTCATCCGTTCCGACCCCGGTGTAGCCGCCGGGTTCGGTGTGACTTCCGGCGCTCATGGTGGTGATGCCCAGCGTGGCCAGCGCATCCCGCAGCGGTGCAGGCTCGCGCGTGCTCAGCACGATGCCCACCTCGGGAAAGGTGAGACGGAAGGCGCAGATCGTCTGCACCAGCGCCCAGTCAGGGAAGCCCGTCAGCGGATGGAACCCTCCCGCCGCCGGGCGCAGCCTCGGGAAGGCCACGGTGAACGAGGCCTTCCAGCAGTGCTTGTAAAGATGCTCCAGATGCGCCGCCAGCCTCAGGGCCTCCAGCCGCCAGTCGCTCAGGCCGAACAACGCCCCGATGCCGAGGCGCCGGAAGCCACCTTCATAACCGCGCTCCGGACAGGCGATGCGCCAGTCAAAGTCCTTCTTCGGCCCCGCCGTGTGCATGTCGGCATACACGGCGCGGTCATACGTTTCCTGATACACGACCAGGCCTTCGCAGCCGGCCTTCACCAGACGTTCATACTCCGGCGCCTCCGTCGGGCCGATCTCGATGCCGATGGTCGGCACAAAGTCGCGGATCGCCCGGATGCATTCTTCAAGATAACCGTTGCTGACAAACTTCGGATGCTCACCCGCCACCAGCAGGATGTTGCGAAAGCCCTGCTCCACCAGATGCCGCGCCTCACGGACCACCTGCTCGACGGTCAGGGTCACGCGCATGATGCTCGTGTTGTCGCGTGAAAAACCGCAGTAGGAGCAGTTGTTGACGCACTCGTTGGACAGGTACAGCGGCGCAAACAGGCGCATGGTCCGTCCGAAATTCCGCCGGGTCACCTGCCGCGCCTCACGCGCCATGGCTTCGAGCTGCGAGGGCGTCTTCACCTCCAGAAGCGACCCGAAGCGCTCCATGAGCGGCGATTTGCGCGCCGGCAGGGCATCAAGGATCGGCAGAAATTCGGAAGGCATGGGAAAGGGCACCAAGGGGGGCAGGGTTTATACGCCTGTCAGGCACCTGCGCAACGATCAGGAGACAAGACCAGCCGACCAGGGCTCACGCATCCAAGTGAGAAACGGGTTTTTGCGACAGGATTTACAAGATGGCAGGATGAACAGGTCTGAAAAATCCTGTGGATCCTGTGAATCCTGTCACTGAAGCCATGAGAACCCATCCTTGGCCGATTGGATGCATGAGCCCTGCGGTCGGCTAGCTGCGGCCGAGGATGAAGACGATCGCCCCTGCCAGCACGAGTCCGGGTGCAATGAGCTGACTGGGCATGATGCCCCTCCGCACCACGGCCTGCTCCGGATGTCGCGGATCCACATAGAGGATGGTTTCATCACCGACGTGGTAGTTGGCCGATGCCTGGTCCATGTGCCCGCCAAAACAGTAGTTCTGGGTGCGATGCTCCACGCCGTGGACATGGTATTGGAAGCTGTAGGTGAGTTCGCGAAAATGCGTCACCTGGGGGCCGCTCCGGCCCACTCCATCCAGGACAAAGGAGGTGTTCTCCAGATCGGTCACCACGGCCCGTGTGGGTTTCCAGAAGTAGGAGCGAAGGGCCAGGATCAGCCGGGTCCGGTCGAAGTACATCAGGACCAGGCCGGTGAGACTGAGAAGGAGGGCCGGCAGCATGAGGACTCAGTCGGTCATTTCCTGCCCTTCTTCGCCGGCCCGTCCCAGGCGGACTCGATGTCGAACTCTTCGTTCGGCGTCGGCTCCTGGGCGCCGACCTCGCGCTTCCAGGCCTGAAGACGTTCGAGCAGGCGCTGGGCGACATCGGTGTCCAGGTCGGCCACGTCCTGCATCTCGCCGGGATCACGGCGCAGGTTGTAAAGCTCAGTGCGGCCGGTTTCCAGGAACTCGATGAGCCTCCAGTCGCCCTCCTGAATGGCGGAATAGGGCGTGGCGCCGCCGGGATGGTAGTGCGGGTAGTGCCAGTGGATGGCCTCGCGCTTCAGATGACCTTTGTCCGTCAGCAGCGGCAGCAGGGATTCGCCGTCGATGACCTGGCCCTCCTTCAGCGGGGTGCCGGTGGCCTCCAGCACCGTCGGCAGGTGGTCGTAACTGATGACCGGCGCCTCGCACTCGCCACCAGGCTGGATCCGGCCCGGCCAGGTGACGATCAGCGGCACATGCACGCCGCCGTCATACGGGCTGCCCTTGCCAAGCCGCGAGGGGCTGTTGTCCGTGGGGCCGCGCTGCCAGCCGCGGGCGCTGACCAGGCCGGACAGTCCGCCGTTGTCGCTGGTGAAGATGAACAGGGTGTTCTCCCAGAGACCCTCCTTCTCCAGGGTGGCGCGCAGACGCCCCACGCTGTCGTCCACGCTCTCGACGAGGGCCGCATAGACAGGGTTGCCATGACCTCCGGCGGGACGCTTCTTCTGATACTTCTCCACCACCTCCGGCTTGCCCATGATCGGCGTGTGCATGGCATAATGCGGCAGGTAAAGGAAGAAGGGCTTGTCCTTGTGGCGCTCGATGAAACCGACGGCCTCCTCGGTCAGGCGGTCAGTCAGGAACTCGCCCTTGGGACCGTCCTTCAGGGTCTCGATGCCATAGGGCGAGAAATAACTCGGCGGCGATCCTCCATGCGTGCCGCCGATGTTCGTGTCAAAACCCTGCGTCTCCGGATAAAACTCCGGTCCGCCCAGGTGCCACTTGCCGATGCTGGCCGTGGCATAACCGCGGGTTTTCAGCCGCTCGGCCAGGGTTTCCTCCTCCAGGGGCAGGTGCTGGGTCCAGTCGGGGATCTTCAGCCGCGCGTGCGGCCGCTGATGACCGGCGATCCAGTCGGTGAGATGCAGTCGGGCCGGGCTTTTCCCCGTCAGCACCGCCGCCCGGGTGGGCGAGCACACCGTGCAGGCGGAGCAGGCGTTGAGGAAACGCATGCCCTCCCGGGCCAGGCGGTCGATGTTTGGCGTCTCGTAGTACTTGCTGCCGTAGCAGCCCAGGTCCGTCCAGCCCAGGTCATCGACCAGCATGAGGACTACGTTGGGCGGCGGACTCTCCACGGCGTTCAGGCGCGAGTGAAGACCGGTAAACCCAAGCAGGGCGGCGAAGGCGAGGAGGGAAAGGCGCATGGTGGCGGAAGGGAAGGGGGCGGAATCCTGCGAACAAAGCCAGCGCGACCGCGAAGCAAGGGGCAATCCACCCCAGTTCCAGCGGCCCGGGAACCGTCGCCTCCGCAGGTCTAGCAAGGCTCCCTATGCTTCGAAGCTGAAATCAAAAGCGAGTTCGAGGGCGTGAGCGCTCCGAGACTTCGGGAAGAAGGGCGCTGGCTTGTTTGCTTTGATAAGAAAGTTAATGAAAATAAATGCGATAAAAATTTAGATAAGTCGGTAGTTTATCCGACATGACTTGAGTCTAAAATTGAACAAATGTTCGCCCGAAATGGTGAATTGTAATAAGATCGTCACTCAAAACAGCGAACCTCAGGTCTGCCGCCAGCTCTCCAAGAAGCTGATTATGAGTGGATTGTGCCCAAGAAAGAATGTTGTGCCACCGCTTTCGAAAAGTTTAGCACTCATCACAAACTTCCTAGTTTGGGGGCTTTGTGCCACGCGCGCTCCGCCTAGCTGAAAGGCCAAATTCAAAACCGTTTAGTCCAAATAATTTCGAAACTTTAGTAAAAAAACTCAAAAAAACAAAAGATGAAACAAAATAATCAAGACAAAATCATAAGCCGCAACAGTCTAACCCAAGGTGCGACCTGGGCTTTCAATCATCCTTCCTGCCTTGCTGGAAGGATGTCAGCCGTTCTGCCTCCATTCATGTTGCTGTTGATCGCTCTCGGCCAGGGTTTGTGGATGACGGCGGCGCACGCGCAGGAACCGTTGCCTGTCATTGCGTTCGAGTCAGCCACCTACATTGCGGACCAGTTGGATGCGAGCGTGGAGGTCGTCATGACCTGCTCAGCTCACACGGGATCCGTCACAGTGAACCTTTCCACACAAGATGGAACTGCGAACGCCATGCCGCCCATTTCAGCTGCACAGGCTGGAACGGACTACACCGCCATCACGAATCAAACGGTGACATTTGCTGCCAATGTCACCGAGATGAAGCAGACCATCAGCCTTGTGAAAAAGACAGGCAAAGTTTCCAACAGGCGATTTACGGCCATCTTGGCCGGTCCGGTGGGAGCAACTCTGGGCGGGGTCTCATCAACCACGGTGCGAATTGCTGCGACAGACACGGTGAAGCCCAGCCTGTCGATCACTGGACTTGCCGATAAAGCAAAGCTCAGTACCACGAGCCCATACAAGGTCGAAGGCATTGCCGGTGACCTGAACGGTATTGACCGTGTGGAGGTGGTCCTCAACAACACGGCACCGGTTCTTGCAACTCTCACTCTGGATAGCAAAACCAAGGCTACCCGAGTGCCTTGGGCCCTTGAAATCGCCCCGAATGAGGGTCAGCAGAATGAGCTGACCGTGACTGCATATGACCTTCATGGCAACAAGACCGAGCTGAAGCGCAAGTTTAACTTCGACCGCAGGTACAATGTCACCGTGACGCGCTCGGCTCCCAGTTCAGGAACCGTGGCGCTTTCTGTCACCCCATCCAGTTCAGGGACACCGCTGCTTCCCTCATCAAGCAGCGGCAAGCCTCAGGCGTCAAAAATGGTCGTCGGAACGACGGTCAGGCTGAAGGCGACCCCCATGAAGGACCATATCTTCAGCCATTGGACCCTGTCAAACCCGCCGCCCTCCGAGCTTGCCATGCTTGGCAACGAAGTCAGCTTCAAGATGCCGGCTGGTGACGTCGCGGTTGTCGCTACATTTCTAAAGGCCAATGATGTCTTTTTCCCAGAGGCCAATGCAAGCAAAGGAAATACTTTCCACGGCTTGCTCTCCCCCCAGGGAAGTACAGCGGTGAGCAACAATTCCGTGGGCTATTTTACCGGAACGCTGATACCTGCCACGGGAGCATTGAGCGGCAAGCTCGTTTTGGGCGGCAGCACAACACCGGTCACAGGCGTCATCTATGGTAATAACTCTGTGGTTTTCAAACAGGGTTCGAAACCCAGCAGCACTCTGAAAATCAATGAAAGCAGGTCGCTGGCCCTGATGCATGGAACCAATGGCATCACAGTGAACATCATTGAGAGTGCCAGTCTGGTGGTTGCCGGGCTGGCGGAACGCGCTCATTACAACGGCACGTCATTCAAGGTGCCGGCCGCGATGCTCAGCCGCACCACGCCGAAGACGCCCCTGACCAGGGGGACCTTCAACGTGGCGCTGCCTGCCAAGGCCCAGAATCCGGTCATCGACACGCATAACTACCCACAAGGTGCGGGCTATGGTGTTCTCTTTCTCGGCAGCAACGGCACGGTGACCTTTGCAGGGTCTTTGGCGGATGGCAGCGCCTTCACGGCCAGCAGCGCGCTCGTCACCGAATCCATGTATCCCTTCTTCGCCCAGTTGAACACACCTGGAGCCGCAAGTTCAGTGAAAGGTGGCAGCCTGAGCGGCGCAATGACGGTGGCTCCGACGCAACCCCTCAGTGATGTGGCGGGTGTCGATCTCAGGTGGATCCGCCCTGCGGTCACCCAGATCACGGGAACCACTCCAGCGGCCCTCGCCACTCAGCTCTACACGGCAGGCTGGCCCACGGGCATTCGCCTGGATGCTGTCGGAACCTTCTACGACAAGAGCCAAACTCTCCAGTCGACCCTGGATCTGGCTGGCACTTCGCCTTCGTCCAACAATTCTCAGCTGCTCTTCACCAGCCCTGAACTTGCCAGTGTCATCACCGTGAGAAATTTTGCCGTCATCGGCAATACGGTGACGAGGATCAATCAAACGGACAAGAATCTCACTCTTAGGGCTGCTGCGGCCTCCGGGCTTTTTTCAGGCAGCTTCACGCCTTCCTGGACGGGTTTCGCCAAAGCGCCGGCCTTCAAAGGCATCCTGCTGCAGAAGGGCGATGATCCAAGAGGCTATGGCTACTTCATCAGCAATGCCAAGGATGACCTGGATCCTGAGAGCGGCAAGGTGACGCTTGGCAAGGTGCAGAACTAGGAGTTCTGTCCAACATTGGCTTGAACCAAGCTTCAGCGGCCTGTGGCAAACCCACAGGCCGTTTTGTTTCAAAGCGGCTGCCCACGTCCGGGCCGGGCTGAGCTTCAAGCCTCGTGCGGCGGGAGGGCTCACGCTTTCTGGAGCCTGAGGATGGACGTCTTTCTTGATTCATCGCTGGGGAAAACACGGCCGGTCAGCATGGTGCTCATGATGTGGTCAAACACGACGCCTGGTGTGCCGAACTTTTTCCCGCTGCGGAAATAGGAATGGCCCTTGGGCGGGTCGTAGGCGGTGTTCACCTCGTCGCAGTCAATGGCATAGACATTCTTGGGCGTGAGGTCCATGTCCTCGGGGCCTGTGTGCCCAAGCCTCCGGGAGGCCTCGGCGTTTTTGAGATTGGCAACCTTGCTTGCGCGAAGGGCCAGGTCGTCAGAGGCATAATAAACCACCACATTGCGCGAGGAGTGGCTGATGAGCTCGCCGGGCTGCCCCTTGTGGAGGGATTCGTTCAGGATGTCCGCGGCGATCAGGAAGGAGTTGCGGAACAGCAGGGGCAGGCCGTTGGCCTGTTCGTATTTGCGCCAGTTGACCAATGTCTCGCGAAAGACCCGGTTGCCCATGGAGTGGGCCAGGACGTTGATTCGCTTGAGGCAGGGGTCATCCTCGGGGTTTTCCTGCTCGTTGCCCCGCCAGGCCATGAACTTTTGGAGCATGCGTCCAAAGGCGAAGGCGCTTTGGTCTGCGGACTTCTGATCGTCCCAGTAATCCTTCACGATGCCCATGTCGTTGTCGCAGGGCCAGATCAGCGGGACAACCAGCACTTCATCCTTCTTGCGCTTGTTGGCCAGCATCTGAAACTCCTCCGCTGCTGCAAACACGGTTTCGGGCAGGTTGGAGAAGCCGTGGATGTACAAAAGCACCTGGCGATACCGTGAGTTTTTGATTTCGCCCAGCATGGCCTTGCTGCCGATTTCCTGGTATTTCCCACGGTCGTGTCGGACACAGCAGAAGAACCCGCGGCTTGAAGCATTGTTTTCCAGGTCAAACATGAAGTTCGGGTTGAGTTCCGGTTCCGTGTTGTGTGTGGGCAGGCGGGTAGTGATGAACAACATAAGACTTGGCAGTTTGGTTATGTGCGACTTGAGCCCATGCACCCGGCGTGCTGGGTGATTATTTGATTTGTTTATCTGGATCCGGCATGTTTTGCACGCGAAAATCCAAGACCCTCCAAATTGCAGGGCTGTAAAATCTAAGATGAATGAAGGTGGTGACCCGCAAATGCCGGGGTCTTATTTGGCTGCCTAGTAACTTCAGGTCCAATGGGTAAGGAGCTCATCCTGCCCTGAGCTGCGGAAGTGTTCAAAGGGACACGGAGTTTCACTCCGCAGCGGCGCCGAATGCAGGAACGAGCTCGGAGCCGCTCTTCCGGGTGCTGCGGTTCCCGGATCCTTCATCGGGCCAAAGGAGACGGCTGGCACTTCCGGCTGTGCTGGAGCCAGCCGCCTTGCTGCCGATTTGGAAATCCGCGCTCCATGCTGTCGCGGGAGGCGGAGCATCAGGTCTCGCGGATGGGCGTCAGAGTTCTCGGTCAGGGCCTGGGCCCGGCCGTGCTGCGCATGAGGGCGACGTGGCGGAGCATGAGGCGGTAGCTGTCGAGCCAGTTGGTCTTGTCCTTCGGGTTGAGGGCGCGGGCCTGGCCGGCCCAGAGGTAAGCCTCCTCCGCCTTCTGCCACTGGCCCAGGCGATGCCAGTGGATGCCGAGGGCGAGGCGCGGTTCCTCATGATGCGGGGCCAGCTTCAGGGCTTCCTGAATGCTCTTCAGCGCTTCATCAGGCCGGCTCAGCGCGTCGTAGGCGTCGGCCAGGGACAGGTGGTAAAGATAGGCGTGGGGATTGAGGCGAAGGGCGGTTTGAAGATCGACGACGACCTGCTTGAGCACCGGGCTGTCGGGCGAGCGGTCCTTTTCGGTGAGGCGGTCGAGCCGGCTGAGGGCGCGCTGATAAAACACCTCCGGGTTCGCCGGATCCAGGCCGGCTGCGGCGTCGAGATGCTGAAGCCGTGCGGGTTCGTCCTTGCGGGCCTGGGCGAGGCTGGCGAGGGCGAGTTGATAATCGCCGCGGCCATGAAGCCAGGCGGCGGCGAGCAGGGCGAGCGAGGCCGCGCCGAGGGCGAGCTTGGTGAGCAGGCGCACGCCGGGCAGGCGCATCGTCGGACGCTGCCTCTGCTCAAAGCCCGGGTTGGCGAGCAGGCCGAGGAGGAGGGCGCCGGTGAGGGCGGTGGCAGGGACGTGGAAGTGGAACTCGAAGGCGGCGTGGGCCAGGGTGGCGGCCAGGCCGGAGAGCGCGCCGACGCAAAGTGCGAGGTTCATGCTCAGCACGCGGCCGGTGTTGATGAATCGTTCGCGGGCGAACCAGCGCAGGTAGCCCAGGCCGTTGCCGACATGGGTGGTGAGCAGCAGGAGCAGGCAGAGGCCGCCCGCCCAGCCGTAGTCGGCGAGGAGCTGGAGGTACTCGTTGTGCGCAAAGAGAGGCTCCGCCGCCCAGGTCGGCAGGCGGGGCGAGCGCAGCCGGGTGCCGCCTTCATGAAACATGCGCGCGCCAGCGCCTAACCAAGGTTGCTCACGATGCTGGGCCAGGGCCGACTCCCAGATGCCGAGCCGGATGTCATTCGTCATGGTCAGGCGTTCGGTGCGGCCGCGCAGGTATTCCTCGTTGACCTTCCAGAGCACGACACCGCCGAGCAGGCTCATCATCAGGCCGCCGCCGAGCAGGCTCCAGAAGAGGTGGCGCTGGGTCTGCCAGACCAGCCAGAGGGAGAGGACGGCGAAGACGAGGATGCCCGCGCCGAGGCCGATGAGGGCGCCGCGGCTGACCGTGAGCGACATGCCGACGGCCATGGCCACGCAGCTGAAGGCCAGCCACAGCTTCAGCACCGCGCCGCCGCGTCCGAAGCAGAGCCAGCCGGCGGAGAGAAAAAGCGCGGCGGACAGGAAGGCCGCGAGGTGGTTGGCATTGGCGAAGAAGCCGCCGATGCGGCCGGGTTCGGCGGGGCGCAGGAAGTTGGGCAGCAGGTGAAAGCCCCAGTTGCCCGAGAGATGCACGGAGCCCATGCCGAGGTTGCCGACCACGAGCAGGAGCAGCAGCACGACGCAGGCGATGCGCCAGCGCGGGTGGCTGGCGGCGGTCACGGTCAGGATGTAGGTGACGAGGCAGCCGAGCAGGATGACGCCATCCTCCAGGGCGAGGCTGGGCACGGGGGAAAGGGCGGCGCGTGTGAGCAGGCCCCCGGCAAACAGCAGCGTGGCGGCCAGGCAGGCGTCGCTGGGAGGAAAGAAGACGCGCAGGCGCCAGCGCAGGGTCGCCACAAGGCCGGCGGCGCCGAGCAGCACCGCGCCCGGCCAGAAGAACAGCAGCCGCGTCTCCGTGCCGAGCACGCCGGACACCAGCAGGGCGAGGAAGAAGAGGACAAGCGCGGCGGTCTGCACCATGCGGCATGAACTACATGGCCGCCGCGCGTGGCGCAAGCCTGCGCAGACCGCTGCATCTGGCGGGTCTTCGCACGGACGGCAGGGCCTTGATGCCATGCTTGTGATCTGCGGCCGGATGCGGGAGAATGCCGGCATGAAAACCTTCGTGCTGCTTTCCTGGTTAGGCGTCGCATCCGCAGCCATGGCCCAGCTGGTGGAGCCGGCGGGCGCACCGCCCACGCCGCCGCCGGTTCAGCATCGCGAGCTGATGCAGGTCCAGTCCCTGCAGCCCTCCGACTTCAGCCCCGCGACCACGCTTTACTCCATCGGCAGCCCGACGGATGAGGAGCAGTATTACCTGGAGCTGATCAACCGGGCGCGGGCCGATCCGACGGCGGAGGGCCTGCGGCTCGCCACCACGACGCATCCCGACATCCTGTCGGCCATCGATCAGTACGACGTGGACCTGGAGCTGATGAAGACCGAATTTGCCGCGCTGCCGGTGCGGCCGCCGCTGGCGATGAACGCGCAGCTGACGAATGCGGCGCGCGCGCACAGCCAGCATCAGTTCAACACGGCCACGCAGACCCACACCGGCAGCGGCAACACGGATCCGGGAGACCGCATGACGGCGGCGGGATATCCCTGGACGACTTATGGGGAAAGCGTGTTCACGACCGCCGTGGATGTGTTTTACGGCCATGCCGGGTTTCAGATCGACTGGGGCACCAATCCACCTTCTGGAATGCAGGTCGGGCGCGGCCATCGCATGAACAACCATGGCAGTTTCCGCGAGGTGGGCGTCGGCGTGGTTCTCGGCAACAACCAGGTTTCCGGCAGGAAGGCGGGGCCGCAGGTGGTCACGCAGGACTTTGCCAGCAGCAACACCGGCACGGCCTTTGTCACCGGCGTGGCCTACTACGACATGAACGGCAACAGCTTCTACGACCCCGGCGAGGGCATCGGCGGCCTGACCGTGAACGTCAACGGCTCCAGCTTCCATGCCGTCACGGCGGCCTCCGGGGGCTATGCGGTGCCGGTGCCGACGGCGGACGCGACCCGTGCGGTGACGTTCTCCGGCCTGGGCGCCGCCGGGGGCGGTGACGCGGTCATCAGCGGCGGTGCGAACGTGAAGGTGGACTACGTGCCCGCCTATGTGGCGCCGGTCCTGGCCGGGCCGGGCACGGCCGGGGTGGGGGTGGCGACCGATTACACTTTTGGCTCGGTCATCGGCGCGACCGCCCACCGGGGCCGGTTTGTCCGCAACGTCAACGCGGCGGCGGAGGGCGCGGACAGCCTGACGCGCGTCACCGTGGTGAAGACGGGCAGCTACTCCACGCTCTCCACCAGCGTGAAGGACTCGGGCTCCGGCTCCTGGCACATGGCCAATCCTTCGGCGGGCTCGCAGCTCATCACCTTCAACAGCGCCTTTCATGTGAAGCCGGGCGGCCAGGTCTCCTTCCGCAGCCGTCTCGGCACGGCGGGCACGGGCCAGGTGGCGAGGGTGCAGGCCTCCACGGACGGCGGGCTGACCTGGCAGTCGTTTTTCAGCCAGACCGGTGCGGGGCATCCGGGCGAAACCAGCTTTAAAACCGTGAATGTCTCCCTCGCCGCCCTGGCCGGGAAGGATGTGAGGCTGCGCTTCAACTACACCTTCTCCAGCGGCTCCTTCTATCCTCAGACCACGGATGGCATCGGCTGGTACATCGACGGTGTCAGCTTCACCAGCCTGGTGGACCTTGGAGGTGCGACGACCGCGACGCTGCCCGCCGGCACGACCTTTGCCTTCACGGCGCCGGAGCCGGGCGACTTCCTGCTTGCCGTGAGCCCGGTGATTTCAGGGCGTGACTTCAGCTTCGGCCCGCCCACGGCCGTCACCGCCGTCGCCGATCCACCGGTGATCGACACGCCGCCGGTGCCGTTTGTCGGCACGGAGGGTGGGAGCGCGAGCTTCACCGTGGCGGCCTCGCATCCCAGCCTGACGCCGACGTTTGCGTGGAAGAAGAACGGCGTGGTCATCAAGGGCGCCGTATCCAGCGTGCTGAACCTGCCCGTGCTGAAGCTCACGGATGCGGCGGGCTACACCGTGGTGGTCTCCGCCGCCGGGCAGTCCGTGGAGGCCTCGGCGGCTCTGGCGGTGGTGAAGCCGGTGACGCAGCTGCTGGTGCTCGCCGAAGGCGGCATGGCCAAACCAACGATCACACTGGGCGGCACGCCCGGCCTGGTCTGGAAGAAGGCCGCCGGTGCGCCGCCGGTGGTGACCACGCTTGTTGGAGAGGTGCAGAAGACGCTGCTGCTGTCCCCGCTCAGCTCCGCCACAAGCTCCGCCGTTTACACCTGCGAGGCCTCGCTGCCTGGCGGCAACACGGTGGTGGCGGGCAGCTTTGACCTGCGCGTGTTCAACAAGAAGCCGCAGGTGAAGGCCGTGCAGGCGATGCTCGACGGACAGGTTGGCAGCCCTTACACGCACGTCATTCAGCTCGACACCGGCCTGGATGGCGCGCCGGTCAGCTACGCTGCGAGCGGGCTGCCGCCGGGCCTGAAGCTCGACAGCAGGACGGGCGTCATCTCCGGCGTGCCGACGCTGGCGAAGGAGTTCAAGAAGATCAAGCTGACGGCGGCCAACGGCAAGGGCTCCACAAGTGCCGAGGACACCGTCCTCATCGCCCCGCTGCCGCTGAACGTGGAGGGGGCCTACATCGGCACGGTGGCCCGGCAGGGAAACCTGAACCTGGGCCTTGGCGGGCGTGTGGACTTCACCATCGCCTCCACCGGGGTGATCAGCGGTTCGCTGACGCTGGACACGCGCAAGCTGCCGTTCACCAGCGCGGTTGTCATCGACAACGTGCCGCCCCTGGATCCTCCTGCGGCAAGCATTCCGGTGAAGGTGCCCGGCAGCAGCACACCGGTGACGCTGGCGTTTGAGATCGACACGGCGGGCAACCGTCTGACACTTGCGAAGATCACCCTCGGCCCTGACAGCGCCGGCATCAGCGGCTGGCGGCTTGTCTGGAAGGCGGTGGGGAGTCCGGCGGTGGCCGCGCCGAGGCGCTTCAACTTCCTGATGCGGCCTCCGGCGCTGCCCGCAGGCCTGCCGCGCGGGGACGGCTGGGGCTCGTTCGTGCTGGGCAAGGACGGCCGGCTGACGCTGGCCGGCAGGACGGGGGACGGCGAAGCCTTCACCTGTGCATCGTTGGCTGGGCCGCTCGGGGAGGTGCCGCTTTACCAGGCGCTCTACACGCCGAAGGGATCGCTGCTGGGCGTCCTGGACATTGACCTGCTCGACACCGGCGCCCTGGCCTCGGACGTGCTGGGCGGTGCGGTGGACTGGCTCCGTCCGCCGAACAACAAGTCGCGTCATTATCCGGGCGGCGTCGCCCTGGTGACGGTGAATGCCGTGGGTGCGGCCCATGTTCCGCCGGTGGCGCCCGCGCTGGTGCTTGGCATGACGGTCGCCGACAGGGCGCGTCTGCTGTTTGATGAAGGCGGCCTTGCCGGTGCGTCCATCGATCCGGATGTCGGCGAGCTGGAGATCCTCACCGGCAACAAGGCGAAGTTCAGCTCCGGCAATCCTGCGGGCGCCACGCTGACGATCACGTCGGCGACGGGCCTGATCAGCGGCGGATTCAAGCTGAGCGACAACGAGCTGCGCACCGGTCCCGCCTTTTTCGGCAAGAAGCTGCCGCGCACGGCGAGCTTCACCGGCGTGATCACGCATGACGGCGTGAAGCCCGTTGGAGCGGGGCATTTCCTGCTGCCGGTGATGCCGGTGGACGCCGCCCCGCCGCTTCCCGCCACCACGCCCAGCACCACGACGATCCTTTCCGGCAGCGTGCTGCTGGAGAAGAAATGAGGCCTGGGCGGAGGCTTGACCCATCGCCCGCCTGGCGGTTTATCTGGGGGCGATGCCCGAAAAGACCCTCGTTGAATTCGCCGCCAGCTTTGACCGTGCCCTGCTTCAGGCCGGGCAGGGGGAGGCGGAGGCCGAGCGGAGGCGGTTTGCGGAAAAGTATCCAAGGGAGAAGTTCGGCGAACTCGGCCTCACGGAGTACGCAGGGCCTGATGGACTGCTGGAGTGGCTTGAGCACCGCACGCCCCTGTCGGGCATGTGTTGCGGATGGTCCGGCAACAAGGGACGGATGCGGCTCGACAACGACCAGGGGCTGGTGAGGAGCGGGCTGAGCAAGGAGGCTTACGAGAGGATCGAGGATGCCGAGGGGGACTGGCCGGCGCTGCGAGAGGCCTATGTCAGCAGCTTTCGGTGCGCGGAACGCGGCGAATGGAACGAGGTCGGCCGCTGCAACAATCCCGCCAACTCCGTGCCGCCGATGAAGCGGGTGAAGCTGCTGCACCTTTATTTTCCGGACGACTGGCTGCCGCTTTATCCGGAGTCGGAGCTGGCGGCGTTGAGGAAAAGCCTGGGTGCGCCGATGCGGGAGGGTTTTTCCAAGTGGGATCCCGTCCATAACCATGACCTGCTGAGCTGGGCGCGTTTGAACCTGGGCCTGCAAGGCTGGACGGCCTGGGAGGTCTTCCGTCTGCTTCAGGCATGGCATGTCCTTTGCTGCCTTGAAGGCGGGGGCATCAGCAAGGACCCAAGGCATGTGATCCTTGCGCTGCTGAAGCTCGGCGGGGAGCAGCCCGGGGGATGGTTCAGCCCGCAGCAGATCAAGTCGAGGATGCTTCAGGAGTGGAACCATGACCTGAAGACCTCGCCAGCGCTCAGCGACCTCAAGGCCCCTGAATGCAGCGAACGCCTGTCCACCGGCTACAAGCCCCTGTTCCGGATACTTGACTACGATCCCGCCCTGCGCGCCTACCAGCTGCCCGCCCACCTTCTCCACAGCCTGTCATGGCTGAAGCCTGATTCACCCGACACAGCCAAGACGGACCCCAGCCCTCCTCCCATGTCCAGCCAGCCCCTCAATCAGATCCTTTACGGCCCGCCGGGAACCGGCAAGACCTACAGCGTCATCCGCCGGGCGGCGGAGATCGTGGACGGCTGCAGCTACCAAGGCCGCGATGAAGAGGCCAAGGGGGCCTTTGACCGGGCCTGTGCCGAGGGGCGGGTGCGGCTGGCAACCTTCCATCAATCCTTCAGCTATGAGGATTTCATCGAGGGCATCCGGCCGGTGATGGAGGACAACGGCAGGGCCGCCTTCCAGGTGCGTGACGGTGTCTTCAAGGAGATGGCCGTGGAGGCCTTGTTCGCGTGCCTGGAGAGAGTGCGTGGGATGCCTGCGGGCTTTGAAGAGAAGTGGCAGGCCCTGCTCCTGGCATTGGAGAATGCAGACAATCTTCTGAGCATACCCGGCCTTCAGGAGGGCACGGCATACAAGATCAGCAAGACATCCAGGGGCAACCTTGACGTGGAGTTGCAGACTGGAACCGTCCTGCATGGAAGCCGGAGCAAGCTCGAGCGCATCTACCTGAAATGTCACACCCTCCCGCGCATCAACAGCATGCAGGCCAGGGACGCCGACGGCACCGCCGGGCACCACAATGCCAACGCCGCCGTCTTCAACTTCATGCAGTCGCTTCAGCCGGCGCAGGCGGATGCAGGGCGGGTTTTGTCGGAGGATCACGGGGAGGTCGTGGCGTCCTACCTCCAGCACGGCCAGGCCTCCGGGTGGCGGCTCCGGGCCGACGGGCGGTTTCCGCCCCACGTCCTGGTCATCGATGAAATCAACCGGGGGAACATCAGCAGGATCTTCGGCGAGCTGATCACGCTGATCGAGGAGGACAAGCGCGAGGGGCGGGGCAACGCGCTGCGGGTGACGCTGCCCTCGTCACGCGAGGCGTTCAGCGTGCCGCCGAACCTTTATTTGTTAGGCACGATGAACACGGCTGACAAGTCCCTGGCCCTGCTGGACGTGGCCCTGCGGCGGCGCTTTGACTTTGAGGAGCTGGTGCCGGACTTCGGCGCCTGCCCCGGCCTGCCTGAGGACATGCAGGCGGTGCTGGCAGGGCTCAACGAGCGCATCGAGCTGCGCAAGGACCGCGACCACCGCATCGGCCATGCCTTCTTCATGGACGTGCGGGACGCGGCCGGGTTCAACCGGGTCTTTGTCAGGAAGGTGGTGCCGCTTCTCCAGGAGTACTTTTTCAACGACATCGACGGCGCGCGCTTTGTGCTGGGTGAGCGCGGCGAGGACGGTTACTTCCTCAGGCGCATCTCCGCGCAGGGCGACGACCGGCGGCAGGCCCGCAACGCCTGGCGCTGGTTCACGGACGTGGACAGGGACATGGAAGGCTGCTGGGAGCGGCTGAAGGCCAGCCTTGGTGCGGCATGAAGACGCCGCCCCTGCGCCTCTGCGAGCATCAGGCCGTCCGCGTGGACTGGCCTGCGGAGGTGCGTGAGGCGGTGCTGTCGGCGGCCGTTTCCTGGCAGGAGGGCCATGGGCTCAGCCAGCCGCCGCTCAGCTTTGAAGGCCCCGACGGCCGCACGCTGCGGGCGAGGGAGCATGTCGGCGTGGTGGAGGCAGGCGGCGTTTGCGTGGAGGTCTACCCGAAGCTGGACGCCGGGCTGCTGGAGAACCCGGGCTTCATCGGGTCATGCCGTGCCTCCGTCATGGGCAGCCTGCTGTGGCTGCTGGAGGAGTCCGGCCACGAGGGGCTTGTCGACGCCGGAGAGGCGGGCGTGGAGGAATGCCCGGACTCGATGTCGGACCTGCTGGCCTGGCTGTTTGCCCGCCGGCTGAAGCAGCAGCTCTCCGCAGGCATGCCGCAGGAGTATGTCGGCTGGCGTGACGACCTGCCGCTGGTGCGGGGAAGGGTGGACTTTGCGCGCCAGGCGACGGTGCATTTTGGCAGGCCGGACAAGATTGCCTGCGCCTGGGATGAGTTCACGCCGGACACGGCCCTGGCCCGGCTCCTGCGCTGTGCCGTGGAGCTGCTGCTGCAGCGCGTGCGCCTTCCCGGGGCGGCGGCGGACCTGCGCGACGCCCTGTTCATGCTGGATGAAGTGGACGGCGTGCATCCGCTGGAGGCCCTGGGGGCGGCGCGGGGGATCCGCTGGAGCCGGCTGAACTCACGCTGGCGGTCCTGCCATGACCTGGCCCTGGCCGTGCTTCGCGGCCTCGGGAGGGAAATGCATTCGGGAGGCACGGAGAGCTTTGTGTTCCTGCTGGACATGAACGCCTTGTTTGAAGGCTTCTGCGCACGCTGGATTGAGCGGAGGATGGGGGTCGTCGTCAGGGAGCAGGTGAGGCTTGGAACCCTTTTGGTTCGGCCGGCGGCCAGGCTCGGCCAGGATGCGGACTTTGTCTGGATGAAGGACGGCGGACTCTGGGTGGGGGATGCCAAGTACAAGCTGGCCGCCACGGCGCCGGACGCCTCCTGGCCGAAGATCGAGGATGTTCGCCAGCTGATCTGCTACGGACAGATGGCCCGGCGGATGCATCCGGGAAGCGAGGGTGGCGGCCTCATGCTGCTGCATCCGACCACGGGCGTGGAATCCGCGGAGGAGTGCCGGACCTTTGACGGCCAGAGGCTGCTTCTGCAGAGAGTCCGGGTGGTGAAGGAGGCGCCGGGGGCCTCCCTGGATGGAGGGTCAAAGGTGGTGAGCAAAAGACAATTTTCCGGCAGCCGGACCGCTTGACTCCCGGCCTGCTCCACGGGATGCAGGGTCCATGATGACCCTTGACTCCCTTTGCCAGCATGTGGGTGAGGAACGGCTGCGCGCGATGGTGGCGGCGTTCTACCGGCGCGTGCGCGTCGATGACCTGATCGGGCCGATGTATCCGGCGGAGGACTGGGAGGGCTCGGAGAAGCGCCTGGCGGACTTTGTCATCTATCGCTTCGGCGGGCCGCAGACCTACCTGGAGCAGCGCGGTCATCCGCGGCTGCGGATGCGGCACCTGCCGTTCTCCATCGGCCTGAAGGAGCGTGACCGCTGGCTGACGCTGATGGGCGAGGCGATGCGCGAGACGGGGGTTTCGGAGGAGGCGGCGCAGGTGATGATCCCGTTCTTCGCCCAGGTGGCGGACATGATGCGCAACCGGCCCGAGTGAAGGTGCGACATTTTTGGCTGTGCAGCGCGGGGACCTCCTCCAGATTGGAGGGATGCACCCGCCCGCCCGCCAGCGACTCGCCACCCGTTTTGTGGTGGTGTTCGCCGCCTTCGTTGCGGCGGGCTCGCTGCTGCTGCTGGCGTTGTTTCAACAGCAGCAGGAGCTGGAGCAGGAGCGCGTGTTTTCGGCGCTGGCGCGTGCGGATGCGGACTTTGTACGGCGCCTGAACCTGCCCCGCAGCGAGAAGCTGGCCGCTGACCTGGGGCAGCTGCTGGGGATGCAGATCCACTTTCTGGACGCCCGGGGCAGGCTGGAGCCGGCGCTTGCGGAAAAGGAGGCCGCGCCGTTGAAGACTCTGGAGGAAGGTCGCGTGCAGGAGCCGGCCGCCGGCTGGCAGGTGCTGAAGCTGGGCCTTGATGAGAGGCACTCGATGATCTTCCTGCGGCGGACGCCGGAGATGACGCTGAGCCTGTGGCATCCGGCCACGCGCAACGCCCTGCTGGTGTTCTGGGGGCTGTCGGCAGCCCTTGGCTGGGTGATCGCCGGCCAGGTGGTGAGGCCGGTGGCGCGGCTGACACGCGGTCTGACGGGCTTTTTTGAAAGCCGCGAGCGGGTGCCTGCGGAGACTGTGCGCGGTGATGAGATCGGCGCCCTGGCGCGGGCGCTGACCCAGGCCAGGGACGATCTGGTCGGGGAGCGGCAGAGACGTGAGCAGTCGGAGCGCATGGCGCTGCTGGGCCGCGTGGCCACCGGGCTGGCGCATGAGATCAAAAACCCTCTCGCCTCGATCCAGCTGCACGCGCAGCTGGTGGACGCCGGGGCGCTGGACGCCCAGTCGGTGCAGTCACTTGAGCATGTGCAGGCCGAGGCGCGGGTGATCGAGGGCCTGGTGAATCAATGGTTATACCTGACGCGGCCGCAGCCGCCCAGGATGGAGCTTCTGGATCTGGAGAGCGTGCTGCGGGAGGTGCTGGCGGCGCTGCGGCCGCAGGCGGATCATGCCGGGGTGAGGCTGGTGAACCACGCCGGGAGCGGCGCGGGCCTGATGCTGAAGGGGGATCGTGCGCGGCTGCAGCAGGTGTTCCGCAACCTGGTGCTGAACGGCATCCAGGCCATGCCTCAGGGCGGGCTGCTGGAGGTGGGCAGCAAGGTGCTCGAGGGCCGCTGCGTGCTGGGCTTCCGCGATCATGGGCCGGGCTTCTCCAAGGACGCGCTCGATCATGGGGCGGAGCTGTTTTTCTCCGAGAAGGAGGGAGGCATGGGCGTGGGCCTGAACGTGGCGCAGGAGATCATTTCTGCCCATGGCGGGGGATTGATGCTCAAAAATCATCCGGAAGGCGGGGCGCTTGTGGAAGTGTCTTTGCCGCTGGCGTCGTGATCCGGCAGGCTGCACTCTTTCCCCTCATCCATGCCCTCCGTCCTGATCATCGAAGATGAATATGCCCTGGCAGCGGCGCTGGCCACCATCGTGCGCCGGCTTGGGGCGGAGCCCGTGGTGGCGGCTTCGGGCCAGAGCGGCCTGGACAAGGCGCGACGGCAGGCGTTTGACGTGGTGCTGCTGGACATCGGGCTGCCGGACATGAGCGGGCTGAAGGTGCTGGCCGGGCTTCGACAGCAGGCGAGCCCGCCCGAGGTGCTGATCATCACCGCGCATGGCAGCCTGGAGAACGCCCTGGAGGCGCGGCGGCTGGGAGCGCGTGAGTATTTTCTCAAGCCCCTGAACCTGGGGGAGATGCAGACCTGCCTGCGCAGCCTGCTGGGCAATGGTGAGGAGCGCAGGACGCAGGTTGGAGCGGTTTCGGCGGAAGGCGCCGGGGAGCACACCATCATGATCGGCGCCGCCCCGGGCATGCAGCGCGCCTTTGCCGCCATCGCCCAGGCCTGCTCCAACACGGCACCGGTGCTGCTGAGCGGTCCGCGCGGCTCGGGAACGACGCTGGCGGCGCGGGTGATTCATCGCAACAGCAGCCGTTCCGCAGGACCGCTGGTGGTGTTCCGGGCCGATGAATGGCCGGCGACCGGACAGGAGACGGCTCTGCAGCTCGCCTGTGACAAGGCGGCGGGCGGCTCGCTGCTGGTCGAGGAGGTGGCGTCGCTGTCGCTGCCGTTGCAGGGCCTGCTTGCCCGTCTGAGCTCAGCTTCCGAGGGGGTGGGGGATAAGGACATGCGCCTGCTGGTCACCACGGCGGCTCCGCTTGCCGAGGAGATTGCCGCCGGGCGTTTCCGGGAGGATTTGTTTTATCAGGTCGCCGTGCTTCAGGTGAGCCTGCCACCGCTGGCAGAGCGTGTGGAGGACGTGCCGGCGCTGGCGGCCTACCTGCTGGGCTGCGCGGCACCGGGCCGTGAATTTGTGCTGGCCCCGGAAACGCTGGCCTGCCTGAAAGCCCACGCCTGGCCCGGGAACGTGCGTGAGCTGGCGGCCGCCATGCGCCACGCTGCGGCGGTCTGCGCTGGATCGACCGTACTGCCGAGGCACCTGCCGGATTCCGTCTCCGCCGCCGGTCAGCCCGACGCCGTCGGTCATCTTGACGAGGCGCTGAAACGGGTGCTTTCCGCCTGGATGGACCAGAAGCTGACGGGACCCGAGGCCGCCTGGCCGGATTACGACACCCTGCTCGCCCATGTGGAGAAGAACATGCTGGAAAGCCTGCTGCTGCGCTTTGAAGACAAGCCAACCCGGCTGGCCGCCGCCCTGAACATGAACCGCGCCACCCTGCGCCGGAAGCTGCGGGAGCTGCTGGGCAGGGAATGAAGATCAGGTGTCCTTGCCGCAGTGAGCCTTTCAGCGCACGATGATCGGGATGAACATGGGGGTGCTGTTGACCTGGGGCGGAGAGGCGGCGGCCTTGCTGCCTGATGCCGTTGCCACGGTACGGCCCGATTCCGTCAGCACAAAGGCGATCTCCTTCAAGCCAATGACCTGGTCGAGGTGGTAGGTGGAGCTGGCATGTGCAACAAAGTCCAGATGTGCCGTGGCGGAGACCCCGAGGCCTGTGTTGCCCTCCACAAACAGGTGAACCGGCCCAGGAGAGAGACGCAGTGCCGATTCTCGCTTCATGTAGCCGGAGGCCAGGATCGGAGGTTTGCCATTGACCTCGACCAGCCGGACTGAGGGCAGGTTGAGCTGGTAGGAGTTGAGCCCCTTGTAAAGCAAGGTGGCATGGGGCTGACGCACGGTGGGCTGGGCGTAATAACGGGATGTTGTGCTGCAGCCGGAAATGAATCCCAGGAGCAGCGCGCCCAGGATGAGAAGCAATGCGGACGGGCGATGAGGCGGCGTGAGTGGCTGGTGGGTGCTCATGGGAGGTTTAGTGCATTGTCCTGTGAAGTTCCGAGAGCGACTGCATCCTTCGGATGGCAGCGCTTTCCACGGCGGGGATTGGGCAGACCGAAGGCGGGTCGGGATAATGGGAGGTCAGCTGCCTGATTCCATTGAACTGGTACATCCGGCCTTTCCGGATGTAAAAGAGGTCAAGCCTGGGAAAACGCATGGGCCGGTTGGTCTCCCTGAGGACATCAGGGCTCCCTTCGGAAGCAATCACCGACCTCACCTTGGCCGAGGCGTTTTGATACACTTGCAGCCTCTGATAACCCAGCGATTCGGGCTGTGATATCACGACTTCCATGGAGCCGCTGTTCGCCAGGAGGGTTTGATCGACCATGGAGGTCTCCTTCCATTGATCGCGGACCTTTCCAGGGAACTTCACCGCCTCGGTCACACAGCCGGCCAGAAAGGGAAAAAAGATGCACAAGGCCGCCACCGGCCACGACTGCGTCATTTGCATGGGTAAAACGAGATGATGCCTGGGTCGCGCCGGTTCGATGGAGCCTGCCTGTCAGATGCTGCGACGCGACGTCGACTTAAGCAGGAACCGCCGGATGAAAAGCTCCAGTTTCATTTCCGGAAAATTTCGGCAGCCCTTCCACAAGCCTTGGCGGTAGTGTCCGTGGCAGCAGCCTCCATGGCTTCTGCTTCTGCCGCACCCGGAGATTCGTTCAAGGGAGAATGCGTGGCCCGAAAGAAGCCCGTCTGCGGCTTCGTGACTTCCGCCCGCATGTTCCGCCCCTGCCTCCTCGCCCTTTTCAGTTCCTCGGTCCTGCTTGCCCAGACCGCCACGAAACCGCTTTTCTGGCCGGACAAGAACGGTCCCACGCTGGACGGCGTGGTGCCTGCCGCCGAGGCCGCCCGGCTGCCGCTGACCTGGAATTCCGACACCGGCGAAAACATCGTGTGGAAGACCGACCTTGAAGACGAAGGCCACAGCACGCCGGTCATCGGCGGCGACCGCATCTGGTTCACCTCCGCCACGGCGGACGGCAAGAAGCAGTATGTGTACGGGATCGACCGTCAGAGCGGCAAGGTCGTGCACCACGTCCTGCTGTTTGAAAACCCCAGCCCCGAGGAGCTGGGCAATCCCCTGAACAACTACGCCGCGCCCTCGCCGGTGCTGGAGGAGGATGCCTTGTACGTCCACTTCGGCACCTACGGCACGGCCAGGCTGGACCCGCAGACCGGCGGCATCGTCTGGCAGCGCCGGGACATCAACGTGCGGCATTACCGCGGGCCCGGCTCCTCCCCGGCGCTTCATGGCGACCTGCTCATCCTCACCTTCGACGGCATCAACGAGCAGTTTGTCACGGCCCTCGACAAGAAGACGGGTGAAACCGTCTGGAAAACCAACCGCACGACCGATTACGGCGACCTCGACAAGGACGGCCATCCCACCCGGGACGGCGACATGCGCAAGGCCTACCACACTCCCAGCGTGTTCAAGCTCGGCGGAGTCGACACCGTGGTGTCCGTGGGCTCAAGGGCCGCCTTTGGCTATGAGGCGGCCACGGGTCGTGAGCTCTGGACCGTCAAACATGGCGGCTTCAATGCGGCGATCCGGCCCCTCGTCCACAAGAGCGTGCTGATCCTCAACACCGGCTCCGAGCGCGCCCACACCCTGGGCGTCCGGATCGATGACAAAATGAAGGGCGACATCACGGAGAGCCACGTCCTTTGGGACCGTGAAAAGCGCAATGCCAGCGAGTCCTGCCCCGTGCTGGTCAACGGGCTGCTGTTTCAGATCACTCGTGGCGGCATCGTGACATGCATGAATCCGGAGACCGGGGCGGATGTGTGGGAGGACCGGTTTCCAGGCCAGCACCTGCCCTCGCCCATCGCCGCCGGGGACAGGCTGTATTTTTGCAATGACCGCGGGGACACCCATGTGATCAAGGCGGCTGATAAGTTTGAACTGCTTGCCCGGAACAGGCTGCCTGATGCCATGACGGCCACACCTGCGGTGGCGGACGGAGCCCTTTTCATCCGCACCAAGAAGCAGCTTTTCAAGATTGCGGCCAAATAGCCACAAATTGCACATGCCATGTGAATACACCGCGCTGGCTGAAGAGGCAGTGTCAACCGGGAAGTAGGAAAAAGCTCAAAAGCGTCACTGGCTTCTGAGAAATTTCCAATTCAAAGGCACAAATTTTTCGCCAACACCCCGTACCTATGCTATCCTCTGAACCTCTATGGCTACGACTCCGACCCGTAAAACTCGTTTCTCCCGTCGCGTTCCTGATCATGTAACTGACGAACTGGTAAACGTCCTTGGCAACGGGGACACACTTGAGTTCAACCAGCTCTTCAAACTGGTCTACGACAACCTGAAACTGAAGAACGCGGTCAGCGGTGGCGAAGAGATGCTCCGCCTGCGTTCCTATGAAAAACTTCAGGGCCTCGTCAGCCGCGGCCTCTGCGCCAAGGCCGGCAAGACCTACCGCGGCCTGCCCGGCCTGCGTGAGTCCCACCAGGCCACGATCGCCGCCCGCACGGCCGCCGTCGCCGCCCGCTGATTTTCACCCTTTTTGTTAACCCAACGGGCCGTCTCCCCAACCGGGGACGGCCCGTTGACTTTTTCGGGATTTGACGCTCACCCGGGCCTCGGTTAATTCTCCCACCCCCTCCCTCCGGCCATGTTTGAAGATTACCTTCCCGTCCTGTTCCAAATCATCATCGCCGCCGGCTTTGCCGTGGCCACCCTGCTGGTCTCGGTGCTGCTCGGCAGGTCGGCCAAACGGTCGAAGATCAAGGACAGCGCCTACGAGTGCGGCATGCTTCCGCTCCAGGAAGGCCAGCCGCGTTTCAGCGTGAAGTTCTACATCGTCGCAATGCTGTTCGTGCTTTTCGACATCGAGGTGGTCTTTCTCTATCCCTGGGCGGTGGTCTACAAGGACTTCCTGGCCGCCCACGGCGCGGGCATCTTCTTCGCCGCCCTCAGCTTCGTGAGCATCCTGGGAGTGGCCTTCGTCTACGCCTGGCGCAAGGGTGTGCTGGACTGGAAAAACTGACGTGACTGAAGCCGGGCCCTTCTCAGCCAGCGGCTTCCGCCCTTCGAATCCCTTTCCCCATGATCGCCTACCTGAGCCTCTACAAGCTCAAGCCCGAGGTCACGGAGGAAAAGCTGGAGGAGATGATGGCCAGGACACGCGTGAACCTGCTGCGCGTCCCCGAGGTGCTCGCGGTGAAAACCGGCAAGCGGGTGAACCCGAACGACACCTTCCCCTGGTTCGTGTACCTCGAGGTCGAGAGCATGGACAAGCTGGCCATCTGCCAGGATGATCCCAACTACATCAAGTACCGCGAGGAGGTCCTGAAGCCGAACATCGCCGAGCAGGAGGCGAGCGCCTTCGAGATGGAGCCGCGCAAGGACGTGAAGTACTCCTAGCCCGCCGGGCCCTTCCATCGGCGATCAGGCGAAGCAAAGTAGCCATCTCGCTCCGTCGAGATGAGCCCTGGGGGTTTGCCAAGCCGGGTGTTGTGGAAGTTCGAAAGTGTTGCGTGTCTGCGCCAGCGTGTGGCTCATCTTGCGGAGCAAGATGGCTACTTTGCTAGCGCGCATTCGCAGTCGTCAGGGCATCGAGACAGGCGAAGCAAAGTAGCCATCTCGCTCCGTCGAGATGAGCCCTGGGGGTTTGCCAAGCCGGGTGTTGTGGAAGTTCGAAAGTGTTGCGTGTCTGCGCCAGCGTGTGGCTCATCTTGCGGAGCAAGATGGCTAGTGCGCTGTGAAGCGTCACGATCCTCCGGGGTGGAAGACCTCGGCCATCTGGAACCGTGTTCCAGGTGAGAACTTGAAGTAACTGCGTCGCCGCGAGGCGG
>JABARQ010000008.1:106297-178135 GCA_019186985.1 Prosthecobacter sp. | reverse complement strand
AGGCGGGCGGCAAGCTGGGTTCGGGGGAACTGGTGAGGCTGCGGGTGAGGTATTTCAGCGACGGGCTGGTGCTGGGGAGCCGTGAGTTTGTGGAGGGTGTGTTCGAGGAGAACCGTGAGAAGTTCGGTCCGAAGCGGAAGAATGGCGCACGCAGGATCGCCGAGGCGACGGGCGGTCTGCATGCCCTGCGAAGATTGAGGCTTCGTTCCGTGGACTGAGGGTGGCCCCGAAATGGGAAAGCCCGTAGGCAAGCCTGGTTTGCACCGTATCGCCCTGGCATCCGCAGTTAGGGCATAAATCGGGCCCCGGGCCTTGAGGCCTTTCACATCCAGGGAGAATGCTGTTCATCCTCGCGGCCCCGTTCATCATCAAGTGGCAGTTCCCGCCGTCCTTTGCAATCGCGCTGTTCAGTTCGCAGGGATCCTGCTATGGACCCTCACCGCTCATCCCGCCTCCCGCCCCGAACATGAAGCTCCGACTTGACCTTGAACAATTCCGCGTGCCGGACGGCCGCCCCTTTCGCATCAGCAAGGCCAAAACCCGGGTCAAGAAGCTCTACAGCAGCGACCTTCATTACGAAGAGCTCATCGCCCAGTTCAGGCTCGAAATCGACGACCTGCAACAGAAGATGTACGCCCAGGACCGGCAGGGCCTGCTGCTGATCTTCCAGGCCATGGACGCCGCCGGCAAGGACAGCACCATCAAGCACGTCATGAGCGGCGTGAACACCCAGGGGGTGGAAAGCCACGCCTTCAAACGCCCCACCGATGACGAGCTGGACCATGATTTTTTATGGCGCACCACCCGCGTCATGCCGCCCCGGGGCAGGATCGGCATCTTCAACCGCAGCTACTACGAGGAAGTGCTCGTCTGCCGCGTGCATCCGGAGATTGTCACCCGCATCCAGCGCCTGCCTGGCAAGACCACGCGAAACCTCGACAAGCTCTTCAAGGACCGGCTGACGGACATCCGCAACTTCGAGGCCTACTGTGATCGCAACGGCATCCGCATCGTGAAGTTCTTCCTGCACGTCTCCAAGGAGGAGCAGAAAAAGCGCTTCCTGGCGCGCATCGACACACCCAGCAAGAACTGGAAGTTCGAGGAGGGCGACGTCAAGGAGCGCGCCCATTGGAAGGAATACATGGCCGCGTATGAAGACGCCATCCGGAAGACCGCCACCGAGGACTGCCCCTGGTATGTCATCCCTGCGGATGACAAGAAAAACATGAGGCTGATCGTCAGTGCCGCCGTTCTCGCTGAAATGCAGGGCATGAAGCTGAAGTACCCCGAGCTGCCGGACGAACAAAAAGCGCACCTCCAGGCCGCCAAGCGCCTCCTGCTGGCGGAATAGCGCCCCGCTTTCTCCCCTTGCCACCTCCCTGGCGCGTCCTAGACTCCCGCTCCCATCCCCTATGGAGGACGACATCCCCAAAGACATTCCAGAAGACATTGTGAAGGAGGCCTCCGGCGGCATTCCGACACGCAAGACGCTCATCGAGCGTCTTGACAACTGGTCCGACTGGTCGAGCTGGGATGAGTTTTACCGCACCTACTCAGGCTTTGTCTTTCATGTCGCGCGCAAATCCGGCCTGAGTGATGACGAGGCCAACGACGTCGTTCAGGAAACCTTCATTGGTGTCGCCAAGAACCTTCAGAAGAAAAAGTTCGACACCAGCCTGGGCTCCTTCAAATCCTTTCTGCTCAACCAGGCCCGGTGGCGGATTCTCGACCAATTTCGAAGAAGGAAAAAACAGCAGAGTCGCGAGGCTAATCTGCATTTCGATGAAACTGACGAACGGCGCACCGCGCCCATCGACCGCTGTGCGGATCCGAACGGCATGGCCCTCGAAAAGCTCTGGGACAAGGAGTGGCAGGACCAGGTCATGGACATCGCGCTAAGACGCGTCAGGGCCCTGGTTTCGCCCCGGCAGTTTCAGATTTTTTCCTGCTATGTATTAAAAGGGTGGAGCCCTGAACGTGTGAAAAAGGAGCTTGGCGTGAATGCCGCGCAGGTCTATCTCGCGAAGCATCGAGTCGGTCGCATCCTTAAACGGGAAGCAGCCAGGCTTGCTGGAGAAGATCAATGAACATCTGAAGCCGTCCTGGTGTCCACAGGGCTTCTTCGGTGCCAAAGCCCGCACACAATTTCATGTTGCGGCGCCAGTCTCCGACTCCTACTTCACAATTCGTTATACAAAGCCCCCCAAATCCGAAGACATGCGCCGACGCTCAAACCCCCTTTCCGAACGCAACATCAAAAGAATCGACACCCGGTCCGATGCCGCCAAGCAGACCCACGGATTCCAGGTCTGCATCTCCCGCGACGGTGCGCTCCATACCAAGCATTTCTCCGACAGCCTTTACGGCGGCGTCAAGGGCTCCCTGAAGGCGGCGCGCGCCTATCGTGACGAGACGCTTGGCGACATGTCACCGCTGCAGGCCAGCCGCATCGCCCACACCACCAACAAAAAGAACAAGAGCGGCCACGTCGGCATCTCCTATCGGAAATACAAGACGGCCAAGGGCAGGATCACACGCCTCATCGCCGTATCCGTGCGCGCCGAACGCGGCCGGACCATCTCCAAGGTTTACCGGTACACCAAGGACACTCACGACGCCGTCCTTGAAGAGGCCATCGCCTTCCGTGAGCAGATGCTGCAGGAGCGCCTCAAGCGCGAAGGCGGTGTCGCGGGCATCCTCAAGGCGGTCGTCAAATCACCGCCGGTGAAGAAGGCGGTGAAGAAGGCCGCATCCAAGGGCGCCAAGGCTGCCAAGGCGGTGAAAAAAGCTGCAAAGAAGGCCGTGAAAAAAGCCACGCGCCGGAAATGACCCGGCTTTGATTCCTGGAAGATCATTCCAAGGCCCTGCATGGGAAATGCGGGGCTTTTTTGTCGCTTTGGAGCGGGTCCCTGTATCGCGCGGCGCGGCCAGGCTCGTGCAAAAGCCCGTCCCCGGACTGGATTCACTCCTCGTCGTCCTTGGTAAAGCCGCGCAGCTTGCGTTTGAGGAATCCAGGCTCCTCGATCTTCGGCTCATAACGGCTGCCAACGGGAATCCTGCGGCTTGAACCTGGCGAAGGCACCATGCCGCCTGAAGAGGAGCCGGAACTGTAGCTGGAACCTCCGGGCGGCACCCAGGCAAGGTTGTCCTGCTCGGCGGAAAGCTGAAGCGCCGCCAGGGTCGGCACATCCAGCAGGCCGGTGGGCCTCAATCCGCTGCGCACCTGGAAGAGCTGGATGGCGTTGTGAGTGCCCTTTCCTTCCTTGCCATCCACGGTGGAGGTGTAGAGCCCCTTTTCCTTCAAGAGCGTCTGCGTCCTGAACAGCAGGTATCTTTTCCCAGTCGGCGTGTAGCTGGCAAAAGGCGCGGTCGGAAAAATTTGTTCGACCGTCCAGAAACCCGTCGGTGGATCCGCCACCAACGGCTGCGTCTGTACCTGGCTGATGAGGTCGGGCGTCAAAACCACTCCGGGAGGCAAGGGCACGGTCAGGGTCGGCGCCGGCATGGCGACAGGAGGCGCTGCAACAATGCCTGAAGCAGCCGCAGGCATCGCCGGGCCTGCAGCCGACGAAGCCAGGGCGGGTGCCGGCGTGACAGGAACCGGCTGGGCGGCGGGCATGGGCGGCGGCGGAACAACACCCGCCAATGCGGGCATCGGAGCCGGAGCCACCGTCGTAGGAGCAGGCGGCGAGGATGCGGGTGCCGCGGGAGCTGGCACAGGGGCTGCCGAAGGCCGGGCTGCAACATTCGGTGTCGCCGGGATTGGCATTGGTGAAGGTGCCGTGGCTGCAACGGGTGGCGTGGTGGGTGCCGGAACCGGACCAGGCGTCATCGTGCCAGGAGCCGGGGCGGAAGCAGCGGGAGCCGTTGGTTTCGCGGGTTCGGCGGGGACAGGTACCGGGGCCTTTTTAGGCTCGGACTTTGCCACCTCCGGCGGCTTTGGCTGAGCTGGTTCGGGAGCCTTGGCCATGGTTTTCTTCTCGGGCGCCGGTTTGGCGGCCGGCTTTTGGACAAGGCTTGGCGCGGCGGGTGCGGCAGGCTGCTTCAAATAGAAGGCGGCACCTGCACCGGCCGCCACAATGGCGGCGGCGGCCATCCAGGGTTTCAACGCGCCCTTGGATTTGCCTGCTGATTCAGATGAACTGCGCTGCGTGGTGCCAAACGATGGCAGCGCCCTTGATGTGCCCGTGCCAGCCTTGAGCCCGAGCATTTCCGCCAGCATCCCGGCACAGGTGGGACGCATGTTGGGGTCCTTGCTCAGGCAGGCGGCGATGGCGTCCTCCCACACCTTGGGCAGTTCTTCACGGCCCTTGATGTCCAGTTCTGCCCGGCGCTCGGCAACGCTGGGCGGAATCTTGGAATTGATCTGCATGGGCAGGTCGCCGCGATAAAACGGCGGCTTGCCGCTGAAGAGTTCATAGAGCGTGGCACCGAGGGAATAGACATCATCCGTCGGCAGCGGACGCTCGCCCATGGCCTGCTGGGGGCTCATGTAAGGCAGGGTTCCGCTGGCGCCCATGTTGGCGACCGACAGGCGGCTCATCGTGTCGGAAAGGCTGCGGGCGATGCCGAAGTCGGCGATCTTGGCCACGGCGTCCCGCGTGGTGAGCATGATGTTGGCGGGCTTGAGGTCCCGGTGCACCAGCTTGCGCTGGAAATGGGCGTAGTCGAGGGCGTCACAGACGCCGAGCAGCCACTTCGAGACCTCCTCCGTGGTGAAGACCCCGCCCTCGGTGTTCAGCCGAAGCTCTGAAAGGGTCCTGCCATCGACAAACTCCATGGAGATCGCCGCCGTGTCATCATCATCCACAAAGTCGTAGATGCGGACGATGTTGGGATGGGAGAGCTCCAGGCCGCGCCGTGTCTCGGTCTTCAGCTCCTTCACCGCCGCCGGGTCCAGGCCGATGAGGCTGGGCAGGAACTTCAGGGCCACGGGGCGCTCCAGCTTGAGGTCATCCGCCAGCCAGACCACCCCCATGCCGCCACGTCCGAGCACGCGCTGGAGCTTGTAGCGGTTGAAGACCGTCATTCCCGTTCCCGGCACCTTCATCACGACGGTGCGGTCTGAAAAATCCTCCGCCCAGGCGCTGAAGGCGGGGAAGCCCGTCCCCTCCGTCGTGGGGGCGGGAGGCTGGGGCGGAGAGCCTGGAGGCAGCGGGTCCATGCGGGCGGGAAGTATGCAATACGCATTGCCGGTGTCCACTGTGACAGTGGGCAACCTGCAAAAATCTGGCCCTGCAGCAGAAATCAGGCCGGGTCGCCTGGTACCACTTTTGGATGGGCGCGGCCCTTTTCAACAGCGGCGCGGTGCCGGTCATAGGCGTCAATGATGCGCTGGACGACGGGCAGGCGCACCACGTCCTTGCTGAGGAAGGTCACGAAACGCACTCCGGGCACATCCTGCAGGACCTCCACCGCCTCCCGGAGGCCGGACCTCACGTGGCGGCGCAGGTCCACCTGGGAGGGGTCGCCGGTGATCACGCAGCGGGCGCCGTCCCCAAGCCGGGTCAGGAACATCAGCATCTGCTCCGTCGTGGTGTTCTGCGCCTCGTCCAGGATGATGAAGGCGTTCTTGAGCGTGCGGCCGCGCATGTAGGCCAGGGGGGCGATCTCCACCGCGCCTTTTTCAATCATTCGTTCGGCCTCATCGGGGTCCAGCATTTCAAAAAGGGCGTCATACAAAGGCCGGAGGTAGGGGAAGATCTTCTCCTTCAGGTCGCCCGGCAGGAAGCCGAGCGCCTCTCCGGCCTCCACCGCAGGCCGGGTGAGCACGAGCCGCTGCACCTGCTTTTCCCGCAGGAGATGCAGTCCCTGGGCCATCGCCAGGTAGGTCTTGCCCGTGCCGGCCGGCCCGATGCCAAAGACCACCTCATGATCCTTCATCGCCTGCACATAACCGATCTGCCCGCGGGTCTTGGCCAGCACCGGCGGCTTTTTCAAGGAGGTGACCAGCTTCAGGGCATGGATGAGCCCGGCCGGTTCGTCCCCATGCTCGGCCACCACGCTTTCCGCAACCAGGCGGATCATCGCAGGGGTGATGTCCCCGCCGTTGCGCCGGACTTTTTCAAGCTGGATGAACACCTCCCGCGCCGCTGAAACGGCCGCCTCAGGCCCTTCGATGCGGACCCAGCTCTCACGCGACGTCACCTGGGCGCCGCAGAGGTCCGCGATGATGCGCAGCCCGGCCAGGTCATGACCGAGCAGCCTTTGCAGGAACTGCGGCGTTTCGTAGGTGAGTGTTTCAATCATGGTCGGTCGGAAAACGGTCCCCTGGCCGGGGCCTGCTCCTTCATCTGCCTTGGAATGACGGAGGAATCAGTGCCTCAAGCGTCCCTGCTGGAGGTTCTCCAGCACCACGCCCAGGCCGCCGAAGACGATCACGAGACCGATTCCCACGGCCGCCAGGAGGGCGTACATCACAATCACCGCCGGGATCGACGCCAGCATGGTCTTCAGGATGATGACCACCAGGCGCGTGAACGGGATGTCGACGTCGGTGATGGTCACGCCCTTCCGGCGGCCAGGATCGTCGGCTTCAGGAAGCTGCGGCGGAGAAGTCATGCGGTTCAGGTCAACGGTAACCGTAGGCCAGCGCCCAGTACAAGCCTTTTTCCTTCCTGGAGGCGAGGGAGAACACGATGGTGTAGGTGCCGGTCTTGGGAGGGTTCACCCGTACGGAGGCAAACATCTTGTCGTTCTTGCCGTCGATGGTGATCTCCTTGCCCTTCTCATCATAGACCTTCAGCTCAAAGGCGACCTCATCATTGGCCGTGCCCAGCCAGAAGGCGTATTCGTTGCCCTTGAACATCTGGTGCTTGATCATCAGCTTCTGACCGCTCTTCACCTCGCCGTTCCAGTATTCCTCGCGGACGATGAAACCCTGCTCGACGAACGGCATGGCCGCCTCCATGGCAAAGCTGTGGGCGTCGTCCACGGTGGCGGACGCCGGCAGGGCGGCGCAGGCCAGGAGGGCAAGTGCGGCGGCACGGAGATGGTGGAAAAGGCGCATGGCGGTGGGCTTGGGTGAGGGGTGCCGGACGCGGGGGGCAGGGCGGGTGGGTTCACTTCGCGGCCTTGATGCCGTCGAGGAGCGAGTCACAGGTCTTGCCGATGTCCCGCACGGAGTCCTTGGTGAAGCCGTCCACCGCACCTTCCATCTTCGCCAGGATGTCCTTCAGGCCCCTGGCGATGTCAGACACGTTGCCGTGCTCCTTCACGGAGCCGGACATTTTCCCGATGCTCGCGATGAAATGCTCCACCAGCATCGGCTGGTTCAGCAGTTCCGCACGGTCGGCGGAGAAGTTCTTCCCGATCACGGATGTCACGCTGGCGGTGCCGCGCAGCCATCCACCCATGCTCACACATTGCGAAAGGTCGGCGTCCTTCATCTGCTCCATGGTGTCACGCACCGTCTTCTGGGTGAGGTCAAACTCCCGGCGGATCGAAGACCAGTCCTGCTTGTCCGCAGCGTCCAGGATGGCCTGGGCGTGGGGCCGCACGGACTTGATCAGGCCAAGGGCGGTCGCGAGGTCGATCACATCGCGGCCGATGTCCTTCACCGACTCCTTGTTCTCCGCCTGCACGGCGACGAAACCCTCCGCCACCGTCATGCCAAACTGCAGCGCCAGCTTGGTGCGGTCGCCGGTCTTTGGAAGGTCGATCTTGCGGATCTCCTGCTGCCAGTTCGGTTCGCCCAGCTTGTCGAGCACGCTGAAGATTTCGCTCGGCACCGGCACGACCACGTCATCGACCACCTGGCCGGGAAAGGCCCGCGGGTCGAACTCCTGCACTCCGGAGCCGGCGGCCTGGGCGCACAGCGTCGGGATGGAGGCAAGACCGGACGAGATCGCAAGCACCGTCAGGAGATGAAGGGGAAGGCGTTTCATGGATTTCAAAAGAAAGCGTCGATTGACCTCGCAGGCAACCGGTTTGACGGCAACGCAACATGGCTCCTTCTCGGAGCGTTCCACCCCGTCCATGCTCCCTGAACTCACTGAAAACGACCGCGCGCTTTATGAATGGCAGATGTGGGTGCCGGGGGTTGGCGAGGAGGGCCAGCGCCGGTTGAAGGGCGCCTCGGTGCTCGTTTCCCGCGTCGGCGGACTGGGGGGACTGGTCGCCCTGGAGCTCGCCGCCGCCGGCGTCGGCAGGCTGGTGCTCGCCCATGGAGGCCCGCTTCAGAGGTCCGACCTGAACCGCCAGCTTCTGCAAACCCGCAGCCAGGTCGGCAAATCGCGCATGGAGTCCATCCTTCGCCGGCTGGGCGAGCTGAATCCGGACTGCGAACTCATCGGCATAGCGGAAAACGTCTCCGCAGAAAATGCCGACGGGCTCGTCGCGCAGGCGGACATCGTGGTGGATGCCGCCCCGCTGTTTCAGGAAAGGCTGGCCTTGAACACCGCCGCACACCGCGCCGGCAAACCCATGGTGGAATGCGCGATGCACGGCATGGAAGCCAGCGTCACCACCTTCCTGCCCGGCCGCACCGGCTGCCTGGGCTGCTATGTGCCGGAAGTGCCGCCGAGCTGGAAGCGTCAGTTCCCCGTGTTCGGCGCGGTCTCCGGCACCGCCGCCTGCATCGGAGCCATGGAGGTCATCAAGCTCATCACCGGCATCGGCGAGCCCCTGGCGGGCGAAATGCTCTGCATGAACCTGGAAAAGGTCAGCTTCCGACGCGTCAAGCTTCCCCACCGGAAGGACTGCCAGGTCTGCGGCAAGTCCGGATGACACGTCCTGACTGTCCTCAGCCACACGCTTGAAGCGTGTTCATCCCCGCCTAGCCTCCAACCAACCCCATGAAACTCCTCCTCATCACCCTCCTGAGCCTGGTCAGCCTGCCCGCCCTGGGCGGAATCGTTGAAAAACCCGTGGCCTATCAGGCGGGCGGCCTCGAGTTCGAAGGCTGGGCCGCCTGCGATGACCAGGGTGCCGCCAGGCGTCCCTCCGTTCTCATCGTCCACCAGTGGACCGGCGTCGGCGACAATGAGAAAATGCGCGCCCGGATGCTGGCTGAGCTGGGCTACAACGTCTTTTGCGCGGATGTTTATGGCAAGGGCATCCGTCCCCAGCCGCCTGAGGCGGGAGCCGAGGCTGGCAAGTACAAGAAAAACCGCACCTTGCTCCGCGAACGCGTCAACGCCGCGCTTCAGGTGCTGCTGAAGGACCCGCGCACCGACGCCTCCCGCGTCGCCTGCATCGGTTATTGCTTTGGCGGAACCGCCTCCATTGAAGCCGCCCGCAGCGGCGCCCACCTCAAGGGCGTGGTCAGCTTCCACGGCGGCCTGGACAGCCCGACCCCTGAAGATGGCAGAAACATCAAGGCCAAGGTGCTGGCCCTGCATGGAGCCGACGATCCCTTTGTGCCTGCGGCGGACATCGCCGCCTTTGAAAAGGAGATGAAGGATGCCGGCGTGGATTACCAGCTCGTCTCCTACCCTGGCGCGGTGCATGCCTTCACGCAGAAGGCCGCCGGCAACGACAACTCCAAGGGCGCCGCCTACAACGAGGCTGCCGACAAGGCCTCCTGGGAGGAGATGAAGCGGTTCTTCGCCAAAATCTTCGCCCGCTAGAGAGCCGGGGCGCCAGGCCGGGGCATCACCGGCCCAGCCAGACGACGCCGAGCGGCGGCAGGTCGATGACGATGCTCCAGGGCTGGCCCTGCCACTCCGTCTGCCCGGCGGGCATTGGCAGCGGGTTCACCATGCCGCTGCCGGCATAACAAGGGGCGTCGGTGTTGACCAGCTCCCGGTAGCTGCCCGGCCCGGCGACGCCGACGCGGTAGCCCTTCCTGGGCACCGGCGTGGCGTTGATGATGCAGTAGACCCTGTCACCACAGGCCGACTGCCTCAGGAAGGCGAAGATGCTGTGGTCGCCGTCGCTGGCGTCCAGCCACTGGAACCCGCCGCCCTCGTGATCCAGGGCATGCAGGGCCGGACGGGTCGTGTAGAGCAGGTTCAGGTCGCGCACGAGCTTCTGCAGGGCGGCATGCTCCTCACCCATGAAAAGATGCCAGTCGAGGCTGCGCTCATGGCTCCACTCCTGCCACTGGCCGAACTCGCCTCCCATGAAGAGCAGCTTCTTGCCGGGGTGCGCCCACATCCAGCCGTAGAACATGCGCAGGTTGGCGAACTTCTGCCAGCGGTCCCCCGGCATCTTGTTGATCAGGCTGCCCTTGCCATGAACGACCTCGTCGTGGCTGAGCACCAGGATGAAGTTCTCGTCATAGGCGTAGAGCATGGAGAACGTCGCCTCGCCGTGGTGGTACTTCCGGTGCACGGGATCCTCCTCCATGTAGCGGAGGGTGTCGTTCATCCAGCCCATGTTCCACTTGAAGCCAAAGCCGAGCCCTCCGGCATCCGTCGGCTTGGAGACCCCCGGCCAGGCGGTGCTCTCCTCGGCGATGATCGTGCAGCCGGGATGCTGTTCATAGGCCAGCCGGTTCAGCTCGCGCATGAAGTCGATGGCCTCCAGGTTCTCGCGGCCGCCATATTTGTTAGGCACCCAGGCCCAGGGCTTGCGTGAGTAGTCCAGGTAGAGCATCGAGGCCACGGCGTCGACGCGCAGGCCGTCGATGTGGAACTCCTCCAGCCAGTAAAGCGCGTTGGCGATGAGGAAGTTCCTCACCTCGGCACGGCCGTAGTTGAAGATCAGCGTCCCCCAGTCCTGGTGCTCGCCCTGGCGTGGATCGGCATGTTCGTAAAGGCAGGAGCCGTCAAAGCGCGCCAGGCCGAAGGCATCCTTGGGGAAGTGGCCCGGCACCCAGTCGAGGATCACCCCAAGCCCCGCCTGATGGCAGCGGTCCACGAACTCGCGAAACTCGTCCGGATTGCCAAAGCGGCTCGTCGGCGCAAAATAGCCCGTCACCTGGTAGCCCCAGGAGCCGTCGAAAGGATGCTCGGAGACCGGCATGAGCTCGATGTGCGTGAAGTTCAGGCTCTTCACATAAGGAATGAGGTCATCGGCCAGCTCACGGTAGGACTTGGAGCGGTTCTTCTGCTCCGGAATGCGCTTCCAGGAGCCGAGATGCACTTCGTAAATGCTCATCGGCCGGTGGTAGAGGTCCTGCCCGGCGCGTTTCTGCATCCACTCGCCATCCCCCCAGCCGTAGCGGTCGAGGTTGAAGACCAGGCTGGCCGTCTGCGTGCCATGCTGGCCGAAGAAGGCAAAGGGGTCGCTCTTCAGATGCACCGCGCCGTCAGCGCCCAGGATCTCGAACTTGTAATGGGCAAGCTCCGTGATGCCCGGGATGAAGATCTCCCAGACGCCTTCGCGGTTGCGCATGGGGTTCACCCGGCCGTCCCAGTGGTTGAAGTCGCCCACCACGGAGACACGCCTGGCATTGGGCGCCCAGACGGCGAACAGCACGCCGCTGACCCCACCCACGGTGCGGAGGTGGGCGCCCAGGCAGTCCCAGAGCTTCTGATGCGTGCCCTCCTTGAAGAAATAAATGTCCTGGTCTCCCAGCATCGTGCCAAACGAATAGGGGTCCGCCTGACGCAGGGTGCGTCCGTCCAGGGTCTGGATCTCCAGGTCGTAGGCCTGGTCCCTGAGTCCGGTCCTGCCCTCAAACAGACCCTGGGGATGAACCCGCTCCAGCGACCAGGAGCCGCTGCCATCACGAGCGGTCACCTTGACCGAATGAACCTTGGGCTGAAAGGTGCGGACCCAGATGGCACCATCCGGCAGCGCGTGACCGCCAAGAAAACCGAAGGGATCGCCGTGGCGCGCTTCGAGGATGGCATGAATCTCGGCGGTCAGGTTGGCAGGAGCGGTCATGTGGGGGCGGATTCGTTAGCGGTAAGCAGCAGTGGCTCAAGATGTTCCTGGCAGATTCTGACCATGTCATGGTTCTGCCGGAGCAGCGTTCGGGGGCGCCTGGGTTGGTTGACATCAAGCCAACGCATGATCCGTGCCGAGATTTCGCCAGGCTCCTCATCAACCCGGAAATAGCAGACCCGGGCATCCCCCAGCACCTCACGATGAACGGACAGGTCGGAGCAAAAAATCGGCAGGCGGTGCGCCAGGGCCTCCAGAAGCGGCAGTCCAAAGCCCTCCCCCAGGCTCGGAAACAGCAGCGCATCCGACATGGCGTAAAGGCTGCGCACATCCCCCTCATCCAGGGCGCCGGCCTCACCCAGAAACTGCACCCGCCCCCCCACGCCCAGGGCCGCGCCCAACGCCTTCAGCTCCGCAAGGTAGGCAAGTCCGTCGGCCTGATGCGGATCCGGCGCACCAGTGACCAGATAAAGCGCATCACAGCCCGCACCGGCCAGGGCGGCGACGATCCGCAGGCCTAGCTCGATGTTTTTCCGGCGGACCAGGCGGGTGGGATGAACCAGGACCAGGTCCCAGTCCACCGTCGGCAGGGCGGCCATGCGAGGTGTCAGCCCGAGCACGCTCGCCAGGTCGATGCCGTTCGGGATGACCCGGATCCTTTCCGGAGGCAGTCCCGTCACAGCGGCATAATCCGCACGCCGCACCCCGGACACGGCCACATGCAGCATGGGAGGCACCGGCTCCTGCCAGCGGACATGGGCATAGGCCGGATTGACAGCGCAGACATCGTGAATCCAGTTCACCCAGCGCACCTCAGGATGGCGGGCCGCCAGGCCGTGCAGCTCACGGGTCCATTCCAGGTCAAAGGGCATGGTCATGACATTGTGAACCAGGACGGCGTCAGGACGAGCAGCCCCGGAACTGGAGAAAAACCCGGCCGCGCCCCGGCGGTCCAGCAGCAGCACCTCGTGCCCGAGCTTTCTCAAGGCGGCCGACTGGTCACGGATCACCCGTTCAACTCCTCCGATCACTGGAGGCAGGGAATAATGGAGGACCGCGATGCGCATTTAGCGCCCATGATGATCCCTGAAGCGAAGTTTGCACTTGGAAAGGCGGCCCTCCTTCTGCTAATCACAAACCATGTCAGGCCTCGCCCAGCTCGAACACCTCATCCCACTGCTCGACGACGAGTCACCGGTCGTGCAGGAGGCCCTGCAACGGGAGTTCACCAACATGAGGCGGGACCTGCCGGAAAGGCTGAAGCATTTCAGCCGCCCGCTTTCCACCGAGGAGGAACGCCATGTCGGCCGCCTCCTCGAACCCGCCCGCCGGGCGGAGCTGGAGGAAACCTGGATGCGCTGGCGCTGGCTCGAAAATCCGCACGCCCAGCTTGAGGAGGGCATCGCCCAGGTCTCCGCCTACCTCAACGGCTGGCGCACCCAGGCCGGAGACCTGGCCCCGCGCCTCGACGCCCTCGCCGAGGAGGCCTTCCGTGAAGGCGGCCGCATGGACGCCCGGGAGCTGAGCGAGTGGCTCTTTGCCATGCGTGACGGCACCGTGCGCTTCCGCGGCAACAGCAAGGCCTACTACCAGGCCAGCAACAGCAACCTCTTCTGGGTGCTCGACACCGGCCTGGGCAACCCCATCAGCCTCTGCTGTCTCTACCGCCTCCTTGGCCACCGCTTCGGGCTCGACATCCAGGGCTGCAACTTCCCCGGCCACTTCCTGGCACGCGTCGAGCTCAAGGGCCGGAACTGGCTCGTCGACTGCTTCAACCGCGGCCGCTTCATGCTCGCCAGCGACGTCGCCAGGCATCATCCCGCCGCCAACCCCGCCCTTGAGGATGTCATCCGCCAGCCCGCCAGCGTCGACCAGATCCTGCTGCGCATCCTGCGCAACCTCGACGAGGCCTGCGAACGGACCGACAACCTGCCCCTGCGCCACCTCATGCGCCGCCTGGCCGCGAAGCTCATGGATGACCAGGCCTGACCACCTTCCCTGCTAGCGGGACAGATCTCCCTGGCAGAGCACGCGAAAGCCGCTCTTTGACAAGGCGTCACCGGCGATCTCCGTGTCATCGCAGTGGATGGCCAGCAGGGGGAACTGGTTGGGCCGCACCAGCAGGGAATAACAAAATTCGATGTTCAGCTCCGCCGCCAGCAGGCTGGAAAGGCAGTCCGTCAGGCGGTGCCGGGACTCGTTCAGCTCAACCACGACGATGCGGCACTCGGCATAGGGGATGCCGCGCTCGATGAACAGCATGCAGGCACCCTCGGGATCGCTCAGGATCAGGCGCACCAGGGTCATCTCCGTGGTGTCCTGCATGGAGATGCCCAGCACCTCGATCGAATGATCATGCAGCAGCTTGGTGAGCGCCATCAGGGCGCCGACGCGGTTCTGCAGGAAAACGGAAAGCTGCCGGATGGCCACCCCCTCCTGCTGACGAACCGGCGTCTCCTTCATGGGTGGGTTTGAATCCTCGTGCATGGGCGGCACCTTGCCTCACCATCCCGCCTCATGCAAACATCAACCCGCCGGCCCGGTGGCGGAACGGCTTTCGTCAAACAAGGTCACCCGCAGCGGAATGGCGGCCAGCGTCCTGCCTCCGAGCGTGATGATCCATCGGTACAAGCCGGGCTTCTCCACCCTCAGGCGCTGCAGGTTCAGGACGATGTTGCGCGTGACAAACGGCACGAAGGTTCCCGGGAAGCCCACCTCCACCAGCGGCTCAAAGGGCGGCACGCATTCTTTTCCGGACGGATCCATGCAGCGGATCACAAACTGGTGATGACCGGCATCCGCAGGTTCAAAGACCAGGCGCACCACCAGCGCGCAGGCTGGATGGACGACGGGAAACTCCCGGGCGCAGAGGGTGTCAAAGGCTCCCAGGATGCACAGCTTGCCGCCGTAGTCCGAAGCCGAGTCGCAGAGGGTGGCAATTTGAATGGTCATGATGAACAGGATGACGTTCCCCGCCGGAGCAGCACACCCCTCATTCACGCCGGAACAGCTTTCTGAAAAAGCCTCCCAGGGTCTTCTTCTCAGGCTGCGGCGGCGCAGGCGGCAGGGCTCGCCGCAGGGCGGCGTCCTCGGCGGCCGCGTTCGGGTCCAGCTCCCCTTCATCCACGGCCACCGCCTGAGGCACGTCCTTCATCGCCGCCAGCAGCGGGTCATCCGTCGGCGCCCCCTCATAATACTTGGTGAAGACATCATGAACAATGGGCGCGGCGATCGCGCCACCGCTCACCCTCTCCCCGGGCCGGCCTTCATAGACCACCGAATAGGCCAGCACCGGCTGGCTGGCCGGAAGAAATCCCGTGAACCACGCGAGGTTCTGCTCCTTGGCGGGCTTCCACTGCGCCGTCCCCGTCTTGCCGGCGATCTGCACCTGCTTGATGCCTGCGGCACGGCCGGTCCCTCCGTCCCCGGAAACCACGGCGACCATGCCCTTCACCACGGTGTCCCTCGCGATGGGGTCCAGGTTGATCTGGCGGCGCACCTTCGGCTCAAAGGCGTCCACCACCACCTCGCTGATGGTCTGGACCTGCTTCACCAGCAGCGGCTGGCGCATCACCACGCCGTCACCGATCGCCGCCATGCACTGGCAGACCTGCAGCGGCGTGGCCGTCACCGCCCCCTGGCCGATCGCAATGTTCGCCAGCTCACCTCCCAGAATCTTGTGGTCCGCGTTCGTCGGCAGGTTGCCCCGCCCCTCGCCCTTCAGCGGAATGCCGGTGCGCTCGGCAAACCCCAGCCGCTGGGCCATGTTCGTCACGGCATCCGCACCCACGTCCAGGGCGGCCTGGTAAAACCAGGTGTTGCAGGAGCGCTTGATGGCCGTGATGACGTTCATGTCACCCTCGTCGCTCTTGGTGTTGTGGTTGTGAAAGTAACGGTCTCCCACCAGCAGCGACATGCCGCAGTAGTAGGAGGTGCTCGGCGTGACCTTGCCGCTTTCCAGAGCCCCCAGCGCCGTCACGATCTTGAAGGTGGAGGCGGGCGGGTACTCGCTGCTGAAGGCACGTCCATAAAGGGGGGTGCGCGGATCCTTGGTCAGCTCGTCCCAGCGCTGGGAGCGAATGCCGAAGACGAACTCGTTGGGATCAAAACCGGGGTTGGATGCCATGGCCAGGATCTCCCCGTTGCGGACATCCATCACCACCATCGCCCCGCCGTTCCGCGCGTGACGCTTCAGGGCGTTCTCCGCATGCCGCTGAAGCCGGAAGTCCAGGGTGGTCACCACCGTCCGCCCGGGGCTGGGCCGTCTCAACACCTCGTCCGCCAGCAGGTGTCCGTCGGCGTCAAACAGCAGGTTGATCTCACCCGGCGTGCCTTTCAGGGCCGCATCAAAGCTCAGCTCCAGCCCCTGACGACCCTCCATTTCCTCAAACAAAGGATCACCGTCCATGATCGGGCCTTCAGGAAGCCGCCGGGTCTTGCCGGTGAAGCCCAGGATGTGCGCCGCGCAGTCCTCCTTGGGGTACGCACGGATGTAGGCGGGCTGCGGCAGCAGGTCGCCGCTGTCAAACAAAGGCTTCAGCTTCACCTGATCCTCCGGCGACAGCTCGACGTTGATGCCGTCCTCAATCGAAAACACCAGCGGCAGCCAGCGCCGGTTCTGGTAATGGCTCAGCAGCTTTTCATCAGGCAGGCTCCAGTTGCGGCCCAGAATCCTGTTGGCCGCCGCGATTTTTTCCCGTGCATAGCCAAGGATCTTCTCCGGCGTCGCCTTCTCCATGAAGGGAAAGTTCAGCGCCAGGTAGTGCACCACACGGTTCTGCGCCAGCGCCACGCCGTTGCGGTCCACAATCAGGCCCCGCGGCGCCGGAATGCTCAGACGCATCGTCCGAGCCTCCTTCTGCGTGCTCAGCGTGGCCGCCAGGTCCTTCTTCTTCTCACCGGATCCAGGCTCGCCAGATCCCGTCACAGGACTCGCCTTTGGCACCTCCTGCGCCAGGGCCGTGACGCACACAACCAGGGCGGCAGGCGCAAACCGGCGAATTCTGTCAGACAAGGATAACATGATGAAATGGAGCCGGAAGCCATGACAAGGCCCGTTGCCAAGAATGACGGAGGCCCGGTGTCGCGTCAAGGCAGAGGTCTGCTGCAAGCCCCCGCAGCGCCCAAGGATTAATCTTAAGCCTTCCTGTAGCGCCACCTGCTACATTTTAAAATCTCACAGCTCCGATTGAACGGGAAACGTATATGCCAGGCCTCATAGGGCCTTCCTACTCCAACCCATAACGCATGCCTGCCAACCCCGCACTTCCCGCCAAAACCCTGACCAAAGACCTCTCCGCCGGACTGGTGGTGTTCCTCGTCGCCCTGCCCCTCTGCCTCGGCATCGCCCTAGCCTCCAACGCACCCCTCTTCTCCGGCATCCTGTCAGGCATCATTGGCGGCATTCTTGTCGGCGTCCTCAGCGGCTCCCACACCAGCGTCAGCGGACCTGCCGCCGGCCTGACGGCCATCGTCGCCGCCCAGATCGGCAAGCTGGGCACCTTTGAAACCTTCCTGCTCGCCGTGATGCTCGCCGGTGTCATCCAGGTCATCCTTGGCCTCTGCCGTGCCGGCTTCATCGCCGCCTTCTTCCCCTCCAGCGTCATCAAGGGCCTGCTCGCCGCCATCGGCGTCATCCTCATCCTCAAGCAGATCCCCCACGTCGTCGGCCATGACCCCGACCCCGAAGGCGACATGGCCTTCGAACAGCCCGACCATGAAAACACCTTCACCGAACTCTGGGCCTCCCTGTCCGACATCCAGGGCGGTGCCGCCCTCGTCGGCCTCCTCTCCATCGCCCTTCTCTTCTTCTGGGACAAGGTGCCGAAGCTCAAGAAAAGCCTCATCCCCGCCCCCCTCGTGGTCGTCATCCTTGGCGTGGTCGCCAACCAGCTCTTCCGCTCCCTGAAAAGCGGCCTGGAAATCAGCACCTCCCACCTCGTCCAGGTGCCCGTCGCCAAGGACTTCGGCGCCTTCCTCGGCTTCCTCCAGTTCCCGGACTTCTCCGCCCTCAACAACCCCGCCGTCTACGTCGCCGCCATCACCATCGCCATCGTCGCCAGCCTGGAAACCCTCCTCAACCTCGAGGCCGTCGACAAGATCGACCCCGAACAGCGCAGCTCCCCCCCCAACCGGGAACTCCTTGCCCAGGGCATCGGCAACACCCTTTCCGGCCTCGTCGGCGGCCTGCCCATGACCAGCGTCATCGTCCGCTCCTCCGTCAACATCAACTCCGGCGGCAGGACCAAGCTCAGCGCCATCTTCCACGGCATCCTCCTCTTCGGCTGCGTCCTTCTCGTTCCGGGCTGGCTCAATGAAATCCCCCTCGCCGCCCTCGCCGCCATCCTCCTCATGACCGGCATCAAGCTCGCCAGCCCCAGGCTGATCAGGCAGATGTGGGCCGAAGGCAAAAACCAGTTCCTCCCCTTCGCCATCACCGTCGTCGCCATCGTCCTCACCGACCTCCTCGTCGGCATTCTCATCGGCCTCGGCGTCAGCATCTGCTTCATCCTCCACAGCAACATGCGACGCCCCCTGCGCAAGATGATGGAGCATCATGCCGCAGGCGACGTCCTCCGCATCGAACTCGCCCAGCAGGTCAGCTTCTTCAGCCGCGCCACCCTGGACAAGACCCTCCGCGAGGTCCCCCGCGGCGGCCATGTGCTCATCGACGCACGCAACACCGACTACATCGACGCCGACATCCTCGACATCATCCAGGACTTTCAGGCCAACACCGCCTCCGCACACGGCGTGAAGCTCAGCCTCACCGGCTTCAAGGACAAGTACGGCCAGCTGGAGGACCACATCCAGTTCGTCGACTACAGCAGCCGTGAACTCCAGAGCTCGCTCACCCCCCAGCGCGTCCTCCAGCTCTTCAAGGAGGGCAATGAACGCTTCCGCGAAGGCCGCCAGCTCACCCGCGACGTCGGCAGGCTCGTCGACGCCACCGCCGCAGGCCAGTTCCCCATGGCCGTCGTCCTCAGCTGCATCGACTCCCGCACCCCCGCCGAACTCATCTTCGACCTCGGCCTCGGCGACATCTTCAGCGTCCGCATCGCCGGCAACATCGCCCGCGACAAGGTCCTCGGCAGCATGGAGTACGCCTGCGCCGTCGCCGGAGCCAAGCTCATCCTCGTCATGGGCCACACCTCCTGCGGAGCCGTCAACGCCGCCGTCGACCTCATCTGCAGCAAGAAGACCGCCGCCGAGGCCACCGGCTGCGTCAACCTCGACTCCCTCATCACCGAGATCCAGCAGTCCGTCGACCTCTCCACCTGCAAGCCCGCAGACGCCTGGAAGTCCGGCGAAAAAGCCGCCTACGCCAACGAGGTCTCACGCCGCAACATCCTGCGCACCATGCGCAAGATCCGCGAGCGCAGCTCCACCATCGACAACCTCGTCAAGGAGGGTCGCATCGCCATCATCGGCTCCCTCTACGACATTTCCACCGGCGAGGTCAGCTTCTTCCAGACCACCGAGTCCAGCAGCGTGAAGCTCGACGTCCCGGTCGTCCAGATTGTGTGACCGGCCTCACCTCACCGGCCCGCCTTCCTCGCCTCCCTCCTGTGCTGCACCACCTCGATGAGGATCGGCAGGATGGAGACGAGGATGATCAGCAGGGACACCAGCTTGAAGTTGCTCTTGATGAAGGGCAGGTTCCCCAGCGCGTAGCCCAGCAGGGAGATGCCCGCCACCCACAGCAGCCCGCCGCCGACGCTGAAGGCCAGGAAGCGTGAGTAATGCATCCGGCCGAAGCCGGCGGTGAACGGGGCGAACGTGCGCACGATCGGCACGAACCTCGCGATGATGATCGCCCGCCCGCCGTGCTTCACGAAGAAGTGCTCCGTCTTGGTCAGGTAGTCCCGCTTGAACCAGGGCCGCGTCACCATCCAGGCGCCGCTCCTCCGGCCTATCCAATAGTTCAGATTGTCCCCGAGGATCGCCGCCGCCATCAGCAGCGGGATGATGAGCTCGATCCGCAGCAGCCCCTGCGCCGCCAGCGCCCCCACCGCAAACAGCAGCGAGTCCCCCGGCAGGAACGGCGTCACCACCAGCCCCGTCTCGCAGAAGACGATGGCAAACAGCAGCATGTAGATCGCGGTCCGGTGCTGCTCGGCAAAGCCTTGCAGATGCTTGTCAACATGCAGGATGTAATCAATGAGCTGGGTCATGGGCGGCCCGATACTCGGTTCCGAAGGCCGTCCGGCAAACGAATTCTTGCCCCCGGATTCCCGCTTGCGGAGGCCCCCGCCCCCGGGACAACTTGACCCCATGGAATCACATCAAGTCATCCGGGCCGCCCTCGAAAAGGTCCACGTCAAGGAAGTGGCCGAAAAAATGGGCATCTCCCTCTCCCTCCTCTACAAGTGGGGCGAGGAAAGCGGCAGAAACGGCGGCAACTACAACCCCCTCGACCGCGTCCGCGACCTCTTCGAACACACCCAGGACGAGCACCTCGTCCAGTGGCTCTGCAACAAGGCCGACGGCTACTTCGTCAAAAACCCGCCCGTCAGCAGACGCCCCGGCCGCGAGGTCATGCCCGCCACCCAGCAGATCGTCCAGCAGTTCGCCGACCTCCTCGCCGCCATCAGCCACGCCGCCAGCGACAACTGCATCAGCAGGGAGGAGGCCGGGCACATCCGCCACGAATGGGACGAGCTCAAGCGCCTCACCGAACGCTTCGTCAAATGGTGTGAGCAGGAGGACTTCGTCCACCTCGCCGAGGACCTGAAGGTCAACCGCGTCGGCAGGGCCTGAGCCGCCACCCGTCCGCCCGGCCCTGAAAGATCCGCCGCCGGTCATGCGATTGGTTATCCAGAACGGTATACCAAATGCACTCCCCGGCCCAATCCGCCTCACGCACCGACTCCGCCACCGCCGCACTCCGCAGGCAGATCCTCAGCGGCGAGGCCTCCCCCGGCGAGCTCCTCGCCGAGTCCGCCGTCGCCCGGCGCCTCGGCGTCAGCCGCGTCCCGGCACGCGAGGCCCTGTTCACCCTCGAGCGCGAGGGCCTCGTCGAGTTCAGCGGCACCGGCAGGGCCTATGTGAAGGATCTCACACCCCGGGATTTTGAAGAACTTTTTGTTGTCCGCCTCGCGCTTGAACCCCCCGCCGCCAGGCTTGCCGCCCCCGCCCTGAGGCAGGATGCCGCCCTCCTTCTCGACAACCTCGCCGCCACCCGCCGCGCCCGCTCCGTGCGCGAGGTCACCCGGCTCGACCTCGAGTTTCACGAGATCATCCTCGCCGCCTCCGGCAACACCCGCCTGCTCCGGCTCTGGCGCTCCATGCGCGGCCAGCTCGACCTCTGGCTCGGCCGCCTCCATCACAGCCACCAGATGCAGACCCGCGAAACCCTGCGTGAAACCGTCGAGGCCCACGAGGCCATCCTCGAATGCATCCGGACTCAGCCGCCCTCGGACTGCGAACGCCTCATGCGCCAGCACATCCTCGGCTGGCGTGAGTGGCTGCCCACCCCGCCCGCCTCGGACTGAACACGCCCAACCCTCTTTGCCCATGAACAACCACCGCTTCTCCCGCCGCGCATTCCTCCGCGGCACCGGCGTCTCCATGGCCCTGCCCTGGATGGAGTCCGTCAATGTCTGGGGGGACGAACCCCGGAAAAACCAGCCCGCCAGCGAGGCCCCCGTGCGCCTCTGCGTGACCTTCTCCGGCAACGGCTTCCATTCCAGGGAATGGTGGGCGCAGGGCGAGGGCCGCGCCATGAAGCTCGGCCGCGTGCTCCAGCCCCTGGACAGGTTCCGCGACAGGCTCGTCTTCGTACGCGGCCTCTACCACGAAGAGGCCCGCAAGGGCAACATCCACAGCTCCCAGACCGGCAACATGCTCTCCGGCGCCCCCATCGCCTCCGGCGGCGAAATCCGCTCCGGCACCAGCTTCGACCAGCTCCTCGCCCAGACCTACGGCCGCAGCACCAAGGTCCCCAGCCTTGTGCTCGCCTGCGAAAAGTCCAACCCGTCGGTCCACAAGAACTACTCGATGCTCTACAGCTCCCACATCTCCTGGAGCTCGCCCACCACGCCCACCCCCCTCGAGCTCTACCCCGCCCTCGCCTTCGACCGCCTCTTCAAGGACGAGGCCTCCCCCGCCGACAAAAGCGTCCTCGACGCCGTGCTCGCCGACGCCCGCGACCTCCGCCGCGCCATCAGCGGCCACGACCAGCGCAAGCTCGACGAGTACCTCGACAGCGTCCGCGAGGTGGAGAAGCGAATCGAGAACGCCGGCAGCCGCGGCGAGCTCCAGGGCTGGCGGCCCACGCTCGACAAACCCACCATGCAACGCCCCGCCGACGGCATCCCCCAGGACATCGGCGAGCACATGCGCCTCATGTGCGACATCCTCGTCCTCGGCTTCCAGACCGACACCACGCGCATCACCACCCTGAAGCTCAACAACGACCACAGCGCCCTGCGCTTCCCCGGCATCCGCAGCGTCCAGCAGCCCGGCCATGGCATCGACTACATGATCCACCACCTCCTCAGCCACAGCGACGGCGAGGACTGGCTCAGGGTGAACCAGTTCTTCATGGAGCAGGTCGCCTACCTCGCCGGCAAGCTCGACGCCGTCCATGAAGGCGAACGAACCCTGCTCGACAACACCCTGCTGCTGCACTGCTCCAGCATGATGGCCGGCGCGAAGCACAACAACGACGAGCTGCCCGTACTCCTCCTTGGCGGCGCAGGCGGACGCCTGAAGGGCGGCCGAACCCTCGATTACAAAGACAAGCCCGAACGCCAGCTCTGCCGCCTCTTCCTGTCCCTGATGGACAAGATGGAACTGCGCCCGAAGACCTTCGGCGACGCGACCAGCATGCTGGAAGAAGTCTGAGTCCGAACCCCATGCGACACCGCGCCACAGGCTTCACGCTCCTGCTCCTCGGACTGGCCGCACCGGCCTGTGGCGAGGACGCGGCCTACTTTGAAAAGCAGGTGCTGCCCCTGCTTCAAAAGCGCTGCCTTGAATGCCACTCCCACGCCGGCAAGCTCAAGGGCGGCCTCGCCCTCGACTCCAGGTCCGGCTGGCAGACCGGCGGCGACCACGGCCCCGCCCTCGTCGCCGGCAGCCCGGCCCGGAGCCTGATCGTCGAAGCTGTTCGTTATGCCAGGCCAGACATGGAGATGCCTCCCAAGGGCAGGCTTCCCGACCACGAGATCGAAGTCCTGGAAAGATGGATCGCCATGGGCGCTCCCGATCCGCGCTCCGGCCCGGCCTCCACGTCCGCCACCGGAATCGACATCGAGGCCGGCAGGCGTCACTGGGCCTTCCAGCCCGTCCGCAATCCCCCGCCGCCCGTCGTCAGCGACAACGCCTGGCCCGCCGGTGACGTGGACCGCTTCATCCTCGCCGCCCAGGAGGCCGCCGGCCTCTCCCCCGCCCCGGACACCGAGCCACACACTTGGTTACGCCGCGTCCACCTTGACCTCACCGGCCTGCCTCCGTCCCCCGGCGACATCGCCAGCTTCGCGCTCCGCCCCCATGACCGCGAGACCGTCGTCGACCGCCTCCTCGCCTCGCCCGCCTTCGGCGAACGCTGGGCCCGCCACTGGCTCGACCTCACCGGCTACGCCGACCAGATCGGCACCTCCAACAACGTCTTCGCCGAGCACGCCTGGCGCTACCGCGACTACGTCATCCGCGCCTTCAACTCCGACAAGCCCTTCGACGACTTCATCCGCGAGCAGGTCGCCGGTGACCTGCTGCCCGCCGCCACGCCGGAAAAGCGCGCCGAAAACCTCACCGCCACCGGCTTCCTCGTCCTCGGCGATGTCGAGATCGTCGCCGTGGACAAGCTGAGGATGGAGCATGACCTCGTCGACCAGCAGGTCTCCAAGGTCGGCACCGCCTTCCTCGGCATGACCCTCGGCTGCGTGCGCTGCCACGATCACAAGTTCGACCCCGTCGCCCTTCAGGACTACTACGCCATCGCCGGCATGTTCCGCAGCACCGGCAGCACCTACAAGACCGACAACGGCGTCTGGAGCAGCGTCAACAAGGCCGACTTGCCCGAAACACCCGCGCAGAAGGCCGTTCGCGAAAAGCAGCTCCAGGATCACGAGGCACGTCTCCAGGCCCTCGAGGCGGAATTGAAGGCCAGAACGGCCGAAAAAGCCGACACGAAGGCCCTGAAGGCCCGGATCGACCACGCGAGGTTTTTTGCGCCCGTCATCCCAAGGGCCTTCGCCGTGCATGACCTCGCAAAGCCGGCCGACATGCGCATCACCATCCGCGGAAACCCGCATGCGCTCGGCCAGCGCGTGAAGCGCGGCACGCTCCGTGTCGCCAGCTGGGCCGGGTTTCCGCCCATCCCGCCAGATCAAAGCGGCCGCGCCCAGCTCGCCGAGTGGCTCACCGACCCGCGCAACCCGCTCACCGCCCGCGTGACCGTGAACCGCATCTGGCAGAAGCTCTTCGGCGAGGGCCTTGTCCGCACCGTGGACTACTTCGGCACCCGCGGCGAAAAGCCCACGCACCCCGGACTCCTCGACCATCTTGCCACCCTTTTGGTTAAGAACGGCTGGTCCCAGAAGCGCCTGATCCGCGGGCTGGTGCTTTCCAGGACCTATCGGCAGGCCGCAGGCGGAGCGGGCATGACGGACAGGTCCGGCGAAAACCGCCTTCTAACCCGCATGAACCGGCCGCGCCTGGACGCCGAGTCCATCCGCGACTCCATGCTCGCCATCAGCGGCCGCCTTGTGCCCTCATGTGGAGGCACCGCCCTGCCCCTCGAGTTCCCGGAAAACGTCTCCAGCCTCAGCCCCGGCGCGGTGAACCCGCCCGCCTTCAGCTTCAATAAAACACGGCCCGTCCAGGACTTCGAACGCACGATCTACCTGCCCGTCATCCGCACCGCCGCCCAGCCGGGCTCCGCAAGGCTGCGCGATGTCTTTGATTTCACCCAGCCCGCGCAGATCGCCGGACGCCGTGCCGAAACCACCGTGCCGACCCAGGCGCTCTTCCTGATCAACAGCGACCTCGTCCGCGCCCGCGCCACCGACATCGCCAGACTCGTCACGCAGGCCGAACCCAATCCCGGCGCACGCCTCGAAGCCCTCTGGCTCCGCGTCCTGAGCCGTCCCATCACCAGCACCGAACGCGATGAGGCAGCCACCTTTCTCGATTCGCTCCCCGCCGACAAGGCATGGATCGAACTCACCCACGCCCTGCTCGCCTCAAACGAATTCCTCCTGCGCCCATGATCCACCATGACCTCTCCCGCCGCGCCTGGCTGCGCGGCTCCGCCTGCGGTTTCGGGGCGCTTGCACTGCATGACCTTGTCCATGCCGCGCAGGGGCCGCTCGCCCTCCGCGCACCCCGGTTCCCGGCCAGGGCGAAGCGCATCATCTTCCTCTTCATGTCCGGCGGGCCTTCGCAGCCCGACCTCTTTGACCCCAAGGACTACATCCGCCGCATGCACGGCAGCACCATCTCCGCACCGGTCAACAAGAACGAACTGCGCGTCGGCACCGACAGGTTCCTCGCCCTCGCCACGATGAGCGAAGTCCGGCCGCGCGGGCAGAGCGGCATGATGATCTCCGACCTGCTCCCGCACACCGCCTCCATCGCCGACGAGATCTGCCTGCTGCGCGCCATGCACTCGGACAACAACCAGCACCAGCCCGCCGCGCTCCAGTTCCACACCGGCATCACCTCCGACGTCAGGCCCTCGCTCGGCTCCTGGATCAGCTACGGCCTCGGCACCGAAAACCAGAACCTGCCCGGCTTCATCACCATCCATCCCGACAGCGACACCCGCCTCTACGGCTCCGGCTTCCTGCCCGCCGCCCACCAGGGCACCAAGGTCACCGTGCCGCAGGACACGAAACAACCGCCCATCGACTATCTCGCCGACATCTCCGGCGACCCGAAGTCGCAGCGCGCCCGCATTGACTTCACCCAGCGCTTGAATCAACGCCTCCTCCGGCAGGCCGGAACCGACGCCCGCATGGAGGGCATGATCGAGGGCATGGAGACCGCCTTCCGCATGCAGACCGCCGCGCCGGGGCTCATGGACATCACCGGCGAGCCCGAGGCCACGAAGAAGCTCTACGGAGTGGGCAACAAAGAGTGTGATAAAAACGCCCGCGCCTGCCTCCTCGCCCGCCGCCTCAGCGAGGCAGGCGTCCGCTTCGTGCAGGTCACCATGGGCGGCTGGGACCACCATGGCGACATCCGCGGCGCCCTGCCGAAAAGCTGCGCCTCCACCGACCAGCCCTGCGCCGCGCTGATCAAGGACCTCAAGTCCCGCGGACTGCTCGAGGACACGCTCGTCATCTGGAGCGGCGAGTTCGGCCGCACCCCCTGGAGCCAGGACCTCAGCGGCACCTCGCCCATCGAAAAGCATGGTCGTGAGCATCAGCCCGAAAGCTTCTGCACCTGGCTCGCCGGCGGCGGCATCCGGCCCGGCCTGACCCACGGCGAGACCGATGACTTCGGCTTCCGTCCCGTCGACGGCAAGGTGCACCTCCACGACCTGCACGCCACCATCCTCCACCAGCTAGGCTTCGATCATGAAAGGCTCACCTGGCGCCACCTCGGCCGTGACTACCGTCTCACCGACGTCCACGGCAGCCTCGTGAAGGAGATCCTGGCATGAGAACGCTTGTCCTGCTTCTGCTTGCCGCGTCCTCCCATGCCATCGAGACGCGCTCCATCCTCCAGGCCTACTGCCTCAACTGCCATTCGACCGGGAAGCAGAAGGGCGACCTCGACCTTGAAGCCTCGGACATCCATAAGGAACCGCATGTCTGGGAGAACGTGCTCGACCAGATGCAGCTCGGCGAGATGCCGCCGAAGAAGGAGAAACAGCCCGCCGCCACGGAGAAAAAGCAGCTCACGGACTGGGTGCGCGGCACCTTGGATCAGATCGCGCTCGCGAACGCAGGCGATCCCGGCCCCGTCGTGCTGCGGCGGCTGTCGAACATGGAGTACACCTACACCCTGCGCGATCTGACCGGCGTCGAGTCGCTCGATCCGGCGCGTGAGTTCCCGGTCGATGGCGCGGCAGGCGAAGGATTCACGAATGCCGGTGCGGCGCTGGTGATGTCGCCCGCGCTGCTCACCAAGTATCTCGACGCCGCCAAGGAGGTCGCCGCCCACGCCGTTTTCACGCCGCACGGCATGCGCTGGTCGGCGAGCACTTCGGCACAGGATTGGACGGACGAGGCGCTGGCACGCATTCGCGGCATTTATGCGAAACACACGACCTCCGGCGAGTCGGCGCAAACCGTCGCGCAGGGCATCAAGCTCGACACGGGAACCGGCAGCGGTCGTTTGCCGCTCGAGAAGTATCTCGACGCGCTTCAAGACCGCGGCAGCGCGGACGGTTTGAGCCCGAAATACCAGCAAATTCTCCGTGAGGCACTCACGAGCACCAAACCATCCGTTTTGCTCGATCCGCTACGGGCGAAGTTTCGTGCGAAAAAGCTCACCGCAGCCGACATCGAGCCCTGGCAGCAGGTTTTGTGGCGATTTGCCAACGTGGGCCACATCGGCAAAGAAAACGGCCCGAAGGCCTGGCAGGAGCCGGTGACGCCGCTTACCTCGAATCACGAGATGCGCGTCAAACTCACCTCCGACCGCGATGTGACGCTCTATTTGACCACCACCGACGCGGGCGATGGCAGCGAGGGCGATGAAGTCATCTGGCAGAATCCGCGCCTCGTCGCTCCCGGAAGGCCCGATCTGCCGATCAACGGCCTTCCCGCGCTCGTGAAGCATCTCGAAACGCAGCGTGAGAGAATCATGGCAAGCACCGAGCAGTGCCTGAACGCCATCGCAGGTGGCAAAGACGATGCGGATCCCGTTTTGATCGCCGCATGGCGTGAATACCTCGGCCTTGGCACCACCAAGCTCGAGCCGTTGCTGACAAAGAAGATGCTGGGCACGCCGGATTACAACTTCATCCAAGGCTGGCAGGGCGAGCAGGCGCTCAGCGTACTGGCGAACTCCTCCGACGCCACCGTGCGCACGCCGGGGGTGATGAAAGCACACAGCGTCGCCACACATCCCTCGCCGACGCGCGCCTCGGTCATCGCGTGGAAATGCGAGAAGGCGGGCACGCTCCGCATCCAGGGAGATGTCTCGGACGCGCATCCCGAATGCGGCAACGGCGTCACCTGGGCGCTCGAAGTCCGCCGCGGTTACACCAGCGAAGTGCTCGCGAAAGGCGAAACCAAAGGCGCCAACGTCATCAAGATGGGGCCTTTCGAGAACGTGCGCGTCGAAGCCGGTCAGGTTGTCGCGTTGATCATCGGCCCACGCGGTGGAAACCATGTGTGTGACCTCACGGCGGTGAATTTGACGCTCGACGATGGCGCCAAGACGTGGGACCTCGCCAAAGACGTGTCGCCGAGCATCCTGAAGGGCAATCCGCATGGCGCGTGGCATTTCCTCAGCCAGCCTGCGAGCCTCGAAGCCGCGCCGGATGTGCCCGCGCCCATCGCCGAATGGCGGAAGAAGCCTTCGCCGGAACTCGCGGTGAAGGTGCGGCAGCATTTGGAGAAAGACTTCCCGCTCAACTCACCGCTGCTGCGGGGCTTTTTGAATGATCGGCCGGATCGGACCCATCCGACTGATCTCACCGCCAAAGCACCCTCGATGCTGGAAGTGAAGATTCCTGCCGCGCTCGCCAATGGCACGGAATTCATCGTGAACGGCAAACTAGCCTCCAAAACCCACGGCAGTGTGCAGATGCGCGTGCTCACCGAGAAGCCTGAAGCTTCAAACAGCCTCGTTGCCGGCAAGTCGGAGACAGGAGTCAAAGACGGCCAGTGGAGCGACAACAACCTCGTCACGCAGCACAGCGCACCGATCATCGTGAACGATGCCAGCGAGGCACGCGGGCGCCTTGAGGCCGCTTTTGATGATTTTCGTGCCTTGTTCCCCATGGCGCTCTGCTACACGCGCATCGTGCCGGTGGATGAGGTCGTCACGCTGACGCTGTTTCATCGCGAGGACGAGCCTTTGCGTCGTTTGATGCTCTCCGAGGCCGAATCTCGTGAACTCGACCGCGTCTGGGACGAACTGCTCTTTGTCAGCGAGGCCCCGCTGAAGCAGGTGGATGTCTTTGAGCAGCTTTTCCAGTTCGCCACCCAGGATGCCAGACCCAGCGCCTTCGAGCCCATGCGTGAGCCGATCCTGAAGGCCGCCGCCAGGTTCAAAGAACAGCAGAAGGCCGCCATCGGTCCCCAGAAGGCCGCCGCGCTCGCTTTTGCCGAAAAAGCCTGGCGGCGTCCGCTCACCGAAAAGGAGGTCGTCAGCCTGCAAGCCTTCGACCCGCGGCTGATGCTCGTGCGCGTGCTCACCTCTCCTGCGTTTTTGTATCGCGGTGAGAAGGCGCCTGCCCAAACCGGGCCTGTGAGCACGCAGGAGCTCGCCACGCGCCTCAGCTTCTTCCTCTGGTCCTCGTCACCGGATGACGCACTGCGCTCCGCAAAACTCCAGGACACCGAAGTGCTGGCCGCCGAGGCGCGCCGGATGCTGAAGAGCGACAAGGTGCGCCGCCTCGCCCTCGAGTTCGGCTGCCAGTACCTCCATGTCCGGGATGTCGCCACCCTTGAGGAAAAAAGCGAGCGGCACTTTCCGGCCTTCGCAGGCCTGCGTGGCGACATGCAGGAGGAGGCCGTACGCTTCTTCACCGACCTCTTTCAGAACGACCGCAGCGTGCCCGCCCTGCTCGATGCGGACCACAGCTTCATCAATCCGGCCCTTGCGAAGCACTACGGCATCACGCTCAAGAAGGACGGCTGGCAGCGCGTCAACCAGATGCACGACCATGGCCGCGGCGGCATCCTCGGCCTGGCCGCCGTCCTTGCCCGCCAGTCGGGGGCTTCACGAACGAGCGCCATCCTGCGCGGCACCTGGCTCAGCGAGGTCGTCCTCGGCGACAGGCTCCCCATCCCGCCCAAGGGCGTGCCCGTGCTTCCCGAGGAGCCGCCGGAAGGCCTGACCGAGCGCCAGCTCATCGAGCGCCACAGCCGCGATGAAAACTGCGCCGGCTGCCACCGCCGCATCGATCCTTTTGGTTATGCACTGGAGGGCTTCGACGCCATCGGCCGCGCACGGGAGGCCGACACCCGCGCCACGCTCCCCGACGGCAGCCAGGTCGACGGCCTCGCCGGCCTTCGTGACTACCTGCTCACGAAGCGTCGTGACGACTTCGTCCGCCAGTTCTGCCGCAAGCTCCTGGGCTATGCCCTGGGCCGCAGCATCCAGCTCTCCGACAAGCCGCTGATCGACCAGATGATGAAGGGTGACCTTAGGACTGGCAGCCTGGTCGAACAGATCGTGCTCAGCCGCCAGTTCCGCGAGGTCCGCGGCGCCGGCCTCGCTGACGGACGCTGAGCCGACCGGTCACTTCCGCAGGGAGGCGCGGAACTTCTCGAACTCCGCCCCGCCCTTGCGGGCGCCTTCGACATACTGCGCCATGGCGTTCACATGCCGGGAGAACTCAGCCGCGTCGATCCAGCCGTTTTTCACCCACACGCCGTCGGCGTTGCAGGACTTCATCGCCGCCCTGACCTTGTCGAGCGCGCCCTTGGCACGGCTGGTCCAGCCCTTTTCCGTCGCTGGCAGGGCGCGCTTCTCCAGCAGCTTTTCACGCGGCTCCTTCATCAGCTCCTTCAGCTTGGCGACGTCCCGCGCGATGTGGTCCATCTTGAACCCGTAGTGCGTGGGCAGGTTCGAGTCGTCGTAGGTCAGCTCATAGCTGTCCTTCACAAAGTACAGCGGCCTGTTGGTCTGCAGTTCGTAGAAACGCGCATGCTGGCCGTCCGGCAGGGCGGAGCGCCCATACCAGGCAAAGGCGTCGGGCAGCGGCTTGAGGAACCTTTCATCCCCCGTCACCACATAAAGCTCATGCAGCGTCTCCATGGCGCCGATGCTTTCCCCCCCGGTGACGCAGGGCGGCTCAAACTTGCGCGCCCAGACCGGCTCCATGTCGTGGTTGTACTGCTGGGCCCAGCCGCGCTGGGGCCCGGGCATCTGCGCCAGGATGAGGAAGTCGCCCACCTTCTTCGCGCTCTCCAGATAACGCGCGTCGCCGGTGAGCTCATGGGCCCGCAGCATGACCTGGGCGGCCCTCTGCAGGTTGCCGTCGTTGAGGGTGAAGAAGCTGGTGTACTTCACGTTCGGCCACTTCCGCGGCCACTCTTTTGGATAGGCCGCAGGCTTCACCGGCGTGGCGGGGTCCGCCGGCCCGCTGAACTGCTGCGGCCAGGCCCCGTTGGGAAACTGCGCCGCCAGCAGGCTCTCCAGGCCGAACTTCACCGCCTCCTGCAGGGCTGCATCGCCCCTGCACTCGGGAAGATGCGCCAGCTCCAGCAGGAACAGCAGGGCGGACTGCGTCTTGTTGTCATCCAGCGTGCTGGTGTTCCGGCGCTTGCCCTGCTCCTTGTCGCCCGCCAGCACCCGCTGATGCAGCCAGTACTTCTTCGCATGCTCCTCGGCGAAGTCAAAGTCGTCATCCCATCCGCCGCTGGCAAGCTGGCATTCCACCAGCGCCCTGCCGGCCGCCTTCGCCGACTCCAGAAACTGGACGTCACCCGTGGCCGCGTACGCCTTCACCAGCGCGAGCCCCACCGTCGTGGTGCCGGGCGGCTGGATGGAAATCAGGGTCTTCGACTCGCTGTGCTCCGTCCTGCCCGCGCTCAGGTCCGTCCTCCAGCCCGAGGCATAACCGCCATGCACGGCCAGCTTTGAGGAGTAGAAGGCCGCGGCCTTTTTCATGGCGGCCGTCACCTCCGCCGGATCCGGGGCGGAATCGGCGGCGGCAAGGGTGAGAGGCAGAAGGAGGAGGGCGTGGAAGCATTTCATGGCAGGCCGGTGGGTGCTGACCGGAACGGCGGAACGCCCCCGACCTTTCGAAATCCGGCTCCCGGGCCTGGAAACCAGGCCTTGAAGGCGTTTGCAAACAGGCCCGCGCGGAGTTTGTGATCAGGACCACCCTGGTTCGCCGCGTAACCAGAAGTGCTCCAGCCATGAAAGCCCTCCTCGCCGCCTCCCTGCTCCTCGTCTCCGCCGCCGCCCAGGCCCTTGAACTCCGGCAGGGCGACGTCATTGCCCTCACCGGCGGTTCCAACATGGAGCGCACCCGGCTCAACGGCCATCTGCACACCGCGCTCGTCACCGCCAGGCCGGAGCTGCGGCTCAAGGTCCGCAACTTCGGCTGGGAGGGTGACACCGTCTTCGAGCAGTGGCGCGACGGCGGCAACTATCAGAACCTCGACCCGAAGCGCGCCGCCGCGGAGCGCCGCATCAGCGCCGAGACCGGCACCGACAGCTGGCGGCAGCAGCGCGACTGGCGCCAGCAGCTTTCCGAGGCGGGTGCGACGGTGGTGATCGCCCAGTTCGGCCAGATGGAGTCGCTCAACGGCGAGGAGAAGCTGCCGCAGTTCATCGCGGCGTACGAGAAGCTGATCGAGGAGTTTGCGGATGAGGGCCGGCGGGTGGTGCTGGTTACTCCGGTGCCTTTTGAAGGAGCGATGGAGGCGCATAACCCGCTGATTCTGCATTACTCACAGGCCATCAAGACCCTCGCGAAGCGTCTTGGAACACCCGTCATCGACCTGTCCTCATGGATCATGGCCACGACTCCCCAGCAGACGGAGAACGGCCATCAGCTCAATGAGGCAGGGCACCAGATGCTCGCCGGCAGGATCGTCGAAGGCCTGGGGATGAAGCCTGTGTCCAACGATGCCGTGCGCGCCCAGGTCATCGAGTTTGAACGCCTGTGGTTCGACTACTGGCGCCCGATGAACTGGTCCTTCCTCATGGGCGACCGCACCAACGTGCCCTATTCGCGCGACTGGAAGGATTCCTCGAAACGCCTGTTTCCGCAGGAGATGCAGGATTTCCTGCCGCTGCTTGCCCAGGCCGAACAAAACATCTGGGCGGCCCTTGAGGGGAAGCCGGTGACGCCGGTGGGCGTGCGTTCGTCGATCCCGGTCGAGCCCCCCACAGCGAAGCCGCAGTCGCCCGAGGAGGAGCTGGCCTCCTTCTCCATCATGGACGGTTTTGCCGTGAACCTGTTCGCCAGCGAAAAGGACGGCATCATCAAGCCGGTGCAGATGCGCTGGGACGAACGCGGCCGTCTCTGGGTCGCCTGCGCGGTCAGCTATCCGCAGATCAAGCCCGGCGAGAAGGCCAACGACTATGTGCTCGTCTGTGAGGACACCGACGGCGACGGACGTGCGGACAAGTTTCACAAGTTCGTCGAGGGCCTGTTCATGCCGGCGGGCCTTGAGCTGGGCGACGGCGGGCTCTATGTGGCTCAGGGCACCGACCTGCTGCACTTCAAGGACACCGACGGTGACGACAGGGCGGATACAAAACGCCTCGTGCTCGGCGGCTTCGGCACGGCCGACTCGCACCAGATGATCAACTGCATCAACTGGGGCTTCGGCGGCGAGCTGTGGTTCACCCAGGGCCATCACATCTACTCGCGTGTCGAAACCCCCTTCGGCGTCGAGACGCTGAATCGCGCCGGGGTCTGGCGCTGGCGCCCGCGCACCGGACATCTCGATCCGTTTTTCCAATGGTCCTCCGCCGGGGCGAACTGCTGGGGCGTGACCACCACCGAATACGGCCAGCCGTTTCACAAGAGCGGCGCAAACATCGGCAGCTGGTTCAGCACGCCCGGCCTGGTGCGCTCCAACCTTGCCGTCAACGCCCAGGCGATGAACCTCTGCCTCGCCCCCATCAAGCAGGTCGGCCAGGAGTTTCTGCACAGCAGCATGTTCCCGAAGGAGATGCAGGGCCGCATCCTCATCGGCGGCTATTACGCCAGCCTGCTGGAATGGCATGAGCTGAAGCTGGAAAACGGCCTGTTCAGCACCACGCGCCTGCCGAACATCATCGAGACCAAGAACAACGTCTTCCGTCCTGTCGAGGTGCGCATGGGGCCGGACGGCGGCATCTATGTCGCGGACTGGTACAACCCGATCATCGGCCATTATCAGGCGAGCTACCGCCACCCGGACCGTGACAAGGAGCATGGCCGCATCTGGCGTGTGACCTGGAAGACGGGCAGGAAGGTCGAGCCTGCCAGGCTCGCCGGAACCGGCATCGACGCGCTGCTGGAACAGCTCGACTCCAAGGAACGCTGGGCCTGGTATCAGGCCAAGCGTCTGCTCATCGGACGTGCGACAAAAGAGGTGGTCGCGGCCCTGGATGCGTGGGCACCCAGGCAGGACGGCTACCGCAGGCTCCAGGCACTGTCGCTTTACGAAGCCCATGAAACCCCGCGTCCGGAGCTGCTGAAGTCGCTGCTGCGCGATGCCGACGCCCGCATCCGCGCCTACGCCACACGCGTCATCGGCACCTGGACGCGCGACGGCCGCCTGCCGGAGGCCCTGGAGCTGCTCGAAACCCAGATCGCCGACGACGATGCGCTGGTTCGCCTGGAGGCCATTGTGGCGGCCAGCTATGTCCATGACGCCCGGGCGGCAAATGTGGCGGCACGTTCTCTCGACAAGGAGTTCAACGGCTATCATCTGCACGCGCTCACCAAGACGCTGCATGTGCTCAACCCGCTGTGGTCGCCGAAACCGGCCTTTGAAAAGGACGAGCATCTCATCTTCGCGCTGCAGAACGGCTGGGTGGAGAACAACCCCGACGACCTGAAGAACCTCAGCGGTGCGGCCATCGCCTACAATCCCAGCTCCAACGCCAGGGCCGCCGCCATCATGCGCGAACAAATTACGCGGCATGAAGGCGACCCCGCGCGCCAGGCCAGGTGGCTGAAGGCGCTTGCAGGGGCGGCGGCCGGTGAGGACGTGGCCTTCATCTTCCAGCGTGCAGGCCAGAACGCCGCCGTGCTCGCCGCCCTGAAGGCCTCCAGGCCGGCGGAGGCCGAGAAGCTGCTGGCACCCTTGTTCGAATCCAAGGACGCCGCCGTGCTCGCCCAGGGCATCCGGCTTGCCGGTGCCTGGAAGGTCGGTGCCTACACGGACAGCATCCGCAGGCTCGCCCTGGAGCAGGACCAGCCCCGGGCGCTCGACGCGCTCATCAGCCTGAAGCCGGACGAAGTCGTCTCGCACACGCTGAAGAACCTCGGCGACGCCGGCAGGGCTGCGAAGCAGCTCTCCGCCATCGTGGCACGCACCGAAGGCCACGCCGCCCTGATGCGCGCCCTGCAGAAGCCGGACGCGCTTACCCAGGCGGAGGCCAGGTCCGTGCTTCAGGCGCTGAACTCCATCGGCCGCAATGACGCGAAGCTGTCGCCGCTGCTCATGAAGCTGGCCGGCATCAACAGCGCGCTGCCCGCCTACACGAAGGAATACATCGCCAACCTGGTGAAGGCCGCGAACACCTTCGGCAATGCCGACGAGGGGAAGAAGATTTACGAGGCTGCCGGCTGCATCGCCTGCCACACCCCGGGTGCCGCCCAGAGCAAGATCGGCCCGGACCTCAGCGCCATCGCGCGCGGCCTGCCGATCGACATGATCATCACGGAGGTTGTCTGGCCCGCGCTGAACGTGAAGGAGAACTACGAAGCCGCCACGGTCACGCTGAAGGACGGCACGGTCATCACCGGCTTCAAGCAGACTGAAACCGCCGACGCCATCGGCATCCGCGACATGACCACCGGTGTCGTGAAGTCGATCCCGCGCGCCGAGACGCAGAAGATCCAGACAGGCGGCACGGTCATGCCCGACGGCCTCGTCGCCGCGCTGAACGAACAGCAGCTCGCCCACCTGATCAAATACCTCAGCGGGCTTGGCAAATAGGCGGCCCGATGAAAAACGGCCCCGCCGGCGGAGTTACAGCGGGGCCGCCATGAGATCCCTGACCACCCGCCTCATACTTCTGCCCGTCCTCCTCCTTGCCGCAAGCGCCTCGGCGGCGGACAAGCCCAACGTTTTATTCCTTCTCAGCGACGACCACAGCTACCCGTTCCTGAGCACCTACGGCAGCCCGAACGTCAAAACACCCGTCGTCGACCGGCTCGCGGCGGAGGGCATGAAGTTCCACCGGTTCTTCACCGGCGCCCCGCAGTGCGTGCCGTCCCGCGCGACGCTGATGACCGGCCGTTCGCCGGTGGCCGCGAGGATGACACGTTTCTCCGCACCCCTGCCCCGTGATGAGGTCACGCTGCCGGAGCTGCTGCGCAGCGAGGCGGGTTATTACACCGGCATCTGCGGCCGAAGCTTCCACCTCGACGGCGCCACCAAGACCGGCCCCTCCTCCGCCCAGGTCTTTGAAAAGCATCACCTGAAGACCTTCGCCGACCGCGTGGACTTCCTCAACACCTGCTCCGACAACGAGGTCGCCGGCCAGCTCGCCGCCTTCCTCGACAAGAGGCCCGCCGGCAAGCCCTTCTTCATGTGGGCGAACTTCAGCGACCCTCACCATGCCTGGAACGCCCCCGCCGAATTCAGGCCCGATCCCGCCTCCCTGACCCTGCCCGCCCACTGGCCCGACCTGCCCGGAATGCGCGAGCAGCTCGCGGACTACTTCGCCGAGGTCAACCGCGTGGACCGCACGGTGGGCGTCGTGCTTGAGGAGCTGAAGAAGCGCGGGCTCATGGACAGCACCCTCATCATCTTCTGCGGCGACAACGGCGCGGCGCTGCCGCACGGCAAGGGCTCCCTCTACGACCCGGGCTCCAACGTGCCCTTCGTCGTCCGCTGGCCCGGCGTGCTGAAGCCGGGAGGCGACAGCCGCGCCCTCATCAGCGGCGAGGATCTCGCCCCCACCCTGCTGGATGCCGCAGGCGTCAAGCCCGGCGCCAAGATGAGCGGAGTCAGCTTCCTGCCATTGCTCAAGGGAGAAAAGCACACGCCTCGCAGACACGTCTTTGTTGAACGCGGTCCGCACGGTTCCGCGCCCGTGACCGTGAACATGACCAACGCCGGCTATGACCTCGGTCGCGCGGTGCGCAGCGACCGCTTCAAGTTCATCTACAACTGCACCCCCTGGCTGCCCTACTCGCCCGTGGACTCCGCCGGTGGCGCCGGCTGGCGCGAGATGCAGGAGGCCCACGCCGCCGGCAAACTTTCCGCCGGACTGCGCGCCACCTACTTCACCACCCCCAGGCCGGTGTACGAACTGTATGACCTCGAAGCCGACCCCTCCGAGCTCAACAACCTCAGCGGCAAGCCCCAGTTCGCCCAGGTGGAGCGCGAGCTTCGCGAGGCCCTCGCTGAAAAGATGATCCTCGACTGGGACTACCTGCCTCTTCCTGACCTCATGACCGGTGATGGCGGTCAGGCCAGGAAGGGCAAAGGAAAAGGCAAGGGTAAAGGAAAGACCGGGAAGTAGCAGGCCCGGCTTCCTGGCGCTTCCAATCCCCAGGCCTGCCAGGCAAGCGACATTCGACATCAATCCTTACTGATGCCTCCACGCTGGCATGCGCTGCAACGCCTGCTTGGACTGCGGAAGCAGGGCTTTCCTGAGCCAACCCTTCTGGCGTGAACGACCCTGGAGTTTCGAGGGCATGGCAGATCTGAGCTCCGGTGGTTCGGAGACTGGGGATGGAGCGGAGCCTGATGCCACCGCAGCAGGGCTGCGGGATGAAAGCGGCAGCAGGGCTGCCGCAGTCCATGTGGAGAGAGAGCCGGCAACGCCAACGAATCCTCGATCAGGCTTCAATGGGCTGCCCCTTGCTCGGCTTTCCGGGTGCATTGAATGCGCTTTCCCAGTGCCGGATGAGTCAAATTCAGCTTGCATAAATATACTGTATGCGTATAGACTCATATAGTTGACCAGAACGCACCTGCCATGAAGCTCGAAAACGCCATCCGCGCCCTCGCGGGCACCCTGATTCTCACCAGCCTGCTGCTCGCTCATTTCGTCAGCCGGAACTGGCTCTGGCTCACCGCCTTCGTCGGAGCCAACCTGCTGCAATCCGCCTTCACCGGCTTCTGTCCGGCGGAAACGATCCTCAAGAAGCTCGGCGTCGGCGGCTCCTGCTGCACGAAAACCTGACAGGCTCACGATTCCTTTCACGCGATGAAACATCTCTCACGCCTCCTCCCCGCCCTGCTGCTGGTTTCCTGCGGCAGGCATGAACCCCCGCCTGCTCCTGCTGCATCCCGGCCCAGCCTCACCGTGAAGGTTGTGCCGGCAAAGTGGAGCCCGCATGTGGCGGCGGAGGAGGTGGTGGGAACCGTGCGTTCCAAGCAACGCGCCCTCGTCGAGGCCAAGGTCAGCGGACGTGTGCTCGAATACAGCGCCACGCCGGGCACGGCCGTGAAGGCGGGCGGCCTGCTGGCCCGGCTCGACGTGCAGGAGATTCAGGCGAAGGTCGACCAGGCCCGCGCCATGCTCGACCAGGCGAACCGTGACTTTGACCGGCAGAGGCAGCTCATCGCCAGCAACGCCACCACCCGTCAGGAGTTCGACGCGGCGGAGGCGCGGGTGAAGATCGGCACCGGAGCCCTGAACGAGGCCGAGACGATGCTCGGCTATGCCAGCGTCACCGCCCCCTTTGACGGCGTCGTCACGCGCAAGCTGGCTGATGTGGGCGATCTCGCCATGCCGGGCAAGCCGCTGCTTGAAATCGAGGCGCCGACCTCGCTCCGCTTTGAGGCGGACCTCCCCGAGGCCATCCTCGACCGCGTGAAGCTGGGTGACAGGATGGCCGTGCGGCTGACCCAGGTTGTCGAAGGAACCGTGAGTGAGATCTCCCCGGTGGCCGATCCCGTGAGCCGCACGTTTCTGGTGAAGCTCGACCTGCCGCCCGCCGAAGGCCTGCGAACCGGCCAGTTCGGCCGCGTTTCCGTGCCTGTGGGCGAGGCAAGGCTGCTGCTGGTGCCGCAAAACGCCGTCTTGAAGCGCGGGCAGATGGAGATCGTCTTCGTCGCCCAGGCTGGCAAAGCCGCGCTGCGCCTGGTGAAGACCGGCAAGGTGCTTGAAGGCCGTGTCGAGGTGCTTTCCGGCATCGAGGAAGGTGAACAGGTCATCGTGAGTGACATCGCCAGGCTCACCGACGGCCAACCCGTGACGATCCAGCCATGAGCGAGGCTTCCAAATCAACCATCGTCGCTCCGCGTGACGAGCCTTGCGCTTCCGCTGACAAGGAACGTCTGCGGAGTCCTGAGACTCTTCCTGGCGGCGGTGACACAAGGCTCATCTCGACGGAGCGTGATGGCCGCCCTGCTTCGCATCTCGGCATCGCAGGGCGCATCGCGGCGGCGTTCATTGATTCGAAGCTGACACCGCTCGTCGTCATCGCGTCCGTCCTGCTGGGTGCGGCGGCGGTGGTGCTGCTGCCGCGTGAGGAGGAGCCGCAGATCAAGGTGCCGATGATCGACGTCATGGTCGCCATGCCCGGCTCGACCGCGAAGGAGATCGAGGAACGCGCCACACGGCCGATGGAAAAGCTGCTCTGGGAGGTGCCCGGCGTGGAGTATCTCTACAGCACCTCGCGTGACAGCGAGAGCCTGGTCATTGTACGCTTCAAGGTGGGGGAGGACCCCGAACGCAGCCTGGTGAAGGTCACCGAGAAGCTGCGCTCGAACTTCGACCGCATCCCGATGGGCGTCACGATGCCGGTCATCAAGCCGAAGAGCATCGATGACGTGCCCATCCTCGCGCTCACCTTCCACAGCGCCCGCTACGACCACCTCACGCTGCGCCGCCTTGCCGCGCAGGTGGATGAATCGATCAAACAAGTGCCGCTGGTGGCCGAGACAACGCTGCTTGGCGGGTCACGTCGCGCCGTGCGCGTGATGCTTGACCCCGTGAAGCTGGCCAGCCGCAACCTGAGCCCCGCCGGCCTCGTGCCGATGCTTCAGCAGGCGAACCGCCAGTTTCGCGCCGGCGGACTGACCACGGGAAACAACGAGGTGCTTGTCGAAACCGGCGCCTTCCTCAAAACCGCCGAAGATGCCGGCAACGTGGTCATCGGCGTCTTCAGCGGGCGTCCCGTGTACCTGCGGGAGGTCGCCGAGATCGTCGATGGTGGCGAGGAGCCGACCCAATACGTCTTTCACGGCTCCAAAGCGAATGACGAACCCGCCGTGACGCTCAGCATCGCCAAACGTCCTGGCGCAAACGCGATCAGCGTGGCGGATGAAGTGCTGCACAAGGTAGGGCTGCTGAAGGGCAGCGTCATTCCTGCTGATGTGGGCGTGAGCATCACGCGCAACTATGGCGAGACGGCGGCGGAGAAGTCGGACGAGCTGCTGCTGCACATGGGCATCGCCGTCTTCAGCGTGGCGGTCCTGATCTGGCTCACGCTTGGCTGGAGGGAGAGCGGCATCGTCGCCGTGGCCATTCCGGCCACGCTGGCCCTCACGCTGCTGGTCTTCTACCTTTACGGCTTCACGCTGAACCGCATCACCCTCTTCGCCCTCATCTTCAGCATCGGCATCCTCGTGGATGACGCCATCGTGGTCGTCGAGAACATCGTGCGCCACTTTCACCTGCCGCAGAACAAGGGCCGGAACTGGAGCGCCATCGCCGTGGAGGCGGTGGGTGAGGTGGGCAATCCGACCATCCTCGCCACGTTTGCCGTGATCGCCGCGGTGCTGCCGATGGCGTTTGTGGGCGGCCTCATGGGGCCTTACATGAGGCCGATTCCCATCGGTGCGAGCGCGGCGATGTTCTGGTCCCTGCTCATCGCGTTCATCGTCACGCCCTGGGCTTCAATCCGCATTCTCCGCTGGGGGAGGAAGTATTCCAGGCTGACTGAAGGCAGGGCATCCGCCGCTGACCTCGCTCACCACAACGCCAGCGAGCATCCCGAGGACTTTTTCACGAAGCTCTACCGCCGGATGATGGGCCCGCTCATTCATCACGTCGGCTGGCGATGGGCCTTCCTCATCGGCATCACCGGGCTGCTGCTCGGCAGCATGGCGACGGTCGGCGCCGGCTGGGTGAAGGTGAAGATGCTGCCCTTCGACAACAAGAGCGAGTTCCAGGTGATCCTGAACATGCCGGAAGGCTCGTCCCTGGAAAAGACGGCCGCTGTCGCCCGCGAGATGGCCGCGGCGATCCGCCAGGAGCCGGAGGTCACGGACTGCCAGGTGTATGCCGGCGTCGCCTCGCCCTACAACTTCAACGGCCTCGTGCGTCATTATTTCATGCGCCGCGGCGCGAACGTGGCGGACATCCAGGTGAACCTTGCCGGCAAGCACGAACGCAAGGCGCAGAGCCACGACATCGCCAAACGCGTGCGTCCGGCCGTGGCGGCGATTGCGGAGAGACAAGGGGCACGCGTCGCCATCGCGGAAGTGCCGCCGGGACCGCCGGTGCTGCAGACGCTTGTCGCGGAGATTTATGGGCCGGATGACGATGCGCGGCTCAGGCTGGCTGAGAAAGTGAAGACGATCTTCAAATCCACGCCGGGTGTCGTCGATGTGGACTGGTACATCGAGGCCGATCAGCAGAAGGCCCGCTTTGTCATCGACAAGGAAAAGGCCGCCCTGCACGGCATCAGCGCAGCCACGATCTCGCAGACGCTCAAGATCGCCGTGGACGGCGAAAACGTCGACCTTCTGCACCAGCCTGCGGAGAAGGAGGACGTGCACATCCGCCTCGAACTGCCCCGCAGCGCCAAGACCACGCCCGAGGAGCTTCTGGCCCTGCGCGTGCGCTCCGGTGATGCGAACGCGCTGCCCGAACCCGGGGCCGGCGGACCGCCGCTCGTGCCCTTGCGTGAACTGGCCAGGGTGGAGCATGTCACCGTCGAAAAAAGCCGCTACCACAAGAACCTCATGCCCGTGACCTATGTCATCGGCGACGTGGCGGGCGTGGTTGAAAGCCCCGTGTACGCCATCTTCCAGATGAACGAGGCGCTCAGCAGGCTCGACACGCGCGAGTTTGGCGGCAGCGGCGCGAGGCTGAAGGTCCTCAATGCGGCGATGCCGTTCAGTGACAGCGAGCCTTCGATGAAATGGGACGGCGAGTGGCACATCACCCTCGAGGTCTTCCGGGACCTGGGGGCTGCCTTCGGCGCGTGCCTGATCCTCATCTACGTGCTGATGGTCGGCTGGTTCCGCAGCTTCCTCACGCCGGTGATCGTCATGGTGGCGATTCCGTTCTCCCTGGTGGGCATCCTGCCAGCGCATGGAATGCTCGACGCCTTCTTCACCGCCACCAGCATGATCGGCTTCATGGCCGGAGGCGGCATCGTGGTGCGCAACTCGATCATCCTCGTCGACTTCATCGAGCTGCGCGTGCATGAAGGCATGCCGCTGGGCGAGGCGGTCATTGACGCGGGGGCTGTCAGGTTCCGCCCGATGCTTCTCACGGCGATGGCCGTCGTCGCCGGAGCCGCCGTGATCCTTGCCGACCCCATCTTCCAAGGCCTCGCCATCGCGCTCATGGCGGGCGAGATCGCAAGCCTGTTCATCAGCCGCATGGCCGTGCCGGTGTTGTATTACATGGCGAACAGGCATTCCCGCCCCGAATCCGCAAGCTAACCGGAACCCACCATGAAACCGAACATCGGCCCCATCGACCGCACCCTGCGAATCCTCGCCGGCCTTGGCCTCATCGCCTACGGCATCGTCAGTCACTCCTGGCTCGGAGCCATCGGCGCCGTGCCGCTGCTCACCGCCTTCATCCGCTTCTGCCCGCTGTATGCGCCCTTCGGCATCAGCACCTGCGGCAGAAAGGGAGGCGGACAGGGTGGCTGCGGAGGCTGCGGCTGCCGCTGACCGGCGCAGGCCTATTCCCCTCAGCCATGAAGGACGCGATGCAGCGTCTTCAGCAGCGCCTCCGTCGTGTATGGCTTGGCGAGGAAGGTGTGGACCCCGGCCTCGGCCGCCCGGCTGACCATGCCTGCGACATTGAGCCCGCTTGAGGCGATGATGCGCACCCCGGGGTCCATCCGGCGGAGCGCCTGGATCATCGAGGCCCCGTCCATGAGGGGCATCATCATGTCTGTCAGGACGATGTCGATGTCCCCGCCCTTTTCCGAATAGACGGCCAGGGCCTCGGCACCGTCTCCGGCGGTCAGGACCTGGTAGCCGCAGGCCTCCAGTGCCTGGCCCGTCGTCTTGCGGATGGAGGCTTCATCATCGACCAGCAGGATGGTCTCGCCCCTTCCCTGCGGCGGTTCGTGTTCGGACGAGGCCTCCTGGGGTTCGCTGACTGCGTGGGCGGGCAGGTGGACGTGAAAGACGGCGCCTCTGCCGGGCTCGCTTTCCACCCGCAGAAATCCGCCATGGCTTTGCACGATGGCGAGCGAGGTGGACAGGCCGAGGCCCGTGCCCTTGCCAACCTCCTTGGTGGTGAAGAAGGGTTCGAAGATCCGCTCCAGGACCTCGGGTGACATGCCGGTGCCGGTGTCCTGCACCTGGATGTGGACGTAGGGGCCGGGGCGCAGCCCGACCATGCGTGCCGCAGCCGCCTCGTCCACCCAGTCATTGGCGGCGGAAAGCGTGAGCGTGCCGCCTTTGGGCATCGCATCACGTGCGTTGACGCAGAGGTTGAGAAGCACCTGGTGAAGCTGCGTGGCGTCCCCCATGACGTTCCAGACGTCGGCGGGCACCACACGCACCACGCGGATCGTCTTGAGGAAGGTCTCGTTGGCGATCTTTTCCAGGTCCGCGAGGAGCTGCTCCGTCTGCACGGGGGCATGGCTGCCCTCGACGCCGCGGGCAAAGGAGAGGACCTGGCGCACCATGTCCGCCCCGCGCCGGGCGCTGGCCTCCATGGTGGCGAGGATGTCCTGGCGGCGGGGGTCCCTCTCCTGGGAGCGCAGCAGCTCGACGGACATGAGGATCGGCGCCAGGACGTTGTTCAGGTCGTGGGCGATGCCGCCGGCGAGGGTGCCGATGCTGTCCAGGCGCTGGGCGCGCAGCACCTGCTGCTCGAGCTTCCTGCGCTCGGTGATGTCGGTGTTGATGGCCAGGATGGACTGAGGCCTGCCCTGTTCATCGCGGACCAGGGTCCAGTGGCCCTCGATGGTCAGGGGCCTGCCTTCACGGTTGTACTGCTGGATCTCACCCACCCATTCCCCCTTCTCCAAGGCGGCCTGCGTGGCGGTCATGAAGGCGGCCGGGTCCTTGTAGAGCAGCTCCCGGATGGAACGGCCCAGCACCTCGTCGGCCTGCCAGCCGTAGAGGCGCTCGGCGCTCTTGTTCCAGTACAGGATGCGGTGGTCGAGGCCGCGCACCAGGATGGCCTCCTGCGCCTTGTCGAGCAGGGTCGCCTGTTCCCGCAGTTTTTGTTCGGCAAGCTTGCGCTGCGTGATGTCGCTGGAGATGCCGATGATGCCGATGACACGCCCCTGGTCGTCGCGGTAGGGGGCCTTGGTCGCCAGGTAGGTGCGCGTCACGCCGGCGGCGGTCAGCACCTCCTCGGTGGTGATGGCCCTGCCTGAAACGATGACCTCACGGTCGTTCTCCATCACCAGGCGGGCGTCCTCGGGGCCGAAGAGGGCCGTGTCATCCCTGCCGAGCACGTCCTCCACGGGCCTGCCCACGAAGCTGGCGGCGCCCTTGTTGAAGAGCAGGTAGCGGCCCTCCAGGTCCTTGACGAAGACGGCGTCGGGAAGGCCGTCGGCCACCGCCGTGAGCAGGTTGCTGGTGCGCTTCAACTCCAGCTCGGCCTGGACTCGCTCCGTGACATCCTGGGTGGTGCCGATGGCGACGGACGGGGCTTCGTGGCCTTCAAGGAAGACCTGCCAGCGTTCGATGACATGCTTCACCCGTCCGTCGGGCAGGAGGATGCGGTGCGCGCATTCCTGGGGTTCCTTCAGGGAGATGGAGCGGGCGAAGGCGGCGTCCACGGCCTCCCGGTCCTCGGGATGCACGAGCTCCAGGAAGCGCTGATGGGTGGGCTGAAACGTGCGCGGGTCGGTTTCAAAGATGAGGTGCGTCTGCTCCGACCACGAGACGGCGAACGTGCCGAGCTCCGTCTCCCAGCTGCCCATGTTGGCCACCTTCTGGGCCGTGACCAGGCGGGTCCGTTCAATCTCGAGGTGCCAGGTCAGCAGGCGCTGGTCCAGGTAGACGCGAAGCATCTCGGCCACGGAGTCGAGCATGTCATGCTCCTCCTTCATGAAGGGCTCCTCACCCGTGGCGTCCTCATCCGTCCAGACCACCTCGATCTGGTTCTCAACGCCGTCGCTGGTGACGAATTCGGCAAGCAGGGACCAGGCGGCGGGACGGAAGCCGGAGGAGGCCGCCTCGACGGCGCCCAGCCGGAGCCGCACCGCAACGCCGGCCGACCTCTGCATGGCCTGCGGCAGCATGTCCACGATCTGGCGGGCGACCTCGGCAAGCGGCATCTCGGTGTCCCGCAGCAGCCTGGAGACGTCGTAAAGCAGGCGCAGCTCCTTCACCCGCTCCGTCAGCTCGTCGTTGAGCTTTTTGTTATCCCGGCGTGCCTTCTCGCTTTCGGCGATCTCCTCCCTCAGGGCGCGGTTGGCCTCGCCAAGCTGCAGGGTCTTCTCCTCCAGCTTGCGGATGAGGGTCTCGCTGTAGCCCTGGTGCAGGGAGTAGTCCTCCAGGGTCGAACCGCGGGGCACGGCCGGCCCCTGCCGCCGGACGGACTCCGCCACCCCCTCCAGCCGCCGGATGAAGTCATCGGGCTCGCAGGGCTTCAGGATGAAGGCGTCCGCGCCCAGGTTCATGGCCAGCTCCTCGTCCGCCGTCTCGGTGTAGGTGGCGGTGTAGACGACGAAGGGGATCTTCTTCAGGCTTGCGTCCGCCTTCCAGTGGCAGAGCAGCGTGTAGCCGTCCATCACCGGCATGAGCAGGTCGGAGACCGCGATCTGCGGCGGCTTCTGCCGTGCCTTCACCAGCGCCTCGGCCCCATGCCGCGCGGTGACGACCTCCCAGCCAAGGCCGGAAAACAGAGCCTGGAGGTAGTAGAGGTTCTCCTCCTTGTCATCGACGATCAGGATGCGGTTCATGATTCGGAGGACCGGGGCTTTTGTGCGGCGTAACCCTCGACCTCGGCCACGAAGCTGTCGGGATCCACCGGCTTTTCCATGTAGCCGTTGCAGCCGGCGGCCAGCGCCTTTTCACGGTCGCCCATCATGGCGTAGGAGGTGACGGCGATGATGGGCGTGGCGTCCAGGGCGCTGATCTGGCGCAGGGCCCGGGCGACCATGTGGCCGTCCATGGCGGGAATCTGGATGTCGAGCAGGATGACGTCCGGCCTCAGGGTGCTGGCCAGCTCGATGCCGCGCAGGCCGTCACGGGCGCAGGTCACCCGGTGGCCGTGCTTTTCGAGCAGGAAGGTCGCCAGGTAGCGGTTCTGCTCGTTGTCCTCGATCAGCAGGATGCTCAGGCTCATGAGGTGGGGGGTGAGGCTGGAGGTTGAAGCGGCAGGATCACCGTGAAGGTGCTGCCCGCGCCGTGCTGGCTGGCGGCTGAGATCGCTCCGCCCATGAGCCGGGTGAGCCGGAGGCAGATCGCCAGGCCCAGGCCGGTGCCCTCATGGGAGCGGGTGAGGCCGTTGTCGATCTGGCGAAACGGCAGGAACAGGCTGTCCATGTCCCCGGGCCGGATGCCGATGCCGGTGTCCGTCACGCGGATGCACACGGACGGGACGGCGTTGAAATCCTCCTGAAGCGCGGCCGTCAGGGTCACGCCGCCGGCTTCGGTGAACTTGATGGCGTTGTTCAGCAGGTTGAGCAGCACCTGGTCCACCCGCCGCTGGTCACCGGTCATGCGGCCGACCTCCGGCGAGATCTCGGCGCGCAGGAAGAGCTTTTTCCTTTCCGCGAGGGGATGCACCACCTCCAGGACCCGCTCCAGGGAGGAGCGCAGGTCAAAGGGGGCGGACTTCACCTCAAGCTGGCCCGCCTCGATCTTCGACAGGTCGAGCACGTCGTTGATCAGCTCCAGCAGGTGACGCGCGCTGGAGCGGACCATGCCCAGCTGCTTGCCCTGCTCGGGGTTCAGCTCGCCGGCGAGGCCCTGGAGCAGGATGCCGGTGAAGCCGATGATCGAGTTCAGCGGCGTGCGCAGCTCATGCGACATGGTGGCGAGGAAGGCGGACTTCAGCCTGTCGGCCGACTCGGCGCGCACCAGGGCGGCCTGCAGCTCCGTGGTGCGCTCCCCGACCTTGCGCTCCAGGCTTTCGTTCAGCTCGCGCAGCGCGGCCTCCGCCTGGTGACGCTCGCTGATGTCGATGGAAAGCACGAAGACCCCCTCGGGCACGGGCTGGCCGCGCACGTCAAACCAGCCGACCTGGCCGTCGGGATAGGTGAACTCGGTCTCCTCATGGAAGGGCTCGCGACGCTCGAGGCAGCGCCGGACCAGGCTGAAGACGCGCGTGCCTTCAATGCCCGGCCACATGTCCTGCATGCGGTTGCCGAGCAATTCCTGGTTAGGCCGACGGTTGTGCCGCGCGGCGGCGTCGTTCAGGTAGAGGTAGCGCCAGTCGAAGCCGAGGAGCTGGCAGCCCTCCAGGATGTTGTCCAGCGTGCTGCGCAGCCTCTGCTCGCTCTTCTTCAGCGCCAGCTCGGCCTGCCGGCGTTCTGAAATGTCGGTGCCTGAGCCGACCAGGCAGGTCTTGCCGTCGAACATCACCCGCCTGCCGGTGAAGAAATAGGGCATGCTGACGCCGTCCTTGGTGAGGAAGGGGGCCTCCACGGAGGACTCGCCTGTTTCAAAGACCTCGGCGATGCGGCGCCCGACCAGCTCCTTGTGCTCCTCGGCGAAGAAGTCCAGCGGCTGCATGCCGGCGATCTCCTGGGCGGAATAGCCTGAGAGCGTCTCGAAGTTCCGGTTCCAGCGCAGGAAGCGACCGCTCATGTCGTAAAAATACAGGATGCCGGGCATGCTGTCGATCATCGTGTCGGAGAACAGCCTCTCCGCGCGCAGCCGCTCCTCCGCCTGACGCCTCTCCTCCTCACGCAGCAGGTTGTCGAGCGCGTAGGAAAGGTCGTAGGCGGCCTCATCCAGCAGGGCCGCCTCCTTGTCCTGGAAGAAGCCGGCCTCTCCCGCATAGACGTTGAGGGTGCCGCAGACCTCCCCCTTCTGGCGGATGGGAAAGACGGCGGAGGCACGCAGCCCGCGCCTGGCCGCCTCCTCCCTCCATGGCAGCGCCGCCGGGTCGTTGAGCAGGTCGTTGCAGACGAAGGATCGTGCCTCGCGGAAGGCGGTGCCGGAGGGGCCGCGGCCTTCGGGGCTGTCATCCAGCCGGATGCGGATGTTCTTCAGGTAGCCGTTTTCATCCCCACATTCCGCCACGGGCAGAAGCAGGCCTCCCTCCCTGTCCGCCCAGCCGATCCAGGCCATGCGAAATCCGCCATGCTCCACCAGCACGGCGCAGATCTTTTGAAACAGCGCCTGGCGCTCATGGGTCCAGACGATGGCCTGGTTGACCTGGCTCAACGCCGCATACAGCCGTGACAGCCGGCTGATCTCCGCCTCGTGCACCTGCATCGCCGCATAGCCGTCCTCGATGCGCCCATACGCGCGGCGGATGAGCGCCAGCAGCAGCAGCATGGTCACGACGACAAAGCACAGGCCCTTGTAGACGCTCAGCCTCATCATCAGCTCCCGGTCGTCCACCAGAAGCTCCAGCGCATGGTCGGAATAATAGATCCAGAGCGTGGCGAACAGCCCGTAGGCCCCGGCGATCCACCAGGAGCGGGAGCGCAGGCGGAAGAAGCCGAGCATGGCGGCCGCCGACCTCAGCTTCTCCCGAAGGTCTGCGGGGGCTTTCGTGGAGGAGTCGCTCATGACCGTGGGTGGATGCCGTGCCCATTTCAGATGTCGCTCATGGCGGGCGCGGGAAAGTCGAGGGTGAAACGAGTGAACTCGCCCGGAACGCTCTCCACATCCACCTTCGCCCCATGCTCGGCGAGGATGGAATGGCAGATGGAAAGCCCGAGGCCGATGCCCTGGCCGACCTCCTTGGTGGTGTAGAAGGGCTCGAAGATGTGGGCGGCCACCTCAGGCTCCATGCCGGTGCCGTTGTCCTGGATGACCAGCCGCACGCGGCCGTCGGCACGCACCGCCTTCAGCAGCAGCGCGGGCTCCTCCTGCGCCGCATAAGTCTTGGCAGCGATGGCATCCAGGGCGTTTTTGACCAGGTTCACCATCACCTGCACCATCTGGTGCCTGTCGCCAAGGATGCAGAAGTCCTCCGGCATCTCGACCTGCGGCTCGCACACCGGAGACCAGACGTGGGAGAGGTGCTTGAGCGCCAGCTCGACCACGGAGGCCAGGCCGACGGGCTGGTGGACCGCACGGGTCGGGCTGGCGGCAAAACCACGCAGGTCGCCGATGATGCGCGCCACCCTGTTCACGCCCTCCTCGATGTCATCCAGCACTTCGATGAACTCCGTCCTGGCTTCCTCTGACAGCCCGTCCACGGCACGGCGGAGCAGGTTCAGTCCCTGCATGGAATAGTTCAGCGGGTTGTTGATCTCGTGGATGAGCCCTGCGCTCATGCGGCCCAGGGAGGCCAGCCTTTCCTGCCTGACCAGCAGCTCATCCTTCTTCCTCACCTCATGCAGCGCCTGTTCCAGCCGCCGGGTCTTGGTGGCCAGCTCCTGCTGCTGGCGGTGCATGCGGCACAGGTTCCGGGCGCGCAGCCTCAGCTCCGTGCCCGAGCAGGGCTTGGAGAGGAAGTCCGTGGCACCTGCGGCGAGGCAGTCCAGCTTCATCGCCTGGTCGTCGGTCGCCGTCAGCACCACCAGCGGAATGTCCTGCGTGCGCTCATCACCCCGCAGGTCCCGGCAGAACTCCAGGCCGTTGCGCACCGGCATGCGGATGTCGCTCAGGATCATGTCCGGAAGGTGGGCCAGCGCCATCTCAAAGCCCTCCACGCCGTTTCTTGCCGAGACGACGTCAAAATCCTCCTGAAGGTGCATGGCCAGGATGTCCCGCATCGCGGCTTCGTCATCCACCAGCAGCACCAGGGGCCTTGGGCGTGCGGCCTGCGCGACCGCCGGCGGCGCCTGTTCTTCGTGCAGCACCTCCCTGCGAAGGCTCTCCAGAAGGGGCCTTTCTTCCGGGGCACCCGCCTGCTGCGCCTGCTGTTGCGCCTCGGCCATCACCAGCCAGAGCACCCCCGCCTCGCTGTCCGTGTCAAACAGGCGCATGCTCAGCTTCACCCCTGCCCCGCCCGCCGCAGGGACGAGCTGCGCATGGAACACCCGCAGGGGCTCGCCCGGCCTGACCTCCGTCATGCCCGCCAGCTTCAGGCAGTGCCCTCCAAATTTTCCATCCAGCACCAGCAGCTCATCCGCATCACGGCCCACCAGCAGCCCGCCGCCCAGGCCCATCAGGTCATGCGTCTTCCGGCTGGCATAGACCACATGCGCGCTGGCATCCAGCACCAGCACCGCATCCGGCAGGACCTCCAGAAACCGGGCATGACGCTGCTCCAGAATGCGGGCCGTCCTGGAGATTTTCTCCGCCGTGGCATCACGCACATGCCAGGCCAGAACACTCCCCTCATCATCCTGCGTCACGCAGCACTCCACGACCGCCCAGAAGGCGGAGCCATCCTTGCGCAGCATGAGTGTCTCCCACATCGCCCTGCCCTGCCCCAGTGCCTGGCGCATCCGTTTCATGGCCTCGTCTTGAAACACAGCCGGAAAGAGAAATTGAAGCAGGCACTCCCCCGCACGCTCAAGACCCGTGTAACCGAACGGAGAGCTCGATGAGCCCGTCCACTTACATAGGGTCCCATCGGACCTTGTGATTGCATGCGCATCCATTGTCATAGGAAATTGTTTGGCAGACCGATGATGAATCACCAGACCCGGGGGGAAGCCATGAGAAAATGCCCCATGTAGGGCACACATGCAAAAAACCCGTGAAAGAAAGTTTGTCTTTCTTCAAAGAGAGGACTTTACGCAGCAACTGCGGCCTTGATCTGCCCAAATGACACCTGGCACCTGCCCCCGACTTCGCATGAAAATGTCCAAGCTCCCGCCCTTGCCCTTCTCTTCGTCACCTGCCTGCCCGCCCAGGAGGCCAGCGTGAAGCCGGGCGGCAAGCTGGTGCTCATCGACTTCAAACGAATTCCCCGGGGTGACCAGCGACTTCATCATGAACCATGTCCGCGCCGGGCAGGAGGTCTTTGAAGCGGAGGTCACCGCGGCCGGCTTTGAAAAAAACCCACGAGGTGAAGGAACTGCTGAAGGGGAACTGCATCGTCCGGTTCAGGCGCAGGCAGACCGATTCTCAAAAAGAATGCCTGAAATGACCGGCGAGCGCGGCTGCTTCAGTGGCAAGGAAAGAGCGAGGAGGCTATTGGAACAATAGCTGACGAGTGAATGACACCGCCAATGCGGCCGCCCCGCCGACGGGAATCAGTCAGACATTTTGAGAACCGGTCTAACCTCCATGTGCACCCAACAAAGGATGTGACTGAAGGCGGTGCGGGTGTTTGAATCCAAGCCATGAGCACACCGCCTCCGTTTGGTGATCCGTCCGCCGTGCAGCGGGAAAACGCCTCCGCCGTGGGCAAGGGGGTCATGATGGGCTGCGGCGGATGCCTGGCGCTGCTGGCCGTGCCGGTGGTGCTGGTGACCGTTCTGTTTGTCGGCATCTTTGCCAGCCTGCGGATGTCGCAGCCCTGTGAGGACGCACTGCGGGCGGCGCAGGCCAGCACGGAGTTGAAGAAGGAGATCGGCGACCCCCTGGAGCTCGCGTGGCGGATCAACGGCAGCCTGAACACCCAGGACGGCAAAGGCCGTGCCGAACTCCGCATGACCGTGCAAGGCCCGCAGGGGGAGGCGGAAGCGAACTGCGCGGCACCTCATTGGACGGCGCCTGGACCTATGAAACCCTGACCGCAACCACCAGCGGCAAAGTCATCCAGCTTCAGCCATCCTCCGGACGGCCTTGAGCCAGGGCCTGTCGTGCGGCCCAACCGCCTTTGTCTCATGGCCCTCGCGACGGCTGTTCGCTACAGCGCATGGCTAGGCGTTGCGGGTCTTGTTTCGTTCATGGCGTCTGGGGACAAACTGCTCCTGAATCAACTGGTGATGCAGGCGCTGAAACTCCGAACCCGGGACAACAAAATAACCGCTGAAACCGTCAATCGTGAAAAAGCCTCCCTGATAACTGAACCGCGCCTGACGCTGCGTGCCATCGCTCAACGTAATAACCGCCAGAGATGAGCCCTTCCAAAGGGCAATTCCACCCGCGCTGGCAGCCGATGTGCAGGCGCGTCGAAATGCCTCAACCGGGAAATGAGCGGAAGCAGCAGAAGCGAGCGCGCTGGAATCGGCAGCGGGGTCGTGAACATCGTAAAGGGTGATGGACGTAATCCGTGGCAGAAGCTCGGCGAGTCTTCGCTGTGAGCTCTGCGCCCGCAGATGAATGAGAGACCAGATGCTCCCGATTGCCAGCACGACAATCAAAGAAAACTTGATGGGCATTTTCATGCGTGGCGCGAGCAACGCCTAACGACTCGGATCAAGCGACGGCGAGGAGTGGACATGCGGACAGAACAGGCAGCCTTCAACCCGTTACATGGCGTCCGTTTTTTTCGTTCTGGGTTGGTGTGATGATCATGCGTCGCCCTCCTGAATGATTGCCGCCTCGACACGATAGCCGTCTGGATCAATAACAAAGGCAGCGTAGTAGTCATCGCCATATTCGGGATGAAGCCCCGCCCCCCGTTGTCCTTTCCGCCATGCCCAAGTGCTGCATCAAAGAAGGCTTTCACTGCCTCACGGGATGGTGCTGCAAAAGCGACGTGAAAGCCCTCGCCGGGAACGGAAATTTTTCCAGGGCGAAGCTTGATGGCAAACTTATCATCGCCACCAGCGAAGCCGTATCCGATGGCGCTCTCGTCCTCCCATACGCGGACACATCCAAGAGGAGCAAGTGCGGCGTCATAGAAGGCACCAGAACGCGCAAGATCAGCGACGGCGAAAGACAGATGGTGCAACATGCGGTGTTGGGTTGAGCCGAACGATCAAACTGACGCCTCCAGCGCCTGGTTCGTCCTCGTTCGGCCGATGATCTTGCTCATGGTGTTTGCTAGAATACAGGCTGTGAATGCACAATGGTCGAACTGCGAATGAAAAAGTCCCAGAGAGGCGGCTTCTCGAACTCAAGACGGATCATGATATCGCTTTTGTCGCCCATATAAGCTTCAGGCGTCGTCCTGCCGAACGATCCAATAAAGTTGTTTTTTCCCAACACGGTCTCGACACCATACTCCTTCATCTCGGCATCAAGGCATGACTTTATCTTCGGCCACAACTCTGGCCAAACTGCAACCATCTCATCTATAAGCTTCGAGGAACCTGGCGTGCAATCTGGGGCAACAAACAGCGCGAGACCGTGTGGCTCGATCGGCAAGTGGATGGCGGCGGCAGTGCCGTCCTCTCCAGCGTCGAACGTGGTTCGCGCATACGGTCCAGGTGATCGTATAAGGCATGCGACCGCCAGCACGATCACGATGGCGGCTACTATGTAAATGACCATTCGTGGCGTCAGGGATGGTTTGCAGTTGGTCTAACGTCTAAGCTGTGCCGACCGCCGGGGCGGGGTGGCGCTCCGAGACGGGATGGCGGGTTAAAGTTACAGAAAGCATGGCCGACACAGCAGCCCCGGCGGTTGGCACCAGCGCCTTGTTCGCCCTCGTTTGGCCGATGGTCGTGTCTGTGGTCATGGTTTGGTTTTCTTCGTTGCTGCTACCTTCTGCATAACCTCATCAAAGTCCTTCTTCAAGTCGTCTGGAAGGTCCGTCGGCCTACCATCTGTAATGGCTGCTACTACGATGCGATCCAATACACTCTGAGTGGTAAAGGCTCCCTCCTCTCCAGAAGGCTTTCGGCTGTTCTTGTAGTGGCGATATACAACAGAGGCGAGAACACCACCCCTGTAGGTGCATATCCACTCTCGTGATTCTGCAAAGTGAGCAGCGAAAGCCTCAACCATGATAGTCTTCTCAGCATCAGATGTCACAGTGATGGCACTACCCTCACATGCTGGCTCCCAGTCTAGGGATAAAACAACTGGCTGAGACCCGTGCGAAGAAGGGCAGATGAGAAGTAGCAGTGCAATCGCGACCGATGTGACTCTATGTGCTCTTTGCATGGCGAATGGCGCTGTTAGTTGGGCGAACGTCGAGGTGTGGCACCGGCTACCGGGAGCGCCACTCCGCAACAGGGTAAAGGGTTGTAGCCAAGAGGGTCATTTCGTCTCGGGGCGGGTAGCCGGTTGTCCACCACCGTCTTGTTCGCCTTGGTTTTGAATTGGGCCGATGTCCATGCCGTCGTAGGAATCCACGCCATGCCTAGCTGCGAGAAGGTATAGAGTGTCATTCCGCTGATCTAAACTCTGCGGAGTATGAATCTCTTCTCGCTCGACGTGAAGCCACCAAAGAGGTGGGCCATCCTGATCCTCGTCGTCAGACTGGTATAAATCCACAAAGCGATATCCCTCAGCGGTAAGTTCATCCCGAATCGGTTCGAGCGCCTTCGGCTCACGATGGGTAAAGAAATATCCCCACAGCATCTTCTCGTTCAAATTCCAATCGGTGGTCTCGGAGATGTTCTCGAACATGGCCTCTAACTTATCGATTGTGATCGCCTTCCCTGGGATTGTTTGGCTCATCTTAGGCGCTTCTGTATGCGTTTTCTCGGTTTGATTCTCGTTGCACGCTGCCAGAAGTAACGTGGCAAGGAATGCTATGCGTTTCATTATTGAGGCGAACATTTAAACTCACCGACGTCCAAGCGGAGGACGGAGGTGAATGGCACGGAAAATGAACGAACGGCCTAAGCGTGTCAATGTCTCAGCGCGCTTGGATGTTTGGTGCAGTGGACTGTTCATTCCCTTGGCGAAAACGCACCGCCGCATCATCTGGAACTCACGGCATGTGCAGCTCCGCCCACGCCTGCACTCCGCGCCCCTACACGCCGGGGGGCCAGGCATGGATCCAAGACGGCTGTTGGCGTGCAACGCATGTTCACCCGCAGCCGTCTCCTTGGCTGGCTCCAGCCATCCCGCGAAGAACGATCCTCCAAATGCCTCAAACAAGGCGATTGAAACCCTCATTCCACCTTAGCCTTGCTTTGCTCATTGAGCTTGAATGACGGGTCATTCGCTGCGCTTCGCAGCAGCAATGCTACGCTCCTTCACGCCCCTTTCATTCGCCTTGTTTGAGGCCCAGATCACTCCCTCGTTCTTCCTTTTTAGGCGTGTTGAATGAACAGGTGATTTATCGACAACTTTGTTGTTTTGTCAGCAGCTTTATCTCCGACAAGAATGTTGCTTTGCACGGGGATTTTCGAGTCATCTTGTTACTTTAGCGGCTCATTTGCGTGCAAAGCAACAAAAATGCTGGTTCTTGCTCAAATGAGCGGGTAAACAGCATGTATGAATATCCCGGCATGGCTCCGGCTGATTATAGCTTCTTGATCAACACCTTCCGGAATAGAATCAGACTGGAGGCTACCGAGAGTTCATGCGGTCTTCGCATTCTTGCCTCCGTGCCCTGAATGCCCAGGCAGTCTTCACTGCTTGGAAAGCAATAATTCATCCGGGCTCCACTCTCACGCGAAATCCTTTTCATCTCCCGGATGCCGCTATGGCAATGTGGCCTGCAAAGCTCGACACAAAGCTGGTGAGGCTGGTCATGTCCTCATGGCAGGAAAACCGCCCGTCCTTGATCGCAGACCGAGGGCTCGCAAGGACCGTCGCGGAGGTGTAAAGCTGCTCATGCACCAACTTTTTGCAAAGAAGGTGGTAGCGATCCAGGTACGAGGCGTTTTGAAACTCAGGAAACACCGGGAAGTGAGGCGAGTGATCGCGAACAGGCGTTCGCGAGGCTTCAGCGTCCTCCACCAGCATCAGCCAGCCTAAAAAGGGGCGAGGCACGTCGCCGAAAGCACGCTCTCGGTAAGCGGTCCAAAAATCATGTGCCGTGCCGATGGCTTCCTCGGCCCGATTATTGCAGTTGTTTCCGAACGACGGCCCAACCTGGGATTTGAACTCCAAGGCTGCCACCAGCCTGCCGCGATCGATGACGAGCATGTCCCAAAGCTTCGTGGGACGGAAGAATCCGGGCAGTGTAAGCACACGGCGATCAAGGTGGATGTCGGCGGATTTGAGTCCATTTCCGCGGACGAGTTCTTCCATCAGGGAAATGAAGCCGTTCATGTTCTTCCCGGCTGTCACGGCCGAACGCTCCCCTTGGTCGCCTTTACCGACAGCGGCTTGTTTGAGCCGGGCCTCATCACGGCCGCTCCAGAAGCCTTTGATCGCCCTGCTGGCTTTGGTGGAGTGGTTTGCGAGAAAAAGAGCCATGTCAGGATTGCAGGTGGGGGAGGTCTTCCGCGGACAAGTCGTAGATTTCTGCCAGAAGCGGCTCCACTGACTGTTTCTCATCACAGAGCCTCCCCTGCAAGGAAGCCTCGATCATGTTCCAATGAGGAAGCCGGATACGGCGCAGATACTGGGCTTGAAAGCGCAGACAACCGCCGCGCATCTTGGTCGAGTAGGCACGGACGAAGAGACGAGCAATGCCGGATTTCAAAACCCTCTGCAACGCCTCCAGGGGCCAGTGTTCGCTGGTGATAAAGTAGAGATTGTGATGAGGATAGAGCCGCCCCTTCTCCAGAACGATGTTTGCCTCGCCTTTGATGTCTGGCACGAGCAGCTTGGGTTTGGCGCTGAGTGCAGGCGTGATGCGGTCGATGGTGCGATACCACGATCCATTCGCCTTTTGAGCACAGTGACGCTTCTGCAAGACCTCGCGGTGGAGATTGATGTAGCGGGCAAAACGAGGGTAGGCCGAAAAATCCGCCAGACTGCCGTCTTCCTCGAACGGGTTCACCACGCCGAGACCTTTCCACCGAACCTCTCCCGTTAGAATATCCCTCGTCGTCACCAGCGGCAGCTTCCGTTCTTCTTCGACATCCAGTTCATCATACGGCGCGATGAAAACCTTATCCGCACCGGTGGCCACGCCGATCCCGACGTTGCATCCAGCCTCTTCCAAGGTTGGAAAAGCGGCTTCGAGCCTGCGCACGAGTTCCAGAGACGGCTGAGAATCGGACTCCAGCAGCCAGGGTTCATCTCCACACGGGTTGGCAGCCAGCATGCTCACAGTGCCGTTGTAGTTGGCAACCGGCCCCGTGAATAGTTGGTGAAGCTGGCGCAATGACTCGCTCGAAACTTCCGGCCGATGAGCCAGCAACGGCTTCTCGTCCGACTTTCCACGCTGAATGACCGTGATCGCCGGATACGCCGTCACTTCAGACTGAAATGCGGCGGTCCCCACCATGTCCACATAATAGCGCAGCGAGTAGCCGGATGAAATGAGGGCGCGAAGCGGCCCGCCGTAGCGGTTCTTCATCCATCGGTCGGAGCAGATGAAGCACATCCGCCCCTCATCCTCCAAAAGATTTAGCGACTTTTCGATGAACGGCACATAAAGGTCGGCACGGTCATAGAGCGTCTTGTAGCGCAGCCGGTATTCCGCGAGCAGATCTGCGGGGATGAGCTCTTGTCGGACATAGGGCGGGTTGCCGATCACAAAATCGAAAGCCTCGCGATCAGGCTCCAATAGGAAATCAGCGTTCTTCAACCATGCCTCCAGCAGCATCGAACTTGTTGCCACAGGCACTTGGCGATCTCGGAGCAGCTTTGAAAGCGTCTCGCGGGTCTGTTGAAAGGTGTCGCCATGCAGTTCCACCGCCCGGATAGCCGGGGCTAGCTCGTTTGCGGCGATCTTGGCTGTTTGGGCGGATTGGAGCAGCCTTTCGACTGCCCTCAGAAGAAACTCGCCACCTCCAAATGAAGGCTCCAGCAGCCTGAGCTGCCACAAAGGCCGGTCTGGCGTGTAGCCGACAAGATCAAGCATGAAGTCAACGACCTCAGGACGGGTGAAAATGGCTCCGCGTTCCTCGGATGGCGCCATTTTCATCTTCAGCAATGAAGCTTCAAGAAACTCTTCGGCCGGGAAGAGTTCCGTGCTGTTGGAGAAGAAATGTCGGCTTTGGACAACCATGAACGATTGCATCCTTTCACAGGCAGGCGTGCCATTCAACAAGCGTTAAATCCGTGCTCCATGCTGGCGAGGGAACCTGAGCCGGAGGGAAAGATTGGTTTCCATAACGGTTACCAATCCCGGGGCCTGTCGTGCGGCCGCCCGTCTTTGTTCTTCCCGCAGGCGGCTTATTTCGTGCCGGTCTTCGCCGTCTCGCGCGGCGGTGCGTTGCCGAGGGTCGGCACGTCCGGAAGCTTCTGCGTGAAGATCCAGGCGATGACCTGCCATCGCTGCTCAGGAGTCAGCGTGCCTTCGAAACTCACCATCGGTGTGCCGTTCAGGCCAGTGGCCAGGACGCGATAGACATCCTGCGGACGGTCCCCGCAGCGCAGATGCGGCTGGCGCAGGTCCGAGGGCCGCGCCGGGAAGTTCCAGACATCCTTGAGCCCGGGCACCGCCGGCCCCCGGCCATCGGCCGCGGCCCCATGGCAGGCCGAACAATGCGTCACAAAAAGCCCCCTGCCCTTCTCCGCCTGGGCGGCCCGGGCCTTGGCATCCTCCAGCCAGGCGGGAGGCTCCGGAAACGTCAGCGGTTCCGCGTAGTTCTCCGCCTTGCGCCAGCGGCGCGAGAAGGACTTCACATATTCAATCAGCGAGGTCACGTCGTCATCCGTGAGCTGGGAGAACATGCCCATCGCCGTGCCCGTCAGGCCGTGCTTGATCGTGTGGCGAAGGTCGTCCTCTGTCGGCAGCGTGCCGAAGGGGGTGGTGCGGAACTTGAACATGCCCTCGCGGAACGACCTCGGCCTGGGGCTCAGCGTCGGGGCCATCTCGCCGTTGCCATCCCCGCGCGCGCCATGGCAGACCTGGCAGTTGCGCTCAAACAGGTACTTGCCCTCCATGTAGCGGACGAAGTCGAGCTTTGGCGGCTCCGCAGAGAAGGCGGAGAGGGCGATGAAAAAGAGGATCTGGAGGGCGGGCCTGAACACTGGGAGGGTGGGAATGAAACGCTCCATGACACCGCCGGACCTTTCTTTCACGAGGGACCTGTGCGCCAATCTTGCGCCTGGCACCCTCATCAGGCCGCGGCCTCGCCTACATCATCGACTCCGCCTGGGCCAGCACCTCCACAAACGGCACGCGCTCCAGCAGGCCGAAGCTGTCATGACGGGTCAGCCGTGCACGGGTCGTCGCCGGACTGGTGATGCCGCACAGGAAACGGGCGAGCTGGCGCGGCGCCCGGAGGGCCGGGTGACGTTCATCGACCATGCGCCGGATCTCCAGGACATCGCCGCTGGTGATGCCGGCGATGGTCGAGCAGGGAAGTTCGCGAGGGCCTTCCGCGCAGCCGCCCTCCATCTGTTCGAGGCAGCCCGAGCAGGTCCCGCAGGCGCCTTCCGGCTCCTCGCCAAAGTGACGCAGCAGCCGGCCGGTGATGCAGCCCCGGTCCGTCATCAGTTCCAGCACCTCTCCGAGCCTGCCAAGGTCCCGGCGCTCCCGTTCCGCGAACAAACGTTGCAATTCCAGGCTCACCGTCTCCGGGTCCGGAACCTCTCCGTCCGCCGCGAGGCACCAGCGCTGCCGCAGGCCGCCGGGCTTCAATTCAATGTCACCCGACTCCTGCAGCCAGGTCAGCGCCTCCTGAATCCGGCCGCGGTCCGCATCCACCTGCAAGACGGCCTCGTCCAGGTTCAGCGTGGTCCAGCGGGTGCGTTTCACCCCGGCGGAAAATAGACGGCGCAGAAAGGCCTGCCGCTCGGGCTTGTGCCCGGCCAGCACGCGTGCCTCAGGCTGGAGAAGGCGGAACTGACAGGTGGAGTAAAAGGATCCCAGCGGCCTGAGCAGGCCGCGCAGTTCCAGATGCGTCAGAACTGTCTCGATCACCAGAGGCCGGATATCCGTGGCCTGGGCCAGCTCGTAGAGCGAAATGTCAAACTCCCGCCCCTTTCTCAGCAGGTGATCCACCAGCTGGCGCAGGGCCTGGGCGGTCGGCACGACGCCATGGATGAAGTTTTCCAGCACCAGGCGGTCATCCGCGCAGGCCAGCACCTCGCACACGGACACCTCGCCATCACGGCCGGCACGCCCCGCCTCCTGCAGGTAGTTTTCCAGGCTTCTTGGCAGGTTGTAATGATAGACCGCACGGACGTCCTGTTTGTCGACCCCCATGCCGAAGGCGATCGTGGCGACGATGACGTCCACCGCGCCCTTCATGAAGTCATCCTGGGCGGCATGACGATGCTCATCCGGCAGCCCGGCATGATAGGCCTGCGCCTTCAGGCCCTGCCGCTGAAGGTGTGTCGCCACCTCCTCCGCCGTGTGCTGCTGCGTGACATAGACCACGGCGGCGCCGCCGCGCTCCTTCAGCCTGCGCGCGAGCAGTTCCTTCCTCCGCTCCGACGGGCAGGGCGTGATGGAGAAATGCAGGTTGGGCCGGCGGAAGGACGTCCGCACCAGGTCGGTCCCGGCAATGCCGAAGGCCGTGAGGATGTCCCGGGCCACCGCAGGCGTCGCCGTGGCCGTCAGCGCCAGAACCGGACGGATGTCCAGCTCGCGGGCGACATGGGCCAGGCGCAGGTATTCCGGACGGAAGCTGTGTCCCCACTCGGAGATGCAGTGGGCCTCGTCCACCGCCATCATCGCCACCTTCATGGACTGGAGACGTCGGATGAAGGCCTCGTTCATCAGCCGCTCCGGGGCGATGTAGAGCAGCCTGACCGCACCAGCCTGGATGTCCGCAAAGACCTTGTCCACCTCGGCGGCGGTCATGGAGGAGTCGAGCCTTGCCGCGGCAATGTCGCGCTTCCGCAGGGACTGCACCTGGTCCTTCATGAGTGCGATGAGCGGCGAGATCACCAGCGTCAGGCCGTCCATCAGCAGGGCGGGAAGCTGGTAGCAGAGGCTCTTGCCCGCGCTGGTCGGCAGCAGGGCCAGGGTGCTGCGTCCCTCCAGCAGCGTGCGCATCACCTGCTCCTGGCCGGGCCGGAACGAATCATGGCCGAAGCGAGTTCTGAGAATGTCTGAAAGCGATGACGTCACGATGGCCTGCGGTGTTCCATCAACGCCTGTTCCAGGATGGCGTCAAACCGGTCCTGCCAGAGGGCGGCCGAAGCCTCGCGCAGCAGCCAGTCACGTCCACGGCCGCCCATGGCCTGGCGTTGCTCCGCCGTCATGGACTCCAGGGCGAGGACATCCCGGACCAGGCCTTCGACATCCCCCGGCTCATGAAGCAGGCCCGTTTCATCCTGCAGCACCGTTTCGCCCAGGCCGCCGCTGCGCGCGGCAAGCACCGGTTTTCCGTGGTCGTAGGCCTCATAGACCATCAGGCCCAGCGGCTCCCACCAGACGGACGGTGCGACCAGCGCACGACAGCCTTGCAGAGCCTCGGCCTTCGTCCTGCCAGAGAGGAGGCCCAGGTGGCGGATGCACGGGCTGTCAGCAGCGGCCTGTCTGACCAACGATTCAAGCGGCCCCTCGCCGGCGATGTGCAACTGCGGCGTATTTGCGCCCAGTTGCCGTCGCAGCTCCTGCCAGGCCTGGATCAGCATCGGCAGGCCTTTTTCAGGAATCAGGCGGCCGAGAAACAAGTAATGGCCCCGGTCCTCCGGCGGCGGCGGCGAAGGCATTGCATCCCAGGAATGACGCAGCACATGCAGCCTGCCGGCAGGCACGCAGCCATGCTGAGCGAGGCGGTCGGCCATGAACTGCGAGATGCAGACCCAGGCCTTCACCGACTCCAGCCAGCCGCTGCGGTGGAGCAATTTCAGCATGAGGGCGCAGAGGAGGCTGCGCGCCCTTCCCTGCCAGGCCCCGGCGGCCACTTCGCCGGCATAATCTCCGCTCAGGGGCGCCGTGTGCACGCTGCCGTCATAAAACAGCGAGCCGCCCACGCTGAAGGGGCGGTAGTTGTGCAGATACTGGATGACAGGCAGCCCCTGCCGAAGGGCGCTGCGATACAGCGACGGCGAACCCACGGGGTAGATGTTGTGGAACAGCGCCGCCTCGGCGGAGGACCGCCGCACCGCCTCCTCGAACAGCCGCGCCGAACCAGCATTGTAAAAAAACCTCGCCGCCTGCCGGAGCCTGCCCGGCGCCCCGGGGCCGGTCCAAGTGGCGCTGTCAAAGAAGCAGCGGGTCACCGGATGACGCAGGGCCGCATGATCATGGATGCGCTCCACCGAAGCCTCCTCGCCCCCCTTCTGGAGGTAGCGGTTGAAGACCTGCACGAGGCTGTGCGGCCGGTTCATCGTCCTGCCACCTCCTGTTGGAGCGCCCAGGCCTCGAGGACGTACATCGTCCACACCCTCTGGCTGAGCAGCCAGCCGGCCTTGGAGTCCAGGCCGCTCCTGAAGTAGTCACGGCAGTGGCGCTCCACCACGGCGGGCGTCAGCCATCCCCGCTGCCGGCAGGCCTGGGAATAAACCGTGTCCTCGATGCGCCGGCGCCAGGCAGGCGTGCGCATCCACTTCATCAGCGGCAGCGTGAAGGTCTTCTTCACCCGGTCCTCGAGGATGTGCGGCGGCAGCAAATCCCGGCAGGCTTCGCGCAGGATGAGCTTGCCGGAATGCAGGTCCGTCTTCGCCTGCGGCGGAATGCGCGCCGCAGCCTCAAAGACACGCCGGTCCACCAGCGGCACGCGCAGCTCCAGCGAGTGCGCCATGCTGACGACATCGTTGTCCCGCAGCAGCATGTCGGGCAGGTAGGTCTGGGTTTCGGCAAACAGCAGCTCATGCAGCCAGCTGTCCGGGGCGCTCACCGGCGCCTCGCGTTCCAGCCGCGCTCCTTCGTCGTTTTCACACCAGGGCCGCCCTGTCAGCCCCGCCACCTCCGCCCGGCTGAACAGGGCGCGCGAGGAGCGCTGCAGGGCGGTGGCCGACGTTCCATGCCTGCCCAGGATGAAGGCGAGCACCTTCCAGGCGGGCAGGCCGCGCCAGGCGGGCGGCAGCAGGGCGTCGATGCCGCGGGCGGCGGCTCCGAGAAACCTCAGCGGCGAATGCATCGTCAGCGCGGCGAGGCGGTGAAGCGTGTAACCGGCCCACCATTCATCCGCACCCAGCCCGCTGAGCACCACCTTCACCTCACGGGCCGCCAGCCTGGAAACCAGCCAGGTGTTGAGCGCATCGCCCGTGGGCTGGTCCAGGCTCTCCAGATAGCCGTCGAGCAGGCCCTCGACATCGTCGCCGGACATGCGCTCGGCATGAAACTCACAATCCAGGCTGCGCGCCGTCTTTTCCGCCGCCTGGGTTTCATCCGGAACGCCCGCGCCTTCATCATAGCCCAGGGAGAAGGCCTTGATGCGCTTCTGCCCGAGATGCCGCATGGCACCGGCCATCAGGGAGGAGTCCAGCCCGCCGCTGAGGAAGACGCCCACCGGCACGTCCGAAACCAGATGCGCCCGGACGCTGTCCAGCACCGCCTCCCTCACAAGCTGCCGCTGCTCCTGCGCCTCCGTCACCCATTCCCTGGCCGGCTGCCAGACCGGCATGAACCAGCGCTTGATCTCGACATGGCCGTCCAGCCAGGTCAGCCGATGGCCGGGAGGCAGGCAGCGGATGCCGTCGTCGGCGCTTTCCGGGGAGGGCACGCAGCCCCACCTCAGGTAGCCGGCCAGCGCCTCCGGGGAAAGCGCGCCCGCCCTGCCGCCGAGCAGCCGCCTCAGCGCCCTCACCTCGGAGGCATAACAAAGAGTGCCGTCAGCATCGAGATGATAGTAGAGCGGCTTGATGCCAAACGGGTCGCGCACCAGGCTCAGCCTGCCGCGGGCGCCGTCCCGCCAGGCAAAGGCGAACATGCCGCGCAGCAGCGGCAGCACGCGGCCGGGCCGGCTGCGCGAAATCAGCTCGCCCAGCACCTCCGTGTCCCCCGTGGAGCGCAGTTTCACGGAGCCCAGATGCCTTTCACGAAGCTCGCGGAAGTTGTAGATCTCGCCGTTGAAGGTCAGGGTCTGGTGCCCGTGATCAAAGCTCATCGGCTGATGCGCATGACCGCTGAGATCAAGGATCGAAAGCCGTCGGAAGCCCATCCACCAGGTGCCGCCCGATTCCTCACCGCCGTCATCCGGACCGCGGTGATGCAGCGCCCTCAGGGCGGCGGCCTGACGCCGGCGCGCGTCCTCCGGCCAGACCAGGCCCGACTTTTGAAACCAGCCGGCAAAACCACACATGACAGGATGCAGATAACGATCAGGAACTCAGGCGCACCAGCCAGCGATGCTTGCCCGCCGGTGTCTTTTCCACCTCCGTCACCTGGCGCAACACCAGATTGAAGTCATCCCCCAGCTTCTGGAGAAGCCCCGCGCGCATGGCTTCCAGGCGTGATGACCGCCAGCGCGGTCCCGGCTGATAGCGGAACTCGACCTCGCCGGGCCGCCCCTGGGCAAACTGCACGGCCAGCAGCCCGTCGAAAATGCGGTCATGCATGTTGATGGCGGTCAGGGAAATCCGGCGGCCGGACGCGCTGGCCAGGAACTCATAATCACGCCCCTCCACGGCATCGGCCTCGATCATCGGCAGTTCGCGGTCCTGGGTTTTCGAAAGGCGCACACGATCGCCCGTGCGGTAGCGGATCAGGGGCATCGCCCGGTTGTGAAACGAGGTCCCGATGACTTCGCAAAGGCCCTCCGCGTCAGGTTCGCCAAATTCGACGAACCCATAGGCCGGCCAGAAGTAGAGATGATCCGACCGCCTGCCCTGCCCCGCCAGCACCACGCGCTCACTGTGCCCATACCAGTGGAAGACCCGGCAGGCGAAGGCCTGCTCCAGGTAGCGTTGCGCCTCCTCATCCAGCTTCTCCGAACCGCACAGGACCGAGACCAGCGGAAAGTTGAGCTTCAATCCCGACTGCTCCATGCCCCGGGCCAGCATCAGCGCGGCGCTCGGATAGGCATGCAGGTGCCGGGGACGGAAGCGGTTCAAAAGAGTCACATACTCAGCCAGGCGATCCGGAGCCAGGTGATAGGAGGACAGGATCAGCCAGTCGCGCGTGGCGTCGTGGCTGCTGATTTTTCCCCCGGCCCTGCTCGAGGTCACGCCTCCACGGATGACGGCCACACGGTCGCCCGGCCGGTAGCCGCGTCGCGACCACATCACCTCCAGATAGGCCTGCTCCTTCGGGCGCGAAACTCCGCGCTCCAGGTAAAAGCCGACCGGCACGCCGCTGGAACCTCCCGTGGTGATGTAAAGACGCCGGGCCGCAGGAACCTGCGGATTCACCATCGCCTCGCGATGCTCAAGCAGGTCGGCCTTGCTCAGCAAAGGATAGCCGGCGAGCTGCTCCAGGCTCTCGAACTTCCGCGGATCCACCCCGGCCTCGGCAAACCGCCGCGCATAAAACGGCGCCTGCCCTGCCGCGGCCAGGCTGTCGCGCAAGGCCGTCAGCTGGTAGTCGCGCATGGCCTTTTCATCCCAGGTTTCCGCCTGCGCAGCCTCGCGGCGGAAGGCTTCATAGGCCCTGCCATGGCGCCACGAGGAAGGCAGCAGCCGGAAGGCGCTCCCGGCCAGGGTTTTGACAGGCTGCGGAGCGGCTTCGTAAAGCCGCAGCAGCGGATAAAGTCGGTCTTCCAGGGACATTCCAGGATCAGGGGGCCATGCCTCCCGCATCTGTCCTCGCCAGACGGTGAAAAGCCGCCCGTCTCAGGCCGCGACGCGACGCATGCGGCGCAGCATGACGGCCAGACCGGTGCAGGCGATCAGCAGCGCTCCACTTGGCTCAGGCACCGGAGCCAGCGAATAGATCAGGAGGGCGTCCTGCCAGTTGTCGATGTCTCCCGAGGGCATCAGCGTGTTGGCGATCAGGTAGCCGTGCTCCGCCGTGTAGGTGTCGAAAAAGTTCACCGCAGCCTTGGCTTCGACATCCGCCAGGATGGTCGAGAAGATTGAACTGCGGGCGGCGATCGAGTTGGGATCCGTGGCGCTTCCGGCAAAGAAGCTGTAATCTGACATGTCCGTGAAGTCCGACTTCGTGGTCTTGCCATAGGTTTCGGACAGGAAGTTCTGCACGGCAAAGAAGGCATTGTAGAACGGGTCATCGTTGCCGTAGAGGGAGGCGGTCGCATCCTGTTCGGCAAAGCGTCCGGAAGGCCCCGCAAGGGTGGTCCAGGGCAGGTAGGTGTCGAGCACATACTCCATCACCCGCACCTGGGTCGGAAGGGCGCTGAGATAGTGTCCGGGATTGTTGGTGTAAAAGTCGAGACGTTCCGTGTTCTGCTGGTCCCAGCCGTCATAAAAACCCACGGCGTCCGCCAGGAAGCCCTGCCCGCTGCCTGCAGAATTGGAACCATTCGGCTCGATGCACATCCACCAGTACCTGCCACCATCAAATCCCGTGCCAGCAACTTCATAAACTCCACCATACCCATCACGATCCACACCATTGATGGCAATGATGTCCGCTTTGGCGATACCCGAAAGGAGGAGCGCAAAGGAAATGATAAAAACTTTGGAGCGCATACCTTACTGATATCCTTAATTTTATAAAAAAGCAAAGATAATTTGATAAATTTTATATTCTTTAATTATTTAGAGGTGTTTTATACTAGAAATTACAAAACGAGTTGAGCCCATAGTTCGAGCCCAAACGCCACCCAAAGGGCCTCCGCCTCCGCAGGACTGCCCTCCTGTCCCTGTGTTTTCTGCCAGATGGACTGCACCCTGGCCCCATCCAGAAGCCCCCGCCTCCTGATCCCAGGCAGCCAGAGATCCTGCGCCTGCTCCTGAACTTTCGGTTGTCGGAAAAAGGCCTGAAGCGGCACATCAAACCCTCGCTTCCGCCGATAGGCAAAGGCTGTCCCAAATTCCGCCTCCGCCAGTTTCTTGATCACCCGCTTCGTGCCACGCATGCGGGCATTGGGACCGTAAACCGGGCAGGCCAGGCTCGAAAGCGGCAGGGTGCGGGCCGCACGGGCGACCTCCAGGTCCAAAAACGGCACCCGGCACTCGACCCCATGGGCCATGGTCACCTTGTCCTGACGCATGAGCAGGTCAGGCAGGTAGGTTTCGGTTTCATAGCGGATCTGCCGACGCAGCCCCTCGCCGGGGATGCCGGCCAGGTGATCCAGACGCATGGAGATGGCGTCCTCGACCCGTGCCCCGGGCAGTAGGGCGGCGACCAGGGACGCCGCCCCGTAGGCGGAGCCGGTGATCATTTGATGCTCCAGGCTCTGCCCGGCCTGGCCGAAGAGCCTCCAGAGACGCCCCTGGGAAGCTCCCGCCAGTCCGGCACCCCAGCGAAAGACCAAGGGGTGCCTGTGCTGGAGCGCCGCATAATAGAAGCGGTTGTAGCCGGCGAAAAGCTCGTCACAGCCCTCACCGGTCAGCAACACCTTCACCGTCTGACGGGCCTCGCGCGCCAGCAGGTCGAGGGCAAGGGTGTTGGGATTTCCCGGCGGCGCATCAAGATGCCAGGTGACCCGGGAAAAGTCCTCGGCGAAATGCTTCGCGGAAAACAGGAACCGATGGCTGTGCACGCCGGCCCGTCTGGCCGCCTGGCTGATCCAGGCATCCTCGCTGACCTCCGGATCTTCAAAAACGATGGAGAAGCTGTGCAGCGCCTCCCTCCCCTCAGCCGCCGCATCAAGCGTGATCAACGAGCTGTCGATGCCACCGCTCAACTGGGTGCCGAGCGGCACATCGCTGATCATCTGGCTGCGTACGGCCTTTTTCAGCACCTGCCGGACAAAGGCCACGTCCTCGCCGCCGTCCGACGCATCGGGAAGCTGCCAGTAGCGGCGCTGCAAGAGACCGCCCGAAGCGGATTCCCAGCACATTTCATGGCCGGGCGGAAGCTGCTGCACATCACGAAGCAGAGTGCGGTCCCAGGCCGTGTAGCGGAACATCAGCTGCTCGGGCAGATGCGCCGCCTCCAGCTCCGCCTGGAAGCCCGGATGTTTCAGGAAGGCCTTGATCTCCGAGGCGATGAGCAGCGTGCCGTCCGCAAGCCGGGTGTGGTAGAACGGCTTGATGCCAAAGGGGTCGCGCGCCATGCGCACACGTCCTGCGCCCACCTCCGCCACCGCGATGGCGAACATGCCCTGGATGGAGTCCAGCATGGCCTGCCATCCGTGCCGCTCAAAGCAGCGCAGGATCACCTCCGTGTCCGAGTGCCCCTGAAACTGCACGCCTTCGCTGCGGAGACGGTCACGGATTTCACCGGCGTTGTAGATTTCGCCGTTGAAGACCAGGACCGTTGAACCATCCCGGCTCATCATCGGCTGATGGCCGGCCGCCGACAGGTCCTGGATGCTCAGCCTGGCAAAGCCAAAGCCGCCGTCCGTCCCCTCGGGCAGGGTTTCCCCCGGCCGATGCGGCGAGGACGCGTGCCGGGCGAAGGACAGCGCCTGGAAGCCCTCGTCATCCGGCCCGCGGTGGCGGATGCTGCGCAGCATGGCCTCCAGCACGCCGTCCGAAGGCAGAGGCCGCCCCCCGGGTGAGAAGCAGCCGATGAATCCACACATAAGACGAAGTTGTCAGACGGTCCGGGCGTTGCGCGGAAAAGCCTTTGCCAGAATGCCTGCGCGCCAGTCCATGAAAAACGACTCCAGCCTGGGGCCGACCACGCCCAGCAGGGCAAGCACCAGCACAAACTCCACCGATGCGTGCAACAACGGACGCTGGGTGATGCTTTCCGGAGCGGCCTGATCCACCCAATGGTTGATCAAAAGCAGGATCTGCAGGTGCAGGATGTAGCAGGGATAGCTCAGCCGGCCCAGCCAGCGGCACACAGGCAGGGCGGCCGGCAGGGACGAAAGCCGGAGATGACCGCTCCCCGAGAGCAGGAACATGAGCCCTGGAATGGCGCTCCAGCCCGCCAGGTGGACCGCCCAGCCCGGATACTGCTTGTATTTGAGCGTCGCCAGCAGCAGCTCGGACAGCAGGCAGAGGGAGAACGAGCCCAGCCAGAAGCTTCGTGAAACCGCCAGCCTGCCCTGCTGCCAGTGGGCCGCCATCCAGGCGCCGCAGATCCACACGGGAAACAAGACCAGCGTCGTCCACACCCCGTCCACCAAGGCGCTTCCCTCCAGCCGGTGAAACACCTTCCAGGCCACCAGGATGGCCGCCGCCCCGAGCAGGGAGACGCCGATGGAAAGGACGGCGGCCTTTGACGTGACCCCCCGGGTCATCAGCAGGACAACCGGCCAGGCCGCATAATAGATCAGCTCACAGCTCAGGCTCCAGGAAGTCTCAAACCCGGGAAAGGACGTCGTCAGGATGTGCAGGCCCGCCAGGCTGGCCAGGAACTGCCGCCAGGGCAGGGTGACTTCCGGCGCCCCCCCAAAATCCTCATGCAGATGCCAGGTGATCACCGCCAGCAGCAGACCGAGCAGGAACAGCGGATAAATGCGCGTCAGCCGGGCAAGGCCATACTTCCACCAGGAAAACGTCCCGTCCTGCACCCCCTTCAGGATCGACCTGTGGATGCAGATGCCGGAGATCATGAAGAAGGACCACACCCAGAAGCCACCGTGACCGACGGTCGCGCGCAGCAACCGCCAGCCTTCGGGGGCGTCGGCGTAGCTCCAGCCAAACTTGTCCGCGATCGCCAGGTCGAAGCAATGTGAAAACAGCACCATGACGGCGGCAATGCCGCGCAGGGCGTCAATCATCAGTTCGGAATCCTGGTCCAGGCGCTGGTTCATCGGAGACAGCTTCAAAGTGCCGCTTGAGGCCTTTCACACAACCCTCCAACCACCTGATCACAAACAATTTACAACGATTCAGCCCCCCGGGCCTCCCGCAGTTCCTTCTGAAATTTCGGAGCCAGCAGGCGGATCAACTCCCTCACCACGGCCGCGCTCATCTCCGAATCCCTCACACGCTGACCGGATTCCGCAGGCTGGAGGTTCTCGGTCACCCAGCAGGTGATGCTGGCATAGGCCCAGCGGTGGTTGATGTTGCGAAAGATGTTGTCCCAGGTGCTGAGCCAGACCCGCCTGGCGTTGCTCGGCGTCGTCACGTCCGTGCCGATGAACCAGTAGGCATAATGGGCGCGCAGCGTCCTGGAGCCGCCGTCCTTCATCCGCACCTGACGTTCCACCAGCAGGTCCTTCACCGGCAGAAACCGGCCTGGCAGCACCTCCACGTCCAGCACCCTGGAGTCCAGCAGCGTCCAGCCCTGGCCGTCGAGGCAGACCTCCGGGCGATGAATGCTGCGCCTTTCCGCCCCGGCCAGCACCAGCGTCACCTGCGCCACATCCCGGTCCTCCGCCGATCCCGGGGAGCGGTACTGCATCTTCACCAGCTGCGTGTCCTCCGGCAGCAGCGCCTTTTCCGCCGCATCCTTTTCCATAGGCTGCCCAAGAAACCTGCCCACAGCCGTCGGCAGCTCCATCACCACGCCCGCGGCATCTCCGGCGCGGACTTCCGGCGACAGCCGGCAGGCGGCCAGGCTGCCCGCCGCGCCAAGAACCATCAGCACAGGCCCCGGCCAGCACACCTTCATCACCGGCACCAGGTTCGGCAACGGCGCCGGATTGCCTGCCGCCATGCCACCCATGAGCCGCGACAAACCCTGAAGCCCCAGCAGCGCGACCAGGTAAACCACCAGGCCTGAAACAAAATGGAAGGTGCTGACCTCCTTCTCCTGATCCCCCACCGCAAACTCCTGCCCGAACAACATCGTGCCTCCGATCAAAATGAGCAGACGCGCCATGTTCGCCAGGACCGCCAGCGGAAAACCCGCCAGGAAAAGCAGCAGACGCCTCGGCAGCGACTTCTGCCGGAAGTAGCCGAACAAGGCCGACACCATGAGCAGGGCGAAAAGCGATCTCATGCCGCTGCACGGCCCGTCCACCTTCAGGCTGAACAGCTCCCCCGCCGCCCGGCCCGCCCCGGGCGAGGAAATGAGCGCCGTGCCCTCCCGGATCGTGTCCAGGCCGATGCCGTTCAGGACAAAGCTGGTCGTCTCCACCATCAGCACACGCAGCCTGAACGACAGCGAGTCCTCCAGGAACACCAGCGGCCACATGAACCCGAGCATCAGCCAGGCGAAGCAGAGCCTCCGCGCATGAGCCCAGCCCAGGCAGGTGACGACCACCCCCGCCAGGAAAAGCTGAACCGCAAAGGCGCCGAGGTAATAATTGTTCGCCTTGTAGCCACCGAAATAGGCCAGCAGGGCAACCCCCGCCGCCAGCCATCCGGAAAATCGGCCCTGCACCGGCAGGGCGGCAAGCTCCGCCCTCTGCCGCCAGACCAGCCAGCCCGCGATCAGGGGAGCCAGCAACCCGTGCTGCCAGGTCGGATCCTTCCAGCGCAGCAGCAGCTCCTCCAGCAGCGTCAGCCGGAAGGTGCCATAGCCTGCGGCATACGGCTGGAAGGCCATGAGCATGGCCACGGCCGCCGCCATCAGGATTAAAAAGTTCCTGCCACGCATCAAAACACGCTTTTTTCCTTCATGCAGGTTGCCACGCGGCGAATTACCGCAGAATTTTTCCGACAATGCGTCTGCTGATCTTCAAGGTGAACCAACTGGGCGACAACGTCGTGTTCCTGCCCGTGGTCCAGGAGATTCAGCGCCTGCATCCGGACTGGAGCATCACCGTCTGCACCAGCCCCGTCGCGGCCCCCCTTTACAACAACACCTGTCCGAGGGTTCAGACGCTCGAATTTGCCACCCGCGAGTTCAACGGCGCCTGGCGTCATCCGCTGCAGCTTGCCAGGCTGGTCCTTCAGTTCCGCCACCTGCCGCAGGACGCCTGCCTGCTCGGCAACGACCAGGGCAATGTGGCCCACCTGCTGACCCGCGTCACCGGCGCCACCCGCAGCATCGGCCCGCTCATCCACGAACGCCATCTCGGACGGCTCCTTCATGAACGGGTGCCCGTGGACTTCACCGCCCCCGACCCTCGGCAAAACTGGCGCATCGCCCAGACCCTGGACCCCTGCCTGCCGGACACCATCCCGCCACCGGACCTCTCGGCCTTCGGCAAGGCGGATCACCAGGGCGTCTTCATCCATGCCGGGGCCAGCCGTGATTACAAAAAGTGGCCGCTGGAACGCTTCATCGACCTCGCCAACCGCCTTGCCGGCTCCGTGCCAGTGCTCTGGATGGACCAGGGTCAGGAGGCTGAAGCAACCCTGGCCTCTGCGGTTCAGCGAGTGAAGCCCGGCCCTCTGGGCGGCCTGATCCGCCACATCGCCGGAGCCCGTCTCTTCATCGGCAACAACTCCGGCCCGATGAACATCGCCTCCGCCCTGGGCGTGCCAGGCATCATCTTCAACGGCC